>NZ_JAINZZ010000001.1 GCF_019890725.1 Actinacidiphila acidipaludis
GGAACCCCGGCAGTGGTCTCAGACCGTGAACGGCGCGATCAGGCCGTGAACATCGTCAGCACGGCGGCGATCCTGCCGTCCCGGACGGTGATGACGTCGATGCCGCGCACCGCCGGTTCCCCCGCGGGGCCGAACGCCCAGGCGAGCGCCCCGTTGCCGGGGCCCGCGTAGCGTTCGCCGTCCTCGGCGAAGACGAAGTTCGGCGGAACCTTCTCCAGCAGGGTGCTCGCCTTCTCCTCAAGGGCGTCCCAACCGGTGGTCACGCCTTCCGGATCGGTGAAGACGATGTCCTCGGTGTAGATCCGCTCGATCGCCGCGCGGCGCGAGCCGGGATCGCGGTTGCCGAAGACCTCGTGCAGATTGGCGGCCAGCAGGTCGGTCACGCTGTTCATGGTGCTGCTCCTCGTTCCTCCGGGGCGCCGCGGGACGCCGGCCGGCCGTGTGGTCGTGCCGGCCGGCGCCCCGCGTGTTCCCGGTGTCGGGATCATTGGATCATCGGCCGGAGGTCAGATCTGGCTGGCGCCGCCGTCGACGTAGATCTCCGCGCCGGTCATGTAGCCGCTGGCGTCGGACGCCAGGAACAGCACCGTCTCGGCGATCTCCTCCGGGCGGCCGAGGCGGTTCATCGGCACTCCGGCCGCCAGACCCTTGAGGAGCTGTTCGGCGGCCGCCGGGTCGCCCGCCAGGCCGCTCAGTCCCGGGGTCTCGATCGGCCCCGGCGCGATGCTGTTGACGCGGATCCCGCGGGTGACCAGTTCGGCGGCCCAGCTGCGCGTGAGCGAGCGGAGCGCCGCCTTGCTGGCGGCGTAGACGCTGAACGACGCGGCGCCCTTGGTGTCGATGTTGGAGCTGGTCAGGATGACGGAGGCACCGGGTGTGAGCAGGGGCAGCGCCTTCTGCACGGTGAACAGGGTGCCGCCGACGTTGGTGTTGAACGTGTCGGCGTAGTGCTGCCAGGTGACGTCCGGCAGTGCCGCGAACTCACCGCCGCCTGCGTTGGCGAAGAGGATGTCGAGGCTTCCGTGCTCCGCGACGACCGCGAAGAGCCGGTCGAGGTCGTCGAGGTTCGCGACGTCGGCGCGCACGCCGGTGGCGCGGTCGCCGATCGAGGCCACGGCCTCGTCCAGGGCCTGCTGCCTGCGGCCGGTGAGGAAGACGTGCGCTCCCTCCGCCGCGAGGCGCCGCGCGGAGGCGAGGCCGATGCCGGAGGTGGCGCCGGTGACGAGGGCGGTCCTGCCGTCGAGCTGTCCCATGATCGTTTCTCCTTGAGTGGGGACCGGTGGTGCGGGATGGGTGGTGCGGGGGGGTTGGTCCTCAGAAGCCCTGAAGCCGTACGAAGAGGCAGGGGCGGCTTGCCCGCGGTGGGCCGCGCGCCGTTCCCGCGGGCGCGGTGGGTGTCCGGATCGCCGATCACCGTGCGAGGAAGGCCAGTTCGCGCCACTGGGCGAGCGGCAGGCCGGAAGAGCCGGGGGTGTCGATCACGTGCAGGGCGACGTGGTCCGCGCCCGCGCCGAGGTGCTCCCGTACCCGTCGGACGACGTCGTCCGCGCTGCCGTGGGCGACGAGTGCGTCGATGAGCCGGTCACTGCCACCGGGCACCAGGTCGTCGTCGGTGAAGCCGAGCCGCCGCAGGTTCGCCCGGTAGGCCGGGAACCCGATGAACGCGCCGATGCCCGCCCGCGCCGTCTCGCGGGCCACCGCCGGATCGGACTCGAGCACGACGGCCTGGTGCGGGGCGAGGAACGGCGTCGCGCCGACCCGGGCTCGCTGCGCCGCCACGTACTCCGGCGTCACCAGGAACGGGTGCCAGCCGGCGGTGCGGGCCGCGGCCAGATCGGCCATCCTGCGGCCGAGGGCGCCGAGCAGCAGCCGTCCGGCGGGGACGGCGGCGCCCAGCTCGTCGAGGTAGCGGCTCATCGAGTCGACCGGATCCCCGTAGTGCTGCCCGCGGGCCGCGGCTCCCGCACGGTTTCCGACGCCCAGGCCGATGACGGTGCGCGGCCCGTACGCGGCGTCGAACGCCGCGACGCCGGCGCCCAGTTCGGCGGCGGACTGGCCCCAGATGTTGAGGACCCCCGTGACGACGGTGCTGTGCGGCGCAGCGGCCAGCAGACGGCCGACGTCGTCGAGTGCGCCGGCGCCGTCGAGCCCGGGCATCCAGATCGCCCGCCAGCCCAGATCGTCGAGTTCCGCCACGGCCTCGCGTACCTGCGGGCGGCCCGCAGACCGCAGCTGCATGCTCCACAGTCCGACCCGGCCGAGGTTCTCGCGCAGCTCGCTCATGATGACCCCTCCATTTCTGTACCGTTCGGTACTGAAGAACGGCGGTGCCTCCCGAACTATTTCCGTACCGTTCGGTTAAGATTGAGGAGCGACCTGGGACAGGGGGTGACGATGGCGGAACGCGGACGGCCCCGGGGCTTCGACGCGGACGCGGCGCTCGACCGCGCGGTCGATGTCTTCTGGCGCCAGGGGTACGAAGGCGCGTCGCTGAGCGACCTCACCGACGCCATGGGCATCAACCGCACGAGCATGTACGCGGCGTTCGGCAACAAGGAGGAGCTGTTCCGCCGCGCCGTCGCCCGCTACGCCTTCGCGGAGATGGCCTACGCCCGCGACGCGCTCACGCAGCCCACGGGATACGCCGTCATCGAGGCGTTCCTGCGGGCCAACGCCGACGCGCTGACGCGGTCCGACCGCCCGCCGGGATGCCTGTCCGTGCAGGGCGGACTCGCCGAGGGCGGCGACAACGGGCACATCGCCAAGTTCCTCGCCGACAGCCGCCTCACCGGTGAGCAGGCGCTGGCCGACCGCCTCGCCCGCGCCGTCGAGGACGGCGATCTGCCCGCCGGCACCGATCCGCTCGTGCTGGCCCGCTACGTGATGGTCGTCAGCGAGGGCAACGCGGTGCACGCGGCCGCCGGCGCGGGGCGCGAGGCCCTGCACGCCACCGTCGACATGGCGCTGCGAGCCGTGCCCTCCCCCGACGGGCATCGCACGGCCTGACGCCCGGTCAAGCTCAGAAGTGCGTCAAGTGGCGGGACACCGCGGACGGCCGGACCGATCCTTGAGGCTCGGCACGGTAAAGGGGGCATAATGATTTCCGACGCACCTGTGATCGTCCTGGTCATCGCGGTGTTCGCCGTCCTGATGGCGGTGGGCATAGTCCTCAGGGCGGCTCGTGGGCACGGCCGCGGCACCGACCACCGTCTGTCCTCCGGCAGGACGAGCACCGTCGACGACACCGCGCCGGACCTGCCCGCCTCCCCCGCGGCCCGGCACCACAACCAGGGGCACCACAGCCACCACGGCCACAGCCACGACGCGGGCTGGCTCAACGGTGGGCATGGGGGTGCCCACGGCGGCGGCCACGGGGGCTTCGGTCACGGCCATGGCGGCTTCGGACACGGGGGCGGTCACGGTGGCTTCGACGGCGGCGGCGGCCACCACGGCTGAGCCGATTCCCCATGGGCAGGTCATCAACTGATCAAATCGCCGCGCTCCGGCGGCACATGCGTCCATCCTGGGACGCACACGTGGTGGTGCGGGCCCGTTCGGCGGAGTCGCACCACCCGTCATTGCTCCCCTCGACGGAAGAGACCATGACCGCCTCTGCTGGGCGCCACGCCAAACCCCGCACACCCCTCGCCCGCCGCGCCGCGGCCACCGGCGCGCTCAGCGCCGCCGCGGCCGTCACCGCGGTCACCGCCGCGGGCAGCGCCCAGGCCGCCACCACTCCGCCCGGCACCACAGCCGTCACCGGATACACCGTCGTCACGGGTGACACCCTGTCCGCGATCGCCGCCAGGGACCACGTCCCCCACGGCTGGACGGCGCTGGCCGCCGCCAACCACATCGCCGCGCCCTATGTGATCCGCCCGGGACAGCACCTCACCCTGCCCGCCGGCTCCTACATCCCCACCCCGCAGCGCTTCCCCGTCAGGGTCGCCATCGGCAATGCCAGCCAGGTCATCACCGTCAAGGCGTCCGGCAGCTACGCGCGCGTCGCCCTGTGGGACAAGACCGCCGTCGGCTGGCACCAGGTGGCCGCCACCACCGCGGCCCGCGTGGGCGCGCACGGCATCACCTTCGGCGGCACGCGCACCCAGGGGACCTCGACCACCCCCACCGGCACCTACACCATCACCCGCGGCTTCGGCGTCGGCCCCAACCCCGGCACCACCATGCCCTACCACCAGGTCACCAGCCACGACTGGTGGGTCGAGGACCCGACCTCCGCGTACTACAACCAGATGCGCACCGACACCCAGGGCGGCTTCCACCTCACCGAGTCCGGCGACGACGGCAGCGAACACCTCATCAACTACCCCACGCAGTACCACAACGCGCTGGTCATCGACTTCAACATGAACCCCGCCGTCAAGGGCCGGGGCGCCGGCATCTTCCTCCACGACCTCGGCCCCCAGGCCGGCCCCACCGCCGGCTGCGTCGCCGTCCCCGCCGCGTTCATGACCCAGATCATGCAGTGGATCAACCCCGCCGACCACCCCGTCATCGCCATCGGCTGACCTGTCCGGCCCAGGACGACGACGCGGGCCGTCGGCGACGACCGTCAGCGCTCGGGAGGCGCCGTGCGGTGGACGCTGCGGACGGCCGCGACGTCGGCGGCGACGGCCGGCGACGGCAGGTGGGCGCTGAGCGCGTCGAGGCGTCGCCGGACCGAGGTGGCGAGGCCCTTGCCCGGCACGAAGCGGGTCGCGGTCGGTGCCGCGGGCGCGGAGTCGAGCAGACGGTGGGCCTCCCGGCTGCGCATGCCGGTGTGGGACAGCACCAGGTGGGTCAGCCGGTGCCGTGCGGAGGCCAGGGTCAGGCCGATGGCCGAGGCGGCCTCGGCGTCCACGTGGTTGTCGGCGGCGAGGGTTCCGGCCGCCCTGACCCGGCCGAAGTCCAGCAGTTCCACTCCTGCCCCGGCCGCGGCGGCGGCCAGCCGGGCGACTGCCTGCGGCCCGATCCCGTTGCCGGCCACGGACAGCCGGGCCAGCCGGCCATGGGGTGCGCGGTCGAGGGCGGCGGCCAGCAACTCCGCGCCGTCGTCGCCCAGGAAGCAGGCGGATGCGTAGAGTTCGGCAACGGCGCCGGCCGACACCAGTGCGGCCGGTGGCGCCGCGCACGCGCTGCCCAGCGGGTTGCCGCTCAGGTAGAGCCGTCGATCCGCCGCCCCCGTGCCACGGCCGTCAGCACGGCCTCCGCCAGGACGGCCGCTCCGGCCGGGTCGAGGCCGGTCTGCACCAGGTCGAGGGTGCGCAACGTATCTGCGGCGACGAGGAGTTCGGCGGCCGCCCGGCCGCCGCCGGTGCCCAGCGGGTTGCGCTTGAGCCAGACGCCGGTCACGACGTGCTGCGAGGCGCGGAGGCCGTCGGCGATCGCGCAGGCCCCAGCGGCCGTGGTGCCGTTGCAGCCGGGGTACAGGGTCTCCACGGCGGTGCCCGCGCTGTGCTCGACGACGGCCGCGGCCCCCTCGTCGCCCAGGCCGTCGGTGCCGAGCAGCAGATTCCGCACGCCGCCTGCCTCTGCGCTACGTCCGGGCATTGACGGTGATCGTAGGGGCGATTCCCCCTGCGGACCACATGGTTTCGGGGCCGGTCCGCGCCCTTCCCCCGCGGTCCCCTTGCTCACGAGTCGGCGATGCGCAGGAGCAGGTCGGTGGCTCTGGCGATCACCGCGCGTTCGTCCGCGGTGAGGGCGCCCAGCCGCTCGTCGAGCCACGCGTTGCGCTGCGCCCGTGCGGCGACGGCGAGTCGGTCGCCTTCGGCGGTGGCACTGAAGAGCACCTTGCGGCGGTCGTTCGCGTCGCGGGTGCGGACGGCGTAGCCGGCGGAGGTCAGGCGGTTCACGGTCTGGCTCATGGAGGCAGGCGAGACCCGGTCGTACGCGCTGAGTTCGGTGAGGGTCCGCGGGCCGTGCTTGTGGAGGCGGGTGAGGACGGCGAGTGCCGCGTCTCCGAGGCTGCCGTCGGGGCGCTCGCTGCGGAAGCGGCGGTAGATGCGTCCCACGGCGGCGCGCAGCTGTCCGCCCAGGTCGGTCTCCGCGGCGACGGCGGGCCGCTGCACTTCGGTTGCGTCCTTTCCCATGGTTCATTAGTGTACCTAAACAGATCTTTCTTATACCTAAGCAAGGAGTCGCCGTCATGCCCGCAAACCCCCTCGGCGTCGCGCTGCGCAACCGCCGGGCCGGCCAGAACACCCTGGTCTGGGCACGCGCCGACCTTCAGGCGCCGGAGAACTTCACCCTGACGAGCCCCGCCTTCGACCACGGCGCGCCCCTGCCGGAGAAGTACCGCGGCAGGCTGTTCGGCGCGAACGTCTCCCCGGCCCTGGAGTGGACGCAGCCGCCTGCGGGCACCGTCGAACTCGTCCTCGTGGTGCAGGACCCGGACGTCCCGATGGCGAAGCCCGCCACCCACGCCCTGACCCTGGGCATCGACCCCGCGTTCAAGGGGCTTCCGGAGAACGCCCTGACCGACCCCAGCCCGGTTCCGGGCGTCCGCCACGGGAAGGGCGGGCTCGGGCGCCGCGGCTGGGCCGGCCCGATGCCGATCCGGTCGCACGGACCCCACGCCTACGTCTTCCAGCTCTTCGCGCTGGACCAGGCCACGGGACCGGCCGCCGGCCGCACCCTCGGCGAGGTGACGGCGGCCGTCGCCGGCCATGTGATCGGCCGCGCCCGCCTGGACGGTACGTACGAGATCCGCTGACGGGCGTCATGCGGAACGGGTGAACTCCGCCCACCCCTCGGTCGGTTGCTGCCCGACGTCCAAGGTCCTGAGTTTGGCGAGCAGCGCGGGGTCCTGCGCGTCGAGCCAGTTGACGTACTGCTTGAAACTGACCATGCGGACGTCGTCGGCACCCAGTGCGGAGATGTGCTCCAGGACGTTCTGGACCGCGTCCATGTAGATGCCGCCGTTCCACTGCTCGAAGTGGTTGCCGATGTAGAAGGGCGCCCGGTTGGTCTCGTAGGCCCGCTGGAAGCCGGCGATGTAGGAGTCGGTGGCCTGCTGCCGCCACGCCGGGTAGTTGCCCGGGTCGGATGTGGTGGCCGCGTGGGACTGGTTGGCCAGCATGTTGTAGTCCATCGACAGGACCTCGAACGTGTGACCGGGAAACGGGATCAGCTGCAGCGGCAGGTCCCACAGGCCCTGCTTCCTGGACGGCCAGACCTGGCTGCCGCCGGGTCCGCTGGCGTCGTAGCGCAGGCCCAGCTTGGCGGCCGTCGGCAGCCACTGCTCCTGCCCGAGCAGGCAGGGGGTGCGGCCGCCGGTCAGCTCCTTGCGGTAGTCGAAGGGCAGGGAGGGGACGTCGGTGAAGCCGGTGGTGGTCTTCCAGGTCGTGACGAAGGCGATGGCCTGTTCGATCTCGCTCTCCCACTGGGCCGGGGTCCAGTTCCCGACGCTGCCGTAGCCCGAGCAGAAGTGGCCGTTGAAGTGCGTGCCGATCTCGTGACCCTCGAGCCAGGCCAGGCGCACCTGGTCCAGGGTCGTCCTGATGTGCTCGTCCGCGAAGTAGCCGATGTCGGACGCGCCCACGGGGTTGTTCGGGGGCCGGTAGAGGTCCTTCTTGTACTCCGGCAGGCAGTACAGGCCCGACAGGAAGAATGTCATCTTCGCGTCGTGCTCCTGGGCCAGGTTCCGGAAGCGGGAGAACAGGCCGTTGTCGAGTTCACCCGCGCCGTCCCAGGAGAAGATGACGAACTGGGGTGGCGTCCGTCCCGGTTCCAGCCGCTCGGCCGCCGGCTGGTGCGGCTGCGCGCCGGTGTCGGAGGTCGAGCCGTCACCGATGAGGACCGTCTTCGTCCGGTCGTCGCCGAACCCGCACCCGGTCGCGGCCCCGAGGGTGGCGCCCGCGGTCAGGCCGAGCAGACTTCTCCGGGTGATCGGGCGCATGCGCTTCCCTCGTCCTCGCGGGCCGGCGGTCGGAGCGCCGGAGGTGACCGCCCGGCGCTTGCTCGCAAACGCATAGAGAGATACCCGGACCAAGTCTCCAGGAATGCATCAGATCACATGAATCCATCCTTGATTTGGTAAAAAGGCAGCCAGGTCAGCAGCGGGCCGGGGCGCGGACGGGCCGACGGGGCCGGGCGCCCCGGCACGCGGTCACTGCTGCGGGGCGAGCACCGGACTGCTGTGGAAGGCGGCGATCAGCCACCGGCCGTCCCGCTTCTCCAGGACCCAGGTCGCGTTCACCTTGGCCGGGTCCGGGACCTCGGTCTGGCCGGGGAACAGGATGCCGGACTCGCTGACGACGATCGCGGCGTCCCGGCCGACGAAGCGGAGGCTGAGCTCCCTGCCGCAGGTCGAGGTGTTCTTGAGCGGACCCTGGAAGGCCAGGGCCATGCTCTCGCGGATCACGTCACGGCTGTCGCGGAGCGAGCCGGTCAGGATGGCGGTCGCGTCCGCGGTGTAGTCCGCGACCATGCCCTCGGCGTCACCGGCCTCCCACGCCTCGGAGGAGTCGGCCAGTACGGCCCGGATGGCGGCCTCGTCGTGCGCACGGCTTTCTGACATGGGATGTCTCTTCCTGCTGAGCGGCTCGCGCGGGGTGTTCCGGCGAACTCGTCCCTACATACCGGCGGCGGGGCCGGAACTCATCGCGCCGACGGAAACTTCTCCCGCTCGCCGTCGGCGCGGCCCCGCGCGTCGAGCCGGGCCGCCAGGCCGAAGGACGCGAAGACCTCGGCGTCCTGGAAGACCGAGTTCCGGCTGATGCCGTCGGCGGTGACGGTGAAGACCTGGAGGGTGTGCAGCTCGTACCCGTCACCCACGCCCCGGTACGCGGCGAAGGCCGGCTGGCCGTTGGCCCCGACCGCCCGCAGGGACCAGTCGGTCCCGGCCTTGTCGAAGACCCACTCCATGAACAGGCCGTAGTCGGCACGGCCGGTGAACCAGTTGAGCATCGGCGGCATCTCCATGAGCACGTCCTCGGTGAGCAGCCGCTTGAGCGCTTCGACGTCGGCACGCTCGAACGCCGTCATGTAGCGGTCGACCCAGGCGCGCTGGTCGCCCGAGGGCGGCTCACGCAGGCCCTCCTGCCGGATCCCGGCCTGATTCATGCGGGTCCGCGCCCGCTGCAGTGAGCTGTTCACCGACACGACCGTGGTGCCGAGGACGTCAGCGCTCTCAGCCGCGGAGAAACCCAGCACGTCCCGCAGGATCAGGGCGCCGCGCTGGCGCGCGGACAGGTGCTGCAGCGCGGCGGCGAAGGCCAGGCGCAGGCTGCTGCGGACGATCACCGTTCCGGCCGGATCGCCGCCGGTCAGCGTCGCGTCGGGCAGCGGCTGGAGCCAGGCGACGTTCTCTCCGCGGACGAGCGGTCCGCGCGGGTCCGAGGCGGCCACCATTCCCGACGGCAGGGGCCGGCGGCCGCGGACCTCCAGGGCGGTCAGGCAGGCGTTCGTCGCGATCCGGTACAGCCAGGTGCGCAGGGAACTGCGGGAGTCGTCGTACCGCTCCCGGGCCCGCCAGGCCCTGAGGTACGTCTCCTGGACCAGATCCTCCGCGTCGTGGGCCGAGCCGAGCATCCGGTAGCAGTAGGCCAGCAGCTCCGCCCGGAACGGCTCGATCCGGCGGTCGAACCCGTCGCCCCGCGCCGCACCGCCCGTACCGCCCGTACCGCTGAACGTGCCTGCCATCCGCTCCTCCTTCGCCGGCGCCTACGGGATCCGGGATTCGTGTGTCCCTTCGCCCGCCCTGCCTGTGGGGACACCGTCCGCCCCGGAAAGTGTTCGCCCCGGGGCCGCCCGCGCCGAGCAACCGGCGCCCCGGCGCTTGCGCTGCCGCGTTCGCGCTGGTCAGGCGCGTGCCGGGCCCGGAAGCGGGGTGGGCGGAGGCGACCGCCGGCCACGGGCGGCCGAGTGGCGGGCCGCGCGAGGCGGGCGTGCAATGGGACGGGGAGACCGAGCCCTGGAGGGACCGTGCCCGTTGTACCCCTCAGCACCATCGTGTCCGACGCCTTCGACAAGCGGTACGGCGTTCCGGCCATCAACATCGTCAACGACCTCACGCTGGAGGCGGTGCTGGCCGCGGCCGTGGAGAAGTCGTCGCCCCTGATCGTGCAGACCTCCGTGAAGACGGTCCGCTCGATCGGCAGCGACGTGCTTTACGCCATGTGGACGGCGATGACGGCGGGCATCGAGGTCCCGGTCACCCTCCACCTGGACCACTGCCCCGAGCGCGAGGTCATCTCGGAGTGCCTGGCCCGCGGCTGGAACTCGGTGCTGTTCGACGCCTCCAAGATGCCGGTCGAGGAGAACATGCGGCAGACCGTCGAGGTCGTCGCCGAGGCCCGCGGGTACGGCGCCCACGTCGAGGGCGAGATCGAGTCCATCACCGGGGTGGAGGACGGCGTCGGCTCCGACACCGAGGCCGAACGGCAGAGCCTGGAGGTCGTGCTGGAGTTCCTGCGGACCACGCACGTGGACGTGTTCGCCCCCGCGATCGGCAACGCCCACGGCGCGTACAAGCAGGCGCCGGTGCTGGACTTCCAGCGTGTCTCGGACATCGTCGCCGCGTACCCGCTGCCGATCGCCCTGCACGGCGGCAGCGGCATGTCCGACGAGCAGTTCCACGAGCTGATCTCCCGGGGGTGCGCCAAGGTCAACATCTCGACCGCCCTCAAGGAGACGTACATGAAGTCCAACCTGGCCTTCCTGCAGTCCGCGGCCGAACGCGGGAAGTGGGATCCGCCCTCCCTGTTCCGCGCGGTGCGCGCGGACGTGGTCGAGATGGCCGGGTCCCTGATGACGTTGTTCGGCAGCGCCGGCAAGGCGGGCTGATCGATGCCCGCCCTGATCTGGGACTGCGACGGCGTGCTCGCCGACACCGAGCGCTACGGGCATCTGCCCGCCTTCAACCGCACCTTCGAGGAGTTCGGGCTGCCCGTGCAGTGGTCCGACGCCGAGTACGCCGAGAAGGTCAAGGTCGGCGGCGGCAAGGAGCGGATGAAGACGCTGCTGACGCCGGAGTTCGTCAAAGCGGCGGGCCTGCCCGACGACCAGGAGGCGCTCGCCGACGAGGTCGCCCGCTGGCACCGCCGCAAGACCGAGATCTACACCGGCATCATCAGCGGCGGAACCATCCCGCCGCGCCCGGGCGTGCGGCGGCTGATGACCGAGGCCCACGACGCGGGCTGGACCCTCGCGGTCGCGTCGACATCGGCCGAGCCGTCCGTGCGCAGCGTGCTGGACCTCGCCGCAGGCCCCGAACTGGCCCCGCAGGTGCACGTGTTCGCGGGCGACGTGGTGGAGCACAAGAAGCCGGCGCCGGACATCTACCAGCTCTGTGTCGACCGGCTCGCGCTCGACCCCGCGCAGACGGTGGTGGTGGAGGACAGCCGCAACGGGATGCTGGCGGCGCTCGCCGCCGGGCTGGCCTGCGTCGTCACCGTCAGCGCCTACACCGCTCAGGAGGACTTCGCCGGGGCGTCGTTGGTGGTGTCCTCGCTGGGCGACCCCGGACCGCAGGAGACCGTGACGGAGGTCCTGAGCGACCCGCTGGGCCTCGACCCCCGGCCGTTCGTCCGCCTGGAGCACCTGGGACGGGTGCTGGAGGCCGGCGGCGGTACGGGCGCCGGGCAGCACTGACGCCACGCCGGTGAGGAGAGAGCATGTCATCGCCATCGACAGCAGGAAGCGACCTGGAGTTCGTGGTCCGCACGATCGCCCGGACGGCAGTCGACAACGAGAAGCAGTTCGGCGATCTGGACGCCGTCGCGGGCGACGGCGACTTCGGCTACTCGCTCGCGCGGGGCTTCGAGATCGTCCTCGCCGACTGGGAGACCTTCGACCGCGGGTCGCCCTCGGACTTCCTCAAGCGCGTCGCGATGGTCATCTCCAAGCGGGTGGGCGGGACGTCGGGGCCCCTGTGGGGCACCGCCTTCCTGCGGGCGGCCGGGGCGGTCAAGGAGCGGCCGGACCTGGCCGGGCTGAGCGGGCAGGACGCGGTGGCGATGCTGCGGGCCGCGGCCGAGGGCATCAAGGTCCGGGGCCGGTCCGACCTCGGTGACAAGACGTTGCTGGACGCGCTGATCCCGATGACCGACGCGGTGGAGAAGGAACTCGGGGCCGGGGGCGGCGCGTCCGGTGCCGCTGTCGCCCGGGTGGCCGCCACCAGCGCGCGGGCGGCGGCCGAGGCGACCACGCCGATGCAGGCCATGCGGGGCCGTCAGAGCTACACCGGGGAACGCAGCATCGGCTCGCCGGACCCCGGCGCGGTCGCGGTCGCGGTGATGGCGGAACGCATCGCCGACACCTGGGAGTCCCGCGGCTGACTCCTCCCATCCCCCTGGCGCTACGACCACCTGGAGCCCCCATGAAGAAGTTCGTCAACGACCCGAAGGACTTCGTCGCCGAGATGCTGGAAGGGCTGGCGCTCGCCAACCCCGACACCCTCCGCTACGTCCCCGAGTACAACCTGATCATGCGCGCGGACGCGCCCCAGGAGAACAAGGTCTCGATCGTCCAGGGGTCGGGCTCGGGGCACGAACCCTCCCACGTCATGAGCGTCGGCAAGGGCATGCTCGACGCGGCCTGTCCCGGCGACGTGTTCGCCGCGCCGCCCGCCGACTTCGTGTACGAGACGGTCAAGCGGGTCGCCTCCCCGAAGGGCGTCCTGCTGCTGGTCAACAACTACACCGGTGACCGCATGGCGTTCGAGATGGCCGAGGAGCTGGCCCAGGCCGACGGGATCGAGGCGCGGACGCTGTTCATCGACGACGACGTGTCGGTGCAGGACTCCACGTACACCGTGGGCCGCCGAGGGGTGGCGGGCAACTTCTTCGTGATGAAGGCCGTCGGCGCGGCGGCGGAGCGCGGCGCCGACCTCGACGAGGTCCACCGCATCGGCACGAAGGTCAACTCCGTGGCCCGCACGATGGGCATGGCGCTGACCGCCTGCACGCCGCCGGCGAAGGGCTCGCCGCTGTTCGAACTGCCCGACGACGAGGTCGAGATGGGCGTCGGCATCCACGGCGAGCCCGGCCGGCGCCGGGAGAAGCTGCGGACGGCCAAGGAGATGGTGGGTGAACTGGTGACCGCCGTCACCGAGGACCTGCCGTTCGAGTCCGGCGACCGGGTCGCCCTCATGGTCAACGGCCTGGGCGGAACGCCGATCGGTGAGCTGTACCTCGTCTACGGGCTGGCCCACAAGCAGCTCGCCGAGCGCGGCATCGAGGTCCACCGCTCCTACGTCGGCGAGTACTGCACCTCCCTGGACATGGCCGGTGTCTCCGTCACGCTGGTCCGCCTGGACGACGAACTCGTCGACCTGTTCGGGGCGCCCGCGGAGATCCCGATCCGCGTCTTCTGAGGATTCCGGGGCGGACGCGGGTCCGCCCCGGCCGGGCATCGGCCGGGGCGATCGGGCTGTCATCGCACGAGGACGGCGACCGCGAGGGGGACGAGCACGGCGGCGACGGTGAGCAGCGTGGTCGCCACGGTCTGGCCGTCGATCACGCCGGACGGGCTGCCGGCGACCTTGTCGTACAGGTCGACGAGTTGGGCCTCCCCGTCGGTGAGGACGCCGGTCGCCGGCGGTTCCTTCGGCAGCCGGCGGGCGAGGACGTGCAGGACCGCGGTGCGTCTGTCCAGCACCGCCTGGGACAGCCGCCACTGCGAGTAGAGCCCGAACAGGACGAGGGCCACCAGGGCCAGGGTCGCCACGATCCACTTGGTCACCAGGTAGGCGCCGTCGTGGGCGACGTAGGGCGCGAGCCACACCCACGGCGCGAAGGCCACCGCGCATCCGAACACACAGACCAGGGTCACGAAGCGGTGCCACCGGGAGAGCGCCTCGATGCCCGGGGTCCGGGCCGGGGCGGACCAGACGAGGTGCACATGCTCGGGCTTGGTGATGATCCGGGCCAGCCGTGAGGCCCGCAGGAGCCAGAAGAGGCTGTTGGCTCCCATGGCGCCGCTCATGACCACCGTGAGGTAGGAGGACGTGTCGACGTACATGTGGCGCGTCACCTGGTGGATCGTGGACAGCGCGAACAGGGATCCGCAGGAGATGGCCGATCCGACCAGCATCCACTTCTCCTGCCGCCACGGCCGGAACCCGCGGTCGATCCAGGCGTGCACCTGGCGGGCGCCGCGCGGGGTCAGCATGATGTCGACGCTCGGCAGCGCCCGGTGGAAGCCCCGGCAGCCGGCCCACTGGGAGAAGACGTTGAGCAGGTCCATGCCCACGTAGTAGCCGAGCCAGAAGAAGTGGGCACCGCGCCCCTGCGTGGTCGGATGCCCGAACACCTGGTGCAGCACGGCGAGGAGGAGCGGGCTGAGGATGACGACGAGGAACGGCGCGCTGTCGCGCGGGTTCCAGGTGTTGCGCGAGGCGTCGGCGCGTATGCCGAACCAGCGCAGGACGGTGACGCGGGCCAGATCGCGGTGGTAACGGTCGTTGAGGGCGGGCAGGTGCGGAAGCGCCACAGGAACCCCCGGGTGTGTCGGACGGGGCGGGGCAGCCGGTCCGCGCGGCCGGAGCGAAGTGCACCGGTGCGCGGACCGTGTGGCGTCTTTCTAGGCGCGGGCGGCGACGCGCGGGCGGGTCGTTCCGTGGCGACTTCTGCCATGCAAGGGCCATTGCGGAACGGTTGTGCCTCTGCTAGTCCGGTGGCGTCCGACAGCCCTCGCCGCCCGCGCGCATCCCCCCTGCGCCTGCCTGGTGCGGGGTCTCAGCGGGACGCCGGGTCATCCGCGCGGTGGCGTTGACGTCGATCCCGCCGGGCGCCTGGATCGCGTAGACCCAGCCGTCCTTGCCCCCGTGGCGAAGCCCTGCGCCACCCAGCGGTCGCAACTGGCGCTCACGTACGCGGAGTTCTGGCCGCCCCCGTCCCGATCACCTGCCGGCACCACACCCTTCACCCAGAGGGCGGCCGGTCGGCGGCGCGGGCGGCTGACCGGGCCGCACAGGGGGCGACCGGCCGCAGGCGCGGGTCGCGGACCATGGCGTCGATTCCGGCGGCCGCCACCGCGGCCCCACCCGGCTGCCGCAGCAGCCGCTCGAGGGGAGGAATGCCGAGAGAGCCCAGGTGGAGGTCGTCCTGCGGACGCTCGCACCGGACGACCACCTCGCCGCGCCGCGCGTAGGCGACGCCGGCGATCCGGTCCCATGGCACCCGCCGGGCGGACGCATTGTCGGGCGCGGCCCGAGGCGCCCGGACGGGGTGTCCGCTGTGGGAGGGCGCGCGGCGCGGCCGGGGCCCGAGGCCCGCGGCCCTGCCGCGACGCCGTTCCGCCGGCGTCACGAACACCGCGATGTCCCGGTGGGACATATGTCTCATTGGGACATCTGTCCCAGGGGGACATCACCGGCGTACGGTCGGGGGCATGGACATGGACGCCGAGGAATCGGAACCGGGCGGCGGCGAAGCCGTGGCGGACCGGCGGCTGCTGAAGGCGCTCCGGACCCGCGAGGCGCTCGCCACCGCGGCCGTCGACCTGATCCTGGAACGCGGGCTTGCCGCCACCACGGTGGAGGCCGTCGCCGAACGGGCGGACGTCACCCGGCGGACGTTCAGCCGGTACTTCACCGGCAAGGAGGACGCCGCCCTCGGCTTCGTCCGCGACGACGGCGAGCGGATCAACGCCCTGCTGCGCGCGCGGCCGGCCGGCGAACCGCCGCTGCTGGCCTACCGCCGGGCCGTCCGCGCCTGGCTGGCCGACCGGGACACCCCCGCCCGGCACCTGCGCCCGAGGATGCGCCGGATCATCGGCCTCCTGAACGGCGAACCCACCCTGTTCGCCGCGTACGAGCGCATCCGTGTCGACGCCCAGGAGGAGTCGATCCGGATCATCGCCGGCCGCCTCGGCACCGATGACCTCCGGGACCTGCGCCCGGCCGTCGTCGTCGAGGCCGCCGCGGGTGTCCTGACCGCCGCGCTGCGCGCCTGGGCCCGCGGCCCGGAACCACAGGACCACGACGGCGACACCGGCGCCGACCTCGCCGACCTCGTGGAACGGGCCTACGACGCCCTGTCCCGGGAGGCCGCTTCCGCGGCCCCCCACCGCACCACCGAACCACCCCGCACTACCGATGAGTGAGACCACATGAGCACCACCCCCAACCCCACCGCCGACACCGCCGAGTTCACCGGCCGCACCGCCCTGGTCACCGGGGCCGCGTCCGGCATCGGCCTGGCCACCGCCCGGCTGCTGGCGGCCGGCGGCGCCAACGTCGTCATAGCCGACTTCGACGTCCCCGGCGCCGAGCGGGCCGCCGCCGAACTGACCGCCGCGGGACGGCGGGCGGCGGCCACGGCGCTGGACGTCACCCGCCCGGAATCGGCCGAGGCGGCCGTCCACCTCACCGTCGAGACCTTCGGCGGCCTCGACCTCGCCGTGAACAACGCCGGTATCGGCGGGCCGAGTTCACCCACCGGCGCGTACGACGTCGCGGAGTACGACCGGGTCATCCGCACCAACCTCGACGGCGTCTTCTACTGCCTGCGCCACGAACTGCCCGCCATCGAAGCGGCCGGCCGCGGCGGTGCGATCGTCAACGTGGCCTCCATCCTCGGTTCCGTCGGCTTCGCCGGTTCGCCCGCCTACGTGGCGGCCAAGCACGGCGTCGTCGGGCTCACCAGGACCGCCGCCGCCGAGTACTCCGCCCGGGGCATCCGGATCAACGCCGTCGGCCCCGGCTTCATCGAGACCCCGCTGCTGCGGCAGATGGACGAGCAGGCGCGTGCCGCCCTCGTCGCGCTGCACCCGGCCGGGCGGCTGGGGCGGCCCGAGGAGGTCGCCGAGCTGATCGCGTTCCTGCTCTCCGACCGCGCCTCGTTCGTCACCGGCGGCTACCACCTGGTCGACGGCGCCTACACCGCCGTCTGAGCCCGGGAGAGGAGACCATCATGAAGGCACTGCAGTACCGCACCATCGGCGCCGCCCCCGAGGTGGTGACCGTCCCCGACCCCGAGCCCGGCCCCGGCCAGGTGCTCCTGAAGGTCACGGCCGCAGGCGTCTGCCACTCCGACATCGCCGTGATGAGCTGGCCCGCCGACGGCTTCCCGTACCCGCTGCCGCTGACCCTCGGCCACGAGGGCGTCGGCACGGTCGCCGCGCTCGGCCCCGGCACGACCGGGGTCAGCGAGGGCGACGCCGTCGCGGTCTACGGCCCCTGGGGCTGCGGCCGGTGCGCCAAGTGCGCCGAGGGCAAGGAGAACTACTGCCTGCGCGCCGACGAGCTCGGCATCCGCCCGCCGGGCCTCGGGGCGCCCGGCGCCATCGCCGAGTACCTGCTCGTCGACGACCCGCGCCACCTCGTCCCCCTGGACGGACTCGACCCGGTGGCCGCGGTCCCGCTGACCGACGCGGGCCTGACGCCGTACCACGCCGTCAAGGGGGCGCTGCCCAAGCTGGTCCCGGGCTCCACCGCGGTCGTCATCGGCGCCGGCGGCCTCGGGCACGTCGCGATCCAGTTGCTGCGGGCGCTGACCCCGGCCCGGGTCGTGGCCCTGGACGTCAGCGAGGACAAGCTGCGGCTGGCCCGCCAGGTCGGCGCCCACGAGACGGTGCTCTCCGACGACGGCGCCCCCGACGCCGTCCGCGAACTGACCGGCGGCCTGGGCGCCCAGGCGGTCTTCGACTTCGTCGGCGCCGGCCCCACCGTGCGCATCGCCGCGGCCGTGGCGGGGGTCGAGGCCGAGGTGTCGCTGGTGGGGATCGGCGGCGGCACGCTGCCGGTCGGGTTCGGCGTACTCCCATTCGAGGTCTCGGTCAGCGCCCCCTACTGGGGGTCGCGCGGCGAACTCCAGGAAGTGCTGGCCCTGGCCCGCGCCGGGGCGGTCTCCGTCCACACCGAGACGTTCTCCCTTGACGACGCGCCGCGCGCGTACGAGCGGCTGCACGCGGGCGCCGTCAACGGGCGCGCGGTCATCCTGCCCAACGGCTGAGGTCCGTCGTCGGCCGCGGAACACGCTGTGTGCGGCCGTGGCGAGTGCCCGGTCCGCGCCCCATGGGACGCGGGCCGGGCCACGGCCCGGAAAAGCTGCCCGGCGGGACGCCCTCTGCGATGATGTGCGCGAACGGGCACCAGGAGGGCGCATGCCGTACACCGTCGACTTCGAGAACGTCTCCACGACCGGCCTGGAATCGAGCCCGGTCGCGGACGCGCTGGCGGGGCTGCGCGCCAACGAGGCGCGCTACTACCGCAACAAGTACGACCACGCGTTCACCGTCAGCCCGGCGGCCGAGGCGCCCGAGGTGCTCGACTGGGTGAACCGGATCCTCTCCGAGGAGCGCGACATCGTCATCGCCGCGCGCCCGCTCGAGGTGACGTCCTTCGAGGTCGCGGGCATCCGGATGGCCTACGTGTTCTACGAATCCGGCCTGTCGGTCAACGTGATGTACACCATCGAGGACGGCCAGAAGCGCGCGGTCGGCTTCAAGCTCTCGGAGGGCATGGAGGTCCCCGAGGAACTGGCCTCCCGCTTCAAGTTCGCGCGCCAGAAGTCGAAACTGGCCGGCGTCATCCGCGGCTCCTTCTTCGTGATCAAGGGCGAGTACTGAGGCGACCCCGGGACCGCCGGCATGGCACTGCGACCTGTTCAGGTGAACATCAAGGCTCTCGACGCCCCGGCGGTCGGCCGGTTCTGGGCGGCGGCGCTCGGCTGGAGTGCGTACAGCCCCGGTGCGACCACGTACGTCGGGCCCGGCGGCGGGCTCGTGTGGCCGGACCCGACCGGGCTCGGCATCGACGTCGTCCCCGTCCCGGAACCCAGGACGGCGGTCAAGAACCGGATCCACCTCGATCTCGCCACCACCTCCGGCGCCCATCAGGCGGAGCTGGTCGCAGGCCTGCGGGCCCTCGGTGCGACGCCCGCCGACGTGGGACAGGGGGACGTGCCGTGGACGGTCCTCGCCGACCCCGAGGGCAACGAGTTCTGCGTGCTTGAGCCGCGGGAGATCTACCGGGACACCGGGCCGATCGCCGCGGTGGTGGTCGACTGCGCGGACCCGCGGGCGATGGCCCGGTTCTGGGGCGAGGCGACGGACTGGACCCCGCACGAGGTGAACGGCGATATCGCCAGGTTGCGCTCCCCCGAGAGCGCCGGTCCGTACCTCGAGTTCCTCCGCACACCCGACGCGAAGACCGCGCCGGACCGCGTCCATCTCGACCTGCTCCCCTCCCCCGGTGACGACCGGGCCGCCGAGGTGACCCGGCTGCGGACCCTCGGTGCGATCGACCTCGACCTGGGCCAGGGCGACGTCCCCTGGACCTGCCTCTCCGACCCGGAGTCCCACGAGTTCTGCGTTCTCGCCCCCTCCTGACGCCCACCCTCGACGACTTGCGCCGGCCCTCACCCCTGCGCGCCCCGAGCCGGATACCTTGGCGCTGCCACGCTGCCGAGGAGGCCCGATGCCCTGCTGTCGGTGCAACACTTCGATCCGCCGCGGGATCTGGGCTGGCTGCCGAGGCCGGACCCGGCCTCCATGTGCTGCGGCACGGGCAGTCGTTCGATCCCGAGCTCGACGATCAGGGCTGCGTCCTCTATCCCGGCGGCCAAGAGCCGATGGAACTCGGGCTGCTGTTCCGGCCCTACGCGTTCATGGAGGCCGGCGACGAGGTCGCGGACGCCGACGGCGCCACCTGGCGGTTCGCCCATCCCTGGAGCTGGCGGTCTCCCCAGGGGCAGTCCGGGGTGCCGGTGTGGCCGCTGGCTCTCCGGACGCGCGGAGGCCGGCGCGTGGAGGGGGAACCCGTGGTGTCCGCCACGGTCGGCGGCTCCCACGAGGGCGAGGAGGACACGTGGCGCGGCCTGACCGGCGCTGAGCCGGTCGCGCCGTGACGCACGCCCGGCCGCGGCCGGGCGCCGCGCCGCGACAGCGGCGCCCGCGCCGCGTTCACGGCCTCACGCCGTGCCGAAACCGTCCTTGAGGCGCGCGGCGACCGTGCCGAGCAGTTCGTCGGACAGCTCGGGGTCGGCCACGGCCCGGGCCATCAGCACCGCTCCCACCAGCGCGCTGAGGGTGACCATCGCGTCCGCGCGCTCGCCGGACCCGTCGGCGGGGATGCCCTCGATCAGCGACAGGTAGCTGCGTACCTGCTTCTCGTAGGCCTCCTTCATCTCGGTGCCGCCGCGCCCGGCGGCCTCACCGAGCGTGACGAGGGCACAACCGGTGCCGGGAGTGTCGCGGTGGTGGGCGCTGAGGTAGGCGTCGATCAGGCCGGTGCGCGGCAGGTCGGGGTCGGCCTGCGCGGCCCGCTCCATCTTCTCCTCGCCGTCCGCGAGGGCCAGGGCCGCGGCCTGGTTCATCAGGTCCTCGCGGGAGCTGAAGTGCTTGTAGAAGCCGCCGTGGGTCAGGCCGGCCTCCTTCATCAGCTCCGCGATTCCCAGCTGCTCCATGCCCTGCTCCCGGATTCGCCGCGCCGCGATGCGCAGCACGCGCGCCCGCGACTCGGCCTTCTCGGCCTGTGAGTGGCCCATCGCTGCCCCTTCCTGCGCTGCCGGGCCGGTCAGCCGGCACATGATCTGGACGGCACATCTGGATGATGACCATCATACACATCACGTCGAAGCCCGGCTCGGCTCGCTTGACATTGTGGATGACAGTCATCATCCTGAATGTGGATGACGAAGATACTCCACATTGAAGGGATGACCATGACCTCCGTCTACGACCCCACCCGAACCGCCGTCCTGCTCGTCGACCCCTACAACGACTTCCTCTCCGAGGGCGGCAAGATCTGGCCCCTGGTGGAGGACATCGCCACCGAGGTCGGTCTGCTGGACAACCTCCGCGACGTCGTAGCCGCCGGCCGCGGGGCCGGGATGCAGGTGGTCTTCGTCCCCCACCGCCGCTGGCAGGAGGGCGACTACGACAACTGGGACCACCCCAACCCCACGCAGCGGCTCATAGCCCAGCGCCACACGTTCGCCAGGGACACCTGGGGCGGCGAGTTCCACCCGGACTTCCAGCCCGCTCAGGGCGACGTCGTCGTGAAGGAGCACTGGGGCCAGAGCGGGTTCCCCAACACCGACCTGGACTTCCAGCTCAAGCAGCACGGCATCACCCACGTGATCCTCGCCGGGCTGCTGGCCAACACCTGCATCGAGTCCACGGGGCGCTACGCGATGGAGCTCGGCTACCACGTGACGCTCGTACGCGACGCGACCGCGGCGTTCAAGCCGGAGATGATGCACGCCGCCCACGAGCTGAACGGCCCGACCTTCGCGCACGCGATCGTGACGACCGCCGAACTGACTGACCTGGTGACAGGAAAGCGCTGAGCAGGAGGACCGGCGAAGGCCGTCCCCGCCCACCGTCCCGCACCCGAAGCCGTCGTAAGGACCTCGTGACCACAGCCGCAGCTGCCATGCCGAACGCCAGGCGCGGAACCATCCCCGTCTTCGCCACGGCCACCGCAGTCACCGTCTCGAACATCTACTTCACCCAGCCCCTGCTCGAACAGATCGCCCGCAGCTTCCACATCTCCGCGGCGGCCGCGGGCCTCGTGGCCACCGCCGGCCAGATCGGCTACGCCCTGGGCATCGTCGCGATCGTCCCGCTCGCCGACGGGGCCAAACTGCGGCGGCTCTCCGCCGTTCTGCTCGCCGTGACCGCGCTCGCGCTCGTCGCCGGGGCGTTCGCGCCCTCTATCGCCCTGCTGAGCATGGCCGCTCTCGTCCTGTCGGCCACGACCGTGCTGCCGCAGGTGATCATGCCCACCGCGGTGTCCATGGCCGCGAAGGGCCAGGCGGGACGCGTCCTGGGGGCGGTGGGAACCGCGCTCACGATGGGCGCGCTGGTCTCGCGCAGCGTCTCCGGCGTCCTGGCCCAGGCCACCGGCACCTGGCGTTCCGGATTCCTCCTCGCAGCCGTCGCCACGGCGGCCATGCTGCTGATCCTGCCCCGGTACATGCCGGCCGGTACGGGACGGAAGGCCGAGACCCTCAGCTATCCCCGGCTCCTCGGGTCCCTGCCGGGTCTCTTCCGCCGGTACGCCCCGCTGCGCCTGTCGGCGGCGCTGGGAGGGCTGGTCTTCGCCGCGTTCTCCGGGTTCTGGGCCACGCTGGCCTTCCACCTCACGCAAGCGCCGATCGGGCTCGGGTCCGCGGTGGTCGGGCTGTTCGGCATCGCCGCCATTCCCGGCGCCCTCGCCGCCCGCTACTCCGGGCGCATGGCCGACGGGTGGGGACCGACGGCCGTCAACGCCGTCTCCCTCGTCTCGGTGGCACTCGCCCTGGCCATGTTCCTGATCGCGGGCGACTCCCTGGTCGCGCTGCTGATCGGGTGCAACCTGCTGGGCTACGGCACGACGAGTGGTCAGATCGCCAACCAGGTACGCATCTTCACCGCCGGTCCCGAGGTCCGTGCGCGGCTGAACACCCTCTACATGTTCTCCGTGTTCGCAGGAGGCGCCATCGGGACCGCGGTCGCCAGCGCGCTCTTCGCGTCCTGGGGCTGGGCGGGTGTCGTCGGCAGCGGGTTCGGCTTCCTCGGGCTCGCCGTCGTCATCCTCGCCGTCCACACCCGGAAGACCCGGGGGAACGAGATGCGGCAGCCGGCGGTCGCCGGCCAGCCCGCGCCCGTCCTGGAGGACCGGGCGGTCCGGTGACCACTCGCGGCGGGTCGAGGCGACCGGCGCCGCGCGTCGGCCACGACCCGGCCCGGACAAGGGCGGACCGCGGTCAGTACCCTGACGCGGTGACGAGCGACACCGCCTTGTCGAGAGCCATGACCGGCGCCGCCGACCTGCCCCTGCTGCCGCTGCCGGACCGCGTCGCCGAGCTGCTGTCCGGCCTGGGGTGTCCACCCCGGGCTGGCGGCCCACCTGCGGGCGGTCCACGACGTCGCGCACCGGCTGGTCGACTGGTTCGAGGAGCACCGCCCCGCCGTCGCCGTCGACCGCGCGGCCGTGCTCTTCGGCGCCGCGACCCACGACGTAGGCAAGACCGTGCACGTCTCGGAGCTCTCCGGCCCCGGAGCCGCGCACGAGGAGGCGGGACAGGCCCTTCTCACCTGACGGGACGTCAACTCGCGTACTGGTACGTCGGATACGTCAGGTACCCCGCGTCGCCGCCCTGGTAGTAGGTCGACTCGTCGGCGGGCGCGACGGGAAGGTTGTTGCGCAGGCGCTCGACGAGGTCGGGGTTGGCGAGGAACGCGCGGCCGAAGCTGATGAGGTCGGCGCCCAGGCCCAGCCAGTGGTCGGCCTCCGCGCGGCCGGTCTGCTTCGGCCCCATCGGCATGACCGGGTTCACGACGAGGGCGCCGGGCCACGCACGCCGCAGCCCGAGCAGCACGTCCTCGTCGGCGGTGGCCTCGACGTGGACGTACGCCAGGTCCAGGCGGGCCAGTTCACCGAGCAACGCGTCGTAGAGCGCGGGCACGTCGCTCTCCTCGACGCCCCAGAAGGTCCCGCCGGGCGACAGCCGGATCGCGGTCCTGTCGGCCCCCACGGCGTCGACCGTCGCTGCCGCCGCCTCCACGGCGAACCGGATCCGGTGGGCCACCGAGCCACCGTAGCGATCGGTACGGACGTTCGCGTTCGACGACAGGAACTGCGAGATCAGATAGCCGTTGGCCCCGTGCAGTTCCACTCCGTCGAAGCCGGCCTCGATCGCCCGGGAGGCGGCCCGGGCGTATGCGGCGGCGTGCTCGGGCACCTCGGCCGTTGCCAGAGCCCGCGGAACGGGCGCCGGGCGCGGGCCGTTCGGGGTGAAGACCTCGCCCGTGGCCGCCACCGCCGAGGGGCCCACGGGCTGCAGGCCGGTGGTGTCGGGGTGGGAGACGCGGCCACCGTGCATGAGCTGCGCGAAGATCCGGCCGCCGTTGGCGTGGACGGCGGCCGTCACCGGACGCCAGGAGTCCGTCTGCTCGTCGGTGTGCAGCCCGGGCGTCCCGGGATTGGACTGCCCGACCAGGCTGGGCTGCACGCCTTCGCTGACGATCAGGCCGGCGGTCGCACGCTGGGCGTAGTAGGCCGCCATCGAGGGGGTCGCCAGGCCGCCGGCGGCCGCACGCACCCGGGTCATCGGCGCCATCACCACCCGGTTGGGCAGCAGAAGGTCTCCGAGGCGGTGGCTGTCGAAAAGGCTCGTCATGTGAGGACTCCGTCCAGGGGCGAAGGTTCGCGGCCCGGAACCCCCGGCCACGCCAGGTACGCTAAAACCTCACATGGATGTCAGAGGCAAGTCCTGTGACGCAGGCCACGCCAGGAGGAGTGCCATGCGCATCGGCGAGCTCGCCACCCGCACCGGAGTCAGCGTCCGGTCGCTGCGGTACTACGAGGAGCAGGGCCTGCTCGCCAGCGTCCGCAGTTCCAGCGGGCAACGGCACTACACCGACCAGGAGGTCGAACGCGTCACGTTCATCCAGCGGCTGTACGCAGCGGGCCTGTCCAGCCGCACCATCGCCGCACTGCTGCCGTGCGTGGACGCGCCCAGCAAGGAGAACTCCGACGCCGCCCTGGAGCGGATGGCGCTGGAACGCGAGCGGCTCTCCCAGCACATCACCGACCTGCTGCAGACCCGCGACTCCCTCGACGCGATGATCGCCGGCGCCAGAAGGCACCGCGAACGGGTGTGACGCGGCCCGCAGTCGCGGCGGGCCACCGTTCGACCGGCATCGGGCGCCGGCCGTGACGACGGCGCCGCCGGACCACCTCGTGGTCCCGCGGCGCCGTAGCTGCGGTCAGCCCTCCGCACCGAGCGGTCAGGGCGCCGAGCCGAGCTCTTCCTCCTCGTGGCGGGACTCGTCCTCCGCCTCCCTGATGTGCTCCTCCACCCGGGCCTGAGGGAGCCGGACCCGCAGCGCCAGCAGGTACACGATCGCGGCGAGGCCCAGGTTGACGATGAAGCCCCAGCCCAGGCCGATCCAGCCGCGACCGCCGTCGTAGTCGCCCGCCCAGCTGGTCAGCGCCAGGCCACCCAGCCAGGGCAGCGCCCAGGTCGCACCGGCGCGCAGGTCCAGCTTCGGGGCGCGGTCGCCGCCGGTGAGTTCGAAGACGGCGAGCAGGACGAAGCCGAGGCCGATGGTGGCGAACAGCTTCCAGTTGGTGTTCCAGCCGGCCCAGTAGACGATCAGGTTCGACGAGTACAGGGCGAGGAACGGGATGACGTCCCCGCCGGGCACCCGGAAGACCCGCGGGTGGTCGGGGATCTGCCGGCGCATGGCGGCCAGCACCAGCGGGCCGGAGCCGAACGACAGCACGGTGGCGGACGTGATGAAACCGACGAGCTGCTGCCAGCTGGGGAACGGCAGGAACACGATCAGGCCGAGCACGAACGTCACGATCAGGCTGATCAGCGGCGCACCGCGCGGGGTGGTGCGCGCCAGCGCCTCGGGCGCGTTGCGGTTGCGGCCCATGGCATAGGAGATGCGCGCCGTGACGGTGGTGTAGATCAGGCCGGTGTCGGCCGGGGAGATCACCGCGTCCACATACAGCAGGTACGCCAGCCAGCCGAGGCCGATGGCGCTGGCGATCGCGGCGAGCGGGCCGAAGTCGTTGGCGAACTGCAGGTTCAGCCAGCCGTGCGAGGAGTTGAGGTCGTGGCCGGGGACGGCGGCGAGGAAGGCGACCTCCAGCATGATGTAGATCACCGCGGTGATCACCACCGAGCCGATCACCGCGAAGGGCACGTTGCGCTTGGGGTTGTCGGTCTCACCGGCCAGCTCCACCGCCTGCCGGAAGCCGAGGAAGGAGAAGGTGATCCCGGCCGTGGAGATGGCGGTGAAGATGCCCTTGCTGCCGCCGGGCGCGAAGCCGCCGTACTCCTTGGCGTCGAAGTTGTGCCCGTGGAAGGCCGTGACCAGGAACGCCACCACGACGAGCAGGATGATGCCGAGTTTCCACCACACCAGGATGTTGTTGACCCGGGCGAACCAGCGGATGCCGAAGTAGTTCAGCGTCACGAAGAAGGCCATCGCCACCACGGCGACCGCGTATCCGAGGCCGGTCAGGGTATGGGTGCCGGTCGCCGGGTGGGCCACCGTGAAGTCCGCCCATTTCGTGGCGTACTGCAGCGCCCCCTCCACCTCGATGGGCGCGACGGTGGCCGCCGCGATCCAGGTGATCCAGCCCATCGTGTAGCTGGCGAAGGACCCGAAGGACAGGTGCGGGAAGCGTACGACGCCGCCGGAGAGGGGGAACATGGTGCCCAGCTCGGCGAAGCACAGGCCGATCAGCAGGATCATGACCGCGGCGAGCGCCCAGGAGAACACCGAGGCCGGTCCGGCCTCACGTGCCGCGTTCAGCGCGCCGAAGAGCCAGCCGGAGCCGATGATCGAGCCGACGCAGGCGAAGAGGAGGCTGACCCGGCCCAGGTCCCGTCGTAGCCCGGGTTTGTGCGAGGGCGTACCCGTCGCCCCGCCCTGCTGTGTGGATGTCGCGCTCATGCACCACCGTCCTTGCCGTTGCGGGCAGCAGGCTCGGGGTCACCGGACTCGTGGTCCTGCCGCATGTTCTACGCAGGCGGCCTGCCCAGGGATCACCCGAACATGCGGAATTACCGGGAGTGACGTCGTTTTCACGCGCTGCGGTCGGGGCAGGTGTGTGGCCGCACTGCGGACGCCGCTCCGCCTTACGGAAGGATCGAGTCGACGTATCCGCCGTCCACGCGGACTGCGCCGCCGGTCGTGGCGGAGGCGTAGGGCGAGCTGAGATAGACGGCCATGTTGGCGATCTCCTCCGGCTCGATCAGCCGCTGCAGCAGCGACTGCGGGCGGTGCTTGCGCATGAACTCCCGCTGCGCCTCGTCCCAGGGCAGCTCGTCGCCGACCAGCTGGCGCACGAAGTCCTCTACGCCGCCGGTGTGGGTCGGACCGGCGATCAGCGAGTTGACGGTGACGCCGGTGCCGGCGGCGTCCTTGGCGAAGCCGCGGGTCACCGCGAGCAGCGCGGTCTTGGTCATGCCGTAGTGGATCATCTCCGCGGGGATGACCACGGCCGAGTCGCTGGCGAGGTTGATGACACGCCCCCAGCCGCGGTCCTTCATGCCCGGCAGGTGGGCGCGGATCATCCGCACCGCTGTCAGCACGTTGACCTCGAAGTAGCGGCGCCACTCCTCGTCGCTGATCTCCAGCGGCTCGGCGGCGCCGAAGATCCCGAGGTTGTTGACGAGGATGTCGGCCTCGGGAAGGGCGGAGACGACCTCGGCGACGCCTTCGTCGGTGGCGAGGTCGCCGGGGACCGCCACGAACTCCCCGCCGCCGGTCTCCTCCGTGAGACGGGTGACCGCCGCGTCCACCGACCCGGCGCTGCGGCCGTTGACGCCGACGCGGGCGCCGGCCCGGCCCAGACCGGCCGCGATGGCCATGCCGATGCCCTGGGTGGAGCCGGTGACCAGTGCCGTCCTGCCGGACAGGTCGATCTTCATGTCTCCGCCGCTCTCCCGTGAGGCTGCCGTTCGGTCCTGGTCAGCCTGCCCATTCCCTGCCGGAGGCCACATCCGCCAGTCGAGGGTTTCGCAACGGAACCGGGCTGCCCCGCACACCCGGGGGGGTGTCGCGGAGCAGCCCGAAAGGGTCTCAGTACGCCTGGAAGTAGGGCCTTTCCATTCTGTCCGCGATGGTGAAGGGGTGGAAATCACGATCGGTCAGAACGCGGTAGAGAAACTCCGTCGCGGACGTCTCGAGAACATGGAAAGGCTCCAGTGGGTCTGCGCGGGTCACGACCGGCCATGCGGAGGAGTCCTTTTCCGGGTCGGCCAGCCAGTAGTGTGCCGTTGTTCAGCGACCGCCACACCCCACCGGTACCGGCCGACTGGTCGACCGTCCCGCTGTACGTGCCACCGTTGTAGGTGACCGTGTACGGCGCGTTCGTCGCCCGGTCGGAGGCCGGGACGGAGTGCACGTCCACCCGGTACGAACCGGCGGCCGGAACCGTCGGCTGCCAGGTGTACGTGTCACCGGCGACCGTGTCCTTGTTGTAGGCGTAGTCACCGGTCACCGCGTACTGCGTGTACGCGGTGTTGCCGGAGTAGGGCCACGAGCTCTTCGCCGCCGTCCCCGCGTCACCGTCATCCAACTGCACCGTCGCACCAGACAGCGGCCCCGACAAGGCACTGGTGCTGTCTTCCGGGGCGTCGACGACGCGTATGCCATCGCGGAGCTCGTACAGCTCCACCCGTGGAACACCGCCGCCCGCACTGCTCGCCCGGCGGACCCAGCCCAGCGCCCGTTTCCGTCACAGCGCGGACGGGCGGTCGGAGCTGTGCCAACAGGGCTGACGCCCGCGCGCTCCATCGGCGGCACACGGCGCGGGAGGTGCGGTGACGTGCTCGGCTCCTCGACGATGGCGCCGGCACACGGCGTCCGCGGTGCCGGGGTGAGCGGTGAGGCCCCGCCGGGGTGGCGGGGCCTCACCGCTCATGGCCGGGTGGGTGTACTCCGGGCCGGGCCGGACGGACGGCCGTGTGTCATTCCGGTCGCGGGTCCGGTGTGCTCTCCTCCGTAGGGTGGAAAGCGGGAGGGAACTGGGGATCCGCGACCGTGAAGGGCTCGAACCCAGGATCAGCGATCGAACGGTAGACGAACTCGGGGACGGACATGGCGTGCCGCTCCCAGGGCTCGTCCCCCTGCGCTCGCGCGATTACGGGCCAGGTGGCGGGGTCGGCCGTGCCGTCGGCGAGCCAGTAGAACCGGCCTCCGGTCTCAGACCGGCCCCACATGACCAGGCCCTTCCGCTCGGCCTGGTCGTACAGCGCGTAGGGATCGAAGTACGTGGTCATCCACTCGGGATCCCGCTCGCCCTGCTCGCGCAGGTCGCGCCACCAGTGCAGCAGTGAGCCCGCGCCCTCACCGTCGGGAAGGGCGAACACGTAGTAGGAGAACGATCCCGGCCCGAAGCGGGCCCAGAGTTCCTTCCAGTCCCTCGGCAGTTCGGTGCCCAGTTCGGCCTCGACACTCGCCCAGTCGTGCTCGTGCCGGGGACCCTGCCAACCCGTGGCCTCCTGCAGGCGGTCAAGCCACTCCACTGCCGCCGCTCCTTTCCGGGATGGTCCGCTGTCCGGCTCATGGCACGTTCGGTACGTTCTGGGAGACGATAGGGACTCCGGTGGACGTGACGGCCGTCATGTCCACCGAGGTGGGTATCGGGCTGTTCCCACTGTACTGAGGCGTCGCGGTGAAGTAGACGGTCTGATCCGCGTTGATCGCCGCGGCGATGATGTCCTCCCACTTCTTCATTCCCGGATCGTTCGCCTTCGGGTAGAGCGGCACGAGGTTCCGGACGTCGTTACCGACCCCGCCGAGCTGCCGTGCCAGGAGGTGACCCCGTTCGAAACCGCTGCCCAGGGCCCAGCCCTTGGGCTGGCTGGTGTCGTAGCCCGGCTTGTATGGCGGGAACGGCGGTTCTGATCCGATGATGTTCGTATCACCGGTTCCGCTCTTCATCAGGTCACCGGTCTTCGGATGCGTGTAGTTGAACCCGTTCTTACTCAGGCAGGCCACGACGCCCTGAGCGCGCCCCTGCGAGTCCAGCGGCATGTAGTACACCGAACTCGGCCCGCCAGCCTTGCAGTTGGACTGGTCGCTCTCGTCGGGGAGGGTGGTGTCTCCCGGCTGGAACTCCTGCTTCTTGTCCTCAGTGACCAGTAGGCCCTTGCTGGTGTCCGGCTTCGCACCGGGCGTGGAGTAGGTGCCGCTGGCGGCCGTGGGGGAGTTCCATCCCAGTGTGTTCAGGAACGTGTCCGCGGCGGCCAGCCATGGGACCACGTCCGACCCGGCCGCCTCGAAACCGTCGACGAGGAAGGATCCCCCGTCCTCGACGGCGGACCCGGCACCGTCCAGCACCTTCCCGGCGTCACTGGCCACCGTGCCCAGGAATTTCTCCGGGTCGAACAGGTGGCCGTCCAGTTCGATGTTGGTGGTCGGGTTGCCACCGCCGAAGGCGTAGCGGTTGCCGGTCAGCGGGTTGGTGGTCAGGTTCATGTCGGACAGGGCGCCGTTGTACATGTCCCTGGTGGTGAAGGTGTTCAGGCCCGGGTCGTAGGTCCGGAAGCCCATGTCGTAGTCACCGGTAGTGGCATCCCACCGCTTCGCGTTGAAGCGGTAGGCGTTGTAGGGCTCCTTCGTCGGGTCTGCCGCGTCCGGCTTGTCGATGCCGGTGAACTCGGAGGTGTCGTTGCTGCCGTAGGCGGTGTACCCGTAGGTGGCCTTGGTCTGGCCGGAGTCGTCGGTGAGGGTTTCGACGTCGGTGTGGCTGTTGTAGCCGTAGAAGCTGTCCGAGGTCGTTCCGTCGGCGCTGTGGCTGATCTGGGAGAGGCGTTCACCCCAGGGGCTGTACTGGTAGGACTTGGTGAGCTGGCCGGCCACCGTCTCGTCCAGGACCTGGCCGGACAGGCCCAAGTAGGAAAAGTCCGTGGTCTTGCCGTTGGCCGTCTCCGAGGTGGTGCGATCCAGCGGGTCGAAGGTGTAGGCCGTGGTCGTGGACGCCCCGCCGGAGGCGACCTTGGTGTTCTTGACCACGTGGTCGAAGCCGTCGTAGGTATTGCGCTCGACGACGGTCCCGGCGCTGGTGACGGTGTCCAGGCGACCGAACGGGTCGTAGTTGTAGGTGGCGGTGGTGCCACCGGCGGCCGACGACAGCAGTCTGTTGCGGTCGTAGTTGTAGGTGGTGGCGGTGCCCTGGACAGTCTGCGAGATGACGTTGGCGTTGTCGTCGTGGACGTATGTCTCGGTCGTCGCGCCGTTGCCGGTCTTGACCGACTGCGCCAGTCGGTCCGCCGGGTCGTAGGTGTAGTCGGTCGTCGACTTCAGGTACGTCGCGTGGTCGTCGGCGCTCTGCTTGTCGGCGGCGTCCTCGTCCTTGCTGCCGTTGGGGTCCCAGCTCAGCGTGTGGCTGTCGACCAGGGTGCCCGCCGAGTTCTTCTCGGTCGTGGTGTGCACCTCGCCGGACGGCCAGTAGGTCGAGTCGACGGTGTTGCCGTTGGCCTTGGTCTGCCGCAACTGCTGTGCGCGGTCGGTGTAGGTATAACTGGTGGTCTTCGGCGAGGAGTCTGTGGCCGAGTCCCCGACCTCGACCGTCTTGACCAGCTCCCGCAAGTCGTATGTGTAGGAGGAGTACTGGCCTGGGTGGTCGACGGTCGCCGGCTTGCCGTCGGGGTCGTAGGAGTAGGAGGTGTGCGTCTTCTCCGTGCCGCCGGCCGACTCCGTGACCTTCGAAATCTCGCTGACGCCGTTGTAGTCGATGCCGTAGGTGTCCACGGCGGCGCCCGGAGACGAGTCGCCGATCCGGGTGAGGTTGCCGTTGGGGTCGTAGGAGTAGGTGAAGGCGTGCTTCTCGGTGTCGATGTCACCGGTGTGGTCGCGCACCAGCTTGACCGCGTCCGCGACGACCGTGCCGCCGGCGTTCTGCCCCAGCGAGATCGACGAGGAGTTGCCCTGCTTGAAGGCCGCCGACCCAAGGGACACCCAGGTGCCGGTGTTCTTGGTCTGGTCGACGGTCGAGGTGGTCGTGCTCGCGTCGTCGTGGTGCAGGGTGTAGACGGCCGCCGTGGACGCGCCGCTGACCTGCGGGTACCGGGCGTACATGGTGTACGTGCCGTCCTGCGGCACGTACAGCTGCCAGGTGAAGGCGTCGGTGCCGCTGCCGGCCGGGTGGGTGCGGTAGTCGTAGCCCTGCTCAGTGGTCGGGTCGCCGTTGGACGCGGTCGCCCACGTGCCGGTCGAGCTGGTGTTCTGCGTGTCGGAGTTGTCGGCCAGCACGACCTGCAGGCCGACCGGGACGCCGTCGTCCGTACGGGACGCCAGGGAGCCGTCGGGGTAGTAAGACCAGCCCATGGTCCGCGACGAGGAGCCGCCGGCGGAGGTCAGGGTGCGGGCGGTCTGCGCTCCGAGCTCGTCGTAGTCGTAGCTGGTGGTGATCCCCTGCGGGTCGGTCGAGGCCTTGGTCTGCCCGTCGTCGTAGTAGGTGAAGGTGGTGTCGTTGCGGACGGTCTGCCCGTGCGATGGAGGTGCAGAGGTCTTCGAGACCCGGCCCGCCGCGTCGTAGAACGTGTAGGTCGGGACCGGGGTGTTGAACGTCGCGTCGCTCGGGTCGTAGGGCGCGATGGTCTCCTTGACCCGGTTCAGCTCGTCGTACACCGACTGCGTGGTGAACGCCGTCGTCGTCCCGGCCGCGTTGGCCCGCGGGGAGATCGTCCTGGTGGTGTTGCCGACCTGGTCGTACTCGTAGCTGGTGGTGCGGTAGGTCGGTGCGCCGGCCGTGCCCTGGTAGGGCGCCTGGACCTGGGACACCTTGCCCCGCTCGTCGTACAAGGTGGTGGTGGTGTTGCCCTCGGGGTCGGTGAGGGTGGTCTTGAGCCCGTCCTTGTCGTAGCCAGTCTTCGAGCTGGAACCGGCCGCGTCGGTTACCTGGGTCGCCCGGTGGTCGAAGTCGTAGACGGTCTTGGTGGTGTAGTCGGTGGTGTCAGCCGTGGCGTTCTTGACCGGATCGATCACCTCGGTGACGTTGCCGACGTCGTCGTACTGGTAACTGACCTTGTCGCCTTGCGGGTTGACCACGTCGGTGATCTCACCGAGGGGGTCGTAGCTCTCAGTGGTGACGTAGTCGGTGGCGTCGGTGGTGGTCAGGGTGCCCTTGGGCTCGGTTGTGGTCTTCAGCTCGCCGACCGGGTCGTAGGTGTACGTGGTGGTACGGTCGGGGTCGGTGCTGTGGTCCTTGGGCGCGGTGGCCGAGCTGATCTCATCTGCTGCGTCGTACACGGCCGTGGACACCGCGCCGTTGGGGGCGGTGGACTGGGTGACGTTGTCGTCGGCGTCGTAGACCGCCGCCGGGGTGGTGACGTATACGCCGTTGGCCTGGTCCTTGGGGACCTTCTTCTCCAGTGGACGCCCGTAGACGTCGTACGCCTGCGTCGTGGTGTGGCCGAGCTCGTCGGTGGCCGAGGTCACCTCGCCCCGCGCGTCGTACACCGCTGTCGAGGAGTGCTGCAGCGCGTCGGTGGTCGTCCTCGGGTAGCCGTTGGGGTCGAAGTCGCTGTAGGTGGTGCTGTGCTGGTCGGCGTCGGTCGCCGTGGTCAGCTCGCCGTACTGGTCGTAGGCGTAGGTGGTGGTGTAGTCGCCTGCGGTGGCGGTGGAGACGCCCTTGGGGTCGGTGACCGAGGTGAGGTTGCCGAAGGTGTCGTAGCCGAAGAGCCACTCGCGGCCCTCGGGCGAGGTCTTGGTGTGCAGGTCGGCGGAGTAGCCGTCCAGGCGGGTTTGGTAGGTGTAGACGGTGGCCGGCCAGGCGTTCTTGACCGCCTCCGCGTCCTGCATCGTCAGCGGGTAGCCGGTCTTCGGGTCGTAGGTCCACTTGGTGGTGGCGCCGTTGTCCTCAACCTGCTGGGTGACGTTGTTGTCCGCGTCCCAACTGAGCTTGGTGATCTGGTTCTTGGCGTTGGTGTTCTGCACCGGCCGGCCGAAGTCGTCAGTGACGGTGGTGGAGGCGTGCTGCAGCGCGTCGGTGACGGTGGTGTCGGTGAACGCCGGCGTGCCGGTGTCAGCCGCGTAGGTGAAGCCGGTGTCGTGGGTGAGCCGGTCGGTGATGGTCTTGGTCCACCAGTGGTATTTCGGGTTGTCGCCGTTCTGAGGTGCGTTGTAAGCGAGTTGGGTGGCGTGGCCGCGGGGGTCGGTGATCTTGACGAGCTTGACGTTCTTGGTGCCCTGCGTGGCGTCGTAGGTGAAGGCGAACACCTTCGGCTGCGACGAGCCCGCGCCGTCGGTGAGTTGGGCCATCAGGCCCTGCGTGGTGTACAGGAACGTCAGCTTGCGTGCCGGGTTGGTCCCGTCGGCCAGCGCCGTCATCGACGCGACATGGTCGATGATCTTCGGGTTGGTCAGGTTCGTCCCCGACTGCACGACGCCGTTGTCGTCGACGTAGGAGTACGCGTCGCCCTTGCTGTAGTAGGTGACGGTGAGGGTCTGCCGGCCGGTGGGGTCGGTGATGTACTGGAGGAACTTCACCGGCTTGTTGTTGGACTTGCGTTCCGCGTACGTGAACGTCTCGGTGTTGCCGTTCTTGTCCACGATCGACGTCGTGTAGCCGTCGCAGTCGTAGAAGAACCGGGTGCCGTCGGGGCTTGTCATCACCCACGCGTCGGAGGCGTCGTCCTTGTTCGGCGTGCAGTTCGCCGCGTTCTGCGCGACCAACTGGTAGTGCACGCCCGCCGGCGCCTTGAACGTCCCGTCCGACTGCTTGGTGAACACCGAGGCCGTGCCGTCACCGTCGGTCAGCGTGACCGTCGTGGGGTTGGGGTTGGGGTGGAAGTCGAGCGCCGCACCCAGCCGGATCGGCGCGGACGCCTGCGCCGACCAGCCCGGACCCATCACCGTGTCCGAGGTGTCCAGCGAGTTGTACGCGAACCGCACGAACGTCCCCAGGCCGCGGCCGGGGTTGGTGAACGCGTTGTACGACCACACCGCGTTGCCCGAGGCCAGGTTGTTCATGACCGTGGAGCCGGCACCGGTGTTCTTGCCCGCGTAGGAGTAGAACTTCTCCAGCCCGATCGTGTCGGAGGTCGGGTCCTCGATGGTCTCGGCCTGTGCGAGGCCGGCCACGCCCGTGGCGGAGTTCCAGGTGCTGGTGGTCTTGTTGTAGGCGTCCCAGGTCAGCGTGTACGCGGTGCGGGCGTTGGTCGGGTTGCCCGAGTCGGCGTTGGTGGGCGCTTTGACCTGCGCGTGCACGATCGCGCTCTCGCCGGGCGAGAGGTCCTGGGGCAGGGCGGTCTGGATCTGGTTGCCGCCGTTGGTCACATCCGTGCCGTCCGGCAGCGTCCACCGGTACGACAGCACCTCGCTGCCCGCGCTCCAGGTGGCGTTGGTGGTGTTGGTGACCGTGACGTCGACGTTGTATGTCGTGCCCGGCGTCATCCGCGCCGGCGTGGTGGCCGCGTAGTACGTGGAATCCGTCGTGGCGTCCACGTAGGTGACGTCCAACTGCGGACGCAACTGCGGCTCGGAGGTCTCCGAGGACGCGAAGATCGTGCGTTCCTGGGCCCCGGACGTGGTCGACTCGTTGGCGGCCTTCAGCAGCACACCGTGGTTCGAGGTGGGCGAGTTGATCCACCCCTGGGTCAGGGACGTGGCGTCCCACCAGTGCCGCACCGGGTCGTTGGTGACACCGGCCACGGTGTCGGAGACCGTGGCGGAGTAGTCACCGCCGGCCGTGGTCCAGGGCGTGGTGGACGTGGCGTTGTTCCAGGTCGCCGTCGCCTCGTCGAAGTCCCGGTTCAGGCCGTGCAGTTCGTAGGTGGCCTGGCCCCCGCCGGTGTTGGTGGTGATGGTCGACCAGGCCTGCAGCTGCGAGCTGATGACGCGGGCGGTCGAGGGCAGCGAGGTGGTGGGGAACTTCAGCGCCGCGCGGGTCGTGCCGTAGGTACCGGAGTTGTTGCCGACCGACAGCCATTTCTGGTTCACGCCGTCGGAGGCGATGGTGTCGTGCGCGGTTGTCGGCTGGGTCGAGGACAGGGTGGTGTCGGTCTGGCCGGCCTGGATGATCTGCGTGGTCTGCCCGGCCTTCGGCAACTCCGCCAACTGCACCGGGCCGCCGATGACCTGACCGCTCTTGGTCTTTACCGCGACCTCGTAATACACCGCATGGAACGGATCCGTAGCATCCGCCGCCGTCGGAACCGCAGTCGTATCGGTGAAGCTGGTGGTCCCCGCAGCAACCGGGGCAACCAGCGTCGCCGCCGAGGGCGTGAAGCCCTGGAACACCGAGCGGTGGACCTGGTACTCCGCCAGGTCGTTCGCCGGGTCGCCGGTGGTGTTGGTGTACGCCGGCCACGAGAGCTCGGCGCCGGTCGCGTGGATCACCGTCGGCGCGTTCACCGCGACACCGACCGTGCCGTAGGTGATCGTCAGTTTCGGGTACGTCGCGGTCTCACCGCCGTAGCCGAACTCCGACGCCTCGTACAGCGGACCACCCAGACTCGCCGTGGACGACTCGTCGGCAGCCTGCAGCACGAACCCGTTGTTCGCCGTGCCGTTGACCCACTTCTGCACCGTGTCGGTGACCGCGAAGTTGTGCCACTGGTCGTAGGAGCCCGCCGCCTTCGTCAGCGTCGTACCCGGCTCCACCAGCCGCACCGCGTCCGCAATCACCGACGTCGTCGCGGAAGCGGGTCCGTCGCCCAGCACGATCTTGCCCGCCGTGCCCGCCGCGAACGGCAACGCGGTCCCGTTGTTCAGCGACCGCCACACCCCTCCGTTGCCCAGGGACTGGTCGATCGTCCCGTTATAGGTGCCGCCGTTGTACGTCACCGTGTACGGCGCGTTCGTCGCCCGGTCCGACGCCGGAATCGAGTGCACGTCCACCCGGTAGTTACCCGCCTGCGCCACCGTCGGCTGCCACGTGTACGTGTCACCCGCGACCGTGTCCTTGTTGTACTGGTACGTCTGGTTGATCGCGTACGGGGTGTACTGCGTGTTCGTCGACGCCGGCCACGAGCCCTTCGCCGCCGTACCGGTGGCGCCGTTGTCCAGCTGGATCGTGGTACCGGACAGCGGCCCCGACAGTGCGCTGGTGTTGTTCCACGTCGCACCCGTCGCGGTCCAGGAACCGGTCGCCTGGTGCGCCTCGATCACCACCGGATCGATGTTCGAGGTGTGGACCTGGTTGTAGTACACGCCCAACTGAGCCGACGTGATCTTCGTGTTCGCCGGGATCCCGGTCAGCGGGAACTTCAGCAGCGACCGCAGCGTGCCCGTCGTGCTGGTCTTGCCCACGCCCAGCTGCCACGTCCCGTTCAGGTTCGTCGTCGGCTGAGTGGAGTCGACCATCACGTCCTGCGACGTCGACGGCGTCGGCGCCAGCACGATCGTCGGATCCACCGACACCGGAAAACGACGCCCCGGCGCCGACAACCACTTACTGTCCGGCGTCAGACGAATCTGCCAGCCCGACCCATGCCGGATCAGCTTCTGCGCGACCGCGCCGTGCGTCAGGTCCGCCACCGGGGCATCCGAGTTTGCTGGTGCCTGGAACATCACCGCGGCCGGGATCACCACCCGCGGCCGGCCCGTCTCGTCCCCGCCGTACAGGGCGATCGACCCGTCCGCCTGCTGCCTGGGCGTCAGCCCCTGCGCATCGAGATCGAAGGTGAACGACACCGGACCCGCCGGCTTGCCGGCCAGGACCAGATTCTCCTTCACCGCGCCGCGGCCCACCGTGTACGTGGCGTCCACGCCCGGCAGCACCCCGGGATACCTGACCACGTCGCCCTTCGCCGACGGGGTCGATGTCGCCGCGGCCCCCTCCAGCCGCAGCGACACCGCGTGCGAGGCGTCCGCCTCGAACCGGACCAACTGGCCGCCGCTGCCACCGAAGTAGGTCTTGGCGAGGTTCGCGGTGTTCGCCAGTCGGTAGTCCTTGCGCGGTGAGGAGCCCACCGCGGTGTCGATCGCCTTCCAGTCCGACCCCGCCTGGTACGACGTCGGCACCGCCGACACCTCGGCCTGCGTGGTCCCGTCCGACATCTGCCAGAACCGCGACGACGAGGTCCGGCGGCCCGTCAGCTCACGCACCCGGTGCGCCGGAGCGGCCTTCTTACCCGTAGGCAGCTTCTGCCGTTCCGCGATCGCCCCCGCCGGACCGTTCACCGGATCCGGCACATGATGCTCGTGCGAGAACCCCGGCGGCGCCGCCCCCGACCCCGCCTTGGCCGGCTCGGACGCCACCGCCGGAACGTACGCCAACGACGTCAGAAGCGACCCCGCCGCCACCGTCGTGGCAAACCGTCTGACCCACCGTGCCCGCATACCCAGTCTCCCCAAATCGGCCGGCAAAAAGGCAGCCGGAACCAGGCCATGCGGATACGCACGCCACATCGGGCCGTGCCCGTGGAGTAATTCGCCGCATGACCGTGAAACACGCGTGGCAACGCCACACATGCTCGACCGATCGCGGATTCAAGGTTTTTTACCAGCCCGTGGTCAACCACCCACACACCACGCACGAACAGCCATCAAAACGGACACAGAAAGCACACAGCGTCACGCTTTCCGTCCGGCTTGACCCACTTCGAGGCATGCGAGCAGCGCCAAGCTGTGATCACCCATGAGCGAAGCATTACTCAACCTTGACTTCGGTCCGGACATTTCACGCGGAATGATTCGTTCCATCGCCCGCGACGACCGACGGTCCGTCAGCCCAAATGTCGGATTCGTGCGCCGAGGTGCCGGAAAACAATCCGGGTGGGTATAAACGACGTCGTCCTCCCGATGCGACCGTCGTACAGGAAAGGAATGTCCTTGAATATCGCGAAATCCAGCCGGCCGGCAGAAGCGGACGGAAGCCGGCCCGCCGTCACCGGACGGCACCAGCCACACGGTCACCGCGCAGCTGCCCTGGCAGCAGACCACCACCCTCGGCGGCAGCAGCAGCCGGGCCGCGGTCGCCATCGTGCTCGGCGCCGACGGCGGCCAAGCCACCTGCGCCCTCACCCTGCACGGCAAACCCGTCCAGCACGCGACCGCCTACGGCACCTACGGCCGCGCGACCTGCACCGTCCCGCCACCCGCCCGGTGACGGCCGTGCATGGGGCCCGCGCGCTCTGCCCCGGTGCCGCGTCGTAACCGGTCCTTCCGCGTCACGCTGCCTAACGTGGAATCAGCCGCCGCCGGCCCGGACGGCCGGCGACGGACGATCCCCGAGGTCCGGAACACGGAGCCTCTCCCCCTCCCGCCGACGCACCGAGGAGCAGCGATGACCACACAACTCCGGCACAGCCCGGAGGCCGCACGGCTCGAGCGCCTCTACGACGCCCCGGCCGCACTCGTCTGGGAACTGTGCAGCACCGTCGCCGGTCTCGAGGAGTGGTGGACCACCGACGGCTTCGAGACCCGGGTGACGAGCCTCGATCTCAGGCCGGGCGGTCTGCTGCGGTACACCATGACCGCGACCGCTCCGGAGCAGATCTCGTTCCTCCGCGACGCCGGGGTGCCGCTCACGAGCGAACTCTGCAAGACCTTCACCGAGGTGGTGGCGCCCACCCGTCTCGCCTTCCTGTCCCTGATCGACTTCGTGCCCGACCGCGAGCCGTACGACCACCTGACCACCGTCGACATCGTGCCCGCGGGCGAGCGCACGAACGTGTTCATGACCGTCGACCCCCTCCATGACGAGCCCTGGACACGCCAGCACCGCTCTCATCGCCACTACGAACTCGACAACCTTGAAGCGGCCCTCCGGCGCCGCCTCACCTGACGCGGCGGTACGGCGGCGCAGGTCATCTGCCGGCCTCCTCGGCGGGCCAGGCCGGGTCGCTCCAGCCGAACGGGCTCTCGCCGCGGTCGACTTCGACGGTGGCCGCGAGGAAGCGGGCCGGGTCGGTGTCGGCGTGAACGTGGACGTGTTCGGCCGTCAAGGTCATATGGTTTCACTCCGCTGGTAGTCGGGGCACGACGCGTCGTGATGGCTACCGAACGAAGTGCGCCTCCGGTCACACCCGCAGATGCGTTCGATCCGCGGCCCGAGGGATCATGCCCCGGCGAGCCGGGGTGCGCCTTCGGCCCGGCCGGTCGGGAGAACGTGCCCGCCGGCACCGGGCGCCGGGCCTCAGGGTGGGCGCGGGCCTCAGATCCGCCAGGTGCGGATGCGGTCGGCGGCGTCGAAGAGGCCGGCTTTCCTGGACTGGATGTCGCGGACCAGGTCCACCATGGCGCCGTACGGAGGGTCGATGCCCTCGCCGGATGCGTGCATGTAGGCAGCGGCGACCTGGCAGGCGTACAGGGAGTTGCGGTACGGCAGAGGCTCGAGGCGCACCAGCGTGTGCAGGAGGGCGGCGGCCCGCCAGGCCGGATCGGGGGTGGCGGTGTCGTGCCGGGGGATCTTGGTCTTGTGGCGGGCGACGGCTGCGACCATCGCGGAGTAGTCCGCGACCGAGACGTCCTCGGGCAGGGCCTGCTCCTGGACGTCGAGCAGCCAGGCCACGTCGATGTGGAGGGCGGGCGGCATCAGGCTGCTTCGGTCCCGTGCCCGGCGGACGGCGGGACCTCGTCCGGGAACGCCTCGTCGAACTCGGCCCGGTGCTGGTCACCGAAGCTCGCCGCATAGCGGACGAAGACGGTCCGCTGGCGCTCGCGCAGCGGCAGGTCGTGGACGTACTGCTTCAGGCTCTTGCCCTCCGCCGCGGCCGCGGCCCGCACGTCCTCGAACTCTTCGTCGGTGAAGGTGACGTTCAAGGCTGGCATACCCCGATGGTACCTGATTGGTACCTGCGGCGCCGAGCGGGATTCCCCGGCCGGATGCCGTGCGGCGGTGCGGCGGTGCGGCGGTGCGGCGGTGCGGCGGTGCCAGAGATGACCCCTGCCGGCAGACTCAGGCGCTGTCGATGCGTCGGATCAACTCCAGCGCCTCGCTGGTGCGGTGATGATCCGGGCCGAAGGCGCTCAGGCAGGCGTCGTGGGCTGCCGAAGCCCGGACCCGGGCCTCGGCAGCGCGGCCGAGTCCCAGGAGGGCGGTGGCCGATGCCAGATCCACGGCGCCCGTCTCGAGGTACCGCATCGCTTCGGAGAGGGCGGAACGCGACTCGGCCGTCCGCTCGGCCTCGGCCAGCGCCTCCTCGTATCTGCCCTGTCCGCTGAGGCTCCGCGCCAGGCCGAGCCTCAACGCCGAGGCCAGCCGGTCGGCCCCGGGAGGTGCTCCGAGCGCCTCGCGCGCGAGGGCTTCGGCTTCCTGATGGCGGCCCTGCCCGTTGAACGCGTAGATCAGTCCGTTCCGGGCGGCCGCCAGGATGTACGGCATCTCCCGACCCTTGCCGCGGGCAGCCGTTCGCGCGACGGCCGCACACTCCTCCTCGCACTCGGCGTACCGGGAGAGCAAGGCCAACGTCTGGGCGCGGTTCGAGCGCAGTATCAGCGTCCGCGGATCCTTGGCGCCGAACTCCCTGCGGAAGTCGAACAGCAATCGGTCGTACGCGGCGAGGGCCTCGGCGTGGCGGCCCTGGGCGCTGGTTGCGGCCGCGGCGAGGCGCAGGGCGAGCGGCCGATCCTGGTGCCGCGGCCAGGACCAGTCCGAGGCCACCGCGCGGGCCTCGGCTTCCGCCTCAGCGAAGCGCCCGGCCGTGTACAGGGTGGTGGCCCGGGTCAGCGAGGCTCTGGTCCGCTGCTTCTGATCGGCGGCGACTCGGTCGCGAGACCGGAAGAACTTCACTCAGGGAGGTTACAGCCGTGAGGCACGCCTGTTCGACGCGGGCAGGGAGCAGTGCTCTGCGGCCCTCCTGCGCGTCGGCACCGGGAGAGCCGCGGCCGAGCGCGCCCCACCCTCAGCCGGAGCCGGTCACGAAGCGGGCGAGCCAGTGGCGGTACACCGAGGCGAAGGGTTCGGCGCCCTCGCTGTCGCGCCGGCCCGCCTCCATCAGCCACGCGCACGTCCGCTCGGCCTCGGTGACGACGAGGTCGGGGTAGCCGAACCGCACCCGGTGTTCCGCGAACTCGTCCTCGTCCTTGCTGTAGGCCGTGCCGCCCGGGGACCGCACGACATCGAGGTCCAGGTCGACCGTGCGCAGGACCGTCCCCGCGTCACTCCACTCGGGCACGGTGCAGACGTCGCAGTACATCTCCGGACCCGGCTCCGTGCAGAACGAGGCGATCCACCACTGACCGCGCGGGACGGCCATCACGTAGGCGCACCGGTTCGTCCAGTCGCCGCCGTCCGAAGCGACGCGGGCCCCTTCCGGCGTGCCCAGCCACACGCCGTACTCGTCCTCACCGAGACGGGCGGCGGTCCATCGTCCGCTCAGCGTGCCGTCGTACTTGCGGACCTCGACCAGCACGGAGGGGCGGTCAGCGCTCATCACACGACGCTAGCGCGATCCGGCGCTCCCGTCTCCCAACGCTCCCGGCTCATCCGCCAGATGACGTCGATCCCCACTTCGCCCGGGGCGGCGGGACCGCCCGCCACCCGGAAGCGTTCGACCTCGGTGAAGCCCAGGCGCCGCGCGACGGCGCCGCTGGCCCGGTTCGCGGCGTCGTGGTGGATCTCCACACGGTGGACGCCCGCCAGCCGGAACGCCTGCCCGGCGAGGGCCGCCGCGGCCATCGTCGCGAGGCCTTGCCCCGTCCGGCGGGGGTGGATCCAGTAGCCCATCTCCAGGCCGCCCGGACCGATACGGCGATGCAGGCCGCACCCGCCGATCACGGCGCCGCCGAGGGTGATGGCGTAGCCGTAGGCCTGTCCGGTCCGCCATTCGTCGTGGCTTCGGGCCAGGAACTCGACGGTCTGGTGCCTGCCGTGGTCGGCCGCCCACGGGAGCCACGGCACGAGGTGGTCCAGGGACTCGCCGATCGCCCGTTCCAGGGCGTCGGCGTCGGCCATCCGCCACCGGCGCAGCTCGGCCAGGTCGGCGCTGAGAGTCTCGGCAGGCTCTTCCATGCCCGGATGGTCCCTCGGTGCGACCGGAACGCACAACGCGATTTCCGCACGAGCGTCATCCCGTGCGGTACACGGACGGGATGAGGTCGAGGTCGCCCGGCGGCGCCGGAAACAGCGCCTTTGGTCATGCCGCCGAATCGTGCCGGTCTCGTGCCCCTTTCGTCTTTCGCCCGGTGACGTCGAAGGTCGCGCGATCCGGCCCGCGCTGCGGCACCGACGAGAGTGCCGCGACGCGGGCCGAACGCCGCGGGGAGCTGTCCTGGCGGGAGTCAGCGGGAGGTGGGCAGCACGCGCGTGTGGTCGATCCGGACGGCCTGCAGGGCGTCGGGGTCCAGGCCCAGCAGGCTGAGGACGGTGGGCGCGATCTGCGTGGTCTCGACCTGCGCGGCGACGTGCTTGCCGCTGCCGGTGCCGGCCCCGGAGACGACGAGGGGAACGTCGCGGTCGTCGGCGAGCGCTCCGCCGTGTTCGGCGATCTTGCTCTTCTTGCCGGTGTAGACGACGCCGTAACGCGTGATCCCGAAGAGGTCGGGGACCCGGGAGTCGCCGGGCGTCGCGCCGAAGTAGCGGGCGGCATCAGCGCCGGCGTAGACCGTGCTGAGGCCGGAGGCGCTGAAGGCCCTGGGCGCGCCGTTGATGTCGTTGCCGGTGCCCGACTGTGCCAGCAGGTACGTCTTGGCGAAGTCGGCGGCGGCCTGCGAGCGGTCGCTGAGCCACAGCAGCATGGCGTCGTCGTCCACGGAGTGCACCACCAGGTCGCCGGCGCCCGGGTGGGCGGCCTTCCAGGCGGCGTTGAGGCCGTCGAGGAGCGGACCGTCGTCGATCCGCGTCAGCGCGGTGGGGTCGGTCGGCGACTGGCCGTGCTTGGCGGACAGGATGACGGTCGTGCTGCCGTCCAGGTGCTGCCGGTGTATCTCGGACTCCAGGGCGCCGACCTGGGCGTTGATGTAGTCGAGGCTCCTGGCGAGCAGCGGCCCCGGGACGCCCTTTGCCGCGTATCCCCCCTTGAGGCCGTCGGAGGTGGGCAGCTTCTGGGCGGTGGACACCGACTGGAAGTTCATGCCGAAGACGGCGGGGGTGCCGACCTTGTGGGTGCCGCTGTGGTCGTAGCCGTCGATCTCGTTGAGGACGGCCTTCACCTTGTAGGAGTCGTACTGCTGGGTCGCGGCGTTGTCGCTCGTCCAGTCCTCGCCCGCCGGGTAGCCGATCGCCTGGCTGTTGATCTCCGGCGCGAACAGGTCCTGGATCCCGGTTCCCGAGGGGCCGTTGAGGATGCTGTACGCGGCGTGCTTGTCCGACCAGGCGGTGCGCAGACCGGCCTGGCGGGCCGCCTCGAAGACGGTGTTCACCCGCAGGTAGCCGTTCGGGTAGACCGGCTTGCAGGTCTTGGGGTCGACGGGCAGCTTCGACGGGTCGAGGAGCGACCGCGCGTCGCCGGTCAGGTTCATGATGCTGCCGGGGAGCCCGGTGAGGCCCTGCCCCGCGTCCAGCGCGTCCTTGTTCTTGTCGAGGTCCTCGGTCAGGTCGACTTCGGCGCCGGGCTTGGCCGTTGCGCAGTCCGTCGTTCCGGCGGGCAGGAGCGCGGTGCTGTAGGTGTCGTCGTAGTAGACACCGGTGGTCCCGGGGTTGCCGCCGGTCAACTGCCCGATCATGCCGGGGAAGGAGTCGGAGGGCACGGTCGTGCGGGCGTGCGTGTACTCGGTGCCGTTCCCCACCAGGCGGGCGAGAGCCGAGTCGGGGTGCTGGGCGACGTACCAGGCGAGGTCCGACTGGTGCAGGCCGTCGACCGACAGCAGAAGGACGTGCCGCGCGGGCGCGTGGTGCTGGTTCCCGGCGGTGGCGGACGCGGTGGGGACGACTGCCGCGGTCAGGCCGAGGACGGCGACGGCCGTGGCAAGTCGTGTTGCCTTGTTCATGGTTCTCCACGAGTCGGAGGAATCCGGGGTGCTGCCGTGTGATGAGAAGGGCGGCAGGTGAACGGAGAGCGGCCGGCAGGCTTCCCGTCCATGAATGTCTACAGTCCTGTAGACAGTCGCATTGGATCCGTCCGGTCAGGAGGTCGTCGAGCCGGCGGTCGAGGCACCGTCAGGCGGCGCGCCGGGAGGCCGCGGTCACCGGTCACCCTCGGCCCGCAGCGAGCTGATCCAGCGTGAGAGCCGGTCCCCCTCGCGCGTCATGACCTCCGGATCGCGCAGGGCGTTGGCCAGCAGGGACATGCCCTGGTAGCCGGAAACGAGAGTGAGGGCCAGGCCGTCCGGGTCGTCCAGGCCCAGCTCGCGGAACTGGCGTCCGGCCCAGTCCAGCAGTTGCCGGATGACCGCCGCCACCTCGGCGTCGAGCGTCCCGTCGGGACGTTTGTCGAGTTCGACGGCGAGGGTGCCGGTGGGGCAGCCGTACCGCGCGGCGAGGTCGCGCCGGCTCACCCACGCCTCGACGAGTCCCCGGAGGCGGTCCCGCGGATCGTCCAACCGGTCCAGCCGGGCGATGAGTTCGTCCAGGTGCGCACTGTGTTCGGTCAGCGCGGCCCGCACCAGTTCGTCCTTGGTCTTGAAGTAGTAGTACACGTTGCCGACCGGGACGTCGGCCTCCCGTGCGATGTCCGCGAGGGTGGTGCGTTCGACTCCCTGCTCGTGCAGGACCCGGGCCGCCGCCGCGGTCAGCCGTTGCCGCTTCTGCGAGGCACGCGCCCGCCGATCCACTGAGTTGGTCACCCAACTCACTATAGACAAGGACGCGTTGGCGTGTGCTAGCGTCCCATCTTAGTCAGTCAGCTAACTTATTTCAGAGAGACAGACGTGATCACCGTGACAGGCGCGACCGGCAACGTCGGGCGGACCCTGGTCAAGCTGCTCGCCGACGCGGGCGAGGAGGTCGTGGCCGTGTCCCGGCAGACCCACCCGGACAGGACCGACGCAGGCGTCAGGCGCGTCCCGGCCGACATCGGGACCGCCGGGGGTCTGCGGCCCGTCCTCGACGGCGCCCGTGCGCTGTTCCTTCTGCTGGGCGGTGCGCTCAACCTTCAGGGCGAGAGCCCGGCCGCCCTCCTCGACACCGCGAGGAACGCCGGCGTCGAACGGGTCGTCCTGGTCTCGTCGCAGGTCAGCGCCACCCGCCCCGATCTGCGCTCGCACGCCCGCCTGCGCGAGTTCGAGCAGGCGCTGCGCGCGTCGGGAACGGACTTCACGATCCTGCGCCCTGCCGGCTTCGCCTCCAACGCCTTCGCCTGGGCCGACACCGTCCGTGCCAGACGCACGGTCTTCGCGCCGTTCGCGGACGTGGCGCTGCCCGTCGTCGACCCGGCGGACATCGCCGCGGTCGCGGCGGCCGCCCTGCGCGAGGACGGTCACGCGGGCCGTGTGTACGAACTGACCGGACCCGAGCCGGTCAGCCCGCGTCAGCAGGCCGCGGCCCTGGCCGAGATGCTGGGCGAGGACGTGGCCTTCGTCGAGCTGTCCCGCGAGGAGGCCCACGCGGCCATGGCGCAGTTCATGCCGGAGCAGGTCGTCAGCGGAACACTCGACGTCCTCGGCACACCCCTCGCCGCGGAGCAGCGGATCAGCCCCGACGTGCGGGAGGTCCTCGGCCGCCCTGCGGCCACCTTCACGGCGTGGGCCGGACGCAACGTCCGGGCCTTCCGCTAGAGTTCGTCCGGACCGATCCGGGCCGAGCCGGGCCGGGCCGAGCCGGGCTGAGGCCGGGCAGTGACCCTGGAAGTGACCTTAAATCTGTTGACCGCCCCCGGCAGGCAGTGCTGGAGTCGGCCGGTGGACAGCATCCCGGCCAACCGGCGGCTCTGGAACCAGATCAGCGGCGCCTACCAGCACAAGCACGACCAGCGGATCGGCGCCGCACCGCGGTTGTGGGGCATGTACTCCATCCCCGACGCAGACCTGCGGGCCCTCGGTGACGTCACCGGCAAGCGCGTCCTCGAACTCGGCTGCGGCGCCGGCCAGTGGTCGAGGGCGCTCGCCGCCGAGGGCGCCGCCGTGGTCGGACTCGACCTGTCCGAAGCCCAACTCCACGCAGCGGCCGGCGCGATGGGAGCGAACCGCTACCCGCTGGTGCACGGCAGCGCCGAACAACTCCCCTTCGCCGCCGAGAGCTTCGACCTGGTGTTCTGCGACTTCGGCGGGCTCAGCTGGGCGCCCCCGCACCTGGCCGTCCCGCAGGCCGCACGCGTCCTGAATCGAGGCGGGCGCCTGGTGTTCAACGTCGCCAGCCCATGGTTCGAAGCGTGCTACGACGAAGCGGCGGGCCGTGTGACCACGACGCTGCAGCAGGACTACTTCGGGCTCGGCACCATCGCCGAGGGCGACGGTGCGACCAGTTACCAGCTCACCTACGGCGGCTGGGTCAAGGTGCTGCGCGGCGCGGGTCTCGTCATCGACGACCTCATCGAGCCGCGGCCCGGACTCGGAACACTCAACGGCTACAACGAGACCGACCCACCCGACTGGGCCCACCGCTGGCCGGCGGAACTGCTCTGGGTGACCCACAAACCGTGAGTTCCGCCGCGCCGAGACGTGAAGGCATCCCGTCGCGGACAGGCCCCGGCCCGAGTCCGCCGGCCGACCGATGCGTCGAGCCGGGCAGGCGCCGCGGGCCGCGCACAGCGCACCCCGGAGGGGCGGACGCCGTGCGCGGCCCGGCCCGGCGGCAGGTCAGCCGAGGGCCGCGCGGGCCTCGCCGGTGGCGGTGACGCCCTCGGCGAAGCGGACGATCTGGTCGTCGGTGAGACCGAGATCGACGGGGACCTGGACGAGGATGTCCTGTCCCTTCGTGCCGGAGAAGACGAGCCACTTGGCTGACTTGTCCGACGTGAGCGCCAGCCGGCCGGGCTTTCCGTGCACCGTCACCCGCGTGACGGCGGCGTTCGGGTCCAACTGGGCGTCGCCCTGGAGCGAGACCGAGATGCCGGGGACCAGACGGACGTCGTCGGCGCTCTGGTGGACCGAGGTCCCGGGCGGGACGGCGACGAAGCTGAACGCGTCCGACCAGCTCACCGTCCAGCCCGACGGGACGGTGTCCACCCGGAAGCCGGTGGGCTGGGCGCCGGTGTACGCGACCAACTGCACGGTGTGCACGGTGGGCACGGTGTGCACGGACGCGGAGGCGGGAGCGTGGGCCGTCACGCCGGTGCCGCTGCCGCCGGGGCGGCTGACGACCGCCACCGTGACGGCGGTCAGCACGAGGGCCGCGGCGACGCCCGTGCGTACGGTCCTGCGGCGGCGCCGGACGATCAGTGCGCGGCGTCCGCGGTCGAGGTCGGAGGCGACGGTGTCCGGGCCGACCCGCGTCTGCTCATCGGCGCCGCGCAGCGTGCCCAGCGCCTCGATCACGTCGTGCAACTCGGAATCCTCCATCAACGTCTCCTTCAACTGGCGAATCGGTGGGCGTGCTGGGGGAAGTCCGCGCGCAGCCGTTCCAGCCCGCGGGTGCTCTGGCTCCGCACGGTGCCTTCGCTGCAGCCGAGCGCCTCGGCGGTGGTCGCCACGTCGAGCCCCTCGACGTACCGCAGCACGACCGCCGCCCGCATGCGTGCGGGCAGCGTGGCCAGCAGCGCGAGCAGGGTCGTGTGGTCCGTGTAGGAGGCCTCGACCGCGGTGATGTCGGGCACCTCCGCGTGGACCTGTTCGCGCCGCCGGAACACGCTGCGCCGGTCGTCGATCGCCGCGTTCACCACGCAGCGGCGCGCGTAGGCGTCCACGGAGGTGAGGCGTACCCGCGGCCACGCCAGGTACAGGCGCGTCAGCGCCGTCTGCACCACGTCCTCGGCCCCGGCCCGGTCACCCGACAGCAGCAGCACCGCCACGCGGACGAGCTGGGCCCGTCGTGTGCTGACGAACTCGGTGAACTCCTGGTCGCGTTCAGGAGTCTGCTTCACGGACACGCACCCTCCGGGCGTCGGTACTTCCCTCGGTCACCCCTTCTACGGAGCGGGGACTTCTCCGCGTTGCACGCCACCCGTGCTTTTTTCCCGGGGCGCCGGCCGGCGGTGCCGAGCCCGGAACGGCCGGACGAGGGCACTAATGCTCGGCGGGCGCGTCCGCCGCCGGGAGTTCCACCGTGACGCGGAGGCCGCCGGCGGGGCGCGGGGTGAGGGTGAGCGATCCGTCGTGGGCGCGGGTGATCGTCGTGACGATGGCCAGGCCGAGGCCGACGCCCGCGTGGTCGGTGTGAATGCGGTCGGTGCCGCGCCGGAAGGGTTCGGTGAGCGTCGCGGCCAGCTCCGGCGTGACCTGTTCGCCGGTGTTCTCGACGGTGAGCCTCACCCTGTCGGGACCTGCACCGGTACGCACCCACACCATGCCCTGATCGGGCAGGTTGTGGACGATCGCGTTCTGCACGAGATTCGTGGTCAGCTGCAGGAGGAGTGCGTGTGACCCGGTGGCGGGGGCGATGTCGCCGCCGGTCTCGACGGTGACGCCGCGCTGTTCCGCGAGCGGCAGCAGCGTTTCGGTGGCGTCCTCCGCCAGCAGCGACAGGTCGACGCGTTCCCGGGTGAACGACCGCTGCTCGGCCCGGCTGAGCAGGAGCAGGGCCTCGGTGAGGGCGATGGCCCGGGTGTTGACGGCGTGGAGGCGTTCCACGAGTTCGCCGCTGTCGTGGTGCGGGTCGGCGCGGGCGACGTCGAGGAGCGCCTGGGAGATCGCCAGCGGGGTGCGCAGTTCGTGTGACGCGCTGGCAGCGAATCTCCGCTGTTCGGCGACGTGTGCTTCGAGCCGTGCCAGCATCGTGTCGAAGGCGTCGGCGAGTTCGCGGAACTCGTCCTTGCGGCCGGGAAGCCGGATCCGGTGCCCGAGCGATCCGGTCCCGGCCCGCCGGGTGGCGTCCGTGATGCGCGTCAGCGGGGCGAGCATCCGGCCCGCGAGGAACCACCCGCCCACGACGCCGAAGACCAGCAGGAACGCCAGCACCGCGGCCGCGCGCGGGGCGAACACGTGCAGCAGGTTGGAGCGGACGGGGAAGACACCGTTCAGGGGCGTGTCGGCACGGACGATGAGCGCGCGGTCGGGCACGTAGCGCAGGAGGAACAGCCACACCGCGGCCAGCAGCAGGACGCCGGCGAGCATGAGGAAGCCGGCGTAGCTGAGGGTGAGTTTGAGGCGGACACTCATCCCGGGGGCTCGGTCCGGCGTTCCGTCCGATGCCGTGTCCGGGCCGCTGTCCGTCGCCCTAGCCATGCTCGCCGGCCCTAGCCACGCCCGCCGCCCTCGCCCGCGGGCCCGGGCGACGTGTGCGCGTCGATGCGATAGCCGACGCCCGGCACGGTGGTGATGATTCCGGGTTCGCCGAGCCGTTTGCGCAGCGCCGAGACGGTGATGCGCACGGCGTTGGTGAACGGGTCGGCGTTCTCGGCCCACGCCCGTGCCAGGAGCTCCTCGGCGCTGACGACACCGCCCTCGGCTGCGAGCAGGACGTCGAGCACGGCGAACTGCTTCCGGGTGAGCGCCACGTAGCGGCCGTCCCGGTACACCTCGCGGCGGAACGGGTCGAGCCGCAGACCGCCGATCTCCCGCACCGGCGGCCGGTTCTGCGCGCGCCTGCGGTCGAGGGCTCTGAGTCTGAGCGCGAGTTCCCGGAGCTCGAAGGGCTTGGTGAGGTAGTCGTCGGCCCCGAGTTCGAACCCGGAGGCCTTGTCGTCGAGACGGTCGGCCGCGGTGAGCATGAGGATCGGCATGCCGCTGCCGGAGGCGACGATGTGCTCGGCGACCTCGTCCCCGGACGGCCCGGGGATGTCGCGGTCGAGGACGGCGATGTCGTAGGCGGTGGTGGTCAGCATGTCCAGGGCGGTGTCGCCGTCACCCGCGATGTCGGCCGCGATCGCCTCCAGGCGCAGGCCGTCGCGGATGGCCTCTGCCAGATAGGGCTCGTCCTCGACGATCAGCACACGCATGCACGCGATGCTACGAGCCGCCGCATATCGTCGGCGTATCGAAAACGGCATACGCGCCGGCAACAGCTCGTCCCGTTGACTCGCCCCATGAAGATCGCCCCGCCCTCGCCGAAGACAACGAGCCGCCGCGACACCGCACGGGGTGACGCCGTCCGCCCGCTCACCTCCATCCGGGCGTGGCGCGCGGGTGTCCGCCGGGCGGTCCGCGTCTTCACCCGGCCCGAGCCGTGGAAGCGCGGGCCGGTGCTCGCGGCGCTGGCACTGCTGCTCGGCCTGTGCATGATGGTCCACGCCGGGATCCCGAACGGGTTCGGGAACCTCGGCAGCCTGGTGGAGACGTTCCTGCCCTGGTTCGGCGTGTTCGTACCGGTGCTGCTGGCGGGGGCGCTGTGGCGCCGATCGGCCTCGGCGGTAGCCGCGCTGCTGCTGCCCGTCGTGGTGTGGCTGCACCTCTTCGGCGGGGTGTTCGGCGACAGGTCCCACCCGGGCGGCGACCTCACCGTGGCCGAGCACAACGTCGACGCCGGCAACCACGACCCGGCCGGGACGGCTCGCAAGCTGGCCGCGTCCCGGGCGGACGTACTGGCGCTGGTGGAGGTGAGCGGGCAGGCCCGGGGGACGTACGAGAAAGCGCTGGCGCAGGCGTACCCATATCACGTGGTGCTGGGCACGGTCGGGCTGTGGAGCAGGCTGCCGCTGTCGGACATCCGGCCGGTCGACGTCGCGATGGACTACGGTCCGCTGGCGGCCACCAAGCCGGCCGACGTCAAACTCGCCGAGACCCGGGCGCTGCGCGCCACGGTGGCCACGAAGCGGGGTCCGCTGGCCGTGTACGTGGCCCACCTCGGATCAGTCCGGGTGAACCCCAGGGCGGGCTTCGGTGCGGGCCAGCGGGACCGGGGCGCGCAGGCCCTCGCCGAGGCCGTCGCCGCCGATCCGAACAGGCGGGTCGTCCTGCTGGGCGACCTGAACGGCACGACCCAGGACCGCGCGTTCGGCGCCCTCACCGCACAGTTGCGCTCGGCTCAGGACGCGGCGGGTGCGGGCTTCGGCTTCACGTGGCCCGCCGGTTTCCCGATGGTCCGGATCGACCAGATCCTGGTCCGGGGTGTACGGCCGGACGACTCGTGGGTGCTGCCCGCCACCGGCAGCGACCACCTGCCGGTGGCGGCCACCATCAGCTGGTGAGCCCCGGTTGACGGCTGGCCCGGGGACGAGACGCCGTCGGTACGCGAGCCCGAGCCGACGGGTTGTCCGGCGGTGTCCGCATCAGCTGACGGCGTGGGACCTCGTCATCCCCTCGCGTCGCCGACGTGCGACGATTCCCTGAGTCTCGGGCGGTGCCATCGAAAGGAGGGCAGGGTGAGCGATCTCATCACCGGGCTGGCGACGGCCGGCGGTGCGCAGTTGCTCCTGAAGTGGCGAGGCAGAGCACGCGTGCGCAATCTGCGTCGCGGTGGAAGCCTCTCCGCGCCCTGCGCCTTGCGCATCGTCGACGGGGACAAGGCACGCTGGCGACAGGGCCGAGCCACAACCGATCAGGGCACGGTCGTCTGGCGCGCCAGGGCGGGCAACGCACAGATCGTCCTGCGACGAGACGGCGTCAGGCTGCTGTCGGTCCGCTCCCCCACCGCCCGCGAATCCTGGACCATCCGCCACGACCTCGTGATTCATCGCCTGCGCACGGACGACGATCTGGTCGACATCGCGCTGCTCCCGGCCGAAGCCCCGTACTTCCGCGAGGCGCTGGGCCTCCCCGAGCTCTGATCGCGCCTCGTGCCGGCCGTAGCGGTCGAAGGCGGGCGGGCAGACCTCATCGCCTTCACCGGCCTCGCTGATCGGTGTGCGCGGGCACACGGTTGCGACGCGATCGGCCCTCCCGCGCCGGAGGCGGAACGCGTGCGGGAAATGGGGAAGTTGGTCTAGTCCTCTTGACGCGGCAGGCCCCCGCGCTGTTTGGTACGTACCAACTCAGGCCCGAGACGACGCACGCTCCCCCCACCACTTCACGCTTGAGGGGCTTTCATGCACCTTGCGAAATGGGCGGCTTCCGCCTCCGCGCTCACCCTCGCGACCGCCGGTGCGGTCTTCGCCCTGGCCCCCGACGGCAACGCCGCCGCGACCAGCGCCTACTCCGTCGCTCCCTACGTCGACATGTCGAACAGCCAGGAAGGCATGCTCGACACCGCCATCACCGGGCACGGCCTCAAGGCCTACACCGCGGCCTTCGTGCTCGGTTCCGGCTGCAACCAGATCTGGGGCGACACGCTCCCGATCGGCAACGACTCCTTCACCGACCCGCTGATCGCGAAGGCCAAGTCCGAGGGCGCCTCCCTCATCATCTCGTCGGGCGGCGCCAGCGGCCTGCCGCTGGCGTGGACCTGTTCCACCCAGAGCTCGATCGACGCCGGCTACCAGGCCCTGATCAACGACTACGGCGTCACCCAGCTGGACTTCGACATCGAGGGCGCGGCGGTCGCGGACACGGCGGCCGCGGCACGCCAGATGCAGGCGATGAAGGACCTCAAGGCGTCCAACCCCAGCCTCAAGTTCTCGGTGACCCTGCCGGTCCTGGCGAGCGGACTGACCAACGACGGCGTGAACATCGTCAAGGCCGCCAAGAACGCCGGCATCAAGATCGACGTGGTCAACATCATGACCATGGACTACTACTCGGGCACCGGAACCGAGATGGGCCAGGGGTCGGTCGCGGCGGCCCAGGCCACGCTGTCCCAGATGCAGTCCGTCGACTCCGGCTACACCTACGCCAACCTCGGGATCACCCCGATGATCGGCAAGAACGACGACGGTTCGACCTTCACCCTCGCGGACGCGCAGACCGTGGAGAGCTTCGCCGCCCAGCACGGCGTCGGACGGCTGGCGTTCTGGTCGGTCAACCGCGACCAGCCGTGCAGCGGTACCGCCAACTCGCTGTCCACATGCACGCAGATCAGCCAGAGCAGCCTGGCGTTCACCGACGCGTTCCTGCAGTACACGGGCGGCTCGGGCGGCACCACGACGGGCGGGACGTCCACCGGCGGGAGCACGACCGGGGGCAGCACGACCGGCGGAACCACCACCGGAGGAACCACCACCGGCGGCGGCACGACCGGCGGAGGCGGGACCTGCACCACCGCCTCCTGGAGCTCCTCGCAGATCTACACCGGCGGCAACACGGTCTCCTGGAAGGGCCACAACTGGAAGGCGAAGTGGTGGACGCAGGGCGAGGAGCCCGGCACCACGGGCGAATGGGGCGTCTGGCAGGACCTCGGCGCATGCTGAGCCGCTGATCCCGCACCCCTCACGGCCTGGCCCCCCCGCTCCGGGGGGCCAGGCCGGCCGCCGTCCAGTCGCCCACATGCGCTCGCGTCAGTTCGGGCTGGGGGGCGTCGGCGGCGAACCTCCGCCCTTCAGTTGCTGCCAGAGGCCGACCACGGCGGCCACCTGCGCGAGGGCGAACGCGGCCTGTACGGATGTCGACCGGAGTTGGTAGACCGAAAGGAGCAGGCCGGGAGTGGAGCGCCAGTACGGTCGATCGCGTTTGAAGGTCTCTCGGTCCATCGCCATACCGGTCACCGTCAGTATCGGCAGCAAGGCCGCCACGCTCAGCAACCAGGAGCGGTCCGGATCCTCCGCGAGCACATAGGTGATGCAACTGTCGGCGACCACGGGCAGGAGCAGCGCCAACCACATGGCCAACGCGCGCGTGTAGCCGCGCCGGCCGGGAAGCGCCCGGTGCATGGCGCCGAAGAAGAACCCGACCGAGGCCCAGGTGAACTCCCACGCGATGAAGTCGATCGGGATCTCCGGCAACTGGAACCGAGTACCCAGCAGGGAACTCCAGGCAGAGGCGTCGGTATTGGCCACCGTGAGGACCAGGAGGGTACCGGGAATCCCGGCGACCGCGGCGACACGGGCCGCGTACAGGGCGTTCCCCAACCAGGTCGGCCGCGGCCCCCAGGCGAGAGCCACATCCACCGGCGTGACGCCCGGGGGCAGCCGCAGTGCCGGACGCGGGTAACGAGAACCGACGTTCCAGCGGTGCCGGCGGGTGATGAGTTCCTGCACCCGGCGCTTGCGTTCCAGCGCGTTTTCCGACCCGTCGCGATCCAGCCTACCGAGTTCCTGCTGGAGTTCGAGGTGGCTACGCGCGGCCTCCAGCCAGCGGCGGCGGTCGGACTCGCGTATCACGTTCACGACCCGTGGCCCGCGCGGCTGCAGTGGGGTGCAGAGCACGGCCCGCTTGCGACCCCATGCAAGCAGCAGGGACAGAACCCCTGCCGCGAGCAGCAGTGACACCCAGCCCAGTGGAATTCCCAGATAGGGACCGAAATAGCTGACGAATGTCACGGCTCCGAATGCTACGGCGACCCGGGTCAATGGCCACGGCTGCTCTGCCGTCGCCGGAAGCCCTGGATTCGGAGCCGAAGGCGGCGCGGGAGCGGTGGCGGTGGCGTCGTCCGCATCCACCGGCGTCCCGAAGACGGCGAGTACCGCTGCCAGGGCGAGCCCGGTGACGATCCAGTCGTTGCCGAAGAGCCAGTCCTGGCAGTCCCAGGCGAACCAGCCCATGTCCCCGATCACCTGCTGCGCGTGGCGCTGGCCGTAGTCAGCCGCGGACGTGTCATCGAGCCACGCCAAGCGACGCCAGTTCCATTCCGCCACGACCCACGCCCACAAGGCCACGACCCCGGCCACAGCGAGGAATGCCAGCCCGGTGCCGCGTAGCCGGAACCGCCTGTTGCGGGCCTCCTCGGCGGCCGACGTGGGCACCGGAAGCCCGGTCGCCATCCGTTTCCGGTTCCGCCACTCCAGGCCCTCGACCCGCGCAGCGCACCAGACGCGCTGGATGCAGGCCGTCAGGGCCATCAGCCACAAGAAGACCGTGCCGGCGTCGACGGCGAGCAGCCAGGCGATCGCCGGATCCTCCCCCGCTCCATCGGGGAGCGAGAAGTCAGGCGACAGGCCCGCCAACGACGGCCGTACGGCCACCGCTGCCACTCCCACCGCCGTCACGGCCGCTGCGATCAGGACACTGCGCCGCGGCCTGCCGAACAGGCACAGCGCCAGACCGAGCACCGCGGCCTGGAGGGCCGTCCACCGTGCTTCCTCGGAACTCCACACCCACACCCATCGCTGCACCCCCCGCGCGTCGTTCCCGTCCGGGAGGTAATTCTGTGCCACGAGAGACAGGGGGTGGCTGAGGTAGACGAAGACGGCGGCGACAGCCACCAGGATCGCCCACTGCCGCGTCACGGTGACAGCCGTCCGCTGACCGTCAGTCATGGCGGGGTGATTGCCGGGGGTCCGACGACGCAACGGCCAGAGCGCGAAGGCGACCACCCCCAGGGCCGCGACATCCCACAGTGCACCGGCCGCCCCTTCGATGTACTGCATGTCATCGCTCGAACCGGCGGCTGCGTAGGCCTGCGCCCTGGGCGGCCGGAATCCGAGGCTCACCGGTTCCACAGCCCGAGAACCCGACAGCGGACCGGCCCAGGACCACCCCATCGTGTCGCGGTCGGTGACCGAGGACGGTCGCGGCCGGGCGTAGTCCGGACGAGGTCCGCCCAGATCCACGCGCACGCTGGTCCACACCCCGCCACGCAGGGTGTCGGGCGGAACGAGCTCCGCGGTCCAGCGGGTGGTACCCACCAACTTCAGGTGCCACAAACCGATGTCGACGTCCGAGTCACCGTTGAGCCAGTCCTCCGCCTGGTAGTCGACGCTCACGCCCGCGCGCCCACGGGTCAGCACGGTCGGGGACGCCCGACGCCACTCCGTAGGCCGGTCAGCCTCGGCGTAGCCGGTGCCACGCAGCAGGCAGCCCATCGCATGGACATACGCCGGCGTGCCCGGGCGCAACAGCAGATCCGCGCTGAAGGGCCACGTGTTGTCGACGTCGACCCTGACCTCGGTCGTCACATGGGTGTAGTCGAGCCGTTGGTGATGGAACTCGAGGGAGCCGGACAGCCGCACGCCGGACAGGCCGGCCGAGTCACACGTCACGTCAGGCGGAGCCGATTGCTCGCTCCCGAACGCCTGACCGCCGGTCAATATCCACAGGGCGGCCACCACCAGCCCGATCACGGACGCCCGCAGCGCTATACCCCCTTGTGCCCCGGCCCCGACCGGACAGGGCCGGTACCAGTGACGGCTGCCGGCCACCACCCCTCCTGACGGGCTCTGATGTCAGCACTAGTGCCGGTCATCGTAGTTGAAAGCTGTCCGACCGATCACATCATCAGTTCAGCGACACTCTTCCCGCGTCCTGCGCCTTGGGCAGGCAGCGGCGCGGCGGCGCGCCCCGGACAGGCTTGCGTAACAAACTAGCGCGAAGCGGGCATACTAAACGTTCGTCAGATGTGCACCATGCCGTCCCGGCGTCCGCCCTTCGCCGCTGTTTCGGGAGCAGACCTTGCCTGACCCGACCACCGCGCCGCCTCCGGCGGAACCGCCCGAGTCCGATGGGGGGAGCCCCTCCGACCGCGACCGGCGCATCGCCGCCGACCGTGCCCGGGCGGCCCGGGCGACCGCCTCTCCCCCGACCTCGGGCATGCGGTTCGCCGACTGGATGAACAACCGGGGCGGCCTGTACCGGTGGGCCAGGAACACCATGCGCAGGACGTTCCCCGACCACTGGTCGTTCCTGCTCGGCGAGATCTGCCTGTACAGCCTGATCCTGCTGGTGGTCACCGGCCTGTACCTGACGCTGTTCTTCCACCCCTCGATGGACACCGTCGTCTACCGCGGTGGCTACGCCCCGCTGCACGGCGTCCGGATGTCCCAGGCGTACGCGTCGACCCTGCACATCAGCCTCGACGTGCGCGGCGGCCTGCTGATCCGGCAGATGCACCACTGGGCCGCGCTGATCCTGGTCGCCGCCATCCTCGCCCACATGATGCGGACGTTCTTCTCCGGGGCGTTCCGCAAGCCCCGCGAGATCATCTGGATCACCGGGTTCGCCCTGCTGCCGTTGACCCTCTTCGAGGGGCTGACCGGCTACGACCTCCCGGACGACCTGCTGTCCGGGACCGGCACCCGGGTCGTGCAGGGCGGCATCCTCTCCACGCCCGTCGTCGGCACCTATCTGTCGATGTTCCTGTTCGGCGGCGAGTTCCCCGGCCGGGACTACGTCCCGCGCTTCAGCACCATCCACCTCCTGGTCATCCCCGGGCTGATGACGGCGGCGCTGCTGGTGCACCTGATCCTTCTCTTCCACCACCAGCACGCCCAGTTCCCCGGCCCCGGGCGCAGTGACCGCAACACCGTCGGCATGCCCCTGCTGTGGCGGCGTGCCGCGAAGTCCGGCGGCTTCTTCCTCCTGGTGTCCGCGGTCATCGCCGTCATCTCGGCCGTCGCCCAGATCAACCCGGTTTGGCTGTACGGGCCCTACCGCCCGGACCAGGTCTCGTCCGGGTCCCAGCCCGACTGGTACATGGGATTCGCCGACGGCCTGGAACGCATCATGCCCGGCTGGGAGATCCGGCTGTGGGGACACACACTCGTCCTCGACGTCCTCATCCCCCTGGTCACCTTCGGGCTCGTCCTCGCCGCCATCGGCGTCTACCCGTTCTTCGAGGCGTGGATCAACGGCGACCGGTCCGACCACCACCTCCTGGAACGTCCCCGCAACCGACCGGTGCGCACCGGTCTCGGGGTCGCCTGGATCACCCTGTACTTCGTGCTGTTCGTCGCGGCCAGCAACGACATCATCGCCACGCACTTCCAGCTGTCCGTCAACGCGGTCACCTGGGCCGCCCGCATCGCGGTCTTCGTCGCACCGCTGCTGGCCTACTCCGTCGCCAAACGCATCGCGATGGGTCTCCAGCGGCGCGACCGCGACCGCGTCCTGCACGGACGGGAGACCGGTGTCATCAAACTGCTGCCGCACGGCGAGTACATCGAGGTCCACTCCCTGCTGTCCCAGGAGAAGGTCCACCGGCTGACCTCCCACGCGCAGCCGCCGCCGCTCACCCTGTCCTCGCTCCCCCACGACGAGGGCACGGCGCCCCCGGACGCCGAATCGGCGACGCATCTCATGCGGCTGCGTGTGCGGCTGTCCCAAGCGGTGTTCGGCCCGAAGGGCAACATCGCCAAGGCGAAGGCCGAGACCCCCCACGACCACGAGCAGGAGCACGAACCCTCAGGTCACGACGGCCCTTGAGGACCGGGGCGCGCGCCCGAGGCACCGGCGACACGGCGACACGGAGGTCAGTGGCGTTCCCGGACCCAGTCCGCGTAGTGCGTGGGCGCCAGGCGGGCGTCCGGCCCGGCGATCAGCTCGTCTCCCGAGATGGCGGCGAACAGGCCGGCGTCGGCGTCGGTGACGACCGTCCTGGAGTCGTGCTCCAGCTCAAGGGTGAGCTTTCCGAGTTCGTCGAGCAGGAAGACGTCGGGCCCGGCGACATTGCGGATACCCAGCAGCGGGGCCCCGGTGGCGACCTCGACGACGGCGTCCACGACGTCCACGGACGCCATCGGCTGGATGCGGGCCGCGGGCAGCCGGACGATGTCGCCGTCGGAGGTCATGTCCAAGGTGGCGTCCATGAACTCGAAGAACTGGGTCGCCCGCACGATGGACCAGGGCGTGGGCCCCTGCCGGAGCAGATCCTCCTGCAGCGCCTTGGCCCGGTAGTAGTCGAGCCCCGGTACCTGGTCGACGCCCACGATCGACAGGACGACCTGGTGCCGCACGCCCGCGTCCGCCCCGGCGGCCAGCACGTTCGTCATCGAGGTCCGGAAGAAGTCCAGGGACGCCGCGTCGAAGGTGGGTGAGTTGGCCAGGTTGACGACGACGTCGGCTCCCGACAGCGCGCCTTCCAGACCCTCTCCGCTCAGCACGTCGACGCCGGTGGACGGCGACGCCGGCAGTGCTTCGTGCCCGGCCGCGGTCAGCTTCCGCACGACCTGCGACCCGATCAGTCCGGTACCGCCGATGACTGTGATCTTCATGGTCTCGCCTCCTCTTCCACGATAGGGCCGGGCACGCGCCACGTCTTATGCGGCGAGTTGTCACAAATCGCGAGAGGCGGCTGTCGAGTCCGTAAAGGACGAATCTTCAACCAGTGACGCCCGCGCCTACCCCGAGGACGACAGCTCCATGATCAGCACCGGCAAGGCTTCGAGCGGTGACCACCCGGACCGGCACCGGCCCCTGGAGTCGGCGATCGCCCTGGTCGACGACCGGGGCACGGTCGTGGCCTGGACGCAGGCCGCCGAGCGGCTCGTCGGCCATGCCGCCGAGGACGTGGTCGGGCGGTCCGCCGCGGTGGTCCTGCCGCTCCCGGAGGACGCGCCGACGATGGCGGCCTTCGTGGAGCGGTGCCACCCGCAGAGCGGATGGTCGGGCGTCACACCGTTGCGTCACCGGGACGGGTTCCTGATCGACATCAGCCTGCGGGTGTCGAGGCTGTGGGGGCAGGACGGAACGGTCCGATGGCTGGTCTCGGTGAGTGACGCCGGTGCCCACGCCGCGGAGGCGGCGACCGGCTCGGCCCGGGAGTCGCTGCTCACCCGGGCACCCATCGGGGTGGTCGTGCGGGACACCGAGCTGCGGTGCACCTGGGTGAACGACACCATGGCGGGCCACGACGGCATCCCTCGTGACCGCCGGCTCGGGCGCCGGTTCACCGAGGCGCTGCCCGGGTGCAAGTCCGACGCTCTCGAAGCGGTGATGCGGCAGGTGCTGCTCGGCGACACCACCAAGATCCACCAGTACCGGATGTGGCCGGCGACGAGCCCGCGGCGGGACCACACGTTCACGGCGTCCTTCTTCTGCCTGCGCGGCGCCGACGGCGAGGCGGTGGGGATGTGCACGATCAACGCCGACCTGACCGAGAGCCGCCGGGCGCGGGAGCGCCTGGCCGTCCTGAGTGAGGCCGGGTCGCGCCTCGGCAGCACCCTGGACGTGATGCAGACCAGCCAGGAGCTGGCCGACCTCGCCGTGCCGCTGCTGGCCGACTACGTGGCCGTGGACCTGGAGCAGTCGGTTCCCTACGGGCAGGAGCCCCCCGCGCACATCGGCCCGGACGGCGAGCACCCGCCCGCTTTCCGGCGTGCCGGTCTGGCGTCCATCCACCGGGGTGCGCCGGAGTCCCCGTGGGCGCGCGGCGAGTCGATCACCGTGCAGGCCGTCTCACCGTTCACCGAGGTCCTGCGTACAGGGCGGCCGCATCTGGAGCCGATCCTGGACACGGCGCCGGGCACCTGGGCCGATCACGACCCGACGCGCACGCGCAAGATCCAGGAGAACGGCATGCACTCGCTGATGGTCGTCCCCATCCGCGCTCGGCGCACCGTGCTGGGCGTGGCCGTGTTCGTCCGTACCGAGAACCCCGTCCCGTTCCAGGAGCTCGACCTCCTCCTGGCGGAGGAACTCGCCAACCGTGCGGCCCTCTCGCTGGCCAACGCGCGCGAGTACTCGCGGGAGCGCAGCGCCGCCCTCACGCTGCAACGCAACCTGCTCCCGCGCCGGCTGAGCGGCGGCACGGCGGTGGAGGCGGCCTCGCGGTACCTGCCCGCCGACGTGGACAGCGGCGTCGGGGGCGACTGGTTCGACGTGATTCCGCTGTCCGGCGCCCGGGTCGCCCTGGTCGTCGGGGACGTGGTCGGTCACGGCATCAACGCCGCCGCGAACATGGGCAGGCTGCGCACGGCCGTGCACACCCTCGCGGACATGGAGCTGTCACCCGACGACCTGCTCACCCACCTCGACGACACGGTGCAGCGGCTGGCCGAGGAGGAGGCCGACGGCCCGGAACAGGCTACTGCCGTGGTGGGGGCCACCTGCCTGTACGCGGTCTACGACCCGGTCACCCGCCGCTGCACGATGGCACGGGCCGGCCACCCGCCGCCCGCGGTCGTGGACCCCGACGGTCGCGTCTCCTTTCCCGAGATGCCGTCCGGGGCCCCGCTCGGCCTCGGCCTGGGCGTGCCTTTCGAGTCGGTGGAGCTGGAGCTGCCCGAGGGCAGCCTGCTGGCCCTGTACACCGACGGGCTGGTCGAGACGCGTGACGACGACATCTCTGCGGGCATGCACCGGCTGGGCGCGGCGCTGGCCCAGCCGGAAGGCGACCTCGAGGATCTCTGCACCCGCGCGATGGCGATCTCCAACGTGCAGGCGCCTCGCGACGACGCGACCTTGCTCCTGGTACGGACCCGGTCGCTGGATCCGGCCCGGGTGGCGTCATGGACGTTGCCGAACGACGGGAGGGCTGCGCGGGACGCCCGGCGGATGACGGCCGGCCAGCTCGCCGCGTGGGGGCTGGAGGACCTCGCCGACTCGACGCTGCTGATCGTCAGCGAACTGGTCACCAACGCCGTCCGCCACAGCACGGACCCGGTCGGCCTGCGCCTCGTCCACCACCAGGTGCTGACCTGCGAGGTCTTCGACAGCGACGTGTGCCCGCCGCGCCAGCAGCACGCGCTCACCGGCGACGAGCACGGCCGGGGGCTGCTCCTGGTCGCCCAGTCGTCGCGCCGATGGGGCTCCCGCTGCGTCCCGGGCGGCAAGGTCGTCTGGGCCGAGGAGGACCTCCCCCGCCCGCCCGCACCGGCTTCCGGCTCAGTGGTGCAGGACCAGCATGACGGCGGTGCCGAGGGCCGTCACACCGTCCCAGAAGTGGTCGTGGACGCTCTGCGTGGACGTGTGGCCGGTGGCCGCGGTCCGGCTCAGTCCGGGCAGGTCCCGGGTCAGGGACCACAGGGCGCACAGCAGCAGGAAGAGCGCGAGCAGGCCGACGGCTGCGGTGCCGCCACCTGACGCCGCCATGGAGTCGTCCATGGCCCGCGCGGTTCCACGGCCCTCGGCGAGGCCGGCGGCCATGGTGGCGTGCCCGCTCGCCCTCATGGGGTGCGCCATCCATGCCATGGCGGCCATGGCCGCCGCGGAGGGCAGAGCGCGCAGGACCTCCGGCGCGACCGCGCCGTCGCCTCGTCTCGGCGCGGAGAGCGGGAACCACAGTGCGGCGACGGCGTAGAACACGGTGTGTGGCATGGCCGGCACATGCGGGTACCAGCGCCATGTCATGCAGGCCATGTCCGCTGCCATCACCGCGTGGAGAAGGGAGCCGGTCCGGCCACGCCACCGCAGGCCGCTCCGCACGACGTGGCGCCGCAGTGTGGCCACGGCCGCGACCGCGAAGAGCGCTGTCAGCATCAACCGGACCGCGTCGACGGCACTCAAGCGCTCGGCCCTCCCGCCCAGTTCGAGGAGCCGCCGTCCACAGCCCGCCCCGGGCTGTGGGGGCACTGCCTCACGTCACCTTGCGAAGGTGTGACCGGACACACCGTTTCCGTGTGACGTCTGACCGAGTGCGTCCCGTGCGTCGCACCGTTTTGTCACAACAGCGGCACGGGGCCTGTCGTAGGAACGACGCGTCTGTACGACGGAATCCCGCGCCCTATCGGCGGCAGCGCGTGCCCTGATCCCCGTTCCCTGACAGAAGGTCGGCCATGAGCGATCTGTTTCTCCCCGAGGACGTCCGGTCCTCCCTGACGCCGTTCGACGGGCCGGGGCACCAGGCTGCGATGCCCGCCGGCACCATGGTCGGCGAGGCCGGCCCGCGGGGCATGTACCGGCTGTGTCCTGCGCAGTCCTCCGCGCCCGGGCCGCGTATCCAGGTGCTGGCCTCGGGTGGGGCCGTCCACCGGGCTCTGGAGGCCCAGGGACTTCTCGCGTCCGACTGGGGTGTCGGCGCCGACGTCTGGTCCGTCACCTCCTGGACCGGACTGCGCCACGAGGCGCTGGACGCGGACCGGGCGCGGCTGCGCGGTGAGGACCGCGTCCCCTACCTGACCGCGGCGCTGTCCGGCGCGTGCGGACCCGTCCTGGCCGTCAGTGACTCGGCGCGCCGGGTACCCGACCAGATCGGTCCGTGGATCGAGCAGGACTTCGCGTCTTTGGGCCCGGACGGTCCCGGCCGGCCGGACACACCCGCTTCGGTGCGCGGTGATTTCCCCGTGGACGCCGCGACCATCGTCGTGACCGCCCTGCACCGGCTGCGGCGACTCGGCGTGGTCGACCCCGAGACGGTGGTCAACTGCCGTGTCCGGTACGGCTGGTGGGGGTGACACGGCGGGCGCCCGGCACGGGGTCGCGGAGCGGCGCACGGCTGTGGCGCGGGACGCACCCACCTCGTGTCACACATCGGGGCGCTTCCCGGTCCATTGGTTACCCGGTGACCAGACAGTCCGAACGCAAAGGACGACCACATGTTATTCGTCACCCGTGCGGCAGCCGGCCTTCCCCCCGAAGGCCCGTCCCCCGCGGGCCGCACGCCGGAGGGCCCGCCGCGGGTCCTCCCGCCTCCTGACGCCTGTCTGCCCGATCTCCGCGCCGAGCCGGCTCACCGCCGGGCCGGGCGCCCCGACACGAGTGGAGTCACGCCGTGACCCAGCAGGACCAGTTGCCCGACCTGTCCATCGAGAAGGACTACGACGGACCGGTGTTCTCCCCCATCTACACGACCACGGTGACGGTGGAAGGCGGCGCCGTGGCGCACGGGCGGGCCTCGGGACGGGCCCGCTCCTCCGACGGAGCCCTGGACATCACGCTCGGGATGCCGACCGAACTGGGCGGAGGAGGCGCGGGGACGAACCCGGAGCAGCTGTTCGCCGCCGGGTTCGCCGCGTGCTTTCACGGGGCACTGAGCCTGCTGGCCAGACGCGCCGCGCTCGACCCCACCGTGATCGCCGTCGACGCGACCGTGGTGTTCGGCAGGGACCCGGAGGACGGCGGCTACCAGCTGCGGGTGGCCCTGGTGGTGAAATGGCCCGCCGCCGACCCGGAGGTCGCCCATCCCCTGCTGGACGAGGCGTTCTCGCTGTGTCCCTACGCGAGAATGGCGGTGCGGGGAACACCGGTCACGGTCACCCTGTCCACGGAGGCCGCCGCGGCCCCGGACGTCGACCAGTCCCCGCCGTGAGCGGGCTGGAAGGAAGCGCGCCGGCGGACATGACGAGGGGGGCGCCGCACGCAATGCGTGCGGCGCCCCCCTCGGGTCTCATCGCTGTTGCGCGAGCCAGTCGGCGAACCGGGTCTCGGCCACGTGGGCGTCCGGGCCCGGCAGCAGCGTGGTCTCCTCGACCTCGGCGCCGAAGTAGCGGGCGTGCGGATCGGTGACGACGGTGCGAGTGTCGTTCCGGGCGGCGAGCGCCCCGCGGACGAGGTCGTCGAGCCGGAACTCGTCGGGGCCGGTCACTTCGACCGTGCCGTTGACGGGAGTTCCGCTCGCGGCGTGGCAGACCGCGGCGGCGACGTCGTCGGAATGGACGGGCCGGATCCTGACCGGCGCCAGGCGCACGGTGTCGCCCTCGGTCGCGGCGTCCGCCATGCCGGGAACGAACTCGAAGAACTGGGTCGCGTGGACGATGGAGAATGCGATCCCGGAGTCCTCGATCAGCTCCTCCTGGGCCTGCTTGGCGCGCAGATAACCGCTCTCCTGGAGGCGGTCGAGGCCCACGACGGAGAGGGCCACATGGTGCGTCACCCCCGCCGCATCCTCCGCCTTCAGCAGGTTGGTGGTGGAGGTGTGGAAGAACTCCATGGCCGCGTCGTCCTCGAACGAGGGCGAGTTGGACACGTCGACGACGACGGACGCGCCGTCCAGGGCCTCGCCCAGTCCTTCACCCGTCAGGGTGTTGACGCCGGTGTTGGGCGCCGCGGGGACCGCCTGGTGACCGTTCTCCTGGAGCCTCGCGACCACCTTGGAACCGATGAGTCCGGTCCCGCCGACCACGACGATCTTCATGCTGGAATCCTCTCTGTCTTGCTCATGCGTGCCACGCACGCTCGGTGACGGCGTTCTGCCGACCGGCGGCGGGACCATGTCCCGGCCGGTGGACGGTGGTTCACTCGGCGAGCTTCCCGACCGTCGAGACCTCTTGCATCAGCGCCGCGATCTCGTCCGGAACGGCCGGGATGCTCTCGCGGGTGACGCCCTCGGTCGGGGACCACACGAGGTTGACCCGCAGCGCGGGGTCGAGTTCGGGGTAGTCGCTGCGGTTGTGGCAGCCGCGCGTCTCACGGCGCTCGAGGGCGGCCTCGAGCGTGGCGCGGGCCGCCAGCGCGGCGGACTTGAGGTCGAAGGCGTGCGCGAGGTCCTGGAACCCGGCGATGTCCGGGTGGACGCCCACGTCCTGCATCCGCTCCTCGATCGCGATGAGCTCCACCAGCCCGGCCCGCAGTCCCTGTTCGTCGCGGACGACGCCGGCGTGCTCGGTCATGGTGTTGCGGACGGCGCGCTGCAGTGCGCGGACGTTCTCCGGTCCGTCCGACGCGAGGAGGTCGTCGATCTCGGCCCGGGCGTCGGCGACGGCGGCCGCCGACCGCTGCTGCTTCGGCAGTTCCCGGGCGTGGGCCGCGGCCGCCTGGCCGGTGATGCGGCCGAAGACCAGCAGTTCGATGAGGCTGTTGCCGCCGAGGCGGTTGGCGCCGTGCAGTCCGCTGGACGCCTCTCCGATGGCGTAGAGGCCGCGGACGTCGGTGCTGTGGTCCTCGGGCCGGACCCACACGCCGCCCATCGAGTAGTGCGCGGTGGGGGCGATCTCGATGGGGTCCCGCGTGATGTCCAGCATCTGGAGGTCCATCAGGGTCTGGTAGACCCGCGGGAGCCGTTCCATGATCGTCTGCCGGGACAGGTGGGAGACGTCCAGCCACACACCGCCGTGCGGGGTGCCGCGTCCCTCCTTGATCTCGGTGTAGGCGGCGAGCGCCACGCGGTCGCGGGTGGAGAGCTCCATGCGCTCCGGGTCGTAGCGGGTCATGAAGCGCTCGCCGAGGGCGTTGCGCAGCACACCGCCCTCGCCCCGTGCGGCCTCGCTGACCAGGGTGCCGGCGGCGTTCTCCGGTTCGAGGATGCCCGAGGGGTGGAACTGGACGAGTTCGGGGTCGCGCAGCCGGGCGCCGGCCTCCACGGCCAGGCGGAAGGAGTCGCCGGTGTTCTCGTCACGGCGCGAGGAGGTGCGCCGCCAGATCCGGGTGTGGCCGCCGGCGGCGAGGATGACGGCGTCGGCGTGGATCAGGTAGCGGGTCCCGTGGGTGAGGTCGAAGCCGTACGCGCCGAAGACGGCGTTGTCGTCGGTCAGCAGCTGCGTGATGTACACGCCGTCGAGGACGGGGATCCGGAGCTGCTCGGCGCGGCGGATCAGGGTGCGCTGGATCTCCAGGCCGGTGTAGTCGCCCGCGAAGGCGGTGCGGCGGAACTTGTGGGCGCCGAAGAAGCGCTGGGAGATCCGGCCGTCCTGTTCCCGCGCGAAGGCCATGCCGAACCGTTCGAGGTCGTCGATGCCCCGGGCCGCGCCCTGGGTGACGATCTCCACCGTGCGGGGATCGGCCAGCAGATAGCTCTCCTTGAGCGTGTCCGCGGCGTGCTGCTGCCAGCTGTCCTCCGGGTCCATGGTGGCCAGAGCGGCGTTGATACCGCCGGCGGCGAGCGCCGTGTGCGCGTCGTCCTTGGGCCGCTTTCCGACCGCCAGCACGTCGACCCCGCTCTCGGCCAGTTCGATGGCCGCCCGCAGTCCCGCGCCTCCGGTGCCTATCACCAGCACCGTGGTGGAAAGAAGTCGTTCGGTGATTGCCACAATTCAACTCCGATCAAATAGCCGCTCACGACATACGACCGGTGGCATAGGGAATCTGTGACACGGCGCCGGGCGTGGTGGGCGTCACTGCCGATGCCTCTCGGAGATCTCCTTGAATTCCCGGACCGTCGGCTTCGGGATCTGCGTGCCTTCCCCGTAGAAACGCCGGCTGAGCCTGGACCGCAGCCGCTGCGTCCTGCCGGACGCGGCGCCTGGCCCGGTACCGATCGGCTGGTACTGCTCGTGGGCCGTCAGCATGTGCAATTGCTTTTGGGAAACAGCTTCGTGCACTTCGATGAACTCACCGTGCGGGAGGCGTTTGAGGATGCCGGTCTCCCGGCCGTGCAGCACCTTTTCGCGATCCTGCCGCTGCAGGCCCAGTGCCCATCGTTTCGCCACGGTGAAAACCGCGGGGGGCACGACGAACAAACTCACTCTGACCGCCCACGTTACCGCGTTCACCGAGAGATGCAGATGTGTGGCGATCACGTCGTTCCCGGCGCCCACCAGCGCCACGACGTACACGCTGATCCAGGCCGCACCGATCCCGGTCCGCACCGGACGGTTGCGCGGCCGGTCCAGGACATGGTGCTCACGGTCGTCGTCGGTGACCCAGGACTCGATGAAGGGGTACACGGCCAGGAACAGGAAGAAGCCGACCCCCACGATCAGGGGGACCAGGTTGTCGAGCGCCAGGGCGTGGCCCCACGCGCTCACTTCCCAGCCGGGCATCACCCGCAGGAGCCCGTCGGCCACGCCCATGTACCAGTCGGGCTGCGATCCGGCGGAGACCTGGTCGGGACGGTAGGGGCCGTACAGCCAGATCGGGTTGATCTGCGCGATCGACGCGAAGAGGAAGATCACGCCGCAGGTGACGAAGAACAGGCCGGCCGTCTTCATGGCGTAGGTCTTCAGCGGCAGCCCGACGATGTTCTTCTCACTGCGGCCGGGGCCGGGGTACTGGGTGGGCCCGTGGCGCCTCTCCAGGACCAGCGCGGCCGCGATGATGCCGACCATGACCGCGGGAATGAGCAGCACATGGATGATGTCGAACCGCGCGATGACGTCCCCGCCGGGAAAGGCTCCCCCGAACAGGAACATCGACAGATAGGTGCCGACGACGGGAATGGAGAGAACGGTTCCGTTGACGATCATCAGGCCGGTCCCGGACAGGAGATCGTCCGGCAGGTCGTACCCGGTGAGGCCGGCGAACATCCCCAGCGCCAGCAGAGCGAATCCCAGCAGCCAGTTGAGTTCCCGGGGCTTGCGGAAGGCGCCGGTGAAGAACACCCGCAGCATGTGGCCGAGAAGGCTGGCGATGAAGATCAGCGCCGCCCAGTGGTGGGCCTGCCGCATCAGCAGACCGCCACGCACCTCGAACGACAGGTGCATCGTGGAGTTGAAGGCCTCCGACACGTGCTGCCCCTGCAGCGGGCGGTAACTCCCGTGATAGACCACCTGGTTCGTCGAGGGGTGGAAGTACAGCGCTAGATAGACGCCCGTGACGACCAGGACGACGAAGCTGTAGAGGCTGATCTCTCCGAGCACGAAGGACCAGTGAGTCGGGAACGCCCGGCGCATCGCGTTTCTGGCCGTGCCCCTCACTCCGAGCCGGCTCTCCATCCAGCGGGTCATCCGGTCGCCTTCCGGCGGCCGCCGCACTCCGGTTGCCTGCCGTCCGCTGCTCATCTGTCTCGACCATCCCTCTTCGTCATCGGCGCCGTGACCGCCGGGCTATGAACCCAGGTCCTCACGCAGGCGCATGGCCCGGCGTTCGTTCTCCGTGGTGCCGCCCCAGATCCCCTCGACGCGGCCGTCGCCCACCGCCCAGGCCAGGCACTGCTCGGCGACCGGGCACCGCCGGCACACGGTCTTCGCCTCGGCGATCTGCACGAGGGACATGCCGCCGGTGCCGATCGGGAAGAACACGTCGGGATCCAGGTCCCGGCAGGCCGCCGTCAGGCGCCAGTTCATGGTGATCTCCTTGGTTCACGGTCAGGTCCCCGGTCGGCGCCTGCGGCGGCGCCGGGTTCACCGCACGGGCACGGCCAGGGTCGGGTACATGAGTGGGGCGGGCGGCGCGGCCGGCGCGCACTCCGCGTCCGGGACGAGCACGGTTTCGAGCGCGGCCACGTCCCCGGTCTTGGCCGCGCAGACGAAGGCGTCGAGCAGCCGCCGGTGTGCCCCCGCCTCGACGGTCTCGCGCTTCTCGGCCGACAGGTGCTTGCGGGCACGGCTGACGATCTGCCGCACGTTGACCTGGCTGAGTTCGAGGATCTCGGCGATCTGGGAGTACGGGTAGTCGAACGCCTCGCGCAGGACGTAGGCGGCGCGCTCGGTCGGGCTGAGTCTCTCCAGCAGCAGCAGAAGGGCCATTTCCAGGTCCTCCGCCCGCTCGGCTCCCAGCTGCGGGTCCGCACTGGTGTCCACCGGTTCCGGCAGCCACGGGCCCACGTAGGTCTCGCGGCGCACGCGCGCGGACTGCGCGACGTTGATGGCCAGTCGTGTCGTGGCGCTGGACAGGAACGCTGCGGGGCTGATCACGGCGGAGCGATCGGTCTTCTGCCAGCGCAGCCAGACCTCCTGGACCACGTCCTCCGCCTCCACGGCACTCCCGAGCACGCGGTACGCGATGCCGAAGAGGCACGGCCGCAACTGCACGAAGACAGCGACTGCCTCATCGAGAACTGCCTCATCGAGTCCGCTCCGCTCAGGGTCCGGCTCTGGGTACATGGTCCTGCTGTCTCCGTTCCTCCGGCCGCACGGATCCGCTCGCGTGGACACGTGACCCCCGCGGGGCGGCATTGAGCTCCGGCAACCGGTTCAGCACGCGCGTGTTCGGCCCGGGTACCGTCGACCCCGGCTGTGCGCATGACATGGGTGGTTTTTTGCAGCGACCGTGACCACAAGGTCACAGCGTTTTCTGTCACATCCGGTGTATTGACCGTGGTGGCCACCACCGTGTGACAGTGCGGAGCAAAGTTGCCGCCACGGGTGGGCGGGCAGACTCAGGGGACGTCCGGGAGGCCCGCATGCGGGACGTTCCCGGGGTTGTACAGCTCAGGGACGACGCGACGACCTGTTCCAGGCACGCAGCTTGTCGGGATTGAGTGTGACCCAGATCCTCGTCACACGTCTGGTGATGACCTCCAGGCTGAAGACCGCGGCGACCATGTGGTCGTAGCGGGCCACCAGGCCGGTGCGCCCGTTGACCGACTGGGCCGCGAGACTGGTGCGCCCGCGTGGCCCGACCAGGGCCAGCAGGCTGTAGGCCACCTGCTCACCGCCCTCCACCGGTCTGACCAGGGCCCGGACCTTGCCGCCGCCGTCGAAGAAGGCCGCGGCATCGGCTGCCAGTACGGACACCAGCAGTTGCGGGTCCTGCGTGACGCAGGCCAGCCGCACCGCCCGCACGACGGCGTCGTGCTCGGCATCCCCGGCACGCTGTCGCTGCGCCTGCAGGCGTCTGCCGATCCGGTCACCGAGTTCGCCCCATTCCGCCCGGGTCCGCGCGACGGCCTCCTCACCCGGGGACGCCGGGGCCCACGGGGCAGCGGGCATCCGCGAGGAGCCGGTGACCAGGAACGCGGCGCGCTCCGCCGGGGAAAAGGAATCGAGGGCGCTCAGCAGGACCTGGCTGACCTGCTGCTCGACCGGAACGCAGGAACCGGGCGCGGCCGTCCCCGTCACGCCGGCGTCCTCAGCCGGCGGAGCGGCGTCCTCGGCCCGGCCGGACGGCGCGAGTCTGCCCAGGCAGATACGGCCCACCACCCGCGCCAGCCAGGAGCGAGGGGCCCCGATCTCCCGCCGGTCGACGTCGGAGAGGTCGTACCACTCGCGGTAGGTCTCGTCGAGGACACTCTCCGACTCGCTGCTGCTGCCGAGCATCCAGCAGGCGACGTCCAGCAGATGGCGCCGCTCGTCCAACAGCTCCGCCAGGCCCAGCGCGTCAGTGCGGTTCATCGGCCACCCTCCCTCACCTCTTCGGGCTCATGTGCCGCGGCCCGCGGGTGCTGTCCCACCGGCCACGTCACACGTACTTCTGTCGTGTCACCAACCTGACCGCGTGGTGGGCTGTGTTGTGACAGCGGCTTCTCGGTGAGGTCCGCCTCCGCTCTGTCACAGCGGCCGCATGCGCTCGGTCAGAGCGAATGTGACGCAGGACTTCCACCCGAGGAGGACAGGGAATGTGCGGCCACCATGACAAGCACACGGACGCCCTGGCGGCCTGTGTGGCACTTGCCGCCGAGGCCGCCGTGCTCTCGGCCCGCTGCCGCATGCTGCAGGAGGACCTCGCCTCGGTCGACGCACGCATCAGGGCCGTCTCCGAGTCGCTGCGCCGGCTGCGTCACGACGGGGCGGAGTCGGGGCCGGAGGCCGACGACGATCGGTTACGTGGTCAACGTGACAAGAAGTGTCGACTCGAGGGATGAAGTGTGCCGTCACCCCTCTTTCCGTTCGTTCCTGCCTATGATGTGTCGTTGTGCCGCTTTGAGCTCACGACGAACGCATCCCGCCGGACGGCGGACGCGGTGACAAGGTCCCAGGAGGAGAGGGCACATGATCCCGGCAACGCACTCGGCGCACAGCATCGAGACCACTGCGGAGAGTCTCCGGGACGAACTGGCCCGTCTGGAGATCCAGAAGCAGGCTCTGGAGCGGGAACTGGCCGCGGTCGTCGCGCACCTGGACTCCGTTCAGCAGACCCTCGGAGCCCTTCACGGTCTGATGGCCGACGCCCGCGCAACGCCGGCGGGCGGCGCCTCGGACGGTGACGCCACGGAGCAGGTCGACGCGGCGGATCCTGCCGTCTCCCGGCAGCGCCCGGTTCCCGCTCGGCCTACGGTTTCCGCCCCGCCTCCCCCTTCCTCCTCGCCGACGTCCGCGGCGCTGCCCCGTCAGGCGAAGACCGGCGCGAAGGACGTCCGCAAGGAGCCGGTGCCGGCGTCCGCCTCGGCCTCCGGCCACGCCGAGGGGCACAGCGCGTACGGCAAGATCACCGACCAGATCCTGGAGTACTTCGCCGGCATCGGCGGCGTCGAGGTGCGTGCCCGCGACGTCGCGGCGGCCCTCGGCCGCGACTCCGGCAACGGCAGCATCAACGCCGTGCGGAGCACACTGGACCGCCTCGTCGGCGCTTCGCGGCTCCAGCGGGCCGGCCGCGGCCTCTACCGCGCGCAGAACTCCTAGGCTGCTGCCCAACTGTGCCCGGTCCACCGCGGTGGGCCGGGCCTTCGCGTTCCCGAACTCGTCCCCCGAGGCGTCCGAACCGGTGCCTGAAAACCGTCACAGGGCTGACGCCTTGTCGGTCTGTTAGGTCGAACGCCGCACGACGCCGGCACCGGTGGTCCGGCCGGACGCGAACGCCCCGGCCCCCGCCGCCGGACGGCCGTACCGCACGCGTGAGGACGCTGCCGTACCGCCCGTGCCGGGCTGCCGTCGGTGAGCCGAAGCCACTTGGGAGAGACGATGAACGAGGATTCCACGGCAGCCGTCGACCGCACACGGCGGACCGCGCCCGGAAAGCTCAGGGCCGAGTCCCGGAAGCTGTTCCGCCGTCTGGCCGCGCTGCGGCCCGGCACCCGCGAACACGCCGACGCACGGGACGCCCTCGTCGAACTCAACCTCCCGCTGGTGCACTTCGTCGCCGGCCAGTACCGCTCCTCCCCCACCCCGCAGGACGATCTCGAACAGGTCGGCACCATCGGTCTGATCAAGGCCGTCGACGGATTCGACCCCGACCGTGGCCTGGAGTTCACCACCTACGCCGTGCCGAAGATCCGCGGGGAGATCCAGCACTACTTCCGCGAGTGCGGATGGGCCATGCACGTGCCCCGCCGGCTCCAGGAACTGCGCCTGAAACTGGGCAAGGCGACCGACGAACTGACGCAGACCTGCGGTCGGCAACCCACGACGGCGACGCTGGCGGACCACCTGGGGCTGGACGAGAGCGAGGTCCGCGAGGGCGTGCTGGCGGGCCTCGCCTACAACACCACGTCCCTGGACACCCAGTTCGACGACCAGGGCGACGCGGCACCGGCGCTTCTGAAGACGATCGGGGCGCCGGACTCCGCCCTGGAGAAGGCCGACAACCTCATGGCGCTGAAGCCCATGCTGGAGCGGCTGGACGACCGTGACCGCACGATCCTCGGGCTGCGTTTCTGCTCCGGCATGACGCAGGTGGAGATCGGCGCGGAGATGGGGCTCTCCCAGGTGCACGTCTCCCGGATCCTCATCCGCACCCTCGCCCGGCTGCGCAAGGACATGCTGGTCGACGCCTGACTCTTCGAGGCTGCGGCCGCGCGCCGGTCCCCGGCAAGGGTGTCACACTGTCCGGCCCTGCCAGGTCTGGCCATGTGACGCACGTTCCCGGAAGGACACCGCACATGGCCACCAGCAGCCCCCACGCCCCCGCGCCCGACGAGCCGTCCCCTGCCGATTTCTACCTCTACGAGACGCTGCTCGCCGACGATGAGCGGAAGATCCTCGACCACGCGCGCACCTTTCTGCGGGAGAAGGTCAAACCGCTGGTCAACGAGTACTGGGCCAAGGGTGAGTTCCCGCACGAACTGATCGGGCTGTTCCGCGACAGCGGGCTCACCGCCCTGTCCTGGGAGGGCTACGGCGAGCATCGTCCGGCCGTCAGCCACCTGCTCAGCGGCATGGTCGCCATGGAGATGAGCCGGGTCGACGCCTCGGTCGCGACGTTCTTCGGCGTGCACGACGGCCTCGGCTTCTACTCGATCCTCGCCGGCGGCGACCGGGAGCAGCGTGAGCGCTGGCTGCCCGCCATGGCCTCGCTGGAGAAGGTAGCGGCCTTCGCCCTGACCGAACCACTGGGCGGTTCCGACGTCTCCGGCGGCATGCGCACCACCGCCGAACGCGTCGGCGACACGTGGATTCTCAACGGCGCCAAGAAGTGGATCGGCAACGGCACCTTCGCCGACCACGTCGTCGTCTGGGCGCGCGACATCCGCGACGACCAGGTCAAGGGCTTCGTCGTGGACAAGGGCACGCCCGGCTTCGAGGCGGTGAAGATCGAGGGCAAGATCGCCCTGCGGATCGTGCAGAACGCCGAGATCACGCTGACGGACGTGCGTGTGCCGGAGTCGAACCGCCTCCAGCGGGTCAACTCCTTCCGGGATGTGGCGGAGATCCTGCGGGTGACCCGGAGCGGGGTCTCCTGGCAGGCGCTGGGCGTCATGATCGGCGCCTACGAACTCGCTCTCGCCTACGCCAAGGAGCGCCGGCAGTTCGGCCGCCCGATCGCGGAGTTCCAGATGGTGCAGGACCTGCTGGTGAAGAGCCTGGGCAGCATCACCGCGTCCTGGGGAATGCTGGTGCAGCTCGCGCGTCTGCAGGACCAGGGGATCTGCCGCGACGAACACTCCTCGCTCGCCAAGGCGTTCACCACGTCCCGGATGCGGGAGGTCGTCGCCTCCTGCCGCGAGATCTTCGGCGGCAACGGCATCGTCCTCGACTACGACATCGCCCGTTTCTTCGCCGACGCCGAAGCCCTCTACTCCTACGAGGGCACCCGCGAGATGAACAGCCTCATCGTGGGCAAGTCGATCACCGGCCGGAGCGCCTTCGTCTGAGCCGTCCGCCGGCCGGCGTGAGCCGTGCGGTGACCCGCGGGAGGAGTCGTCGCTCCCGCGGGTTCCGCCCGTCAGCCCGGGACGTTCCAGCCGAGTTGCAGCACGGCCACGTCGTCGCTCAGTCCGCCGAAGGGCGCGGCCATGGCGGCGGCGTCCCCGACCAGGGCGTCGATGAACTCCTGCGCGGGCAGGTGCGAGCGGCGGGCCGCCAGCCGGAGGAGCCCTTCCTCGCCGAGCCGCGTGGCGCGGCCGGTCCGGCCCTCGAAGACGCCGTCGGTGAGGAGCACCACACCGTCCCGCGGCGAGAGTTCGATACGCGTCTCCACCCAGTCCTCGTGTCCGGGGAAGAAACCGAGCGCGATGCCGGTCTGCGGCTCGACCCAGCGGACCTCACGCGACCTGCGCAGAATGATGCCGGGGTGACCGGCGTTCACCGCGGTCACCGAATGCCCTCCCGGCGGAAACCGCAGTGAGACCACGGTGGCGAAGGTCTCGTCGCTCGTCCTCTCCTGGACCAGGATTCTCTCGAGCATGCCCATCTGCTGCAGCTGGGTGCGGCCGCAGAGCACCGCGGTGCGCCAGGCGAGACGCAGGTGGACCGCCAGCGCGGCCTCCGCGGGACCGTGGCCGGAGACGTCACCGATGATCGCGTGCACGGTCGAGTCCTCGCTCTGCACCACGTCGTAGAAGTCACCGCTCAACAGGGCCTGCGCGCGGCCCGGTTCGTAGTGCGCGGCGGCCCGGAAGCCGTCCCGTCCCAGGACGGGCGCCGGCAGCAGTCCCCGCTCGAGCGAGAGTCTGTCGTCGAGCAGGAGATGTCCGGCCGGTTCTCGCACGGCCGTCGGCATCGTCGCGACCCTCACCGGAACAGGATGGTGCGAAAGTCGCTGAGGCACCGGAATTCTTCACTTCTCGGACTCGGCACCATGCCGTCCTTTCTCCCTTGCCTACGATTCACAACGACAGACAGGAAAGGCCCTGGATGTGTGACAGTCGCAAATCGAAAACGCCTTAGGTGTGACGAGTGCGCTTCACCACGCACCCGTCTTCCGCGCTTCCCGCGCCGGTCACAGGCGCCCACAGGCACCCGCCGGCACGCACCGACCCCCGCACACTGTCTCGTCACACGTCCCCCATACGGTGGCACGCGCACCCTGCTGACACGGCTTGTAGCATGGTGGAAGCCGGAAGGAACGACCATGCATGCCGACGACGACACTGCTTCCCTCGAGCAGGCGACGGACGACTTCTCCGCGGCGCGGCCGCAGCTGTTCGGGATCGCCTACCGGATCCTTGGCAGCGTCGCGGAGGCCGAGGACATCGTCCAGGACGCATGGCTGCGATGGCAGAACACCGACCGTGCCGGAATCCGTGAGCCCGCGGCCTTCCTCGCCACGGTGACGACACGGCTCGCCATCAACACCGCTCAGTCGGCCCGCGTGCGCCGGGAGACGTACATCGGCCCGTGGCTGCCGGAGCCCGTCGACACCAGCGTGGACCCACAGCTCGGCGCCGAGCGCGCGGAGGCCCTGGAGATGGCGGTGCTGTTCCTCCTGGAGAAGCTCAACCCCGTGGAACGTGCCGCGTACGTCCTGCGGGAGGCGTTCGACTATCCGTACCGGCGGATCGCCGACATCCTCGACTCCAGCGAGGCCAACGCACGTCAGCTGGTCAGCCGCGCCCGCAAGCACCTGGCCGCCGAGCACCGGGAGCCGGCCAGCCCGGAGGCCCACCGACGGCTGCTGGAGGTCTTCCTCGAAGCCGCCAAGACGGGCAACCTCCCGGTTCTCGAGGACGTACTCGCCGAGGACGCGGTCAGCTACACCGACGGCGGCGGGGTGCGCAGTGCCTCGAAGGTGCCGATCTTCGGCAGCGTGCGGATCTCCAAGTTCCTCGCCGCCTTCGCCCCGCACTTCTGGCCGGGGACGACGACGGAGTGGATCGAGGTCAACGGCCTGCCGGCCGCCCTCGTCTCCGCGGACGGCAAGCCCGTCGTCCTGCTGTCCATCGAGGCCTCGGAGCACGGTATCGACCGGGCCATGTGGATCATGAACCCGGAGAAGCTGTCGCGATTTGCCGCGTCCTGAACAGCCGGAGAGGTCGAGGATGAGCGAGCCCACAAGCCCGGCGACCCGCACCGCGCAGGACATCCAGTCCGCCGCGGGGAACCTCCAGGAGGAACTGATCCGCCTGGAGATCCAGAAGCAGGCGCTGGAGCGGGAACTGGCCGCGGTCGCGGCGCACCTGGGTTCGGTGCGGCAGACCCTCGACGCGCTGCGTGGCCTGTTGGTCACTCCGCGCGCGCCGCTCGCCGAACCCGACCGCGGGCGCCGCTCCCCGCCACGGCCGAGCCGCGCCCGGCCGGAGCGGCAGCCGGTCGGTGAGCCGGCCGTCCCGCCGACCCCCGCCGGAGGCGAAGCCGACACGCACCGGACGTACGGCCGGCTCACCGAGCAGGTCATGCGGTACTTCGCCGGTGCCGGCGACGTGGACCTGCGCGCCCGCGACGTCGCCGCCGCTCTCGGCCGGGACACCGACAGCGGCACCATCAACGCCGTCCGGAGCACCCTGGACCGTCTCGTCGGCGCCTCACGCCTGCGGCGCACCGGACGCGGCCTGTACCGCGCCAACATCTCCTGAGCGGCCGCGGCCCCCGCGGCCGGAGGTGACACGCCACGGAGGGGTCACGGTGCGGGCTACTGACGCACTTCGGCCGGCTCGCCGCTCTCGCGCGGGTTGCCCCGGGAGAGAAACGCCTCCCGGGGGTGCTGCACCGACGCCAGCGACACGATGTCGCGCCCGTAGAGGCCGGCGGTGAGCCAGACCGCCAGGACACGGACCTTGCGTTCCCAGGTCGGAATGGCGAGCACGTGGTACCCGCGGTGCATGAGCCACGCGGGCAGGCCCTTGATGACGATGCCGTGGTACTGGAAGATGCCGCGGCCGATGCCGAGGGTGGCCACCACTCCCAGGCTGTGGTGGACGTAGTTCCTGGTCTTGCGGCCGCGCAGGCTCGCGACGATGTTCTTCGCGAGGCGTTTGCCCTGGCGGACGGCGTGCTGGGCGTTGGGGACCGTGTAGGCCCCCGGCCGTCCGGCCGCCAGGTCGGGAACGGCGGCGTCGTCGCCCGCCGCCCAGACGTCGGGCACGACCTCCGACTCCGTGCCGACGCGCAGGTCGGGCCGCACCACCACGAGGCCGCGGTCGTTGACCGGGAGGTCGGTGTGGTTGTGCACGATGGGGTTCGACGCGTTGCCGGCGGCCCAGACCAGCAGTCCGGAGTCGAATTCCTTTCCGTCGGAGAGCACGACATGGCCGTCCTCGGCGGAGACGAGCTGGGAGTTCAGGTGCACCTGCCCGCCGCGCTTCTCCAGGGACTCCACGACCCACCGGCCGGGTTTGTCGGTGACCTCGGGCAGGATCCGGTCCCGCGCCTCCACCAGATGGAATTCCAGTTCCCGCGCGGTGATCTCCGGATAGTGCTTCAGCAGGGCGTGTGCCAGCGACATCAGTTCGCCGAAGCCCTCCACTCCGGAGAATCCGCCGCCGACGAAGGTGACCGTGAGCAGCTTCCGGCGTTCCGGTCCTGCCGGCAGGCCCGCGGCCCGGTCGAACGAGGTGAGCAGGCGGTCGCGGATGGCGACGGCCTCCTCGACGTGCTTGAGCCCGAAAGCCTCCTCGCTGATGCCCGGTATGGGGAACGTGCGGGTGATGGCGCCGGCGGTCACCACGAGGACGTCGTAGCGCAGGTCGTGGTCCGGCCGGCCCTCCTGCCGGACGGTGACGGTCCGGGTGCTGTTCCGGATCTCCGTGACGCTTCCCGCGATCAGCCGCGTGCGGTGCAGATGCCGTCGCAGCGACACGGCCGCGTGGCGTGCTTCGATCGATCCGGCCAGGACCTCGGGCAGAAACGGCTGGTACGTCATGTAGGGGCGCGGGTCCACGATGGTGACGCGCGCTTCGCCGCGGCGCAGCTTCTTCTCAAGGCGCCACGCGGTGTAGAAGCCCGCGTAGCCGCCACCGACGATCAGGATCTCACGCACGGTGTCCTCTGTTCCTCGACTGGGATCTCAGCAGACAGACAGAACGGCGGTCCTGGTTGTGACAGCGACCGGCCGGTCCGTCCGTGGTCCGGCGACCACGGACGGACCGGCCGCCCTTCCTCATGCGCGCGGGATCTCCCCGCCGGGCGTCAGCGCAGGCCGAACGCCCGGATCACGGTCTGGTGCACGGCGTTGCCCGCCGAGTCCACGGCGCTCGCCCTCAGCGACACGTAGGACGCCGCGTGCGGCGCGTCCAGGCGGTAGCCGCCGTCGTGGTCGGCGGTGGCCTTGCGCCAGGTCGTGCCGTCGTCGTAGGACACCTCCAGGGTGACCGCGCCGATCCGGCCGGCCCCGACGGCGCCCGGGAGCTGGGCGGCGGTGACGGTCAGGCTGTCGTGCCGCCCGGCACGCCCCGCGGTGTCGGTGGCGATCTCGTAGTCGAGCTGCACCAGCGGCAGCACCGCCGCCGAGCCGTCCGGCGTCGCCGCCGAGCTGAAGTCCCACTCGGTGCGTGTGCTGGAGGAGTACGGGGTGAAGGGCAGGTCACGCTGACCGGTGACGAGCAACCGGTACGGCAGTCTGCCGGAGCCGGGGGCGTCGCCCGAGACATTGGTGAAGTTCCCCGTGCCCAGCTGGGTGGTGCCCTGGTACAGCGTCTGCTGCTGGCCGGTGCCGTCTTCCATCTGGCTCATGCCGACGTGGTCGTGGCTGCCCCAGGCGGGGGCGTCGATGTACAGGTGGTCGCCGGTGCGCGTCGGCAGGCTGTAGTCGTCGTTGAGGTAGGGGCGCTCGATCGGCTTGAACCATTCCTCGGACTGCGTGCTGCCCGGCCGGTAGGAGGTCTTGGCCCCGGCCTCGAAGACCATGCCGTCCGCGTAGGCGCTCTGGCTCCAGCCGTTGTACGGGCCGGTGGAGACCCAGTCGGTGCGCTTCCCCCGGACCGGCTCCGGCATCATCTCGCCGATGGCCCAGTTGTTGTACCGGGGCCAGTCGAAGCGGAACTCGCCGCCGGAGGTCTCCGGAGCCGGGCTGTCGAAGGTCTCGTCGACCCGGGCGAGGTTCTTCGGGCCGCCCTGTACCACCATGTGGCCCGGGATCTCGTTGTGCCAGGTCAGGTCGAGGTCGTAGACGTACGGACTGACGGGCTGGGAGTCGACGGTGACCGAGGCGCCACGGGTCTGGGCCTGCCGGACCAGCTTCTCGCCCTCGTCGGTGCTGAGCAGGCCCACGTCGAGCGCGACCGGCGACCCGCCGAAGGGCTTGTTGTAGAGGCGGAACCCGCGGCCGTCGGTGTTGTTCACGACCAGCATGAGCTTCGCGCCCGCGGCGATCGCGTTCGCCGCCTGGGCGAAGTCGTTGACGTCGCCGTTGCGGCGGACCACGACGGCCTTGCCGCGGGCGTCGAGGTGGGCGTAGTCGGTGGTCGCGCCCTCACCGGCGAAGACCAGCGGGAGCTTGCTCCGGCCCGCGGGGAGCGGCGTGATGCCGTCCTGGCGCAGGACGTCGGTGAAGTCGGTCGTCCGGGTGGAGACGGCCAGCGCGGGCTGCTCCTTGCGCCAGCGGGCGGCCAGGTAGAAGTCGCCGTGGGTGACCTTGTGGCTGGTCGGCTGGGCCCAGAGGCTGTCGTAGTTGGTCTGGGTCTCCATGTAGTCCCGCCAGTTCTGGCCTCCCATCAGGCGGGTGTAGTCCAGCCGCTGGTAGGTCTCCTCGCTGCGCTGCGGGGTCGTCTCGTCGATCCGCGCGACCTTGGAGACGTCGAGGGTGACGGTGGTGTCGCGGTCCAGGTTGACGTCGGGGTCGCCGAGCAGGGCCATCCCCATGGAGTGGGGGCCGTGAACTCCCTGGATCTGCTTGAAGGACAGCACCGAGTACACGTCCTTGGGCAGGTACATCTGGCCCGTGCCCGAGTCGTCGATCACCACGAACTGCGGGCTGTCGTCGCCGGACCTGAGCAGTTCGACGACACCGGACATGGGCAGGCCCTGGGCGTCCTTGAACGTCATGGTCAGCTTGTGCTCGACGTACCCGAGGGAGACGGCGGTGTGCGCCGCGACGTTTCCGGCGCTGTCCTTGGCCAGCACCTGGCCGGTGTAGCTGCCGTCGGCGGTGATGCCGGAGCCGTCGATCGTCACGGTGACCCCGGCGGTGCCGTGCGCGGGCACGACGACCTGCTGGGCGGACAGCCGGAACACGCCGGCGGGGGCGTGCGCCGCGTCGACGGACAGGGTCAGGGTGACCGGCGCGTCCGTGGTGTTGGTGTAGGTCACCGGGCGCTGCACGCCGCCGGCCGGCGCGTCGGGCACCTGCCCGGCGAAGGCGGTCGCCGTGGCGAAGACCCCCGCGTGCGCCGCTGCCGCGACGTCGAGCCGTCCGCTGCCGGCCTGGAAGGCGTCGTACTGCGGGATCTGCAGCGAGGTGCTGGCCAGCAGGTCCTTGAGCTGGCTTCCGGTGAGGTCCGGATGGGCGGCGGCCAGCAGCGCGGCGGCGCCCGTCACATGGGGCGTGGCCATGGAGGTGCCGCTCATGGTCTGGTAGGCGCCCTCGCCGTTGCCGTCGAACTGCGAGTTGGCCGCGAGGATGTCGACGCCGGGGGCGGTGATCTCCGGCTTCAGCGCGCCGTCGACCCGGGGGCCCTGGCTGGAGAAGTCGGCCACGGAGTCGGTGGAGTCGACGGCGCCGACGGTCAGCGCGTCGGTCGCCGCTCCCGGCGAGCCGATGGTGCCGGGGGCGCCGGAGTTGCCGGCCGCGACGACGAAGAGGGCGCCGGTCTGGGCGCTGAGCTGGTCGACCGCCTGGCTGAGCGGGTCGCTGCCGTCGGAGGCCACGCCGTCGCCGAGGCTCATGTTGATGATCTTGGCGTGCTGGTCGACCGCGGCCCACTGCATACCGGCCAGCACCCACGAGGTCTGCCCGGAACCGTCGTTGCCCAGCACCTTGCCGATGTCGAGGCGGGCGCCGGGGGCGACGCCCTTCTCCGCGCCGCCGGATGCGGCACCGGTACCGGCGATGATGGACGCGACGTGGGTGCCGTGCCCGACGTAGTCGTCGGTGTTCTCGTCCGGGACGAAGCTCTGCCGGTCCGCGATGCTGTCCGCGAGGTCCGGGTGCCCGGCGTCGACGCCGGTGTCGAGGACGGCCACGTTCACGCCCTGCCCGGTGTCGCCGCCCGCCCAGACCTGCGGGGCGCCGATCTGCTTGGTGCTGTCGGCGAGGTCCGCGTGGACCAGACCGTCCAGCCAGATGTGCGAGATGCCGCCGCCGAAGGACGGTGCCGCGGCCTGCTTGCGCGCTCCGGCGGTCGTCGCCGTGCCCGTCGCCGCCGTCCCGGCCACGGACTTCCAGAAGTCGGCGGCGTGCGAGCGGTCCGTGGTGAGGGCCGCGCCGTTGATGTCGTCCAGCGTGCGGACCCGGGTCGCCCCCTCGGGCGCGGCGGCCGCCCGGTGCGCTGCGGCCGCGTGCGTGTAGGAGACGATCAGCGGCAGCCCGGCGCGGTGGGCGTCGTCGTACCCGTCCGCGATCATGGTGGTGATGTCGAACAGCCGCCGGTCCAGGGTGCCCTGGGCGACGAAGGGCAGGACCGACTCGGGGTACACGTAGAGGTCGTCGCCCGACGTCAGGATGTGGCTCTCCACCGGGCGCCCGTCCGCGCCGCGGACGCTGACCGTCCCGCCGGACATGCCGTCGGTACCGGGGACCTGGTGGGTGGTGACGATGTCGCCGGTGATCAGTGTGACGGAGTGGTCGCCGGCGGGCACCCGGTCGGCGCCGGACTGCGTGGACGGGGTGGCGGCCTCGGAGGGGATGGCCGAGGGGGTCAGTGCCCTGGCGCTGTAAGGGCCGGCCAGCGCGAGGACCAGAGCTCCAGCGGTGACCGGCACTCTCCAGCGTCTGCGGTGGGCTTTCACAAGGTGTCTCCCGGCTCTGCGGTCGGGCAGAGCACGGTCGTCCTCTGCCGTCCAAGTGGCGCCGCCCGTCCGGCCATCGGTGCCGGTAGCTGCCCGGAGCCGCATGCCATGGCGACGTGAACGTTCACGAGTGAAAGCTTGTGAACGCGGAATGTCTAGATCACACTCGTGTCGTACATCGCCAGTTGGCGAATCGCGCCACGACCGTCCCGACCGCTCGCCGGCGGCGACGGTCACCGGGAGGGCAGCCGGTGCTGAGCACCCTGGGCATCAGCGAGTTCGACGAACAGGTCTACCGCGGCTACCTGGCGAAGCCGGACCGCCCGGCCGGGGAGATCGCCCAGAGCCTGGGCACCACCACGGGCCGCATCAGGCGCGCGGTCGCCCGGTTGACGGATCTGGGGCTGCTGCGGAGAGAGGGACACGGCCAGTACCGGCCGGTCAGCCCGCAGACGGCGCTGAGCGCGCTGCTCGCCATGCGGCGCGCCGAGGCCGAGGCGTCGTTCACCGCCGTATGGGACACGGTCGACGATCTGGCGGGTGAGTACCGCGCCAGCCGCCTCCAGGAGGATCCGACCGGACTGGTGGAGGTGATCACCGGCGAGGCGGAGATCACGCAACGGGTCGCCGAGCTGATGCAGTCGGTCCGCACGCACTTCTGGGTGCTGGACCGTCCCCCCTATCTGGGCGTCTACACCGCCGAGTTGGAGGAGGAGCTGACGATGGACCTGCTGGGCCGCGGCGTCGACATCCGGTCGGTCTACACGCCCGAGGCGCTGGCGCAGCCGGACCGCTTCGCGCTGATCACCCGCCTCGCGCAGGTCGGCGAGCAGGCCCGCATCCTGCCCTCCCTGCCGTTCCGGCTGCGCATCATGGACCGCCGTGTCGCACTGGTCGCGCTGGTCGCCGGGCGCTACGACAAGATCGCCATCGTCCACCGGTCGGGCCTGCTCGACGCGCTCCTGGAGCTGTTCGACACCTACTGGCAGCGGGCGCAGTCCATCGTCGCGACGGCTCCGGCGGCACCCGACGGTCCGAGCGCGGAGGACCTCCTGCTGCTGAAGATGCTGCAGGCCGGCTACAAGGACCAGGCCATCGCCCGGCAACTGGGCATGAGTTCGCGCACGGTGACCCGCAGGATCGCTGCGATCGCCGCCGGACTCGGCATCGACACCCGCTTCCAGGTCGGGGCCGAGGCCGCCAAACGCGGCTGGATCTGAGGCCGGGGGGTGGCACGATCCGCGGGCCCGCCGCTTCCCCCCGGCCGACCGGCTATCCGATGGCCGAACCGCCCGGATCCGGGTGCGAACCGCCCAGGCCCGGCCGCGAACCGTGCGGGCTCGGGTGCGAGCCGTCCGGGTGCGCACCGTCCGGTGACGACAGCTTCACCAGCAACAGGGCCGTGTCGTCTGCTCGGTGGCCGGTGGGCTGGGCGCGGGTGACCAGGGCGTCGGCGAGGACGTCGAGGGGGCGGTTGCCGTCCGCGAGCACGTCGTTGAGCCCGGCGATGGTGGTGTCCTGGTCGGTGCCCGGCATCTCGATGAGCCCGTCGGTGTACAGGGCCAGCGTGCTCCCGGGCCGCAGCCCGATCTCGGTGACCGGGTATTCGGCGTCGGCGTCGACGCCCAGCAGGGGGCCCGCCTGCAGGTCGACCATCTCCGCCGGCCGGCCGGGGTGGTGCAGCAGGGGCGGCCAGTGGCCGGCGCTGGCCACCCGGGCGACGTGCCGGACCAGGTCGAGGTGGACGTACAGGCAACTGGTGAGCAGTTCGGTGTCGAGGTCGATGAGCAGACGGTTGGTGCCTCTGAGGACGTCGTCCGGTGGGGCGCCCGACACCGCGTAGGCGTGGACGGCGGTGCGGGCCTGCCCCATCAGGCCGGCGGCGCTGACGTTGTGGCCCTCGACGTCGCCGATGACCGCGGCGGCCTCACCGGACGACAGCCGGACGACGTCGTAGAAGTCGCCGCCGACGTCCATGCGGCGGCTGGCGGGCAGGTAGCGGGCGGTCGCCTCCAGCCCAGGGACCGCCTTCAGGGCGCGCGGGAGCAGGCTCTCCTGCAGTCCCTCGGCCAGTTGGTGGGTGACGTCGTACTGCCGGGCCCGGTCCAGTGCCTGCGCGATGAGCGTGCCCAGCGAGGTGCAGACCGCGCGCTCCTCCAGGGTGAAGGGATGCGGCTCCGTGTAGCCGACCATGCACAGGCCGACCAGCTGTCCCGACACCACCAGCGGCAGCCATGCCGACGCGGCCACGCCGTCGGCCGCCGCCGCGCCTTCGGGATACGCCGCCCGGATCTCCTCGCGGTTGGCGAAGAAGGACGGTACGCCCCGCGCGAGTTCCCTCGCCGGGGTCTGCGGGATCAACGCCGCCGCGGGCAGGTCCGTGACGAACGGCGCACCGTCGAAGAGCTCGACCATGGCCGGGCTGGCGCCGCGGTGCCCGATGAGCCGGACGCGGCCCTCCTCCGCGACGAGGAGCCCGAACGTCTGCGCCTGCAGGGCCAGCAGCAGGTGGTCGGCGACCAGCTCCACGACCTGGCGGACGGATCTGGCCTCCGCGAGCGCGCCGGACAGGTGCATCCGGTGGCGCAGCGCGTCGAGTCTCTCACCGCCGCCCGTCGTCTCGTCGCGGGGCAGCGCGGGCCGGTCGAGGTTCTGCCGGCCGGCCCTCGGGGTGATCCGCACGCTCACCCCCCTGCGGTCCGGGTAGAACGTGAACAGGAGCGGCTCGCCGAAGGGGTCCAGGGCGGTGTACGAGGACGGCAGCCGGCTGATGACCGCGGCCTGGTGCCGGAACTCGAGCTGGGGATCGGCCAGCCACGGCACCGCTTCCCACAGCCGTGCGCCCAGCAGGTCGGGGACGTCCGCGTCCAGCAGGGCCGCGGCGGTGGGGTCGACGAAGGTGATCCGCGCGCGTGGACTGAGCCGGCAGCACCCCTCGGGGACCGCGGCGAGGAAGTCGACGGCGGCCTGGGCCTGCGACGGCAGCGCGCGCTCACGGGACGGCGGGGCGACGAAACGCGGCTGCGGCCCGGGGTACAGGGGGTGACCGGCGCCGGCGGCGCCCTGCATGACCCAGGCGATGCACTGCGCCGCGGTGGTGGGCAGGTGGCGCGCGGGCGCGTCGGGTCCCGGTGTCGTCTCGGGGAACAGTGTCAGCAACGCGCCCCAGGCGGTGGACCCGGTCTCCAGCGGCGTGACGGCCACCGCGCGGGGGTGCGGCAGGACCATGGCGAGCATGGGGTAGCGCCGGGCGATCTCCTGCCCCGACTCCATCCAGATCTGGCGCCGCTCGTGCAGCGCCTCGGCGATGGGCCCGCCCTCGGCGCCCATCCGCACGCGCCGCAGCGGTCCGGCGAAGTCGAAGGGCATCCCGGCGCTGACGTCGAGGGTCAGCACCTCACCGCCGGGTTCGAGGAGAAACAGCGCGCCGGCGTAGGCGCCCAGCGCTTCCACCGTCCGGGCCAGCATGTGATCCACGAGGTCCCGGACGGCGGCCGGTCGAAGATGCTCTCCGCTGCCCATTCGGCGGTGCTTTCCGCGTCCCTCCCCCTCTCATGCTGACGCACTTGCCGCGACCACGCATTCCGCGGCGACGCGGTCCGTTCACAGCGTGTCCCGCTGACGGCCTGTCCCGCTGACGACGCGGTCCGTGACGACCCGGTCCGTCCGCCTGCACCAATTGCGGCACCAACGGTGTGATCCACGTTTTCAGGACACATGCGGTGTTTCCCACTCGTTGTCCCGCCGTGCGGCCGAAGCTGTCACATCCGGCGGCGCCACCTTGTCTTGGTAGGCGGAAGAAACACGGCCGGACCCGCACACAGGGCAAGGAGACCATGAGCGTCGACCGCGCGAACGACCTCGAGAACCCCGACACCACCACGCCACCGCCCCCGACCGGGCCACCGGCCGCCGCGGGGCCCGGCACTCCCCCGCGGCCCGGGGCGGAGTCCGGCCCGCTGGGCCTGCCCGTGCAGCTGGCGGCGGCCATCGAGGCGGCCGCCGAGCGGATGGAGACCGACCGGGACGTGCCGGAGGACCTGGTCCGCGCACTGCGCGACGCGGGTGCCTTCCGGCTGCTCACCCCACGCGAACTCGGCGGCTTCGAGGCACCGTTGACGACCGTGCTCAAGGTGTACGAGGGCTTCGGCCGCATCGATGCGTCCGTGGCGTGGCTGGTGTGGAACGCCAACTGGGGCTTCCTCGCCGCCTTGCTGGACGAGGCCGGTATCGCCCGGATCTGGGGCGACGGTCCCGAGCCGGTCTTCGCGAACTCGGGCATGCCCGGTACCGCCGTCCCCGCCGACGGCGGCTTTCGGCTGTCCGGCACCTGGAAGATCGTCAGCGGCGCCCGCCGGGCCGACTGGCTGGCGATGGTCGGTGTCGTCACCCAGGACGGCGGTCCGCGCCTGACCGACGCCGGCACCCCGGACGTGCGGCTCTTCGTGGTGGGCCGGGACCAGGTGTCGATCAGGGACACCTGGAACGTCAGCGGCCTGCTCGGCTCGGGCAGCAACGACGTCGTCGTCGAGAACGCCCCGGTGCCCGCGGAGCTCGTCGCCCGTATCGACGTGCCGGCCCGCATCGAGCGGCCTCTCTACCAGGGCTTCATCCCCGCTCTGGTCATCCCGGGCTGCACCGCCGTCGTTCTCGGCGTCGCCCAGGCGGCCGTCGACGAGACCGTCGCTCTCGCCCTGTCCAAGGCGACGTTCACCGGGGCCACGCTCGCCCGGTCCGCGCACACCCAGGCCGTGGTGGCCCGGTCCCAGGCCGCTCTGCGGGCCGCGCGGCTCCTGCTGCTGTCCGCGGCGGCGGCTCTGGACGCCGCCGGGGAGAACGGCGAGCCGGTCACCCTCGACCTGCGCGCCGACCTGCGGGCCGCGATGAGTCACGCCGCACAGGTCAGCCGGGAGGTCCTGGTGGCGATGTACGAGCTCGGCAGCTCGTCGTCCCTCTACCGGGGCAACCGCGTCGAGCGGCTCTTCCGCGACGGCATGGTGGCCCTCCAGCACGCCAACCACTCCGCCGGCTTCTTCGAAGCGGCCGGCCGGGTGCGCTTCGGCATCGACCCGGGCATGCCGCTCTTCTGACGGGCTTCCGCCCGGCCGACGCAATTCCCTCTGTCCGACGGACGTCCCCTCCGTCCGGCGGGGTTCCCCTCGGCCGGCGGGGTTCCTCTCGGCCGGCGGCTCGGCCCGTGCGCCCGCTCGCGGCCGCGGATCGTTCAGGTGCGCCGGGACGGTCCGCCGGCCGCGTGCGTGGCCTCGAGCGACCGGCGCAGCCGGCGTCGGCCGCGGTGGAGCCGGGAGGTGGCCGTCCCGATGGGCGTTCCCATGATGTCGGCGATCTCCTGGTAGGTGAAACCCTCGACATCCGCCAGGTAGACGGCGATCCGGAACTCCTCCGGGAGTTCCTGGAGGGCGGCTTTGACGGCGGGGTCGGGCAGGTGGTCGAGCGCCTGCGACTCCGCCGAGCCCAGTCCGCCCGACGTGTGGGACGCCATGAGCGCCAACTGCCGGTCCTGGACGGCGTCCATGGCCGAACACTGCGGTTCCCGCTGCCTCTTGCGGTAGGTGGTGATGAAGGTCGTGGTCAGGATCCGGTAGAGCCAGGCCCTGAGATTCGTGCCTTCCTCGAACTGGTGGAAGGACACATACGCCTTCGCGAAGGTGTCCTGCACCAGGTCCTCCGCGTCGGCCGTGTTGCGTGTCATACGCAGCGCGGCCGAGTACATCTGGCCGAGCAGGTCCGTGGCCGCCTGGAAACGTTCGTCACGGTCTTCGAGGGGCGGCCGCGGGGCGGGCGATCGGGTGCTTTCGCGGGTCAGTACAGCTTTCACAACGGAATCCTCCGCGACGATTTCAGGGAGCCGCGCACACCTCGATGCGGTGCGGGCGCATCGGGGAACGTCGCTGCCACCACGAATGACAAGAAGGCGGTCCACGGTGTGACAGGCGCGGAGAGTTCGCCGGATCGACCGGACCCGCACGGGGGATCCGGTACGGCGACGAGACGGGGGTCACGGCGCCCCGGCTGTCACAAATCCGTTCCTCGCCGGTCAGTGATGTGTCACCACCACACGACGAGGAGATTCACGATGGAACCGCGTCTCGACTACTTCGGCAACGCACTGGCCGGCAAGGTGCTCCGGCACATCAACTCGGCGGCCATGACGCTGGGGAGCTCCTCGCTCCCGGCTGCGACCCAGGAGCTGGTCAAGATCCGCGCGAGCCAGATCAACGGCTGCGGCTTCTGCACCGACATGCACACCAAGGACGCGGCCCACGCGGGAGAGACGGCGATCCGCCTCAACCTGGTCGCGGCCTGGCGGGAGGCAACGGTCTTCACCGACGCCGAGCGCGCCGCCCTGGAGCTCGCCGAACAGGGCACCCGCGTCGCCGACGCCGCCGAGGGCGTCAGTGACGAGGCGTGGACGAACGCCACCAAGTACTACGACGAGGACCAGCTCGTCGCGCTGATGTCCCTCATCGCGGTGATCAACGCCTACAACCGCATCAACATCATCAACCGGCAGCCCGCCGGTGACTACCAGCCCGGCCAGTTCGGCTGACCGCCACCTGACGCGACTTCCGCCCCGCTCCCCCGGGCTCCTCGCGGGCCGTGGGGTGCCGCTTGCCACCGCACCACGGCCGGCGCACCCCACGGCCCGCGGCCGTGCCTGACCCGGTCCGCCCGGGGCCGCTCACGCGCACCCGCGCCGTTCACGCGGACGGGGGAACGGGGCGCTTCCGCGGCGTCGCGGACGGACCGCGGGACCTGGAGCCGCACCATAATGGGTGAATGAGTGGAATGTCCGGTCCTCGTACATCGGCTCTTCCCGGGTCCCGGGCGGAGCCCCCCTAGCTCGTCGCCGGGCCCGGAAGCCGATGCACCCGCGGACTCAGGAGGCGCACGATGGAAGAAGACGAGCCGAAGCACCGCGAGGGCGGCGCCCACCGGGCCGACGAGGGCCGCCGGGCTCCGGAGAAGCCGTCCGACCTGCCCAGCGGGTCGTCGCGCGAGATCCTGAAGCGCGCGTTCAAGGAGTACAAGGCCGACAACCTGCCCGACCTGGCGGCGGCACTCACCTACTACGCGATCCTGGCGATCTTCCCCGCGCTGCTGGCCCTGGTGTCGATCGTGGGTCTCCTGAGCAAGTCGACGGCCGCGTCCCTGACGAACAACATCATCAGCGTGGCACCCGGAGCCGTCCGCTCCACGCTGACCAGCATCGTCGCCCAGGTGCAGACGAGCGGGAACAAGGCCCTGATCCCGCTGATCATCGGCGTGGCGGTCGCGCTCTGGTCCGCCTCCGGCTACGTGGCGGCCTTCATGCGGGCCGGCAACGCGGTCTACGACATCGGCGAGGGGCGTCCCGCCTGGAAGACCCTGCCCATCCGCTTCGCGATCACCGTCTTCATCGTCATCGCGATGGCCGCGATCGCGGTGGGCATCGTCTTCACCGGCAGCCTCGCCCACAAGACCGGCAGCATCCTGGGCCTGGGCGACACCGCGGTGACCGTCTGGAACTACGCCAAATGGCCGGTGATGATCCTGCTGTTCTCGATGGTCGTCGCCGTGCTCCACTGGGCCGCCCCGAACGTCCGGCACAGTTTCGCCTGGGTCACCCGCGGCAGCCTGCTCAGCATCGGCATCTGGATCGCCGCCTCGGCCCTCTTCGCCGTCTACGTGGCGAACTTCGGCAGCTACAACAAGACGTACGGCACGTTCGCCGGAATCATCGTCTTCCTGATCTGGCTGTGGATCTCCAACATCGCGCTGCTCCTGGGCCTGGAGTACAGCGCGGAGTCCGAACGCGCCCGGGCCCACGAGCGCGGCCAGTCTCTCGACGAGGAGCCCTACGTCGAACCCCGCGACGAGCCCGGCCCCTGAGCTCAGCGGTCGGTCGCGGGCGAACCGGGGCCCGCCTGGGGCCCGGCGGCCGGCCTGTCCTCGGCCTCCAGGTCGGTCATAAACGCCTCGTGCGCTACAACCGGTCCGCCGGCGGCCTTGCGAGCCTCGGCCTCGGCGATCGGCAGCGCCGCGCAGGAGTCCGAGGTGCGGACGTCCCCGCCTGCCGGGCAGGGCCGGCCGCAGACCTGCTCTCCCGTAACGGTCGAGAAGTACGCGCGCCGGGCGTCGCCTTGGCAACGGACGCGGTGGGAAGATGTGGCGCCGCCTCGGTGGTCGAGGGCGGCTCGTCGAGGAGGGGGATGTTCATGCGAGCGGACATGCTGCCCAGCGGATCCGATGTGGTCGAGACGCCGATGCCGGAGGTCCTGGAGGCCCTGGCGAGCAAGCTCGAGGCGGAGACCGCCGCCTCTCTCGAGGCGCTGCGACAGCAGGCCGCGCGTCTGCGGGAGGACACCGCCGCGACGGTCTCCGCGCTGCGCGAGCAGGCAGCCCGCCTGCGCGACGAACGGGACTTCTCCCACTGACCAGAGCGCGAGGTCGTCCGTGAACCAACCTGTCCCGCCGGCTGAGTTCGTCCGCGCCTACGAGCGGGCCACCAACAGTCACGACATCGCGCGGCTCGCACCACTGATCGCCCCCGAGGCGGTCTACTGGTTCACCGACGGAACACACCGCGGCCGCGAAGCCGTCCTCGCCGCGATCGCCACGACCTTCGCCACCATCCAGGACGAGGTGTACCGGATCGACGACCTGGAGTGGGTCGCCCACAGCGCCGACCACGCCGTGTGCCGTTATCGCTTCGCGTGGACCGGAACCATCGACGGCCGATCGCGATCGGGCGGCGGCCGCGGCACGAACGTGCTCGTCAAGACGGCGGGCGCCTGGCAGGTGCTGCACGAACACCTCAGCGCCTGACCGTCCGGCCGGCGTCCGCGGCAGGAGGATGACGGAGCACCGCGCAGGGCGGTGGGCGTCAGGCGTCGGCGCGGCGGAGGCGCTCGGGGGCTTCCGCTGCCAGGCGGGCGGGAGCGGAGGCGTGCGGGTCGGCCACCGATGCCTTCTTCGCGTTGAAGGCCCTGACCCACAGGCCGGCGGCCCAGGCCACCTCTGACTCCTCCCGCGTCCAACGCCGGCCGCGGGCACGGGCGTACGCGGACAGGAACCGCTCGGTCTCGGCGACGGAGGCGGGCCGGTCCTCGGGGCCGCCCGCGGGGAAAACGGCGGCCGCCAGACCGGCCACGGCCGCCTCGGGCCGGGCGACCGCGCTGTCCCAGTCGTACACCACGTGCAGGCGGTCGCCGTTCCACCGGATGTTCTGGGACTCGAAGTCACCGTGTCCGACGACCTCGGGCAGAGCGGCGCGCCGCATCCGGGTGCGCACACGGCGAGCCGTCTCGTCCAACCAGCCAGGTCCGGGCCGGGCGTTGAGGTCCACGTCCATGTCGTCCGGCCACGGCCAGGGACGTGGATCGTCGTGGTCCCAACGGTTCCAGGGCGGCGCGGGGACGAGCGGGGGCACGTCCGCCGTCGACGGCGCCGCTGCCGTCATACGGGCCAGCGCCGTCGCGAACAGCTCGGGTGCCTCGGGTCGCGGCGGCAGCACGGTCCCGCCGGGAACCAGCGCCTCAGCCGTGACGACCTGGCCCGTCAACTCACTCGGACAGTGCAGTGGTTCAGGGTCCGTCAGCAGCTCGGGGCAGGGAAAGCCGGATCGATGCAGGCGACGTTGCACCTCCGCACAACCCGCCAGCCGAGCCTCGAACGGCCGTGCTTTGACGACCACTTCACGACCGTCTGCCAGGCGTAGTGCCACGACCGTGGAAAGGTGCGCGTGCTCGAAGAGCGTCTCCACGGGCCGCGAGCCCAGCCGCCTCTCGCACCAGGCGGACAAACCCCCCACCACCATGAGCAGCCCCGTCATCGGCGTCACCGGACCTGACCCCGACCGCGAGCTGTGGACAGCCGACTGCGGACCGCGGACCGCGGACCGGTTCAGTCTGCCCCCCCCAGAGCCGCTCCCGCGTCACCAGGTGTCGTCGGCGAGCAACGGGCCGAGGGGGCCCAGGTCGAGGCCGAGGTCGCTGCGGCTCAGCCCGTACTGCTCGCACAGGTCGGTCATCGTGCGGTCGAGCAGCATCAAGGCTGTGCCGAGGGCGTCCTCCTGGTCCTCGGAGAGCCCGCCTTCGTCGATCCGGCGGATCGCCTGCCGTTCCATGAGCTGACGCAGCAGCTCGATCACCGTAAGGACCAGGGAGACCAGGTCCCGGGCCGCGTGGTGCGGGTCGATGTCGACCCTCGCGTCGCTCACAGCGGGCCGCTGTCGTTCCACGGCGCCGGAACGCGTTCGCTGACCGATGACAGCAGCGCCCGCAACGACAGCCGGATCAGCGGCACTTCGGCGATGGCGATCACCACGTCCCCGCCGATGACGACGCCGGTCGCCAGCACCCGGTCGAGCAGGTCGACGAGCGGAACGCCGATGGGGGCGCCCGCGTCGGGTCCCGACCACGCCACGGCGCCGGTTTCCGCGGTCACGACTCCTCCCCCGCGGTGAACGAGTACGGCACCCACGGGCCCGACACGTCGATCTCGATCGCCGATCCCGCCAGGTCTGTCCGCAACGCCGCCAGCACGGTGGACAGTTCGGCACTCCGGGCCTCATCGACCAGGTAGGCGGCGTTCATCACCTGGAGCCGGTCCTTCCCGGTGATCTCCTGGCCGTGCGGGCGCAGGCGGACGCTCCCGGCCGCCACCGTGTTCGCGGCTTCGTGCACCCGCTGGGCCGCGGCCGTCGCGGCGTCCCGACGCGAGATCCGGTCCTTCTCACGGCCGCGCACCCGCGAGAGGTAGGCGCGCCCGGCACCGGCCGCGCTGGGGGTGCCGGCGGCACTCGCGCCGCGGTCGGAGGCCGCCTGGTCCGGTGGCGGGTCGTCGCGCCGCAGATGGACCTTGACCGCCCACTCGGCGCGTCCGCGGACCCGGTCGAGGGCTTCGCGGAACCGTGGCAGGTTCTCGGAGAGCACCTCGCGCGCGCGGTCGTGATCGGCGAACAGCGTGGCCAGCGGCAGCGGCACCACCGGGCCCGCGGCCGATGCGGCCGTCACCACCGCGTGGTGGGCACGCGCGTACGCCTCCAGCGCCGCCGGATCGGCGAGGTGTTCGCGCAGCGCCTCCTCGGTGAACCGTTCCGCCGGAACCTCCTGGACGAGGGCCGCCATCTCGGCGTCCAGCGGGAGCAGGGTCAGCGGACCGCTCTCGGCGTGCCCGAGCGCCTCGGTGCCGGCGATCGGCTGATCGCCCGGGGCCACGGCGCAGACCGCGAAGACACACAGGGAGGTGACCGAGGCGTCGTTCCCGGCCGGCGTCGGCTCGGGCGACCGGCCGCCCGTCACGATCCCTCACCGTCCCCGTCCCGCCTGCGACGTCCACCGGTGCCACTCCGCGCCTTCGGAGAACGGCGCCCGCCGTCGTCGGAGCCGGACGGCTCGCCGCCCTCCAACGCCGCCAGCCGGTCCCGCAGTTGCCGGTTCTCCTCCGCCAGCGCGCTCTCCGCGGCCCGGGACGACAGCGCGGGATCGGTCTCCCACCAGTCGATGCCGGCCCTCTTCGCGGTCTCCACCGAGGAGACGAAGAGGCGCAGGCGGATGGTGAGCAGTTCGATGTCGAGCAGGTCGATCTTGATGTCGCCGGCGATCACGATGCCCTTGTCGAGGACGCGTTCGAGGATGTCGGCGAGGTTCGCGGTGGTCGGTCCCGACGGGTAGGACGCGGGCACCGAACCGGCGTAGTCCAGCTGCGTCATCGGCCGTCACTCCCCCGACGTCCGTCCGCGGCCGCCACCGGCGGCGTGCAGGGCATCTCCATCGTCAGGTCCCTTCAGGCCGCGGGGCGCCGGTCCGTCCGCCCGCCGGTCGGTCGAGCAGGTCGAGCAGACGTTCCTCTTCGCGTTCGAAGGTCTCGGCGTCGATCTCACCGTCGTCGAACGCCCGGTTGAGGGCGGCGAGCCGGGCTTGCACGACCGCCGGGTCGTACAGTTCGCGCTCGGCGGCGTCCAGGATCACGTCGGCGACCCAGGAGACGCCCTGCACGGGCGCGAGCGGCAGGAGCAGCAGCCCCGAGATCAGGCCCACGTCACACCGCGACCGGCTCGGGTGCCATGGCGAAGCTGTAGCAGGGCAGCGGCCCGGTGACCTGGAGCGCCGCGCTGTCGCCGTGCAGGGCCGCCAGGCGGTCCACCTCGGCCCTGAACGCCGCCACGCCGTCGGACGGGACGAGGAAGGAGGCGTTGAGCACCCAGCCGGGCTGCTCCGGGCCGTGGCTCACCTCGCGGTCCGGCCCGGCCAGCGCGGCCAGCACGTCACCCGCGGCCCGAACGGCCCGGCGCGTCACGGCCGCCGCCACCGCCTCGCCCAGCCGCACGTTGACCTCGTATCCCGGGCGTCGTCGCGCTTCCTCACGCAGTCGCCGCACCTGGGGGTCCGTCCGCACGATGTCGGCGAGGCCCTGGTCGACGGGCGTGGCCCGGACGTTCATCTCCACCCGGCCGGCGATCCGGTCGAGGGCGGCGAGGTGTCCGTCGCTCGCCGCGTCGAGCCGGGCGCGGACGGACTCCTCGTCGTCGGCGACGACGCCGAACCGCATCGGCAGGACCGGACCGGCCTCGCCCAGTGCCAGCAGCACCTCCTGGTGCGCCTGCAGGTCCCTGCGGCGCGCGCGCAGCCGGTCCGGAGCGGGGCCCACGGCGGCGGCGACGGCACCGGCCGGCAGCCGCCGCACGGCTCCGGGCGGATCGCCGACCCCGCGCAGATCATCGGGAAAGGCGCCGGACGCCCCGACCACGCCGTAGATGTAGAGGCTCACCGCTGGCTCACCGCTCAGTCCTCCTCGTCCCGGCGCCGCGAACGAGCCCGGCTGCCGGATCCGGTCCGCGAGGCCGCACGGCGCTTCGGCGCGCGCTCGCCCTCGTCGTCACTGTCGTCGTCATCGTCGGACCCGCCCCCGACGACCTCCTTGACCTTGTCGCCGACCGAGCGGGCCGCCTTCTTCGCGCCGGCCTTGCCGATGCTCGTGGCCGCCCCACCGCCGCCACCGAAGAGCTCCGGCACCGTACGGCTGCTCGCGTCGTGCTCCAGGTCCAGGCGGTTGCAGGCCTCCGCGAACCGCAGGTACGTGTCGACGCTGGCCACGACGATGCGGGCGTCGATCTTGAGGATCTCGATGCCCACGAGTGAGACCCGGACGAACGCGTCGATCACGATGCCGCGGTCGAGGATCAGGTCGAGAACGTCGTAGAGGGTCCCGGCGCGCGGGGCGCAGACGACTCCGTCGGTTATCACGGTCACGGCGGCACCGCTCCTTGTGTTGGCTGCTGCTGAAAGGGGGTCACGCGCGCGCTGTGCAGCGGTGCGTCCGCGGCCGGCGCGTGCTGTGCGGAGGTGTCCCGCGGTCGGCGCTCGCCCCGCGGGTCGGGGTCACTCGTCGGCGTCGCATCGCCGGTAGCGCCGGACCCTGCGGTAGCCGAGCAGCGCTCCGCCGCTGTCCAGGTCCACCTCGTACGTGGCCATCAGGCTCGTGGTGTCGGGGATGCGCCGCACCTCGATCACGTCGACGCCCACCCGCCAGCCGTCGTCGTCGCGTCGGGTCACCGCGGACGCGCCCTCCACCGTGTGGTCGACGAGTTCGGAGAGCCGGTCTGCCGCGGCCTGCGCCGCCTGTGCGGCGTCGTTGACCCGCTCGCGTGCCTTGGACCGCCGGGCGGCCGGCCGGCTGCGCGTCTGCTGTTCTGCCATGCCCTCAGTCTCGGGAGCCCCCGGGCGGCCCGCACGTGGTGATGACCCAATCGGTGGGTCCGGCAGCGGGCTCCTCGCCCCGGTCCTACCGGACGGGAAGGCCCCGCGGGCGCGAACTCCGTCGCCCCTCAGCCGAAAAGGGCGTCGGCGGCCTTCTTGAGCGCCCGGGGGTGCACCGGGGTACGGGGCGCCTTCTTCTTGGCCTCCAGCAACGCGGCTCCGATCTCCTGCAGTTCCTTGCGTCCGAGCGCCTCGCGCACCTTGGGGAACCACTCGCCTTCCTCTTCCTCCAGGTGGTGGCTCACGGATTCGATGAGGACCGTGGTCTTGGCGTCGAAGCGTTCGTTACGGGGGCTCATCATGGCGAGCTCGGCGCAGAGCACGTCCGCCACGTGGTGCTCCTCGTAGGACTCGAGGATGTCGTCCTCCAGGTCGGGGACCATCTGCCGCACCCGCGGATACATCACTTCGTTCTCGATGTAGGTGTGCACGGTGAGGGCCTCGATGATCTCCTTCACCAGCCGGTCCTTCGTCGCGGTGGCCCGGTCGCCGGCCGACTGGAACTCACGGAAGAGCTTCCGCACGGCCTTGTGGTCTTCCTTGAGCAGCACGATGGCGTCGGTGGACATGACCGCGCTCCTTTCTCATGCAGGGCGGCTTGCCCGTCGGGGCGCGTCCCACCGCTCCGCCGGTGTGCCCGGCGTGCGCGGCCGCCGCCCGTTCGGCGGCGGCCGAGGCCTGCCCGAGGGTCAGCCCGTTACCGGATCGAACATGGCACGGCACCGGGGGTTGCGCCCGTCGCCAGGGCTGACCGTGGTACCTGCGGCCATGGGTACGCACGTACCGCCGGGGGTCCCGCGCGGCGGTACGCACGTACCGCCGGGGGTTCCGCGCGCACGCGAGGTGGCCCGGTTCCGTCGCTTGGGCCCGGCTGGCTGAGGACGGGTCAGGCCGTGAACGGGTCAGGCTTCGGAGGTGTCAGCCCCTGCGGACGCCGTGCGGGACAGGCGGATCGCCGAGACGAGGAAGAAGATCCCGCCGAGCGCGGCGTAACCGGCCAGCGCGGTCAGCGAGGGGTCGGTCTGGGAGGCGCCGCGGATGAAGGACCCGCCGGCGAGGACGGAGATGGCCCCGCTGAGGATCATCGCCCACTGGCCGCCCATCGGCCGGCGCGCGACACCCACGATGAGCTGGACCAGGCCGGACACGACGGCCCACGCACCCCAGACACGCAGGACGTCGGCCACGCCGGAGGTGCTGGCGACCGCGACGCCGACGGCGGCGAGCGCACTGACGGCCATGTTGGCGTACAGGCCCTTGACCGGCCCGGTGGCGCGGGCCGACCTGGCGTCCACGACGGCCGCGGCGACGTCGAAGGCGGGGTAGACGATCAGCAGCAGTTTGGCCCCGAGGCCGAGGCCGGAGCCGGACGCCAGCAGAAGCGCCGCCCAGGCGGCGGCGAAGGCGAAGCGCGTGAAGTACAGCCGGCGCATCGCGGGCGCGGCACCGATGTGGGCGACGGGGGCGGCGGATGCCATGGGGTTCTCCAGTGGGTGCGGGGGTGAAATTCGGAAGGCGTGCCGGCGCACGCGGCCAGGGCGGAGCGGCCCTCATTCCGATGGCCGGAAGCAGGCAGAGAGAACGTTCTCTCTCCCGAGCAGCCTGACACATCCCTGCGGTCGATAACAAGAGAGAACGTTCTCTCTGGAAAGATCGCTCCCGCTGCTACGATGGGCGCCATGACGCAGACGGAAGCCGGCACCGGCAGGAGGGTCTCCGAGGCCCGGGAGCGGCTCCTGAAGACCGCCGGGCAGATCTTCTACGCGGAAGGCATCCACACCGTGGGCGTCGACCGCCTGGTCGCCGAGGCGAAGGTCACCAACGCGACCTTCTACCGCCACTTCCGGAGCAAGGAAGCCCTGGCCGTCGCCTACATCCGAAGCGTCGACGAGGCGATCCGCGCCCAGCTCGGCGGCCTGATCGCGGAGGACCTGTCCGCCGACGCGGTCCTGCGGGGCATCGGGGCTTCACTGGTCGAGCAGATCCGCTCACCCGGCTACCGCGGATGCGCCTTCCTCAACGCGGCGGCGGAGTTCCCCGCCCCCGACCACCCGGTCCACCAGGCCGTCGTGGAGCACCGCGCCTGGTACCTGCGGACCATCACCGGACTGTTCGCCGCGATCACGGAGGACTCGGCCGAGCACGCGGGACGGCACTTCGTCATGCTCCGCGACGGAGCGATGAGCGCCGGCTACCTCGGCGATCCCGTCCAGGCCGGCGAGACCCTGCTGCGCGGCATCGACGGCCTTCTTCGCGTCCACAGCGACCGCGCGCTCGACGGGGACACCGCCCGGGCGACCGAGCAGGCACCCCCGGCGGCCGCCACGCTCTCCGACATCGACTGCGCACCGCGCGGAGCGTAGTCAGCAGCGGGCAGCGCGCCGCGTCCTCACCGAAGCTGGGGCGGGGTGCCATCAGTGGCGGCGACGTCGGGGCGCGGACGGCTCACCGGAGCGGCGCGGTGGTCATCCTGACCTTGATGCCGTTCTCGCCGTGCCGGGCGACTTCGCGCAGGCCGAGGCGCCGGTAGAGGGCCTGGGCGCGATGGTTGACCGCGAGCACGTCCAGCGTGAGGTCCTGGCCGTGCCCACGGGCCTGTTCGACGAGTTCGCGGATGAGCCGACTGCCGATGCCGCGGCCCTGGTGGTCGGGGTGGATCTCGATGCGGCCCAGATACGGTCCTGCCGGACCGTGGTCCACGTCGATCATGCCCGCGTCAGCACCGTCCACGGTGATGATCTGCCACCGGCCAGGGTCGAACAGGCGTTCGTGGAAGGCGCGTTGCACTTCTTCGTCCCACCCCCAGATCTGCGCGACGTAGTCACCGAGCGCTGCCTTGTGCAACTGAAAGAGGTATTCGTCGTCGGCCGGAGTCGCCGGCCGCAGACCGATCGACGTCATCCCGCACGCCCCCTGCATCGGCGCATGGCCGCCCCTCCGTCACACCGCCCCTGCCGGCGGACCTCTTGACTCGGAAGGACATCCTCCCCGGGTACCGGAAGGGCGAACCCCGCACCCACGCCCTACTCGCCGCAGCCGCCCTGGACCCCTGGGTGGCGCTGCGGAACGACGCATTCGCCTCCGGCGGCCCGGTGGCGGCTGGCACTGTGGAGGCATGCATCGCAGCGACGGCGGTGAGCGCGCACGCGCCCTGCTCAGGGCGACGGAGGAAACGCTGAGGCGGTCGTTCCGGGAGTGCCCGGAACCCGTCTACCGGCTGCGGACGCCGTGGCTCGGGCCGTGCACGCTGGCCGAGGGGCACACGGTCGACGACGTCCTGCAGGCGCTGACGCTCGCGTACGGCTCGTGGGACGCCGACCAGCCGCACATCAAGGTCACCACCTGGTGGGACCTGCCCGGCCAGGGCTTCATACCGGACCTTCCGGCCGGCCTCGACTCGGCACAGCCCGAGGACGTCACGGCCGACCTCGCGGGCGCCGCCGTTCCCGGAGTGCTCCGGCGGTCCGCCGACGTGTGGCTCGTGCGGGTGGACCTCGGCCGACTGCATGTGCTGGCCTCGGGGCGCGGCCCGCTCGGCGACCTGTCCTTCGAGCCGCTCACCGACCTCGACGAGGTCCTCGACGCCCGCCGCGCCTACATGGCGTCCCGGTACCCCTGGGCCTGACCACCCCGGGCGGACGCGCGGGACCACCGCCGGTCGCGGAGTCACAGCAGACCGAGGTCCCCGAGTTCCTTGTGCAGGTCGGCCCGGGGGTTGCCGGACCCTCCCGGCGCGGAGGGCCGGGCCGGTCGCTGCCGCGGTACTCCGCCACCGCGCCGGTCACGCAGCAGCCACGCACCGGCGACACCGCCCACCAGCCCGCCGAGGTGGGCCAGCCAGCTCACGCCGGGCGTCCCGGGGACGGCCACCGTGAGCAGGTAGGCGAACGAGGCCGCCATGACGAGGCCGACCAGGGTGTCGACGAGGTGCCGGTCGAAGAGCCCACGGAGGGTGACATAGCCGAAGTAGCCGAAGATCAGTCCGCTCGCGCCCACCGTGTCCAGGTCGCCGCGCTCGAAGAACCAAACGGCGAGCCCGCTCGTGGCCGCTACGAGCAACGTGAGCGCCAGGAACCGCGACACGCCCCGGTACGCGGCGAGAAAGCCGAAGACGAACAGCGGCCCCGAGTTGCTCTCGATGTGCGCCCAGCTCCAGTGCAGAAAGGGCGCGGTGAACACGTCCGGGAGGCGGCCCGGTGATCCGGAGAGCAACCCGTAGTCGCGGGAAAGTGCGTAGCCGTCAGCCCAGTTGGCGACTTGGATCCCCCACACGATCGCCAGGAAACCGACCATCACGAAGAGCGCCTTGCGGGCCTCCGCGATCATCTCCTCCGGACCGGCCGCCCCCGGCTCGGTTCTGTCCACCGCGGTTCGTCGGCATCCTAGGGCACGGCTCTGACCGGAAAGCGACCCCCGAGATGCGGTCCGCGGCGACGCGGCTCAGGCTGCGTGCGGTTCCCGGGCGGCGGTCGTGCGCAGGCGCTCGATCAGCAGGCCCTCCCTGGTCGACCAGGGGCAGATCGTCACCGCGTCGGTCGCGCAGGCCTCCATGAGGGCCTCGGCCACCAGCGCACCGGCCAGGCTCTGTTCGGCGCGATGCGCGGAGACTCCGGGAAGCCGCGCGCGGTCGGCTACCCCGGCCGCCGCCAGGACGGGGATGGTCTTCCGCAGCGCCGGCAGCGTCAACTGCCGGGCACCGGGCCGGGGTCGGACCGCGGCGAGCCGGGCGAGCTGGGTGAACGTCTTGGAGCAGGCGAGGACGCGCAAGCCCGGGGCGTCACCGGGGACCAGGTCACCGGCCGCGCTCAGCGACCGGCTCAGCTCCTCCCGAACCTCGGCGAGATGCCGCGCCGACCCGGCGAGGCCGCCGGGCAGGAGCTCACGGGTGACCTGGCGGGCGCCGAGCGGCAGCGAGTACACCTTGCGGGGGGACGCGCCGGTGCCGTAGGCGATCTCCACCGTGCCACCGCCGATGTCCAGCACCAGCAGCGGTCCGGCGTCGTCGCCCGCCCAGCTGCGCGCGGCCACGTACGCCAGGCGGGCCTCCTCCTCACCGGGCAGCACCCGCAGCCGGATGCCCGTGGCTTGTGCGACGCGGTCGATGACCTCGTCGCGGTTGGGGGCGTCCCTGATGACGGACGTGGCGAACGGGAACAGGTCCTCCAGTCCCGATCGCGGCTCCTCCGCCAGCGTCTCGGCGACGGCCTGTTGCACGCTTCTGATCCCGGTCCTGCGCAGGCGTCCGTCGGCGGCCAGGGCGCGGTGCAGCGCGAGCCGGACCTTGCGGGACCGCACAGGACGCAGCCCGCCGGTCTTCCTGCCGCGGGCCACACTCAGCAGAGCGCTGTGACATCCCACGTCGAGGACTTCCGCCTGCCTCACTCCGCGACCCCCACTCACCCGATCGTTTCCAGAACCACCGTGTACCCGCCGGTAGCCCCCTGGACACCCCCGCTGACCCGGCCACGCGCGACCGGGTGCGCTCTCAGTCTGCCGCACTGTTGCCCCTCCGCGGACCAGGGCCTCCCCTCAGGTCAGCGTCCGGCGCGGCGGACCGTACCCGGATCCGGGTCCTGCCCGGGGGCGGAGTCGGCCGCCGCCACCCGTCGCGCGGCACCCGTGGTCAGCAGGATCCGCCGCGCCAGCAGGTAGGTGAACGGCACCGCGATCACCGCTGCGACCAGGGGGGCGATCTTCTTGCTCATGCCCATCCAGTGCACCAGCGCGATCAGCCCGGCGCTCTGCACGAGGTAGTTGGTGACGTTGGTCAGCGGGAAGAGGGCGAACTTCCGCCAGCTGGGGCGTGTGCGGTAGGTGAAATAGGTGTTCATCAGGAACGACCCGACCATGCTCAGCAGAAAGGCGAGGGTGTAGGCCGCGAAGTAGGGCAGCACGAGCAGCAGCAGGCGGTAGCAGCCGTAGAAGGTCAGCGTGTTGATCCCTCCGACCAGGACGAACCGGAGGATCTGCCCGGTCTGCGCCCGCCGGCCGGAGCCCGGCTTGTTCCCGGTGGCCGGTCGGTGCCACGGATCCGGCCCGTGTCCGGGCTCCACGGTCACACCACCTTGCCGCGCCGCAGCCCCTGTTGCCGCCGGTCCTGCGCGTCCGCTGTTCCGAGCGCCGGCGAGCACCGCTCCTTGACCAGGAAGTGCGGGCGGCGTTTGGTCTCGTAGTAGATGCGGCCGATGTACTCCCCGATCAGTCCCAGCATGACCATCTGCACTCCGCCCAGGCCGACGATGATGGCGACCAGGGTGACGTACCCGGGCAGCGTGACGCCGTACGTCATGGCGGTCACCGTGATCCACACGGCGTAGAGCACGCCCAGGCCGGCCAGGGTGAAGCCGAGCCAGATCGCGATGCGCAGCGGGCGGTTGTTGAAGGAGACCAGTCCGTCCATGCCGTAGTTGAGCAGCGCGCCGAACCGCCACTTGGACTCCCCCGCCTCCCGTTCGGCGTTGTGGTAGTCGAAGCTGACGGTGTCGAAGCCGACCCACGAGAACAGCCCCTTGGAGAAGCGGTTGTACTCCGGCAGCGACAGCAGCGCCTCGACCACCGGCCGGGAGATCAGCCGGAAGTCCCCGACGCCGTCGGTGAGTTCGACGTCGATCCACTTGTTGACCGCGCGGTAGTACGCCCGGCTGAGGACGGACCGCACGGCCCTGTCGCCTTCGCGGCCGCGCCGGGCGATGACCTGGTCGTGGCCCAGCTCGTGCAGCTCCAGCATCCGTGAGATGAGCTCCGGCGGGTGCTGGAGGTCGGCGTCCATGATGATCACGGCGTCGCCGGTGGTCTCGCGCAGCCCGGCGAGCATGCCGGCCTCCTTGCCGAAGTTGCGGCTGAAGGAGACGTAGCGGGTGGCGTGCGGGTGCTGTTCGGCGATCAGCCGGAGCTTGGCCAGGGTCTGGTCACCGCTGCCGTCGTCCACGTAGCAGATCTCGTACTCGATGGGCAGCCCGTCCAGGACCGCGCGGGTGGCGGAGTCGAAACGGTCGACGACCGCTTCCTCGTTGTAGCAGGGGACGACGAGCGACAGTTTCAGCATCGGCGTTCTCCGTGACGGGGCGCGACGAACGGCTGCGGATGCGGCCGGCGATGGCGACGGCGGGCAGCAGGGCGAGAGCCAGGCCGGCCATCAGCAGGCCGAGGCCCAGGCCCGGGGGCCGGAACGAACAGGCGACATGGGAGCTGCCGGCGAGCCGCACCGCCATGAGGCCGCCGAGGGTGCCGGGGGCCTTCGCCCCGGCACCGTCCACCGCGCAGGTCCAGCCCTCCACCGCGGGCACGGCGATCACGGCGGTGCCGTTGCCGGCGGACCGGAAGGTGGCGCTGATCGTGTGCCCGCTGGTGGCGATGGTGGCGGGTGCGGAGGCCCGCAGGTCGGTGATCGCGCTGGTGAGCGCGGAGGCGTCCAGGCATCCCAGGGGCAGGCGCGGGATGTTCTGCGCGCGGGGGCTGGACAGGCGGAGGCTCACCACCCCGTCGGCCGGCACGGAACCGACGGGGAGCAGCCCGTTGTCGGTCATGCGGTAGACGCCGTCGGCCCGGTACGCTGCGCCGTTGGCACGCAGGTCGCCGGTGAACCACGGCGTGTAGACGTAGGCCAGCGAGCCGGGCGCGCAGCGTGCCGTGAAGGTCGTTCCGGGGGCGCCCTGGGGCGTGCCGGGCAGATGCCAGGTATCGCCGGGACCGGCGGTGGGCGCCGGGCCCGACGTGGGGGTGAGGGCGGGCACCGTGTAGACCTTGCTGCCGAGCACCCGCTCCTGGCGTGCGAAGACCGAGGCGTCGCGGGCGGTTCCGTCGAAGGCCGCGCCCGGGCGCAGGGTGACCACCGGCGGTGCGGGAGCCGTCCGCCGCACCGGGCCGGGCGTGTGCGGGACGCTGACGAGATAGCTGCTCACGCCCATGATCGCCCGGCTGACGGGATCGTTGAAGCCGAGCAGGTGGCGGCCCTGGATGTACCAGGCGGCGCCCAGTCCCTGCAGGGCCGCGGCGCTGCGTTCGGGCACATAGCTGCTGTAGTACGAGCCTCCCTCGCCGCCCAGCAGCAGCGGGTCGTTGTCGGCGAACTCGTGGGGGCCCGTGTCGGTGCGCGAGGCCGGCCAGTCGTCCCGCTCCTGGACCGCCGCCGCGGCGCTCAGCGACTGCGCGTCGAAGGTCCGCTTCGGCTGCCACTGGGCGATCCGGTCGCGGCGCACCGTGACCGCGTAGACGTTGTAGGCGCAGGCGAGGACGACCGAGCACGCCAGGACGGCGGTGATGACGGCACGCCCACGCCGGCCGGGGCCGCGGCCGAGCAGCAGGAGGAGCCCGACGGCCAGGACGGCGCCGGCCAGCACCACGGCCCAGTCGCCGGCGGTGAGGTAGCGGTTGCCGATGACGGCGACGAACAGGAGCGCCAGCAGCCCCGCGCCGCCCAGGAGTTCCTTCGGCCGCGGCCGGCGGGCCAGGGCCAGCCAGGCGACGGACGTCAGCATGGCCGTCATGGTCACGGCGGCCCGGTACGGGCTGCCGTTCGGCATGGCCAGGCCGTGCCACAGCAGGATGGTCGGCTCCCAGACGTAGGAGAGCGCGACCAGGAACAGCAGGAGCGGCCACAGCACCCGTTCCCTGACCGGCACCCGCCGTATGAAGGGGAAGGTCAGCACGAGCAGCAGCGCCAGCACGCCGACGGAGACCCGTGGCCCGCTCGGGTAGGGGCCGCCGGGCAGCAGGTGGGCGAGGTAGCTCCGGAGGCTGGGGGGACCCGCGTAGGTGGCCACGGGACCGGGCTGGGCCGCCTTGCTCGCACGGTAGGTGACGGTGAGCACGGGCGCGGCGAGCGCGACGCCCACCGCCGTCATCGAGGCGGCGCGCAGGACGGCCCGCCCCCGCTCGCGCAGCGGGCGTTCGTCCAGGGCGAGCCGGACCAGCAGCACCAGTCCCATGCCGAGGGTGGCCATCGCCGCGGTGTAGAAGTTGCCCAGCCAGCAGACCGCGACGAGGAGGGTGCCGGGCACCCACCGGCGGCCGTGCAGTGCCCAGTCGCCGACGATGCCGAGCAGTGGCAGGGAGACCAGGACCCACATCCACATCGGGTCGGAGAAGCCGTCGGAGATCATCCAGGAGCTGAGGCCGTAGCCGACTGCCAGCGCGGCGCGCAGCCACGGCGAGCCGCGCTGCAGCCGGCCGAGGAAGACGGTCATCAGGGCCGTGCCCAGGCCGAGGCTGAGCAGGGTGACCAGGAAGACCGGCACCTGGATCGCGTCCCGGGGGACGAGGACGACCAGCCAGGAGAAGGGGTTGGTCAGGTAGGTGAAGAAGTCCGCCAGGAACGGGACGCCGTAGCCGCTGTTCCAGTTGAAGAGAAGGTCGCCGGTGCTGCGGCCGCGCAGCAGGTCCCACAGGTGGGCGTGCAGCGGGACGAACTGGTTGCCGAGGTCGTTGACCGCGCGCGACCGCGGGCCGAACGGGTAGGTGCCGTGGACGGCCATCGCCAGGCAGTAGGCGCCCATCGCCGACAGCGCGGCGACCAGCGCGGCGAGCGCCTGGACCCGCGCCCTGGCGCGCTCGACGGAGGCACGGGCCGGTGAGACCGCGGCCGACTCGGCGGTCCTGCCGGAGGTCAGCACCGGTTTCCCGGCTCCCTCGAACGGGTTCGTCCTCATCCCTGCGACCGTCCCACTGATCTGTGCGGTAACGATGACGGAGACGAACCGGGCCGACCTGGCAGCACCGCTGCGCGCACCGGTCGGCAAGGCGACGTCCGCACCGTTCTGGTCGCCGGGACCAGCCCATGGCACCAGCAGACGTCCACGGGCGGCCGCGCTGCCACTTGGCGTACACCACTGTGCTGACCGCGCCCACCCGCTTGCACCAACGGGCGGGCTCCCGGGGGGTCGCGGCTCAGCGCTGCCGGGCGGCGTCGGACCCCGTCGACATCCGCAGTGCCGAGACGTCGACGGCCTCGAAGTCGGCTCCGCTGAGCGTGCCGAGCTCCTGGAGCTGGTCGTTGTTCCAGCGGCTGTCGGGAGTGCCGCTGATGTACCAGGCGGAGCCGTTGTCGGCGACGATCGCGCCGTAGGTCTTCAGGGTCTGCGCGATCGCCCGCGCCTGGGGCGGGAGACCGGAGATGTCGACGCCGGCCTTCAGCCGCAGCCGCAGGCCCATCGGCGGCAGACCGCGGTCGGCGGACCCGGCGTCGTGGCGGGCCGGCCACAGGTGGGCGGCCTGGCTGCGGGGGACGGTGATCCGCAGGGCGTGGTCGATGACGCCGCGGGCGGCCTCGTCGTAGCGCGCCAGGCCGGGGAGGACGGGCAGCCCCGCCGCGTCGGCGGACGTCCAGCCGTCGGGCCGCAGCGTGTGCGACGTGAGGGAGAAGACCGCTCCGGAGCCGGCGTGCCAGGAGCCGTCGGCCTGGCGGTGGCCGTTCCAGAGCTCGTAGTCCCGGCAGTCGCCGGTGCCGGAGAACCGCTCGGATCCAAGCGAGCCCCGGCTCCGCCGTCAAGAGCTGTCCGCTCCCGGAGTGACGGACGGGCGTCCGGGCTCCCGCGGACCTCGCGTCCGCGGGAGCCCGGACCGCTGACTCCGCCGTGGGAACCGGGAGTCGGCGGGTCAGCGCGTCACAGGGCGGAGACCCAGTACGGCTCGATGGTCATCCAGCCGTTGCCGCGGGCGCCGTGGATCGTGCCGGACTCCTGCTCGGTGATGGTGTACCAGGAGTCCACGTAGTCGTCGTCGTTGGAGTACCAGGCGGACGGGATGGCGTTGAGGATGGCGTCGACCAGCGGCTGGTAGGCGCCGTTGTCGGTGATGGTCAGCAACGCGTCGGCCAGGGCGATGGCGAGCTGCTGGTAGTTGGTGCCGGAGTCGGACTCCATCATCACCAGGTCGAGCGCGTTGTACTTGAAGTTCGACCAGTTGATGACGAGCTGGCCGGGGTAGTACGTGTGGTGGTCGTTGTCCAGGTAGGGCATGTCGACGGAGTCGACGCGCACGTTGCCGTCCTGGCCGAAGCCGCTGACGAGCGAGTAGATCTCCGCGTCGCCGAGCGGCCAGGGCTCCTCGTCGTCGTTGAGGTAGACCGCGTCCATCTTGGTCGCCCAGTAGCCGCCGGCGTCGGCAGGACGGGCGGCACCCGTGCGCGCGGGCACCGCGGGGGTCGCCCGGGTGATCGTGTCGGACGCGACTCCGGCCGCGTCGAGCGCCCTGCTGACCAGCTTCATGCCGGCCGCGGCGGCCTTGGCGACGTCGATGTCGACGACGTACACCGCTTGTCGCGGCGCCACGCGCGTGTTCAGTGCGTGGCCGCGGCCCTGGGCGTCATAGGCGGTCAGCGTGGCGGCCTGGTCGTCGGTGATGGCCGCGGCGACCAACGGGAGGGTGCCGGGCCGGAGTCGCCCGGCCATCGCCTGGGTACCCAGGCGCAGCCGCAGCAGGGAGCCGATGCTCTTGTCGAGCCCCTTGGCCGTCGCGATGCGCCGGTCCGCCGCGGCCACCTGTGATGCCAGGGCCCGCCCGGCGCTCGTGGTGGAGCGCGCGGTCAGCGCAGCGAGGTCCACGTCGTGGGAGCTCAGAGCGGCCGAGCGGACCTGGGCCCGCCAGGCCGGATCGGCCAGCGAGGCGGCGAAGGAGCGCGCCGTCCGCGCCTCGGCCGCAGCGACCGCGGAGCCGGCGGCACGCGGCGGGTCCGCCGGCTGGGCCGCGGAGGCGACGGACGACGACGCGCCCAGCAGTGCCGCGACCGTGGCGGCGGACACCGACAGCGCCAGCGCTCCGCGCCGCGAGATGGGTGTGTTCACAGGGATCCTCCTGGAGACGTGCGGCAGCCGCCCCGGGGTGTGGGCGGGAGAGGGGGGAATGCGCGATCAGGATGAATCGAACCCGCTGGTCCATGCGGGTCGAGCACAAGCTACGGCATGGTCATGTCCACAACAAGATGCGCGTTCAAGTACCGGCGGGTACCGGCCGTCCGGACGGCCGGTACCCGGTGAACGGTGGCGCGTCAGCCGGCCGTCGCGGCCACGGAGACGGTGAGCACGTCGGACGCGGGCGAGTTCTCCGAGAAGACGATCACCTCCGGGAAACGGCCGGTCAGTTCGGGCAGGACGGTGGCGACGTAGTCACCGTTCGCCGCACGCTCGGCGAGGTTGTAGACGCGGGGGTAGGTGCGCGGCTCGCCCCTGGTGACCTTTGCGTGAATTCCCAGGCTCGCCAGATCGCGCTGGAGCTGAGCGGGGTCCACCTCCCCCGCCGCGGACGGATGCAGGGTGATCCGCACCCTGTCGCCGGGCTGCTGCCGAGTGAGGGTGTAGGCGGCGGTGGTGATGCCGAGCGGGCCGGTGGAGGACGACGCGCCGGCGCGGGCCGGCACGCGAGCGGCCGGCTCGTGGACGGCCGACGGGTGACCGCCCGGCGCCGGCGAGCCCGTGCCCGTGGTGGACACCGCCACGACGGCAGCCACCGCGGCCGCGGCGACGGCGACCGGCACGCCGACGCGTACAGCGAGCCGCCCGCGCTCGGGCGCACCATGGGACATGTCGAGCCAACTGGTCATCAGATGTTCCTCACGCTGGTGACGGCGGCCGGCCGGGAAGTCGCGCTCCGCGGGCACGGGAAGCGCCCGGCGCAGCGCCTGCAGGTCGTCGTCGTGATCGCGGATCATCGCTGCTGCCCTCCGGTCGGCCGGACCGCGGAGCCGCGGTCATCAGTCATCTGCCGCCGCACCGGCGGGGGTTCCCTTCCGGGCAACGGTTTTCCGCCCGCGAGCCTGTCCAGCCGGCGCCGGGCGCGCGACAGCCGCGACCGCACGGTGCCGACCGGAACTCCCAGCGCCCGGGCCGCGGCGTTGTAGTCGAGTCCCGCCCAGACGCACAGCGCGAGGACCTCACGGTCAGCGCGGGGCAGTTCGTCGAGGACCCGCAGGACCTCGGTCACCCGTTCCTGGTCCTCCAGCCGTCCCACGACCTCGTCGGCGAAGTCGGGGACGAGTTCCGGAGCCGGCAGGCGGGCCAGCAGCCGCTGGTGCCGCCGGGCGGTGCGCCGGCGGTGGTGGACGACGTTGGTGGCGATGCCCAGCAGCCACGGCAGCAGGCTCCCTCCCCAGGGATCGGCCTTCGCCCGCAGCCGCCACGCCTCCAGGAAAGTGAAGGAGGCGCAGTCCTCGGCCGCCGTCCAGTCGCCCGTCAGCCGGAAGCAGTGGTTGTAGACCGCGGTGCCGTGCCGGCGGAAGAGCACGGCGAAGGCGCCCTCGTCGCCCGCCCTGATCAGGGCCCGGAATTCTGGATCCATGTCTCTTCCTGCCGCCCCGGAGGGTACGCGTTGCCGTGACGTGCCTCACAGCCGCGTTCCCGGGTCCCCGGGTCGCCGGTCGGCCCGCGTGTGCACCACGCACAGTCGAATGACCGATGTTCGGGCACGGCGCGGGAGCCAAGCTGTTCAGGAACTCCCCCGCACAAGGAAGGCGAGGCCCCCATGACGCAGTGGCACACCGCCAGGACGGGCGTCCTGCCCGGACACGAACCGGGTGCGGCCCGCGTACCCGCGCCACCCTCCGGCGGTCCGCTGGCCGCTTACCGGGCGACCCGCACCCGCCTGGCCGGCGAAGCACAGGCGCTGGCGCGCCTGGTCGCCGACACCCTGACCAGCGTGCTGCCCGACGCCGCTTACCTGGTGCTGCGCTGGGATCCGGTCTTCACCTGTTTCGACCTCGACCGGATCCTGAACCGGCGCGGCGCCGCCCTGCACGTCTTCACCGGGGCGCCCGAAGCCGACCGGCTGCCCGCCTTCCCGGGCCGGCACCCGCTGCGCGCGGCGTGGGACGGCGCCGACCCGGCGGATCCGCGAGTGCTCACGGAGGCGATCCGGATGATCGACGCCGACGGCGGGCACTTCGACCTGGTGCCCTACCGCCTGCCGCATCCGGACGCGCCCGCTGAGGAGCCGTGTCTGCTGCTGGCCCCCGGCCTGCGCGCCGCGCTGCCGGAGGCTCCGCTGGTCTTCTCTCGCCTGATACGGCCCTACGCCTGAGCAGGACGCCGCACCGCCGCTCTCCCCCCCCGTGCCGGGGCTGGCGGCATTTCCTCCCCCGGCACGGATATCGTGTGCCGATCCGGCGAGCAGCCGTTCCACCGCCCCACCAGGAGATCCACGCCCGTGAGCTTTGCGACCCTGGCCGTGATCTCCCTGGCCGCGCTCCTGGGCCCGCTGCTGGCCCTGCCCCGACTGTGGCATCTGCCCGTCGTGCTCGGCGAACTCGTCGCCGGGGTACTGCTGGGGCCCACCGCCATCGGCTATCTGAACGCCCGGAATCCGACCTTCAGCTTCCTCGCCGACATCGGCTTCGCCCTCATCATGTTCGTCGCCGGCGCCCGGGTCCCCGTACGGGACACCGCCCTGCGCGCCGGGCTGCGCACGGGGACCCTGCGGGCCGTGGCCGTCGGCGTCCTCGCGCTCGTCCCCGCGTTCGCGCTCGCCCGTGTCTTCCACACCGGCCACACCGCCCTGTACACCGTGCTGATGGCGTCCTCGTCCGCGGCGCTGATCCTGCCGGTGGTCGGTTCGCTGGGGCTGGGAGGCGGGGCGGTCCTGCAGATGCTGCCGCAGGTCGCGGTCGCGGACACCGCCTGCATCGTGGCGCTGCCCCTGGTCATCGACCCCCGGCATGCCGCCCGCGCGGCGCTCGGCGCCCTGGCGGTGATCGGCTGCGCGGGGGTGGCGTTCGTGGCCCTGAGCCGTCTGGAACGCGGCGGATACCGGCGCCGCCTCCACCATCTGTCCGAGGAACGGCAGTTCGCCCTCGAACTGCGGATCAGCCTGGTCGTCCTGTTCAGCTTCGCCGCGCTCGCGGTACGCACTCACGTCTCGATCATGCTGGCCGGGTTCTCGCTGGGTCTGGTGGCCTCCGCGGTGGGTGAACCGCGCCGCCTGGCCAAGCAGCTGTTCGCCCTCACCGAGGGTTTCTTCGGACCGCTGTTCTTCCTGTGGCTGGGAGCGTCCCTGGACCTGCGCGCGCTGGGGCAGCGCCCCTCCTTCGTGGCACTGGGGGTGCTGCTCGGGCTGGGCGCCGTCGCCGTCCACGCCGCCATGCGGGCCACCGGGCAGCCGGTCGGCATCGGCGTCCTGGCCTCCGCGCAACTGGGCGTCCCCGTGGCGGCCGCGACGCTGGGGACCCAGCTTCACCTGCTCGAGCCCGGTGAGGCCGCCGCCCTGATGCTCGGCGCGCTGGTCACCATCGCGGCGGCGACCGTCGCCAGCTCCCTCACCGCGCGCAACTCCCCGGCGACCACCGCGCAGCCGTCCCCGACCTGACCGGACGGGCCGCGTGGCGGCCCTCCGCCGGTTGGCCGGGCCGTCGCGGCGCCGCGGAGGACATGCGCGGGGGTTGACCGCTGACTACCATGGGTGACGGACCGTGCGGATGCCCTGAGCGCCCGAATGCCGTGGCGCGATGGAGGCGATATGCGATGGACGGCCGAGCGGGACGGCGCCGTGGTGGTGGTCGCCGCCTGGCAGGGCCGGGAACGCGGTCGCCCGGGGCGCCGGCGGCGGAGGGTCCTCCGACGTGACGGGCACCATGGGGCAGCTGACGGCCCGGGACCGTCCGGCCGAAACGGCGGGCGCTGAACCCGGGCGGCGCGTCGCCGCACTGATCGGCGCCCTGATCGAGGCTCTGCACCCCTCCGAGGTGTTGGCCGCCGTCACGCGGCACGTACTCCCCCTGGTGGGCGCCGACGGCCTGGTCGTCCATGACGTGACCGGCACGTCGCCCCAACTGATCGGCGTGGTCGGCTATCCGCCGTCGTTCACCACGCGGTTGCGCGCGATGAGCGGGCCACCGGACGACCCCACCGAGGACATCGGATTCGTCACCTCCGTCGGGGAGTTCACCCGGCGCTGGCCCGCTCTGGCCGACCTGGCCCGCCTCAGCGGCATGCGGGCGTGGGCGATGCTGCCGCTGGTCTCCCGGGACCGGCGGGTCGGCTCGTGCGTCATCGCCTGGAAGCAGACCCACGCGTTCCGTCCCGAGGAGCGGGACCTGCTCGGGACCGTCGCCGTCTACATCGCCACCGCGCTGGACAACGCGCGGCTGTACGAGCAGGCCCACGGGCGCGCCGAGCGGCTGCAGCGTGAACTGCTGCCCCGCACGCAGCCCGAGCTGGTCGCCGTGCAGACGGCGACCCGCTGGCGCGCCACGGCCGGGCAGGACGTCGGAGGCGACTGGTACGACACCGTCCCGCTGTCCGGCGGCAGGAGCCTGGCGGTGATCGGCGACGTGAGCGGACGCGGCCTGGAGCCGTCGATCACCATGGGGATCCTGCGTCACACGGTGCTCACCGTCGCGGCGCTCGACCTGCCGCTGGACGAGGTGATGGCCCGCGTCGGTGACGTCGTGGCCCGCGTGGGTGGTTCCTCCCCCTGGCCGTCCTTCCACGCCACCTGCCTCATGGCCCTGTACGACCCGACCCTCGGTGTGTGCACGCTCGCCAGCGCCGGCCATCCGGCGCCCGTCGTGGTGCGGCCCGGCCAGGAGCCGCGGAACCTCGACGTCACGGCAGGGTCGCCGCTCGGCTCCGCCCGGGACCTCGACCGGATCCCCGTCCCGGTCACCGAGACGGTGCTGGAGCCGGGCAGCACCCTGGTCCTGTTCACCAGGGGCCTCGTCGGCGGCGCCGGCACAGGACGCCTGATCGGGGTGATGTCCCGCTACCTGGCGACGGCGCCCGTGCCCGACGACCCGGATCCGCGAGCGCGGTGGCTCAGCGACATGTGCACGGTGATCACGCGGGAACTGCCTCCCGACGCCCGCCGCCAGGACGACGCCGCACTGCTCGCCCTGAACACCGACCGTGTCCCCGCCGCCGACATCGCCGCCCGCGACCTTCCGTGCGTCCCGTCGTCCGCCGCGCGGGCCCGGAAGGTCGCCCTCGGCCAACTCCGCGCGTGGGGAAGGGAGGACCTGTCGGACGAGGCCGCGCTCGTGGTCAGCGAACTGGTCGGCAACACGGTCCGCCACGCGGTCGGCATCGGCGCCGACGCGGCCGGTGACGACACGGGGATGATCCGCCTCCGGCTGCTGCGGCTCGGCGGCTCGCTGATCTGCGAGGTCTACGACGGCAGCGAGGCGACCCCACGCGTGCGGCATCCGGCACTCGACGACGAATTCGGCCGCGGCCTGCAGCTGGTCGCCCTCACGGCGGCCGGCTGGGGGGCTCGGTACACCGAACACGGGAAGTGCATCTGGGCGAGCCTCGGATGATCCGCTCCGCGACGCCGGCCGGACGGTGTCCGGGGCCGGTCCGGGGCTGCCACCACCGCTTCGGCGCCGCTCCGTGATCGCACCACCGACGCCTTTTTGCCCGCTGCTCACCGCTTATGTCACAACTTCCCGGGGTGCCCTGTCGTATAGGTGAAAGCAGGCAGCAGCCCGCTTCCGGGAAGCCGCGGTCGGATGACCGGCTCGCCCCGCACGGTCTGCTCCATTCCGACGCGTGACCGCACGCCGGCGCGACACCACGGCCGTTTCCCTGTTCGGGACGGTCGGCGCCACATTCTGCCCAGGAAGGGCCTTTTCCATGAACAGTCGTTCGTTTCTCCGCCGTGCCCGCACTCCGCTCGCCGTCCTCGCGGCGGCGAGCATCGGAACCGGTGTCCTCGTCGCCATGGGCGGTTCCGCGAGCGCTTCGACGGGGCCGGCCCAGTCCGCGTCGTCCGCCCGGTCCACGGCCGGGGACAAGCCGACCGTGGTCCTCGTGCACGGTGCCTGGGCCGACGCGTCGAGCTGGAGCGGCGTGACCACCCGCCTGGAGAGCGCCGGCTACCACGTCGTCGCCCCGCCGAACAATCTGCGGGGTGTGAGCAGCGACGCCGCCTACCTGGCCGACTACCTCAAGACGATCCCGGGCCCGATCGTGCTGGTCGGCCACTCCTACGGCGGCATGGTCATCACCAACGCCGCCCGCGGCAACAGCAACGTCAAGGAACTCGTGTACATCGACGCGTTCATCCCCGCGCAGGGGCAGTCCGCCGGGGACATCGCCGCCTCGAAGCCCGGTTCGGCGGTGACCGTGCAGGACCCGACCACGGTGTTCAACTTCGCGCCGTACCCCGGCGCACCGGCCGGCGACGCGGACCTCTACCTGAAGCCGCAGGTCGTGAGCTCGGCGTTCGCCCAGGATCTGTCCGCGGAACAGCAGAACCAGATCATCGCGACGCAGCGCCCGCTGACGGCTTCCGCCGTCACCGAGAAGTCCGGTGACCCGGCGTGGAAGACGATCCCGTCGTGGGCGCTGATCGGACGCCAGGACAAGATCATCCCGCCCGCGGCGCAGGAGGCGGCCGCCAAGGTCGCGCACGCCAAGGTGGAGGAGATCAACGCCTCCCACGTCTCCCTGATCTCCCGTCCCGACGCCGTGGCCGACTTCATCGCCACCGCGGCGCGTGCCGCCGGCTGACGCACGGTCTCGTCACGTCCACAGCGATCCCGAAAGGGCCTGCCATGCACATCCACGCACACCGCCAGACGACCACCGTGGTCCTCGTCCACGGGGCGTTCGCCGATTCCTCCAGCTGGAACGGTGTCATCAAGAAGCTGAAGCACGAGGGTTTCCCGGTGGTCGCGGTCGCGAACCCGCTGCGCGGGCTGAGCGGCGACGCCGCCTACGTCAGGGACGTCCTGGCCGGCATCGACGGCCCGGTGGTTCTCGTCGGGCACTCGTACGGCGGGGCGGTGATCAGCGACGCCGCCCGTGATTCCGACAAGGTCAAGGCGCTCGTGTACGTCGCCGCCTTCCTCCCGGAGAGGGGGGAGAGCGCGAACGAACTGGCGGTCAAGTTCCCGGGAAGTTCGCTCGGTGAGGCCCTGCGTCCCGTGCCGATCACCCTGCCCGACGGCTCCCAGGACGTCGATCTCTCCATCGACCCGTCCCGGTACCACCACCAGTTCGCCGCGGACGTGCCGGCGCACGTCGCCGACATCATGGCGGTCACCCAGCGTCCCGCCACCGCCGGTGCGCTCGGTGAGGCCGCGTCCGAGCCCGCCTGGCGGACGATCCCCTCCTGGAGTGTCGTTGCCACCGAGGACCTGAACATCCCCCGGGAGCTGCAGATCTTCATGGCGGACCGGGCTCAGGCCCAGGTGCGGGAGGTCGCGGCCTCGCACGCCGTGAGCGTGTCCCACCCGGAGACCGTCGCCCGTGTCATCGAAGAGGCGGCGGGGGCGGTCGGCTGACGGCCCGCACGGCCAGGGGCGGGGCGGCGAGGTGAACGCCGCCCCGCCCCTTCGACGTGACATCGGTCCTGCCGTGCCCGGACGTCGGGCCCTCACGCCGTGCGGCCGGGCGCACCACCGGCCGGCGTTCCCTGGTCGAGGGTGGCGAGGGCGGCGGCGAGCTTGCCCCGGCTGGTGACGCCCAGGCGCGGATAGATCTGGTACAGGTGGGCCCCGACGGTGCGGTGGGAGATGAACAACCGCTCGCCGATCTCCCGGTTGCTCAGTCCCTGTGACGCCAGCTCGGCTATCTGCCGCTGCTGGGCCGACAGTTGCACTCCCCTCGTGGCGTTCCGCCGGCCGCCCGACGCACCGGCGGCGCGCAACTGCTCGCGGGACGCCTCGGCCCAGGGGCGCGCGCCGATCCGGTCGAACTCGTCACGGGCGAGTCGCAGCGGGGTGCGGGCGTCCACGTTGCGGCGCTGCCGGCGCAGCCACCGCCCGTGGTGCAGGTGCAGGCGGGCGTGCGACAGCGTCCAGGCGGCCGGCAGCGCGGCGAGCGCCGCGGCGTAGGCCTCCTCGGCCAGGTCGTCCGGTGCCAGCACCGCGTCGGTGTAGACGCGGGCGACCACCATCATCTCCGACGGCAGCTCGCGGGCCAGCTCCGGAAGACCGGCCAGCACCTCCCGTACCGGTTCGACCGTGCCGGCGGCCACCGCCGCGTCCGCCAGGTCCGGGGCGAGCAGCCAGCGGCGCACGGAGTGGTAGTGGGGATCGTCCGGATCGAAGGCGCGCGCGAGCAGTTCGTAGGCCTCCGCCGGGCGCCCGCCGTACAGCGCGAGAAGCGCGTCGGTCTGCTGCGCGGTGACGGCGGCGTACGGCATGGCGGAGAAGAGGCTGTGGCCGCGCAGTTCGCGTTGTGACCGGGCCGCCTCCTCATTCTCCCCGCGCATGGCCGCCACCAGGCCGGCCGTGGCCTTCAGGCCCAGCCAGACGATCCACTCACCGGTCTCCTCGGCCAGGACCAGCCCCTCGGCGGATTCCTCGCGGGCCTGGTCGAGTTGGCCGAGGTACGGCCGCGGCCAGCTGGCGGCGAGCGAACGCGCGAGCAGCCCGAGCCGGCCCTGCGAGCGCCACGCCGCGGAGGCCAGCGCCATGAACCGTGCCGCACTGCTGGACTCGCCGACGGCCATCGCGCCGCTTCCGAGGAAGTGCTGGGTCCTGCCGTCATCGCGGTCCGGACTGCGTGACGCCAGCCGCTCGACGAGGTCGGTTCCGTAGCGGTACGGCTCGGTGTACGCGCGGACCAAGAGGACCAGGGGAGCGTCGGGGTCGGGGTCCCATCGGTCCAGCTCCTGCGCGGCCTGGGCGCGCACCCGGGCGTCGCCGTCCTGGAAGAAGCAGCGTGCTGCGGCACGCCACAGCAGGTTCTCGGCGACGTCGCGGGCACCGGTGTCGAACGCGGGGGCCGCGGCGGTGACCATGTCGTGGATCCGTCGCTGCGGCTCGTCCGGCTCGAAGGCCGCCTTGTCGGAGACCACCATGAGCCGGGCCCGGGCGACGGGTCCGAGCTCGTTCATGTCGGCGCGGTTCAGCAGCGCCTGGGTCTGTGCGCGGTCGTTGATCTCTCCGGCCAGCTCGGCGGCCCGGACCAGGATGTCCGTCCTGCGGCCCGCGTCCAGGACGAGTTCGGCAGCCTGCCGCAGCGCCGGGATGGCCGCCGCCGGCTTCCCACCGGCCTGGGAGGCGTCGGCGAACCGTTCGAGCCGGGCGGCCAGTTCCTCGTCCGGTCCCAGCGTGGACGAGGCCAGGTGCATGAGGTGACGATCGGGCAGGTCGTCCATCACGGCCGCGAGGGCGCGGTGGGCCGCCAGCCGCTCGGCCACCGCGGCCCGGGTGTAGATCGCCGAGCGCATCAGCGGATGCTGGAACTCGGGAGTGCGGCCGACCAGGGTGACCAGGTCCGCCTCGACCGCCTGCTGCAGCGCGTCCACCGACACGGGGGAGCCGCAGAGACGGCTCGACGCCTCCAGCAGCCGGTCCAGCGGTGCGTGCGGTTCCGCTGCCAGAGCCAGGAGGAAGGCCCGGCACTCGCGGCTCGCCGAATCGGTGCGCGCGGCGAACGCCGCCTCCAGCCGCAGTGTCAGCGGCAGGTTGTCCGCCTGTGCGGGCACGCCCCGCACCGACTTGGGGAGCTCCACCAGTGCCAGCGGATTGCCCGCGGCGTGCTCGAGGACGAACGAGCGTACGGCGGGGGACAGTTCGGGTGCGCCCGCATCGAGCAGCCGGGTCGCCGCCTGTTCGCCCAGGGGCTCGAGGCGGAGGTCCGGGTGCGCGCTGAGGCTGAACGAGTCGAAGGAGTGCGTCCGGCCCGCGGCGAGGACCAGGATGGGGAGGTGGCGGGTGCGGCGCGAGACGAACCTGAGCACGTCCCGGCTCGACGAGTCGATCCACTGCACGTCGTCGACCAGCACCAGGACCGGCCGGCGGTCGGCCGCGTCCGCGAGCAGTTCCAGTACGGCCAGTCCGATGCGGAAGATCGCGGGCTCGCCCTCCGCGGGGCGGAACACGTCGTCCAGCGCCAGCCGCAGTGGCGCCGGCAAGGTGCGGATGCCCGGAACGGTCGATTGCAGCAACTGCTGCAGGGCGGCGAACGGCAGCCACTGCTCGGTCTCCACGCCGGAGGCGCGCAGCACCCGGAAGCCCCGCCCGGCGGCTTCGGCGCCGGCCGTCCGCAGGACCGCGGACTTGCCCACCCCGGCGGTGCCGTGGATCAGGAGCGCGCTGCCGCGCCCGGCGGCCGCGTCGGTCAGCAACCCGCGCACGGTACGGAGTTCCTCGTCCCGTCCGATCATCGCTCGCGGGACAGTGCCGCTCTCCGCCCAACCTTCCACAGCCACGTCCTAGCCCGCACGTCCGGCTCCGCGACGGTCACGTTCCGCAGTCGCCCTTCGCGGCCCGCCGCATGATGGCGGTCCCTGTCCTCATCGTCCTCATCGTCCTCATCATCGCATCAGGCCCTCGCCGATGCCGCACGGCGTCGGCATGGCGATCGAGCGCATACTCCGTGCCCGGCTGCGAGCACGCACCGTCACAGTCAAAGCCATCACCTGCCGCACTTCCTGGCGCGAAGCGGCCGGAATCGCCGCGCGGCCGGCGACGCCCGAGGCGCGCCGCCGATCGCGTGCACCGTTCGGCCGCGCGGCGCGTCACAGATCGCGGGCATGCCCTGTCTCTACCGGTGAGGAACAGTTGTCGTCCGGAACCGCCCACGCGAGATCGCGCGTTCCGGGCCTGCCCACGGAGGTGTAACAGCAGTGCACGTGCACGGGATGGAATCAGCCGACGGGACCGGACCCACCATGCTGGCGGACGTCAAGCCGCCCTTCATCCCCGAGGGCGCCTCGGGAATGACCGTCCTCGTCGAGTGGCCCCCGGGGAACCCGGGGACTCCCCCGCACCGCCACTCGGGGCCGTGCTTCGGCTACGTCATCGAGGGCGAGGTCCGCTGGGAGCTCGAAGGGGAGCCGGAGCACATCATCAAGGCCGGTGAGACCTTCTGGGAGCCGGGCGGCGACGTGATCCACTACCAGAACGGCAACGCCTCGGACGAGGTGCCCGCCAAGTACGTCGTGTTCATGATGTGCGCACCGGGCCAGCCGATGCTCACGCTGGTCGACGACGAGGAGCTGGCGCAGCGAGCCCACCTGCGCGCGCCGCGTCCCTCCGAGAGCTGACCCGGCCGCCGGGGCGGGAGCGGATCCAGCCCGCTCTCGTCCCGGCCGCGGGAAATCGCGTTGACGTCCCCCGGGCGGTGGGAAACCATCGCTGCCCATGCTGCAGAGTGAGATCTGGGACGAGCGGACCGCGCGGCGTTACGACACTCCGGGGACCGGCATGTTCGCACCGGCGGTGCTGGGGCCGACGGTGGATCGTCTCGTGGAACTCGCGGACGGCGGGCGGGCGTTGGAGCTCGCCATCGGAACCGGGCGGGTCGCGGTGCCGCTGGCGGAGCGCGGGGTACCCGTCAGCGGCATCGAGCTGTCGGAGCCGATGCTCGCCCGGCTCCGGGCGAAGGCGGACGACGCCGCTATTCCGGTCGTCGTCGGCGACATGGCCACCGCGCTCGTGCCGGGCGAGTTCCAGCTGGTCTATCTCGTCTTCAACACCATCTCCAACCTGCTCACGCAGGCCGGGCAGGTCGCCTGCTTCCGCAACGCCGCACGCCATCTCGCGCCCGGCGGCCGGTTCGTCGTGGAGCTCTGGGTCCCGGAACTGCGCAAGCTGCCGCCCGGTCAGCAGGCCGTGGTCTGGGAGAGCGCGACGGGCTACATCGGACTCGACACCTACGACGTCCTGCACCAGCAGGTCGTCTCGCACCACTTCCGCTTCGACCCGGAGGCCGGCCACGAGGCCGAGCTGTCCCGCAGCCCGCACCGCTACATCTGGCCCGCAGAACTCGACCTGATGGCCGAGCTGGCCGGAATGACCCTGGAGTCCCGGCACGCCGACTGGTCGGGCGCGGAATTCACGGCGGACTCGCGTTCCCACGTCTCGGTCTACCGCAAGCCCGGGCCGTTCTAGGCCCATACGCGCCGGAGGGCCTCGTCCCGCGGTGAGCGCGAGCCGCTCAGGACCCCCAACTGCTGTTCCGACGGCTTTCGTTGCCCTCGGTGCGGTCTGCCGTTCGGTGAGCGGACACCGGTGGAGGGATTCACGCCGTTCCATCCCGGCACGGGGCAACTGTGCCGTGGCACAACGGGGTCATGGCTCAAAGGTGCCAGGCCCCGCCCATTGTTCGCCGCTCGAAGCAGCCCCCATGATCCGGAAGTCATCCGCTCTTCAACCACATGGGGAGTCCCCCTTGGCACTCGTTCCCATCCCCCGGCCGGGACCGATCGCGCTCGCCGCGGTCGCCGCCCTGGCAGTGGGCGTCCTGCCGGCCACCGCCGCGGCGCCCGCGTCGGGACCCACGGCTCAGGCGGCGGTCACCACCGCCGCACCCCAACCGCCGGGCGGTGCAGCGCACACCGTCACCCTGATCACCGGCGACAAGGTCACCATCGGAACCGGCGCGAACGGCAGCCCCGTCAACTCCTTCGAGAGCCCGAGGGGCACGTCGGCCGGATACCACCGCGTCGTCGTCGACGGCTCGACCTACGTCTACCCCGACGCCGCCCTGCCGTACGTGGCCTCCGGCATGCTGGACAAGCAGCTGTTCAACGTCACCGGCCTGATCGCCGACGGCTACGACGACGCGCACGCCGCGCAGTTGCCGCTCATCGTCCGCTACACCGACCCCGCCGCCCGCGCCCGGACACAGCCGAAGGTGGCCGGCTCGTCGGTCGTACGCCGGCTGGACAGCGTTCAGGGCGCGGCCATCGTCCAGAACCGCGCGCAGGCCCCGGCGTTCTGGTCCGCGCTCACCGGCGGCGCGGCGGCCTCCGGTGCCCGCTCCGCGCATCCTGTCCTGGCGGGCGGCGTCGCCAAGGTCTGGCTCGACGGCCGGGTGAAGGCCGATCTGGCCGACTCGACCGCCCAGATCGGCGCGCCGCAGGTCTGGGCGCAGGGCGACACCGGCGCCGGGGTGAAGGTCGCGGTGCTCGACACCGGCGTCGACCCTGAACACCCCGACCTCGCCGGGCAGGTGGACGACACCAGCAGCTTCGTTCCCTACGAGCCGGACGCCGTCGACAGGAACGGTCACGGCACGCACGTCGCCTCGACGATCGCCGGCACCGGCGCCGCCTCCGACGGAAAGGAGCGTGGCGTGGCGCCCGGCGCCCGCCTGGAGATCGGCAAGGTGCTCAACTCCGAGGGCAGCGGGCAGGAGTCCTGGATCATCGCGGGCATGCAGTGGGCCGCGCAGGACGAGCAGGCCAAGGTCATCAGCATGAGCCTGGGCGGCGGCGGTGACGCCGGCGACCCGATGAGCCAGGCGGTCGACCAGCTCAGCCGCGACACCGGCGCCCTGTTCGTCATCGCCGCCGGCAACGGCGGCCCGCACTCGATCGGCAGCCCGGGTGCGGCGGACGCGGCGCTGACCGTCGGCGCGGTCGACTCCTCGGACCACCTCGCCGACTTCTCCAGCCAGGGACCGCGTCTGGGCGACGACGGGCTGAAGCCCGAGATCACCGCCCCCGGCGTGGACATCGTGGCGGCACGCTCGCACTACGTTCGCGGCTCCGGCTACTACACCACGATGAGCGGCACGTCGATGGCGACGCCGCACGTCGCGGGGACGGCCGCGCTGCTGGCCGCTGCCCACCCGGACTGGACGGGCACGCAGTTGAAGGAGGCGCTGGTCAGCAGCGCCAAGGCCACTCCGGACTACAGCCCGTACCAGGCGGGCGCCGGCCGGGTGGACGCCCTGGCGGCGGTGCACGCCTCGGTGTTCGCCACCACCACCGCGTTCGCCGGCTTCCACACCTGGCCGGTCGTCCCGGGGGCGACGGACGTCAGCAAGGTCGCGTACACCAATACCGGTGACGCTCCGGCCGATCTGGACCTGGCGGTCGACGCCTCGGGCGCGCCGGCCGGGCTGTTCAGCCTCTCCGACAGCCACGTCACCGTCCCGCCGCACAGCACGGCCTCGGTCGAACTGACCACGCACCTGGACCGCCTGGTGCCCGACCAGCCGGTCAGCGGCATGGTCGTGGGCACCGACGGCAGCGGCACGGTCCGCGCCCGCACGCTGATCGGCGGCGCACAGGAGGGCCAGCGCCAGAACCTGACGGTCACGGCCAAGGACCGCCTGGGCAACCCGCTGTCCGGCACGGTCATGCTGACCACGGCCAACCAGTGGACCACCCTGGACCTCGACGCGTCGGGCACGGGCGTGGCGCGGATGCCCGTCGGCAGCTACAGCGGCTGGCTCATCTCCGACGTCCAGGGCGCGAACGGGCCGCACTCGCTCGGTATGGCGCTGCTCAGCTTCAACGACGTCTCGCTCGACCAGGACCGCACCGTCACGCTCGACGCCCGCAAGGCCCGCCGGATCGTGGCCCGGGTACCCGGGCAGACCACGCCGGTCGCGCCGCGGCTGGAGGTCCTGCGGTCCTTCCCGGACAGTCTCGTCGAGACGACCATGCTGCCCAACGCGTCGTACGACAGCATCTGGGCGCTGCCCACCGGCAAGAAGGTGACCGAGGGCACCTTCGAGTTCGGCGCCCGGTTCCGGATGGAGGAGCCGGCCCTGACCCTCGCCGGCAGGTCGGGCACGTACGCCGACCCGCTGGTCAAGCGGGCGGCGGTGCCGCTGCCCGCGGGCACCAGGAAGCTGACGGCCGTCTACGCAGGTGACGGCTCGGCACTCGCCGACCGCCACGACGTACGCGGCAAGGCCGTGGTCGTGCGCGCCGACAACGTCTCGGACATCCGGCCCCAGGCGGAGGCCGCCGCCGCGGCAGGCGCCAAACTGCTCGTCGTGGTCAGCAACGGCACCGGCCGGATGGACCCCTGGGACGAGAACCCCTGGACCCCGCAGAGCGACGCCCCGGTGACCGTGGCCACGCTGAGCGCCGATCAGGGAGCCGCCCTGATCGCCGCGATCGCGCGCGGCGACAGCACACTGACGGCCGACTCGCACCCCACCACCGACTATCTCTACGACGTGGTGCACCACTGGTCCGGCGGCGTCCCGGCCGACCCGACGTGGCGCGAGACGAAGGCGACGCTGGCCCGGGTGGACGTCTCCTTCCGGAACTACCGGCAGGGCAAGGCCATGGAGTACCGCACTGACGCGTGGCACGGCTGGCTGGACGGCAACCAGCTGACCGCGCCCGCCCAGGGCGAGCGGACCGACTGGGTCACCTCCGGCCTCGACTGGACGGACGACGCCTTCATCGCCGGTGAGACCGGGCAGCACTCCATCGACATGCTGCACTACACGGCGGGCAAGCCCGCGAAGGTCACCTGGTTCGGGCCGATCGAGCGGCCCCGCATGGGCCCGGTGAACTACCAGCCGGTGCGGTACCTCGACACGATGTACATCACCGCGCCGGGCTGGGGCGATTCCGGCTCCGGGCACGTCGGGGAGGCCGGAGGCAACTTCGACGTCAAGGACTGGATGTCCCTCTACCAGGGCGACCAGCAGCTGGACTGGGGCAACGCCGAGTGGCTGCAGGTGCCCGGCCTCGCGGCGGACAGCAAACCGTACCGGCTGGTGCTCGACAACGACCGGGCGGCGTGGGCGGACCCGTACTCCACGCACACGCTGACCGAGTGGGACTTCACCTCGGCCGGCACCGGCGCCGACGCCGCGGTGGCCCTCCCCCTCATCCAGCTCGACTACGGCGTGGACACCGACACCGCGGGCCGCGCGGACCGGCATGCCGCGCTGACCGTCACGGCGTCGCAGCTGCCGGGCGTGACCGCGCTGGTGGGCAAGCCGTCCGTCGACATCTCGTACGACGACGGGGCGACCTGGCAGCACGCCGGCCTGGACCGCCACGGCGACGGCTGGCGGACGTCGCTGCACGCGCCGAAGTCGGCCGGGTTCGCCACTCTCAGGGTGACGGCCCGGGACGCCTCGGGTGACACCGTCTCGCAGACGATCACGCGGGCGTTCGGACTGCGCTGACACCCCTCGGCCGGCCCGCGTTCCCGCGGGCCGGCCGACCGCGTGCTCCCGTCCGGGGGGCGGTCTCACCCGGTGGGCGGTCTCACCCGGTGGGCGGTGTCGCCCGGTGGGCGGTGCGGCGATCAGCTCGGGACCGCCGGAGGCGCCGGGGCCGTCACGCGCGCCAGAAAGGTCCCCCGCACCAGGCCGAGCACGGTACGAACCGCCAGCGCGGCCCAGGCGCAGGTGGCCACGGCCAGCAGGACGTACGTGAGCGGCCTACGGTCCCGTACGTGCTCCAGCGCGAGCCATGACACGCCGTTGGTGAAGGCCGCGGCGTAGGAGAAGGCGAACGCCCAGTACGCCGGGCCGAAGGGCGCCTTGCGGTAGGTGGAGAACATCGACACCTGGACCAGGGCCATCAGGGCGGCGTAGCCGCCGAGCAGTTCCGCGAACAGGTCCACGTGGCCGCCGTTGATCGCGAACCAGGCGTTCCCGGCGACGACCGGAGGGGCGACCTCGATGGCGATCGTGGGCAGGAGGGGCGTGGGCAGCATCGGCTGGGTGAACAGCCGCACGAGGATGATCGACCCCAGGACCAGCCATGAGATCACGCCGTAGCCGAGCATGACGTGGGCCGCGGTCGGCCAGCCGAGGGCGGCGCAGCCGGCCGCGGCGATGAGACCACCCGCGGCCGTGGGCAGGAAGTACGCCGGGTGCCAGGTCACGAGCTGGACGTCCTCCCGGATCCACACACCGGTCAGCCAGCTCCCCACGAGCACCATCAGGCCGAGCCCGACGAGGAACACCGTCTCCCCCGCCCCCCGTGCGTGCCCGGCCAGCGCCGCGCCCAGCGGCATGAGCGTGATGGGCGCCAGCGACGTGAACGGGCCCATCGTCGGATCGGGCAGCTCCGTCCGCAGACGTCCCTGTGCCATCACGTTGCGCAGGTAGGCCGGCACCGTCACGAGCCACAGCATCGCCGAAAGGATCCAGAAGACGTCCTCCGGCCACTCCGCCACGCCCACCGTGTGCCGGGCGACGGCCCAGCACCCCGCGAGACCGGCGGTTCCGAACGCGGTCCCGAACAGATTGGGTGTCAACCGGTACCGCGACCCCTGAACCGTCGTCATTCCGCCGACACGCCTCCCTCGACCACGAACCGGACCCGCGCATACCGCGTACATCACGCATGCCGCGCAATGGGCAGAATCGTAGGGATATCGCCCGCCGCGGAGGGGGACGGCGCACAGGCGCAGCACACGAAAACCGCGGCTTGAGTGCCGGCGGCTGCGCGGGCCGCGTGCGCTGAACAGGTGCGTCGCGGTCCACGGCGGTACCGTGGACTGCGGAGAAGGACCATTTTCCGTTTCCCAGGAGCGCAGCGTCCGGGCGGGGAAACCGAGGCCTGGGCGGGAGCGGGGCGCGAGCGTGAGACGCCGCGGCCGTTCCCCGCGGCTTCGGTGTGCTTGGAGCCCGGACGCCTGGAGCCATCCCATGTCCCACCACCTCGACTCTCCCGCGGCCCGCGCGGACGCCCGGCTGAACATCTCCGACACCTACCTCTTCCGCGGTGATCGCGGAACGGTGTTCGTGATGAACGTCTGCTCCGACGCGGCGGGGCCGGACGCGCCCAAGGGCTTCCACCCCGAGGCCCAGTACGAGTTCAAGATCGACAGCACGGGTGACGCCGTCGAGAACCTGGCTTATCGCTTCACCTTCGGCCCCGCGGACGCCGACGGGACGCAGAGCTTGCAGCTGAGGCGTCTGGTGGGCGACGACGCGTCCGACGACCACGCGGAGGGCGTGCTGCTGCTGGCGGGCACCACCGGCCGCGAGGTCGCCGCGGGCAGTGGGCTGCGGGTGTGGACCGGCCGGGCCAGCGACCCGTTCTGGATGAACCCGGAGGTGGTCGAGGCCGTCGGTCACGCCTTCCAGGAGGGCACCGACGTCGACGTCCCCGCCCAGGACACCGCACAGGTCTCCAGCCTCTTCGCCGACCAGAAGATCCGCTCCATCGTGCTGGAGGTCTCCGACGCCGGCCTGCGGCCGTTCATCCGCAACGCCCGCATCGGGGTATGGACGACGACGGCCCTGGCCACCGACGCGGGCGGCTGGCACCGCATCAACCGGTGCGGTCTGCCGATGGTTTCGCCGATCTTCGCGCAGTTCGACGACGAACTGGCCGAGCAGCTGAACCAGACGGAGCCGGCCGACGATCCGCAGACGTTCCGCGACGTGATCACCGACCGCGTCGCCGCGGTGGTGGCGGCCCGCGGCACGACGGCCGACCCCCGCGGCTACGGCCGGGACGTCGCCGACCGTCTCCTCCCCGACGTCCTGCCCTATGTCATCGGCACACCGGCGGTGTTCGGCTTCGCGAAGTTCAACGGCCGCGCCCTGACGGACAACGCCGGCGAGGTCATGTTCTCCCTCACCACCGACAGCGCGCTGAGCATCGGCCTCTCCCATGACGCGGTCGACGCTCCCACGACCACGACGTTCCCGTACGTCGCCGCGGCGGCGTGACGGACCGCCCCGTGTGGATCACTTCCGCTCATCGAGGTTGTCGTTGATGATGTCCGTGTGATTCATCGCATCAGCGCTCTGGCCTCTGTCGTCGGTGTCGTCGTCGGCGTGATGCTGCTCGTCATCGGCATCAGGGACTACCGCGCCGGGGCGTCGGCCCTCTGGCCCGTGCTCGGGACCGCGGTCCTCCTCAGCGCGGTGTACAGGCTCGTCCTGGACGTGCGGGATCTGCGCGCCGGGCCGGACGCCTGACTGACGAACAGCGCCGCTCCGACCAGCGCGCCGGTCGTGGCCCGGCACGCATCCCGATCGCATCCGCCTAGACGACGTCGAATTCGTTGCCCTCGGGATCCTGCAACTGGACGGCGTAGTGCTCCATCTCCGGCGCGTCCGAGATCCGCACCACGCCGGCGCCCGCCTTGACCAGTCTTTCCACCGTGGCCGTGACCCGCTGCCTGCGGATCGCCAACGGGACGTCGCGGCCGCCGCCGACCTTGAGATCGAGGTGGATGCGGTTCTTGATGGTCTTGGACTCCGGAACGTGCTGGAACCACACCCGGGGCCCCTGCCCCGCGGGATCGACGATCGACTCCGGGAGGTCGCCCGCGCCGGGCGGCAGCTCGTCCTCGGGTACGCCCATGTCCTCCCAGTACGCCCGCCACGTCGCATGACCGCCCGGCGGCGGTTCGGGCACGTACCCCAGCGCCTCGCTCCAGAACGCCACGAGCCTCCGGGGGTCGGCGCAGTCGATCGTCAGTTGCAGCGTCATCTCCATGACCAGAGCCTGGCAGAGGCCTCTGACACTCGTGCCGGACCGATCCGCACTTGGCGGTCGACTCGACGGGGAGCCCACGGCACCCGGTGGTCCGGAGTCCCGGCTACTCGAACCGCGCGGTGGGTCCCGCCCCGCGGCGCAGGATCTCGGCCTCACCGTCGGAGAAGTCGACGACGGTCGTGGGTTCGGTGCCGCAGTCACCCGAGTCGACGACCGCGTCCACCACGTGGTCGAGCCGCTCCTTGATCTCCCAGCCCTGTGTCAGCGGCTCGGCCTCGTCGGGCAGCAGCAGCGTGCTGGAGACCAGCGGCTGGCCGAGCTCGGCGAGCAGGGCCTGCGTCACGATGTGATCGGGGATGCGGACGCCGACGGTCCTCTTCTTCGGGTGCAGCAGTTGGCGCGGCACCTCCTTCGTCGCCGGAAGGATGAACGTGTAGCTGCCCGGCGTCGCCGCCTTGATCGCCCGGAAGACGTCGTTGTCGATCTGCACGAACTGGCCGAGCTGAGCGAAGTTCTGGCAGACGAGGGTGAAGTGGTGCCGGTCGTCGAGGTTCCGGATGGACCGGATGCGGTCGATCCCGTCGCGGTTGCCCAACTGGCACCCCAGCGCGTAGCAGGAGTCCGTGGGGTACGCGACCAGCGCACCGGACCGGATGCTGTCGGCCACCGCGCTGATGCTGCGAGGCTGAGGGTTCTGCGGATGTACGTCGAAGTATCGTGCCACCGGCCCAGCCTAGGGCGGCTTTCCCCGATCGGCGTCCATCGGTCAACCGTTTCGGAGCACCGTCCCCCTCACGTGGCCCTCCCCGCGGCGGCGCTCTCGCTCGCCCGCCTACTCGTCCCGCCCGCCGTACTTCGCCTCGATCAGCCGCACCCTCGCCGCCTCGAGCCTGACGTCGTAGTCCGGCATGAAGATCTCCGCCAGGGTCGTTTCCAGCGTGCCGGAGATGGCGTGCAACGGCGACCAGACGGCCCGGTCGTTCACGATCCCGTCGAGCTCCCCGGACCGCTCCACTTCGAAGAACCAGTGGGACAGCACGAACGCCTGGTCCCGCGACAGCTTGATGGTCACTGCGTCGTCCACCCGGGCAACGTATCGACTCAGGGCGAGACCTGCCCACGGTTTTCATGCGGCACCGGGCCCGTTCAGTACAGGGACGGGCTCGGCCGGCGACGAGCGGTCGATGGGCGAGCCGGCCCCACGCCCTACTCGGCAACCCTTCCCCCCGAAGCCCGAGGCACCTTCACGCCGCTTCCTCCTCCTCCGCCACCACACTCGAGCTGCTGAGGAAATAGAAGGCCGGGAGCAGGACGAAGACGGCGAGCGCGATCAGCGGGGTCACGAGCGCGCCCAGCACTCCGGCGGCCACGTACAGCACCATCCCGACCCACGAACGGCTCACACCGCTGCGGACGTAGGCGGACTCCACGGAGTCGTCGAGGAGTTCGGGGTGGCGGCCCAGGTGGACGTAGAGCGATGTCCAGCTCAGGCACATCGCCGCCGAGATGCCCGCGTAGAGGGCGACGGCCACCCGGGCGTCCTTCCCCGTGAGGTCCTCGCCGAGCGCTTCGGAGACCACGGCGGTCGGGAACGCAAGTGCCGACGTGGTCATCAGCAGGAAGAAGTTGGCCGCGTGCAGCCCGCGGTCCATCGTCCGGATCCCCATGAAGATCTGGTGGTGGTTGAGCCAGATCACGGCGATGTAGCTGAACGAGGCCACGTAGCCCAGGTATGCGGGCCACAGATGCCCGAGTGCCCGCCCGAGTCCGCCCGGGGGGTGCGCGGGCGTGGCGAGGTCGAGGACGAGGATGGTGACCGCGATGGCGAAGACGCCGTCGCTGAAGGCCTCCGTGCGGGAGGTCGTGGACCGGACAAGGGGCCGAACGGGCACACGGGGCATGGCATTCCTGGTTCTTGCGGTCCGGACGGAAGGATGCAGCCCACGGCGGAGACGGGTTCGCGGTCCGGTGAGGGGAGCGGGTTCGTCCCCGAGTGTCCCGAACCGCGGGCCTCACGCTTCGACGCCGCGCGGAACGGCAGGCATCACCGGCGGCCAGTGACTCGACATCGCCCTGGCCTCCGGTCGTCGTCACGACCGATGAGCCATCGGACCTTAGGGGTTCACGCATCGGCTGAATGGTCGTCATACACCCACGAATTACCCCTGGATGAAAATCAACTGCCCAGACAGATCGGATGACTTGGCTGTTCGACCCGTTGACGCGACCCAATAATTGTGAATAGTTGGCGACGACAATCCCCGCACGTCCTGCGAAGGGACCCTGCCGTGCCCGCTTCCTCTCGTCGCGACTTCCTCCGCCTCACCGGCGCCGTCGGCGGCGGCGTCGCGCTCGCCTTCCAGCCGTTCGCCGCGCACGCCGACCCGGTCCGCCCGGCGAACGTGGAGATCGTGCCGGAAGGCAAGGCCACCACGATCTGGTACCGCTCACCCGCCACCGAGGCGAACATCATTCAGGAGGCCCTCCCCGTCGGCAACGGCCGGATCGGCGCCCTGGTCGGCTGCGACCCGGCCGACGACTTCGTGTACCTCACCGACGGATCGCTCTGGACCGGCGGCCGCAACGACACCCCGACCGACGACGGCCAACTGCCGTACGGCAGGGATGACTTCGGGAGCTTCGGGCTGCTCGCCCAGCTGCACATCGCGATGCCCGCCCACGCGGGCGACGCGGTGACCGACTACCGCCGTCAACTCGACCTGAGCAACGGCGTGGTGTCCGCCGACTACCGGTACCGCGGCGTGCGGTACCGGCGCGAGGTGTACGCCAGCCATCCGGACGACGTGGTCGTCGTCCGGCTCACCGGGGACGGCCCGCACACCGGCACGATCTCGCTGGCCGGCACGCACGGCGAGACCACGTCGGCCGGCGACGCCCACCTGTCGATCTCCGCGGCCCTGGAGAACGGCCTGCGCTACGCCGCCGCGGTGACCGCGGTCAGTTCCACCGGCCGGATACGCCTCGACGGCGACACCATCGCGTTCGACGGCTGCCGCGACGTGCTGATCGTGCTCTGCGGCGGCACCGACTACTCCCCCGACTCCACGCAGGGCTACCGCGCCGCCTCGACCGATCCGCTCGCGGTCGCCCGCGGCAAGGTGGCCGCCGCCGCCAAGGTGTCCGGCACGAAGCTGCTGACCACCCATGTCGCCGACTACCAGCGGCTGTACAACCGGTTCGCGATCGACCTGGGCGAGTCCTCCGCCCTGCAGCGGTCGCTGGACTCGTGGTCGCGGATCGCGGTGCGGTACACCGACAAGTCGACGCCGGACCCCGAACTGGAGGCGACGTACGTCCAGTACGGGCGCTACCTCACCATCACCGGCTCCCGTGACTGGCTCCCGATGAACCTGCAGGGCATCTGGGTGCACAACAACACACCCGACTGGTACGCGGACTACCACACCGACATCAACGTCCAGATGGCCTACTGGCTTGCGGACCCCGCCGGACTGGGCGAGAACGCCCGCGCCCTCGCCGAGTACTGCGTCTCCCAGCTGCCGGTCTGGACCGACGTCACGAAGCGGCTGTTCAACAGCGACAAGAACAGGTTCCGCAACAGCAGCGGGAAGATCGCCGGGTGGGCGGTCGCGTTCTCCACCAACATCTACGGCGGCAGCGGCTGGGTCTGGCACCCCTCGGGCAACGCCTGGCTGTGCAACTCGCTGTGGCGGCACTACGAGTACAGCCAGGACCAGGACTACCTGGAGCTGATCTACCCGGTGCTCAAGGGCGCGGCCGAGTTCTGGCAGGCCCGCCTGATCACCACGACCGTCACCGGGTCCGACGGCACCAGCCGTGAGGTCCTGATCGACGACACGGCCTGGTCGCCGGAGCACGGCCCGGACGCCAAGGGCAACACCTACGGGCAGGAACTGGTGTGGGAGCTCTTCGAGGAGTTCCAGCAGGCCTCCGCGACGCTGCACCGCGACGCGGACCTGGCGGCCGACCTCGCCGCCAAGCAGGCCAGGCTCTACCTGCCGCAGGTCAGCCCGAAGTCCGGCTGGCTCGAGGAGTGGATGAGCCCGGACAACCTCGGTGAGACCACGCACCGCCACCTGTCCCCGCTGATCGGTTTCTACCCCGGCGACCGGATCAACACCGACACCAGCCCCTCCGCGCTGATCGACGGCGTCCGGGCGCTGCTCACCGCCCGCGGCATGGACTCGTTCGGCTGGGGCTGTGCGTGGCGGTCCCTGTGCTGGGCGCGCCTGAAGGACGCGGACAAGGCGTACCAGCTCTATCTGACCGTGCTGCGTCCGTCGATGAACAACGGCAACGGCACGTCGGCCAACTGGTTCGACATGTACAGCCAGGGCAGTTACACGATCTTCCAGATCGACGCCAACCTCGGCGGTTCCACCGCTGCGCTGGAGATGGTCCTCTACTCACGTCCGGGTGTCATCGAGTTGCTGCCGGCCCTGCCGGGCGCCTGGGCCGCGAAGGGTTCGGTGCGCGGCGCGGGGGCACGAGGAGGCTTCACCGTCGACTTCGCGTGGCGCGACGGCAAGGCGACCACGGCCACGATCCACAGCATGGGCGGGACGGCCACCGAACTGCGCGCCGGCGCCTTCCGGAAGCAGATCAGCATGAAGGCGGGCGAGTCCGTCACCGTGCGGATTCCCTGAGATATCCGGCAGAGAGGACGGCGTGGGCGCGACTCGGGTCGCCCCCGTCGTCCTGCCGCGTTCCCGACCGCCCGCGTCCGGCACGCGGCTGCTCCCTCGACGGGCGGCCGAGCTCGTCCACCCCACCGCCCGCGGCCGCGCAAGGACGGCCGCGGGCGACCGGATCACGGCGGACCTGCGGTCCCGCCACGCCGGGCGGACCGGAGCCGAGGCTTATGCGGAGCTCGTGCAGTCCTTCCAGGACGTCGTGGGGCAGCGGCGCCGTACCGCGGGTGACCTCGCCGCCGACGGACCCGACGCCCCGGGATCCCGCCGGCCCGCCCCTCCGTCCCCGCGGCTGGGACCGGTGTGCATCAGGGTGCCCGTGGGCTTCCTTCGGCCAAAAGTCCGTCCGGTGGGACGGGTGAGAAAGCACACCGGCATCCATTGGCGATCGCTGGGTACCCTCGTGGACGGCGATTTCGGTCGTCCGGATCATGGGGGAAGGCCGTCGCACTCCTTCGTCTGCCGCGCCGGTCCACGGTGCCGGCTCGGTGTGGCCGTTGAGAGGAACGTTGTGATGGGTGGAACCACGGCGAGCGGTACGGGTGGCATGAGCGCGACGCGCTCGCGTACGGCGGCGCGGGCCGGTGAGGCGGAGCTGCGGCAGTTGCTGGCCGGGCTGACCGCCGTCCGCGACGGCGACTTCGGGATAAGGCTCCCGGACGGGGCCGACGGCCTGATGGGCGAGATCGCCGACGTGTTCAACGGCATGACCGACCAGTTGTCGCTGTTCACCTCCGAGGTCACGCGTGTGGCGCGGGAGGTCGGCACGGAGGGCCGGCTGGGCGGCCAGGCCGACGTGCCGGGGGTGTCGGGGACGTGGAAGGACCTCACCGACTCGGTGAACGCGATGGCCGGCAACCTGACCACGCAGGTCCGGGACATCGCGCAGGTCGCCACGGCGGTCGCGAAGGGCGACCTGTCGCAGAAGATCGACGTCGCGGCACAGGGCGAGATCCTCGCGCTGAAGAACACCGTCAACACCATGGTCGACCAGCTCTCCTCCTTCGCCGCGGAAGTCACCCGCGTCGCCCGCGAGGTCGGCACCGAAGGCCGACTCGGCGGACAGGCCCAGGTCGGAGGCGTCGCCGGCGTCTGGCGCGACCTCACCGACTCCGTCAACTTCATGGCCGGCAACCTCACCGACCAGGTCCGCTCCATCGCGCAGGTGACCACCGCGGTCGCCGAGGGCGACCTGTCGCAGAAGATCGACGTCGCCGCGCAGGGCGAGATCCTCGCGCTGAAGAACACCGTCAACACCATGGTCGACCAGCTCTCCTCCTTCGCCGCGGAAGTCACCCGCGTCGCCCGCGAGGTCGGCACCGAAGGCCGACTCGGCGGACAGGCCCAGGTCGGAGGCGTCGCCGGCGTCTGGCGCGACCTCACCGACTCCGTCAACTTCATGGCCGGCAACCTCACCGACCAGGTCCGCTCCATCGCCCAGGTCGCCACCGCGGTCGCCGAGGGCGACCTGTCGCAGAAGATCCGGGTGGACGCCCGCGGGGAGATCCTGGAACTGAAGGAGACCATCAACACGATGGTCGACCAGCTCTCCTCCTTCGCCGACGAGGTGACCCGCGTCGCCCGCGAGGTCGGCACCGAGGGCAACCTCGGTGGGCAGGCCCGGGTCCGCGGTGTCTCGGGCACCTGGAAGGACCTGACGGACAACGTCAACGTCATGGCGTCCAACCTCACCGGTCAGGTGCGGTCCATCGCCCAGGTCGCCACCGCGGTCGCCCGCGGTGACCTCTCCCGGAAGATCACCGTCGAGGCCAAGGGCGAGGTCGCCGCGCTCGCCGATGTGATCAACACGATGGTGGACACGCTGTCCGCGTTCGCCGACGAGGTCACCCGGGTCGCCCGCGAGGTCGGCACCGAAGGCATCCTCGGCGGGCAGGCGCGCGTGCCGAACGTCGCCGGCACGTGGAAGGACCTCACCGACAACGTCAACTCCATGGCCAACAACCTGACCGGCCAGGTGCGCAACATCGCCCAGGTCACCACCGCGGTGGCCAACGGCGACCTCACCCGCAAGATCGACGTGGACGCCCGCGGCGAGATCCTGGAGCTGAAGACGACCATCAACACCATGGTCGACCAGCTCTCCTCCTTCGCCGCGGAGGTCACCCGCGTCGCCCGCGAGGTCGGCAGTGAGGGGCGCCTGGGCGGCCAGGCCGAGGTCGAGGGCGTGTCGGGGACGTGGAAGCGGCTGACCGAGAACGTCAACGAACTGGCCGGCAACCTCACCCGGCAGGTCCGGGCGATCGCGGAGGTGACGAGCGCGGTCGCCGAGGGCGACCTGACCCGTTCCATCACGGTGGACGCGTCCGGGGAGGTCGCCGACCTCAAGGACAACATCAACGCCATGGTCGGTTCGCTGCGCGTCTCGACCCGCGCCAACCAGGAGCAGGACTGGCTCAAGTCCAACCTGGCGCGGATCTCCGGCATGATGCAGGGGCACCGGGACCTGCCCATGGTGGCGGATCTGATCATGCGCGAACTGACGCCGCTGGTGAAGGCGCAGTTCGGCGCCTTCTACCTGGTGGCCGACGGGTCGGCGTCCTCCGGTGACGGTCCTGGCTCGCAGGAGCTGGTGCGGATCGGGGCGTACGGCCCGGCCGACGCGGACGGCGAGGAGGCCGGCGGCGGCCGGCGTTTCGTGTTCGGCCAGTCCCTGGTCGGCCAGGCCGCGGTGAGCCGGCAGACGATCACGGTGGAGGACGTGCCCGCCGGGTACGCGACGATCTCCTCCGGCTACGGCAGCAGCGATCCCGCCGCGCTGATCATGCTGCCGCTGGTGTTCGAGGACCAGGTGCTCGGCGTCATCGAACTGGCCTCCGTGCACTCGTTCACCGGTGTGCAGCGCGACTTCCTCGAGCAGCTGCGCGAGACTCTCGGCGTCAACGTGAACACCATCGTCGCCAACGCCCGCACCGATGAGCTGCTGGAGGAGTCGCAGCGGCTGACCGCCGAACTCCAGGCCCGCTCGCAGGAGTTGCAGGCGCGCCAGGAGGAGCTGCAGCGCTCCAACGCCGAACTGGAGGAGAAGGCGGCGCTGCTGGCCGCCCAGAACCGCGACATCGAGACCAAGAACCTGGAGATCGAGCAGGCCCGCCAGGAGCTGGAGACCCGCGCCCAGGAGTTGTCCCTGGCGTCCAAGTACAAGTCGGAGTTCCTGGCCAACATGAGCCACGAGCTGCGGACACCGCTCAACAGCCTGCTGATCCTGGCGCAGTTGCTCGCGCAGAACCCGGGGCGCAACCTCACCGTCAAGCAGGTGGAGTTCGCCGAGATCATCCACTCCGCCGGCTCGGACCTGCTGCAGCTCATCAACGACATCCTCGACCTGTCCAAGGTCGAGGCCGGGAAGATGGACATCGCGCCCGAGAAGGTGCCGCTGCGCCGCCTCCTGGAGTACGTCGAGGCGACGTTCCAGCCGATGACGAGCCAGAAGGGCCTCGGGTTCGACGTCGTCACCGCGCCGGGACTGCCGTCGACGCTGCTCACCGACGACGCGCGGCTGCGCCAGGTCCTGCGCAACCTCCTGTCGAACGCCGTGAAGTTCACCGAGTCGGGACGCGTGGAGCTGCGGATCGAGCCCGCTGACGGCGCCGAACTGCCCGCCGCCGTCGGACGGCACGGCGCGGCCATCGCACTGCGGGTCGTGGACACCGGCATCGGCATCGCCCCCGGTCAACTGGAGGCGATCTTCGGGGCGTTCCAGCAGGCGGACGGCACGACCAGCCGCAAGTACGGCGGCACCGGCCTGGGTCTGTCGATCAGCCGCGAGATGGCCTTCCTGCTCGGCGGCTCCATCTCCGTCACCAGCACACCCGGCAAGGGCAGCACGTTCACGCTGTACCTGCCCATCGCCCGCCCAGACTTCCAGGAGACGGCCCCCGGGGAGGCGGGCGGCGCCACGTCGGCGCCGCCGGTGCCGGAGAGCCAGCCGGCCGTCCCGCGCGAGGGCGACGACACACCCGCGCCGCGCACCCGGCGGGTGCTGGTGATCGAGGACCTGCCGCGCGGCCTGCTCTCGATGGTCGCCGAGAGCGCGCGGGCGAATCTGATGGACACCGGCGTGCCCAGCACGGTCGAGGTGGCCACCGCCGTCAACGCCGAGGAGGCGGCCGCGGCGCTGGCCGCGCGTCCCTGCCACCTCGTCGTCCTCGACCTCGACCTGGCCGGCGGGGCGGCGATGCGGTTCGTCGAGACCATGGACGCCGATCCGGCGCTGCCCACCACCCCGGTGCTGGTCCACAGCAGCCGCCGTCTGGACGCGGACCAGGAACGCACCCTGCAGGCCTGGTCGGCCGCCCGCCCCCTGGAGGTGCTGGCAGGCCTGGACGAACTGCGTGAGCGGATCGCCCTGCACCTGTCCGCCGAGCGGCCGGCCGACGTGCCGTCCCTCATGCGGGCCGAACGGGCCGTGCAGCTCGCACCCGCCAGGGGCGGCTCGGACGACCCCGCACTGGCCGGACGCACCGCACTGGTCGTGGACGACGACGCCCGCAACCTCTACGCCATCACCGGCATCCTGGAACTGCAGGGCATGCAGGTCATCCACGCGGAGAACGGGCGCGCCGGCATCGAGGCGCTCGCCGCGCACCCGGACATCGACGTGGTCCTGATGGACGTGATGATGCCGGAGATGGACGGCTACGCGGCCACGGCGGCGATCCGGGCGATGCCGCAGTACGCCTCGCTGCCCATCCTGGCGGTCACCGCCAAGGCGATGCCGGGCGATCAGGAGAAGAGCATGGCCTCGGGCGCGAGCGACTACGTCACCAAGCCCGTCGACGCCAACGACCTCGTGACCCGGCTGCGCACCTGGCTGGCCCAGTGACCGACGACACCCGGGACCAGGAGAGCCCGGATCAGGGCGTGGGCCGCCTCGCGGCGACCGTCGCGCGGCTGCAGGAACAGGTGCGCCAGGCACATCTGGCCGCCGAGGGTCAGGCGCTGCTGCAGATGGCCACCGGCGTGCTCGTCGAGCGCCTCAAGTGCGGACCGGCCGCCGCGGCCCGGCATCTCGCCGAGCTCGCGGCCAGTACCGGCATGCCCGCGCTCGAGCTGGCCGTGGACATCATCAACCAGGCCGCGCAGGACGAACTCACCCAGGTCGCCCGGGACTTCCTGGACGGCCTGGCCGGTGCGGACGCGCCGGCCGGGTCCCAGGCCGGCGGCAGCGCCGCCGCGTCCTCGGCCGCCGTCCGCCTGCGCACCGCGGAGACCGGGACGCTCCTGAAGGACAACTGCCGGATCGTCGCGCAGTCGATCCTGGAACACGCGCTGAGCCCGCTGGGCGCGAACGCGGTCGCCATCTGGGCCACCGGACCGGGCGCGTCGCTCCAGCTCGTCGGCCACGCCGGCATCCCCGACGTCGAAGCCGAACAGTGGTACCACGTGCCGCCGGGCGTCCTGACGCCCGCACGGCAGGCGCTGACCAGCCGCCGCTCGGTGTGGCTGCCCGTCCTGTCCGAATCCGCGGTGCCGTCCGTGGGGCATCGCACCATGCCCGACGGCGGGCGGGTCGCCGTGCCCGCCGAGGCCAGTGGCCGCGTCCTGGGCGTTCTGGAGATCTGCTGGCCGAACCGCCTGGAGCCGCAGCCCCCGCAGATCCACCGCCAGATCGAGGCGCTCGCCGAGATCGTCGCCCACACCCTCAGCAGCGGCTCCGGGCCCGGCGCGGACAGCGAACCGGCGCGCAGCGACGCGGAGTTGATCGACCTGATCAACGGAGTGCACGAACCGATCCTGCTGCTCGTCCCGCACCTGGACGGCACCGGCCGGCTCCTGGACTTCCGTATCGCGCACACCAATCCGCACTTCGTCGACCCTGCCGGCCGTCCCCGCAGCGCCGTCAACGGCGCGCTCCTGCTGGAGGCGTACCCGGTCATGGCCGGGGAGCACGGCCTGCTCGACATCATCGAGCGCGTCTACGCCACCGGCGAGCCGTTCCGCGACACGGCCATGCCGCTGAACGCCGCCGTCGGCCAGGTGCACGTTCCGACCATCGCCGACGTCAGCGTCACCCGCCACCACGGAAGCATCCTGCTCGTGTGGCGCATCGAGGACGAGGCCGCCCGCCTCGCCAACCTCCTGCAGCACGCCCAGCGTCTGGGCCGCATCGGCGGCTTCGAGGAGGACCTCGTCACCGGCCGTGTGACGTGGAACAGCCAACTGCACGATCTCTACGGGCTGCCGCCGACAGCGGTCCCCGTCTCCCTGGAACGCCTCGCCGCGCACACCCACCCGGACGACGCGCCGGCCATCGGGCGGTTCCTGCGCACCCTGCTGCACCACCGCAAGCCCGCCTCCGCGGCGTTCCGGCTCCAGCGCCCGGACGGGATCGTCCGTCACGTGCGCGTCGTGGCGGAGCCCGTGCTCGACGCCGCCCAGCGCCTGGTCTCCGTGCGGGGCGCCTACCAGGACATCTCCACCCAGCACTGGACCGAGGTGGCGCTCACCGCAACCCGCGACCAGCTCGCGCAGAGCGAACAGCAGACGGCCGAGCGCAACCGCATCGCACGGCAGCTCCAGCACGCGATCATGCCGCCCGCCCACGCCCCGCTGAGCGCCCGCGGCCTGGCTGTGGCGGTGCGGTACCGGCCCGCGGAGGACGAGCACCTGGTCGGCGGCGACTGGTACGACGCCGTCATGCTGCCCTCACGGCAGATCCTGCTGTCCGTGGGGGACGTCGCCGGGCACGGCATCGACGCCGCCACCGGCATGGTCGCCCTGCGCAACGCGCTGCGCGGCCTGGCGGCGACCGGTGCGGGCCCGGGCCAGATCCTCACCTGGCTCAACATCGTCGCCCACCATCTGACCGAGGACGTCACCGCCACCGCCGTCTGCGGACTGTTCGACCCGGACACCCGCGAACTGACCTGGGCGCGTGCCGGCCATCTCCCGCCCCTGCTGGTACGCGACGGCCGGGCCGAGCATCTGCCGCTGACGAAGGGCATCCTGCTGGGGGCGACGGGCGAGGCGGCGTACGAGGAGCAGCGCTTCCGGCTCGACCCGGGCGACACCCTGCTGATGTACACCGACGGCCTGATCGAGCGACGGGACCGTTCCCTTCCGGACACCCTGGAGCAGCTGCTCGACGCCTCCATGCATCCGTCGGCGAGCCTCGACGAGCACCTCGATCACCTGCTGACGCACAGCAGTTCCGACACCGACGACGACACCTGCATCATCGGCGTCCGCCTCGCCGCGGCCTCCACCCCGGGCGACGCCGCCACGATCGTCACCGGCTGACGCTCCCCCGCCCGCGGCGAAGCACGCGACTCCGCCGCGGGCGCCGGGGGGACGGAGGTGACATGTGCCGACTCCGGGGCAGCGGAGAGGAGAGGGGCCCGAACCCTCGGCCCGTCTTTGGCGCACCGTCTGATCGGAGGGCGGCATGGGACCGATGCTCAACTCGGCCGTGGTGCCGAGCAGTCAGGGCACCCACCTCCCCGGGTGGGCCGTCGCGGTCTTCGTCGCGCTCTGGGTGGTCGTCGGCGTCTTCGTCATCACCCAACTCGTGCGGCGCCGACGGCGACGCGGCCGGCCGCCGTCTACGTCCGGGCGGTGAGGGTGGCGTAGACGATGATGTTGTCCGGGTGGTGGCCGTCGGTGAGGGTGCCGCCGCAGGTGATGAGGCGCAGTTGCGGGGTGCTGGTGTTGCCGTAGACCTGCTGGGTGGGAAAGGCCGTCTTGCTGACCTGTTGCAGGCCGGTGACGGAGAAGACCGCGCGGGTGCCGTCGGCGCGCAGGACGGTGATGCGGTCGCCCGGCTTGATACGGGTGACGTCGCGCAGGACGGCCGGGCCTTCGACGGTGTCCAGGTGGCCGACGAGGATCGCCGGGCCCCGCTGGCCGGGTGTGACGCCGCCCGTGTACCAGCCGATGCGGTCGGCCTGGTCCACGGACGGGACCTGGAGTGTGCCGTCGGCGTTCAGGCCGAGGCGCACCACGGGTCCGGTGTCGACGCCGGCTGCGGGGACGGTGACCCGGACGGGCGCCGAGGCCGGCATCGCCGCGCTGCTCGCCTGCTCGGGGCGGGGGGCGCGGGTGGCGGCCGGAGGAAGGTTCGCCGCGGTGGTGCTCCGCGGGTGGCCGCTGCCGCAGGCCGTGACGAGGGTCGCCAGGGACAGGGCGAGCAACAAGGTGGTCGGGCGGTGCCGCCGGGTGCGCGGCGTGGCGGGAGACTGCACGGTGGGCTCCTGGGAATGCCGGGGCCGGGCGGCCCGCCGGAAGTGCGCGGGGCCGCCCGGCGGCGGTGACGGCCTGTCGCCGGTCTGGGTCAGCGGCCGGCGGTGGCGCGGCGGCGGCGCACCGCGACGAAGGCGATGCCGGCGGCGCCGAGGGCCGCGGCCGAGCCGCCCACGGCCAGGAGCGTCTGGTGCCCGCCGTTGTCCGGAGCCTGGTACCCGGCGGCGACGGAGCCCTTGGGCACGACGTTGGTCTGCTGCGTCGCGGCCGGAGCGGCGGTGGTGGGTGTGCCGGTGCCCGAAGTGCCGTCGGTGGTGCTGTAGTCGAAGTGGCAGCCCTGCGGCAGACGCGGGAAGTCGGTGACCGTCGCCTTGTGGCCGCCGCCTTCCATGTTCGTCAGCAGCTGCGGCCGGCTGCTGTCGGGACGCAGGATCTCGGCCGTGAAGTGCCCGGCCGGCAGCTTGGGGTGGTGGCGGTCCAGCGACAGGCCGGGAATCACGCCCTTCTCGCCGGCCGCCTGGAACAGTACGGACGGACCGGTCGGGCTGATGGTCATCAGGGCGGCCGTGCCCGCGCCGATGTTCTGCCGGTGCGTGACCGTGCACCGCGTGTCGGTCACCGGACCCTGGCCGGAGCCGCCCTTGTCCGCGGCCGACGTCACCCGGCCGTCGCCGTACAGCGTCACCGACACGTCGTCGAACACCCGGGTCTGGGAGGACGCGTGCCCGAACCCGGCGGTCAGCGACCCCCGCACCTTCCCGCTCTTGGTGATGTCCGCGGAGTAGTACGGGGTGGCCGTGCCGAACCGGTACACCTTCGCGGTCAGACCGCCCATGAGCGCGTCCGTGTGCACCAGCACTCCGGCCGGTGTCACCTGGCCCTGCCCGGCACCGCCCTTGTCGGAGGCGGACGGCGCCGGCGTGGCGCCCTGGTCGGCGTAGGCCGCGGCGGCCGGCACACCCAGCGCACCCACCAGCGCGACGGAACCCGCCATCACGCGCAGAGCGGCACGGCGGCGGCGCAGAACGGAAGCGGACACGAGAACAGACATGGAGATCCCCCCCTGGGAACAGGGCCGCCCGAGAGCGGCCGGACACATCGCACCAGCCGCAGTCCCGTCCACCCCCTGTGACCGGGAACTCCGAGCGGCTGTGTCTTCAATGTAGGTACCGAGCACGAGCGGAACCGTCCCCTCCTCGTCACCCCTGTGTCACAGCCGCCCGCCCCGGACGCCGCCCAGCCCGGTTCCCCGTTCAGCGCGGCCCGGGACGCTCCCGCGTAGGCAGGAACGGTCGCGGCCCCGCGCGCCGGTCAGCCGCCGACGACCGCGCAGAGCTGTCGTACCGTCTCGGCTACGGCCTCCCGGCCGCGTTCGAGGAAGTGCCGCGGGTCGACGGTGTCCGGCCGGGCAGCCAGGGTGTCGCGTACGGCCTGGGTGAAGGCCGCGCCGAGCGCCGTGCCGATGTTGACCTTGGCGATGCCCGCGGCGACGGCGCGGCGCAGTTCGTCGTCGGGGACGCCGGACGAGCCGTGCAGCACCAGCGGCACGGGGACCGCGTCCCGCAGCCGTCCGATCAGGGCGTGGTCCAGTGCGGCCGAGCGCTCGGTCATCGCGTGGCTGCTGCCGACCGCGACCGCGAGGGCGTCGACTCCCGTGTCGGCCACGAAGCGCGCGGCCTCGTCCGGGTCCGTGCGGACCCCGGGCGCGTGCGCGCTGGCCGGCGCGCCGGGCTTGCCGCCCACGTAGCCGAGTTCCGCCTCCAGCCACACACCGGCGCCGTGCGCCCAGTTCGCGGCGGCGAGGGTCGCCGCGAGGTTGTCGGCGTACGGGAGCCGGCCGGCGTCGAACATCGCCGAGGAGAAGCCGGCGTCGGAAGCGCGGCGCAGGAGTTCGAGGTCCGTGACGTGGTCGAGGTGCAGCGCGATGTCGGCGCCGCTCGACCGGGCCACCTCCGCAGCGGCCCGCGCGAGGGGCTCGACCCGGTCGCCGTGGAACCGCACGGCGTTCTCGCTGATCTGCAGGATCACCGGCACACCGGCGGCCACGGCGCCGTCGGCGATCGCCTCGGCGTACTCCAGCGTGATCACGTTGAACGCCGGCACCGCCCGCCGGGCGGCGGCACCCTGCTCGACGAGTTCCCGCGTGTGGACCAAGGACATGGGTGAGGCCCCTTCGATACTGCGCGTAGGCGTGTTCGGCGTGGTCGCCGTGGTTCATGGGTCCGGCCGGTACGGACGAGGCACGTCCGCACCGGCCGGTGCGTGGGGGGCGTCAGGATTTGGGCACGGCCGGGGCGCCGTGTCCGGCGCCGACCGCGGCGTCCGCCGCGAGGTCGGGACCCGCTGCGGGCTCCTCGCCGCCCTTCTCGTCGCTGTACACCATGAGGGTCGAGCCCACGAGGGCGAGCACGATGCCGATGGTGCCCCAGATGTTGGGCAGGGTCTGGTAGACCGCGAGGGACAGCACGATCGTCAGGACGGGGGCCAGCGCGTTGGTGATCGGGGCGACCACCGAGGCCTTGCCCCGGCTGAGGGCCATCACCAGGAACAGCGCGCCGATCGCGTTGAGCACCTGGGTGACGGCGGTGAGCGCGGGGGCCTGCCAGGGGGCGCCGGACGGCAGACCGCCCATCATGGCGAACGCCACCGGGACCAGCAGGAGCCCGCTGATGGTCATCCACCCGAAGGTCGTGGCGTCGTTGACGCCGACCAGTGCCGCCTTGCGCATGCAGAACGCCTGCGCGCCCCACGCGGCGCAGATGATGATGGCCAGCAGCAGCCAGGGGCCGTGCGAGTTCGAACTGCCGCCGCCTGGGATGCTGAGCAGCACGATCGACACCAGTGCGATGACCACACCGACGACGGCGAGCCGCGCTATGCGCTCACGCAGCAGGACGGTCGCCATGAGCACGGTGATCACCGGGGAGAGCGACACCACCGGGAAGATGAGGTAGGCCGGGCCGTCGGACAGGGCCTGGAAGAGCAGCAGCTGCCCGCCCGCGCCGGTGAGTCCGGCGAGCAGTCCCCACATCGCCGCGACCGGCCGGCGGTCGAACCGGTTGCCCCGCAGCGCGAAGTAGGCCGGTATCAGCATGGTGAAGGCCCAGATGATGTAGATCATCTCGTTGGGGTAGCCGTAGCGGGTGTTCGGCTGGCTGGAGAAGGCTCCCCAGACGCCCCAGAAGACCACCAGCAGGGTCGCGTAGACCATCCAGCTGCGTTTGGCCACGTTCATCACACTTCCTCCTCTGCGCTTTGCGGTACCGATCGCAGAGCGTCGAGCGCGGTGTGATCGAGCGGGGTGCCGGCCAGTTTCGCCGCGTACAGCGCGGCGCCGATGACCGGTTCGTACAGGGGTCGCCGCAGCTCGTAGCCGGTGTGCCGGCTGTGCAGTGCGGCGGTGAACGACGCCAGGACGGTGTCGTTGGTGAAGGTGCCCCCGGAGTAGGAGACCGGGACGGTCTCGTCGGGAGCGAACTCCAGCCGGCGGCGGGTGACGTCGACGACCAGGGCGAGTTCCTGACCGGCGTCGGCCAGGATGGCCGAGGCTGCGTCGTCGCCGAGATCGGCGGCCTCGCCGACCACGCGGCTGAGCGCGGCGATCCGGCCGCGGTCGCCCTTCCACTGGTTGTAGACGATGTCGATCACGTCGAGATCGGACACCGGCTCCAGGTGCCGGCGGAACAGCCCGGCGAGCGGGCCCTCGGGCAGCCGGCCGTCGCTCATCCGGGAGAACGCGCCGAGGCCGCGGATCGCGATCCAGTAGGCCGATCCCTCGTCGCCGAACAGCTCTCCCCACCCGCCGACGCGCACGCCGCGGCCGAGCCGTTCGCCGTACGTCATCGAGCCGGTGCCGCTGATCACGTTGATGCCGTCCGCCGCGCCGAGCGATCCGGCCCAGCCGCAGACCATGTCGTTGTCGCAGGCGTAGCGGTCGTGGCCCAGCACGGCTCGCGGAGCGGCGTCCAGGGCGGGGAGGTCCCCCGCGGCCTCCCCGTAACCGGGGATGGCGAAGAAGGCGTACTCGATCTCGGCCGGCGTCACACCGGCCGCAGCGCAGATGTCGTCCACGCCCTGCTTCAGGACGCGTCCGACGAGGTCGATGCCTTCCGAGAAGTAGTACGAGCTTGGCGCCTTCGCCCGCGCCACCACCCGACCGGTGCGGTCGATCAGGCTGAACGCCGTCTTCGTGCCGCCACCGTCAACACCGAGGAACATGGTGAAACCTCCGTCCGGCGCCCCCGCCACGCCGCTGTGAGCCGACTGTCTCAGTTGTGCAGGGAGTGCAGGATCACGCCCTGCACCACGCGGTTGACCTCACCCGAGGGGAAGGGCTGGTCCGGCCGGATCCCCCGGGAGAGGGAGGCGCGCAGGGCCACGATCTGGGCGTACACCACGGCCGGCAGGGCCAGGGCGACGTCCTCGACGTCCTCGAGGCCGGGCAGCGCCCAGCTGTGGGGGTCCGCCCCGGGCGCCGCGGCGCCGGGGTCCGCGGTGACCGTCACGACGCTGCCGGCGGGCAGGTTGCCCCGCAGTTCCGCGGCGATGTCCAGGTCGTACTGGCGGGTGTAGGGGTCGTTCGACACGTACACGACGACGACGGTCCGTCGGGTGAGGACGGCCTTGGGGCCGTGCCGGAAGCCCAGCGAGGACTCCGAGGAGGCCACGAGCGCTCCGCCGGTGAGTTCGAGCACCTTGAGGGCCGACTCCCCGGCGAGTCCCTTCAGCGCGCCGCTTCCCAGGTAGACGATCCGCTCGGGCGCGCGGGCCACCAGGGCGCCCGCCGTCCGGTCGGCGTCGGCGACGATCGACTCGGCGGCGGCGGCCAGGCGCTCGGCGACCCCGTCGTAGGCGTCGCCGCCGAGGGCGAGGAGCGCGGCGAGCGTCATGCAGGTGAAGCTCGACGTCATCGCGAAGCCCTGGTCGTTCGACGCGGCGGGCATCAGCAGCACACGGGACGCGGGCCGGTCGGCGTGCCGCACCGCCAGGCTGCCCTGCGCGTTGCAGGTGATCACCAGGTGGTGGACCTCGGAGAGGACCTGCTCGGCCAGATCGGTGGCGGCCACGCTCTCGGGGCTGTCGCCCGACCGCGCGAAGGACACCAGAAGGGTGGGCACGTCCTCGGTGAGGCAGCCGCGGGGGTCGGCGACGAGGTCGGTGGTCGCCACGGCGTCGACGCGCACCCCCAGCCGGCGCGACAGCGCTGCCTGGAGCACCTGCCCGGCGAACGCGGAGGTGCCGGCGCCGGTGAGCACCACGCGCAGGTCGGGGCGGGCCAGCAACGGCTGCAGGAAGGAGTCCAGCGTCGCGCGGGAGGCCGTGACGATGCGGTCCACCTCCCGCCACAGAGCCGGCTGCTGGGCGATCTCTCGGACGGTGTGGAGTGCCCCGTCGTCGACGGCCGGGCCGTCGGAGAGGGAGGTCGTCACTCGGACTCCTTGTGGTTCGGGTCGCAGGCGCGGCTGTAGTCGCGCAGGACGTCGCGGACACGGTCCATGGCGAGGTCGCGCGGCCGGGCCGCGAGCTCTCCCCGGCGGACCCGGGCGTACTGGAGGGGAAGATGGGCGCTGAGCAGCGGCAGCGGGATGTCCACGGCCGCGAGGTTGTCGAACAGCCGGGCCTGGGCGTCGGCGATCTCGGGGTCGGGCCAGTAGTAGCGGAGCCGGTCGCTGTAGCTGTAGCGGCGGGCCAGTCGCTGCTCGGCCGGGCTGCCCGGGTAGTAGCTCTCCCACTGGCCGGGCTCGGCGAGCATCCGCCGCTCCACGACCTCGGGCAGTCCGGAGCGTTCGGCGGCCGGGACCAGCTCGTCCTCGATCGCGGCCAGGGCGAAGAGGGCCTCGCGCAGTGCGAAGGTGAGCCCGGGACCGACCTTGAGGACCGCCCAGTGGTCGTCGACCAGCGCGGTGAGGGCCTCGACGGTCTGGTAGTCGGTCGAGTGCGCCTCGAAGATCATGGCGGGTTCCTCGTCGAGGACCTCGCGCAGTGCGACGGTCTGCTCGGGCCGGTAGTCGACGACCTGCAGGTGGTCGAACTCCACGGCCGGCTGGACGACCAGGGCCATGACGCGCGGCCAGACACCCTCGATGCCGTGCTCGGCGAACGCCTTGCGGTGCTGTTCCAGGGTGGTGCGGGCCGCCTCGGCGCCGGTGGGGGCGAGCGCGTGCAGTTCCTCGTGGGCGCCGCCGGGCGTGGGGACCTCGGTCCCGATCACGTAGCGGATGCGCTCGGCGGCCTCCGGGCCCACGGCGTCCTCGGCGGCCCGGATCAGCCGCGCGGCGCGGTCGGCGACCAGGTCGTCGGTCAGCGGCCGGGGATCGCCGGCGCAGGGGAAGCTGCAGTCCAGGTGGATCTTGGTGAACCCGGCGGCGGCGTAGGCGGCCACGAGAGCGCAGGCCTTCTCCATCGCCTCGTCCGGCGGCTGGCTCTGCCACCGGTTCGGTCCGAGGTGGTCGCCGCCGAGAATGACGCGGTCCAGTTGCAGACCATTGTCGACCGCTATGCCGTGCACCAGATCGCGGAAGTCCGCGGGCCGCATGCCGGTGTAGCCGCCGTACTGGTCGACCTGATTGGAGGTGGCCTCCACCAGCAGGTGATCACCCGTATCGCGTGCCTGATGGACAGCCGCCTCGATGACCAGCGGATGAGCCGAGCACACCGAGGTGATGCCCTGGGATCGTCCGGCCTTCTGTTGTTGGACGACGTCGTCCAGCCAGCTCCCCATTACGAGCTCCTTGCGTACCTTTGCCATACTTCAGCCCTGTTCAGGCCCAAAGTCCAAGCTTGAACGAACCGTACTGGGCCAGGGGGTGGCCGTCAATGGTCGTCTTCTGGTATTACTCTGGTATGACTTCCTCGGTGGATCCCGTCCCGTCCCTCCCGCGGGGACTGCTGGCCGACGACGCGCTGCCCCTGTACGCCCAGGTCGCCGGGCGTCTGTGGGCGGATCTCTCCTCCCACGGCGCCCGGGTCGGCGACCGCCTGCCGTCCGAGCGCACCCTGGCGACGCGGTACGGCGTGTCGCGCGTCACGCTGCGCGCGGCCCTCACGGAACTGTCGGACCGGGGCATGGTCGAGTCCGCGGCCGCCCGCGGCTGGTTCGTCACCCGGCACGCCGCGGCGACGAAGCCCGGCGACGCCGGGACGCCGGAGCCCCCCGGAGCGCGCAGCCACGCGGTCGAGGGCTTCGCCGACTACGCGGCCAAGCACGGCCTGACCACCCGCAGCCGGGTCCTGCACTCCGCGGTGCGGCCGGCGACCGTCAGCGAGGCGGAGAAGCTGCGGATCGGCCCCGGTGCCGCCCTGTTCGAGATGCGGCGGCTGCGCTACATCGACGAGCAGGTCGTCGTGGTCGAACACAACCGCCTGCCGCTCGCGCTGTGCCCCGCGCTGGCCGACACGGACTTCACCACCGCCTCGCTCTTCGCGACGCTGCGCAAGGCCGATCCGCCGCAACTGCCGCGCGTCGCCGAGTACTCCGTCGAGGCCCGGCTGCCGGACGCCACCGAACGCGAACTCCTGGAGATCAACGACGCCACGCCCGTCCTGCTGGCGTTGCAGCTCGCCTACAACCAGGACGGCCGGCCCCTCGAACTCACCCTGGCCATCTACCGGGGCGACCGCTACCGCTTCCAGGGTTCCATCACCTCGTAGCGGCTTCAGGGCGAAGCGGCCGGGCGGAGGAACGCGGTGCGCCTCACCTGTCCTTGCACGCCTCGGCTCTGAACTCGGCTACGGGGACGGTGACTTCGGATTCACGGCCGCTGTCCGAGAAGCGGTCGTAGCGGACCTCGCCGGGGGTGAGCCGGACCCGGTCGGCGAGGAGTCGTTCACCCAGGTGAGGCACAATGGCGACGCTCGGACCAGGGTGTGTCACGCCCCGGAACGGCACTCCCCCGAACAGGACGGCCTGCCACCGGCAGCGACGGACCGGGACAGTGGAACCGCACTGTGCCCGTCCTCGCCGGGCCGGGCACCCGCGCCCCGGGCACACGCCGATCCACCCCGCACGAAAAGGGAATCATGGCCAAGGTCATCGTCACCTCGCTCCCCACGCAGGGACACTTCGCGCCCCTGTCGGCGATCGCGGCCGACCTGACCAGACGCGGCCACGAGGTGGTCTTCTACACCGGCAGGCTGTTCGAGGAACGGGCCAGGGCGACCGGGGCGCGGTTCGAGCCGTTCCCCGCGGAGATCGACTACCAGGAGCGGGAGCCGGGCTCCCCGCCGCCGGAGCACGAGAAGCTCCCGCCGGCCGAGCAGATGGCCTACGTTCTCAAGTACTTCTTCCTCGACTCCGCGCCCCACCACGACCGGCGGCTGCGGGAAATCCTCGCCGAGTTCCCCGCGACCACGGTGATCGGCGAACTGTCCAACCTGGGGACCCTTCCCATGGCGCTGCGCGCGCCCCGCGGCGAACGCCCCACCCTGGTCCAGATCGGCATCGCCCCGCCCACCTTCGAGAGCGCGGACACAGCACCCTTCGGGCCCGGCCTGCCGCCGCCGGCCACGTCCGAGGAGCGGGAACGCTACGCCGAGATGCGCACGCGGGCCCGGTCCGCGCTCGCCGACGTGCAGCAGCACGCGGAAGCGGTGTTCGCGTCCATGGGCGTCACGCTGCCGGACTTCCTGTTCAACGCCTGGTGCACGGTTCCCGATCACCTGCTGCAGCTGAGCGTCCCGGCCTTCGAGTATCCGCGCAGCGACGCGCCCGAGGGGTTCCGTCTCATCGGCGCCATCCCTCCCGGCCCCGGTGGGGACTTCCCGCTGCCGGACTGGTGGGCGGACCTGTCGTCCGGCCGGCCCGTCGTCGTGGTCACCCAGGGCACGGTGGCCAACGAGGACCTGTCCCAGCTCGTCGTCCCCACCGTGCGGGCGCTGGCGGAATCGGACGTCGTCGTCGTCGCCGCGACCGCCCGCCCCGACGGCCCGGACCTGGTCCGTGAAGCCCTGGACGGCCACGTGCCCGGCAACGCGCGTCTCGCCGGTTTCGTCCCCTTCGACCGCCTCCTGCCGCTGGCGGACGTCCTGGTCACCAATGCGGGTTACGGCGGGGTGCAGACGGCCCTGCGCCAGGGCGTCCCGCTCGTGGTCGCCGGGGAGAGCGAGGACAAACCCGAGGTCGCGGCGCGCGTCGCCTGGTCCGGGACCGGGATCGACCTGCGCACCGGACGGCCCGAGGAGGACGCGTTGCGCGCCGCCGTCGGCCGGGTGATGTCGGACGCGTCGTTCCGCGAACGCGCCCAGGCCGTCCGCGCGGAGATGGCGGAGTACGACCCCTTCGGGGTCGTCGCAGAGATCGTCGAGCAGGGCGGGCAGGAGCTGCCGAACTGACCCGCGTGGGCCGGGCGTTGCCTGAGGGGCAGCGCCCTCCCCCCCGCACGTCGGTCACGGCCGGCGCGGCCGTGGTCGTAGGGGCTGTGCCCGCCTCACGCACCGTCCCGATCGCGCCACGGGCCGTCCGGCACCAGGGCGCCGAGCACGGTCGCCAACCGCGGCGGCTCGACCGGGTCGGGCAGCGCACCCAGCTCCGGCCACGCGAACCACCGGTGCGTGTCCAGGTTGACCTGCTCGTCCGGGAGCAGACCGGTGCGCACGAGCGACGGTTGCTCATCGGCGAAGTGCGCGACGAAGAAGCGCTCGGTCCCGACGTACCGCCTGCCGTTCCAGCGCACGTCCCGCTGGACCGGCACGGACCGGTCCAGCACCGCGGCCGGGTCGAGCCCGGTCTCCTCGGCCAACTCGCGTCGTGCCGCGGCCAGCGGCGTCTCGCCGGGCTCGATGCCGCCGCCGGGCGGTTCCCAGAGCCATGAGCCGTCGAACGGGTCACGCCAGTGCAGGAGCAGCACGCGATGCGCGACGTCCAGGCAGATGACCCGGGCTGCGGGCCGTTGAGTCGTCTCCACGGCCTCACCGTAGGAGGCACGCGAGAAGCCGATCAAGACGTCAGCCACACCGGCCGGCGGGAGCGGTGTTCCCGTCCCGCGTCACCGGCTCGCGGGACCGTCGCGAGGCGGGACGGACGCTCGCAGGGCCTGCTTGGAGGTGCCCAGGCGGCCCACCTCTGCCATGTCGTGTCCGACGGGGCCGCCGACCGCACACCGCCAGCGCGCCATGCGGGCCGTCACCGCCGGGCGCGCGCCCAGGCGATGTTCGACGCAGACAGGCCAGACCACCCGGAAGCGGGCCGCGACTTCGTCCTGCACCTCGGCCGCGACCTCGGCCGCCGCCCGCACCGGGTCGTCTCCCGTCGCGGGCGCCAGGCCGTTTCCCATGTTCAGCAGCGTGCCGTCCCCGAGGGCGAGCAGGGCTCGGGGGCCGACGTCGTCCGTCCGCACGAGGTGCAGACCGTCGATGCCCGCGATCGCGCTGCCCGCGAAGTCCGCCGCGACCTTCCGCACCGCCTGCTCCAGGACGGCCAAGCGCTCGGGGGCGAGCGCGAAGCCCGGGTCGAATCCGCTGACCCGGAGGAGTGCCGCCGCCAGCTCCGCCATTTCCGGCTCGGGGATGTCCGCCGGCCGGCGCGTCACGAGGTCGCGGACGACGTCGGCGTGATGGCCCCAGTCGAGCAACAGGCACGCGAGATGGACGGCCTCATCGTCCACGCGCTCGCCGGCGCGCAGACCGCGGTACACCTGGGCGCCCCAGTATTCGGCCGCGCGCAGCGCCTCCTCCGCCGTCGCAGGCCGGCCTGCGACGACGTGCCTGTCAGCGGGGCTCATAACTGATGCTTCCCAACGGCCAGTCGGTGGACAGCCAGCTCGAGACGGCCGCGTACAGAGGGGCGTCCCATTCGGCTCTGTCGGCCCGGACCCAGGAGCGGACGTCGGTGAGGTGCGCGTCGTCGCGCGCGGGATAGATGTAGACGCAGCCGATCACGTCGCCGCTGCCGGTCTCGATGACGGTGTAGGTGAATCCGCGGCGCTCGACGAAGTCGTCCGCGTGACGCCGCAGATCGGCGAGGTTCGCCTCCAGGGACATCCCGTCCACGGGAGGCCAGCTGCCCTGGAAACCCGGAGTCGCACGGATGTGCTCGATGCTGCCGGTCCAGGCGGCGTGGTCGGCCGCGTTGTGCTGGGGGCCCAGGGGCTCCAGGCGGAACCGCGGGGTGATCAGCTCGGTGGGGACGACGAAGTCTTCGGGGACGAGGGCACGTTCGGTCATGGACCGAGCCTACGAGGCCGGGGGCGCGGTGTGTCCGTCCAGCGGATCGGGTGACCGGACGGGCCGGCGGTCAGCCAGGATCCGTCTCCGAGGGGCTGGATGTCGTAGGGATCGCCCGCGTGAGCGTCGAACTCACCCTGTACCTGGCCGGAGGTGACCTCGACGCGGTAGTGGCGGAACCACTCCTGCTCGTCCTCGGTCTCACCGGCGAGGGTCACGACGACGGTGTCCTGGTCCAGGTAGCCACCGCTCCATTCCACACAGATCTCGTCCGGGTCGTGTCCGAAGGCATCGACGGAGAGGGCGAACGTCACCTCGCCGTCCGGGTAGGTGTGGAGGGCGACGTCGGCCTGATCGTGGGCGACCGTCATGAACTGGCGTCCGTCGGGTGCGAGGTCCATGAGGCACCGGTCGCTCCACGGGTAGCGGATGAGATCCATCCGGCCCTCGGCCACCGACGCCCGGTAGATCACCGAGCCGTCCTGTCCCTCTCCCACATCGAGGAACACCTGATCGCCCGCCTGGTGCAGCAGATGCTGACCGCCATGGCCCACGGTGTCCAGATCCGCCTGCGCGATGACCGCTCCGGTCCGGGCTTCCAGGGCAACCCACTGGTCGGGGCGGTTGCGGCCGGCCATGGCATCAGGCCGGTAGACCCAGACGACGTGTCCGTCCAACGACAGCACGCAGCTGGGCCGGTGCCCGAAAAGCTGGTCTGACCGCGGCCTGAACTCCGACCGCCAGACTTCGGTGCCGTCTGCTGTCACGCAGACCACCGCGTTCAGGGTCGTGTAATAGGCGCGCTGGAGGTCTGCGGTAACGGCGTGGCCGACGACGTCATCCCCGACGGACGGCCGACAGATCAGGACGGGTGACAGCACGCCCCCGGCATCGGCAGTCAGGTCGTAGGCACAGATGCTTCCGTCGACGAGCCGCGTGACGACCTGTGGGGAACGAGTGGACTGAGCCATGGCGAGAGGTTAGCGTCCAGGGGATCTCCAGAATCGCCCGGAAGGTGAACGCCGTGGCCACGCAGGAGGAGCTCCCGCCGAACGGCCCGCGCCGGCCCATCGCAGCGGCCGGCACACGGGAGCACCCGTACGCCCACCTCCTCCCGATCGTGGAGGCCGAACTCGCCTGCGGCAACCGGGTGCTGTCCGCCTGGGGCCGCTCGGACAAACTCCTGGACGACCGGTCCCTGACCCTCGCGCAGCCGTTCCACGTCGAGGACCTGCGCCGCGCCTTCCGTTTCCCGGCGAACATCCACCTGTACGCGATCCTGCCGCGCCCGGGCCACCCCCTCGACAAGCCCCGCATGCTCATGACGGACGTCGACCGCTACGTCACCATCCACGCACCGCTCCCCGCGGACTGGCCGCACGGCGATGGACGGATCGCGCTCTGAGGCAGGGCGGGACGACCTCCCGCGGCGGGGCTCCGCCGGAAAAATCAGGGATGACTGTCAGTACGACGGCCAGACCTGGCCATGCGACGACCTTCTCGACCTCGCTGCGCCCTACGCCGAAGATCGTGACTATCCCCGACGAGCCTGAGACTCGCGTCGGTTGAGGGACGCCCCTCAGACCGTGGCGTGATCGTGCGGCACCGCTCCCCCTGTCGCAGAGCGGTCGGTGGTGCTTCGCTGGCGGCTATGAGCGCGACCGACCTCGTCATCCGGTTGCACGCGGCCGCCTCGAAGACTGAGCCGGACTACCTGCTGACGGACAGCGAAGGGCTGCCGTACGACCCGCTGTTCGGCGAGTACGTGGCGCCTCGCCTCGGTGGCCGGCGCTGAGTCGACCGCGCGGTGACGACGCGAAAGCCTCCGGGGCGTCCCCCTGCAAACGACATCCCGCCCCCGGAGGGACGGCTCAGAGCTGGTCGCCCCGGAGCATGTGGACCACCTCGCCCGCGCGGCCGGATTCCAGGAGGCGGCGGACCGTGGACGCGATCTGTTCCGGTGGGACGAGGGGGCCGGCCTCGGCCCGGTCGTGCGGGGAGAGGGCGGCCCATTGCCGTCGTCCGCGGTCGAGGCCGATCCACCCGGGCACGACGGCCATCACGCGGACGTCGCGGCGTCCCGCGAGGCTGGTGGTGAAGCGTCGCAGGCCCGCTTTCGCGGCGCCGTACTCCGGTGAGCCGTAGGCCGTGTCGCCGAGGCCGCCGCTGGACCCGATGTTCACCACCGCACCGGACACCGCCGCGAGCGTCGGCCACAGCAGCTGGGTGAGCAGCATCGGAGCCGTGAGGTTCAGCGTCAGGGCCGCCAGCCACCGGTCGGGGCCGGCCTCGGGGTACTGCTCGCCCGGCAGCCAGCCGCCGGCGTTGTTCACGAGGGCGGCGACGTCCCCGCGGGCCAGGAGCACCTCCGCGGCTGCGCGGACGCCTTCGACGGTCGACAGGTCGGCGCCGGCACCCTCGACGCGGCCCGCGCCGAGGCTGGTGACGGCGGCGTCCAATGCCGCTTCGTCCCGGTCGAGGAGGACGACGGTCCTTCCGCGGCCGACCAGTTCCTCAGCGATGGCGTACCCGAGTCCCGCGGCGCCTCCCGTGACGGCGACGGTCGTTCCTGTCCTCTGCGTCATGTTCCTCCTGCCGAATACCCGGCGGCCCTCAGCGCCGAGGGAGGCGGTGCCGCGCTGACCAGGCCGTACCCGCACGACCCCGAGCAGAACTCTCCCGCGAAACGGCTTCATAATGCGCACATGTCGAACAGCGCGTCTTCGTCCGTCGAGGTACCGGCCCGTCCGTGGCGGCAGGTCGACGCCCAGCGGTGGGTGGACGCGCGGCCACCGCGCTGGCTGCGGCCCGGCCTGCCGGCGCTGCTGCTGGTGGCGGCCGCGATCGCCGCGGTGGCGCAGACACCCGATCCCGTGTGCTCGGTACAGGCGCCGTGCGGGGAGCAGTGGTTCGACGCGGTCGGCACCATGCTGATCCTGCCGTATCTGGTGTCGTTGTTCATGCTGCCCGAAGTGGCGGTGGTGACCGCGCCGTTGCTGATCGTGTACTCGGCCCAGCCCCAGGAGTGGGTGGGCGGCGCCGGAGAGAACATCTCGGTCGGCGGGATCATCGCGGCGCTGGGCTGGGGCTGGGGCGTGGGTGCGGCTCGGCTGCGGGCGCGCCGTCGTCAACGGGTGCTCGTCCGGGAGGCGGCCGGCGGCCTGACGGCCTTCGCACCGATGCCCGCGGACGCGAGTCCCCGGCAGCACGGCCTGATCCGCCTGGTCGCGGCCGTGTTGATGGGCGCGTCGGCCGCGGGACTGATCACGAGCGTGGTCGCGGACGACCGGGCGATCGACCGGGCGGTCCGCGCGTCCACCGTGCGGGACGTCCCGGTGGTGGGATACAGCGCGGACGACTCCACCCTGACCGTGCGTCTGCCCGACGGCCGACGCCACACGTTCGACGTCAACGGCACCTATCGGGACGTCAGCACCGTGCGGGTTCTGCTGCAGGGCCGGTCGGTGCGGCTGGCCGCCGAGCCGTACGGCGATCATTTCGTACGCCAGGCGCTGGGACTCGGACTGGCCGGTCTGGGCGTGATCGCGGGGATGTCCGCCCTGCTGGCGCGGCGCCGCGCCGTCGCTCTGGCCGGTGCGGCGGTTCCGGTCATGCGTGTCCGGGCCCGCCAGAACGGCGGCATGACGGAGCTGTTCGCCTTCGACGACACCGCCGGTCTGCGGCCGGTCCTGCGTTTCGTCGGTCATGGGAAGGTGCATGGCCCGCTCGGCACGGCCACGGCCTACGGCGCCCTCAGCGAGGGCGGCACCGTGGTCCTGGACCGTCCGGCCGGTCCGGACGGCGTGCGGCTCACCGAGGTCGCACTGTCCCCGATAGCCCCCGAACGGCCGGCAGGCCCCGCGGGCCGGCGTGACCGGGGCGGCTCACGCCCCCCGCGCCGTCCGGCACGGCGCGAAGCGGAGCACGACCGCGCGATGGAAGCGCTCACCCAAGAGGCGATGAGCCGTATGACCCCGGCCGCCGCACCCGTGCGCTGGAAGGCCGGTCCGGTGGCCCGTTGGGCCGGCGTCGCATTGGTCCTCATTGCCGTCGCGGTCTCCGTGGGTGCCGTCGACGCGCATGCCCGGGTGCCGCTGGCGTTCTTCTGGGTGATCGTCCTGATGCTGCTGAACGGCCTCCATCGTCTGGGGACCTGGGAGATCACGGCCGACGCCGAAGGCCTGCGTCTCGGGGTTCTCTGGTCGTCGAAGGAGCTCGTCCCCTGGAACCTCGTCGGCACCGCCCGCTACAGCGCGTTCGGCGAACTGATCATCGAGCGGGGCGACATGGCGACGGAGATCCGTCTCGGCGTCGTGGGGTCGCCGTCCATGGAACGGCGCCTTCGCCGCCCCGGCCGAGCCGCCCAGGCCGCCGCGGAGATCACCGCCATGATCCGCGACCCGCGGCTGCGGCCCGCGGCGCCGCTGTAGGCCGCCCGGAGCCGTACCCGGAGCCGGGCTCGAAGGAGCACGTCTGGCCGCACCTGGAGCCGCGCTTGGCGCCCGGCCGCGTTCAGGCGCCGGGAGTGACGCGCACCATCATCAGCGCGGTGTCGTCGACGGCGTGGCCGCCGGAGTGGTCGGACGCCGCGCGCCAGAGCCGTTCGAGGGTGTCCGCGGCGGCCGCGCCGCGCGTGGCGGCCAGGGCGGTGGCGAGACGGTCGTCCCCGAAGAGCGGCCCCCGGTTGTCGTCGCGGGCTTCGGTGATGCCGTCGGTGTAGAGCAGCAGGGCGTCGCCGGGCGACAGGCGGAAGTGCGTCTCACCGTGGTGGTCGCGGGAGGCCGGGATCTCGGGGCTGAGCACGATACCGTCGGCGTGCAGTTCCTCGACGGTGCCGTCGGCGCGGCGGATCAGGGCGGGTGGGTGCCCGGCGCTGGCGTACCGGCCGGTGATCCCGTCGGCGTCGGGGCGGAACACGGCCAGGGCGGCGGTCAGGAACCGTTCGCTGACCTGCTGCTCGGCCAGTGCCTCGTGGAGGCGGTACAGGACGCCGGCCGGCCGGGTGCGCTGGGTGGCCTCGGCCCGGACGGTGTACCGGGCCAGGGCGGTGACCTTGGCCGCGGCGATTCCCTTGCCGCACACGTCGCCCATCACCGCGCACCAGCTCGTGCCGCGCGTACGGAACAGGTCGTAGAAGTCACCGACCACTTCGGCCCCGGCCATGCCGGTGGCGGTGGCCGGCCGGTGCATCGCGGCCACGTCCAGCCCCGGCGTCTCGGGCAGCCGCGGCGGAAGCAGACTGTCCTGCAGGGTACGGGCCAGCGCCGCAGAGGCCTCCGCCGACGCCCGGGCGAGTCCGAGCGCCTGGCGCAGCGCGATCTCGGAGGACACCGACCGCGCCAGGGTACGCAGGGCCTCGCGCTGGACGGCGGTGAACGGGCGGGCGTCCTTGTCGACCACGCACAGCCCGCCCAGGACGTGACCGTCCGGGGACACCACGGGGTAGCCCGCCCACGCTCCGACGCCGAGCGCGTCGACGGCCGCGAGGTCCTTGATCCGCGGATCGGTCACCGCGTTCTCGGCGACGAGCTCCTCGCCGGTGCCGATCAGGAGGTGGCACGGGCTGTCCCGGATGTCGTTCTCCCGCCCCGCCGCGAGGTCGACGCCGACCGCGGACTTCCAGAACGAACGGCGTCCGTCGGCCACAGTGAAGAACGCCTTCTGCCCGCCGGTGACCGCCAGCGCGAGCTGCGCGAGATCGTCGAAGGTGCTCTCCGGGGCGGAGTCCAGCAGCCCGGAGTCGGCGACCGCCGCCAGACGCGCCGGATCGAACACCGCCCGGGGCAGCTCGCCGGCCAGGGGACGTGTCTTCTTCGCCATCGTGCGTCGAGTCCTGTCGTGCTCGCGGCCCGCCGACGCGGCAGTAACGCCCCGGTCAGGCCCTCGGAAACCAGAACGTCCAACGAGTCGTTCGTCCGATACCGTCCCGCACCGGGTCTTCTGCCGTCTATGTCACATCTGCGTCGGGTTCCCTGTCATACAGATGGAGCGAGCACGGACCGGCTTCCGCCGGAGTGCCCGACGGTCGGCACCCGCGCGCAGGGAAGAGATGATGGTGAGCACGCAGGCCAGCGAAGGCGCGGTCGTCACCGGCGCGTCGCAGCGCACGGGCGCCGGCCTCGTCGCCGTGTGACGAGCCATCGGCTGCGACGTGGTCGCCACGTCCCGCACCATCGGCCCGTCCGGCGACCCGGGCATCCTGACCGTGCGGGGCGACATCGGCGACCCGGCCACCGGCAAGCGCGTCATCGATGCCGGGGTGGAGCGGTTCGGACGCATCGACACGCTGGTCAACAACGCCGGGATCTTCGTCGGCAAGCCGTTCACCGACTTCACCGACGACGATTTCACCTGGCTGCTCGCCGTGAACCTGCACGGCTTCTTCCACATCACGCAGGCGGCCGTCCCGCACATGCTCGCCCAGGGCGGCGGGCACATCGTCCAGATCACGGCCAGCAACGCCGAGCATGCGATCGCCACCGTCAACGGCACCATGGCCTCGCTGACCAAAGGCGGCCTGGAGTCCGTGACCAGGGCGCTGGCCACCGAGTACGCCAAGCAGGGCATCCGTGCCAACGCCGTCTCCCCCGGCGTCATCAAGACCCCCATGCACGCCGCCGACACCCACGAGTTCCTCGGCAGCCTGCATCCGGTGGGCCGCATCGGCGACGTCAGCGACATCGTCGACGCCGTGATCTACCTGGAGAACGCCCCCTTCGTCACCGGCGTGATCCTGCCCGTCGACGGCGGCCAGAGCGCCGGCCACTGACGGGCTAGGGGCAGTAGTCGTCCGGGTTGATGCCCTCCTTGAAGCGGGCGAAGAGCGGCGGGGAGTTCCAGCCCGGCTGCGCGCCGCTCATCCATTCCTCCACCGCCGGCGTCGGCGCGTGGCGCACGCCGCCCGCGATGTACAGGCCGACGCCGATCACCGCGCCCGCGACGGAGATCCCGAAGCAGATCCACAGCGCCGTCCTGGTGCCGTCGTCGATGTTGCTCCCGACGGTGGAGGCGATGTACAGCAGGACGGGGGCGATCAGGAACGCCGCCACCGCCCGGACGAGTTCGATGATCGCGAAGACGCGCTGCACGTTGTTGGAGCGCAGCGAGAAGCCGGCGATGAACAGCGCCGGGACGACCGAGGCCCCGACGCCGATGCCGACCAGACCCGACCCCACGGCGGTGAGCACGGCGGTGGGCGGCTCGGCGGCGTTCATGAGCACGATGCCGACGGTCAGGAAGCCCATGCCGACCAGGACGTAGGCGTGCAGCAGGTGGGTGCGGAAGATGACGCCGAAGGCCGCCGCGGTGATCACCGCGCCGCCGAACTCGGGAAGGTAGAGCAGCCCGAGGTGCAGGGGCGAGTAGCGCGTCGAGAGCGAGGTCAGGGTCAGCGAGATCGCCGACACCGACGCCGCGGCCGCACAGATCGCTGCGACGATGCCGGCGACCGGCAGCGTGCTGACCAGGCTCCTGACGCACAGCAGCGGATTCTTCGCCGTGTACTCGTGGACGAAGAGGATGATGATCAGCAGCAGTCCGCCGAGCAGCGGCGCGCACGCCGTCGGGTCGAGGAAGCGATGGGTGAGCAGCCGGGAGGCGCCGAAGAACGCGGACACGCAGCCGAGGGTGGCCAGCCCGAGTGCGATGAAGTCGATCGGCGCCTCGGGATTGACCGGCGGCGTGTCACGGAACGTCAGGACGGACAGCACCAGCGCCGCGACGGCGATGCCGGCGATGATCCAGAACAGCGGCCGCCAGCCGTGCGCGTTGGCCTGGATGCCGCCGACCACCGGGCCGAGCGCGACCGCGCCGAAGATGCACACGTTCAAGATCACCGCGGTCTCGCGCAGCCTGGACGTCGGATAGTCGATGATCAGCGGCGGCACGGCGGCGATCAGCAGCAGACTGGTGCACAGGCCCTGCAGGACGTGCCCGACGATGAACATCGAGGGGTCGACGGCCGCCGCGGTGAGCACCGAGCCGATCACGAGCAGGGTGGCGTAGACGAGCAGCATCCGCCGCTGCGGCAGGCGCTGGGCGAACTGCACCGCCACGACCGTCCCCACCGCGTAACCGGCGTTGGCCATGCCCGTGGTCACGTTCATCGCCGCCAGGCTCAGCCCCAGCTCTTTGGCGATGTGCGGCGTGAGGGGCCCCAGCGCCGAAGAGAGGGCGAGGTACGGCACCAGGGCGAACACCACCATGGCTGCCACCACGGGATAGCGGCCGGCCAGCGGACCCTGTCGCATCAAGCGTTTTCTCCTGTTCGCCAGGAATGGTGACATGACGGCATGCAGTCACCATGCTGACCCGCGACCGGCGTCCCGGCGTCGAGCACAGCCGCGATGTCACCCGTTCGACCCGCTAGTCGATGCGCGGCCTGCCCCTCACCGCGGCGCCGGGCGATGCCCGGCCGCCCCCGATGCCGCCCCTTCAGCTCCTCACGCTTCCGTCCGGCTCCACGGCCAGGTCGGGACACTCCCGGGCGAACCCCTGGCCGACCGGGCGCCAGGCGCCTTGGTCGGGCCGCCGGCTCAGCCGGTCGGCCTCCTGGGCGGCGGTGACGAGCTGCTCGGTCGTCAGCGGTATCGCCGCCACGTAGACCTGGCCGAGATGGTGGCAGTGCATGGTGAAGCGCGGGCGCTCGGAAGGGGGCTCGCCCGCGACGGCGATCACGTCCTCGAAACGCCAGCCCAACGGGCCTGCGACGTTCGCGAGTCGATACCAACGGTGCTGGTCACGGCGATCGAACCTCAGCATGCTTCCGCGGATCGTGCTGAGGGACAGTCCCATGAAGGGCAGTTCCGGCACCCCGAAGCCGCGATGGCGGATCAGCGCGTCGAGCACGGCCGCGAACGGACCCGCGTCCGGGTGCGCCTGAACCTTCCGGTCGGGCTCCGGGCGTGGTGACGGATCCGGCGGCGGAGCCGGCAACGAGCGGATGAAGTCGGTCAGCGCCGCCATCCGCGCGTGGTCGCAGTGGCCGGCCCGGTAGGCGAACTCCCGCATGACGCGGGCGTCACGCACGGGGGGCAGCAGTTCGGGCGGTACCGGATGTCCGGCGACGGCGAGCACGTCGGACCTGAGCAGGCCGAGGTCCGCCGCGATCTCCGCGCACCGCGCCGCGTTGGTGTCCGTGCCGCGCCCGGCCAATTCCTCGAGTATCCGAGTCCGTTCCATGACCGTCACGATGACCGCGCCACGCGCCCACGTCCACGTCCCCGGGTACGGCCGACGGCCGGCGGGCTTCCTCCCGGCCGCGGGCATGCAATTCGCTCGCCACCCGACGGGTCCGCCTCTAGTCTCGCCAGGGTCCGGCGGCAAGGAGAGGGCAGGCATGGCCAGTCACGGCACGGTCGAGGCCGTCAACGCGATGACCGCGCGGTGGGCCGCAACCCTGACCGGCGAGGGCACGGTTCTCGCCGGCGTCGGGGTGTGGCCGTTGCTCGGGCTCCTCGCCGACGGTGCCGCAGGGCCCGCCCGGCACGAGCTGGCGGCCGCGCTCGGCGTCCCCGCGGACGGCGCCGCCACGGCAGCACGAGAACTGCTCTCCACCCTCGGCGCGATGCGCGGTCTGAACGCGGCCCTGGGCCTGTGGACCGGCGGCACCCTGCCCATCGAACCGGCCTGGCTGGACCGCCTGCCCGCCGACGTGCACGGGCGGCTCAGCGGCGACGCGGCCGGCGACCAGGCGCTTCTCGACGCCTGGGCGGCCACCTGCACGGACGGGCAGCTGGACTCGATGCCGGTCTCGGTGGACGGCGAGACGCTGCTGGTCCTGGCGAGCGCCCTGACCCTCCGTACGGACTGGATCCGGCCCTTCACCCCGGTCGGGATGGAGGCCGAGTCGGGGCCCTGGTGCGGGAAGGAGCTGGCCGGCCTCTTCCGGAGCACCCGCATCCTGGACCGGGTCGGCGTGGCGGACACGGCGGCCGGCCCCCTCACCGAACTTCAGGTCCTCGGCGCCCACGGCATCGACGTCCACCTGTACCTCGGGACGCCTGACGCCACCGCGGGCCAGGTACTGGCGGCCGCCGTTGACACACTGCGTGAACGCCGCGCCGTGGTCCCCGGCAGCCGGCTCCCGTACGGCACCCCGGGACCCGGCGTGTCCGTCGCCGGCGTGCCCAGCCTCGACGGTGAGCCGACCCTCGACGTGGCCACCGTGGCCTTCACCGTCCACGCCCACCACAATCTGCTGGACCACCCCGATCTGTTCGGTCTGCGCACGGCGGGGGACGCCTCGCGGGGCCACTTCCCCGGCGTCAGTGCCGAGCCCCTGGCCGTCCAGCAGGCCGCGCAGGCGATGACGGCGACCTTCGGTGCCCGCGGTTTCCGCTCCGCGGCGGTCACCGCCTTCTCCGCAGTGGCCGGTGGTATCCCGCGCTATCCCTACCGCGCCCGCGAGATCGGCGTCCGCTTCGACCGCCCCTTCGGTTTCCTCGCCCTGCACCGCACGTCACGCCTCGTCATCAACGCCGGCTGGGTCACCGACCCCGACACCTTGGACGAGACTTCCGCCGACTGGTGAGCGCGGGCCGGCAGCACCCGCTGTCCGGCCGTCGGAGGGATGCCGGCGATCCGCGCGCGCTTCCGCTCCCGCCGGCACAGGAGAATCGCCTGGACGAACGCTCCCAGGCTCAGCCCCAGCACGATCGGCAGAACGAACATCACTGCCAGGCCGGCTACGATGTCGGCGCCGACGACCCCGGCGGTGACAACCCGCCCGCTCCACCCGGTCAGGGCACCGGCGGCCATCAACAGCCCTACGACGACGCGCCATTGCGGCAGGAACCAGCGCTGCCGGAAGTCCACGCCGAGCACCGCCGCACCGGCGGCGAGCAGCACCAGCGCCGCCACCGCGGCGGCCGTCTGCGCCGCCCCCGGCCAGTCGGGCGGCCGCTCGGCGTGGTCCAGGTCCGTCCCGTACCCCCGCACGCTCAAGTCGCCCACGCCCCACCACGTCACCACCGCGGTGGCGGCCCCCATGACCGGTACGGCACCGGCCAGCGTCAACGCCCTGCTCCTCGTCATGGGCGCCATGATGAAGCCCAGGTCAGCCGGACACCTGAGTACGGCTACTCAACTCGGGGTTGGCGCCACTGTCTGACGTGCGCCCCCGGAGGCAGAGAGGGTCTGATCTCCTTGACTCCCCGGCGTCGGCAGCCCTACCGTCTGCGGGCCTGACCTGCCCGACACGCGGCGCGTGGGCTCATCGTTCGACCGAGCAATCCGGTCCTTGGGGGGACACACCGTGCGCTGGTACCTGGGCGCGTTCAAGAAGTACGCGGTCTTCCATGGGCGCGCCCGCCGCAAGGAGTACTGGATGTACTTCCTGTTCACCGGCCTCGTGCTGGTCGTGCTGTTGGCCCTCGGGACCGCGATGCAGACCATGGTCCCGTATCTGCTCTATGTGGTCGCCGTCATCGTGCCGAGCCTGTCCGTGATGGTGCGACGCATGCACGACATGGGCAAGTCAGGGTGGCTGGCCCTCCTCGGCTTCATCCCGGTGATCGGTGGAATCGTCATGCTGGCCTTCGGCTGCATCGAGGGCGAGAGGCGCCCGAACATGTACGGCCCCGACCCCAAGCAGACGCACACTTACGCGCCGCAGCCCCCATCCTGATTTCGCGGGCGAATTCGATGCGGTCCGGCAGGTCCTCGCGGTACAGAAGACCCGTTGCGCCGGCCAGGCGACTTCGTCGGCGCAGCCCACGGCCCCCGGGACACCAGGTGTCCCGGGGGCCGGATGCGCACTACCGATGGCTCACCGGGGGAACGTGACGCACGCCGTCAGGGTCAGCGGCGGCACTCGTGGTGGGCGGGCTGCCAGACGTACGTCCAGTAGCCGGCGTGCGCGCGCTGGTCCCGGTCGCGCGACATCTGGTCCCGTTTGCCCAGGTCCCGCTTGCCCTGGTCCCGCATGTCCTGGTCCCGCCTGTCCTGGTCCCGCTTGCCCTCGTCCCGGGAGCCCTGGTGCCACACCCGCTCCCAGTGGCCCGGGACCGTCTTGCAGTGCGCGGCCTTGGGCTGCGGCGCGTGGTGGTGATACATCGGGGTGGCGGCCGACGCGCTGCCGACCGCGCCGACCACCGCGCCCGCGGTCAGGGCCACGGCCACGACGCCTCGGGCCGCGACCCTCTTCAGTCCCTTGCTCATCTCAGGCCTCTCTGTACGCCTAGGGGGCTGACGCCCCTCCCGTCCCGGACCGTCGTGGCCCGGTGAAGGGATCGTGCGGCACAGACACGGCCAAAAACCGCAGAGACGCTGCTTTACAGAGAAAATGAACCTCTTTCTCATAAGCCCTAAATAGTCATCCGATTACGCCACTGGTAGGGCGGCACTCTCCCGCGCTTCGCCGATCCCGGGCAGCGCAAGTAGCCGCTTGGCATCAACCCGCTCGCGCGGGCAAGACGCCGGGCATGACGGATACGCCGCGTGAGCCCGGGACCGCCTGGTCGCCGCTGGACGACAACGAGGTCGAGGACAGGGCGATGGACGAGGTGCTCGCCTCGTACACCGAGGTGATCGAGGAACGGGAGGAAACGCGACGCGACCGACCCGCCGACGCCGATGACGACGCCGATGACGTGACCGACGGCAAGACCGACGACGACGGCTGAGTGTCCCGGCCCCCGCGACCCGCGGTTCAGCGCGCGTACGTGACCCCGCCGGAGGTGGCCTGCGCGGCCAGTTCGAGGACTCCGCCGTCGGGCGTCACATAGAGGCTGCCCGCGGTGAAGTGCTGCCGGGAGCTCTCCGTGGGGAGGGCGGCGACGGGGGTGATCCTGCCGGTGCGCGGGTCGAGGCGGACCAGTTGGGGCGCCGCGGTGGTGCCGGCGAGCGCGTACACCGGGTCGTCGGCCTTCAGCGGAGTCGCCAGCGCGATGGCCGGGATGTGCCACAGCTTCGCGCCGGTGGTGACGTCGAAGGCGTCGATCTCGGTGCCCTTGGCCGTCGTGGCGGGGGTGATCAGGACGTTGTCCACGATGCGTGCGCTGTGGTCGGCGTCGGTGCCGTTGCCCGGGGAGAGTTCGGTGTCGCCCACGGCGAGTTTGCGGCTGCTGCCGCTCGGCGCGATGACACGGACGCTGTCCTCGCCGGCGGTGTGCTCGCCGGCGATCAGGGGCGCCACGCTGAAGACGTGCGCGACGTCGGTGTGCGCGTCCTGCTGACGGCTCCAGAGCTGCTTGCCGGTCTGCCCGTCGTAGGCGGTGAAGGTGAACGGCGTCTTGCGGTCGGCGCAGTAGTCGTCCACGAGCACCACGCCGGTGCCGCCCCACACGAAGGCGTTGCAGTAGAACCCCCGGGGGCTGAAGCCCCAGACCCGGCGGCCGGTGCGGATGTCGAGGCCGCCGAGGAAGTTCTCGCTGACGATGGTGGCGACGCCGCCCTGCACGTACGTGTCGGCGGCAGCGGCGACGGGGTGCTTGGTGTCGGTCAGCGGCAGGGTCCACAGCACCGTGCCGGTCCTGGTGTCGATGCCGGCCAGCGTGGTGCAGGTGCTGCCGTCCTTGCCGAACGCGACGGTGCCCAGGCCGCCCGCGGTGAGGGTGGGCGACATCGCGCAGGGGCGTGTGCCGCCCTGTGCGGCCTTCGGCGGCAGCTTCGCGCTCCACGCCGGGGTGCCGTCGGCCAGCCCGTACGCGCTCAGGCCGCCTTCGGTGCTGGCGCGGATCAGCAGCTTGCCGGTGACCCAGCTGCCGACCAGGGCGTCGTCCGCGGCCGGTGCGGGCCGCTGCCAGGCGGTGGTCAGGTGCCGGGACGCCGTGGGACCGGACGCCTCGTGGTGCAGCGCGACGGCCGAGCCGCCGCCGACCGCGGCGAGCACCACCAGGGCCAGCAGGATCCGCCGGGTGCGCCGCCGGCCCGACCGCGCCGCGGCCCGGTCCGCCGCGCGGGCCGCGGCCCTGCCCTCGGGCCGCACCACGCCGTCCTGCTCCGGCGCCATCTGCGTCGTCATCCCTCGTACGTCCCTTTCCCTGCTCCCGGTGGCCCGTTCACTTCCCTGTTCACTTCAGTGCCGCGTCCGCGTGCGGTCAGCCGCTCGTGAAGGGATGGCCGAAGTGATGGCGCGTCGACTCGGCGCGGAAGGCGGCCCGGGAGCCGACGGAGGTGTCGATCCGCCAGTCCATCAGTTGTGAGCTGCCCGGCCAGTCCTTGCGCTGGTCGTACCAGACCAGGCCGATCACTTCGGCCGCGGCCGCGCCCTGGAACAGGTCGCGCACCTGCGCCTCCTTGCGGGGGCTCTCGGCCACGCCGGTCTCGGTGATGAGCACCGGCTTGTGGGTGAAGGTGGCGATCTGCCGCATCGTCGGCGCGAAGAGGCTGGAGAAGGCGGTGCCGTCGATCGGGCCGTAGTAGCCGATCAGCCCGACCCAGTCGACGTAGGCGTCACCGGGGTAGTAGGGCGCGAGCTTGGCCGTCGTGCCGCTGTCGACGACGTGCGGGCTCCACACCCAGATGACGTTGCCGACCTTCTGCTCACGGAAGACGTCGTGGACGTGCTTCCAGGCAGTGGTGAAGTCGGCGGCCTTGGCGTGGCCGGGGCCCCAGGAGTTCCACGGGCCGTTCATCTCACCGGCGAAGGAGAGCACCAACGGGCCGTGGTAGGAGGCGATCTGCCGGGCGAGGCTGTGCACGTACGCGTCGTCGTAGCCGCCGGCGATGTCGGCGAGTGCGGTGTCGGACGGCACCAGTGAGAGCATCGGCAACTGGCCGTGCTGCCACAGGAAGGCGTTGCCCTCGGCGTCGAAGTCGTCGCCCCAGGTGGCGTAGTACTCGCGGATGTCGGGCGCACGGCCGGCCTGCGAGGTGAAGGTCTTCACGATGTCGTACTGCCAGGGCGACTTGTCGTCCACGACGCCGAGCAGCCGGCCGGCCGAGCCCGAGGTGCCGGCCCCGGCGCCCAGGGATCCCAGCTCGCCCCGCAGTGCCGAGACGTCGTACGGCCCGGTGGACTTGGGGCTGCCGGCCGCCTTCGCGGATCCGCCGTCGCCGTCGGAGCCGCCGCCTCCGCACGCTGCGCTCAGCAGGAGCACCACCAGGGTGAGGACGGCGGCAGCCGGGCGACCGAGGCGATGATTTCTGGCCATGGAGGTCCGATCGGGCAGGCGGTGACGGGGTCGGCGAGAAGGGCCGCCGGACGGACGACGGGGGTCCGCGAGCAGGATCCTATGCTTCGACTGCCTGCTGACCATATTTTCATCTCATTTTGATCACGAGCGTCGGCTAAATCGGGATAAGTAGGCCAAGGGGTCGGACATGTGACAGTTACGAACGCTATTTTTCGACTCTCGCAGCAGTGGCGGCACGAAACGAAAGCCCGAGGAACTCGGTGACCAGCACCCTGTCGGAAGTCGTCGAGCCCTCCCCCGTGTTCGTCGATCAGTCGGGCCGTCGCGGCCGGCGGCTGCGCGGTCTGGGATGGGGTGTCGGCGTGGCCTTCGTCGGCGTCACTCTGACGATGGTTTCCGGCCTGCTCGGCACCCAGTCGGACGCCCCCTCGTTCAGCGTGCCGGACACCGCCGACACGCTGCCGCCCGGCCAGTACGTCGACGCACCCCAGCCCGCGCCGCCCGGCAGGGCCGACCGAGTCAAGGGCGCCCCGCTCACCGCCGGCTCCCCCACGGGAGGCGGCTCCGAGGACACCACGACCCCGCCGTAACCGTCAGGGCGTCGGCACCAGAGCCCACACGCCCGGCCCGCACCTCCCGACCCGCACCTCCCGGCACCGACGCACGAGTCCCCCACCCCGAGCGAAGCCGGCCCCCGCCGACGTCCGGCCTGCCCTCCGGCCCGGCCGCGCCCGACCGCCCCGCAGCAGTACAAGGACTCGTAGAACATGTCGCGCCATCAACGACCCCGCCAGTCGGTGCTGCGCCCGCGCAGACTCGCGGCGCCGCCCCTGCGCTTCTTCCTGCCGGTCACCGTGCTGGTCACTCTGCTGGCGCTGCTGGTGCTGCGCGGCATGGCCAACAACGAGGTCTTCCACGACGAGAAGGTCGCCGTCTCCGTCGACAAGACCACGGTGCCCAAGAGCGTGCTGGAAGGCGGCCCGGTCGTGGACGCCCGCGGCGACAAGCAGGACCACCCGGCCAGCTACACCGTCCCGGACAAGACCGTCGTGCTGACCTTCGACGACGGCCCCTCCACCGACTGGACGCCGAAGATCCTTGACGTGCTCGCGAAGAAGCACGTCAAGGCGGACTTCTTCGTCACCGGTTCGATGACCACCCGCAACCCGGCGCTGATCCGGCGGGTCGTCGCCGAGGGCCACGAGATCGGCCTGCACACCTACACCCATCCCGACCTGGCCCTGCACAACAACATGCGGCTGAACTGGGAGCTGGGTGAGACACAGCTCGCGCTCGCGGGAGTCGCCGGCATCCACAGCAGCCTCTTCCGGCCGCCGTACTCCTCGACGGCCGACGCGCTCGACGACTGGTCCTGGCCGGTGACCGAGGCGGTCGGCAAGGACGGCTACCTGGTGGCCTTCATCGACAAGGACACCGACGACTGGAAGCGCCCGGGCGTCGGCGCCATCGTGCAGGCCGCCATGCCCAAGCTGCCCGGCCAGGGCGAGATGATCCTCATGCACGACGCGGGCGGCAACCGCTCGCAGACGCTCGCCGCGCTGCCGCTGATCATCGACAAGCTCCGGGCGCAGGGCTACACCTTCAAGACCGTCGGCGAGGCGCTGGGCGCGGGCTCGGCCAACGCGCGGGTGCACGGCTCCACACTGTGGGCGGGACGCCTCTTCGTCTGGGCCACCGCCTTCTCCGTGTGGCTGATGCCCTGGCTGGTGGCGCTGCTCGCCGTGGTCGGCGTACTGGTCTTCACCCGGTTCGCGCTGATGCTGGTCCTGTCCCTGCTGCACGTGCGCCGCACCAGGAAACCCGGCTTCCGCCACGGGCCACCGGTCACCGAACCGATCAGCGTCATCGTGCCCGCGTACAACGAGCAGGAGTGCATCACCAACACCCTGCTCTCGCTCGCCGCGAGCGATCATCCGATCGAGGTGGTCGTCGTCGACGACGGCTCGTCCGACGACACCGCGGCGCTCGTGGAGGAGCTGGATCTGCCGATGGTCCGGCTGATCCGGCAGCCCAACAGCGGCAAGCCGGCCGCTCTCAACACCGGTGTGGCCGCGGCCTCGCACGACCTGATCGTGATGATGGACGGCGACACCGTCTTCGAACCGGCGACCGTCCGCGAACTCGTCCAGCCCTTCGGCGACCCGCGGATCGGCGCGGTCGCCGGCAACGCCAAGGTCGGCAACCGCGACACCCTCATCGGCGCCTGGCAGCACATCGAGTACGTGATGGGCTTCAACCTCGACCGCCGGATGTACGACGTCCTGGACTGCATGCCGACGATCCCCGGCGCGGTCGGCGCCTTCCGCCGCGAGGCGCTGGTGCAGGTCGGCGGCATGAGCGACGACACGCTCGCGGAGGACACCGACGTCACGATGGCGCTGCACCGGGCCGGCTGGAAGATCGTCTACGCCGAGAACGCCCGCGCCTGGACCGAGGCGCCCGGCAGCATGAGCCAGCTGTGGTCCCAGCGCTACCGCTGGAGCTACGGCACGATGCAGGCGATGTGGAAGCACCGCCACGCCGTCCTGGAACGCGGCCCCGGCGGCCGCTTCGGACGCGTCGGGCTGCCGTTCGTGGCGCTCTTCATGGTCGTCACGCCGCTGCTCGCGCCGGCCATCGACATCTCCATGGTCTACGGCTGCTTCTTCGTCGACCCGTACAAGAGCCTGAGCGCCTGGTTCGCGGTGCTGCTCCTCCAGGCCTTCTGCGCCTGGTGGTCCTTCCGGCTCGACCGCGAGAAGGCCTGGTACCTGATCACGCTGCCGGTGCAGCAGGTGGTCTACCGGGTGCTGATGTACATGGTCCTGCTGCAGTCCTGGATCACCGCCCTGACCGGCGGCCGGCTGCGCTGGCAGAAGCTGCGCCGCACCGGCGAGGTCGGTCTCGATGTCACGACGGGGGAGGCGGTGCGGACATGAGCACCAAGGAACGGGACGGCGCGCCGGGTGTGCCGGAGCAGGGCGGGTACGAAGGGGGCGCCGGCCGCGGCGGGTACCCGGGGACGGACCGCGGTGGGTACGGGGACGCGGACGGTGGCAGGTACGGGCACGCGGACCGTCAGGGGTACACGGACCGTCAGGACCGGGGCGGATACGGGGACGCCGGCGGCCAGGGTGGGTACGCGGACGCCACGGGCCGGAGCGGGTACGGCGGTAGCGACCAGGGCGGATACCGGGACGCGGCCGGCCACCGGGGGCACGGGCACGGTGCGGCGGGGCACGGCGGCCACGGCGGCCACAGCGGGCACGGCGGGCATAGCGGTCACGGCGGCCATGCCCGTGCCGGCGGCGACCGCGCCTACATGAGCACGGCCGAACGCGGCGCGATCGTGATGGACGACGCCGAGACCATGCAGCTGCGCACCATCACCGTGCCCGAGGCGTTCATCCACCGGACCGACCCGCTCAGGGTCGAACCCGACGGGAGCGAGCCAAGCGGCACGGATCTCCACCACGGCCCGGGCACCGAGGCCGAGGTCGTGGAGGCCGCGGGTTCGGCCGAAGCGCCCGCCGCGCCGCGCCGTGGAGGACGCGACCGCTACCTCGACCTGCTGCGTGCCCTCGCGCTCATCCGGGTCGTGATCTACCACAACTTCGGCTGGACCTGGCTACCGCTGCTCTTCCCGTCCATGGGCGTGATGTTCGCGCTGGCCGGCTCACTGATGGCCCGCTCGCTCAAGCGCCCGGCGTGGAGCGTCATCCGCAGCCGCACGCGCCGTCTGCTGCCACCGATGTGGATGTTCGGCGCGGTCGTGCTGACCGCGATGATCTACGACGGCTGGGGGCCGCACTCCGAGGGCCACCCGCACTGGTGGTGGGGCAAACTCGCCTTCTGGGTGCTGCCGTTGAGCACCCCGCCGTTCGCCCAGACCGTGCACGGCTTCGGTGGTCACCTGCCCCACAGCTGGGCCGAGCAGGTCGTCGTCCCGCTGTGGTACCTGCGGGCGTACCTCTGGTACGTGCTCCTGTCGCCGCTGATGCTCAAGGCGATACGGCGGCTGCCATGGGTGACGCTGCTGGTGCCGCTCGCCGGTTCCGCGTTCCTCAACTCCGGCCTGGTGGACCAGTCCGGCCGGATCATGGAGACCGCGACGGACTTCACCACCTTCGGCGCGTGCTGGCTGCTCGGCATGGCGCACCAGGAGGGGCTGCTGCGGAGGATCCCGCAGTACGTCGTTCCGTCGATCGCGCCGCTGGTGCTGGTGGCCGGTTTCTGGCTGCTCCAGCGGGCACCGGTCGACGACCCGCGGGTCGGCCCGGACCTGGAGGCGGTGCCGCTGGCGCAGGCGGTCTGGTCGTTCGGCTGCGTCATGCTGCTGCTGCACCTGAGCCCGTCGTGGGAGCGCTGGCCCAAACCGCTGGAACGCTTCAACGGCGTGATCACCTTGCTCAACTCGCGCGCGGTGACGGTGTACCTGTGGCATTGCGTGGCGCTGGTGATGACCGAGCCGATCATCGACCAGCTGTGGAACAGCCAGTTCGCATACGCCCACCTGCGCTGGCTGCTCACCAGCCAGTGGTTCCCGCTGCTGGTGGCGGTCCCGCTCATCGTGCTGGCGCTGCTGCTCTTCGGCTGGGTGGAGGACGCGGCCGCGAAACGCCGCCCCCGCCTCTTCCCCTATCCTCGCCGTGCGAAGGGCCGCCGCCGCGCGATTCTGTGAGGCCCGCCCGGGGCACGCCGCGCAGCACCTCGTTCGGCGGCCCCGGCCCGTCCCGCACCGGCCGACTCGCTCGACCGGTTGCCCCGGCAAGCCCCCGCGCGACACATGCGATCATCCGGATCGGGACCGGCCATCGGGCGCAGGTCGCAGGTCGCAGGAGACACCGTGGGGGCAGAGCACGCATGAGGGACCCCGCTCAGGCTGCGGTGGCGGCTCGTCGTAGGTACCGGCAGTGCCCGACGCACCAGCCGGCACCGGCGCCGACTCCCAGCAGCAGGGCCATGAGCGCGAGGGTGGGAACGGCCAGGATGACCAGCCCCGCGCCGGCCGCGTTGTCGTTGTCCGGCGAAGCGCCGTCCGAGGGACTCGGTGCCGGCGACGCCAGCATGGCCGCCACGTAACAGGCCATCAGCAGGACGGTGCTGAGCGGGGCGGAGACCAGGAGCACCGGCCATGCCTTCCGGTAGGCGACGAGTCCACCCCACAGGACGGTCCAGGAGAGCGCCGCACCGATCAGCCAGGCCAGTGCCACCCGCGTCGCGCCGGACAGAACGCTGCTGCCGGAGGAGACCAGGCTGTAGACGGTCGGAAGCCACGCCACCAGCAGCCCGAGCCAGACCACCCCACAGACCCACATCCACCAGGGGAAATCCCATGCCGCCCAGACCGCCTCACGCAGCAACTCCCGTGGTCTCTGCGGCCGTCCAGCCACTCGGCACTCCCCCGCTGTCGTGGCCACCCGGCCGCTCGCCCCCCGTCACCGCCGGGACGCCCACGCCGCCACCCATGGTTCCCGACTTCGCGGGCAAGCCCCGACGCCGTCTACAACCGGGCCGGTTCGCCGGGGTTCGGCAGTGTGCCGGCCGGCTCCCGCGCCTCCGGGCCCGGCGACCGCTGATCGACACCGGTACCGGCCCCCGCACGGCCGAGGGCGACCGCGCGCTGCGACCTCACGATGCCCGACCAGTTCAAACGCAGGCGCAGCCGCCACGCCATGTACCCGACGAACGCCAGGCCGGACAGCAAGTAGCAGTTCGCGACGAGGGTGTTCACCCCGTCGAAGCCGTAGGACCGCGGCATCCACCACAACGGCGACAGGCAGAAGAGCACGTACACTCCCGCCGCCCAGCGCCGGCGTCCGTCCCGGACGAGCAGCACCAGCGCGGGCACGACCCACATCCAGTGGTGCGCCCAGGAGATCGGCGAGACGAGCAGTCCGGTCGTGCCGGTGACCGTCGCCGCGGCCAGCCAGTCGTTCCGCCGCGCCCAGGCCACCGCCACCGCGATCCCGGCCACCCCGAGGACGAGCGGCACCACCGGATACCAGCTGCCCACGTGCTCCGGCCCGCCCAGCAGACGCGCCGCGGCGCCGAACGGCGACTGGTTGCTGACGTAGGCCGCCCCGACCCGCGAGGTGTCGAGGAAGACACCGCTCCAGTAGACACGCGACGCCTCCGGCGCGACGAAGAAGGCCAGCAGCCCGCACGACAGGAAGCTCCCCGTCGCGACCGCTGCCGCACGGAAACGGCCCGCGAGCAGGAGCAGCACGACGAATATCCCGGGCGTCAGTTTGATCGCCGCCGCCACGCCGATCGCGATCCCCGCCCGGCGGCGACCGGCGGCCACCAGCCGGACGTCGGCCAGTACGAGTGCGAGCAGGAACGGGTTGACCTGGCCCAGGAAGATCGACTGCCACATGGGCTGCAGGAACGTGCCGGCGACCACGACAGCGGCCAGCCGCGTCCGCGTGCACCGAACCCCCGCGAGCTTCAGCGCGCTCACCCAGGCCCATGCGAACGCGGCCACCGACGCCGCTTCCCAGAGGACCCTCGCGACCGTCAGTGGCAGGTGCGCCATCGGGATGAACAGGGTCGCCATGAACGGTGTGTTGGTGAACCAGTGCGCGACGAGCTGCTCCCGGTACAGCCTCGCCCCGTCCGTGACGACCCGGCCGCCCTCCCAATAGATGTGGAAATCCAGCGCGTTCCAAGCCGTCGCGAACACGAGGACTCCGATGACCTGAACGGCTAGCGCGGCATGCACGACACGTGCTCTTGTCAGTCCCATGGCATCGGACGATCTCCCGGGCGGTACCCGCGAGACATCGGGCCGCGGGCGACACCTGCCGACCCGGCCGGTAGCCCGCGGGCGTACATCCACGGGCTGATGTGTCACCGCAGGTCAGCCCGTTACGATCCGCCCATGTCCCCGACCGCAGCGACCACACCCACCGCGCCGATCGCACCGGCCGGCCCCGTACCGGCCTCCGGCTGGACGCGCCTGCGGGCGGTCCTCGCCTGGGCCGGCGTGGCCGTCTACCCCGCCGTGCTGTTCCAGGCCTCGCCGGGCGGAAGGGACGGCAACAGCCTGTTGTGGATCGTGGCCGGCGCTCTGCTGACGGTCCTGGTCGTGGCGCTGATGCGCCGCCGCCCATGGCCGGCCTTCACCGTGCTGGTGGGCGCCTGGCTCACCATCATCGCGCTGGCGCCGGTGCGCGCCGCCGCGACCGGCGGTCTGCAAGTGCTCGTCACCGACCTCGCCGTCGTACTGATGGCGGTGGAGCGCACACGCCGCTCCTCGCTCACCGCCGCCGCGGTGGCCGTCGTCACCCAACTGGCCTGCTCGGTCCTCTACGCGCACGGAAACGTGATCGTGCCCGTCGCCGGGTCCATCGTGCTGGCGGCGGTCGTCGCCTGGATGGCGGGCAACTCCGTGCGCGAGCGCCGCGAGCACGCCGCCGTGCTGGCGGTACGGGCCACCGAGCAGGCCGTCACCGCCGAACGCTTGAGGATCGCCCGCGAACTGCACGACATGGTCGCCCACAGCATCGGCGTCATCGCCATCCAGGCGGGAACCGGCAGCCGGGTCATCGAGAGTCAGCCGGACGAGGCCCGCAACGCTCTCTCGGCCATCGAGGCCACGAGCCGCGAGACACTTTCCGGCCTGCGCCGGATGCTGGGCGCGCTGCGCCAGGCCGAGCCGGACGCCGCCGCCCGTCCGGCCCCGCTGGACCCGACTCCCGGCCTGACGGACCTTCCCCGGCTGGTGGCGACGACGGGAGAGGCCGGCGTGCGGGTGGAGGTCCACCGCCGCGGCCAACCCTGCTTTCTGCCAGCCGAGTTGGACCTGTCGGCGTTCCGCATCATCCAGGAGGCGCTGACCAACGTCGTCCGTCACTCGGGAACGGCTCAGTGCGAAGTCACCCTCGACTACCGGGAGGCGGAGCTCACCATCGAGATCGTCGACGACGGCCGGGGCTGCGAACTGCCGGCCGCCGGGGGCTACGGCATCATCGGGATGCGCGAGCGAACGGCGCTGCTGCAGGGCGAGTTCAGCGCCGGTCCCCGTCCGGAGGGCGGCTTCCGCGTCCAGGCGCGGCTGCCCCTGCCCGGGGAGGCATCGTGACGGTCCGCGTCGTGCTGGTCGACGACCAGCCGCTGATCAGGAAGGGCCTGCGCGTTCTCATCGCGGACGCCCCCGATCTCGAGGTCGTCGGGGAGGCGGGCGACGGCGCCGAGGCGGTGCGCGTGGTCACCGAACTCGCCCCGGACATAGTGGTGATGGACATCCGCATGCCCGGCGTGGACGGCATCGAGGCCACCCGGCGCATCACCGCGGCAGGCTCCGCCACACAGGTCATCGTCCTGACGACCTTCGACGATGACGACTACGTCTACGGGGCGCTGCGCGCGGGAGCCGGCGGATTCCTGGTCAAGGACATGGCGCTCGAGAGCATCCTCGACGCGATCCGCGTGGTCGCGGCGGGCGAGGCGCTCCTCGCGCCCGGCGTCACCCGCCGCCTCATCGCGGAGTTCGCCGCCCGGCCGGGTCCCGCAGCCACCACCCCGGCCCGTACGTCCGACGACTCCGTGGGCGTGGTGACCGCCCGCGAACGCGAGGTGCTGACCCTGGTCGGCCGTGGTCTCTCCAACGCCGAGATCGCCGCCGACCTCTCCATCAGCATCGCCACGGCCAAGGCTCACGTCGCCCGGCTGTTCACCAAGCTCGACGCCCGGGACCGCGTGCAGCTGGTGATCATCGCCTACGAGGCCGGCCTGGTCGCGCCTTCGTCCTGAGCCGCGCACCTACGGACAAGGGAACCAGTCATGCGCCTGGGCATCATGGGGCACCGCGGCTTGTCGCCGCAGGTCGAGGCCCAAGTCCACACATTCCTGTGCGAGTTGATCGATGGGATCGCGGCGGAGGAGCTGGTGGGGACCCGCTGGGTCTCCGACGGTCCCGGCGCGTGGTTCGCGCAGATCGTCCTCGCCCACGGCGGCCGGCTTGGGGTCGTCATCCCGGCCGTCGGGTACCGCGAGAGTCTGCCCGACCGGCACCGCCCGGTCCACGACGAGCTGACGGCCCGCGCCGTCGAGGTCCACCGCGCCGGCCTGCGGGAGCCGAACGCGCGGGCCCACCAGGCGGGCACCGACATCGTCGTCGCCTGGCAGACCGACTGATCGCCGTCTGGGACCTCCGGCCCGGCCGCGGCGACGGCGGAACCACCGAGGCTCCCACGGGACTTCTGACAGGACGAGTTGGGGTTCGCTCCCGGGGGATCCTCATCTCAGGCCGGCCACGGCCGCGGATCGCGAGGCGATGACCGACACCAGCGCCGCGACCGGCAGCGCGGCAGGGTCGGAATGCGGCATCCTGAATGCCTCCTGCGCGTCTCCGGACGGTCAGGGTATCGGGGGCGGTTCAGGGGGTGGCACGTTGCGCATGGCCAACGCGGGCAGGGCTCTGCTCATGGCCGCATGGCTCGACGCCGTGAACGCCTGGGAGGACGGCGTCCATGTGCGAGGCCTGGTGATCACGGGAGTCAGTACGCTCGTCTTCGCACTGCTCATGTTCGAAGGGTTCGATCGGTGGCATCGGCGTCGCCCGGCCCCCGGATCAGCCCCACCCCCACCGCTCCCGCCCGGTACGCCAGGGTCCGTGCCACCCGACGACGTCGACCACCGCGGCACGGACCCGGAGGGTTAGGAGCGCTGCGGCCCCGGATGCTCGCACACCACACGTCTCACCGAGGATTCGGCGCACGGTTTTGGATCTTGCTCGGGCAAAGGGCCGTTGACGAGAACCTTTGCCGCGCGGGGTGGCCGCGGGCCCGGCAGAGGTCGCGGTGATGCCGCCCGCCCGGCCGCCGCATGCGAGGTCTCCCGTGGGCGGCGGGGGGCTCGGTAGCCGACGGGACGTCAGGAGGTGATGTCCACCAGGACTTTGCCGACCACGTGGCTCTCGACCGCGCGGTGCGCGTCGGCGGTGCGGTCCAGGGCAAAGCGGATCAGCGGCAGGCCGTGCTCCTCGCCGACCGGCAGCGCTCCGTCGCGCACTGCGGCAGCGACGTCCTGGACAGCCGCGGCGCGTGCCTCCGGGCCGGCCGTGTAGAGCACCAGGAACTGGAAGCGTGTGTTCAGTGCCATGTTCTGCAGTACGTTCAGTTCGACCGGCTTGCCACCGTCGTTGGCGTAGGTCGATATGGTGCCGCGCGTCCGCAACACCGCCAGGTCCAAGGCGAGGTTCGCGCCCAGCGCCACCTCGGCGACGATGTCGACACCGTCCGGGGCGATCTTGCGGATCTGGGCAGCCGGGTCGCCCTCGCGATAGTTGATCACGTGGTGGGCTCCGGCGGCGGTCGCGAGCCGGGCTTTCTCCGGGCTGCTCACCGTGCTGATCACGGTGGCGCCGGCCCATCGGGCGAGCTGGATCACCGCGTGCCCGACCGCTCCGGCCCCGCCTGCGGCGAGCACCACCCTCCCGTCGAGCGCCCCGGGCCGCAGCCGGCGCGGACCGTCCTCGGCGACGGTGAGCGCGCGGTGCGCGGTCAGAGCAGGGACGCCGAGTGAGGCGCCGACGTCGAATCCGGCCTCGTCCGGCAACGGCACGGCTTGTTCGGCGGGCACGACGGCGAACTCGGCTGCGGTGCCGGTGGGCCGCCCGGCGGCGGCCATGAACAGCCAGACCCGCTGACCCACCCGGCTCCGGTCGACACCCTCACCGACAGCGTCGACCGTGCCGGCGCCGTCGAGGTGCGGGGTGACCTCGGAGAAGTGCTTGGGGTGGCCGACGCCGGAGCGTGCCTGCCAGTCGGTCGGGTTGACCCCGGACACGGCGACCCGGACGCGAACCTCGCCGATGCCCGGCGCCGGCAGGTCACGGTCGACGAGCTGCAGAACGTCGGGGCGCCGTTGTCGCGGTAGATGATGGCCTTCATGATCCGTCCTCGGAGCGTGGTGGAGCGGGTTTCCCGCAGTGACCTGGCGGTGCGTCAAGGTGTCCGGCGTGTGGTGCGGCCGCGAGCCGGGTCGCGTTGGCCGCCGTCAGCCGATGGGGACATCGCGTGGTTCCGGTCAGCCGATGGGGACATCGTTGGAACGGGTCTCGACGGCATCGAGGGTGGCGAGGGTCGCGGCGTCGAGGGTGATCCCGCTGACCGCGATGTTGGCCTCCAGGTGAGCGACGTCGGCGGTGCCGGGGATGAGCAGCGCGTTCGGGGCGTGGTGCAGCAGCCAGGCGAGGCCGACCTGGGAGGGCGTGATGCCCAGGGACTCGGCCACGGCGTGCACCACTGGCTCGTCGGTCGCTTTGGGCAGGCCGGGGACCGCCCCGCCGAGCGGGAAGAACGGCACCCAGGCGATGCCCTCGGCCGCGCAGAGCCGCAGCATGTCCTCGTCATCGCGGGAGACGAGACTGTACGCGTTCTGCACGCAGACGATGCCGGCCGGCAGGGCGCGGCGCAGGCCGTCGAGGGTGACACTGCTCAGGCCGATCGCACCGATCTTGCCCTCGTCGCGCAGGTCGGCCATCAGCGCGAGCTGGTCGTCGAGGCCGACGACCTGATCGCCCTCAGGACGGAGTCCGGGACCGGTGTCCAGGCGGCGGAGGTTGACGACCGCGAGCCGGTCGACGCCGAGGCTGCGCAGGTTGTCCTCGACGCTGGCGCGCAGCTGCTCGGGCCGCTGCGCCAGACGCAGCGGCACACGCCCGCCCGGGTTGGGGTCAGCGCCGACCTTGGTGACCACCAGGACGTCGTCCCCGGGTCGCAGTGCCTCGCGGATCACGGCGTTGGCGAAACCGAAGCCGTAGAACTCGGCGGTGTCCACGTGGTCGACGCCCAACTCGACCGCGCGGCGCAGCAGCGCGACGGCCTCGCCGCGACGGTCGTGCAGGCGCTCGAGCTGCAGGGCGCCGTAGCCCACGCGCACGACGACGCGGTCGGCGAACGGAGCGGTCGCGGTGGTCATGACGCTGTCTCCTCGGGCGGTGATTCCAGGGCGCTGTACAGCAGTTCGGCCTGGTAGAGCGCCATGACCCTGTGGGCCATCGGCGTGGCGCGCTCCCGGGCCTCGGCCGGCTCATGGTGCTCGACCTTGACGAGCCAGGCCGTGAGGCAGTCGCGCAGCATCGCGCGCATCCGGTCGGTCATGTCGACGACGATGTCGCGGATGGCCGGGTTGGTGGTCGACTCTCCCCAGGTCTGCACGCCGACCCGAGCCTCGGCCGGGTCGATCGCGGCGATCAGGCGGGAGAGCAGTTCGTCGGGGCCGGGTGGGGCGTCGGCCGCGGCGTACTCGCCGAGGGCATCGGCGCGCTTGGCGAGCACCTCGCGGGCGGCGGCCCGGACCAGGTCGGCCTTGTTGCGGTAGTGCGCGTAGATCGAGCCGGCCGAGAGACCGCACTCGGCGGTGATGTCGGCGATCGAGGTCCGCTCCAGGCCGTTGCGGCTGAAGCAGCGGACAGCGGCCTCGGCGATCTGGGTACGCCGGAGTTCCTTGCGCGCGTCGGTGAGCCGAGGCACAACACCTCCCACAAAAAGAACCATGATTCTGCTTATGAGGGACGCTAGCAGAACCATGGCACTGTTTGTGATGGGTGCGGGTCTGGGTTCAACCACGCGGCGCCCTGGGTGCGTTGGCCGAAGGCCCGGGGACTCACGCGCCCGACCGCTGTCCGAGCGCGCAAGTGCCGCAGCGTCCCGCGTCGCGGCCGGCCTCACACTCCGCGCGGCGCTTCATCCGGGGCACCCCGACGCGGCATCTGGCTGCGCGTTCGCGATGGCATGGTCGCTGCGCACATGGGTCAGGGTCGTCGCAGCTTCACGACTGCGGGTCAGCCGTCGTCGGGCCACGCCTTGCAACTAGCTCCGGTGTCTAAGGGCGGCTGGCGCGGTGAGCCGCAGCGGATCGCCGAGCCGGTCACGAGCGCGGGGACCCAGGGCGGGGATGCGCGACAGCCGATGGCCTGTTCGAGTGGTTGGGACGCGACGCGAGCCGGGTGACGGTCCCGCCGCGCGGTGGGCGCCTACCGTGGAGGTGAGGACGGCGGTACGCGCGTCACCACAGTGGAGGCCGGTCATGAGCGCGGACACCAACGTCGCCACCATCACGTCGGTGTACGAGGCGTTCGGACGCGGCGACGTGCAGGCCATCCTGAATGTGCTGAGCGAAGACGTGAACTGGGCGACGGAGACGGTGTCCACGGCGGCACCGTGGTACGGGGTGCGCTCGGGCAAGTCGGAGGTGCGGGCCTTCTTCGAGCAGTTCGCCGCGGCCATGAAGGTCGACGAGTTCACTCCGCTGGCGTTCGCGGCGAGCGAGACGGACGTCATGACCGTGGTGCGGCTGAAAGCTCACCACCGGGCCAACGGCGGGAACGTGGCGATGCAGATGCACCACTGGTTCACCTTCCGGGACGGCCAGATCGTCCACCACCGCGCGACGGAGGACACCGCGCAGGTCGAGCGGTTGTTCCACCCCTGAGGATGGCAGGCGGAGGTCAGCCCGTCAGAGCCCGGCGGAGAGCTTCGCGGATGATGCGGTCGGCGGTCTGCTCGGGAGTGAGAGCCGCGGTGTCGAACCACCAGCCGGCGTCGCCGAACTCCCGTCGCATCGTGGCGTCCAGAGCCTCGTAGCCGTCGAAGTCGAAGCGTTCGCGCGGGTCGCGGTGGGCGTTGCGGTACCGGCACGCCTCGATGCCCGGCGACAGGACGACGAAGAGGACCTGCCGGGCCGGGAGGAGCGACAGGAAGAAGTCGAGCTGCCTGCGGTCGGGGACCACTGTGTCGATCACCGGCGTGAAGCCGGCGTCGGAGAAGTTGTTCGCCAGCGCGCACAGGTTGCGGTTGCACAGGTCCACTTGCCGCGCCGCCTCGTCGGCGGGCTCGCCGAGTGCCCACACGTGGCCGCCGACCACCAGCGTGCTGATGAAGTAGCCGTCGAGCAGGGCGGATCGCGACAGCCGGTCGGCGATCAGCCTGGTCACGGTCGACTTCCCGGCTCCCGGCATCCCCGTCACGATCAGGCAGCTCGATCCCGCGTCATCGATCACCGTCGGGAGCGTGCCAGGACATGTGCCCGGGGGCAACCGCGTTTCGAACCGGCCGCGTCGTGCCCGGGCTCGCCCGGAAACGGGGTCGCCGTCCCCGGACACCGCGAGGGCCGCCCCTCCCCGTTCACGGGAGCGAGCGGCCCTGCGTTGTGCCGGTCAGCCGGCCATCCGATCAACCGGCCATCCGATCAGCCGGTCAGCCGGTCAGCGACTCAGCCGGCCGGTGACGACCGGCCGGCGTCACCTCGAGGTCAGACCAGGAGGCCGTAGATCTGCCAGCCCGTGCCCACCTTGACGCGGGCGGCGTACGGCGACGCCGGGTTGCCCGTGCCCTGGTAGAACCACAGCGCGCCCGTGGAGTCACGGCCGATCAGGTCCGGCTTGCCGTCACCCGACATGTCGCCGGGGCCGACCAGCGTGTCGTACACGCCCCACTTCACGCCGATCTTGAGCCGGGCGGCGAAGGGCGCGGTCGCCGAGCCGGTGCCCGAGTACAGGTACAGGTCGCCGGTCGAGGTGCGGCCGAGCATGTCGCCCTTGCCGTCGCCGGTGAAGTCGCCCAGCGCCACCAGGGTGTCGTACGCGCCCCAGCCCGCGCCGACCTTCACGCGCGCCTTGAAGGGCGTCGCCGGGGTGCCGGTGCCCTGGTAGAGCCACAGCACGCCCGAGGAGTCACGGGCGACCAGGTCCGGCCTGCCGTCCCCGGTCACGTCCCGCACGCCGGACATCGTGTTGTAGGCGCCCCAGCCCGCGCCGACCTTGAGCCGGGCCTTGAACGGCGCCGACGGGTTCCCGCTGCCCTGGTAGTACCAGAGGACACCGGAGGTGTCCCGAGCGACCATGTCACCCGTGCCGTTCGCCTTCAGCTCCGTCATCGGCACCAGCGTGTTGTAGACCTGCCAGCCCGCACCGACCTTGAAGCGGGTGAAGTACGGCGAGGTCGCGCTGCCCGTGCCCTGGTACTGCCACAGCACGCCCGACGCGTCCCGACCCAGCATGTTCGTGCGGGTCGTGCCCGGATCCGGAGCGGTGGAGCTGATCTGCTGCACGTCGCTGGCGAGGACGAAGCCCAGCCGGTGGTTGTACCGGATCGGGTAGAAGACCTTCGTCGCGCTGGTGACCAGGGTCCGGTCGTCCGGTGCGTCGCCGTTGATGTTCTTGGCGAAGTAGAAGTCGCCCTTGACCGCGGGTCCTGCCTGGACGTAGACCTCACCGGCGTTGACCGAGTACTTCGACAGCGGCTTGTCGGTGTCGGTCTGGACGGTCACCTGGGTGCCGGCGTACGCGGCGGTGTCCGGGTAGCTGCGGCCGTAGACCGGGATGGAGGTGGCTCCGGCGCGCGGCGTCAGCACCGTCTGCGTGCCGGTGCCGACCGGCGCGGTCCACTGACCGCCCGGGTTGTCGAACCAGGCCTTCTGGCCGCCGTACCAGATGGCGGTCCAGTCGCCCTGGACACCGGCGACCACGTAGCGGGCGCCGGCGACGGCCTTGTCACCCCAGTCGGGTCCTTGTGTGGTGCCGGCGCCGAGGTACGGATCCGAGATCAGGGCACCGGTGCTGGACGGGGTCTGCCGCAGCCACACGAAGTTCGCGGGCTGCTGGTAGCTCTCGGTGGTCCCGTCGTGGGTGTACGCCACCGTCGGCTGGTTGGCCGTGGTGAACGGCGGCGTGATGGTGATCTCCTGGCCGACCTTCAGCGGACCGCCCGCGCTTCCGGCGCCGGTGGGGGCGCCGAGCAGCGACATGTAGTGGTTCCAGTCCCAGTACGGTCCCGGGTCCCAGTGCATGCCGGGTACGTAGACGTCGAGCGGTCCCGGCACCTCGTCGTGGCCGATGATGTGCTCACGGTCCAGCGGGATGTGGAACTCGGCGGCCAGGTGCTTCACCAGGGTCGCGGAGGAGTCGTACTCGGCCTCCGTGTACCACGAGCCCTGCTTCATCGCGTAGCCCTCGTGCTCGACCCCGATGGCGTGCTGGTTGAAGCCCATGTTCCCGGCGTGCCAGGTGATGTTCTTGTTCTCCACCATCTGCGTGACCTGGCCGTCGGACGCGCGGACGATGTAGTTGGTGCCGACGTCGTTCGCCGGGTTCTGGAACGTCGAGACGGCGCTGTCGAAGTCGCTGTCGGTGTCGTGGATGACGATGTACCGGATGTCCGGGCTGCCGTTGTGCGGCAGGGTGGTGCTCGGCCGGTCGGCGATGTCGTAGTTGCCGTACTTCGACGGGTCCGTCGTGCTGGTCGCCGCGTAGGCCGCGGGCACGAAGTTGCACGCCAGGCCGGTCGGGCAGTCAGGCGTCGGGGTCGTGCCCGCGTTCGTGCCGGCGGCCTTGGCGGTGTTCGTGGTCGTCGCCGCCGCGAGTGGCGCCTTGGCCGGCTTGTCGGCCTGGAGCCCCGGCGAGGCGGACAGTGTCACCTGCTGGCCGTCGGAGGTCATCGTGGAGACGCCGTCGCGCATGGTGCTGAAGACCCGGTCGGCGAAGAGCTTGGCGCCCGCGGTGTCCGGGGACTGGCTGAACCGTTCGACGGCCGCGTACCAGCGGGCGGGATCGGCGGGCAGCGACCCGTAGGCCGCCTTCTCGTACGAGGCGAGCAGTGCGGCGGCCCCCCGGACGCTCTGCCCGGAGTCGGTCTTGAGGTCGTCCGCGGACGTGCCGGTCAGCTTGGCCGCCGCGTCCAGCGTGTGCAGGCGCGGGTCGGCGGTGTCCACCGCCGCCGCCTCGGCCGCCTTCGCCTTCTGCGGGTCGAACCCCTTCGTCTTGGCCGGGTCACCGCTCTGGTCGACCTCGGTGTCCGACGTGCCGGCGGCGGCCGGATCGAGGTCGGAGGCGGTCACCTGGGTGAGGCCCATGACGTTGTAGTTGCCCGTGAAGCTGGGCTTGCCGTCGTGCGACTCCCAGCGGGTCTGCCGGTATCCGACGGCCATCAGAACGTTCTGCGGGACCTTGAACTCCTGCGCGGCGGACGCGAAGGCGTCCTGCAGCGCGTGGGTGTCGGTCGTCGCGCTGCTGCCGGACCCGCTCGACGGCGAGGCCAGCGCGATCGTGCCGTACGTCGCGACGGTGGCCAGCACGGCCGCTCCCGCTCCATAGGCGATCAGTGATTTCCTTCTGCGGTGCCTGCTACGGGCCACGTTGCCCCCCGGATCTCCGGCGCGCCCCGGGGCGCGCCCCTCCCCTTGACAGCCACCCCGAATGGTGACCGCCGAAGGCGCAGAGGCTATCAGCCGTCTCTGACGCCACGTTGACGAGCCCGTGCCGGTACTGTGCGTCGTCACCGAGGACGTGCGGGGCGTCCGGCGCACGGCCCTCGTCCGGGCCGTGCGCCGTGGTCGCCTTCGTTCGTCAGCCGGTCGTGTCGGTCAGGCCGACGGACAGGTACGTCGCCGTGCGCTGGTCCTTCTCGCTCCGCCAGGGCTCGATGAGTTCCAGCAGAGTGCCGGTTTTCGGTGCGATGATCACCTTCGTGGTGCCGACGCCCCCGCGGTAGGCGAGCTCCGTCCCGGTGCGTCCGACGCTGTCCTTGACCGTGCCGACGACCGTCACACCCTTCAGCTCGGCAAGCGCTTTGAACACGCCGGCACGCAGCCGCGGACTGGCGGGTGCGTCGGCGAGCAGGGTGCTCGCCTGCACGAAGCCGAGGGTCCCCGCGTCCTCGTCCTCGTCGGCGGAGGCCTTGGTCGTGCTCTCGATCAACCGCAGCAACTGTGCCGGGTCGGTGGTCAGCGCGTCCAGTCCGTTCCAGTCGTAGGTCCGCGACCCCAGTCGCCAACCGGGGAAGTGGCCCGTGCGGACCGCCTTGCCGGGCGTGATGTAACGAGCCTCCATGGAACGCGAGATGTACGCCTCCATGGCGTCGGCGCGCACCTTCCAGTACGTCCCGGAACCGGCCGGCTGGGTGGCGGCGACCTCCGCCACGTCGTTCAGGAACGCGGACGCGGACTGCGCCTGCGTCCCCTGCCGGGCGCCACCTCCCATGGAGACACCCGTCACCGTGACGCCGGCGGCGACCGCCGCCAGGGCGACGACGGACAGCAGGCGACGGCGCTTGCGCAGCGGCGTCACCACGGCGTTCGTGCGGGCCTTCCCGTCGGCCTCCTGCCGCGAGGCCCTTGCCAGGTCCTCGCGCACCGCGCCCTCGACCGCGGACAGGGCCCGGGCCAGCACCTCCGCGGACGGAGGCGCGACCCGGCCGGCCGTCTGCAGCGCCTCGGCGCCCGGGAAGTCCATCACTGCCTGCCGCTCGGTCATGCCCGTCTCCTCAACGTCGTGTGTGCTCATGCCGGGTCTCCCGTCACGGCCAGGCCGCGCCCCGCCGGGCGGCCCGGCGCGAGCCGTTCGCGCAACCGGCCCCGGGCCCGGTGCAGACGCGATCGGGCCGTCCCTGCCGGAATGCCCACGGCGGCGGCCGCCTCGGCCGGCGTCAACTGCTCCCAACTGACGAGGAGCAGTACCTCCCTTTCGTCCGGCGGCAGTTCGGCCAGCGCGCCGCGCAGGGCGGGGGCGAGCGCCGCCGCGTCGAGCCGCTGGTCCACGGCCTGCCACGGATCGCTGACCTGTTCTCCCGGCGGAGCCTCCGCCCGGGCCGCCCGCCGCAGATGACCGGCGAGAACGTTGCGGGCCACTCCGAACAGCCAGCCGCGCGCTGAGCCGCGCGAGGCGTCGAACGTGCGCCGCGCGGCGAACGCCTGCAGCCAGGCCTCGGCCAGCAGATCGTCCGCGGCGCCCGGCACGCGCCGCGCGAAATAGCCGTGCAGGACGACCGAATACCGCTCCACCAGGGGCGTGAACGCCGCCGGATCGTCGGCGGACATCGTCAATCGGGTGTCGCTGGCACGTTCGCTGTCCGCCTCGTGCTCCGACTCCACTTCCACGGAATCTCCGTCTCCGACCGTCCCACGACGGTCTCACCCCGTACTTGTCGTGCCGCGGCGGTCGCGTTCGCGGCGGCACAATCGCGTGCGCGGCGGCGCGGTCGAGGGCGCCGGCGTCAGGTCGCGGGGGCCGGGCTCACGTCGACGGAGCGGCGGGCGTTCGGCTTCACGGCTGGTCGGTGGCGGCGGAGTCGCGCCCCTCGATGGCGTCGCGCGCCGCCAGGAACCGTTCGCGCGGCATGCGCCGGATCACCTCATAGGCGCGGTGCGCCTCGGGGACGCTGTCCTCGGGACGGTCGAGGAAGGCCCGGACGACCGGGAGGTCGGCGCGGGGATCGTCGCGCAGGCCCAGGCCGCGGGCGCCCTCCACCGACACGTCCGGATCGGCGTCGTCCATCAGCCGGGCCAAGGACGCGCGGATGCGGGGTGTGTCGGCACGGACGTCGGACAGCGTGCTCGCGGCGTTCCTCCGCACCTGGGCGTCCGCGTCCTCGGTGAGGGTGAGAACCGTGCGCAGCGCCTCGGGGTTGTCCGGCACGACCATCCCGTGCAGGGAGGCGGCGGCCTGGGCCCGCACCTCAGGCTCCGGGTGGCCGGCGTGCCGCAGGATCTGCGGGAGGGCGCGGGTGTCGTCGTGCAGCCCGAGCGCGCGGAGGATCTCGGTCAGCACGCCCGGGTCCTCCTCCACGGCGGCGCGGCGGCGCAGCAGGTCGATGGCCGCCTGATGCAGCCGGACGGCGGGCTCGTCCTCGGACACGGCGTGCAGCACGAGGACCTCGGCCGCGAACCTGCGCCGGGCCGCGTCGGAGGCGGACGTCAGCTCCGCCGCCGCCACGGTGAACGTCTCCTCGTCCATCCGGGAGGCCAGAGCCATCGCCGGGTAGAAGCGGCCGACGTGGTCCGGCTCGAAAGCCACGGCCCTGTCGGCCAGTTCGCCGTAGGGGACGCGGATACCCCGGAGTTCCTCCAGCTCGGTCAGGATCGCGGCGTGCCCGGTCTGCACGCTCACCGAGCACGAGGGCGAGGACTGGGTCGAGGACGAGGACGACGACGAGGACGTGGTGACGTGGACGGTCTCGAACCACCCCGTTCCCACGTCCTGCGCGGGGCCGCGCGTGATCCGCGCCTCGTCGCCCTCCACCCCGCCCAGCCGTCGCAGGAGTTCGGCGCCCGCGTCGACGCCCACCCAGGCGCGGGCGAGGTCCATCGCGTCCCGCCCTACGTCGTCGCGGAACCAGAAGTCGGGTGAACCGCCGCGCAGTTCGTGCCAGGCGCCGACCGCTCCGCCGTCCGCCGCCAGCATCACCGGCGTGCGGCCCCCGGGGCAGCGCAGGTTCGGGTCTGCACCGGCCCGGAGCAGCACCTCGCACATCGCGGCGTCGGCCCGGACGACGGCGAGCCCGAGGGCCGTGTACCCGCCGTCGTCCCGCGCGTCGGCCGGCACGCCTGCCGCCAGCAGCTCCTCGGCGGCATCGGTGTCGCCGGCCCGTACGGCGGCGATCAGCGCGGCAGCGTCCATCGGCATGCCCGCCATTGTTCGCTCCTCATCACTGAACGTCCCATTCCACATGGGTACGTTGAACGATTTCACTGACAAAGGATCACTTGGTCACCAGGACCACCACCGGCTTCCTCGCCCACGCCCCCGCCGACACCGCCGGCGGCCGGGCCGCCGAAGCCGCGTACGCCGCCCTGAGCCGGAGCGATTCCACGCTCTGACCTGGCCTTCGAACTGGCACTGAGCGAGTCGGGCGAGCCCGGTGCCGGCAGGGGTACCCGCCGCTGTGGAGGCCGCGCCGCTCAGAGCCCGGCTTGCGAACGCGGCGCCCCCGCCGCCGGGCTCAGCAGAACCAGGGTGTCCCCCGGTTCGGCCTGCGGCACGGCTCCTTCCGTGACCGGTTCCAGCCGGTGTCCGCGGCGCACCACGAAGAGCAGGTCGCTGCCGGTGGGGAGGGGCGCGCCGGCGGGGACGGCCGTGATGACGCCGCCGTCCTCGTGCTTGCGGGCGAGGTCGGAGCCCGTCAGGTGCGTCCCGAAGAGGATCTCCCCGCCGAGGTAGGGGGCGACGACGCCGTGGCTGCCGATCGCCGCGCCGACGCGGTGGACCGGGCCCTCGACCCCGCCGCGCAGCAGCGCCGCCGCCAGCGCGTTGAAGTCGTCCTCACCGGTGAGCAGGTACAAGGCGGTGATGCCTTCCAGCTCGGCCCCGGCGCCCGTCGCGTCGGCCAGCATCTCTCCGGGCGCGAGCTCGATGCCCGCCCGCTGGATGAGCCGCCGTTGCCGGTCGAGCCCGGCGCCTCGACGCCCGCCGTCCACAGCACGGTGCGCGCGGCGTACCGCGTGGTCGTGCCCTGCCGGTCCTCGACCGTCAGACCGTCGGCGTCGAGGTCGGTGACCCTCGTGCCGAGATGGAGTTCCACGCCGAGGTCGGCCAGGGTGCGCGCGGCACGCCCGGCCAGCGGTTCACCGAAGGGCCCGAGCACCTTGTCGGATCCCTCGAAGAGCAGCACCCGGGCCTGGAGCGGGTCGATCGTGCGGAACTCGCGGTCGAGGGTGTGCCCGGCGATCTCCCGGATCTGGCCGGCCAGCTCCACGCCGGTCGGGCCGCCGCCGACGAGCGCGAAGGTGAGCCACTGGCGTCGTTCTTCCGCGTCGGCGGCGGACTCGGCCATCTCGAACGCCCGGTAGAGCCGGCGGCGGATCTCCAGGGCGTCGGCCAGGGTCTTCATGCCCGGGGCGTGGGCCGCGAACTCGTCGTGCCCGAAGTAGGACTGCCGCATGCCGACCGCGACGATGAGGTCGTCGTACGGCACGGCGACACTGCCGCCGGCCGGCCGCCGGGTGTGGACGAGGCGGGCCTTCACATCCACGTCGGTGGCGTCGGCGAGCAGGCAGCGCACGTTCGTGTGGCGGCGCAGCACCGCGCGCAGGGGCTGCGCGATCTGGCCCTCGGACAGGATCCCGGCCGCGCACTGGTAGAGCAGCGGCTGGAAGAGGTGGTGAGCCCGGTGGTCGAGCAGCGTCACCGCGACCGGGGCCCGGCGCAGCGCACGGGCGGCGAACAGCCCCGCGAAACCGCCCCCGACGATCACCACCCGGCGGGGCGTCACATGGTCTTCCACCGGGGCTCAGCCGCCGGTGGCGAAGCCGGGGAAGAGCGTCATCCCGCCGTCGACGTACAGGGTCGCGCCGACCACGTAGTCCATCAGGTCCGAGGCCATGGCGACGACGGCGTCGGCGATGTCCTCGGGGTCCCCCACCCGCTGGTACGGGATGAGTTTGAGCAGCTCGGCCTCGGCCTCCGGCGTCTCCCAGGCGTCCCGGTTGATGGGGGTGCGGATGGCGCCGGGGCCGATGGCGTTGACACGGATGTGGTGGGGTGCGAGTTCCTGGGCCAGAGTCTGCATCATCATGCCGACGCCGCCCTTGGAGGAGGCGTAGTTGACGTGGCCGGTCCACGGGACGATCTGGTGGACCGAGCTCATGCAGATGATCTTCCCGGCCGCCCGGGACACCTCGGGGACGATGCCGCGGCGCATGAACTCCTTCGCCGCCTCACGGGCGCACAGGAACTGCCCGGTGAGGTTGACGTCGATGACCTTCTGCCACTGGGCGAGCGTCATGTCGACCAGCGAGGAGTCCCGTTGGAGGCCCGCGTTAGCCACCATGATGTCGATGGTGCCGAGCTCCTTCACCATCCGGGCGACCATCTCGACGACCTGGCCCTCGTTCGACACGTCGGCCTCGTGGGCGTAGGAACGGACCCCGAACGCCTTGATCTGCTCGACGACCTTCTCGGCCTCGTCCGGACCGACGACGTAGTTGACGACGACATCGGCGCCGGCCCTGCCCAGGGCGATGGCCGTCGCCTTGCCGATACCCGAGTTCGCGCCGGTCACCAGGGCCTTCTGACCTCGCAGAAGCTGCGCGTTCACCGGGGTGCCGCTCTTCTCAGCACGTTCCGCCACGACGATCCTTCCTCGAGCGTTTGCAGCAGGACCCGGGCCCCGGCTGCCGCCCGGAGCCCGTCACAGAAGCCGTCGCATTCTCGTGGTCACACGAAAGCACCCGGGCTCACGGCGGCCCCACCGGCACGCCTGCCCGCGCCTGCTCCGGCCACCCACGCCACCCGGACGGCCCACCGGGCGCCGGCGGCTGCAGCAATTCCCGATGGCCGCCATAAGCGGTTCCTCGTGTCACGGCGAAATCGCCGGCGGCCGATCACGGTTTCCCCAGGTCGACAAGGCCGTACGGCCATGAATTCCGCTGAAGGGAATGTTCCATGACTTCCTCCTTCTCTCTGGAAGGTGACATCGCGCTGGTGACCGGCGCGACGAGCGGCATCGGCGCCGCGACCGCCGTCGCCCTGGCCGGGCAGGGGGCCCACGTCCTGGTCGCCGGCCGCAACACCGGACGCGGCGAGGCCGTGGTGACCACGATCCGGAGCCGCGGCGGCAAGGCCGACTTCGTCGCCGCCGACCTGAGCGACGCCGAGTCGGCCCGGCAACTGGCGCGGCGGGCCGTCGAGATCGGCGGCCGGGTCGACGTCCTCGTCAACAACGCCGGCGCCTACGCGTTCCAGCCGACGGCCGAGGTGACGGAGGAGCAGTTCGACGCCGCCTACGCGCTCAACGTCAAGGCGACGTTCTTCCTCGTCGCCGAGCTCGCCCCGGCCATGGCCGCGCGCGGCAAGGGCGCGATCGTGAACATCAGCACCCAGGTCGCGGCCTTCGGCGCGGCCGGCGCGGCGCTGTACGGCTCCAGCAAGGCCGCCGTCAATCTGCTGACCAAGGCGTGGGCCGCCGAGTACGGCCCGCACGGCGTGCGCGTCAACGCGCTCGGCGTCGGCCCGACGCGTACCGAGGGCACGGCGGCCATGGGTGACGGCCTCGGGCAGCTCGCGGCGCAGTCACCGGCCGGCCGGCCCGCCGGCCCCGAGGAGATCGCCGCCGCGGTGGTCTATCTGGCGAGCGACGCGGCGAGCTTCGTGCAGGGTGTGGTGCTGCCCGTCGACGGTGGCCGCACGGCGGTGTGACGCCGCGGGCCGGGGCCGTCCGCCCGTCATGCCGGACGGCCCCCGGGCACGAAGCCCATGGCGCCACGTGTCAGTCCGCGGTCTCCGCCGGACGGTCCAGGGCCGAGATGAGGCGTCCGAGATCGCGACGGCGTGAGTCCGCCGCCCAGACCGCCCAGGTGCGGCGCACCAGGGGGTGGCCGGCCAGCGGCTGCCAGCGCACGCCTTCGGGCAGGGGCTGCGTCCAGTGGGGCGGGGCGAGCGCGAAGGCGCGGCCGGCGCTGACCGCCGCCAGCTTCACCTCGGCGATCAGGCGCTGCCCCTCCGGGGCGTCGCTGAACCGCTCGAGGCCGTGGCTGCGCAGGATGGCGGTCAGCTCGTCGTACCAGGCGGGGCTGTCCGAACGCGGGAAGGCGAGCCATTCGAGCCTGCCGAGGCCGTCGAGCGGCACACCACGGCCGGTGGACAGCTCGTCGGCCCGGTCGGCGGACAGCAGCACCCCGAGCCTTTCGCGGGCGACCAGCATCGCGTCGAAGAGCTCACCGGCCGGCCGCTCACGCAGCAGTCCCAGTTCCAGGTCACCGGCCCGCAGGGCGTCGATCTGGGCGGCGGACGACAGATGGCGGGCCTGCACCTTGGTGTCCGGCCACTCCTCGGCGAGTTCGGCCAGCGCGGGACGCAGCACGTCGAAGGGGAACTCCAACGGGATGCCGATCCGCAGCAGGACGCCCTCGCCGTCCTCGGACAACCGCGCCATCGTGCGCACGGCCTGCTGGTAGCGGGCCAGCACCGCGCGTGCCTCGCCGAGCAGCACGCGGCCGGCCTCGGTCGGGCGGGCGCCGGTGCGGCTGCGTTCGAGCAGCGTCACCCGCAGTTCCCGTTCCAGGCCGCTGATCGTCTGCGACAGGGCGGGCTGGCTCACGTGCAGTCGCCGCGCCGCGGCAGACAGCCCGCCCTCCTCCGCCACCGCGACGAACGCCGACAGCTCACGCAGCTCCATGGACCCATCTCACCACGTGTCAGCCATAGGAGTGGCTTATGACGGCTCTCACCAGGAGGCGGGCAGCATGCCGCGCCCGGGGCGGGCCGTCCGGCCTAGCGTGGCGGGGGCGGTCCCTCGAAGCACGGTCCCGAGGCACCGCGTCCCATCGCACCACCGAGCGGGAGAACGCATGACCACGCGAGCCGAAGAACAGCGCACGCTGCGCGCCGACGTGCTGGTGATCGGGTTCGGCAAGGGCGGCAAGACCGCGGCCCGGGCCCTCGGCCGGCTCGGCCGGACCGTGGTGCTCGTCGAGGAGTCGGAGCGCATGTACGGCGGCACCTGCCCGAACGTGGGCTGCGTGCCGTCCAAGGGCATGGTGCACCACTCCCGTCTGCGCCGCCCGGACGACGACCCCCAAGCCTTCTTCGAGCAGGCCGTGGCGAAGGTGCAGGACGTACGGGAGTTCATGCGCAAGGGCAACTACGAGAGCCTGAACGCCCTGGAGACGGTCACGATCGTCACCGGGCGGGCGGAGTTCACCGACCCGCACACCGTGTCCATCACCCGGCAGGACGGCGAGCGGCTGACGGCGACGGCCGAGACCATCCTGATCAACGCGGGCTCGCGGCCCGTCGTGCCGAACGTGCCCGGCCTGCGCGCCAGCACCCACCTGGTCTCCAGCACCGACCTGCTGGAGCGCACTCGGCTGCCGAAGCGGCTCGTGGTCATCGGCGGCGGCTACCTGGGGCTGGAGTTCGCCTCGATCTACCGGGCGTTCGGCTCCGAGGTGACGGTGCTCGCCAGGGGCGGGCACTTCCTGCCCCGGGTGGACGCGGACGTCGCCGAGGCGGTGCGACGGGTCCTCACCGACGAGGGCGTCGAGATCGTCCTGGGGGCCCGTGTCCGCGAGGTGCGCGACGACGAGAACGGCGCCGCCGTCGTCTACGACCTCGACGGTGCCGAGCACACCGTCACGGCCGACGCGGTGCTGCCGGCGACCGGCCGCACTCCCGACACCGCCGGGCTCGGCCTGGAGGCCGCCGGGGTACACACGGCGGCCGACGGCGCGATCGAGGTGGACGAGCACCTGCGGACCAGCCAGTCGCACATCTTCGCCCTCGGCGACGTCAATGGCGGCCCGAAGTTCACGTACATCTCGCTGGACGACAGCAGGATCGTGCTCGACCAGCTCATCGGCGACGGCAGGCGCTCGACGACCGACCGGGTCGCGGTCCCGAACACCGTTTTCCTGACCCCACCGCTGGCGACCGTCGGCATGACCGAGCGAGAGGCCCGTGAAGCCGGTCACCGCGTCAGGATCGCCCGGGAGGACGTCGCCGACATCCTGGCCATGCCCCGCGCCTACGCGGTGGAGGAGAAACGCGGTCTGATGAAGTTCGTCATCGACGCCGACACCGATCTGATCCTGGGCGCCGCGCTGCTCAGCGTGGACGCGCAGGAGCTCGTCAACACCGTGGCCCTCGCGATGCGTCACGGCATCACCGCGAGCGATCTGCGTGACGCCGTCTACACCCACCCGAGTTCCACCGAGGCGTTCAACGAAGTGCCGACGGTCGTCGTCCACGAGGATGCGCCGGCCTGAACCGGGGACGGAGGCGGTCAGGCCGGTCAGGCAGCCGGCACGCCGCGCTGCGGGGCATGCGCGAACTCGGCCACGCCAGCGGCGAATGCGACCTGCGGCCGCCAGCCGAACTCCTCGCGCAGCCGCGTCGAGTCGGCGGTGATGTGGCGGACGTCGCCCAGGCGGTACTCGCCGGTGACGATCGGCGCGGGTCCGCCCGAGGCGTCGGCGAGGGCCGAGGCCATCTCGCCGATGGTGCGGGGCGTGCCGCTGCCGGCGTTGCGGGCGCGAAAGGTCCCCGGCTCCAGCTGCGAAATGCCCTGGACAGCAAGGCAGTTGGCGTCGGCAATGTCGCGTACGTGCACGAAGTCCCGCCGCTGGCGGCCGTCCTCGAAGACCCTGGGGGCCTCGCCCCGGGCCAGCGCCGAGCGGAAGAACGAGGCGACGCCCGCGTAGGGGGTGTCGCGCGGCATCCCGGGCCCGTAGACGTTGTGATAGCGCAGGGACACCGCCCGGCCCCCCGTCGCCCTCGCCCAGGACGCGGCCAGGTGTTCCTGGGCGAGCTTCGTCGCCGCGTAGACGTTGCGCGGGTCGGCGGGCGTGTCCTCGTCGACCAGCCCGGGCACCGACTCGGCGCCGCACCGGGGGCAGCGGGGCTCGAAGCGGCCCGCCTCCAGGTCGGCGGTCAGCCGCGGCCCCAGCGCCACCCGTCCGTGGCGCGGGCAGTCGTAGCGGCCCTCGCCGTACACGACCATGGACCCGGCGAGCACCAGGTCCCGGACCCCCGCCCCGGCCATGGCGGCCAGCAGCACGGCGGTTCCGTGGTCGTTGCAGTCGACGTACGCGGGCGCGTCGGCGAAGTCCTTGCCGAGTCCCACCATCGCCGCCTGGTGGCACACCGCGTCGACGCCGCGCAGCGCCCGGTCCACGGCCGCCCGGTCGCGGACGTCGGCGTGGAGGAATTCGGCGTCCGGCCGCGGCGGCGCGACCGCGTGGGCGGTGGCCGACAGGGCGTCGAGGACGACCGGTTCGTGGCCGTCGGCGAGCAGGGCGGTGACGACGTGCGAGCCGATGAAGCCCGCGCCGCCGGTGACGAGTACGCGCATGGGCCGACCCTAGGCATGGTTCGGCGACGGCGGGTGGCGGCGGCCGGGGAGACCACAGGTTCGTAAGGTTTCGGCGGCCGCGGTCCCACCCGTCGTCCGCGGCCGACCGGACGTGCCGTCCCGGCCGCCGCTCGTCACCAGCCCGTCAGCAGCAGGTGGTTGAGCAGCAGCGCGGCCAGCGCCTGCGCGGCGAGCCAGGCGCGGTCGTCGCGTCGCGGCAGGAACGCCGCGCCGGCCGGCAGCCACAGGGAGAACGGCAGCCAGATCCGTTCGGTCTCGGCCTTGCTCATGCCGGTCAGGTCGGCGACCAGCATCGCCAGCACGAAGCCGACCGGCAGCAGCACCGCGGCCGTCGCCGCGCGGTCGCCGCGCAGCCGCGTCCGGACACGGCCCGGCAGCGCCGCCGCAACCCGGCGCAGCCCGGCCGCGGAGGCCAGTCCGGCCGCCGCCGCCACCGCCGCGATGTCGCCGAAGAACCAGTAGCCGTAGGGGCGTACGCCGCCGTAGCCCTGGTAGTAGCGGATCCTCAGCAGCCCGTACGCCTGCCACCAGTCGAAGCCGGCGGCGGTGAAGGCGGCCACCACGACGGCGGCGCCGGCCAGGGCGTACGGGACCGGGCGGGCCGTGCGGGCGCACAGCAGCACCACGGCCGCGGGCACCGCGAGGAGCACCAGCCCGTAGGACAGGTAGCAGGCCGCGCCGAACAGCAGGCCGCCGCCGAATCCGGCAGCCGCTCGCGCCACCGTGCTCGTGCGCGTGGCCGCGACGGCCAGCAGCGCCAGGGACCAGGCGGCGACGGCGGCGAAGTAGCCGTCGGCGGAGACCCCGACCCAGACCGCGCCCGGCGCCAGGACCAGGAACGGCGCCGCCGCGCGGGCCCCGCGCTCTCCGGTGAGCAGGCGCAGGGTCACCAGGGCGGCGACCACCAGGGAGGTTCCGGTGGTCATCACGAACGCCGCGGCCCAGACGCCCCCGCCCAGACCGATCCGGTCCAGGCCGACGAAGGTCAGCACCGCGCCCGCCGGGTGCCCCGCGATGTGGGTGGTCCAGTGCCGCGGTGAGTCGATCAGGATGTGGTCGGTGTAGGTCCGCAGGGCTGGCCCGAGGTCGTCGAACCGGTGCAGCTGCGTGAGGTACTCCCCCGTCTCCCGCAGCCGGCCGGCGATGCCGCGGTGCCACCCGTCCACCAGCGCCAGGGACCACGTCCACGCCATGGCGGCCGCCCAGGACACCCCGAGCAGCGCACGCCACGGCAGCCGCTCGGCCAGCGCCGGCCCGTAGGCGACGACCAGCACGGCGACGGTGACGGCGAGGGGAGTGCCCGGGCCGGCGTGCGGACGCCACCAGGCCTCCAACGGCGGGAACGGCGACCGGAGCACGGGGCTGTCGCGCTGCAGCCAGGCGCCGAGCGCCGCCATCGCGGCGAACAGCAGCAGGGCGGCTCCCGCGGCCGCCACATCCCACCGGCGGCCACCGGCCGCCTCCTTGGGTCCGTGTGCGTCCGCTGACGTGTCGGGGCGCGGGCCGGACGACGGGACGGCGCCCGCTCGGAAAAGGGAGGAGAGAGGGCTCACCCGCCGCACCCTAGGCATGCCGGGCGCCCCCGTCACGCTGCCCGGGCCTGCCGTCAGAGTTCCGCAAGGACTTGGCCCCACCGCGCTCGACGTCAGACTTTCGTCATGAGTCGATCCGGTCACCGGCGCCGGTTCCGCCTCTAGGGTCGGCCGACATGAATGCCCCCCTCGCCCGCCGCCGGAGCCCGTGGCGCAGTCCACTGCGCGGCCCCTGGCTGACCTCGGTGCTCGGCGCCGTGCTGCTCGTCGGCATCCCGGTGCTGTTCGTCACCGGTCTGCTGTCGTACGCCGCGTACAACCCGGGTCTGTCGGCGGTCAACGACAAGACCCCGGACAAGGGCCTGCTCGGCTTCTACCTGTTCTCCTGGCCCACGCACCCGTACTGGCTGTACCGGCTCACCCAGGGTGTGCACGTGACGCTCGGGATCGCCCTGGTTCCCGTGCTGCTGGCCAAGCTCTGGTCGGTGGTGCCGAAGCTGTTCACGCTGCCGCCCGTGCGATCGGCCGGGCACGCGCTGGAGCGGCTGTCGCTGCTGCTCCTGGTCGGCGGCGGGCTCTTCGAGTTCACCACCGGCATCCTCAACGTGCAGCTCGACTACGTCTTCCCCGGATCGTTCTACCCCCTGCACTTCTACGGCGGGTGGGTGTTCGCCGGCGCCGTGCTCGCTCACGTCTGCTTGAAACTCCCCACCGCCGTGCGGGCGTTGCGCAGCCGCGACCTGCGGGCCGAGTTGCGTACCCCGACCGCCCGCACCCGCCCGGAGACCGGTGACACGACCGGGCTGGTCGCGTCGGACCCGGCGGAGCCCACCATCTCGCGCCGCGGCGCTCTGGGCATGGTGGGACTCGGCTCGCTGACGCTCCTGCTCGTGACAGCGGGACAGAGCATCGGTGGTCCCCTGCGACGCACCGCCCTGCTCGCCCCGCACGGCCGCTCACCCGGCACCGGTCCCGGAGGCTTCCCCGTGAACAAGACCGCGGCCGGCAGCCACATCCGGCCGCAGGACGTCGGAACCGGCTGGCGGCTGACCGTCGACGGCGGGGCGGGAACCGTGCAGTTGACCCTCGACGACCTACGGCAACTGCCCCTGCACCGCGCGGTCCTGCCCATCGCGTGCGTCGAGGGCTGGTCCACCGGTGATCAGCACTGGGAAGGGGTGCGACTGCGGGACCTCGCCGCGCTGGCGGGTCACGAAGCCGACCCGCCCGGGGTGTTCGTCGAGTCCGTCCAGCGCACCGGCTCCTTCCGCGCGGTGGCGCTCAGCGCCGGTCAGGTCCGCGACGGCCGCTCCCTGCTGGCCCTGCGGGTCAACGGCGCCGACCTGACGCACGATCACGGCTACCCGGCCCGCGTCATCGTGCCCGGCGCGCCCGGCGTGATGAACACCAAATGGGTGGGGCGGCTCACCTTCGGAGCGACCGGCTTCCCGGAGCACGCATGAAAAGGCTGCTGCACACCCTGTACGGGGAACCGTGGTGGCATCTGGCCGCGCTGCTCGCGTCCTTCGCCCTCTGCGGCTACGCGCTCGCCCGGCTGCTGTCCGGCGACTGGTGGGGCGTGGTGCAGTGGGCGGTCGGCGCGGCTGTCGTCCACGACCTGGTGGCCGTACCGCTGTACGGCGGCGCCGACTGGCTGCTGCACCGGGCCGTTCGTGCCGGACGGCCGCGTTCGGCGGCACCCGTCGCCGTCGTGAACCACATCCGGGTCCCCGCGTTCGTCTCGCTGATGCTGCTGCTCGTCTACTGGCCGTCCATCACCGAGGACAGCGGCGCCCAGTACCGGCACGCGACGCTGCTCGATCCCGGGGTGTTCCGCACCCGCTGGCTGGTCGTCACCGGAGTGCTGTTCGCCCTCTCCGGTCTCCACCTGACCTGGCGCTTCCGCCGGGACCGGTCGCACCCCGCCGATTGAGGACAGGCACGCCCCGCCCCTGCTGAACCACTGCCACTCACCCACCCCACGTCGCCCCGTGGCCGCACACCGCCGTGCCGTCATGCGGCCGCCCCGACCGAGAGGAATCCCATGACCCCCACCGCCGACGTCGTCCTCCCCTGCCTCGACGAGGCCCGAGCACTGCCCTGGGTGCTCGAACGGATTCCGCCGGGCTGGCGGGCCATCGTCGTGGACAACGGCTCGGCCGACGACTCCGCGCGGATCGCCGCGGAGCTCGGGGCGGTCGTCGTGGACGAACCGCGCCGGGGGTTCGGCGCCGCCTGCCACGCCGGACTGCTCGCCGCCACCGCCGAGTTCGTCTGCTTCTGCGACTGCGACGCCTCCCTCGACCCGGCGGCGCTGACCGGATTCGTCGAGCGGATCGCCGCCGACGAGGCCGACCTCGTGCTGGGCCGCCGCCGTCCCGCGGCGCGGGGCGCCTTCCCGGCGCACGCCCGCGTGGGCAACGCCGCGCTGATGCGCATGCTGCGGGCCCGCACCGGCCTCCGCCTGCGCGACCTCGGCCCGATGCGCGCCGCACGGCGCCGCCCGCTGCTCGGCCTGTGCGTCGAGGACCGGCGCAGCGGTTACCCCCTGGAGACGGTGGTGCGGGCCGCGGACGCCGGATGGCGCGTCGTCGAGGAGAACGTGGACTACCTGCCGCGCACCGGCAGGTCCAAGGTCACGGGCACCTGGCGGGGAACGTGGCAGGCGGTGCACGACATGCGTGCCGTCCTCGCGACGCCGGCGCGGCAGGGGGCGGAACAGGCGCGGCTGAGCGCGGCACCGGGCCAGCGGAACACGGAGCAGGCGGGCGCCCGATGACCACACTCATGGTGATCGCGAAGGAGCCGGTGCCGGGCCGCGTCAAGACCCGGCTCACCCCGCCCTTCACCCCCGAGCAGGCCGCCGTCCTCGCCGAGGCCGCTCTCGCCGACACCCTTGCCGCGGTGGCGGCGACGCCCGCGCGGCGACGGCTGCTCGTCCTGGACGGCGCTCCCGGCCCCTGGCTCCCCCCGGGCATCGACGTCGTCCCCCAGAGCGCCGGCGGCCTCGACGAGCGGCTCGCCGCGGCGTTCGGCCGGTGCGACGGCCCGGCGCTGCTCATCGGCATGGACACCCCGCAGGTCACCCCCGCTCTTCTCCGCTCGGCGACGAAGCCCGGCCCGGACGCGTGGTTCGGGCCGGCGGCCGACGGCGGGTTCTGGGCGCTGGGCCTCGCCGACCCCGAACCCGCGCTGCTGCGCGGCGTGCCCATGTCCACCGCGTGCACCGGCCGGGCCCAGCGCGACCGGCTCGTCGCGGCCGGACTGACGGTCCGCGACCTGCCGCTGCTGCGTGACGTGGACACCGCCGCGGACGCCGCGTACGTGGCGGCGCGAGCGCCGGGCACCCGCTTCGCGGCGGCCCTGGCCCACTGTGCGGCGGCGGGTGCGCGGTGACCCTTCCCCTGACCCTGCCCGCGGCACCGGCGTGGGCCGGCGCCGACCTCTACGCCGCCGCGTTGCGGAGCGGACGCGGCCCGCTGTATCTGGCCTGCCCCGACGGCCGCATGCTTCCGCTGCACGTCGAACGATGGTGCGCCCCGCCGGACGCGGCAGACCGCACGGTGCTGGCCGCGTGCCGCGGTCCCGTCCTCGACATCGGATGCGGACCGGGCCGGATGGTCACGGCGCTGGCGGCCCACGGCACGACGGCCCTCGGCATCGACGTCAACGCCGAGGCCGTACGGCGCGTTCTCGCCGTCGGCGGACCGGCGCTCCTCCGGTCCGTCTTCGACCCGCTGCCGCGTGAAGGCCACTGGAACACCGCGCTGCTGCTGGACGGCAACCTCGGCATCGGCGGCGACCCCGGTGCCCTGCTCGACCGGATCCAGCACCTGTTGCGCCCCGGCGGGACGCTCATCGCCGAGACCGCGCCCGGCCGTCCGGACCGCGACGAGCGCCTGCGTGTCCGCCTGCACGACGGCGAACGGGCCCACGGCGGGCCGTTCCCCTGGGCGCTCCTGGGCGCCCACGCGCTGGCCGGCCGCGCCGCGGCGCACGGATGGAGCCCCGCGGGGGCCTGGACCGTGGGCGGCCGCGGTTTCACCGCCCTCCGGGCCGCCGCCCCTGGTGGCTGAGGGTGGCGGGAGGCAGGCTCAGAAGGACGCCCGCGGCGGGACGGAAGGGCGGCCCGCCTTCTCCCAGTCGTTGAAGGTGTGGGTCCGCACATGGACGAACTGCTTGAGCGGCGACGCGAAGTAGGTCCAGGGAACAGCGCCCGCGTAACCGCCGATCGCCCGGAACTGCTCGGCGGCCTCCGCGTGACGACCGGTCCTGTACAGCGCGTTGGCCAGCAGGTGGCGGACCACCGGAAGGCGGTGGTGGTCGGCGGGGACGAGGTCGACCGCGTCGAGCGTCGCGTCGACGGCGGCGGTGACGTACGGGTCCTCGTAGAAACTGTCGTCGGTCTGCTTGAGCACGTGCTCGAAGGTCGCGTAGAGCCGGAGGACGGGCAGCAGGCTGCCGGGAGGCGCCGAGGAAGCGGCCTGCTCCGCGAAGTCGAACATCAGCGCGCTGGAGCCGCGCCACTTCTCGCACCAGTACTGCAGAGCGGCCACGTGCGCGCCGAAGTGGTACGGATCGCGGGCGGTGATCTGCGCCCACAGGTGGCGGAAGTCGTCGTGCGACCAGCCCAGGCCGTAGGCGATGGGGATCTGCGCGACCCAGGGACTCGGGTCGTACGGTGAGGCCAGCCGTGCCGCCTCCTGGCAGGCGGGCAGCGCCTCCCTCAGCACGCGGTGGAAACCCTGGAACTGCTCGGGAGTGGTGTGCGATCCCCCCTTGCCGCCCCGGACCTCCCAGGCCAGAGTGACCAGAGCGTCGGCGTGCGTCAGGGCGGCGCCGGGGTCACCCGGGCTTTGCGTGCGCCACGCGGTGAGCCAGGTGTCGTTGTCCGAGTCGACTTTCATCAGGTGCTGGACGCGGTACCAGCGCAGGTCCCAGTCGCTCCCGGCGTCCGCGAGGTAGGCGGCGGGACGGCGCCAGTCGCCGGCGCCGGCCGCGGCGACCGCTTCGTCGGCCTGCGGGTCCGGGCCGGGGCGCGTGGTGTCGACCTGCGCGGCCGGCACCAGGCCGTACGTCGCGGCGTCGATCTTGACCGGCATCGCCGCCTTGGCCTGCGCGCGCTTGGCACGGGCCTTCTTGGCGTTGCGCGGGATCGTCACGGCGGCGTAGACGAGCAGGCAAGCGCCGGCGATGTACACGACGGTGTTCATGGGAGCCTTCGGATGGTGGTGGTCTGAGCGCCGCCCTGAGGCAGGGGCGCCGAGTCGAGCAGAGCACGCAGCGGCGCCGTGGCGGGCGGGGCGGCGATGACGGCGTCCAGCGCCGCCTCCAGGGTGTCGCCCAGCCCCTCGGACACGATCTGCCGCACGGGTGCCCCGGACCAGGACAGTTCCCAGCGGATGTGCCCGGTGTCGGCGAGGGCGACGACGGTCAGGGCCCGCAGGCGGGAGCGGAAGGCCGTCCGGGCGAACTCGCGCGTGGCGCGTCCGGTGCTGCGCTCCGCCACTGCGGACCGGGGCAGCAGCGCGGCGATCTCCGGGAGCAACCCGGCGTCGACCAGGTCGAGCAGCGTGCCCACGGCGGGCGGCCCGTGCAGGGTGGCACCGCGAGCCGCCGCGACATCGGCTGTCGCCTGCAGCAGCGGCTCGGCGGTACGGGCCTGGGCTGCGCGGTGCGCCCGGTACGGGAGTTCGTGCCACGGCACCCGGTGAGCGGTTCTCACATCCGGGCCCAACTCCGCTTCCTCCAGGGCGGCGAGCACGGTGTGCGGTGCGCGCAGCAGTCCGACGGCGGGGGCCGTGCCGCGGAGGGGGCGGCCGTCGTCGGGAAGCGCCTCGATGGTGGCGACGCGTTCGGCGAGCGGCGGGTGGATGTCGTGCGGCGATCCGTGCTGGTCGGCCAACCGCGGTGCCAACTCGTCCAGTTCGCGCCGACGGGCCTCGTCCGCGAGCAGGTGGGCCAGTCCGCCGTGGACCTGGCCGGGCGGCGGGAGGAATCCCGCGTCCCAGCCCATGGCCGGGTAGCGGTGCAGGTAGAGGTCGGTGGCCACGCTCAGCACCGCGAGGTGCCGCAACGCGTCAGCGGTGCTGCGGCGCCCGGCGATCCGGACCGCGACGAGGTCGGCGGCGTACTCCTGGCGGCGGCTGACCCCTTCGGTGCAGCGCAGGCAGAGCTTCGCGTAGGCGGTGTAGACGACGCTCAGGTAGTGGTCCGCGCCGCGGGACGCTCCGGCGGTCACCGGCGCGGGCTTCCCCCGCGCCCGCCGCCGCGCGGCCTTGGCCTCGGCCTCGGCGGCCTCGCGTTCCCGGTGGGCGGCCGAGCGCTCGTTCAGGGTGCCGACGGTGCGTTCCACGGCACCGCGCGCCGCCCACACGGTGGCGGCCAAGCGGGTGTCGCCGTTGGCATAGTGGCCGAGTTCGTGCGCGAGGACCGCGTCGAGTTCGGCTTCGCTCAGGCCGAGGAGGAGCGGAGTACCGAGGAACAGCCGCCGCTTGCCGTGGCGCAGACCCAGCAGGCGCGGCTCCTCGGTCACCATGGCGTTGGCGTCCGGGATCAGCCGGATCTCGGCGAATGTGGCGGTGCCCACCGACTGCGCCAACTCTCCCATCCGCTGCCACAGTTCCGGCTGCTCCGCGGGTGTCAGCGCGACGCCGGGGAGGTCGTGACGGTCCTGCGCACCGCCTCGGGTGAGGTAGACGACGCGGACCAGCGAGCAGGTCACCGCGACGGAACCCGCGTACGCGCCGAGGCTGGTCAGGGCATAGGGCTGCGAGCCGCGCAGCAGAAAGAGATCCGCGAGGGCGAGCGCGGCCAGGATCAACGGCGCGACGAGGTGGTAGCCGGCCAGCAGGGCGAGCGCGAGGAGTGCGCGCGGGAGCAGCGCGCCGCGGCTCGGACCGGCCGAAGAGGCGGCGCGGGAAGCGGCCTGGGAGGCGGCGCGGCCGGACCTCGGCATGGAGGGGACCCCTCTCGGAGCCGGACAGGGAAAAGCCCGGCACGCGGAGCCCGCATGGAGCGCGGACGAACACCTGTGCTGAGGGAAACCGCATCGTACCCGAGCCGGAAGGCGCGTTCTCACCCTGGCCGGACCTCCCGCCAGGAATGGGGAGGGCGACTGTCGGGGTGCGCGTCCCCAAGCCCAGGTCGCCCCGCACGGCGTGGAGTTCGGCATCGTGACCGAGAGCATCGAGGACCGTGACAACGGGGGGTTGACACGACAACCCCCCATTGTCACAGTGGAGGCATGGCAGACGTCAAGGATCTCTCCGCCCATGAACCGGCCTTCGACCGCATCAGGGAGGTGCGTGACCAGGCCATCCACCACGCCCGCCTGGCCCAGCAGTTCGCCGCCGAACGGCGTGAGTTGATGCAGGACCTCATCGACCAGGGGGTGACGCGGGCCGACATCGCGCGCGAGCTCGGCGTGACGCGGCAGGCCATTCAGAAGATGCTGGCCTGCTGATCCCGCCGACGGCGCCGGCCCCCCTCCGTCACGGCTGAGCGGCGGCCACCTTGAGGCCGAAGGCGATCAGGGCGGTGCCGGTGACGCGGTCCATGGCCCGGCGCACAACGGGCTTCTGGAAGAAGGCGCGGGCCTGGCAGACTGGTGTAGAAGACGGCGATCTTGGGGTTGAAGACGTTGTTGACCAGCCCGGTCCGCCAAGGATTGCCGGCAGGGACGTCCGGGTGGGCGTCCGGGGCCTGCGCCCGCGCCTGCCGGCTGTTCAGCAGCGCGTGGACGCCGAGGAAGAACAGGTAGGCGGCTCCCGCCAGCTTGACCACGGTGTACGCCGCGGCGGATGCGGCCAGGACCGCGGCGAGACCCACGATCGTCAGAACACCCCAGACGAGCAGGCCCACGGTGATGCCGCCGACCGTTCGCAGACCGTCCTGCCAACCGGAGGACACAGCCCGCCTGGTCACGACGGCCATGTCCGGCCCGGGCACCATGGGCAGCACCGCGAGCACGCCGGCCGCGGCGAGGAACCGAAGGAGCACGCCTCAGTCTCGCACCGGGACGGTCCCGGACGACAGCCCGCACAGGGCATCGGGCCTGGCGCCCCGCCCACTCTGATTCCCGCGCGTCGAGTCGAGGCCCACAGCCTTCTCTGGCCCTACTGTCGAACCCGTTGCAGAGGAGGACTGCTGATGCGCAGCGTGATCTGTTCCATGGGCGTTTCGCTCGACGGCTACATCGTGGGGCCGGACGGCGACTTCGGGTGGACGGCGCCCGACGAGGAGCTCTTTCGCTTCATCTCCGAGGAGACACGGCAGATCGGGGTTCAGCTGATGGGGCGGCGGCTGTACGAGACGATGCTGTATTGGGAGACCGCCGACCAGGATCCCTCGCTCAGCGACGCGATGCTCGAGTGGGCCGCCTTCTGGAAGCAGCTCCCGAAAGTGGTGTTCTCCACGACGCTGTCCGCGGTGGAAGGTCACGCGCGCCTGGCCACCGGCAGTCTGGCCGAGGAGATCGGGCGGTTGCGGGACGAGCCGGGCGACGGGGAGATCGCGATCGGCGGCGCCACGCTCGCCGCCGAAGCAGCCGCGCTGGATCTCATCGACGAGTACCGGGCGAGAGTCCACCCCGTGCTGGTCGGGGGTGGCATCCCCTTCTTCCCCCGGCACGAGCGCCGCGTGGATCTGGATCTCGTCGAGAACCGCAGCTTGAGCTCGAACGTCGTCTATCTCCGCTACCGCGTGGTGCACAACGAAGGCTGAGGCGTGGGACCGGCTCCGGTCAGCCGGGCGCATCTTCGCCAGATCAGGCGAACAGGGCCTCGCAGCCGCTCAGTTCGAACATCCGCCGGACGGCGGGCGATATCCGGGTGACCTTCATCGGGATGCGGGACGTGACGGCCTCCTGCCGCACCCGAAGCAGCGCGTTCAGGCCCGAGCAATCGAGGAATCCAACCCCGGCCAGGTCGACCTCGAGGCCGTCCCGCGCATCCGCCATGGAGCGGAGCAGGATCCGTTCCATCAGAGGAGCGCAGCCGAGGTCGATTTCACCGACCACGGCGGCCAGGGCGCGACCGCCGGTCTCGGTCAGACGCACTTCCAGCCGGGAGTGCAGGTCCTTGACCGAGCAGCCCTGCGACACAGATGTCGGCGGAGCAGAGACTCGCGAGGCGGGGGTGAGGGATGCCGCCGCCCCGGACGGACACAACGCAGCGGTGAGCTCTGCGGGGGCGCCTTGGGATGGGAAGCACTCGATGCCGATCATCACACCATCCCTTTCAGGCGCAGGCAGTTGCTCAGGTCCGTCCAGCATGGGCGCACCGGCGGCACACGTCAACAAATACACGAAAACAAATTCGCGTACAGGCTGACGTGAATCATTCGTTCACCGTACGATGTCGACCATGGACGACGCCTTGCATCCGCGGCCGGGATGGACATTCCTCACCAACCATGCGCGCGTGCTGGCCACCATCGCCCGCGACCCGGGCGTCCGCGTTCGTGACATCGCCGCGCGATGCCTGCTCACGGAACGCGCCGTGCAGAAGATCATCTCCGACCTGGAGACTGACGGCTATCTGATGCACACGCGCAACGGCCGCACCAACCATTACGAGATCCCTGAGGGCACCGTCCTGCGTCACCCCGCCGATGCCGGGCCGACTGTCGCCGACCTGCTGGCCACCCTCCTGGCCGTCCATGACAGCGGAACGGCGGCCCAGCAGAACGTTCAGCACGAGCGCTGAATCAGGCGGGAGGGGCACCCAAGGCCGGGGAGCCGGAGGGGGCCCGGCGTACGGTACGCGTATGACGTTCGCCGGGCTCCCCGTGACCATCGTGCGGGCGTGCCTGCGGGAGAGTCTGCGGGACGGCCTGCCTGGGGAAAGGGGCGGCAGTCCCACCGCCGTGCTGGACGAGTCCGGGATGAGCGATGCCGAGCGCCGCCGCGTGCCCGAGGCGATGGGCACCTCGCACGCCGTCTTCCTGGCCGGGCACGCCCGTGGCCCCGGCGGCCGGACCACGGCATCCCTGCGCTTCTTCACCCGGGAGGGCGAACTCCCCGCGTGCGGCCACGGCACGGTCGCCGCACTCGCCGTCCTCGCCGCCCGAAACGCGCCCGCCCACCCGGTTGGCTCCGGCAGCCCCGGGGGCCACCCGCACTTCCGGGCCGAACTGCGCACCCGGGGGCGGACGTTCACCGGCTGGTGCGCCCGGAAGGACGGTGGCCTGTTCGACGCCGCCTTCGACCCCGGCCCGGTGGATCTCAGGGAACCCACCCGGGAGGAGCGGGAGTCGGTGCCGGCAGCGCTTGGCCTCGACGCGGACGCGCCGGAGCCCGGGCTGCGCGTCGCCACGGTCGGCCGGCCCCGGCTGCTCGTCCCCGTCGTGTCCCGGTCCGCCCTGGCCGCCCTCACCCCGGACCTGGACCGCCTCCGCGCGGCCTGCGACCGGTTCGGCCTGCTCGGCGCCTATGCGCACTCGGTACCGGAGGCGGACGGCCGCTGCGCCGCCCGCATGTTCGCGCCGTCGATCGGCGTTCCCGAGGACATCGCCAACGCCAACAGCACGGCCTGCCTGGCCGCTCATCTCGCCGAGCGCGGTCTCAGCCGGATCGCCGTGGACATGGGCGACTCCCTGGGCAGCCCGGCCACGATCACCGCGACCCTCGCGTCCGGTGCCGGCGCCGCCGCATCGACCACCCTTGCCCGGCCCGTCGTGCATGTCGGCGGCACGGCCGAGATCACCGGCAGCGTGTCCCCGGTCGTCAGCCGACCTCCCTGAGTCTCGCAGCGGTCTGCTCGGCCAGCTCGTGGACGCGCTGCGCGGCGTTCTCCGCGAGCTCGCCGTAGACCGCGTCGGCGGCCGCGAGGAGCACGCGGGCCTGGTCCGGGAGGCCCGCGTCCGCCAGAGCGAGGGCGAGCCGGTAGTGCTCCTCGGCGATGAAGCAGCCGAGGTTGACCTGCCGCCAGGATCGCAGCGAGTCGTCGCCCGGGGTGGCCAGGGCGTCGCGCACGGCGGCCAGGCTGTCCGCCGCCTGGGGCAGGTGGCCCGCCTCCCGCTCCAGGCGGGCCAGGGTCTTCCTGGCAGAGACCCGGTCCCATGCGCTCTCCTGCAGCGCGGCGCACAGGCGCTGGGCGCGCAGCGCCTGGGGAAGATCGCCGAGTTCCTCGAAGTCCCGGACGAGACCGCTCATCGGTCCCGTGGTCAGGGTGCCGGGCGCCCCGGGGTGGCGGAGTCTGCTCTGGTCCAGGAAGAGATCGTCGAGTTCGCGGATCAGGGTCACTCGCGCGAGGTTCGTCATCCCCTGGTCCCGCGCCAGGTCGGTCCAAAGCCAGAGCGGCTCGTCCGCCGGGTCCGTCCCGAACAGCGACTCGTCGAGCTCCCGCGCCCACCGGCGCAACTCGTCGGAGCTCGCGCCCGGTTCCGGTATGCCGCCCAGGCCGCACGCCGTGTCGAAGTCCGTCTCCCGGACCTCGAGGAGCAGCGGCAGATCTTCCGCGTTCCCGCGGAGCCCCACCAGCACGGCGGCGAGCCGCAGTTCGTCCGACATCGACGACCGCGCCTCGTGCCGCAGCAGGTGACGCAGCACTTCGAGATCGCCTTCGGCCCGGTCGAACTGCGCGGCCCGCAGGGTGACCCGGCGCCGCACCGGGTCTTCCGCGACGTCGCGCCAGGCCGTGCGGTCGCCCTGCCGCAGCCGGACGAGATCGGCTCGGCCCGCGGCGAGCACGGGCTCCCACAGCGGGGGGCCGGCCGGGCCTATCGCGTCGTAGGCGCAGCCCTCCTCCGCGTTGAGCAGCACGAAGTCCGGTTCGGTGCGCAGCAGCGCGGCATGCAGTCTGCCCACGAGCTCGGCCGGGGAGCGGTTCGGGAGGCCCAGCGCCGCACGGAGCTCGGCCCGCTCCTCGTCGATTCCGTAGTGCTCACGGATCCCTTCCTCGGTCTCCGCGACGCACGCGAGGATCTTCTCCTCGCCGTCCTCCGGCGACAGACGCGTGTAGTCGTGCCAGCCGGGCAGGCCGATGACGATCTCCAGGGCCTCGTCGACACCGGAACCGATGATCCCGGCGCCTCCCTCCGAGTCGGCGTAGAGCACCGAGCCGTCCGCGCACACGAAGTAGGTGCCGCCGGTGTCGTCCCCGGCTATCACCTCCAGCGGTCCGCCCGAGGCGAGGCGGACCTCCTCGACGTGGCCGTGGTCGGCGCGGTCCAGGTCGAAGTCGAAGGGGAAAGCGGCCAGTTCGGCCAGGCGGCGGTCCTGCCGCAGCAGCCGGAGCGCGTGATCGGTCATGTCACAGAACGTAACAGCGGGCTCTGACAACGGAGGTGCGGCCGCGCAGAGGCGGCGGCCGACGGAAGCGGGCTTGACGGGCGCGGACAGTTCCTGGTGGTGCGTCAGGGCTCCGGGTCGTCCTGGACGCGGGCGTGGAGGTGTTCGTCGTGCCAGCCGTCGGCGTGGAGGAGCGCGCTGCGCATCGTGCCTTCCAGGGGGAAGCCGGCTCTGGTGGCGACGTGGCAGGAGGCGGTGTTGGCCACGGAGTGCGTGATCCGCAGACGGTGCAGCCCGAGCCATGCGAAGGCCCACCGGCTGACGGCGCGTGTGGCGGTGACCATGACGCCGTGTCCCCGGCCGGCGGGCAGCAGCCAGTAGACGAACTCGCCGCTGCCCCCGCGCAGGTCGAGGTCGGCGAGACCGATCAGCCCCAGGGGCACGTCGTCACCGGTGGGAGCGATCGCCCAGACGGCAGCCTCCTCGGTGTGCCACCGCCGCTCCCAGCGCGCGATCTTCTCCCGGGCCGCGTCGATGTCCACCTGGCCGGGGCGGTTCCAGTGCTGGATGTCCGGGTCGAGACACGACCGCACCAGGACGTGCGCGTCGCTCTCCCGCCAGGGTCGCAGCCGTATGTCGTCGGGGAGTTCCAGGGCGGTCTGCCGTGCCCGCGCCATCCGGCCGGGGAGCACGACGGGCGCTGTCGGATCGATCACTGCTCCATCATGCCAAGGCGGCACGGTCCGTGGCGGAGTCCGTGGGCGAGACGCCGGCGAGGTACTCGGTGATGAGAGCGCGGCAGGCCGGGACGAGTTCGGGGTCGGCGAGGCCCCGCTTGGGGACGACGACGGCCGGTTTGCCGGCACGGTCCACGAGCAGGAACTGCCGGTCGGATTCCTGGAACCCGCCGAAGTGTGTCCAGGCGTAGGTGCGCGACTGCCCCTGCGTGCGGACGGTCACCGCCTCTGGTCCTATCTCCTGCTCATGCGCCTGCCGGAGTACCGATGAGCGCCGCCAGGTCGCGCGCGCCTTTCGGCGAAGGCCCCAGCGGGTGGAGAGGACAAGCACCTGTACCGCGTATCGCACGAAGCCCACCGCGAAGAGCACCGCGGGCATCAGGGTGTCCGAGGTCGGCGCGACCGTGCTCCACCAGACCACGCAGCCCAGCAGGACGAAGAGGGTGATCGCGTTGCGCACGGCCCGGTTTCGGCCCCGCCGCCGTTCGGGAGCACCGGCCAGCAACTCGGTGAGGTCGTCGATCTCCGGTACGTACCTCAACCTGAGGGTTTCCTGCATCGTCTCCCCGCCGTCCGCATGTAGGAGCCGCAGCATAGCCGTGGCAGCCGTTCTCGCCGAAGGCGTCGCCGTGATCGCGGCACGCCCGGACGGCGTGCCCGCGCCGGACACCCGGACGATCGGTTGGCCTACATTGAGCACATGTTCGAACGCGTGGTCACCAAAGAGGGCGCGGCCTTCGAGACATTGGCCTGGAAGGTGCGCAACGAGCTTGCGGCCGCAGGCCTTCCCGTGGTGTGGCCGGGTGCGGATCCCGCTCTGGTCGCCGGCGCCGAGGTCGACGTCGACTACGGTGCCGACGCGGCAGGCGGGGTGTTCGTGGCCTGGCAGGCCAGCCCCCGCCTGCAGGCCTGTTCGAGCCGGGCGTTCAGGCTGAAGCAGCTGGACGAGCCGGTCCTGCGGCATTCCCATGCGGTCGGAGCCGCGATGATGCAGGCCATGGCCTCCGTCCTGGCCTCCGCGGGCTACAGCGTCGAGGACGCCCGCGACGACTACCGGCCCCAGCAACTGCGGGTCCTTGCCGGCCCTCCATCCGGGCGGTCTCGGGTGTGGCAGCTCCGCGACGACGAACTGGACGCGCCCGGCTGGCGGGAGGCGCCCGCCGACAGCGCCGACCGGGGCACCCCGCCGGAGTGACCTGCGCGGGCAACCGGTTGCGGACCCTGAACGTCCCGGTGCGGCTGCTCACATGTAACGCCCGCCCGTCACCTCGGTGACCGTTCCCGTGACGTACGACGCCAGGTCCGACGCCAGGAAGACGGCCACCGACGCGACCTCCGCCGCCTCACCGGCGCGCTGCATCGGGATCTCGGCCAGTTTCGCGTCCCAGATGTGCTCGGGCATGGCTTCGGTCATCGGGGAGCGGATCAGGCCCGGGGCTATGGCGTTGACCCGCACGCCGTGGTGGGCCATCTCCTTGGCGGCGGCCTTGGTGAGCCCGACGATGCCGGCCTTGGCCGCCGAGTAGTTGGTCTGGCCGACGAAGCCGACCTTCCCGGAGATGGACGAGAGGTTGACGATCGCGCCGGACCGCTGCCCGCGCATGACCGCGGCGGCCAGCCGGGTCCCGTTCCAGCAGCCCTTGAGGTGCACCGCGATCACCTGCTCGAACTGCTCCTCGGTCATCGTCCGCATCGTCGCGTCACGGGTGATGCCCGCGTTGTTGACCATCACGTCGAGCCTGCCGAACGTGGACACGCAGCGGTCCACGGCGCCCTGGACGTCCGCCGCGACGGTGACGTCGCACGTCACCGTCACAACGCGGTCGCCCGCGTCGAGGCTGTCGGCGGCGCTGCGGCAGGCGTCCGCGTCGCGGTCGGCGATGACGATCCGCGCGCCCTCGCGCAGAAAGGTCTCGACGGTCGCGAGACCGATTCCCTGGGCTCCCCCGGTGACGATCGCGGCGCGGTCTCTCAGCAGATCCATGGCTGTCCTTCGGGAAGGGTGGGGTGGGTGGCCGGCATGCGCCCGCGGGCTTCCGGCGGGAGTCCGCCGAGTGCCTCGGCGAGGTTCGGGTGGTTGACGAGCGGTGACACCAGGCGCAGGTGGGCGAGGCGGTCGACGTCGAACCTCAGGGGTGCGAGGTCGCGCTCGACGAGCTCTACGGCTCCGGACCGGCGATGGGCCGCGCGCGACCCGACGCCGTAAAACGGTCGCAGCTCCTGGCCCGGACGGGCGGTCAGCAGGGTCGTACCGTGGCCCTCCGCGTCGGCGAGGAACGCCCTGTCGTGGGCCTGCGCGTAGGCGAGGGCCCGGCCGAGGACCGCAGGTTCGACGAAGGGAAGGTCCGCGGGAAGGGCGGCCACCGCACATCCGGGACGGCGGGTCCGAGCCGCCCGTTCGCCCTGCCGCAGCGCCTCGTTGAGACCGGAGCCGGCGGCCAGGACGTGGCGTACGCCGAGGTCGTCGACGGCCTCGACGTCCCGGCGGCGATCGAGCACGACGACGACCTCGGCGACCCCGGAGGCCGCCCGAGCGGCCGTCACGGTGTCGCGGAGCAGCGCGCGGGCGACGGCCTGCCGGTCCCGCGGGTCCAGCTCCATGCGGCTCTTGGCCTGGCGGAAGTCCTTCTGGGGGACGACGACCACCCAGTCCCCGCCCGTCAACGGACGAACCCGACGCTCAGAGGGACGACGCGGTGCACCTCGGTGTCGAACCGCTGCGCGGCCCGCGCCTGTTCCGGGGAGACCTGGTCGTAGGTGGTGGTGCGCTGCCGGGCGGGGCGACCAGCGGCGGCCGCGAGTTCCGTGATGCCGGCGATCGTCTTCATCGATCCGTTGGCCGAGCCGGCCATGCGGCTGATGGTCTCCTCCATCAGGGTGCCGCCGAGGTCGTTGGCCCCGCCGCGGAGCAGCTCGACGCACTGCTCGGGCGTGAGCTTCACCCAGGAGCACTCGATGTTGTCGATGTGGCCGTGCATGAGCAGCCGCGCCAGGGCGTGAACGACGCGGTTGTCGCGGTGCGACGGGCCGGGGCGTGCGATGCCCGCCAGGTAGAGGGGCGCGTTCTGGTGGACGAACGGGAGCGGAACGAACTCGGTGAAGCCACCGGTCTCCTGCTGCAGGCGGACCAGTGTCCGCATGTGCGCGACCCAGTGGCGCGGCTCGTCGACATGGCCGTACATCATCGTCGCGGTCGACCGGATACCGAGTTCGTGGGCCGTCCGGATGACGCGGACCCACTCCCCCGCCGGGAGCTTGCCCTTGGTGAGCACCCATCGCACCTCGTCGTCGAGGATCTCGGCGGCCGTGCCCGGGACCGAGTCGAGGCCGGCCGACCGTGCCTCGCGCAGCCATTCGGCGACGGAGATGCCCATGCGGGAGGCACCGCTGATGATCTCCATCGGCGAGAAGGCGTGCAGGTGGATGCCGGGGCGGCGTCGTTTCACCTCGCGGGCCAGGTCGAGGTGGATGGTGCTGGGCAGCGCCGGGTCGATGCCGCCCTGCATGCAGATCTCGGTGGCACCCACGGCCCACGCCTGCTCGACGCGCTCACCGACCTCGTCGAGGGACAGGCGATAGGCGTCGGCGTCGGTGGCGCGCTGGGCGAAGGCACAGAACCGGCAGCCGACATAGCAGACGTTGCTGAAGTTGACGTTCCTGTTGACGACGTAGGTGACGGCGTCACCGACGGTCGAGCGGCGGACCTGATCGGCCAGCAGGCACAGTGCGTCGAGGTCGGGCCCGTCGGCGTGCACCAGCGCCAGCGCCTGGGGGTCGGTGAGGGCCGCCGGGTCGCGCTCGGCGGCTCGCAGGGCGGCGGCGACGTCGGAGTTCAGCCGCTGCGGGGCGCCGGCCCCGGTCTGCGCCGTCCTGCCGCTGAGCTGTTCCGCCAGTACCCGCCAGTCCCCGAAGGCGTGGTCGAAGTCGCCGCGGGCGGTGGTCCGCCGGCCCTCCTGGTCGATGGCCGTGTGGAGGTCCGTGCGGCCGGAGGAGACGGCTTCGGCCGTCTCCTGCCAGGGCCGGCCGGCCGGTGTGACGTCGGCGGCGAGGCCGGTGGCCGGATCGGCGAGGGCCAGCAGGTGCGGTCGCAGCCGGGCGTCCGCCCACGGGCCGCCCGCACGCAGGTACTCCGGCTGCACCGCCAGCCGCTCACGGAGTTCGAACCCGGCCTCGGCGGTCAGATCCTTCAGCCGCTCCAGTTGCGGCCACGGCCGCTCGGGGTTCACGTGGTCGGGTGTGAGGGGCGAGACGCCGCCCCAGTCGTCGACGCCGGCGGCGAGCAGCAGGCGCAGTTCCTCGGGACGCGAGAGGTTGGGCGGGGCCTGGACCCGCATCCGCGGGCCGAGGAGGATCCGCGCCACGGCGATCACGGCCAGGTACTCGGCCAGTCCGGCGTCCGGTGCGGCGCGCATCGCCGTGCCGGACTTGGCGCGGAAGTTCTGGACGATCACCTCCTGGACGGCGCCGTACTGGCGGGCGATCCGGCGGATCTCCAGGAGGGAGTCGACACGGTCCTCGGGGGTCTCGCCGATGCCGACGAGGATCCCGGTGGTGAAGGGGATGCCGGTCCGTGAGGCGTCCTCGATGGTGCGAAGCCGCACCGCGGGCTCCTTGTCCGGCGACCCGTGGTGGCAGCCGCCGGGCTCGGCCCACAGCGACCGCGCGGTGGTCTCGAGCATCAGTCCCATCGATCCCGCCACGGGCTTGAGCTTCTGCAGTTCCGCCCACGTCATCACACCGGGGTTGAGGTGCGGGATCAGGCCGGTCTCCTCCAGGACGAGAATCGCCATGGCGCGGACGTAGGACAGGGTGTCCTCGTAACCGCGGGCGTCCAGCCAGGAGCGTGCCGCCTTCCACCGGGCCTCGGGGCGGTCGCCGAGGGTGAACAGGGCTTCCTTGCAGCCCAGCCGGGCGCCCTCGCGGGCGATGTCGAGCACCTTCTCCGGGGGAAGGTACGCCTCTTCGACCCGGCCGGGCGTGGTGGCGAACGTGCAGTAGTGGCATCGGTCCCGGCACAGCCGGGTGAGCGGCACGAAGACCTTCCTGCTGTAGGTCACGGTGCCGGGCCGTCCGGCGTCCGCAAGGCCTGCCGAGCGGATGGACGCCGCGACCTCGCAGAGCCGGGTGAGGTCGTCGCCGCGGGCCCCGAGCAGTGCGGTGGCCTCGGCGCGGTCGATGTTCTTGCCAGCCTGTGCCCGCGCCAGGGCGCGGCGTACGGATGCGGTGCTCACCGCGACCCCCTGACGTCGTGATCGTCGCTCATCAGCCGGCCCGCAGTCCCATGGAGCGGGCGACCACATTGAGCTGGACGGCCGGCGGCCCCGCGACCACCCGGGCGATGATGCCGTCGGAGTGGTGCATGGGCAGGGTGTGGTCGCGGACGTACCCGTACGCGCCCTGCGTCTGCATGGCCAGCGCCGACGCCTCGGCGTAGATCTGCCCGCACAGGAACTTGGCCATGGTGCTCTCCACCTCGCAGGCGGCGCCCGCGTCGAAGAGGGCGGCCGAGCGTTGTACGGCACAGCGGGCGGCGTCCATGCGGACGAACATCTCGGCCAGCGGAAGACTCACGCCCTGGTAGGCGGAGATGGTCCGGCCGAACTGCTCGCGCTCGTTGGCGTAGGCGACGGTCATGTCGAGCACCGAGGCGACGCTGCCGAGGAAGCCGGAACTGATCATGATCCGTTCGAGGACCAGGCGTTCCTTGAGGATCTGCCAGCCCTGGCCCGGCCGGCCGAGGAGTGCCGAGTCGGGCAGCCGGACGTCGTGCAGGAACACCTCGTAGATGCCGCTGATGTTGCGGCCCAGCGCCGGCATGCGGCGGACCTCGACACCTGGGTGGTCGGCGGGCACCAGGAACACGGCCAGGTCGTCGCGCTTGCGGCCGCCGTCGCCGACCTTGACGAGCAACTCCATGACGGTGCCCGGGAGTCCGGCGGCCTCGCAGTAGGTCTTCTGGCCGTTGAGCACCCAGCCGCCGTCGGCCCGCTCGGCCCGGGTGGCGACGCTCGCGGCGTCCGACCCGACATCGGGCTCGCTCACCCCGATGGAGAAGCGGCCGTGGCCGCCGAGCACGGGCTCCGCGTAGGTCTTCCGCTGCTCGGGGGTGCCCCAGCGGGCCAGGTCGCGGATGCCGCTGATGTTGAGGTTCAGCAGGGCGACGAGGTCGGAGCTCGCCCGGCCGATCTCCTCGCACACGGTGATGAGCAGGGCCGCCGTGTCCTCGACGGGCTCGTCGGCGTCGGCGACCATGTCGTACCAGCCGAGTCGGGCGATCTCCCGGTAGAACCGCTCGGGGTAGGAGCCCTCCTCGTCCCAGACCCGCACGTCGCGTTCCGGGGCGTGCCGGGTGACGAACGCGCGGGCGGTGGCCCGCAGTTGTGCTTGTTCTTCGCTCTCGCTGAAGGCGCTGGTGCGCATGGTCGTCGCCTTTCCTTAGGGGGTCGAGGTGGGCGCAGGAGTGGTGTTTCGTGGGGACTCAGGTGGTGAGCGCCGTCCGAAGGCGATCCAGGAGGTCGGCCGGGGCGGCGGCGAAGCGTTCGGCGAGCACGCGGGCACGGGCGTCGAGGTCCGCCGCGTCGACAGCCTCGGCCAGTCCCAGTCCGGCCAGTTCACGGGCGGAGAAGCGCTCGTCAGCGGCCAGCAGCCGGAACGCCGCCGCAGGTCCGACGGACGCGCGCAGTCTGCGGATCGTGGCGTCCGGGGGGAGGAAGCCGAGGCGCAGTTCCGGGAAACGGAAGGACGCCTCCGGTGCCGCCAGGGTCACCACCGCGGAGGCGGCCAGGGCCCAGCCGCCGCCGACGGCCGGTCCCTGCACCGCGGCGATCGAGGCCGGGAACGCCTCGATGAGGTCGCAGGCCTGCTCGATCAGCCTCCGCCGCAGGCCAGGCTGCCCGATCGCGGACCCGTCGTCGGCGCGCACGTCGGCGCCCGCGCAGAAGGCGGGGCCCACCGCTCGCAGCACGAGGACGTCCGCGTGCCGGGCGTGGGCGTCTCCGAGCGCGCCGACCAGGTTCCTGAGCAGCGGGAGGTTGAGCGCGTTGCGCGCGTCCGGGCGGTTCAGGGTCACCGTCGCCACCGCGCCGTCCCGGTCCAGGAGGCACAGGGATGCGGTCGGGTTCTCGCGGGTGTTCACAGGATCTCCGGGAGCACCTCGGAGGTCAGCAACGCGACTGCCTCCGCCGGGTCGGGGCCCACGGGAGCCCCGACGTAGGTCTCCGTGAAGCCGGCGGCTCGGGCGTACTCCAGGAGTTCCGCGAGTGCCTCGATGCAGTCGCCGGGTGTTCCGGAGATGATGAGCTGGTCGGCTATCTCCTGGGGCAGCAGGTCCGCGGCCTCGTGGAGGTTCATGCCCGCCTTCACCGCGTCCCGCGCCGCCGCGTAGTCCGACGGCTCGAATCCGCCGCGCTGCAGGCTCTCGTGCGGCTGCTGGGCGACGATGAGCGTGGCCTGCCTGCGCGCCGCGGCGGTGGCGCTGTCGCGGTCCGCCGCGACGGAGATGTTCACGCCGTAGATCCGGGTGAACTCCGTTCTCTCGCTGCGCTCTCGGCCGCGTTCGAGCCGGTCGAGGTGGCTCACCGAGTCGAACTGGCCGCTCCGGAACGCGGCCAGGCTGTGGGCCGGGAAGTTGCTCGCGCAGATCACTCCGTCGGCGAACTCGCCGGCCATCTCCAGCATCCGGGGTCCGGCGCCGGCGACGATCACCCGCACCGCCGGATCCTTGGCCCACTCCAGGGACGCGTGGGCGTCCTCGCGCAGGCCCAGGTCCGCGCGGGTCAGCGGGAAGTCGCCCATCCGGACGGCGTCCCCCCGCCAGAGCGTGCGGCAGAAGCGGATCAGTTCCGCGGTGCGCTCCACGGGATGCTGGGGGTCCATCATCGCGCGCACCAGGCCGCCGCCGGCGCCGATGCCCATGCTGACCTGGCGTCCTGGGGGCATGAACTCCGCCAGCGTGGCCATGGTCGAGGCCTGCTCCATCGGGTTGCGCCCGTACGGGAAGGTCACCGCCGTGCCCACACCGGCCCCGGTGCGGGCGGCGATCGCGCCGAGGACGGCGCCTATGCTCCGGGACTGCATCTGGTCGGTGACCCAGATGGTCTCGAAGGTGCGAGCGGCGACCTCGGCGGCTTCGACCATGCTCGGTCCGGCCGTCCAGGCATGCAGCTGAATGCCCTTGATCATCGACCCTCGATTCACAATAACGAACTGCGTCCGCGATATGGAACGCGATGAGAAGAGAATGAGTCCCCGTCAGGCGCCCTGGCCAGGGCCCCTGTGCCGTCCGGCCGGCCGTGCGGAACCGGACACGCGAGCGCGCTCGATCCGTGCGCCAGATCAGCGGCGGGAGAGGACGTAATCGGGCTCGGTGAGGTAGGTGCTCACGATTTCCTCGATCAACGGCCCCGTGGCCTCGGTCCGTTCCTTCAACGCGATCCACCGCGGATCGGCTCTGAAGGTCTCCCAGAAGGCGGCTGCCTCGGCGGTGTCGGCGAAAGCGCAGAGGTAGACGATCCGCCACCGCTCGCCGACCTCGTGCCAGAACCCGCGGAGGTCCAGGCCGACGTCGTCGAAGAGGTCGAGGGTGTCCTCGGCGAAGCGGCGGTGCAGCTCCTCGGCCCGCCCGGGCAGCGCGATGTACTCGCGCAGTTCGAAGATCATGCCGGTATCCCCGAGAGCTTGAGGCCGGACCGCGTCCTGTAGCGGCGGTTGACGCCGATGAGCACCGCGGTCAGCGGTTCGAGGTGGCGGGCCAGGCGCAGGGCGCCGCTGTCGATGCCGGGGCGACCGGTGATCGTCGCGGCGAGCGCGGCCACGCGCTCCTTCGCGGCCCGGTCGTCGCCGCAGACCAGGACGTCCTCGTGGTCGAGGAGCCCGTCCGCCTCCCAGAGCGTCACCGCCGACAGGTGGTGGAAGGCGCCCACCACGACCGCGTCGGGCACCAGTTGCTGGGCCTGTTCGGCGGCGCTGCCCTCCTCCACGTCCAGCCCGTAGGGGCCGTGGCGGTCGAAGCCGAGCGGGTTGACGCAGCTGATCACCAGCTTGCCGGCAAGGTGCGGCGCCAGGTCGCGGACCAGCTCCCGGTGTCCGTCCCACGGCACGGCGAGCAGAGCGATCCCCGCGGCCGCGACGGCATCCGGGTTCGCGAGGCCGCGCACCTCGGCGCTCGCGCCGACACGGTGCCGGATCTCGGCCGCGGTGTCCCCGGCGCGCTCGGCCGAGCGGGATCCGATGACGACCGCGTGGCCGGCCCGGGCGAAACGCAGGGCCAGTCCCCTGCCTTGGGGACCGGTCCCTCCCACGACAGCGATGGTGTTGTCGAAATTGTCCACTGCTTCCACTCCTCTCCTCTGGTAAGGCTGGTAAGGCACTTGTCATGCGTCAGCGCGGCCGGACCAGGGGGAAGGGGGACGGCCCGGCGGAATGCGCCGAGTCGGACACGTCAACCGGCTTTCAGCTGACGGCTTCCTCAGGACCGGCGGCGGGGTAGTCGGCCGGCACCCGTCCGCCGCTGCGGACCGTGATGGCCCGCGCGGCGGTCACCAGGTACTGGGCCAGGTCCTCGACGTCGTCCGGCGTGAGATCCTCACCGATGCCGAGGAGCGCGATCACGAGACAGGGGTACCCGTCACGGTCGAACACCGGGAACCCCATGACGTTGAGTTCGGGGCGGTACTCGCCGAAGACCGCGCCGAAGCCGCGTGCACGGACGTCCCCCCCGTCCGGGGCGCCGTCCCCCGCGCCGGCGTCCGGGCCCTCGTTCCAGGCGTCGGCCAGCTGGCTGAGCAGCGGCGACGTCCGGTCGAAACGCGAGCCGACCTCGATGGTGACCTTGATGTCCTTGCGGCTCTCGATCTTGGCGATCGCGGTGAAGTGCCCGTCGGGCATCGGCTGGATCGCGAGGCAGGCCAGTTCGGTCCGCTCGGCCAGCCGTTCCATGAACGGCCGCGCCTCGGTGACCGGCGTGGTCCGGGTGACCGCCGCGATGCCGTACTCCACCAGCAACGGCCCCAGGTTGTAGCGCCGCGTCTCCACGTCGTAGCTGATCAGGCCCTCGGTCACCATCGTCCGGAGCAGGTTCGACGCGGTGCTCTTGGCGAGCCCGCAGCGATCCGCGAGTTCGGTGAGCGTCGCACCGCCGGCCCGCTGGGCCAGCGTGTCCAGGACCCGTACGGCGCGTGACACCGCCGGCACGAGGACTCCACCGCCCTGGTCGGCGCCTTCGTCGTCGATGGCCGCGCGGTTCTGCTGGGAAGGGCCGTTCGCCACGGTCGCTACCTTTCGGTCGGGGTCTCTCGGCTGACCGTAGCGGCACCCCCCACCAACTCGACAAAGTGGAAGAGTGTGCCGTCGGGGTCGCGGGCGAACAGCAGGCGCCAGCCGTGCACACCGTCCGGGCCCATCACGGTCTGCGGGGTGTGCAGGAACTCCACGCCCTCGGCGCTCAGCCGGTCGTACTCGGCCTGGATGTCGTCGGTCAGGATCGAGAACCGGCACAGGCCGGGGTGGACGAGGTCGGCCGAGGCCCGGCCGGCGGCCGGGACACCGCGCCATTCGATGATGTCCAGCAGCGCCTCGTCCGGCGAGTCGTTCAACCGCATGTGCGCGAAGCGGAGTTCACCGGCGCCCTCGACCATGAAGGCCCGGGCGAGGTTGGCGTCCTCGATCACCTTGTCCTGCAGGACCTTGAAGCCGATGCGCTCGTAGAACGCGATCGACCGGTCCATGTCGGTGACGTTGATTCCTACATGCCAGAACTTGCGCATGGTCATCCCTTTCGGTCAGTGGCTCGGTGTCGTGAGCCGGCGTCGCAGGAGCTTCCCGGTCTCGGTCCTCGGCAGGACGGAGACCACCTCGAACTCACGGGGTTTGGCGTGGGGCCCCACGGAGCCGGCCACCAGGTCGCACAGTTCGGCGCGCAGGGTGTCGCCGAGCCGGCCGTCGGCGAGCCGGAGGAACACCTTGATGTGCTGACCGGTCCTGTCGTCGGGTATGCCGACGGCGGCGGCCTCCACGACCAGGGGGTGTTTCAGCAGAGCGTCCTCGATCTCGGACGGCCCGATCCGGTAGCCGCGGCTCTTGATGACGTCGTCCGCGCGCCCGAGGTACTCCAGGCGGTGTCCGTAGGCCCGGCGGGCGAGGTCACCCGTGTGGTGCCACGGGCCCGCGGTCGGCACCGGGCGGGCCGTGGCCGCGTCCCACACACCGAGCATGGCGACCGGATCCGGGAGCCGTACGGCGATCTCTCCGACCTCGCCGTCGTCCACCACCTGTCCGTGCTCGTCCAGGAGCGCGATGCGGTGGCCGGGATAGGGGGCGCCCATGGTGGCGTCGTCCACCGAGCCGAGGACTCCAGAGTCGCCGATGAGCGCGTTGGCCTCGGTCTGCCCGTACGCCTTGTTGACCGCCTGGGCCAGGTGCCGGCGCGCCCACGCCATCTCGGCGCGGCCGGCCGGCTCCCCGCCGGTGACCACGGCCCGCAGCCGGCGCTCCGGCGCCCGGCCGTTGGCCTGGAGCAGGCGCAGGACGGACGGCGGGAGGAACGCGGTGGTGACACCGCACCGCGCGAAGAGGTCGAGCGTGACGTCCGCGTCGAACCGCGCCTGCCGCTGGGCGACCACCGGTACGCCGAAGGCCCACGGCACCAGCAACCCCAGCATGAGGCCGCCGATCCAGCCCCAGTCCGCCGTCCCGTAGTAGACGTCGTCCGGCTGGAAGAACTCGAACGCGTAGTCCACGCCGATGTGGCCGAGCAGGGCCTGATGGCCGTGCACGACGCCCTTGGCCGGACCGCTGGTGCCGGAGGTGTACATCAGGAGAGCCGGCTGTGTCGGGCCCCCGGGGTGCGGGACGACCACGTCCGGATCGACCGTCCGCTCGCCGATCTCCCGGCCTTCGGCCCCGTCGACCGTCAGCACGATCCGGTCGTCGACCGCGCAGCCGGTCGACCTCAGCCGTTCGAGCCCCGGCCCGTCGGAGACGAGGGCCTTGGCGCCGGAGTCGCTCAGCCGGTGCACCACCGACGCCCCGGTCAGCAGCGGTGGGATCGGCAGGAGTACGGCGCCCGCGACCAGTACGCCGAAGACCACCTCCGCGGTGGCCGGCGACGGGTCGAGGTACATCGCGACACGGTCGCCGGGGCGCACACCGTGAGCGCGCAGAGCTCCGCCGATCCGCAGCGCGGCGCGCTGCACCTCGCCGAACGTGGTCTCCTTCGTCCCGTCGGGACCGGCGGTGAGCAGCGCCACCGCGCGCGGGTCGTGCGCGAAGAGCGCGTCGTGGGTGATCGAGTAGTCCGCCGACGGCGACCAACGGCCCAGGCCCCGCAGCTCCCGCAGCCGGGAGACGACCGGAACGGCCGTCGTCTCCGGCGCTAGTCCAGCCGTGCCCATACGCTCTTCTCCTTCGTGAAGCTCTCGATCGCGCTCTGGCCGAGATCGCTTCCGTAGCCGCTGTGCCGGAACCCGCGGTACGGCGAGGCGGGGTTGAGCACACCCCAGCTGTTGATCCAGACGTTGCCCGCGTCCAGGGACGCCGCGAAGCGCAGCGCCCGTCCGACGTCCCGGGTGAAGACCCCCGCGGCCAGGCCGTACAGGGTGTCGTTCGCCAGCTTCAGCGCCTGGTCCTCGCCGTCGAAGGGCAGCACCGACAGCACGGGCCCGAAGATCTCCTCGCGGGCTATGCGCATGTCGGACGTGACGTCCGCGAACAGGGTCGGCCGGTAGAAGAAGCCGGGGCCGTCCGCGGGGACGTCGGTGCTTCCCGCCAGCAGGACCGCGCCCTCCTCGGCGCCGGACACGACGTAGGAGTGGACCGACTGCCGCTGCTGGGCGTTGATGAGCGGACCGATCTCCGTCTCCGGGTCGAGCGGGTCACCGACCTTCGCGGACTCGACGCGGATCCTGACCAGTTCGAGGACCTCGTCGTAGATCGGCCGCTCGACCAGCAGCCGGCTGGGCGCGGTGCAGGTCTCGCCCTGGTTGCCGTACATGGCCTGGAAGACCACGCCGGCGACCGACTTCGGGGAGGCGTCGGCGAACGCCACCATGGCCGACTTCCCGCCGAGTTCCAGCGATGCGGTGACGAGGCGGTCGGCGGCCATCCGCCCGATCTCGCGGCCCACTTCGGTGGAACCGGTGAAGGTGATCTTGCCGACGAGCGGGTGCCGGACGAGCGCGTTCCCGGCCACCGACCCCCGGCCGGGCAGGACGTTGACCACCCCGGGCGGGATTCCGGCCTCCAGAGCCAGCTCGCCCAGGGCCACCGGCACCAGCGGCGCGAGCTGGGCGGGCTTCAGGACGATGGCGTTGCCCATCGCCAGCGCCGGGGCGATCTTCCAGACGGCCTGCACCGCGGGGAAGTTCCACGGGGTGACAGCACCGACCACACCGACCGGCTCGCGCACCGTGTAGTTGAGGAAGCGGCCGGGGGCCGGGGTGGTCCGCCCCTCGATCTTCGTGACGAGACCGGCGAAGTACTCCAGAGTCTCGACCATGACCGGCAGATCGATCGACAGGGACTCGCGGATGGGTTTGCCCATGTCCCGGGTCTGCAGCTCGGCGAGCGTCTGCTTGTTCGCCTCGATCAGCGCCGCGTAGCGCAGCATCAGGCGGGTGCGTTCGGACGGCCGGATCCGCTGCCAGACCTTGGCCGCGTCCCGGGCGATCTCGACGGCACGGCCGACGTCGTCCGCGGTCGCCTCGGCGACGGTGGCGACGAGGCTGCCGTCGGCCGGGTTGACGGTGTCGAAGGTCGCCCCGCTCGACGCTTCCACGAGCCGGTCACCGATGACCAGCGGAACACGGGTGGTCAGCGCACGCATGATCGTTGTCTCCTTCACTCGGCGGTTCAGGGAAGGGTGTGAGCGGTCGGCAGGACGGCCTCGGCCAGTTCCTGGAGCTCTTCCATCGCGGCGTCGAGGGTGGCGTGCTCGAAGGAGGTGTCGCAGATGAAGTGCGTGACACCGAGATCGGCGTAGGCCTCGATGGTCTCCGCGTTGTAGGGCGCCTTGCGCAGCGGCCGCGCGGTCAGCGTGATCTCGCTCATGTCGCGGCCGGCCTCCTCGACGTACCGGCGGAGGGTGGCGAGGTAGCCGGTGTACTCGTCGGGTCCGACCGCCAGCGGGTGCCAGCCGTCGCCGATGGCGGCGATCCGGCGCAGCGACGCCTCGCTGTAGCCGGCGAACCAGATGGGGATGGTGCCGCGTACGGGCTTGGGGTACATCTTGAAGTCGTGCAGCTTGTAGAACTCGCCGTCGAAGTCCACCTCGTCGTCGGTCCACATCTGCCGCATCGCGTTGACCATCTCGGTCACACGACGCCCGCGGTCCTTGAAGGGCGCGTCCAGGAGCTGGAACTGCTCCTTCATCCAGCCGACGCCGATGGCGACGGACAGCCGGCCCTTCGACAGGACGTCGATGCTCACCAGGGTCTTCGACGTCTGCACCAGCGGGCGCCAGGGCAGGATGAGGCAGGACGTGCCCAGCTCGACGGTCTCCGTCGCGGCCGCCGCCCAGGTCAGTGCCGTCAGGCAGTCCAGGTAGGGCGTCTCGGGCGCCCACAGGAACTTGCCGTTGTCCGTGTAGGGGTACGGCGTCTCGACCTTCGTGGGCAGGGCGACGTGATCGGTCATCCACAACGAGTCGAACCCGATCTTCTCCGCGTAGCGCGAGACCTCGCTGATGGCGTCCGGTCCGGCCCAGGGACCGGCACCGGGGATCCTGATTCCCACCTTCACGTGAAGCTCCTTAGAAGAAGTTGCTGATTCAGCGGACGACTCGGGCGGCCAGGAGCCGCTCGATGTCCTCGTCGTCGTGTCCGAGCTCCTTGAGGAGCTCGGCCGTATGCTCGCCGAGCGACGTCGGCGGCCGTTCCACACGGCCGGGCGTCGCCGACAACGTGATGGGCACGCCCGGCACTCGGAGCGCGCCGAGCGTGTCGTGCGCGATGTCGACCACCAGGTCGAGGGCACGGATCTGGGGGTGCGCCACGGCCTCGTCGTAGGCGAGCACGGGGGCGCAGATGATGTCCTGCTCGCCGAGCAGAGCGACCACGTCGTCGCGGTCGCGCCCGGCGAACCAGGGGGCCAGTTCGGCGTCGAGCTCGTCACGGTGGGCGAGCCGGGCGGCCGCGTCGGCGAACCGTTCGTCGTCCAGCAGCCGTTCGGCGCCGGCCGCCCGGGCGAGCCTGGCGAAGTGGCGGTCGTTGAAGGCCACGACGTGCACGGCTCCGCCGTCCCGGGTCCGGTAGGCGTTGTACGGAGCGTAGAAGTTGCTGGCGTTGCCGGACCGCGTCTGCACGTAGTCGGCCAGCAGGTACTGTCCGAGCCACGGCGTCTGCAGGTGGAACAGCGAGCCGACGAGGGAGATCGATCCGCTCTGGCCGGCGCCGGTGCGCTGCCTGGCGAGGATCGCGACGAGGGCGGCGACGGCGACCAGGTAGCCGGCCGAACTGTCGGCGACGGGCGGGCCCGCCTTGACGCCGCGGCCGTCGGTCTCGCCCGTGGCCTGCATCATGCCGGTGAGCGCCTGGGCCACGGGGTCCATCGCCGGCCGTCCGGCGAGCGGCCCGCTCTCGCCGTACCCGCTGACGTTGAGACAGATCAGGTGCGGGTGGCGCTTCGTCAGGTCCTCGGCGGTCAGGCCGAACCGCTCACGCACGCCGGGCAGCATGTTCTCGATCAGCACGTCCGCACCGGCGCACAGCTCGTGGAAGACCTCCCGTCCGCTGTCGGCCCTCAGGTCCAGTGCGATGGCCCGCTTGTTCCGGTTGACCCCGCAGTACACACCGCTCATGCCGTCGCGGCCGGGGCCGAAGGTGCGGGACTCGTCGCCGGCGATGGGTTCCACCTTGATCACGTCGGCGCCGAAGTCCGCCAGGATCGACGCACCCAGCGGACCCGCCACCATCGTGGCGGCGTCGATCACCCGCACGCCCGTCAAAGCCTGTGTCTCGACCATCACACGACCGTTCTGTTCATTATCTCGAACCGCCATCGGTATTTCGAATACAGTAGGCACGTGCTGCGGCCCGGTCAAGGCTCTTCTGGAGCGGTGGGGGTGGGAGGCGCCCGGCCGGCATGACGGGGCGCACGGTGCCGGGAGGTGCTCGACCGGCTGAAGCGCCGGGCCATACGCCCAGCTCAGAGGGGTGGTCGACAGACTTCCGCCGAGCCCCCGGGTGACGGCCCGATGCAGTCACCCGGGGATGCGCGAAGAATCAGGCCGTGGCGTCCGCCGTGCCCGGGTCGTTCGGGTGTGACTCGAGGGCGGTGACGACCCCGGTCATCCACGGCCACAACGGCAGCGAACCGAGGACCTTCTCGTGGAGTTCGGCCTCGTCGGCCGCACGCCACAGGGCGATGCTGCGCATCTCGCCCACCGGCCGCCAGAGCCGCACCAGGTGACCTGCGGCGATCAACTCCCGCGCCCGCAGCGCCTCCGCGGCGCGACGCCGGTCGACCTCGGCCGGATCGGTTCCCTCAGGAATCGCGGTGGTGACCTCCACCAGGAACTCTTTCACACGTCTGCCTTTCTGTGATCCCAGCGAAAAACACGATGTGATGACTCGCGGACGGGCAGCGGTGGTCCACGGGCGCGGTCCGATCGCCGCCCGCACGTCTGGGTGCGGCCGGCCCTAGGGAGCCGGGGTGGTCGCGGTCCGGTAGAAATCGGCCGCGGTGAACGTCGGCGCGACGTCGAGCTCGGCCGCCACCGCGGTGACGGCGGCGGCACCGGCCGCGAGGTCGGCCCGGCCGTCGGTGCCGAAGTTCGGGGCGATGAACTTCTCGTAGTGCGCCCGGACTTCGTCCGGGGTGTGGCCGTTGAGGAAGTTCTGGAGGTATCGCACGGTGGTGTCGGGTTCGTCGCGGATCACCCGCAGGGCGCGCCGGTGCGCCCGCACCACGGCCTGGACGGCGGGACCGTCCGGGTCGACGCGGGTGGGGTCCACGGCCAGCCCGACGGTGGGAATCCTGAAGTGGTCGCCGGCGAAGGCCAGGACCTGCCAGCCGTTCTCGGCCGCCACCGCCTCCGGCGCCATGACGTCACCGACCACGGCGGCGTCGATCGTGCCGTCGCGCAATCGCCGCAGGTCCATGCTGTAGTCGCCGGGCGCACGGACGACGGTGTGGATGTCGCGGTCCGGATCGAGGCCGGCCCGGCGCAGGATGACCCGGGCGATGACGCCGGGTCCGGTGTGCGGAGGGTGGACCGCCAGCCGCCGGCCGGCCAGGTCGGCCAGGGAGTTCAGGCCCGGGCGGGCGAGGAACCAGAACTGCGGGCTGTCCGTGTTGACGTTGAGCGCGACCCAGGGAATGCCGCCGGTGAGCCGGGACAGCAGCGTCCGGCCGAGGCCGATGACGGCGCCGCCGCGCAACCGCTCCGGGTCCCAGAGGCAGCCGTCGCGCAGGGCGACGTGAACCCCCTCGTCGGCGTAGAAGTCCTGCTGGTCGGCGATGTACGTGACCAGTTCCTCGTGCGGGCCCCGCCCCACGTAGGCGAGATCGATCGTGTGCATGCACGTCTTCCTTTGACGTCGCGGTGCGCCGGATGCGGTCCTGTTCTGCCGGACCGGGACGGCGTGGTCCCCGCCTGCGCGGGGACTGGCGGGCGACAGTACATCCACACTCCCGCTGTCGACCGCCCACCGTGGCGCAGGTCACGGCGGGCGGCGTCCCCGCGGACGCCCGGAAACGACCGATGTGGGGACGTCGGCGGGGCGTGCGAAACCCCCTCCCAGCGGGCGCCGCGGGGCGGCCCCGGTGCGGGCCGCGGCATGCGTCGCGGCACCCCCGAGCGGGCCGGTTCATGTGTCGTGTGACACGGTGTCATGAGGCAGGTCATGAGTGATGACTGACGGCCTGTCGTACGCGGCGCTCGACGGCCGCAGACGTCATCCGGGCAGGGTGAACAAGCGGTACTCCCCCGCCTCGGCGAATCCGAAGCGCCGGTACAGCGGCTCGCCGGCGCGGCTGGCCGCGAGGGCCGCCAGCGGCATACCGCGTTCTCGCCCGGCGCGCAGCGCGGCTGCCGTCAGTGCCCCGCCGATGCCACGCCTGCGGCGGTCCGCGGCGACGTGCACGAGGAAGATGCCGGCGACCTCGTGGGCCGCGACGACCACGGTCGTACCGACCGTTCGCCCGTCGAGCACGGCGGCGAGCCGGACGATGTGCGCGTTGTCGGCGCGCTCCTCCTCGATCCGGACCAACTCCCGTTCCAGCCCGGGATCGACACCCATGGACGCGCTGTAGGTGCGCACCAGCTCGGTCAGTTGGGCCCGTGACTCGGCGACCTCGATACGCAGACCGGCCGGCTGCCGCGCACAGCCCAGGTCGTGGTGGAGTGGCCGCACCATCAGGGGCAGGACCCCTCGTGCGGAAGCACCCTGCTCGGCGAGGGCGGCGGCGGTCCCCCGAGGGCTGTCCGGGCCGACCCACCACCACCAGGGCACGCCCGCCAGCCGTGTCCGCGCCGCCGCGACGGCCCGCTCGATCCCGTCGAGCGACGTCAGACGCACCACGCCGTTGAACTGAGGTTGGGCCAGCCCGCTGCGGAAGTGGTCGACGAGGCCCTCGCCGCGCTCCTGCGCGCTCCAACCCATCAGGTACTGGCGGAAGTTCGCGGTCACCCGGGCCAGGTCCCCGGTGTCCGGGCCGGCATCGGCGCGCTCTGACACCCCGGCGTTCCCGGCGTCCGGTGACTCCGTCCCGCCCGCGACGGATGCGTCATCTCCCGGCCTCGGCATGGTGTCCCTTCCGTCGGTGACGTGCTCTGCGGCTCGGAAGGGAAGACAGCCATGACGCCGGATCTGTGACGCCGGGACGGCATCGAGGCGTAGGAGGCGTGGCAAGTGTGGGAGGTTTGGAAGCTGTCGGAGACATGGGGGACGTGCCGTCGTGCCTGCTCGGCCGTGTCCGCGCGTCTTTACAGCTTCTGAAGGATCCCCGAACGGTATCCCGACACCCCGGGCGGCACTCTGGAGGTGCACCCGGAAACGTCCGGGTTTGGGAGGCACGCATGCCTGTCGATCTGCCACCCGGTGACCCGGGGCGCCGCCGGCCCCGGTCCGTGACCGAGGCCGCGCGGAGCCGCGACGAGGGGCGCCGCCGCGTCGGCAGTGCGACCCGCTGGACGCTCGCCCTCACCGCCGCGGGGGCCGCCGTTCTCGGAGCGGGCTACGCCCACGCGATCCCCGGCCTTCCGGCCCGGTCACCGGCGAACGCCCCGGGAAGCACGCACTCGGGGACCTCCGGTGGACTCCGGCCGCCCTCGTCGGCCCCCGGTGCGACCTCGCAGGCCCCGCACACGCAGTCGGGCGCGTCGTGAGCGGGACGGCCCCACGTCCCCGTCGTGCGCGGAGCCGCCCGGTGCCCGCCGGATCTCCGCCGGGTGCTCAGTCGTGGTGCGCGCTCGCGGACTTGTCGTAGTTGTCGTGCCAGGCGGCCTTGGCCCCGGATTCCCCGATGCGGTAGACGTCCACGACGGCGCCCACCGAGACGACGACGGCCAGCGCCAGGACCACGGCACGCACGATCCCGGGCGCGGCCCGGCGCGCGGCGACCGGTGACGTCCCCTCAGCGGTGGCCTGCTCGTCCGGACCGGCCTGAGCGGAGTGCCCGAAGCGGCGTCCGAGCCACCAGACGGCGAGCGTCGCGACGAAGAGACCGAACGCCCACGGCAGCAGACCGTCGCCGAGTTCGGTGTGCTTGTGGATGAGCGGGTCGTTCCCGACCCGCGATTCCAGCCACTCCCCGGCATGCGTGGTGACCGGCACCATGCCGAGGGTCACCAGCCCCATGATCGGGAGGACGAGGCCTATGCGCCGGGCGAACCGCGGCTGGACGGCGCATACGACTGCGGCCAGGGCGGTCAGCGGCACCATCACCAGGATGAAATGGACGAACAGGACGTGGGCCGGCAGACCGTCGATGTGCGTGAGGCTCATGCGTTCTCCAGTGCAAGGACAAGTGGGGGGATGCGTGTGAGGCGTGGTGATGCCTCCGTGTCGCGCGGGAGTTGGCAGCCTTGCACGGCAACTTCTCAGCTTCTTCTGAGCCGGTGCCCGCCAGGAGCCGCCGGGGACCGTTCGTGTGACAGCTCGTGCTCCCGCCGGAGCGACCGTCGGGCCCGGGCCGCGGGTGGGCGCCTACGATGAGGAGATGCGCGTGCTAGTCGTGGAGGACGACCGGGGCATCGCCGACCTTCTGGTTCGCGGCCTGGAGCGCGCCGGGTACGAGGCAGCCGCGGTGTCCTCCGGCACGGAGGCCCTGACGGCGTCGCCCGAACCCGATGTCGTCCTGCTGGACCTCGGCCTGCCCGACATGGACGGCACCGAGGTGTGCCGTCGGTTGCGCACCCGGTCCGACGTCGCCGTGATCGTCGTGACCGCCCGCGGGGAGGAGGGCGACCGGGTGGCCGCACTGGACGAGGGCGCGGACGACTACCTGGTGAAGCCCTTCGGTCTGGCCGAGCTGCTCGCCAGGATCCGGGCGGTGCTGCGGCGGGTGCGTCCGGCGGACCGCGAGCTGCTGTCCCACGGCGACCTCACCGTGGACCTGCGCACCCGCACGGTGCGCGTCGGCGAGCGTGAGGTGGCGCTGACCCCGAAGGAGTTCGACATCCTGGAGGTGCTCGCCGTGGACCCTGGTCGCGTGGTCTCGCGGCAGGAGATCCTCGAACGGGCGTGGGACGAGCACTGGTACGGGCCGACGAAGGTGCTGGACGTGCATGTGGCCGCGCTGCGGCGCAAGCTCGGCACCCCGGGCCTGGTGGAGACGGTGTACGGCAGGGGTTTCCGGCTGGGACCGGCTGCCGGGCAGGCCGACGGGCCCGAGGCGCCATGACGCGCCGCGTCGCCCTCGCGGTGATGGCGCTGGTCACCCTGGTGTTGCTGATCGCCGTCCTGCCGCTGGGGCTGTCGCTCGCCCGGCAGGAACGCAACTCGTTCCGGGACGGCACCGTCGCCGCGGACCGGGCCCTGGCCGCCGCCGCCGAGGAACACCTGCCGGTGCGGGGTTCAACGGCGCCCCTGCGTCGGTTCCTCGAGCGCAGCACCGAGCCGGGCGACTGCTCCGCCGTCTTCGACGCGGCGGGACGTGAACTCGCGGTGACCCCGTGCCCCGGCGCGACGGGCGCCCAGGCGGCCGCCCGGAGTGAGCAGTGGGCGGCCCTCGCCCGCAGCGTCCTCGCGCACCCGCGCACGGTCACCCGCTCGCAGGACGACCGCCTGGTCGTCGCGGTGCCGGTCGGCGACGAGTCCAGGACGGTGGGCGTGTCGGTGCTGTCCCGGTCGTCCGACGCGACGGACGACCGGATCGCGGCGATGTGGCTGCGGCTGGCGGCCGTAGGCGTCGGCGGTCTGGTCGCCGGGGCCCTGCTGGCCGTGTTCCTCGCACGCTGGGTGGGCCGGCCGCTGCGGGCCGTGGACGCCGCCGCGCACGAACTCGGCGAGGGCGACCTCACGGCACGCGCGGCCGCGGGGCGGGGACCGGTCGAGGTCCGGAGGCTCGCCGCCACCTTCAACACGATGGCGGCCCGGATGGAGGCGCTGATCCACGGGCACCGCGCGGTGATCGCCGATGTATCCCACCAGTTGCGGACCCCGATGGCCGCCCTGCGGCTGCGGCTGGACATGCTCTCCGCCGACGCGGACGAGGCCGCCGGGCCGGACTTCGCGGCCGCGCAGCAGGAGATCGCGCGGTTGTCGCGCCTGGTGGACGGTCTGCTGGCCGTGGCCCGGGCGGAGAACGCCGTGCCGCGCCCGGTGGCGGTGCGGGTGGACGAGGTGGTGGCGGACCGGCTCGCCGCCTGGGCCCCGGTGGCCCAGGACCGCCGGGTCCGGCTCACGGCCCGCTGCCACCCGGGGCTGACCGCCCGCCTCGGCCCGGGCGACCTGGAACAGGTCCTCGACAACCTGCTCGCCAACGCGCTGGACGCCCTCGACGAGGGAGGACACATCGCGCTCGACGGTCTGGCGCGCCACGGCCAGGTGATCCTCACGGTGACCGACAACGGGCCGGGAATGAGCAGGTCGGCCCAGGAGACGGCCTTCCACCGCTTCAGCGGCCCCGAGACCTCCGGTACCGGCCTCGGTCTGGCCATCGTCCACCGGCTGCTCACGGCCAACGGCGGGTCCGTCCGGCTGGAGGACACCCCGGGCGGCGGGCTGACCGTCGTACTCGAACTTCCTCCGGGTGACCGCTGACCTGCATGTATGAGGCAGCTCACGCTTCACGCGGCGGGTCTTAACCACTTCTGAGGATTCCCTGAACCGGTTCCCGACGGGCCGCCCGGCAGGCTGGTGACCGTACGTTGCCCGTCGTGCCGTGAGGACATCCACGCCAATGCGCCGTCGCCCCCGCTTCCAGCCCGAGCCCCGCACCGCGGACCTCCCCCTGGAGGAGGCAGCCCGCCGCCGTGACAAGGGGCGGTTCAGGATCAGGGCCACGACCGGCTGGGCGCTCGCCGCGGCCGTCGCGGGTACCGCGGCCCTGGGGGCCGGCTACGCCCATGCCATCCCCGGCTCCGCGGCCCACTCCTCCCCCGCACAGTCCCCGGCGGCTCAGCCGCCCGGCGGCACCAGCCATGCGCCTGCCACCGCACCGGGCGGCGCCACCTCTCCCGCCCCGGCCGGCGGCCGCCCCTCCCCCACGGCCAAGCCCTCGAAGCCCGCCGCGCCGCCGAAGACCACGCATCGGCCGGCCACGACCGGCACCACGCACCGGCCCGCCAAAACCCGCACGCCGCCGGTCACCACGCATCAGCCGGTGAAGTCCACCAAACCGTCGACCGGTCTGCGTCCGCCGACGACCCCGCCGGCACCGACGACGCAGCCGCCGCAGACCACGACGGGAGGATCATGACCCACAGCTCCCGGCTCCCGAGCCCGGCCGCGGCCATCGACCGCGTCGCGTTCCCCGCACTGGGTACGACGGCGGTACTGCTGACCGCGGATCCCGCGGGCACGGCCTCCGCCGTGGCGGCGCTGAAGGCGGAACTGGTCGCCATCGACGACGCGTGCAGCCGGTTCCGCCCTGATACGGAGCTGTCCCGCGTCAACGCGTCCGCGGGTTCCGGCCGGCCGGTGCCGGTCGGTCCACTGCTGGCCGAGGCCCTCGAGGTGGCCCTGCGCGCCGCGCGGCTCACCGATGGGGTGGTGGATCCCACGGTGGGACCGGCCGCTGTGGCGCTCGGTTACGACGTCACCTTCACCCGGGTCGCACGGACCGGTCCGACGCCCGCGCTGCATCCCGCCAAGGGCTGGCAAACGGTCGGCTGGGATCCCGAGCTGCGGCTGCTGCGGCTGCCGCCGGGCAGCGCGCTCGACCTGGGCGCCACGGCCAAGGCCCTGGCCGCGGACCGGGCGGCACGAGCGGCCGCCGCGGCGGCACGCTGCGGCGTGCTGGTCAACCTCGGCGGCGACCTGTCCACCGCGGGCCCCGCGCCGGCCGGCGGCTGGCGGGTGGCCGTCGCGGACGACCACGCCGAACCGGCCGGACCGGGCCTGCCGGTCGTCGCCCTCAGCAGCGGCGGCCTCGCCACGTCCGGCACGACGGTGCGCACCTGGGAGCGCGGCGGCCGGACCCGCCACCACATCATCGACCCCGCCACCGGGGACAGCGCCCCGGCGGTCTGGCGCACGGCCAGTGTCACCGCCGCCGACTGCGTCGACGCCAACACCGCCTCCACGGCCGCCATCGTGATGGGCGAGCGTGCCGTGGACTGGCTGCGCGACACCGGGCTGCCGGCCCGGCTGGTGCGCGCCGACGGCGGCGTCGTCCGCCTCAACGGCTGGCCGCCCGAGGATCGACCCGCACCGGAAGGGACCCGCATATGACCGCCCACACGGCCGTCCTGCTCGCGGCGTCCGGGCCGAGCCCGCTGTGGTACGCCACGCGGGCCGCCGGCACGGCGTCGCTGGTGCTGCTGACCCTGACCGTCGTCCTCGGGATCGCCGCGGCCGGACGCTACGCGCCGCGCAACATCGGCCGGTTCGAGGTGTCCGCACTCCACCGCAATCTGTCGCTGATGACGCTGGTCTTCCTGGCCCTGCACATCGTCACCGCCATCGCCGACAGCTTCACCCACATCGGCTGGCCGGCCGCCGTCGTCCCGTTCGCCTCGTCCTACCGCCCCCTGTGGGTCGGCCTCGGGGCCGTCGCGCTGGACCTGCTGCTGGCCGTGGGAATCACCAGCGCGTTCCGCCGGCGGATCGGGCACCGCATGTGGAAGGCGGTGCACTGGTCGGCATACGCGGCCTGGCCGGTCGCGCTCTTCCACGCCGCCGGCACCGGCACCGACACCCGGCTCACCCCGCAGCTGCTGCTGTACGCGGCATGCGTCGCCGCGGTCCTGGGTGCCGTCTGGTGGCGGCTGGCGCGTGCCGGGGCCGGCTCCCGGCGGGTCCGGTGGTGGGTGCTGCCCGCCACCGGGATCGTGCCGGTCCTGCTCGTGGTGTTCCTGGCCACCGGGCCGCTGCGTCCCGGCTGGTCCCACCGCGCCGCCGCCACGTTCCCGTCCAAGCCCGCGGTGGCCACGGCCCCGGCCCTTCCGGCCGGGCCCGCGGCGTCCGCATCGTCGACCCCGCAAGGAGGGGAGAGCGAGTGACCTCCGAGACCGCGATGCCGATCACCGGCCAGGACATGCCCGTCCCGTACGGCGTCCGTCTCCTGAGCGGCTGGTTCGCCACCGGCGGGCCCACCGGCCTGGACGAGCACCTCGCCCGCTTCGGGGCGGCCCCCACCGGTCGCGCCCCCGCGACCCTGGCGGACGACGTCGAGGCGGCGGGCCTGACCGGCAGGGGTGGCGGCGCCTTCCCCACCGGACGCAAGCTGCGCACCGTGGCGGCCCAGCGGGGGCCCGCGGTGGTGGTCGCCAACGGGATGGAGAGCGAGCCCGCCAGCCGGAAGGACGAGACCCTGCTCGCGCTCGCCCCGCACCTGGTCCTGGACGGCGCGGTGCTGGCCGCCGCCGCGACCGGCGCGTCGACCGTGCATCTGTGCCTGCCCCGCACCAGGAGCGACCAGGCCGCGCTGCTGGGCCAGGCCGTGGCGGACAGGAACCGGGTCCGGCTGGACGAGGCCGGGATACGCGTCCACACGCTGCCGCACCACTTCGTCTCCAGCGAGGAGACGTCGCTGGTCAGCTGGCTCAACGGCGGCGGCGCACGTCCCCGGCCGACCCCGCCGCGACCCTTCGAGAAGGGCGTCGGGAAACGGCCCACGTTCATCGCCAACGTGGAAACGCTGGCGCACATGGCACTCATCGCCCGGTACGGCCCGGACTGGTTCCGTGAACTGGGCGGCGCCGATGCACCGGGGACGACTCTGGTCACCCTGTCGGGCGCGGTCCGCAACCCGGGCGTCTACGAGATGCCCATGGGCACGTCCGCCCGGCAGGCCCTCACCGTGGCGGGCGGGCCCAGCTCCCGGCTCGGCGCCGTGCTCGCGGGCGGATTCTTCGGAAGCTGGCTCCCCGTGCCGCTGGATCCCGCGGCCCGCCCGCGCGGCGCCGGGGTGCTCGTGGCGCTGCCCGAGGACGCGTGCGGCCTGGCCGAGACCGCCGCGGTGCTGGCCTATCTCGGAGGACAGAGCGCGGGCCAGTGCGGGCCCTGCACGTTCGGCGTGCCGTCCGTCGCCGAGGACTTCGCCGAACTGGCGTGGGGGCGGCCGGGCGCCGAGCTCCTGGAGCGGCTGCACCGGCGGCTCGGACTGCTTCCGGGCCGGGGAGCCTGCCGCCACCCCGACGGTGCCGCCCGGCTGGCCACCTCGGCACTGCAGGTCTTCGGCGACGACGTGCTGCGGCACCTTCAGTACGGGCCGTGCCCGCATGCCGCGGAACCGCTGAGGCTGCCCGTTCCGGCGGACGGCCCCGCGGCCGAGGAGGGCTGGCGATGAGCCGCGACCACGAACTCACAGTCGACTTCGCCGCCTGCGACGGCCACGGTCTGTGCGCCGAGCTGCTGCCGGAACGCATCGCCCTGGACGAATGGGGTTATCCCGTCCTCCGGGACTCCGCCGTCCCGGGCCCGCTGCTCGCCCACGCACGACGAGCCGTCGCCGCCTGCCCTGTGCTGGCGCTGCGCCTGAGGCCGGCCCGGCGCGGGGAGGGACCGCGCACGGGCTGACCGTCGCCCCTTCCTCAGCGCCGGCCGAGGAGGCGCTTGAAGAAGCCCCCGCCGGTCCCCGCGTCCTCGGCGCAGGTGCAGCGCTGGGACTTCGGGACACCGGCCAGAACCTGGTCGACGTGCATCCCGCAACCGCGGTACGTGAACTTCTGACAGGTCCTGCAGACGGCTCGTCGGCACATGGTGGTGGCTCCTTCGTTCTCAGCCGAGTGACGCCAGCGCGGCGCCGAGGCGGCGGCGCGCCTCGTCGGCGACGGGGCGCAGTTCGGGCAGGCCGGTCAGTTCGACCATCGTTCCCGGGTCGAGGGCCTGGACGACGGACCCGCCGCCGGGGTCGGCGCGCACCACGACGTTGCAGGGGAGGAGCAGTCCGATGGACGACCGGTCGGCCTCCAGGGCCTGGTGCGCCAGCGGCGGGTTGCAGGCCCCCAGAATCAGGTACGGCTCCATCTCGGCGTCGAGTTTCGCCTTGAGGGTGGCACGGACGTCGATCTCCGTGAGCACCCCGAATCCCTGGGCCGCGAGGGCTTCCCGCACCCGCGGCACCGCCTCGTCGAACGGCACCGGCAGCGTGACCGTCTGCCCGTAGTCCTTGCTCATGACCTGCCTCGCTCTCAGGATCGTCCTGCTGTCCAATATACCCCCGAGGGTATTTGCACGCCCGGCCTCACTCCGCCTACCGTGGATGTCGAGATACCCCCTGGGGTATCTCCACGAACGCGTCCCGCACGGCAGGAAGGCCTTGTCCCATGACGTCCGCGTCCTCACTCGGAGTCGAGTCGGCCGACCGGCGGCCCCGCCCCTCCGACCCACCCGGCACGCCCGGGGCACCCGGGCCGTTCGGCCGGCTCGGGGCCTGGTCGGCGACCCACACCAGGAGTGTCTTCGTGCTGTGGGTGATCGTGGTCGCCGTCCTCGGCGCCTTCGCACCCAAGGTGGAATCCGCGCTGTCGGGGGCCGGATGGCAGGCCGACGGGTCGCAGTCGGTGGCCGTGCGGCAGATCGCCCAGCAGCACTTCGGCGGCAACGCCTCGTCCGCGATCGAGATCGTGGTGCACGCCGACCGGCCGGTGGACGACCCCGCCGTGCGGCACGTCATCGCGCAGGCCGAGACCATGGTGCGGGCCGACCCGCGGGTGGCCGCCGTGGTGCCCCCGCAGCCCGGCGCGACGATCAGTCCCGACGGCCGCACGGCGATCGTCCTGGCGGGGGCCAAGGCGGATCCGAACGCGATGGTGCGCGCGGCCGACGACCTCAAGGGCCCGCTCGCCGGCCTGTCGGGGCACGGTGTGACGGTCCACGCCACCGGAGCGTCCGTGCTGTGGAGCGACTTCAACACCGCCAACCACAACGCGATGATGCACTCGGAGATCCTCTCCTGGCCGGTCACCATGATCATCCTCGTGCTGGCCTTCGGCTCCCTGGTCGCGGCGGGACTGCCGCTGCTGCTGACCATGGCGGGGCTCGGCGCCTCGGCCGGCTCACTCGTGCTCCTGACGCATCTGACGCCGGTGTCGATCTGGGCGATGAACTTCGCGATGATGTTCGCCCTGGCACTCGGCATCGACTACGCCCTGTTCATGGTCATGCGGTTCCGCGGGGCCAGGGCGAGCCGTGGTCGCGGCACCGTCGCGGCGGTCGTGGAGACCATGGACACCGCGGGCAAGGCCGTCGCCCTGTCCGGCGCCACCGTCCTGGTCAGCCTGTCGGCCGTGATGCTCGTACCCTCCCCGGCCTTCCGCTCGATGGCCGGCGGCATCATGCTCGCCGTCGCCTTCGTCCTCGCCGCCACACTGACCCTGCTGCCCGCGGTACTGGCCAAGCTCGGACACCGGGTCGACGCCGTCTCCCTGCCCTGGGCGAAGACGGGCGAGCACCGCTCCCCGCGCTTCGCCGCCTGGGGCGAGCGGCTGTGGCGCCGGCCGGTGGCCTACGGCGCCGCCTCCCTGGTCGTCCTGCTCGCGCTGGCCGCTCCGGTGATCGGGCTGCGCACCGCCATGCCGTCCATCGCCGTCCTGCCGAACGACGCCTCGGCGCGCGCCGGCTACACGGCCGTACAGCACGCCTTCGGCCCCGGTGCCCCGGGCACACTGCAGATCGCCGTGCCCACGGCCGCGGCGGACGAGGCCGCCGGGATCGCCCGGCACACGCCGGGCGTCGCCGCCGTCGTGCCGCCGCAGGCCGCGACCGACCATTCCGGGTGGTCGATGATCCAGGCCGTCCCGAAGGTGGACCCGTCCGACCCGAAGCTCTCCGGGACCGTGCACACCCTGCGCGCGGAGCTGCCCCACGGCAGCCTGGTCGGCGGCGCCGCCGTGGAGAACCTCGACCTGCAGCACCTCCTGACGAGCAGGACGCCGCTCGTCATCGGTGTCGTCCTCGGTCTCGGCTTCCTGCTGCTGCTCATCGCCCTGCAGGCACCCCTGATCGCCGCGTTCGGCACCGCCGCCAGCCTGCTCTCCACCGGCGCCGCCTTCGGCACCGCCCGGCTGATCTTCCAGGACGGGCACGGCGCCGGGCTGCTGGGCTTCACCTCCCAGGGCTTCCTCGACGGCTGGGCCCCGGTGTTCTTCTTCGCGATGATCTTCGCCATCGCGATGGACTACACCGTGTTCCTGCTCGCCTCCGCCAAGGAGCACTACGAACGCGGCCGCGACGTCAAGGACGCCATGGTCGGGGCCATGGCACACTCCGGCCGTGTGATCTTCGCCGCCGCGGCGGTCATGGTCGCCGTGTTCTTCACCTTCGCCGTCTCCGGACCGCTCCCGCCCAAGGAGATGGGCATCGTCCTCGGCGTGGCCGTCCTGCTGGACGCCGTCCTGGTCCGGCTGATCCTGCTGCCGGTCCTGCTGCGGCTGGCCGGCCACGCCGCCTGGTGGAGCCCGTCCTGGCTGCGGCGCGTCCTGCCGTCGGTACGGTTCTCGCACGACTGAGGGTCTGATACCCCCTGGGGTACCCTGGGGGAACGCACACGTGAGCGATGAGGAATGAGGTGCGGCCATGGGCATGGCAGTGGACGAGGACTCCGTGCAGGCGGTCCTGAACCGGCTGCGCCGCGCGCAGGGCCAGCTGTCCGGAGTCATCGCCATGATCGAGGCCGGCCGCGACTGCAAGGACGTCGTCACGCAGCTCGCCGCCGTCTCGCGCGCCCTGGACCGCGCCGGATTCAAGATCGTCGCCAGCGGGATGCGGCAGTGCATGGCCGCGGCGGACGAGACCACGCCCCCCATGACCGAGGCCGAGCTGGAGAAGCTCTTCCTCGCCCTCGCCTGACCTTCCGGCTCCTGCCCCGGGACGCTCAGCCCCCGACAGGGGCCGACCGGCCCTGTTCCCGCGGCGCGCGGGCGCGTGACGCTGGAGGGGACCGGGCCGGGCGCACGGCGCCGGCCGGGTGTCCGGACAGGCTCGCAGTCCTGTCCGGACGAAGGCGGTGGTCAGCGATGACAGGACGACTGGTCGTCGGAATCGACGGCTCCCCGGCAAGCGCGGCAGCGGCCGCCTGGGCCGGTCAGGAAGCGGCGTTGTGGGACGCGGACGTCCATCTGCTCAACGTCTGGCGCCCCCCGGTGAGCAACGTGCAGTTCTCACCCAACCCCGAGGCCTACCGGTTGTGGGAGGAGGACCGGCTGGCGGGCACGGCGCGAGACGTGCGCGGGACCTACCCGGGGCTGACGGTGACGGCCGAGCAGGCCTCGGGCACCCCTGTGAAGGTCCTGCTGCGGGCTGCCGCCACCGCCGACATGCTCGTCCTCGGGTCCGGCGGCCTCGGCAGGATGAGCCGCTTCCTCCTCGGCTCCGTCGGCCTGCCGGTGCTCGCTCACAGCGAGCGGCCGGTGGTGCTGGTGCGCACGCCAGAGGGCTCGGACGTCGCGGGACCCGACGTCGTGGTCGGCGTGGACCTCGGTGCGTCCGTCGACGCGCTCATGGCCTTCGCCCTCGCCGAGGCGGAGGTCCGCCAGTCGACCTTGAGGGTGGTCCACGCGGACGACGTCCGCAGGATGTACGGGTACGCGGCCCCGCAACTCGACCCGGGCCTGGCCCTGGAGTTCCGCGCCGAGCAGGAGACGGCGCTGGCGAAGGCGCTGGCTCCGTGGCGCAACGGACCGCAGGGCGGGCGCGTGGTCCAGGAGGTGGTCACCGGACCGGTGGTGTCGAGTTTGATCGACGCCAGCGCCGGCGCCGGGCTGCTCGTCGTCGGCCGCAGGCGCGGCTCCCTCCACGTGGGGGCGCACATCGGTCCCGTCACGCACGGCGTCGTCCACCACGCCGGCTGTCCGGTCGCCGTGGTCGCCCACGACTGAGACACCCACGACGGACGCGAGGACTGTGAGACAACCATGATCCCCCGGGGGCCGTTCAGCCGATCGGGGCACCGGACGGCCGGCCTCCTCATCCGCGAGGAGTGATACGCCATGACAGGCGGCCCGCACATCGTCGACGACGTGATGACGCGATCGGTCGTGTCCGTGGACCGCGGCACACCGTTCAAGGAGATCGTGCGGATCCTCCAGGAGCACCGGGTCACCGCTGTGCCCGTGGTCGGGGCGGACGGCACCGTCGCGGGGATGGTCTCGGAGGCGGATCTGCTGCCCAAGGAGGAGTTCCGCGACGCCGACCCCAGCCGGCTGGGCCAGCTCCGGCGCCTCGACGACATGGTGAAGGCCGGCTCCGTCCACGCCGTGGAGCTGATGACGACGCCGGCCGTCACCGTCGAGTCGGGTGCCACGCTCTCGCGAGCGGCCCGGATCATGGCGGAGACCAAGGTGAAGCGGCTTCCGGTGGTCGACCCGGCCGGCATCCTGTGCGGCATCGTCAGCCGCGGCGACCTGCTGAAGGTGTTCCTGCGGGACGACGAGGAGATCGCGGAGGAAGTGCGGCGGGAAGTCGTCGGGTACCTGTTCCCCGGCGAGCCCTCCCCGGTCCGGGTCGACGTCGCGGAGGGGACCGTGACGCTGCACGGGCGGGTGCGCGACACCTCGCGCGTCCCGGTCGCGGCCCGGCTGGTCCGCGCCGTCGAGGGGGTCGTCGACGTCCGATGGGACCTCGGCCCGCCTCCGTCACGGCCGCATGACGCCGGGCTCAGGACGCGGTGACCGCCGCGGTCAGGTCGTCGTGGACGTCGACGACGCCCTCGACCGTCCTGGCCAGGCGCCCGGCCACCGGGATCAGGCCCGGCTCCAGCACGTCGCCGGAGAGCGTGACCAGACCGTCGCTGACGTCCACGGTCACCGCCTGCTCCCCCGGGAAGAGGGCGTTGACGACGTCGTGCCGGACCTCCTCGGCGATCTCGTCGTCCGAACGCAGGAAGACCTTCAGCAGGTCGCACCGGCTGACAATGCCGGCGAGCTTGCCCTCGGCGTCGGTGACGGGCAGCCGCTTCACCTTCCGCTGGGCCATGATGCGGGCGGCCTGCGCCAGGGTGGCGTCGGCGTGCACGCACACCGCGGGGCTGCTCATCAGCCGGCCCGCGGTGACGGCGTCGGCCTTGGCCATCTCGGCGAGCCGGTGGATGTCGTCCACTCGCGACGGATCGCTCTGCCGGTACTCCTCCTTGGGCAGCAGATCCGCCTCCGACACCACCCCCACCACCCGGCCCTCGCCCTCGAGCACCGGCATGGCGCTGACCTTCCACTGCTCCATGGTGCCGACGATGTCCTTGAAGGTCGCGTCCTGGCCCAGGGCCACGACCGTCTGGGTCATGACGTCGCTGACAGTGCGCGGTGAGGCGTACATGATGTCTCCGTAAGTTGTCGGGTGGCCCGATGACGACGGGACGGCTGGCGTCGGCGCGACCGGGACCCGGTCGTCAGATCAACTGCCGTCGTTCCGTCGACGCCGTGGCGGCGATGCGCTCGGCCCAGGCCGTCACCCGGCCGGAGTCCCGGAAGTCCCCGCCCTTTCCCTTGCTCAGGATGAGCCGGGCGACCAGGCCGCGGGCGCCGGGGACCAGCCGCCCGCCGAACGTGACGTGTTCGACGGCATCGGCCCCGTCGGCGATCCGCAGCGCGCCGGACACCGGCGGAATGTCGCGCTCGGCGGCGGAGGAGTCCAGCGGCCCGCTGCTGAACAGCCACAGCGGAAGCATCCGGAGCCCCTGGCGGTGGCGGCGGGCGAAGCGGGTCGCGTCGCGCAGCCAGCGGCCGGCGTACAGGCCGGAGCCGAGCACCACCGCGGTGTACCGGTGCAGGTCGCGGACCTCGGCGGCCGGGCGTACGTCGGAGGCGACACCGGCGTCGGTGAGGGTGCGGCCGATCCAGGCGGCGATCTCCGCGGTGCCGCCGTTCTTCGACGCGTAGGCGACCAGCACCCGGGGCTCGGTCATCGTCGTTCACCTCTCGTCCGCGTTCGGCGCGCGTCGGACCGGCGGTCTCACGGCAGCACGCGTGTGCGCTCCTGCGGCGACGAGACCGCCACCGCCTCGTCCGTGCGGTAGTCGAGCGTTCCCGTCACCTCGACGACGCCGTCGACTCCTTCGCACAGCCTCTTCACCACGGGTACCAGGCTGCGGCGTTCGACGGTGCCGTGCAGGGTCACCCGTCCGTCGCTGACGTCGACGCCCACCTCGTCGGCGCTGATGCCGAGCATGCGGTCGAGGATGTCGCCGCTGATCTCCTCGCGGATGAGGTGGTCGCGGCGCAGGAAGATCCGCAGCAGGTCCGCGCGGCTGATGATGCCGACCAGCCGGCCGGTGTCGTCGACGACCGGGAGCCGCTTCACCCCGTGGTGGTCCATGATCCTGGCGGCCTGCACGACCGTCCACGCGGGGCGGGCCGCCACCACGGGCGCGCTCATCAGGGTCCGGGCGGTGGTCGGCGCCCTGCCGGGCTCCAGCGGAGGGATGTCCAGGATGGCCAGCAGCCCGGCGGTGTCCGGCAGCGCGGCCTCCCTGCGCAACAGGTCCGCCTCGGAGACGACGCCGATCGGGCGGTCGTCGTCGTCCACGACCGGGACGGCGGTGATGTCGTGATCGGCGAGCGTCTTGGCGATCTCCTTGAACGGGGTGTCCGCGTGGACGCGGTGGACCGAATGGGTCATCAGGTCGCTCACGGTCCGGTGCTTCGTCATCGATCCCGCCTCCCAGCAGGTGTGCGGCGCCTCAACTTCCGTGCGGCAGGGGCGCGATGATCAGCGGACAGTCGGTGTGGTGGATCAGCGCCCTGCTCGTGGAGCCCAGCAGCATGCCGCGGAAACCGCCGAGTCCCCGGCTGCCGACGACCAGGCATCTCGCCTGCTGCGCCAGCGACGCCAGCACGAGCGCGGGGTTGCCGGACAGGATCTCCTGGCTCACCGAGACGTCCGGGTGGCGCTCACCGTAACCGGCCAGCACCTCGGACAGGTTGAGCTCGGTGACCTCGGGCAGTTCCGCCCAGGTGTAGTCGCGTGGGCGGCGTACCTCGACGGCCACCAGGTCCGTCTTCACCGCCTCGGCCTCCGTGAACGCGAGGTCGAGGGCGACGTGCGACGAGGACGAGCCGTCCACGCCGACGACGACGGGCGCGTAGTCGGGGACGTCGGTCTCGGGTTCGGGCACCAGCGCCACCGGGCACGGCAGATGGCCGGCCAGGGCGTGTCCCTTGCCGCTGCCGGCGAAAGCGCCCTCGATGCCGGTGAGACGCCGTGCGCCGAGTACGAGCATGTCGGCGGTCTCCGCGTTCTCGCGGAGGACCTGCACCGCACGGCCGTCGGCGAGTTCGGTCGTCACGGGCAGGCCCGGCCGCCCCGCTGCCGCGGTGAGCCGGGCGTCGTCGAGCAGCGCCTCGCCGTTGGCCCGGAAGTGCCGCGACCACACGTGTGCCGGATGGTCCGGTCCTGCGTCCGGGGACGTCCCGCGCGGCCACTCCTGTGCGTGGACGATGTACAGGGACGCCCCGCGGGCCACGGCCTCGTCCGCCGCCCAGTCGATGACGTGGGCGCTCACCTGGGGGTGGGCGCCGGAGACGCCCGCCACCACTTTCCGATGGTTCCTGGGCATGGGTCCTCCCGCGGGTCCCTCCTGCGGTCAGCTCCGCTGGGGAACGACGGCGACCGGGCAGGCGGCATGGTGCAGAACGGTGTGGTTGGCCAGGCCCAGTTGCATCCCGATGCTCCCGCGCGGCCGGCGCGCGCCGACGACGAGCAGATCGCTCGTGGCAGCGGCTTCGAGCAGCGCCGTGTGCGCGCGCCCCTCCGGCACCCGTGTCTGCACGGTGACCTTCGGGTAGGCCTGCGCGGTGGCGAGCAGCGCGCCGCCCAGCGCGCGTTCGGCTTCGTGCTCGTCGTGGTCCGAGCCGTCGCCCGAGACATGTGCCGTTCCGGGCAGTTCGTGGGCGGGACGGTGCCAGGCGTGCACGGCCAGCAGGTCCGCCTCACGGACCTCGGCCTCCCGGAAGGCGAACTCGATGGCCGCGGCTGATTCGCCCGGGCCGCCGACGCCCAGTGCGATCCGGCCCGACTCGTCACCGCTGTTGTCGGGTTCACCCCGCACCACGATGACCGGGCAGGTGGCGTAGGCGGCGACCTCCAGGCCGGTCGAGCCCAGCAGCATTCCGCTGATGGCGCCGCGGCCACGGGTTCCGACGACGACGGCGAAGGCGGCTTCCGCCGCACGCAGGAGGGCCATGCCCGGGTCGGACGAGACGAGTTCGGTGGTGACCTTCAGGTCGGGGGCGATCCGGGCCGCCCGTTCGGCGGCGGAGGCGACGATGTGCTCGGCCATGAGATGCCCGGCCGAGGGCGCCGTCCCGAAGGCGGGCTTGACGGTCTCGTACCGCTCCCACAGCGACCCGTGCACCAGCCGGACCGGCACGTCGTGCCGGGCGGCCTCGGCCACGGCCCAGTCGATGGCTCGCAAACTCGCATCCGATCCGTCGACACCGACGATCAGGGGGGCGTTCATGGGGCTACCGCCTTCCGGTGTGCGCGTTCTCGCGGTCCGTTCTCACCGTCGCACGCGGCCCGCGGGGCCCGTCAGGGCCGGAACGTCCTGGCGTGGGGGCCGGTCGGCCCTGATGCCGGCCTCGACCCATGAGTCCCATGGCTTCTGTGGATCGCATGCGTCGCATGAAGTCGGCTCCGCTCACCCGCGGGCGGCCGTGCCCCACTCCGGGCCGATGCGGGCCCACTCCCGGTCCAGGTCGGCGGAACGCCGGTGGTCGAGGTAGCGCTTGGTGCACGCCCACCCCGTACCCGCGACCAGCGCGGTGCCGCCGGCCGCGCCCATCCCGAACGCCACGGCGCGGGCCCGCACGTACGCCGCGTCTTGCGGGTTCTCGCGGAGGGCCCCCGAGCGGTCCAGCCAGACGGTGACGCGGCTTCCCGCCGGACTCGTCGGCCGGACCAGCGCCAGCCCGTGGTGCGTGCGGCCGTCCGGCGTCGTCCAGCGGACGTCGGAGCGGACGCCGGTCGCCTGCATCGTGCCGTAGCCGTAGCTGCTCGGCGGCGCCTGCCGGGTGAGGACCGCCGTGGTCGTGTGCCATCCCGCGGGCGGGGTGGCCGCGGCCGCGGAGCCGAGACCGGTCGCCACACCGGCGGCGGGGGCTCCCACGGCCAGTACGGCCGTCAGCGCGACGGCACTCCATGCCTCGGCCCGGTCCGTGCCGCGCTTGAGCGGATTGCGGCGCCAGCGCCAGAACCTCACGGTGGTCCGCATGGCCACGGCCCCCTTTCGGTCCGGCCGTTCTCCTGCGACCGTCGCACGGCGGCGGCGGGCGACGACAGGGGCCGCGCAGACCGCGCGCAGGGCCGAACGGCCCCCCGAGCGGGGCCCAAGGTCCGTGCGAGCCGTGCGGATCAGCCGGCGGTGATCCGCCGGCCGGTGACACGGCGCGGTTCGATGCGGATCCACACGGGCCGGTCCCCTCCCGCCCAGGGACCCGTGCGGGCGCGGTCCGCGAGATCCCGCCGTTCGTCCGCCTCCGTGACCGCGGCGGCCGGACCGAGGACCAGGACGCTCCAGCCCTCGCTGAGCGCCTCGTCGATCCGGTCCACCTCGAAGGCGACCTCGTGGTCCGCGGCCAGGGACGGCGCGGCGGAGGGTGCGGTCCTGAAGACGACGGCGCCGTCCGTCACGACGTAGTTGACCGGGACGATCGCCGGGCCGTCGTCGGTGGTCACCGCCACGCGCCCGACCCCGTGGTCGGACAGCAGGGTGAGGCATTCCCGCAGGCCGAGTGGGATGAGGGAGGGGTGGTCCGCCGCCTCGCCGAGGCCGGGTGGCAGCCCCGCGTCGGCTCCGCGCAGCCGCGGAACGCTCGTCTCCAGGGCCTGGGCGACCCTGAGCAGGCACGTGGGTCCCGGCGAGGCGAACGGCTGTTCCTCCACGTACTGCAGGTACCCGGGCGCGATACCGGCCCGCTCGGCCACCTGCTCCCTGGTCAGGCCGAGTTCCTGACGGCGCAGCGCCAGGCGCCGGCCGATGTCACCGACCGGAGCGGATGCCTGTGTCATGGGATCACGTCCCTTCGTCGGTCCCGTTCCCGTCCGCCGGCCCTGCGGCAGCCCGGGCGGCCGGCCGGACGCCGGCCGGCGCAGTTCCAGCCTCACCACCGGCGACGGCACCCACAGGAGGCGGAGGGCCCTCGGTCCGGGGCCGTGCGGCCCTCGGCAGGGGCGGCACCTGTCTGCCGGAACGGCCGCGCGAGGGTGCGCGTCAGGCAGGCGGGCCGCGCGCCGCGCGACTACCGTGGCCGGTGAGACGACATTCGGTCGCGGCGCGCGGGACGCGCCTGGAGGCAGCGGTGGGCGAGGCCGGCGGCAGCCAGGGCGGCGGGGACGGTGAGCACGAGTACCTTCCCCGGCTGGAGCTGGACCAGCTCCTGGACGAGCTGAAGGTACGGATCGACGCCGCGCGGGGGACGCAGGACCGCATCCACAGCCTTCTGGAGGCGGTGCTGTCGGTGGGCCGCGAGCTGGACCTGCCGCATGTCCTGCGCCGGATCGTGGAGTCGGCCGTGCTGCTGGTCGACGCTGAGTACGGCGCCCTGGGCGTCGTGGAGGGCGACCGGCTGTCGGAGTTCCTGACCGTGGGGGTGACCGAGGAGGAGGTCCGGGAGATCGGCCCCCTGCCCTCGGGCCACGGCATCCTCGGCGAGCTGATCCGGCACCCCGTGCCGCTACGGCTGGACGAGATCGCCGACCATCCGGCCTCGTACGGCTTCCCGCCCCACCACCCTCCGATGCGGTCGTTCCTCGGCGTTCCGATCCGGGTCAGGGAAGAGGTCTTCGGCAACCTGTACCTCACCGAGAAGCGCGGCGGGCGCGCGTTCGACGCGGAGGACGAGACCGTCCTGAACACCCTGGCCGTGGCGGCGGGCGTCGCCATCGAGAACGCCCGGCTGTACAAGGCGGCGCGGGACCGGCAGCGCTGGATGGAGGCCAACGCCGACATCGTCGCCGCCCTGCTGTCCGGCGCCGACGAGATGGAGGTCCTGGAACGCATCGTCCGGCACGCGCGGACCATCGCCAAAGCCGACCTCGGGGTCGTGGGGCTCCCGGCGGGCGACGGCGTGAACCTGCAGGTGATGATCGCCATCGGCATCGACGCCGACGACCACCACGGTCTCGTCCTCCCCCGCGAGGGCTCGTTCATGGGCGCGGCCATGTCGGCGGGAAAGCCGATCTCCACCCCGGAGATCAGGAAGGACCCCCGGCTCACCGCCGGGCCCCCGCGCTTCAGCGGTCTGGGACCGACGGTGGCCGTGCCGATGGTCACCGACGAGGGGACGCGCGGCGCTGTGCTGCTGGCGCGCAAGGAACACACGCCTCCGTTCACCGAGGCGGAGACCACTCCCCTGCTGGCCTTCGCGGGCCAGGCCGCCCTGGCCCTGCAACTGGCGGAACGGCGCAGGTCCGCCGAGCAGCTCGCCGTCCTCGAGGACCGGGACCGCATCGCCCGGGATCTGCACGACCTGGCCATCCAGCGGCTGTTCGCCACCGGCATGACCCTGCAGAGCGCGGTGCGCTTCGTGGAGCACCCCGAGGCCCGGGAACGACTGCTGCGGGCCGTGGACGACCTCGACGAGACCATCAAGATCATCCGGTCCACGATCTTCGGCCTGCGCGCCAAGGAGGCCGACCAGCGCCCGCAGGGCCTGCGGGCACGGTCCGCCGCCGCTGTCGAACAGGCCGCCGGGCCGCTCGGGTTCACCCCCGTCCTGCACATGGAGGGACTGCTCGACACCGACGTGCCTTCGGCCACCGCGGACGACGCCGTCGCCGTCCTCACCGAGGCGCTGTCCAACGCGGCACGCCACGCCGGGGCGTCGGCCGTCGAGGTCACCCTGGTGGTCGCGGAGGGATGGCTGACGGTGTCGGTCACCGACAACGGGCGGGGCATCCCGGAGAAGGCTCCGCGCAGCGGGCTGCGCAATCTCGCCGCGCGGGCCGGCCGGCTCGGGGGCCGGTTCGAGGCGGGACCGGGGCCGCAGGGCGGCACGCGGCTGGCGTGGTGTGTGCCGATCGACGTGCGGTAGGCGGCCGAGCCGTCAGCGGACTTCCGTGCGACCGGTCGCGGCTGGCGTCAGCGGTCCGCCGCGGGCCGTCGGAGGAACCGGTCGCGGCTCGCGTCAGCGGCCGGGGTCGAGCACCTCGTGCACCGGCCGGCGCGGCGTCGCCGGACCCTCGGGCCCGTACCCGAACCGGATGAGCATCTGGACGTGCGCGGTTCCGCCGCGCGGGTCGCGCATCGCCCAGTGCGCCTCCGGCCACTCCACGGCCTGGCTGAACAGCGAGGCCCGCACACCGTGCGCGGTGGCGACGAGCAGCGCGCGCTCCAGGCCCTGCCCGGCCCGCAGCCAGTCCGCCGGCCTGTCGTGCAGCGTGCCCAGAACGGCCACGGCCGGACGCTCCTCGAAGGGCGCCGGCTCCTGCGGGTGGGCCGCCCTGCCGGTGGTGTAGTCGCGGACGGGGAGGTGCCCCGTGGCGTCCCGGGGGCCGAGGGCGAGGGCGGGGATGCCGTCGTCGGCTCCCTCCCGGACCCAGGCGCGGCTCTCCGTGCTGCGGCCGGGGTCGGAGGCGGCGAGCCGCTCGGCCTCCGCCGTCAGTTGCAGGATGCGCGCGGTCTCCGCCGGCCCGGGGAAGACCAGCATGGCGCCCTCGGCGGTCACGGCCTCGGTGATCTCCGCGCGGATGTCGTCGGGAACGGGCGGCCCGTCGAAGGGGAAGCGGCTGCTGTGCCGGCGCCACAGCGCGTCGTACAGTTCGGCGCCCTCCCACGCGTCGCCGGCCCGTCGCGGCCCGGCCAGCCGCACCGCCGCCAGGAAGCCGGGATCGGCGGGCCTGGGCAGCAGGTGGACGACCGGCTCCCAGCCGAAGTGGGCGACGGCGGCCCGCAGGTTGAACACGGCGGCGCCGGCGGAGAGGTGGAGGGCCTGACCGGCCGGGTCGGTGTTCCGCAGGGTCCGGTCGGCGGCGGCGCGCACCTCGATCGTGGTGGTGGCCGGGTCGAGCCGGAAGCGCCAGGGTTGCGTGTTGTGGATCGAGGGCGCGGCCACGGCCGCGGAGACCAGCTTCTCCAGGGTCGCCCCGTCCAGCGCTGCGGTGCTCATGGCCGCCTCCTCCGGTCGTCGCGCTTCCAGCCTGAGCCGCGGGATCCGGCGCGGCCAGAGGCCGCAGGTCACCGCCTGCGGGTCCGAACGGCCCTCAGCCGTTGCCGTGGTGGCGGTGTCCGCCCTCGGGCGCGCCCTGGGTGGCGATGACGGCTGCCTGGACCCGCCGTTCCACGCCGAGCTTGGCCAGCAGCCGGGAGACGTTGTTCTTCACCGTCTTCTCCGACAGGTAGAGCCGGCGTCCGATCTGACGGTTCGTCAGTCCCTCGCCGATGAGTTCGAGGATCTCACGTTCGCGCGGCGACAGCCCGGACAGGGCCTCCTGGCCGGGCTCCGGCGGCGCGTCGTCGTCCCGCAGCCTGCTCATCAGCCGGGCGGTCGTCGCCGGATCCAGCAGGGACTGCCCGGAGGCGACCGTGCGCACCGCCGACACCAGGTCCGAGCCCTTGATCTGCTTCAGCACGTACCCGGCCGCGCCCGCCATGATCGCGTCCAGCAGTGCGTCGTCGTCGTCGAACGAGGTGAGCATCAGGCAGGCCAGCTCCGGCATCGACGACCGCAGCTCCCGGCACACCGTGATGCCGTCGCCGTCCGGCAGCCGCACGTCCAGCACCGCGACGTCCGGGCGCAGGGCCGGACCGCGGGCCAGGGCATGGTCCGCGGTCCCCGCCTCCCCGACGACCTCGATGTCCGGCTCGGCGTCCAGCAGGTCGTGCAGACCCCTGCGCACGACCTCGTGGTCGTCGAGGAGGAACACCCGGATCGGGGACGGCGACGAGAACCGCCGCGGCTCGCTCATGGTCGGCCCCTCACCTCTGACGTCGCCGGCGCCCTGTGGCGCGGTCCTGAACTAGATCCTTAACCGGGCACTGCGCCTTCTGCTAGGGCCGAACGGGCCCGTTGCGCGCTCCCGGCCAGGCCCCGTCTCCACGGGCGCGGTGCGGTGGCGGACCGGCGGCGTCCACAGTCACCGTCATGGACCCGCATCCGGTCGCCCGCCCACGACGTCGAGGCCGCCCGGCTGCGGGGAGTCCTCCGTGAACGGGGCCGCCAGGGCGCACCGGGCCGCCGGCCCCAGCAGATCGGAGATCATGCCGTGCGCCTGCAGCAGCAGGTCGTCCACCGACACCACCCCGACCGTCCATGTGCCGTCCAGTACCGGCAGACGGTGCACCTCGGCCCGCTGGAACGCGCGGCTCGCGGTGACGAGGTCGTCGTCCGCGTCCACGGTGACGACGGGCGCGGACATCAGCTCTCCCACCGGGGACCGCGGATCGGTCCCGTCCGCGAGACAGCGCATCACCAGGTCCCGGTCCGTGACGATTCCCACCAGCTTCCGGTCCCGGCACACCGGCAGGCACCCGACGCCGGCCTCGCACAGCACACGCGCGGCGGTCCGCACCGGGACGTCCGGTGCCACGGTGACGGCCGGGCCGCGCATGACGTCCGCGATTCTCACGAGTGGCTCCCCTTCCCCCTCGATGGGCGTCCGGCTTCCAGCGTCGCTGCCCGGTGGCCTTCTCCCCAGGGCCGACCGGGCCTCCCCCGGTCCCCGCTCGGCCCTATCCGCCTCCGCCGGGCGGACGGAGCCTGGAAGACAGAGGCCGGGAGAGGGAAGGAGGCGTCGATCATGGTCTACTCGATCGTTGCCGGGGTGGACGGTTCGTCGGCGAGTCTGGCGGCGGTCCACTGGGCGGCTCGTGAGGCGCTGCGGCGCGATACCGAGCTGCTGGTGGTCCACGCGACACCCGCGCGGCCGGGACGGACGACGCTGGCCACGCCCACCGATCCCCGCCCCCGGCCGGCCGGCAAGCGCTGGACGCCGTTCCACGTCGCCGACGAGCTCCGGAACGCGTATCCCGCGCTGTCGGTGGTCGCGGACGAGATGTCCGGTCAGCCGCTGCCCGCACTGCTCGAGGCCGCACGGCGCGCCGAACTGCTGGTCCTGGGGGCGCACGGCGGAAGGACGGCGGCCGGGTTCCTGATCGGCTCGGTGGCGCTGGGCGCGGCCGGGCGGGCGCCGATGCCGGTGGTCCTGGTCCGGCCGGGCACGGCCCCGGCGGACGAGCACTTCCCGCCGCCCGACGGCGGTGAGGAGCAGGGTCCCTACCGCGACGTCGTCCTCGGCGTGAACCTCGCCTGGCCCAGTGAACGTGTCGTGGGCTTCGCCTTCGACGCGGCGGCCCGCCGCACCGCGGCGCTGCGGGTGGTCCATGGCTGGAGCACCCCCGAGTCGCACCAGGACACGGTCCCCGAGGACGCGCTGCCGTTCGGGACCGCCTTCGACGAGGCGGCGGTTCTCGGGAAGGTGCTCGCTCCGTGGCGGGACAAGTTCCCGGGGACGAACGTCATCCACGAGATCGTCGTGGGGTCCGCCGACCGCCACCTGCTCGACGCTGCCTCGGACGCCTCCTTGCTGGTCATCGGGCGGCGCCCCCGTCCCACGGCGATCGGCCCCCGCAGCGGCTCCACGACGCACACGGTGCTGCGGCACGCTCAGGTCCCGGTGGCGGTCGTCCCGTCCGGCTGACACCCCTGGGCCGGGCCGCCGCTCACTCCCTGCACGGCTGCCCCGCAACAGCCCCCGGCCGCGCCCCGGCCGCCGCGGCGAGATCCCGCCGGATTCCGGCCGCCACGACCCTGACGGCCGCGGCGACCGGCAGCGAGAGCCCGGTGCCGTACGACATGTCGCCCGCTTCGATCGCGTAGACGACGAGACGCCGCGGGAGCCTGCCGAGCGACGCCGCCAGGCCGAGGGCGTCGGCGAGGCCGAACCCGTGGGAGCTGGTCGTCGCAGGGAGCCCGGCCGGCCGGCCGTCGCCGAACCGGAGGCGGTGCACCGTGCCCGGCCGCGCGGGGACCGCACGCGCCGCGTCGGCCACGACCGCCAGGTCGGCGCCCTCCCAGAACGCGACGAGACGAGCGGGGTCGCCGTCGCAGACATGGAGCTGCGTGCCGGGCGGCAGCAGGTGCCGGTCCGCCGGGCGGCCCAGGCGGGCCACGACCGCCCACCCGGCCGCGTCGTCGCGCCGGAAGCGGCTGCCGACGCCGATGACGCAGATTCGCGGCGCACCCGCGGCGTCAGGATCCATGCGGACACTCTCCCCGCGGGAGGGTCCGCGGCCCGTCCCGGCACATCCCGAACGGTCCGGACGGGGGATAACAGCCCCCGGCCGGCGGCCGCGCGCGTGTGTCGGGCGCCCCGGGTGCCCGGTGGCTCGCAGACTGGCGGAGGACGGACACGGCGCACGACGGGACGGCGCCGCGAAGCCGTCCCCCGTGACGTTCCGGAGGCGGCCATGGCGGACGTGCCGCGCAGCGCGGTGATCGGCAGGGACGGACTGGACTCTCTGATCCGCGCTCTTTCGGCGCGCGGGCGGACCGTGGTCGGTCCGACCGTGCGCGACGGTGCCGTGGTCCTGGCGGAGCTGAGCGGCGGCGACGACCTTCCGTACGGCTGGGGTGTGGAACTGGAGGCGGGACGCTACCGGCTGGTGGAGCGCGCCGACGGTGCCGCCTTCGCGCACAGCGCGGGCCCGCAGTCCTGGAAGACCTTCCTGCATCCGCAGCGCGAACGGCAGTGGACCGCGGATCGGGACAGCGACGGCGCCATGACGTTCAGTCAGGAGGCTACCCCGGCGCCCTCCTACGCCTTCCTCGGCGTGCGTCCGTGCGATCTCCGTGCCATCGCGATCCAGGACCGCGTGCTGACCGGCGGTCCGCACGAGGACTCCAACTACCGGAGCCGCCGCGAACGCGCCCTCCTCGTGGCGGTGGAGTGCACCGAGCCCGGGGCCACCTGCTTCTGCGTCTCCATGGGCACCGGACCGGCGGCCGGACCCGGCTACGACCTCGCTCTCACCGAGGTCGTGGACGGGGCCGGCCACCGCTTCCTGGTGCGGGCGGGCACGGCCGAGGGCGCGTCGCTGCTGGACGAGATCCCCCACCGGACCGCGGACCCGGGGACGCGTGCCGCCGCCGAGTCGGCGGTCACCGCGGCGGCCGATCACATGGGCCGGACGATGCCCCCCGTGGACCTCCAGGCCCTCATGCGGGGGACGCTGTCGGCGGAACGCTGGGACGACGTCGCCTCGCGCTGTCTGACCTGCGGCAACTGCACGATGGTGTGCCCGACCTGCTTCTGCACGACCGCCGAGGACATCACCGACCTCACCGGCGACCACTCGGAACGGTGGCGGCGCTGGGAGTCGTGTTTCGACCTGGAGTTCACCCACCTGCCCGGCGGACCGGTGCGGGCCACGCCGCACAGCCGGTACCGGCAGTGGGCCACACACAAACTCGGCACCTGGTACGACCAGTTCGGCAGTTCCGGGTGCGTGGGGTGCGGCCGCTGCATCGTCTGGTGCCCGGTGGGCATCGACATCACCGAGGAGGCTCACGCGCTGGCGCGTGAGCGCGACGCCCACGCGCCGGCGGAGGAGCGGTGACGGCGACCGCCCGGCGTTTCCTCGACGCGCTCCCGGCGGTGTACCGCGAACGGCTGCTCTCCTTCGCCCGCGACCGCTCCTTCACCGCGGGTTCCCGTGTGTTCGACGAGGACGAGGAGGCCGGCCTGTTCTGGATCCTGCGCTCGGGCCGGGTCGCCCTGGACGCGCAGGTCCCCGGCCGGGGGCCGGTGGTCGTGGAGACCCTGGGCCCCGGGGAACTGCTCGGCTGGTCCTGGCTGTTCGAGCCGTTCCGCTGGCACCTGGGCGCCGCGGCGTCCGAAGCGGTGGAGGCCCACGAGTTCGATGCCGCCCGGGTGCGCGCCGCCATCGAGGACGATCCCGCGTTCGGACTGGCGATGACCCGCTGCGTCGCCTCGGTGGCGATCGGACGGCGCCTTCGGGCCTGCCGCATCCGGCTTCTGGACCTGTACGGACCGGCGAACGGTGCCGGACGCCGGGGGCCGCCGTGAGCCCGGGCGATCCTGTGCTGACGACGCCAGGCGAAGGAGTCACGGTGCCCGTGCCCTACCGCGTCCTGCGGGCCGGCGAGGAGACACCCGGCACGGTCACCCTCGAACTGGTCCCGGAACACGTGGCCTTGAACCCCTTCCGGCCCGGGCAGTTCGCGATGGTGTACGCCTTCGGCGCCGGCGACGCGCCCTTCTCCGTCAGCGGCATGGACGGCGACCGCCTCACGCTCACCGTGCGTTCGGCCGGCGCCGTCTCGGCTGCCCTGGCACGGGCCCGGGCCGGTGGCACCCTCGGCGTGCGCGGGCCCTTCGGCACGGGATGGGACGAACCAGCGGGGCGCGACGTGCTGGTCGTGGCCGGCGGCATCGGCCTGGCACCGCTGCGGCCGCTGGTGCGGCGGACGGTGGCCGCACGCGAACGGTACGGCGAGGTCAGCGTGCTCATCGGCGCCCGCCGGCCCGGTGAGCTGCTGTACAACGGCGAGATCCTCGGCTGGCGCGAGGCGGGGGCCCGCGTCCTCGTGACCGTGGACCGTCCGGAACCCGGGTGGGCGGACGACGTCGGCGTGGTCACCAACCTGCTGGACCGGGCGGTCTTCGATCCGGCGGTCACCGACGCCTTCGTGTGCGGGCCCGAGGTGATGATCAGGGTGGTGGCGCGCGAGCTCGCCGGCCGCGGTGTGCCGGCCGAACGCATCCGCGTGTCGCTGGAGCGCACGATGCACTGCGGCACGGGTCACTGCGGCCACTGCCAGCTGGGCCCTCTGCTGCTCTGCCAGGCGGGGCCGGTAGTGTCCTGGGCCCGGGCCCGGCACCCGATGTCCGTCAGGGAGCTGTGAGATGACCGCGGATCCCGCGGGAGGGACCGCCCCTGCACCCGGCGAGGACGCGGACGGCAGGCCCAGCCTCGCGGTGTGGAAGTTCGCCTCGTGCGACGGGTGCCAGCTGACGGTGCTGGACTGCGAGGAGGAACTGGTGGCGCTGGCGGGAGCGGTGCGCGTCTCCTACTTCCTGGAGGCCTCCACCGAGGCGGGCGAGGGTCCCTACGACCTCTCACTGGTCGAGGGCTCGGTCACGACCCCCCAGGACCTGGCCCGGATCGCGCACGTCCGCCGCGTGTCCCGGCGGCTGGTGACGATCGGGGCGTGCGCGACCGCCGGCGGGGTCCAGGCCCTGCGGAACTTCGCCGAGGTCGGCGACTTCCTCTCGGTCGTCTACGCCCGCCCCGACTACATCGCGACGCTCGCCGACTCCACGCCGGTCAGTGCACACGTCCCCGTCGATCTGGAGCTGCGCGGCTGCCCCATCGACCGCGGGCAGCTGCTGGAGGTGATCACCGCCTACCTGGCGGGGCGCTCTCCCGACGTGCCGCGGCACAGCGTCTGCTTCGAGTGCAAGAGACGCGGCACCGTGTGCGTCACCGTGGCCCGGGGCGTCCCCTGCCTGGGTCCTGTCACGCATGCCGGATGCGGCGCGCTGTGCCCGGCGTACGGCCGCGGATGCTACGGCTGCTTCGGTCCCTCGGACTCCACCAACTTCGGGGCCTTCGTGCCGCTGCTGCGACGCGACGGCATGGACACCCTCGACGTGGTCCGGGTCCTGCGGACGTTCAACGCCGCGGCACCCGAGTTCGCGGCCGTCTCGCGACGGGAGGAGGCCCGGTGACCGACCGTGACACCCGGGTCGTCGGTGTCGGCGCGCTCGGCCGCGTCGAGGGGGAAGGGGCGCTGCGGCTGAGCCTGCGGGGTGACGAGGTCGAGCACGCGGCCCTGTCGATCTACGAGCCGCCGCGGTTCTTCGAGGCCTTCCTGCGCGGCCGCGGGCACACCGAACCCCCGGACCTCACCTCGCGGGTGTGCGGCATCTGCCCGGTCGCCTACCAGATGAGCGCGTGCCAGGCGCTGGAGGACGCCTGCGGGGTCGTCGTCGGCGGTCAACTCGCGGCCCTGCGGCGCCTGATGTACTGCGGCGAGTGGATCGAGAGCCAGACCCTGCACGTCTATCTGCTGCACGCACCGGACTTCCTCGGCTGTGACAGCCTGTTCGACCTCGCGGCCTCCCACCGTGCCGATGTCGAGCGGGGGTTGCGGCTGAAGCAGGCGGGCAACGCGGTGGTCGAGTTGCTGGGCGGGCGCGCGATCCACCCGGTGAGCGCCCGGCTGGGCGGATTCCACCGTGTCCCCTCCGTCGAGGAACTCCGGCCGGTGGCCGCGCGGTTGCGCCAGGCGATGGAGGACGCGGCACGGACCGTGCGGTGGGTGTCCGGCTTCGACTTCCCGGACGCCGGATGCGATCACGACCTGCTGGCCCTGGCCGCCCCCGGCACCTACGCCATCGAGGGTGGCGTCCCGACCGTGATGGACGCCCCCGGCCTGCACGGTCTCCGCGCGGACTCCGGACAGCCGCTGCCCACCCGCACGTTCGGCCTGCGCGACTTCGGCCGGCATGTCGTCGAACACCAGGTGCCGTACTCCACCGCACTGCACTCGCGCCTCGACGGGCGGCGGCATCTGACGGGATCCCTCGCCCGTTTCGCGATCAGCGGCCGCGAACTGTCACCCACGGCGCGGCAGGCCGCCCGCGAGGCGGGGCTGGGCGACCCGGCCGAGGGCGCGGTGTGCCGCAACCCGTACCGCAGCATCGTCGTCCGCGCCGTCGAGGTCCTCTACGCCGTGGAGGAGGCGCTGCGCATCATCGACGCCTACGAGCCGCCGTCCCGTCCGTTCGTGGATGTGCCGCCCCGCGCGGGTGTCGGGCACGGGGCCACCGAGGCCCCGCGCGGCCTGCTCTACCACCGCTACCGCCTCGACGGCACCGGCACGGTGCTGGAGGCCGACCTGGTGCCCCCGACGGCCCAGAACCAGGGCGCCATCGAGGAGGACGTCCGCCGTGCGGTGCACGGAAGGCTCGGCGAGGGCACGGCGACCGACGGGGAGTTGGCGTCGCTCTCCGAGCGGGCCATCCGCAACCACGACCCGTGCATCTCCTGTTCGGCCCACTTCCTGGACCTCACGGTCGAGCGCGGGTGACCCGCGCCCAGGCGGTCCGGCGGCGGGGACGGCTCAGCGCTGCCTGCCGCGCCCGTGTTCGGCGGCCACATGCCGTGCGTGCGCCACGATGTCGGCCGCCGCGCGCTCGCTGACGCCCAGCGCCCTCGTCAGCCGGTGGCCGCTCCAGCCGTGGCGGGCGAGCATGACGGCGAAGGGATGGTGCCCGGAGACCGGGATCGCCGTCACGTCAGGCGCGGGCGGAGCCGGCGCGACGACCGCGGGCGCCACGGGCCTGCGCCGCAGGAACGCCTTGCGGAGCTCGTCGGCGCCCCACACCGCGAACGGGAAGAACACCACGGTGAGCAGGTCCGCCGGTCCCAGGGCGGCCGTGCCGAACAGCCGGTGCAGCGCGGGCACGTAGACGATCACCGCGGCGAAAACCAGGGAGAAGGCGATCCCGCCGAGGAGATGGCGGTTGCTGAGGACGCCGACGCTCTTCAGCGACGCCCGTTCGGTCCGGACCGCGAAGGCCGTGCCGATCTGGCAGAAGACGATCCCGAGCCAGGCGACGGTCGTGGCGCGGTGGTAGACGCCGTTCAGGGCGCTCCCGCTCCCGGTCGCGGCCCCGGGATGCCAGCCGCCGCGGACGAGGGTCAGCAGGAAGCCTCCCATGACGAGAGCGGCGCACAGGGGCCCCAGGAAGCCCCAGGCACGGCCCAGCATGCCTCGGTCGATGACATTGTGGCCCCGCGGCCGGGGAGGGCGCTCCATCAGCCCGGGCTCGGACCGCTCCCGTCCCAGGGCCAGGGCGGGGAGGGTGTCGGTGCCCAGATCGACGGCGAGGATCTGCATCACCGTGAGCGGCAGCGGGATCGCGCCTCCCGCCAGGGCGAAGACCAGGAAGGGCACCACTTCGGGCACGGCGTGGGCGAAGATGTAGACGATGAACTTGCGGATGTTGTCGTAGGTGCGGCGTCCGGCCTCGACGGCCGCCACGATGGTGGCGAAGTTGTCGTCCGTCAGCACCATCGTGGCGGCTTCCCTGGCCACGTCGGTGCCGGAGCGGCCCATGGCGACACCGATGTCCGCCCGCCGCAGCGCGGGAGCGTCGTTCACCCCGTCGCCGGTCATGGCCACGGTCTGCCCCTCGGCGCGCAGCGCGTCGGCGATCCGCAGTTTGGACTCCGGGGAGCTCCGGGCGAAGATCACCTCCTCGCCGCCGCCCAGCAGGCGGTCCAGGCGTGCGTCGCTCATCGCGTCGAGTTCGGTGCCGGTGACGGTCCGGCCGCCGGGGGACCCGATACCGGCCTGACCGGCGATGGCCGCGGCGGTGAGGCCGTTGTCGCCGGTGACGACGTTGACGCGGATCCCGGCTCGGTGGGCCATGGCGATGGACGGGCCCACTTCCGGGCGCAGCGGGTCTTCGAGGGCGACGAGTCCCAGCAGGCACAGGTGCTCCTCGGCGTCCTCGCGGCGGTCCGGAGGTGGCCGCCCGGGAGGCAGGGTGCGGTGGGCCACCCCGAGCACCCGCAGGCCGCGGTCGGCGAGCAGTCCCACCTCGTGGACGACCAGGGACCGTTCGTCCGGTCCGAGGGGGCGCTCCCCCGACGCGTCGAGCAGGCGGTCGGAGCGGGTGAGGATCTCCTCCGGAGCGCCCTTGGTATGCAGCGCGACCGTGCCGTCGTCACCCGCGACCGCCAGACTCATCAGCTTGATCCGGGGGTCGAAGCGGTACAGGGTGCTCCGGCCGTCCCTCCCGCGCGCGGGCACTCCGGTCCGCTGGGCGAGGTCGAGGAGGGCGAGTTCCGTGGGGTCGCCCTGACCTTCGGCGAGCCGCGCGGTGGTGCAGGCGGCCGCGGAGGCGATGACCGGACGCGTCGGCTCGGGCGGGGGCCCGTTCCCGTCCGGGGAGTACTCACCCGCCGGAGTCCAGACGGCGACGGCGCGCATCCTGTTCTCGGTCAGGGTTCCGGTCTTGTCCGTGCAGATCACCGTGGTGGCGCCCAGGGTCTCGACGGCCGACAGCCGCTTCACCACCGCGCCGCGCCTGGCCAGGTCGCGCACCCCGGTCGCGAGGGCCAGGGTGATGGTGGGCAGCAGCCCCTCGGGAACGTTGGCGACCAGCAGGCCGATGGCGAAGGTGGCGGCCGCGCCCAGTGTGAGGCCCGCGGCGAGCCCCAGCGGCAGGAACGCCAGCCCGACGCCGACCGCGACCAGCGCGATCAGCCTGGCAGCCCGTTTGACCTGGCGTTCCAGCGGGCTTTCCGAGCGCTGGGTGCGCTGGCTGAGCGCGGCGATCCGGCCCAGCTCGGTGTGCATGCCCGTTGTGGTGACCACGGCCGTGGCGTGCCCACCGGTGCAGACCGTTCCGGAGAAGAGCAGGTCCCGCGCGTCCAGCATGCGCTCGGTGCGGTCCACCGACTCGGCCGACCGGTAGACCGGTGCGGACTCCCCGGTCAGGGCGGAGAGGTCGACCTCCACTCCCCCGTCGGCCAGCCGGGCGTCGGCGGAGACCCGCTGCCCCTCGTCGACGATGAGCACGTCGCCCGGCACGAGCTCCGTGGCCGGGACGGGACGGGGCGTGCCGTCGCGGACCACCGTGGCCTGTTCCGCCAGGAACGCCGAGAGCGCCTCGACGGCCTTCTCCGCCTGCTGTTCCTGCGCGAAGGCGAGCCCTGCGTTGAGGAGGATCACCGCCAGGATCGCCAGCGCCAGTGACACCGTGCCCGTCACGCCGGCCAGGGCCGCGGCCAGCGCGAGCAGCAGAGCCAGGGGATGGGTGAACTGGCGGGCCAGCTCGGCGAGGCGGTGACGGCCGGCGCGGCGGGACAGGGTGTTCGGGCCGTACACCGTGCGCCGGCGCTCCGCTTCGCGCTCGGACAGGCCCGCCGGTGATGTGCGCAGGTCCCGGTACAGCAGCGCCAAGGGCTCCTGGGGGTCCGGTGCGGGGGCCGAGGAGTCCGCCGGGGCCGCCGGCCGGGTCCCGGAGGAGGGCGCGTGCGGGCTCGCCATCGTCACCTCTCCTCGCGGTGTCCGGCGGGGGTCAGGCCGCGGCCGGGACTCCGCCTGCGGCGGGGCCGGCTCTCCCGGGCCCCGGAAGGGGCGACCGGTCGTTGCCGGGAGGGCCGGTCGCAGCGGGCACGGTCAGTGGAGGACCTTCTCCTTGGCCCGCTCGAACTCCGCGTCCGACAGCCCGCCCTTGTCGTGGATCTCGGCGAGCCTGGCCAGCTCGTCGGTGGGGGTCCCGCCGTGGCCGTCGCCGGCGGCGGTACGCCGGATGTAGTCGTCGAGGTCCTTCTGCTGGGCATGGGCCCTGTGCGCCTCGCGCGCCCCCATGCCGCGGCCGCGGGCGGCCACGTACACCAGCACGCCCAGGAACGGCAGCAGGATCACGAAGGCCATCCAGCCGGTCTTCGCTCCGCCTCCCAGCGTGTCGTCGCGGAAGATGTCGACGATCACGCGGAACAGCACGATCAGCCAGACGATCCAGAGGAAGATCCAGAGAACCGTCAGGAAGGTGCCCAGTACCGGATAGCTGTAGGCCAGATTGACGGCGCCGTTCATGCTGCTCACTTCCTTGTGCCGCAGTACCGCGGAGCACGGCCCGCGACGCGATGGGAGCGCGGACCCTCCGTCCCCGCCAGCCAACGCCTCCCTGGCGCACGGCGACAGGGCCGACCGGACCGGCCGGTCGTCCTCCGCGTGACGGGCCGACCGGCCCCGGCGCCGCGGGCCGCCGACGTGCCCTCAGGCGGTGCCGGCCGGGGAGGCCGCTCCGGGATCGGGGCCGGAGGCGGCAGCCGGGGGCTCGGTCGGCAGGTGCCGGGTGAAGGCGAAGGAGAGCAGGGTGATGCCTGCCGCGGCCAGAATGGCGGCCTTGAGGCTGTTGAGCTGGGCCTGGGCGTACGAGCTGACGACCGCGTCGACCTCGGCGGGCGGCAGGTCCGCCGCCTGGGCTCCGGCGCGGACCTGGTCGGCGCTGACGAAACTGACGCCGGACTCGAGCCTGATCCCGACCTCCTGCCGGGTCGCCTGCGAGACCGCGGAGTTGTGCTCGATCTGCGTAGTGAACGCTGTGACCAGCGCGCTGATCAGGATCGAACCGATGAGCGCGGTGCCGAGCGAGGAACCCAGGTTCTGCGCGGTGTACTGCAACCCGCCCACCTCACTGCGCTCGTCCTCCCCGACGCTGGACTGGACGACGTTCCCCAGTTGGGACGCCAGCAGGCCCATGCCCAGCCCCAGCACGGCCATGGCGAACCCGAAGGACACGTTGTCGATGTGCGGGTCGATGGTGCCGACGAGCCAGAGGATGGCGATCAGCAGAACGCCGAGCGCGACGCGCACCACCGTGCGGGGACCGGCGAACCTCCCCAGAAACGGGCCGCTCATCGCCGAGAGCAGCATGGTCGCGGACACCGGGAGCAGCCGCAGCCCGGTCTGGAAGGCGTCGAGTCCCTGGACGATCTGCAGGTACAGCGGGATGGCGAAGAACAGGCCCAGCAGGATGAGGTTCTGACCGAGCAGCATGGCCAGCCCCGAACGCAGAGCCGGGACACGGAACAGCTTCAGGCGGATCAGCGGCTCTCCCCCGCGCTCCGCCATCCGCCGTTCCCAGGCCTGGAAGAACCCGAGGAGCACCCCACCGAGTGCGATGACGAAGACGGTCGGCGAGAATCCGAAGATCTCGAACGGCGGGTTCCTGGGCTTGAGCCAGCCCCACGAACTGCTCTGCAGCACGCCGAGCACCGCCACGGCCAGCCCTGCGGCGGACAGCAGCGCGCCGATCACGTCGAGGCGCGGCCGCGGCCCCTCGCGGGGCGGGTCGGCGGGAACCCAGCGGATGAGTGCCAGCATCGCGAGGACGACCACGACCTCGCCCGCGAACACCAGCCGCCAGGTCAGATAGGTCGTCAGCCATCCGCCCAGCAGCGGCCCCACCGCGATGCCGGCGCCCGCGAGTCCGCCGATGACGCCGTAGGCCACCGCCCGGTCGCGTCCCCGGTAGGCGCCCGCGACCAGGGCGGCCAGCGCCGGAAGCACCAGGGCGGCGCCCACGCCCTCGATCACCGACCAGCCGACGGCCAGCACCGCGAGGGTGGGTGCCACCGCGGTGAGCGCCGACCCGACCCCGTAGACCATGAGGCCGCCCGCGAAGACCCGCCGCCGGCCGAACATGTCGCCGAGCTTCCCGCCGGTGATCATGCAGGCGGCCATCACCAGCGTGTACAGGGTGATGACCGCCTGGATGGCGGTGACCTCGGTGTGGAAGTCCTTGACCAGCTGGCTGATCGAGACGTTCATGACCGAGGTGTCGAGGACCATCAGGAACTGGCCCGCCCCCAGCACCGCCAGGGCGCGCCAGCGGCCCGCGGCGCGTTCCGCGGGCTCGGGGCCGCCCGGGCTCATCCGGCGGTGGCCGCGCGTCGGGCCATGGCAGCGCTCCTCCCGGCGATACGGACTCCTGCTCCCATTGGCTCCCGCGCCGCCCGGCCCTGTCGCGCGATGTACACCCATACGCGGGGGTCTTGGCGCAGGCCGGCCGGACCACGGCCGGTCGGACCGAGGCGAGGGCCGGTCGGCCCTGTCGGGCCGGGCTCCGGGTGGCTTGTCTGGAGACGGGATGGTCCCCCCGGTCGCCGAGACCGGGTGGCGTCCGCCCCACCGCGGGAGGAACGACGCAGAAGGGCAGGGCATCTCATGACCCAGCAGACGGCCGCGCACACCCGGACATGGACCTTGCGCCTCGACATCTTCGAGGAGGACCAGGACACCACCTTGGTCCACGCCGTCCTCGACACCGGCGACAACACCCTCGTGAGCCGCACCGCCGCCCACCGCAACCCGGACGACCCGCCGGTGCCCGAGATCGGGGACGAGTACGCGGCCGGCCGTGCCCTGCTGGCGCTCGGCCGGCAGCTCGTGGACGCCGGGGCCGCCGACGCGGACGTCAACGCCCGGAGTTGAGCAGCGGGACGTAGGCAGCGGGCGCGCGGCCGACCCGGTGCTGCCGGCGCGGCACCCCTGTCCGCACACCGGATTGAGGAGGCAGCCGTCATGGAGGACACCGTCATCGCGGGCCTCGTCGGAGCCCCCGCGGACCCCGCCTCGGTGGGGAAGCGGTCACGGCGGGAACCGGCGCGCGCCCAGGTGCGCGAGACCCACACGGCGGTGCTGCTCTTCCTGGGCAGCCGTGTCTACAAGCTCAAGAAGCCCGTCGACCTGACCTTCCTGGACTACTCGACCGTCGAGGCCCGGCGCTGGGGGTGTGAGCGCGAACTCGAACTCAACCGCCGCTTCGCGCCCGACGTCTACCTCGGTCTCGGCGAGTTCCAGGGTCCGCAGACGCCGGCCGAACCCGTGCTGGTGATGCGCCGCATGCCCGACGAGCGCCGCCTGGCGCGCCTGGTGCGGGAAGGGGCACCGCTGGACGACGAGCTCAGCGCCGTCGCTCGGCTGCTCGCCGCACGACACGCCGAAGCCCCGCGAGGCCCGGACATCGACGCCGAGGGGTCACGGGACGCGCTGGCACAGCGCTGGGCAGCCGGCTTCGACCAGGTCCGCGCGCTGGTCCGGGACGGCCGCAGTGCTCCGGGCGCACCCGAGATCGAGCATCTGGCGAACCGCTATCTGGCGGGCCGGCGGCCGCTGTTCGACGCTCGCATCGCGCAGCGGCGGATCGTCGACGGTCACGGCGACCTGCTCGCCGAGGACGTCTTCTGCCTCGACGACGGACCCCGCGTCCTGGACTGCCTGGAGTTCGACGACCGCCTCCGCCACGTCGACGGGCTCGACGACGCCGCGTTCCTCGCCATGGACCTGGAGTACCTCGACGCCCCCGCGGCCGCGGCCTTCTTCCTGGCTCGGTACAGCGAGTACTCGGGGGACCCCGCGCCGCCGTCGCTGTGGCATCACTACGTCGCCTATCGCGCCTGCGTCCGGGCCAAGGTCTCCCTGATCCAGGCGGGTCAGGGGGCCGCCGGTGCGGAGGCCGCGGCCGGGCGGCTGCTCCGGATCGCGCTCGGCCACCTGAGGACGTCGGCGGTCACCCTGATGGTGGTCGGCGGGCTGCCGGGCAGCGGGAAGTCCACGCTCTCCGGGGCGCTGGCCGACCGCCTGGGCGTCACCCTGCTCAGCAGTGACCGGCTGCGCAAGGAACTGGCCGGTCTCCCGGTCGAGGAGTCCGCGGCGGCCCCGTACGGCAAGGGTCTCTACACGCCCGAGCGCACTGCCGGCACGTATGCGGCCCTGCTCGACCGGGCCTCGGCTCTGGCCGCGTCGGGTGAGTCCGTGGTGCTGGACGCCACGTGGACCGACACCCGGCAGCGCGAGGCCGCCGTGCGCGCCGCCGAGCGCTGCGACGCGGATCTGGTCGCGCTGCACTGCCGGGCCCCCGGGGACGTCGCGGCGGCGCGCCTGAGGACCCGCGAACAGGGAGCTTCGGACGCGGGCCCGGAGGTCGCGGCCGCGATGGCAGCCGAGGAACGGCCGTGGCCGGAGGCCGTGGAGGTCGACACCGGCGGTCCGCTGGAGTCCGCGGTGCAGCAGGCTCTCGCCGTGGTCCGGCCCTACGGGACAGGACAGGCGCCGGTCTTCCGCCGGCCGTACATGGAACCCGGCTGAAGGCCCGTCGTGAGCGCCGCCGCACCGTCCTCGCCCGTCGGGTCCGGACCGCGGTCCGCGACGGGGACGCCGTCGGCCGCTTCCGGCGCACCCGCGCCGAGGTCCGGGTGGTCAGTCCGGCCGGCGCGCGACGGCACCGCCGCGGACGACGGCCATCGGGCATCGGGCGTGGTGCAGTACCGCCTGGCTCACCGATCCGAGCATCAGCCCGGAGAAGCCGCCGCGCCCCCGGGCTCCCACGACCAGCAACTGGGCTCTGGCGCTCTCCGCGACCAGCGCCTCGCGCGTTCCGGCGCGGACCGATCGGCGTTCGACCGTCACCTGCGGGTAGCGTTCGGCGCAGCCCGCGAGCGCCTCGGCGAGCAGGCGCTCCTCGTCCGCCGCGAGCATGCCGCGTTCGTAGGCGTAGGGAGCGGCCGCATCCCGCGGCGGCTGCGGAACGGGGACGTTCCAGGCGGTCCACGCGTGGAGCGCCAGCAGGGAGGCTCCGCGCAGGGCGGCCTCGTCGTAGGCGAACACCACCGCGTCCCTGGCCTGCGGGGATCCGTCGACTCCGACGAGCACCGGGCCGGTCGGCTCCGCGGGGTCGCGGACGACCAGCACCGGACATGCGGCGTGCGCGGCCAGGCCTACACCCGTCGAGCCCACCAGCAGCCCGGCGAAGGCCCCAGTCCCCCGGGAACCGACGACCACGAGCTGCGCCTCGCGCGACCGGTCCACCAGGACCTGCAGCGCGTCTCCCACGGTCACCTCCTGGTCCACGCTCACCTGCGGCGCCGCCGCTCGGGCCTGTTCCACGGCCCGGGACAGCAGCGGCCCGGTCAGGGCATGGACCTCGGTGTCGGTGAAGGCCGGAGGGGCGGCCCCCGGCAGGAAATGGACCTCCGGCCAGGCGAAGGCGTGCACCACCCGCAGATCGGCGTCGCGTCGGGCGGCCTCACGTGCGGCCGCCGCGACGGCCGCCGAACTCGGTGCGGAACCGTCCGTGCCGACCACGACCAGGCCGCCCACCGTGCCTCCTCATCTCCGCCCCACCTTCAGGTTGGCTTCGGCGCCGCCCGGCCGCCACCGGAGGCCCGGACGTGGCACCGCTCGTCGGACTCGTCACCGCTCGGATGCGTCACCACTGGGAAGGAGCGCGATCATGCACCACCGCACGGTCGGGGAACTCATGACCCGGAACGTGGTCAGGGCCAGGCGCGACCTGCCCTTCAAGGAGCTGGTGCGGCTGCTGGCCGAGAACGACGTCACCGCCGTCCCGGTGGTCGACGAACGCGATCGGCCGATGGGCGTGGTGTCCGAGGCCGACCTGCTGCGCAAGTCCGCGGACCGGAACGACTCCGCGGGCGGACCGCCGATGCCCGGGCTGGAAGCCGGCCAGCAGGCCAAGGCGGAAGGAGTCAGGGCGGAGGAGGTGATGTCGGCGCCCGCGATCTGCGCGCGGCCGGAGTGGAACGTCGTCGAGGCGGCCCGCCTGATGGAGCTCCACGACGTGAAACGGCTCCCCGTGGTGGACGCGGCGGACCGGCTCCAGGGCATCGTGAGCCGCCGCGATCTGCTGCGGATCTTCCTGCGCGACGACGACGCCATCCGCGAGGAGATCACCTGGGACGTGCTCCAGCAGACGCTCGGCGCCAGTGCCGCAGAGCTGACGGTGGACGTCCGCCAGGGACAGGTCGCCCTGGGCGGGTCGGTCGATCTCCGGAGCCTGATCCCGGTCGTCGTCCGGCTGTGCCGCACGGTGGACGGCGTGGTCTCGGTGTCCGAACACGTCGCGTTCCGCACCGACGACACCGCCGGCCGCCCGGCACCGGCGTGAGCGCCGCGGCGCCACGGCTTCGGGACGCGTTCGGCCATGAGACCAGCGGGCCGGCGCCCGACGGATCAGCGCCCGGATCCCGCGTGTTCGGCCCTGTTCTCGACGTGCGCTTCCGGCCCGGGGAAGAAGAGCGTCTCCCGGTCGTCCTCGATCCAGCGCACCATGTACGGCGGGGTGCCGTCCGGGTGCTCCAGTTCCACGATCTGTCCACGGCGGCGGTGTCCGTCCAGGTGCACGGACTCCACCACGATCCAGTCCCCGACGTGCGCGTGCATCGGCTGCTCCCTCGTCCGTACCGACTCGTACCCGACACTACGTTCGCGATCGCGGTGCCGCCGGTGCCGTTCGTCGCCGCCGGAGGGCCGACCGGCCCGGCGACGTGCCCCGGACGGCCCCGCGCGCCGAGGGGGATTCGCGGCGACGATGAAGACGACGCGGAGGACTCAGCCGGGGGCGCGGATCAGCGGACGTACGGGCCGCGTACCGCGCACCGGACCTGCGGTGCCGGGGTTGTCCTCCGCGCCCGGGGTTCCACGCGCGGCAGGAGCGTCTGACATGTCGAACGCCCGGACCACGGACCTGTACGAGGTCTCCATGGCGCACGCGTACCTCCGCGAGGGCATGACGGCTCCGGCGACGTTCAGCGTGTACGTGCGCCGCCTGCCGCCGGCACGGGGGTTCCTCGTCGCGGCGGGCCTGGAGCCGCTGCTGACGATGCTGGCCGCATGGGAGGTGGGTGCGGACGACGTCCGTGCGTACGCGCGGGCCCTCGGCCGGTCCGCCGCGGACCTGCGGCACCTGAGCGGCCTGCGCTTCGACGGAGACGTGCGGGCCGTCCCCGAGGGCACCGTGGTGTTCGCGAACGAGCCCCTGCTGGAGGTGACGGCGCCGCTCCCCCAGGCGCAACTCGTCGAGTCGCTCGTGCTGAACCAGCTCTGCCACCAGACAGCGGTGGCGTCCAAGGCGGCGCGGTGCGTGCTGGCCGCGGCCGGCCGGCCCGTGGTCGACTTCTCGCTGCGGCGTACCCACGGCGTCGAAGCGGCCATGCAGGCGGCGCGGCTGAGCGCGATGGCGGGGTTCTCGGGAACGAGCAACGTGGCGGCCGCCCAGGCCTACGGCCTTCCCGCGATCGGCACCATGGCCCACTCCTACATCGAGGCCTTCGACGACGAAGCAGCCGCGTTCCGGGCCTTCATCGCCGCTCACCCCGGCCCGGTCACGCTCCTGATCGACACCTACGACACCGCGGCCGGGGCGGTGACGGCCGCCCGGGTGCTGCGCGAGGCCGGACTCGCGAGGGGATGCGCGGTGCGGCTCGACAGCGGCGACCTCCACCGGCTCGCCGTCACCGTGCGGGACATCCTCGACAGGCACGGACTGCCGGACGTCGGCATCGTGGCCAGCGGCGGCCTCGACGAGTTCGCCATCGACCGGTTGGTCCACGAAGGCGCCCCGATCGACGTGTTCGCCGTCGGCACCCGCTTCGGCGTCTCCGAGGACGCCCCCTCACTGGACGCCGCCTACAAGCTGGTGGAGTACGACCGGCGCCCGATGATGAAGCTTTCTCCGGGCAAGACCACGCTCCCCGGCGCCAAGCAGGTCTTCCGGGGACACGGCATGCACGACACCGTCGCCCTGTGGGACGAACCCGGGCCGCTCGGAACCCGCCCGCTGCTGTCCACGGCGATGCTCCGTGGACAGCGCATCGGATCGCCGCGCCCGCTGGACTGGGTGCGGGACGAGCTCCGCGCGCAACTGGCCGAACTGCCCGCCGAGGCGACGGGGATCACCGCCCCCACGCCCCCGGAGGCGGCGGTGTCACCTCTGCTGCGTGAACTCGCGGACACCACTCGGGGGCGGCTCGAAGCACGCATGCGCGCGCCGGACGGCGTGATCCCGACCGGGGCACCGGCCCGCACGGCATGAGCCGGCCCGTCACCGGCCGCCCTCGCCCCCGGAAGCGGGTGGTGCTCCCCCTCGGCGACGCTCACGGCTTCATGAGAGCCGGGTGAGTGCGGCTGCGACGAGGGCCTGCACGCCGGTGTCGAGGGTGGGCTGGAGCACGGGGGCGAAGCGGGGGTTGTGGTTGACCGGGATGTCCTGCGCCACCGTGCCGCGTCGGTGGGCGGCCCGGTAGGTGTCCGGGTCGACGCAGCCGAGGGCCCAGTAGGTGTAGGGGATGCCGAAGGCGTCAGGGATGCGGCTGAAGTCCTCGCTGGCGCTCTGCAGGTCGATCGTGACCGCCCGTTCGCCGAAGGCGGTGGCGAAGGCCGCGGCGACCTCGGCGGTCACGTCGGCGTCGTTGACGGTGGGCGGGAAGCGGGTGCCCTCCTGGATGTCGGGCCCCCGGGTCGCCCCGGAGGCGTCGCACTCGGCCGTGACGATGCGCCGCACCGCGGCCAGGACGTCCCGCCGTGTGCTCTCGTCGTAGGTGCGCACGTTCACCAGCAGCTCGGCCGACTCCGGGATGACATTGCCGCTGGTGCCCGCCCGCACGGACCCCACGGTGAGGACCGCCGGATCGGTGGCGGCCAGTCCACGCGAGACGATCGTCTGGAGACGGACGACGATCATCGACGCCATCACCACCGGGTCGATCGCGGCCTGGGGCGCCGAGCCGTGCGCGCCCCTGCCGTGAACGGTGATGGTGATGTTGTCCGCCGCGGAGAGGAAGGACCCGCCGCGCGTTCCGACCTGTCCGGCGGGATACGGGAGAACGTGCTGGGCGTAGGCGACGTCGGGGTGGGGGACGCGGTCGGCGAGTCCGTCGGAGAGCATCCGGTCGGCGCCGTCGCCGGGCTCTTCGGCCGGCTGGAAGAGGGTGAGCAGGGTGCCCCGCCACGACTTCCGGGCCTCAGCCATCAGACGGGCGGCTCCCAGCAGGCAGGTGACATGCATGTCGTGCCCGCAGGCGTGGGCCACGGGGACCTGGTGGCCGGAGGCGTCCGTGGCGCTCGCCGTGCTCGCGTACGGCAGACCCGTCTCCTCGCGGACCGGCAGAGCGTCCATGTCGGCGCGCAGCAGGACCGTCGGCCCCTCGCCGTTGACGAGGACGCCGACCACGCCGGTACCGCCGATCCCGTCGTGCACCTGGTAACCGTCGTCCCTGAGCCGTTGGGCCACGCGGGCCGCCGTCCGGTGCTCCTGATGGCCGAGTTCGGGGTGGGCGTGCAGATCCCGGTAGAAGTCCTGCAGTTCGGACCGGATCTCGTCGAGCCCGGCCACGACCGCGTCGAAGGAGTCGTCGCCGGTCATGCCTGTGTGCTCCTCGTCCTCGGTGGGTGGTTGCCGAGGCCTCGGTCCGCGGCCTCGGATCGTCTCCGGCCGCCAGTCACGGCTCACCGGCAGCCGCCAGCCCCTGCGGACCGCGGCCAGCCGCAGCGCGGCGCCGACGAGGATCCCGGCCACGATCCCGATGGTGGGTGCCCCGAGCCGGCTGCAGAGGACCATCACCGCGCTCACGGCCATCGCGACGGTCGCGTACAGGGGGGTACGGCCGAAGACGGTCGGAGTGCGGGCCAGCAGCAGGTCCCGGATGGCCCCGCCGCCGACGGCGGTGATCGTGCCCAGCAGCACTGCCGGGAGCCAGCCGAGCCCCACGGCGAGCGTCTTCTGCGCACCCGCGACGGCCCAGACGCTGAGGGCGAGGGCGTCCAGCAGGTTGAAGGTCCAGCCGGAGGTGTGCCGGCTCACGTCGGCCAGGAACGCCAGCAGCGTGCCGCCCGTGGCGACCGCGATGTACGTGTAGTCGGTCAGCGCCACCGGGGTGCCGTGCTGCAGCAGTGTGTCGCGGAGGATGCCACCGCCGAGGCCGGCCACGATGCCGATGACCAGGAAGCCGAACAGGTCCAGGCGTTTGGCCCGTGCCAGCACTCCGCCGACGACGGCGCTGGCGAAGACCCCGCTCAGGTCGAGGACCCGGGTCACCTCGTTCACGTTCTCCGGCGACAACGAGCCGCTCACGCATCAGCACCTGCCTTCCCTGCCTTCCAGTGTGCTCGCGCGCGTTGACCGGCCTGCCGAGCGCCGGTGGCAGGGTGGGGTGCCGGAACGGTCCCTGGCGGCGCCGCCTCGGGCTCCGGGCGGGACCCGCGGCCGAGGGCATGCGCCCACCGTCACGGCAGGATCGCGACGGCGCTGGACCAGTTCCAGCCCGAGCCGCTCCTGGGACGCCATGTGCAGCAGCTGGAAGCCCTCCAGCTCGCGGGCCCAGTGCAGCGGCCCGACGTCCAGGGGACGCATTCCTCCGGAGGACACCAGGTCGGACACGGTCCGCCGTGCCGTGTCGTCGTCCCCGGCGATGAAGACGTCCAACGGCCGGCCGGCCACCTCTCCCTCGGCGAGGGTGCCGGCGAGGGTGGTGTTGAAGGCCTTGACGACCCGGCTCTCGGGCACGGCGGCGGCGATCTGCTCGGCGGCCGAGGTTCCCGGCGGTACGACCAGCGAGTCGAAGGTGGTGAAGTCGACCGGGTTGCAGATGTCGACGACCGTCCTGCCCGCCAGCCCACCGGCCCACGCGGCGGCGACGTCACGTCCCGCCGGGTAGGGCACGGCCAGGACGACGAGGTCGGCGTCGGCCGCGGCGTCGGCGCCGACCGCCGTCACGTCCGCTCCGGACACGACCCGGCTCAGATCGGAGGCGAGATCGCGCGCCTTGGTCTCCGTGCGGTCGTGCACCCGGACGGAGTGTCCGCCCACCAGCGCCCGGGTGCCGATGCCCCGGGCCATGTTCCCGGCACCGACGATGGTGACGATCATGGGCTGCTCCTCGACGGACGTCACGTGGCGTCCACTCTCACTTTCCCGGCGGGCCGCTGCCACCGGGCGGCACGCTTTCGGCTGACGCCGCGCCTGCGGGTGGCCGAGCGCGTGGACGCCCGCCGCCCCGTGGCGGAGCGCCGGAACACGGCGCACGGGTACGGCCCGGGACCCGGGGCCTGATGACCCGTGCGGCAGGGCCGGTCGGACCCGGGCCCGGCGGGCCGGTTGTCGGCACCCTGGAGAGGGAGGGCCCAGCGGCCTCCGACGGCTCCGCGTGCCGGGCCCGGCCGCCCGGGTCCGAGAGGCCGGCCGGGTGAACCGGGGCCGATCGCGACGCAGGACTGAGGAGCTGCCCGGGATCGTGCGCGACCACAGCGGAGGCGGCCACAGCCGCGAGGGCCCGGCGGACCGGGACGCGGGCTCGTCGCGATGGCCGCGGCGCATCTGGTGGGTCGTCGCGGGTGCCGTTCTGGCCGGCGTGACCGCTGCCGCGGTGGTGCGCAGGAGTGAGGTCGCCGGAGCCCTGCGGCTGGTCGCACACGTCGACCCGCTCCCGCTGGCCGCGGCGGCCGCATGTCAGGCGGCGTCGCTGCTGTGTTTCGCCGGAGTGTGGCGCTGGCTGCTCGACGCCGGCGGAGCACGCTGGCCGCTGCGCAGGGTCGCGGCTCTGACCTTGGGCGGGAACGCGGTCTCCGGGGCACTTCCCGGCGGTGCGGTGCTGGCGACCGCGTGGGCGTACCGGCAGTTGCGGCGCCGCGGGATCGACACGACGCTGGCGGCCGCCGTCCTGGCCGTCGCGGGCGCCCTGTCCGGCTTGGGTCTCGGCGTGATCGGCGCCGTGGCCCTCATAGCGTCGGGCCCGTCGCCCCGGGCCGTCGTGGTGTGGACGATGGTCGTGCTGCTCATCGTCCTCGTCTCGGCGGCCTGCTTCGTCGTGCTGGTCCGCCGGTCGGACACGGTACGACGGGGCCTGCGACGGGTCTGGGCCGCGGCCACCCGGCGTTCCGTCCGGGCACGCGACCTCGGGACCCTGGCGGGCAGGATCGCCGAGCAGGCCTGGAACCTGAAACCCGGTCTGCGCCCGTGGCTCTCGCCTGCGGCACAGGCCCTGTTCAACTGGGTCTTCGACCTGGCCTGTCTCGTCCTGTGCCTGCGCGCGCTGAACATCACCGTTCCCTGGCCGGGGGTGCTCGGCGCCTATGTCCTCACTCAGATCCCGGCGTCCCTGCGGCTGACGCCGGGGAACATCGGAGTCGTCGAGGCCGGACTGGCCGCCCTGCTGGCGGCCTACGGCGTGCCGTCGTCCCAGGCGCTGGCCGGCGCGCTGCTGTACCGCGCCGTCAGCTACTGGGCGGTGCAGCCGATCGGCTGGTGCTGCTGCGCCGCCGTGACGCTTCGCGGCAGGCGCGCGTGAGGACCGCCGCCGCCGCGAGGTCTCGATCCGCGGGTCGGGGGCAGCCGCAACGATGTGACGACCCAGCCGAAGCATGCGCAGCGACCCGACGCAGCCGCCGATGTGGCCATCTCCACCGACGTCGGTACCGCCACCGACGTGAACACCGCCCCCGACGTGGCCCTCACCAGCCCGAACACCTCCGGACCGAACACCTCCGGCCGGAACGAGGCCCGCAAGCAGCGGATGCGGCGGCGGCTGGAGCGGCTGATCGGCGTCGCCGCCACCGAGGGCAACGCCCTGCGCCCCCTGCGCAACGGTGACCGGATCTTCCCGGTCATGCTCGACGCGGTCCGCGGCGCCCGGCACACCGTGGACATGATGACCTTCGTCTACTGGCGCGGCCAGGTCGCGCGGGACTTCGCCGGCGCGCTCGCCGACCGGGCCCGCGCGGGCGTCCGGGTGCGCCTGCTGCTCGACGGATTCGGCGCCCGGGAGATCGAGCAGGACCTGCTGGACATGATGGACGCCGCCGGCGTCCAGGTGGTGTGGTTCCGCAAACCCCTGTGGCTGTCGCCGTTCAAGCAGAACCACCGCTGCCACCGCAAGGCGCTCATCGTCGACGAGCACATCGCGTTCACCGGTGGCGTGGGCATAGCCGAGGAGTGGTGCGGGGACGCACGAAGCCCCGAGGAGTGGCGGGACACCCACATCGAGGTCCGCGGGCCCGCCGTCGACGGTATCGCCGCGGCGTTCGCCCAGAACTGGGCGGAGTGTCACGACGAGCTGTACGACGAACGCGACCGCTTCACCGAGCAGCCGCAGCCCGGAACGTCGACCGTCCAGGTCGTCCGCGGCTCGGCCAGCCTCGGATGGCAGGACATGCAGACCCTGCTGCGGGTCGTCATCACCTCGGCCGAGGAGCGGCTGCGGCTGTCCACGGCGTACTTCGCGCCCGACGCGTTCTTCGTCGGGCTCCTGTGCGCCGCGGCCGAGCGCGGCGTCCGCGTGGAGATCCTGCTCCCCGGCCCGTACACCGATCAGCGGGCCTGCCAGCTCGCCGGCCAGCACCACTACGCCGCGCTGCTCCGTGCCGGGGTGAGCATCCGGCAGTACCAGCCCACGATGCTGCACACGAAGATCGTCACGGTGGACGGCGTGACCTCGCTCGTCGGCTCCAGCAACTTCAACCGCCGCTCCATGGACCACGACGAGGAGGTCATGCTGGCGGTCCTCGACGAACGGCTGACCGCCGAGCTCGACGCCGACTTCGACGAGGACCTGCGGCACAGCGTGGCGATCGACCCGGTCCGCTGGCGCCACCGTCCGGCGCTGCAGCGTCTGAAGGAGGCGGCGGTCCGGCCGTTCCGCCGCTTCCTGTGAGGGGCCCGCCGTCCCGGGGCAGGCCCCCTCTCACCTCGTGGCGCTCGCCTTGCGGACCAGCTCGAGGTAGCGGTCCCAGTCCCAGTTGGCTCCGGGGTCCGTGTGCGTGACGCCGGGCACCTCGTGGTGGCCCAGGATGTGAGTACGGCTCAGCGGGATCGCGTGACGCGCGCACACGTCCGCGGTGAGGGCCGCGGACGCGGCGTACATCTCCTCGGTGAACCAGGCGTCGGAGTCGACCCAGCCCTCGTGCGTGATGCCGATGCTGCGGTCGTCGTAGTCCGGACGGCCGGTGTGCCAGGCGATGTCCTTCTCCCTGACGCACTGCCCGATGCGGCCGTCCGCCGAGCGGACCAGGTAGTGGGCCGAGGTCTTCCGGCCGGGGTCGCGGAAGACCGCGACGGCGTCGTCGAAGGTCGCCTGCGTCACATGGATGACCACGTACCCGACCGGACCGCTGTCCGGGCGCCGCGCGGCGCGGTAGCAGGCCGGGTCGGCGGGCAGCCACTGCGCGCCCGGGTGGTCGACGGCCGCGGGCGGCGCGGCGGCGCCGGCCGCGGATGCGGTCGCGGCGCCCGCCGCCGTGGTGACCGCGGTGGCCAGGGTGACGGCGGCGGCGCCCCGCAGGACCGCGCGGCGTGACGGCGGGAGCTGACCGCCGCCGTCGCCGTGGTGGGCTGGTCCGGTCATGCTCCGTCCTCCTCCGCGGTCCGGTACCAGTTGTGCGGGGCGAGCCGGGCGTTGTACTGCCCCTTCGGCAGGTCGTCGGTGAGCCGGACCGACCAGCGCTGCAGACGCTGTGTCAGGTCGGCCTTGACCTTCCGCAGGCTCGGATCGTCCCAGCGGTTGTGGAGCTCCATCGGATCCTTGGCGAGGTCGTACAGTTCGCCGTCGTCGCCGACGTGCTCGTAGAGCTTCCAGTGGTCGTGCCGGAGCATCCGCGACGAACCGCTCTGGGTGACGCTGTTGAGCTCGTCGTACCGGGTGCCCTCGTAGGGGAAGTGCAGCGGCGGGCGGGCGTCGTCGGGATAGGGCAGGCCGCCGTAGCCGCGCTCGGTGACGATGTCGGCGAACTCCGCGGCCGGGTAGCCGGAGCCGGTGAGCATCTGCCACATGCTGCGGCCCTGGACGCCCAGCGGGATGGGGCGGCCGATCGCCTCGCACACGGTGGGCAGGATGTCGGCGATCGAGACGAAGTCCGTCGTGTTGTCGTTGGCCTTGACGCCGCATCCGTGCACGATCATGGGGATGTGCGCCAGGACCTCGGGGATGCCCGCGCCCTTGCGCTGCAGGCCGTACTCGGCGGTGTAGTCGCCGTGGTCGGCGAGGAAGACCACCAGGGTGTTCTCCCACAGGCCCTGATCCTTCAGGTGGTCGACGAGCCGGCGCCACTGGTCGTCGATGAGGCGGAGCATGCCGCAGTAGGAGGCGAGGTAGCGGCGCCAGATGTCGTCGTAGCCGGGGCGCTTCTCCTGCACCAGGTCGCGCAGCCACTTGTAGGCGCCGCCCTTGTTCTCCGCGGCCTCGGGGCCGGAGATCCGGTCGGGGATCGTGTCCTCGGGGAACATCGAGAAGTACGGCTCGGACACCTGGTAGGGGTTGTGCGGCTCGGGTGTGGAGACGAACGCGAAGAACGGCTTGCCGGGATCCCGGGCGTCGATCTGCTGGATGGCGTCGGAGACGATCCGGTACGGGTACTGCTGCTCCGCCGGGAAGGGGGTGGGCGCCGTCGTCGGACCCATGTCGATGGAGTTCAGGTACGCGGTGAAGGCCCGCTGCTCGGTGGTGGTGTCCGGCCCCTTCGTGTGCCCGTACTCGGAGAACGCGTCGTAGTCCGCCGGATCGTTCCGGTACATGTGCGTCTTGCCGGAGTAGAAGAGCTGGTAGCCCGCGCCGCGCAGCACGTCGATCAGGTCGTCGCCGCGGGACACCAGCGTCGCGCCGGTGTTGGAGTTCTGCCGGATGCGGTGGGTGCTCGGCCACCTGCCGGTGAGGAGGCTGGTGCGGGCCGGGACGCAGGCCGGTGCGGTGGTGTACGCGCGGCGGAAGCGGGTGCCCTGGGCGGCGATGGAGTCGAGAAAGGGCATCGTGTCCAGTGCGAAGCCCACGCCTTTGGTGAAGTCGGCACGGACCTGATCGGACATGGCGAATATGATGTTGGGAGCTGTCGGGCAGGTCACACTGTCCCTTTCCACTGGGATGGACGGAAGCGTTTTCCCGCGGGAGAACGCGATCGAGGCGACGTGGCGGGGGCCGGTCAACCCGCCGGGCGCTTGACGTAGAGGCGGTCGCCCTGCGGGCCGGTCCACTCCAGGAGGACGACGCCGGGCACGGCGGTGTCGGCCAGTCGTGCCGGGTCGGCCCAGTAGCCGAAGTTCGGGTTGCGGAAGAAGGTCGCCCACAGCCGGCCGCCGGCGTCCGTGAAGACGTTGGTGTGGCCGAGGCCCACGCCCAGGGTCCAGCGGGGCGAGTAGGGGCCCTCGAAGTGGTCGGCGACGGCGGCGACGGTGTTGTACTGGTACTGCGGCCGACTGGGGGCGGCCGTGTCGTAGGCGTGCCGGGTGCTGCCGTCGGCGGCCGTCGAGGTGCGGTCCCACGCGGCCTGCAGCAGGTAGTACTTGCCGCCGTGCCGGTGGACGTACGCGCCCTCCAGATAGGGCTCGGGCGTGTACGGCTGCTGCTGGAACTCCGGGAGGCCCGTCGTCGGGACGATGTCCTCCATGTCGTCGCGGAACCGGGCGTACCCGTTGTTGTGCAGCACCAGCCAGGCGTCGTCGCCCTCGGTGTACATGCTGCCGTCGATGTGGAAACGCGCCCCGTGATCGATGTACGGGGCGTCCGGGAGCGCGTCGCCGAAGGGCTTGTCCAGGTTGCCCTCGGCGAGGCGGTACGGTCCCTCGACGCCGCCCTCGCTCACCAGCAGGAACGAGCCCACCTTGTGGGAGCGGTCGCCCATGCACGCGACGATGTACCAGGTGTCCCGGAAGTAGTGCACTTCCGGCGCCCATACGTTGCCGCGCTTGCCGAACTGGTCGTCGTACCAGTACTCCTGCCACGGCGCGACGACCGTGCGTCCGGGCCGGTTCTCGCCGGCGAACTCCGCCGACCAGACCTTGCCCCTCTCGGCGCCGGGCCGGATGCCGGTGGTGTCGGCCAGCCGCCAGGGTCCGCGCAGGGACTCGGCCGTCCACAGGAAGATCCCGTCGTTCCAGGGGCCGGCGGTGTCGAGGCCGGGGGCCCGCGTGGTGCCGGTGGCGACGTAGAGCGGTCGGCGGCCGCCGACCCGGAAGCAGTTGACGTAGGTGTCGCGCATCCAGACCCGGCCGAGTTCCTCGTCGCCCGGACGCGGTTCGAGCGGCAGGACGAAGGAGTTGTCCTCCCTCGGCCACAGGTCCCCGCGGTTGTCCGCGAGACCGTACGGGGCGGGGTCGGGCCAGTTCGCGGGGTACCGCCCGGGCGGCGCGGGAGGAGCCGCTGCCGCGGCCCGGGTCGCCGTCCCCAGCGAACCGACGGCGGCGGCGAGGCCGGCCGCACGGGCCGTCCTGGCCGCCCCGGCAAGCAGCGCCCGCCGGCCGATACCGGCGTTCCCGTTCCGGGGACCGGCGCTCATCAATCACACTCTCCTTCGTCGTTCCGGACACCGGACCGGCGTGCGCCGCGCCGCGGAACCGCAAACTCCGTGGCTCCGCCAATAGTGTCCGTACAGGGCCTTGGGATGACTCCGAGCCAGCATGCGAAGGCCCTCCTATTTCCGTCAACAGGTCGGAGAATTAATCCGGGCCGGATTTCCCCGGCCGCTATTCCGTCAACCGGCCGCGGAATTAATCCGGTTCGGGCCGGCCGCGCCGGGCTCTTGACGACGTCGGGGCGGCGTCCCTACGGTCCCGGAGTGAAACCTTCGCAAGTTTCCAGAATCCCGGAGCGACGCTCCTCACCCCGGGCGGGCGGAAGGCGGCACGGCCGTCACCAGTCCCGGACGGAGTCCACTCCGGCGAAGAGCCCGTCGCGCGCGTCCTGGAGTCCGGGGCCGAGGACAGCTTCGGCCTCTGTCACGATCTGTCCGAGGACGTCGAAGAGCTCCTCGCGCTCGACGGTCTCGATGAAGCCCGTGCGGTGGTCGAGTTCGTTGAACGCCTCGCCGTAGGCCCGTCCGAGCTCCTCCATGCGTGCCGCTCCCTCCGCCTCCGCGGGTTCGGCGAGCGCCTGAAGGATCGCCGCACGGGTCGTCCTGTACTGGGCGACGGCCCTCTTGTAGACGGCGGGGCTGATCTGTTCGCGGCCGTTCCAGTCGCGCAACGGGTTGTCCCGGTTCGCCTCGACCCACTCGCGCCTGCGGGCCCGGCGTACGGACACATACGTACCGGCCGGGATCTCGGGTCGCCAGGCGCGGCGCATGGCCGAGGCGTACGCGGCGGGGATGCCGTAGAGATCCACGGACTCCACCTCGGGCACGCGCGACGGCCGCAGAACGTCCTCGGCGGTCATCCCGAACAGGTCGGCGATGCCGATCCCCCGCAGGCGGCTCAGCCTGTTCAGCTCACCGGCGGCACTGAGAAGACCGAGGCGTCCGTGCAGGTGGAGCCGGGTCACCGCGGGGAAGCGGTCGACGAGCCGAGCGCAGTCGAGGGAGTCGATGTCCCTGATCGTCAACTGCGCGACCTCGGCTCGCGGTGCCGCGGGTCGGCCGAGGAGGGCGTCGACCGCCGCTCCGGTGTACTCCGCCTTCCAGGCCGGGGCCGGCTCGTCGCGCAGACCGCTGTCCCATCGCCGCTGCCGGGCGAGTTGCGCGCCGGGGTGCCATCCGGAGGCCCAATGGGTCGCCGGTGCTGCGTGGAGCAGGGGCAGCGCGCCGACGACCTTGTGGCTGCGCGGCAGGATCCACTCCTGGTTGCAGAAGGACAGCGTCCCGTTCCACGCGTGGTGGGTGAGCCGCAGCGGCGCGACGTCCCCGAGGTCGTCCACGGAGGTGGGCTCGGGGCCGGACCAGTCCAACTCCAGCACGGACGCGGTCTGTGACGGGACGTCGAGACCGGTGATCTGGGCGGCCGTCCACTCCCCGAGGTCGGGGGAATGGGCGGCCACCACGTCGCCGGGCGCGAGAGGCCTGGGTGGCGCGGTCTGCTTGTCCCTGGGCATGGCGCCGACCTTGGTGGCGACTGGATGCGGTCCGGTCCGCCCGGCTCCGGGACAGACCCGGGCAGCGGTCGTAGAGTGCGAGGCGTGTATGCGACGAGGATGACGCGCCACATGGATGCCCCGCCGTCCCGGGTGTACCGGGCCCTGCTCGACCCCGAGGCGGTGGCCGCCTGGCGCGTGCCGGACGGGATGACCTGCCGGGTGCACGAGTTCGAGCCCCGCGTCGGTGGCGCGTTCCGGGTCTCCCTGACCTACGACGCCCCCGACCGGTCGGGGAAGACCGCCGGCCGCACCGACACCTACCACGGGCACTTCGTGGAACTCGTCGAGGACGCGAAGGTCGTCGAACGCCTGCGGTTCGAGAGCGACGACCCGGACGTCGCGGCCCCGATGACGATGACCACCACGCTGACCGCGGCCGGCGGCGGCACCGAGGTCGCCATCCTCCACGAGGGCATCCCCGACGCCGTCCCGGCCGCGGACAACGAGGCCGGGACCCGGATGGCGCTGGACCGTCTTGCAGGGCTCGTCGTCCGGATGTGACGCGACCTTCGCCGGAGTCTGCCGTCCGGGCGCAGCCGACTGCCCTGCATTCAGGCTGAGTTCACCGGTGCCGGTGCCGGTGCCCGTGCCGGTGCCAACGTGATCATCTGCGGGCCTCGTTGTTCTCCTTCTCGTCTCCCCGGCCGCCTGCCGTCGCCGGTGCCGGGCGTGGTGACAGGTATCGCGACGCGTCCGGGTCGCGCGCCGCGCCGCGACCGGCCCGGCGGCCGCGGCGCCACTCGAGCACGACGGGCAGGAGTCCGACGGCCACGACCCCGGCGATGGCGGGGGTCAGATATCCCGACCCCTGCCGCCCGCCGACGCCCAGGACGTACCCGGCCAGCACGAGCGACTGCGACCAGACCAGTCCGGCCATGGCCTGCCACAGGGTGAACGTGCCCGTCGGCATGCCCAGCAGCCCGGCAGCGGGGTGGACCAGGGTGCGCACGACGGGGATGAATCGCCCCAGCACCAGCGCTCGCCGCTGCCCGTACCGCGCGAACAGGGCCTCGGCGCGCCGTAAGCGCGCCTGGCTCCTGCGGCTCATCCGGCGCAGCCGCTGGGACCTGCGGCCGCGCCGCCCCATCCAGAAGCCGGTCTGGGCGCCGGCGAGTGAACCGACCCCCGCGCACGCCATGACCAGGGAGAGGGACAACCGGGTGGTGCCCAGGGTGCTGACCGAGCAGGCCAGCCCGGCCGGAAGGAGCAGCGTGTCACCAGGCAGAAGAACGCCCAGCGCCGGGATCCCCGTTTCGGCGAAGACCACCAGCAACACGGCCCAGGCGCCGAATCTCCCCAGCATCGCCTGCGGATCCAGTGCTCCCGCAACGGCCATAGGACCTGACGTCATCGATCAGTCCCCCTCTGCCCACACCGGCAGTCCTCGTGCCCCTGCTTGCTGTGGTCCAGAGCTCAGCATTCCGCGCGGTCCTTGAGCCGCGCCAGAGCGCGTGGGCCGCGGTGTGACCACGAGTGAAGTTCTACACCATGTAGTAGCTGGCTCGGACCCGGGCCGGTCCACAAGCGATCCGGAGCCGTGGCGGCATGCGCGGTCGATCACACCCGTCCGCGGGAACGCGGAGGCGGCCTCAACCGTCTACAGAGCTGTAGACACCACCAGCCGCCCGCGTCCACCGAGCGGCACGTGACCGGGGAGCACGCCCCAGGGAGGGCTGTGCCGATGCACAAGCGCGACGACGCGGCAGCGGTGAGGATGCGGCAACGGGAAGAACCCGTCGCCGTCGACCGCACGCTGCCCAGCCGCCCGACGTCCACGGCCACCGGCAAGACACCGGAGACCACAGGCGGCTTCTGGCTGACGCAGGCGCTGATCGCCGGGACGGCAGCGTGTGCCGCCACGGCCCTGTCGCATGCCGTCGGACGCCCGGTCGCGGCGGCGGCCTCGGCAGGTGTCCTCGCCGTCGCGTTGACGGCGCAGTTCCGCTCGGACCGGTACCGGGTCTGGGTCTACTGGGCCACCGTCGCGGCAACGGGAGTGACGGGGGCGCTGGCCGGCCTCGCCGGACGGGACGCTTCGGGGAACGTCGTCGTGTGGATCGGCGTCGCTGTCGCGGTCGTCTCGGCGGCGGCCGTGGCTTCCCGGCTCCTCGGGACGGTCACGCCGCCATTCACGCCACCGACGGGACGCGCGGAACGGGGTCTGGAGACGCTGTACTGGGCGGCTGTGCTGGCGACCTGTGCGGCCGGTGCCGCGGCAGTCCGGTTGACGGCGGGTTCGCTGCCCATGGGGCACGCCTTGTCCCAGGCCCTGTTCGCCGTTCTGGTCGTCGGCTGCTCGGCGGCACAGTGGCTGGCCGGCACCAAAGCGGTGGCCTGTGTCTGGGCGGCCTGGCTGACGGTCCGCTCGCTGGGAGTCTCCTTCGCGCAGTGGCTGGCGACGCCCCTCGCCCACGGCGGGCTGGGGTGGGGCCAGGGGCCGGTGACCGTGCTGCTGGGGGTCATCGCCGCAGGGCAGTTGGGCCGGTTCGCCGAGCGTGAGCAGACCGGGGGCCTCCCGTCGGAAGCTCCTGACCAAGATGGCGATCGATGACCTCCGCCGGGAAGCCCCAGGACGCCTGAAACCCGCATGCCTGCGGATCCAGCCGGGCCGGCGGGATCCGCAGGTTCACCTCCGAACAGCTCGTCCAGCGCACCCGGCGCGGCCTGGGGAACATCCGGTACCGCAGCGAACTCGCAGACGGCTGCATCGCCCAGACCGGCCTGACGACCAGACCTACCAGCGAACCCCGGCCACGTCACGAGTTCAACCTCAGTGAGGTAGGGCGGCGACCGCCAGTGCCTCGGCCAGGGTCACGGGCCGACGGCCGATCAGGCGGCGCAAGTCGCCGGAGTCGGTGTACATCTCACCGCGGCTCATGCCGCGGTCGGCGTCGGCGAGGACCTCCGCCAGTTCGGTGGGCAGGCCCGCGGTGACCAGTACCCGGGCGAAGTCGGCCTCTGGGAGGTCAGCGTAGGTGACGGGATTCCCGGCCGCAGCGGTGATCGCGGCGGCGAGCTCACTCAGGGTGAAGGATTCGTCGCCGCCGAGCTCGTACACGGCGCCGGCGTGGCCTTCAGCGGTGAGGACGACCGCCGCGGCGTCGGCGTAGTCGGCGCGGGACGCGGCGCTGATCCGCCCCTCGCCTGCGGCGCCGACGACGGTGCCGTTCCGCAGGATGTGCGGCAGTTGGCTGGTGTAGTTCTCCAAGTACCAGCCATTGCGCAGCAGCACGCTGGGGATGCCGCGGTCCCGCAGATACTCCTCGGTCTCGCCGTGCGTGGCGCCGATGACGGTGGTGGCCGTGTCCGCGTGTGTCGTGCTCGTGTACGCCACCAGCGACACGCCTACGGCCGCCGCGGCGTCGATCACGCGGCGGTGGTTGGCGACCCGCTCGCCCACGGGAACCGAGGCCGAGATCAGCAGCAGCCTGTCCGCCCCGGCGAATGCCTCGGCCAGGCCTTCGGTGTCCGCGAAGTCGGCGCGGCGTACCGTGATGCCCCGGTCGGCCAGGTCCTTGATCCTTGCGATGTCCCGGCCGGTCGCGATGATGTCCGCGGCCGGGATCCCGCGCCGCAGCAGTGCTTCGACGGTGAGCCTGCCCAGCTGGCCGGTGGCTCCGGTGACGACGATCGGCATGATGGTCATTCCTTCCTTCCGCGCGTGCCCGACACGCACGCCGCAGTCCGTCCGCGGCGGGATGGAACCCAGGATGACCTGCACACTCTCTATTGGGGAGTAGCCACTTCTTGGTACGGTACTTACCTGACCGATAGTATTGAGGTGAGCCCTGTGGCTGCTGTCGACAACGTGACCGGGCCCATACCGTCATTCGATCCGTACGAGCGGGGCTGCCCGTCGCGGGACCTGCTCGACCAGATCGGCAGCAAGTGGGCGGTCCTGGTGCTGGGCGAACTCGGCCGCAACGGGACCTCCCGGTTCGGCCGGCTCCGCCAGGCGCTGGCCGGCGTGAGCGAGAAGATGCTCACCCAGACGCTGCGCACCCTCGAACGCGACGGGCTGGTCAGCCGGACCGTCTACCCGGAGGTGCCGCCGCACGTGGAGTATGAGCTGACCGCGCTCGGCCAGACGCTGCGGGAACCGCTGAAGGCGCTCACGGAGTGGTCCGTGCTGCACATCGAAGACGTCATCACGGCCCGCGCAGAGTACGACGACCACACTGAGCGCACCCGGTAACCGGCGGCGGTCGGCGGTTCGCTCACCGACTGCTGCCTCGCCGGCACCGGCCCGAGAATCGGACTCACCTGGACAACCCGGCGCCGTCACGAGACGTCAGGGCCCGTTCAGCCGGCCGGCAGTGAGACGACGAAACGCGCTCCGCCCGGCCCGCCGCGCGCCTCGGCCAGCACGATGTCGCCTCCGGCGTTCCGGGCGAGGCGGCGCGCCAGAGCCAGTCCGAGTCCGGCGCCGTCGTGACCGTCCGAGGGGTCGGCACGCCGGCCCGCCTCGAAGACGGCGGCACCGATCCCCGGCGGGACCCCCGGCCCGTCGTCGGCGACCGTGATCTCCGCGCCGCCCGGCCGGCTCACGCACTCGACGCGGACCTCCCGGGCGGCGTACCGGCAGGCGTTGTCCAGCAGGGGGACGAGCATGCGTTCGACGACGGCCGCCGGGACTCCGGCCGCGACCGCGGGCCCCGCGACGACGACCGGGACCGCCGCGGGCGTGGCGTCGGCCGTCCGCAGGGCCACGGCCCGAGCCACTCCGGTCACGTCGCAGCGTCCGGGTACCGGCGAACCGCCCCGCTCGGACGCGGCCCGGGCGTCGGTCAGCAGGGTCTCGCAGATTTGGGCCATGGCGGCCGCGCTCACGGCGATGGCCTCGCAGGACGCCGCCTGATCGTCCCTGCTGCGCGGACGCGCGCCCAGCCATTCGGCCTCGGCGGTGATCCTGGCCAGTGGCGTGCGCAGCTCGTGCGAGAGTTCGGCGGTCAGCTGCTGCTCGTGACGGATCACGGCCGCAAGACGGTCGAGGAGGCCGTCGAGGTTGGCTGCCAGCCGTGCCAGTTCCTCCGGGCGTTCCCTGGTTCCGAACCGCTGGGAGATGGCCAGTTCACTCCACTCGGCGGCCTGGGCGCTCATCACCCCGACGGGGAGCAGCGCACGGCTGGCCACCCGCACGGGCCACGAGATACACCCCGCCCAGCAGCGCCGCCGCGAGGGCTGTCGATCCGAGGAGCACGGACTTCTCGGTGGACCGGGAGGGGTCCAGCGCGACCGCAGCGACCACGGTTCCCACCTGACGGCCGCCGGCCGTGGCAGTGACCGGCAGTGCGAAGAGGCGGTGCGGGACTGGTTCGGAGGCGTCGGCGAACACCTCGGACCGCCCGGCCAGTTGATCGGCCCGCCGTTGCAGCACCCGCGGCTCGCCCGGGCGTTCGACGGCGACCCGGCCCTGGTAGATCCACAGTCCCGCGTCCAGCACCTGGTCGTCGGCGGGTTCGTGCACCACGATCCGGCCGTCGGACCCGGCCTCCAAGGTGGCCGCCACCGCGGCCGACCGGGTGCGCAGCAGACCGTCGGCCTGGCCGCGCAGCTGTGCCTCCAGCACCAGATTGGCGGCGACGGTCAGTGCTGTCACCCATACCGCGCTGGTGGCCACGGCGAGCAGGGCCAGCCGGCCCCGGAGGGTCCGGGGCCTCACTCCTGCCAGGGACTTCGTTCTCATGCGAAGCGGTACCCGACACCGCGTATGGTGCTGATGGCCTCGGCGCTGCCGCCCTCGCGCAGTTTGCGCCGCAGCCGGGTCATGTACTGGTCGAGCGTGTTGTCGCTGACGTGTGCGCCTTCGGGCCAGGCCGCCCGCAGGAGGGCCCTGCGCCGCACCACGGTGCCCGGCGTGGCCATGACGCAGGCCATCAGCCGGAATTCGGTGGGCGTCAGGGGTACCGTCCGCCCGTTGACCTCCAGCACGTGCGCCACCGGGTCGAGCCGCACGTCGGCGACCGCGACCGCCGCGTCCCGCCCGGCCCGGCGCAGCGCCGCGCGGAGCCGGGCGGCCAGCTCGGCCAGGTGGAACGGCTTGGCGAGGTAGTCGTCGCCACCGGCCGTGAAGCCCGACAACCGGTCGGGCAGCGCGCTGTGGGCGGTCAGGAAGACGACCGGCACGTCGATCCCGTCGGCTCGCATCGCGTGGCACACGTCCCGTCCGTCGGAGTCCGGCAGGCCGATGTCGAGCACGACCGCGTGGACGCGCGAGGGCGACCGTACGGCTTTCAGTGCGCTCGCGCCGTCGGCGGCCGTGAGGACGTCGAAGTCCTCTTCACGCAGGCCACGGGCGAGTATCGCGCGCAGTCCGTGGTCGTCCTCGACGATCAGGACGCGGTGGGAACTCACCGGAGCAGTATCGCGGACGGCGCCGGCGCCCGTGCGCACCGACGCCACTGCGTGATCGACGTGTGCGGCCATCGGCGGCCGCACCGGCAGCCTGGGGTCGGGTGACGCCCCCTCAATTCAACTGCTCACATGGGTGACTGCTGAGATGAATGGTGGCTGCACGAGGCTTGTGGGGGCGCACCGCACGGGGATACAACCTCCTCGGTACCTCCTCGATAACGTTGTCAGAGCGGAAGGCCCTGCGCATGCCCCTTCGTCACAGGCAACCACAACGCCGCCGCCTGCGAGCCCTGGTGGTCGCCGTCGCGGCCGCCGGAACGTTCGCCACCGGCAGCGCCGGAGCCGCGGTGGCCGGTTCCCCGCCCTTCTCCGCGCCGGGCACCTCTCCGGGGGACGCCCTGGTCAGCGACCCCGCGGCGCTGGTGAACCCGCTGATCGGCACCGGCTCGGGCGGCGCCACCGTCGGTCAGGTGGACAGCTACCCGGGCGCGACCGCGCCCTTCGGCATGGTGTCGTTCAGCCCCGACACCCCCTCGCGCCCCGACGGCGGCGGCTACAACTACGACGACTCGTCGACCACCGGCTTCAGCCTCACCCACATGTCCGGGCCGGGCTGCGGCGCCTTCGGCGACTTCCCGATCCTGCCGACGGTCGGCGCCCTGCAGGCCGACCCGGCGAGCACCACCTCGGCGTTCCAGCACGCCCACGAGCACGCTTCGCCGGGCTCCTACGGCGTCACGCTTGACCCCGGCACACCCACCGCGGTGCAGGCCGAACTGGCCGCCACCGAGCGCACCGGCATCGGCCGCTTCACCTATCCCTCGACGACAGCCGCCAACATGCTGTTCAAGATGGGCGAGGCGCAGTCCGGCAACCAGGCGGCGAACATCCAGGTCGTGGGTGACCGCACGGTGACCGGCACCGAGACCGCGGGACAGTTCTGCGGTTCGCCGGGCACCTACCCGGTGCACTTCGTGGCCACCTTCTCCCGGCCGTTCTCCTCCTACGGCACCTGGCACACCGCGCCCGCGGGGCCCAACGTCTTCACCCAGCCCACCGGCGACCTCCCCTGGAGCTACCACGAGGTGGCGAGCGGCGGCACCCCGGCGACCATCGCCCCCGCGACCGCGGCCGACGGAAGCAGCGCGGTCTCCTGGAAGCAGAGCAACGCCCTCGCCAACACCTGGATCGAGACGACGCCCAGCGGCCTGACCCAGGGTGCCTCGTACCAGGCGAGCGTCACGCTCCAGGGCACCGGGAACGTCTACCTGAACTTCTACAACGGCCGCCAGGACGTGGGCGGCACGCCCGTCACCCTCACCTCCACGCCGGTCACGCTGACGGTGGACACCGCCATCCCGACGGGCTCCATCGGCGCACCCCAGTTCCAGGTGCGCACCGCGGGCACCGGGCCGGTGGACCTGCTGGCCTCGGCGGCGTCGATCCGGCAGGACGAGGTCGTGAAGTCCCCCGGAACCGCCAAGGTGACCGCGCACGGCTCGGGACGCGTCCGGGTGCCGGCGGGAGCCGACGGCAAGCCGGCCGGGGCCGGCACCGGGACCCCGGTGGCCCCGCGCGGGGTCGAGGCCAAGGGCGCGCAGTCGCGGACCCAGGTCGCGGGCACCGACGGACTCGGGTCGGGTGCGTGGGTCAGCTTCGACACCACCTCGCAGCAGCAGGTCACGATGAAGCTCGCCCTGTCCTACGTGAGCCAGGACAACGCCACCGCCAACCTGGCGCACGAGAACCCCGGCTGGAGCGTCGGCGCGGTGGCCCGGCGCACGTCCGCGCAGTGGAACAGCCTGCTGTCGCGCATCCGCATCGGAGGCGGGACCGCCGCCCAGCGGCAGGAGTTCTACACCGCGCTGTACCACACGATGCTGGAGCCCAGCATCTTCTCCGACGCCGACGGCGACTACCTCGGCTTCGACGACAAGGTCCACCGGACCGCGCACGGCGCCGTGCAGTACGCCAACTTCTCCGGCTGGGACATCTACCGCTCGGAGATCCCGCTGCTGGCCGTGATCGCCCCGGAGCAGACCAGCCAGATGATGACCTCGCTGCTCAACGACCAGGCGCAGGGCGGCTGGCTGCCCAAGTGGGGCTTCGCCAACGACTACACCGACGTCATGAACGGCGACGCCGCCGACCCGATCCTGGCCGAGGCGTACGCCCTCGGCGCACGGGACTTCGACGCCCACGCCGCGCTCGCCGCCATGGTGAAGGGCGCGACACAGATCCCGGCGTCCCCCGCCGAGATGGGCCAGGGCTGGTACGTCGAACGGCCGCAGCTCGCCCCCTACCAGTCGCTGGGATACGTCCCCAACACCACGCAGAGCTCCCTGTCCCCGACGAACAACGGCGCTTCGGAGACCATCGAGTACGCGACCGCGGACTTCGGGATCGCCCAGCTCGCCAAGGCCCTGGGCGAGGACTCCACGTACCGGACGTTCCTCAAGCGGTCCCAGAACTGGACCAACATCTTCAACACCGCCACGGGGTACATCCAACCGCGCGACGGAGAGGGCCAGTTCCCGCAGTTCGACCCGACGACGGACGGCATGGGCGCGTTCGGCCAGTCCGGCTTCCAGGAGGGCAACGCCGCCCAGTACACCTGGTCGATCCCGCAGAACATCCAGGGCCTGATCACCGCGATGGGCGGGAACGACGCGGCCGTCAAGCGGCTGGACACCTACTTCCAGCAGCTCAACGCCGGCCCCAACCAGCCCTATGAATGGGCGGGCAACGAACCGGCGTTCGGCACCCCGTGGATCTACTCCTACGCGGGCGCGCCCTACAAGAGCGAGCAGATCGTGCACCGCCTGCTCACCTCGGTCTACTCCGACACCCCCGGCGGCGAGCCCGGCAACGACGACCTGGGGTCGATGAGTTCGTGGTTCGTGTGGTGCAGCCTGGGGATGTACCCGCCCACTCCGGGGACACCGGTACTCACCCTGGGGGCACCGATCTTCTCCCGGGCGGAGTTCGACCTGCCCGGCCACCGGCTGCAGTTGTCCGCACCCGGCGCTTCCACCACCACCTACGTGCACGGTGTCACGGTCAACGGCACGTCCTGGTCCCGGGCGTGGCTTCCGGCCTCCCTGCTCACCGGCAGCGACGCCCCAGCCGGCCTGCCGGCCACCACGCGGCTGAGCTTCGCGCTCTCGTCCACGGCCGACACGTCCTGGGCGGCGGCGGCGGCCGACGCACCGCCGTCCTACCCGGCCGGTCCGCTGGAGTTCCCGCCGGGGCGCAAGCCCATCATCCTCACCCCCACCGGGCCGAACCTGCTCGGCGACACGCCCACGGGTCAGCTCGCGTGGCAGGGCCCGGTGCAGAACGGCGTGGGCTCGGTTCCCGGCACGGTGGCCGCCGCGACCACCCCCGAGGGGGCGAGCGCGGTGCGCTGGACCGAGACCTCGGCGGCTCCGAACACCTGGATCTGGGTGGACCCGGTGTCGCAGGTGCCCGCCGGCCAGAGCTATCAGGCGTCCGTCACCCTTGAGGGCACCGGCACGGTCTACCTGGACTTCTGGAACGGTCAGCAGGACCTGTCCAGTCAGACCGTCCAGCTCACCGGGACACCGCAGACGCTGACCGTCCAGGGCGCCGTTCCCTCGTCCGCGGGCACCCACCTCCAGATCCGCACCGGGGACACCGGCCCGGTCGACCTGTACGCGAGCGCGGCCTCGCTGCGCGTGCTGACGCCGCAGCAGAACTGACGGCTCGCGGCGGCACGAACCGGGGCGTCCCGCCATGGGCGGGCGCCCCGGTTTCGCGACCGCCCACCCTCTGATCAGCCCGTCCGCCGGGCAGGGTGAGAAGATCCTTCCCACCCATTGTCGCCGGGGAGGGCGGCAACTACGCTCTGCCCGTCCGCGCTGTGCGTGCCCCACATCCCCCCACTACAGGGGCGGACAGATGTGTCTCTTCACGGTTTCTCGAGGAGGACCACGCACATGACACGCACCTTCAAGGGGTGGTTCCTGGCGGGGGCGGGCGCGCTGGCGCTCGCGGCCGCGGGCACCCTCTCCGCACCGGGCACGGCCGCGGCCTATCCCGAAGTCCATCCGACCGTCGCGGAGTTCACCCAGCTCACCACCGGTTCCACGCCGCCGACGGCCGCGCAGTGCGCCTCGGCCGGACGCCGCTGTTTCAGCCCCCAGGCGACCCGGGCGGCGTACGACGTCGGTCCGCTCCACGCCGCCGGTCTGGACGGCCGCGGCCAGACCATCGCGATCGTCGACTCGTACGGCAGCGACACCATGGCCCACGACCTGCACGTCTTCGACAGCGCCTTCGGCGTCGCGCCGATGTGCGGTGAGGAGGCGGTCACCTGCGCGCCGGGCATGCCGACGTTCAGCGAGCTGCACCTGCAGGGCTCGCCCGCCACCAAGGCGCCGCCCTCGACCGGCAAGGGCACCGGCCAGGAGGACAAGAGCGCCTGGGCGCTCGAGGTCGCCCTCGACGTGGAGACCGCCCACGCCATGGCACCCGGCGCGAACATCCTGCTGGTCGCCACGCCCACCGCCGAGACACTCGGCGTCCAGGGGATGCCGCAGATGATGGCCGCCGAGGACTACGTGGTGAAGCACCACCTGGCCACGGTCATCTCCCAGTCGTTCGCGTCCACCGAGGACGCTTTCGGCAGCCCGCACGCCCTGCAGAACCTGCGGTACGCGTTCGAGGACGCGGCGGCCGGCGGCGTCACCGTCCTCGGATCGTCGGGCGACGGCGGCAGCGCCAACACCGCCAAGGCGCCGGTGGGCAAGGGCGGCACGGCGTTCCCGTACCCGACCGTGGAGTGGCCGGCCTCGGACCCGCTGGTGACCGGCGTGGGCGGCACATACCTGTGCACCGACCCGCACGCGACCAGCGCCCGGGTCACCGACAGCACCGACCAGCCCGCCGTCTGCTCCGCCAACGCGGGTCAGGCGGAGGTCGGCTGGACGCTCTCCGGCGGCGGCTTCAGCCACATCTTCGGCAAGCCCGCCTACCAGGCGGGCACGCTGCCCGCCGGCAGCACCGCGATCGGCAGCATGCGCGGTGTGCCCGACATCGCGCTGCAGGCCAGCTCGGCCACCGGCGCCCTGGTCTACCTGTCGCTGCCGCCGGACGGCAACGGCGGACTGATGTGCGGCAACGCGCCGTGCAGCACCGGCTGGTACGACATCGGCGGCACGTCGCTGTCATGCCCGCAGTGGGCCGGCCTGGTCGCCATCGCGGACCAGATCAACGGGGGCGGGCTCGGCCCGATCAATGCCGCCCTCTACAAGGTCGCGGCCAACCCCGCCACCTACGGGGCCGACTTCCACGACGTGACGACCGGCAACAACACCTCGGACCCGCACGTGACCGGTTACCCGGCCACCAAGGGATGGGACCCGGTCACCGGGCTCGGCACCCCGGACGCGGCAGCGCTCCTGCCCGCGCTCGTCACCGCCGCGCACAGCGGCTGATCCGCTCACACACGGCGGGGCCGGGCCCGGGTCCAACCCCGGTTCCGGCCCCGCCGGTTCGTCCCCCGGCAGGGCGAGACCCCCGTTCCCGGTGCTCGGGCGGGGGCCTCGCGTGCCGTACGTGGTGGTGTCAGTTGAGGGTCAGGGTCGCGCTGTCGTCCGCCGCGTTCTGGTCGTAGTCGGGGCGCCAGCTCGGGTCTCCCCAGTCCATGGCGGCGGTGCCGGTGGCGCCGGCGACGACCGAGTCCACCCGGAGTGTCAGGCTGAAGGACGTGGCCTGACCGGCCGGCACGAGGTAGCCCCCGTTGCAGGCGTACGGGCCGTGGGCGGTCACCTGAGGGTTGTCGGACTGGCTGGGCTGGCAGTTGGCCGACGAGCCCACGATGGTGGTGCCGGGCGGAGGCGTGACGCTGACGCCGATGCCGTCGCCACCGCGGTTGAAGATCGTGGCAGGCCCGTTGTTGAGCATGCTGAAGTCCATCTCGACCGTGGAGCCCACAGCCGCCTGGGCGCTGGAGCCGGTCACCGAGAAGTCCGCGGTGTTCACCGCCCGAAGGCTGGCCACAGCGTAGTCGCTGCTGCCGTCGGTGAAGTCCAGCGAGACCTTGCCCGCCGGAACCGTACCGGCCTGCCCCGGGTCCAGCACCGTCAGCCCCAGGTTGGTGTCGGTGCCCTTGGTCCAGGTGCGGTCGGCCGTCTGGGCCGCGATGGACGGATCGCCCTTGGGTGCGGTGAGGGCGTCGAGATAGGTGGCGTAGGCGGTGGAGGTGACGTTCAGCCGCACCGGGGTCGCCAGCGCGACGTGCTCACCGATCTGGATCGGCCCGGGGAAGGTGCACAGAGCCTCCTCCGCCTGCCGGTCGTTCGGCACCGAGCTGTACGTGCAGTTCGCGAAGTGGTCGGCGAAGGTCAGCCCGGGCGAGGCCATGAGCAGCGCCTGCGCCGCGGCCGCCGGGCGGTCGCCGCGGTTGGTGAACTCCAGCGGCTCGCTGACGGTCGAACCGACCGCAAGGCCGGTGCTGCCGGTCAACCCGGTCTGGGCGAAGGCGGGTCCGCCGATCTGGACGGAACCGCTGGTCCCGACGATGGTGGCGTGGTCCGCAGTCCCCGAGACGGTGTACGAGGCGGCGGCTCCGGCCGCGACACCCGCCTTGGCACTGACCTGCATCTGGGTCGTGAGGCCGTAGCGGGAGTTCGGCGATACGTCGTCCCACCAGAGGAACTCGCTGCAGGTGGCGACGGACTGCTGGACCGTGCAGTTGTCGGAGAACGTGACGTCGGCGATCTTGGCGAGCCGGCGGGCGTCGATGGTGATGGTCGCCTGGGTGTTCACGCTGGTCCCGCTGATCGTGTACATCAGGCTCGGGTTGATCGTGGTGGCCGCCCCTTGCGCGGCGGCGGTGGCGACGGCCTGGGTCTGCGGCTGCTGCATCGTGAGGACCGGATCGGTCGGGTCCGCGGCTCCGGCGGGCGCCGCACCGGCCAGCGCGGCGGCCGCTGCCGCGGCCAGGGCCACGGTGAGTGCCGCGGCGCGGCGTGGGACAGGCAGGATCGTCATCTGGGTTCCCCCCCTTGGGAATTGGTCTGGTACGGACCGCAGCGTAGGGACGGCGCGAGCCGGTGTCAGCGGGATATCGTGTGCCTGGAGGCACCATCGAGGCGAATGGGACGACACGCCCGCAGGTTTTTCCTCGCCTTGACCTGGGGGTAGACGGTGGCCGGCGACAGGTCGCCGTCTGCCCAAGGGCGTTCACGAGGCGCGAGTCACCTCACCCGAGGGTCCACTGCTGGTTGGCGCGGCCGTTGCAGTCCCACACGGCCAGTTGCACGGTGTTGTAGGTGGTGCCCTGCGGGGAATCGACCAGCGGCCGGAGGGCTTGCCGACCATCGGGGCGCCGATGGTTCCATGCCCCGCGGTGAACTGTGACCTGCGTACCTTTGCTGATGATGTCTGTTGAGTGTTGTTTCTTTGACCGCGAGGGTTGACCGCAAAAGAAACACGACAGCACACTGTGCACCATCTTCCCGGCGGTACAGGGGCGTTGGACCCAGTTGTCGAGTGAGCCCCGGCCCTGCCGCCACCCCCACGGCGAAGGATGGCCCATGCGTCGCATGGCACAACTGACACCTTTGTGGATTCTGGCGCTGCTCGCCGCGTTACTCGCGGTCGCGGCCACTCCGGCACGGGCCGCGACCACCTCCGTCACACTGGACGGCACACAGAGCGGCCGGACGTTCGACGGGATCGGCGCGATCAGCGGCGGCGGGGGCAACTCCCGTCTGCTGCGCGACTACCCGGCCACCCAGCAGTCACAGATCCTGGACTACCTGTTCAAACCCGGCTACGGTGCCGACCTGCAGATGCTGAAGCTGGAGATCGGCGGCGACGCGAACTCCACCGACGGTTCCGAACCGTCCGTCGAGCACGCGCGCGGGACCGTCAACTGCGACGCCGGCTACGAGTTCTGGCTGGCCGAGCAGGCCGTCAAGCGCAACCCGAACATCGGCCTCTACGGACTGGCCTGGGCCGCTCCCGGCTGGATCAACGGCGGGTTCTGGTCCACCGACACCATCGACTACCTCATCACCTGGCTCGGCTGCGCCAAGCAGCACGGACTGACGATCAAGTACCTCGGCGGCTGGAACGAACGCGGCCACGACGCGAACTGGTACATCCAGCTGCGCACGGCGCTGAACAGCGCCGGCTACGGCAGCGTGCAGATCGTCGGCGACGACTCCGGCTGGAGCGTCGCGGACGACATGGCGAGCAACTCCGCCTTCAACAACGCCGTGTCGATCGTGGGGGTCCACTACTCCTGCAACGGCGGTGACGGCGGCGACGCGACCTCCTGCCAGAGCACCCAGACCGGACGCAGTCTCGGCAAGCCGCTGTGGGACAGCGAGAACGGCTCCCAGGACATGAACAGCGGAGCCCCCGCGCTGATCCGCGCCATCACCCGCGGCTATGTCGACGCGAAGATGACCGCCTATCTCAACTGGCCGCTGCTCGCCGCGATCTACCCCAACCTGCCCTACTCCACGGTGGGTCTGGCCACGGCCGGTTCGCCCTGGTCGGGGAACTACACCGTCGGCGCCAGCACCTGGGCCACCGCGCAGGTCACCCAGTTCACCCAGCCGGGCTGGAAGTTCATCGACTCCGCCTCCGGCTACCTCGGCGGCAGCGAGTCCAACGGCACGTATGTGAGCCTGAAGTCGCCCAACGGCAGCGACTACTCCACGGTCCTGGAGACCACGACCGCCGGCTCCTCCCAGACGGTCGACATCCACGTGCAGGGCGGACTGTCCACCGGCCAGGTCCACGTCTGGGCGACCGACGTGAACAACCCCAGCGCCGCGACGTCCTTCGTGCACACGCAGGACGTCACACCGTCCGGCGGCTCGTACTCCCTGACGCTGCAGCCCGGTTACGTCTACACCGTGTCCACGACCACCGGCCAGGGCAGGGGCACCGCGACGGCGCCGGCCGCGCACGCCCTCGCACTGCCGTACAGCGACACCTTCGACAACGATGCCACCGGCACGGAGGCCCGGTATCTGGCCGACATGCAGGGCTCGTTCGAGGTCCAGCCCTGCATGGGCCGCTCCGGCAACTGCGTCCAGCAGATGGCGCCGGTCAAACCGATCGAGTGGCAGGACGACTCCGACTCCTACGCCCTGATCGGCGACACCACCTGGTCGAACTACACCGTCAGTTCCGACGTGCTGCTGCGCGGCGCCGGAACCACCGAACTGCTCGGCCGCACCAACACCCAACTGCGTCCCCAGTCGCACATGAACGCCTACTACTTCCGCATCCGCGACACCGGCCAGTGGTGGATCGAGAAGATGTACACCGACGGCTCCAACCACACTCTGGCCACCGGCACCACCACCGCGCTGGGCACCGGCGCCTGGCACAACCTCGCCCTCACCTTCCAGGGCTCGGCGATCAGCGCCAAGGTCGACGGCACGCAGGTCGGCTCGGTCACCGACACCTCCTTCCAGTCAGGGCAGGCCGGTCTCGGCATCCAGGGCTACCGCACCGACCAGTTCGACAACCTCTCCATCACCCCCGGCTCCGGCAGCACGGGCGGCACGGCGACCGGTCACGTCACCTCCGCGCTGAGCACCGCCAAGTGCCTGGACGACTACACCGACGCGACCACGGCCGGCGCCGTCGTCGACATCTGGGACTGCAACACCTCGTCCGCCCAGCAGTGGACGGTCGGCAACAGCGCGGTCACCGTCAACGGCCTGTGCCTGGACGTCGTCGGCAACGCCACCGCCAACGGTTCGCCGGTGGACCTGTGGACCTGCCACGGCGGCGGGAACCAGCAGTGGACCGTGAGCAACGGCACCCTGGTCAATCCCGCCTCGGGCCGCTGCCTCGACGTCCCCGGATTCAACACGGCCAACGGCACCGCCCTGGAGATCTGGGACTGCAACGGCGGGGCCAACCAGAAGTGGAACTTCCCCGCCACATCCTGAACCGGATCGTCTGCGGCTGCGCGCCCACGTGCTTCACGCAGCCGCAGGCGGTCCACCGGAAAGGCCCCGACGAGCGCCCCCGGAGCTGGCCCCCCCCATTGCCCCGACGCGTCCAGCCCCGCCGCTCCCCGAGCGCCACCCACGGCAACCGGCCCGGCCCACAGGCCGGTTGTCCGCGGCACCACCCCTCCCCCACGTATCCGAAGGACCCACCATGACCCCCACGACGCGTCTCACGGCAGCGGCCGTCGCGGCACTCTGCGCCGGCCTGGCCATGCCCGCGGCTGCCCATGCGGCACCGCCCGCGGCCACCGTCGCACGAGCCGCCGCCAAGCAGGCCCCGGCCGCCGCGGCAGCCGCACCCACCACGTTACGGCTGATGCCGCTGGGTGACTCGATCACCTGGGGCGTCGGCAGCAGTACCGGCAACAGCTACCGCGGCGACCTGTGGAACGAGCTGTCCTCCGAGGGTCACGCGCTCGACTTCACCGGGACCCAGCGCAACGGCACGCTTCCGGACCCCGACAACGAAGGCCACTCCGGCTGGCGCATCGACCAGATCGCCGGGATCGCCGACTCCGTCCTGGCGACCTACCGGCCCAACGTCATCACGCTGGAGATCGGCACCAACGACCTCAACCAGAACTACCAGATCCCCACGGCGACCGACCGGCTCCACTCGCTGCTCGACCAGATCACCGCGGACGCACCGGACGCGACCGTGCTGGTCGGGACCGTCATCGTCTCGACGAGCCCCACCGAGGAGACCAACCGGCCCGCGTTCGACAACGCCCTCCCCGGCATCGTCCAGAGCGAGCAGGCCGGGGGGAGGCACGTCCGGCTGGTCGACATGAGCGCCCTGACCGCGGCGGACCTGTCCGACCAGCTCCATCCCAACGACACCGGCTACCGCAAGATGGCCGACGCCTTCAACGCCGGTGTCCAGGCCGCCGACGCCGCCGGCTGGATCAACGCGCCCGTGGCCGTCTCCGGTCCGGTGCGTTCCGCTCTCGCCGGCAAGTGCCTGGACGTCAACGGCGGCAACGCCACCGCCGGCACCGCGGTCCAGATCTGGACCTGCAACAACACCGGCGCACAGGCATGGACCGCCGCCACCGACGGCACGCTGCGCGCCCTCGGCAAGTGCCTGGACGTCACCGGCGCGGCCACCGGGAACGGCAGCAAGGCCGAGCTCTGGGACTGCAACGGCGGCGGCAACCAGCAGTGGCAGCCCTACGACGGCGGCTACCGCAACCCCGTCTCCGGACGCTGCCTCGACGACCCGGCGTCCTCCACCACCGACGGGACGCAGCTGATCATCTGGGACTGCAACGGGGGCGCGAACCAGCACTGGTCCACGCCCTGATCAACACCCGGTGCCGGCCTCCGCATGCGCAGCGGCGTCGCCAACCGGGTCCGGGCACGCGCCCGACACGCTGCGGCCGCCCCGGCGCCGGGGGCCTCTCCCCCGGCGCCGGACCGGGCCGCGTCCGTACTCGACCGGCACGGCCCGGAGCCCAGGACAGAGGCCGGCACCGTTCAGAACGTCGTGGGCGGGTTGACGACCGAGGACGTGACGCCTGTCCCCGGCACACCCCACTTGGCGAAGATCCGGGCGTAGTCGCCGTCCGCGATGAGCTTGTCGACCGCATCGCTGAGTGCCTTCGCGAGCGGGGAGTGCTTGGCGGTGACGAAGCCCACGGGCGTCGTGGTGATCTGACCGAGGTATTTCGTGCGGGGTATGTGCTGTGCCTCGTACTTGAGGCTGAGGGTGGGGCCGAAGTAGATGTCCACCTTGCCGTTCGTCAGGCCGAGGATGATCGGGGCGTTGTCGGAGAAGTACTGCACCTTGTACGGCTTCTTGCCGGCCGCCGCGCACGTGCCCGCGCCGTCGGTGAGGAGTTGCTGGAAGGTCGACCCGGGGCTGGTGGCCACGGTGTAACCGCAGAGGTCGGTCAGCGTACTGACCTTGTCGGCCGCGATGTCCTGCGCGCCGAGGAAGGACTGGCCGTCGTTGAGGTAGGTCGCGAAGTCGACCACCTTCTCGCGGGCCCTGGTGGCACCGAAGTTGTCCTGGCCTACGTCGTACCTGCCGTTCTGGACGCCGGGGATGACGGTGGGGAACGTTCCGTACTGCACGTCCCAGGTGACGCCGAGCACCTTGGCGACGGCGTCGCGCAGATCGATGTCGAGTCCGACCGTGCTGCCGTCGGGCGCCTGGCCGCCGTGCGGCAGACCCGAGGTGCCGACGACCCGGCTGGTGCCCAGGACGATCGTGCCGCGGCCGCGGATCTGCGCCGGGAGTTCGGCCTTCAGCGCGGGATCGGGCCGGATCGTGGACAGGACGTCCTCGTTCGGAATGGCTGTGGAGCCCGCGCTCTCGGCGGCGGGCGCCGCCGGCCGGCCGCCCGTGGCGGGTGCGCCGGTGGCCGAGTGGGAGCCGCAGGCGGCGAGCAGGAGGAGTGCGGCCGCGGTCCCGGCGGCGATCAGGGAGGTGCGCGCGGCGGCGGGGCGGTTGATCGTCACGGGTGTGTCCTTTGCTTCGGGGAGGGTGCGGGCCGCGACCGCGGAGGGTCAGAGGACCGCGGCGAGGAAGGCGCGAGCGCGTTCGTTGCCGGGACGGGAGAGCACATCGGCGGGCGGCCCGGACTCGACGATCCGGCCGCCGTCGAGGAAGACCACGGTGTCGGCGACCTCGCGGGCGAAGCCGATCTCGTGGGTGACGACGATCATCGTCATACCGCTCTCCGCCAGGTCCTTGATGACGGCGAGGACCTCGCCCACGAGTTCCGGGTCGAGGGCGCTGGTGGGTTCGTCGAAGAGCAGCAGGTCGGGATCCATCGCGAGGGCCCGGGCGATGGCGACGCGCTGCTGCTGTCCGCCGGAGAGTGTGCGCGGATAGGCGCCTTCACGTCCGGCCAGTCCCACGCGTTCCAGCAGGTCCGTGGCTCGTGCGGCGGCGGCCTTGCGTGAGGTTCCCCGCACGGCGACCGGCGCCTCGACGAGGTTCTCCAGCACGGTCATGTGCGGGAAGAGGTTGAACTGCTGGAAGACCATGCCGATCCGGGCGCGCTGCCGGGTGATGGTGTGCGGGCGCACCTCGTGCAGTCGCCCGCCGCGGTAGCGGTATCCGATGATCTCGCCGTTCACCTCGACGAACCCGTCGTCGGGCCGCTCCAGGTGGTTGATGCTGCGCAGCAGTGTGGACTTGCCCGACCCGGACGGGCCGAGCAGCACGGTGACTTCGCCCTGCCGGACGTCGAGGTCGATGCCGTCGAGCACGAGGTGCGCTCCGAAGCTCTTGCGCAGTCCTCTGACGCGCACCAGCGGAGGCGCGGTGCCCGTTTCACCCACGGGGCCGACGCTCATGACAGGCCCGCCAGTTCGTCGGCGCCGCGGCCGAACAGCGGCAGGTTGCCCCGGAAGAGTTCCCGGAACGAGCGCGGCCCGAGCCGGCCGCCGGCACGTCCGCGACCGCGGGCGTAGTGCCGTTCCACGAAGAACTGCCCGACCGAGAGCAGCGTGGTGAGGACGACGTACCAGAGCGTCGCCACCAACAGCAGCGGTATGACGAGGTAGTTCTGGTTGTAGATGAGCTGGGCGGAGTAGAGCAGGTCCTGGACGGCGATGACGCTCACGATGGAGGTCGCCTTCAGCATGCCGATCAGCAGGTTGCCGGAGGCGGGAACGATGGCGGGCATGGCCTGCGGCAGCACGATCTTTCGGAAGATCCGGGCCCTGCCCAGTCCGAGCGCCTGGGCGGCCTCGGTCTGGCCTTGGTCGACGGCGAGGATGCCGCCGCGCACGATCTCGGAGGAGAAGGCGGCGACGTCGAGACTCAGTCCGACGTAGGCGGCCAGGATGCCGCTGAACAGATGCGCGGTCCGCACGCTCGCGAACTCCGGCCCGAAGGGGATCCCGATGGACAACCGCGGGTAGAGCGAGGCGATTTCGTACCAGAACAGCAGCTGGACCAGGGGCGGGACGGAGCGGATCAGCCACACGAAGGCGAAGCTGAGCGCGACGAGCACGGGGTTGGCGGACAGCCGCATCACCGCGACGCCGATTCCGAGGAGGTAGCCGGTGGCCATCACCGCGGCCGTCAGCCACAGGGTGAGCTCCAGGCCGTGGACGATCGAGGTATCGAGGATGTAGTGGCCGACGACACCCCATTGGAAGCGGCGGTTGGTCAGGACGGTGTTGGTGGCCATCGCGAGCAGCAGGAGCAGGACGGCGGCAGAGATCCACTGACCGAGGTGGCGCCGGGGGACGCGTCCGGCCGCCAGCAGCCGGCGGTCGTCGCGGCCGTTTCCGGGGTGATGGCCGGTGGGCGGTGGCGCGGCGGACGGCGGGGGTTCGGCTTCGCGCGGGGCGCGGGGAGCATCGGTCGACGGCGTGCGGGCGTCGGTCGGCGTGATGGCGTCGGAGCTGGTCATGAGGGCGCGTCTTCCGTCCCGTGACGTAGTGGCGCCGCACCCCGGTGTGGGGCGGGCGGCCGGAGGCGAACGGGGCCTGGGGTTGCTGCGGTGACCGTGTGCGCCGACCGGGCGGGCGCGGGGGCACGTGCAGGAACAACGCAGGCACGTGGGTGCTGCCGGACGTCGTCGGACGGTCAGCACGGAAAGCGGCCGTCGAACCGGTCGGTGAGCAGCCCGGTGGCGACGGTGCGGGGAAAGGTCAGGCGGAGGTCAGCGGACCAGGGTGTGCGGGGAACACAGGGCGCTGTTCACGCGCAGCAGGTCGACATGCCGGCGGGCGGCCAGGAGCGCGCCGGAGCCGAGCGGCGAAGGCGAGCCGCTGGGGCGGGACCGTCGTGCCTGCATGCGGATCACCTCGCATCCTCGGGCCGGGGCCATGGCACGACCGTGCGTCGCATGACCGGCCCACACCGTAACCGGCTGTCCGGCTTCCCGGCAATGACCTACTTCCTGACGCCAGGTCAGCGGGCATTGTGCTGGGCCGTTGTCCGGAGTTAGCGTGTGAGCGGGTCACGAGTGTCAGTACCGAGCCCTGGCTGGCTGACCGGCAACCCTCCGACGCGGCGGGGTGCTCCAGGTGACGACCCGGCGGCGCCGAGCCCGGCGCCCGCAAGCGCGACGGAGAACGGAGGGGGCTGAAGTGCGCAGAGCCGTCAGCGCCTACTCGCGTCGCCACATCGATCTGCAGCGCATCGCCAGCGCTCTCTGTCCGGCCGTCTGAGCCCGTCCGGACAAGTCCTCCCGCCTTCACGCGGCACAGGTGTGCCTGCCGCCTGCCGGCCCCGCCGTCCGGCTGGGCGGCCCTTCCGGACTCCTTGATCGTTCGCGTGCCGCGGTGTGCCCAGGCATGCCGCGCCGGCGTCGGCTGCCTCGTGCCCGTCGGTGTGGTCCCCGCGCCGGCGTCGGGCGCCGGCTCACTCCGGCCGGTCCGCGCTCTCCACCCATGTCTCCCCGCCGAGCAGGAAGCGACCTTCCATGCCCCAGCCCCACCCTGCCTCCCAGCCCGCCCTCCACCTCGCCGTGGCCCTGGACGGTGCCGGATGGCATCCCGCAGCCTGGCGCGAGCCCGGCGCACGCCCCAAGGACCTGTTCACCGCCGCCTACTGGGCCGGCCTCGTGGCCGAGGCCGAGAGCGGACTGCTGGACTTCGTGACGATCGAGGACTCCCTGGGTCTGCAGTCCTCCTCCCCCACCGAACCCGACCGACGCACCGGCCAGGTGCGGGGCCGGCTGGACGCCGTGCAGATCGCCGCCCGGATCGCGCCGCTGACCCACCGCATCGGCCTGGTGCCGACCGCCGTCGTCACCCACACCGAGCCGTTCCACCTCTCGAAGGCGATCGCGACGCTCGACTACGTCAGCGGTGGCCGGGCGGGGCTGCGCGTACAGGTGTCGGTCCGCCCGCACGAGGCCGAGCTGTTCGGCCGCCGCACCTTCCCGCCGCTGCGGCTCGACGACCTCGGCACTCCGGGTGCGCGGGCGGTGATCGCCGATTCCTTCGACGAGGCCGCCGACTACGTCGAGGTGGTGCGCCGGCTGTGGGACAGCTGGGAGGACGACGCGGAGATCCGCGACGTGGCGACCGGCCGCTTCATCGACCGGGCGAAGCTGCACTACATCGACTTCGAGGGGCGCCACTTCCGCGTCAAGGGCCCGTCCATCACGCCCCGCCCACCGCAGGGCCAGCCGGTCGTGGTCGCACTGGCCCACCGCACCGAGCCCTTCCGGCTGGTCGGCCGCTCCGCGGACGTCGGCTTCGTCACGCCGCACGACGCGGACGAGGCGGGGAGGATCGTCGCGGAGATCCGGGCGCACCAGGCGGAGGCGGGGCGCGCTGAGGAGACCGTGCACGTCTTCGCCGATCTGGTGGTCCTGCTGGATGACACGGATGCCACCGCCGCCGCCCGGCTCAGCCGGCTGGACGAGCGGGCGGGTGCCGCGTTCACCAGCGACGCCCGGGTGTTCGCCGGGACTCCGGACGGCCTCGCCGACCTGCTGGCGGGCTGGCGGGAAGCGGGGATCAGCGGGTTCCGCCTGCGTCCCGCTGCCATCCCGCACGACCTGGAGCAGATCACCCGCCGGCTGGTACCGGAACTGCAGCGGCGCGGAGTGTTCCGCACCGCGTACGAGGCCGGCACCCTGCGCGGCCTGCTGGGCCTGCCGCGCCCGGCGAACCGTTACGCCGCGGTCGTTTCCTCGCCGGCCGAAACCACCGCCGCCGTCTGAGCGCCGAGACCCAAGGAAGCCTCACATGAGCAAGCCGCTGAAGCAGATCCACCTCGCCGCGCACTTCCCCGGCGTCAACAACACCACGGTCTGGAGCGACCCGGCCGCGGGCAGCCAGATCGAGTTCAGTTCCTTCGCCCATGTGGCGAGGACGGCCGAGCGCGCCAAGTTCGACTTCATCTTTCTCGCCGAGGGCCTGCGCCTGCGTGAGCAGGGCGGCGAGATCTACGACCTGGACGTGGTCGGGCGGCCCGACACCTTCACGGTCCTGGCCGCACTGGCTGCCGTCACCGACCGACTGGGCCTGGCCGGCACCATCAACTCCACCTTCAACGAACCGTACGAGGTGGCCCGGCAGTTCGCGTCCCTCGACCACCTCTCGGGCGGCCGCGCCGCCTGGAACGTGGTCACCTCGTGGGATGCCTTCACCGGGGAGAACTTCCGGCGCGGCGGCTTCCTGGCCCAGGAGGACCGTTACGAACGGGCCCGCCAGTTCCTCGACGCGGCCAGGGTGCTCTTCGCCTCCTGGCGAGGCGACGAGATCGCCGCCGACAAGGAGTCCGGGGTCTTCCTCACCGACGCCGACGCCGGCCGTTTCGCCCATCGTGTCGCGCAGTTCGACATCCGCGGGCGGTTCAATGTGCCGCGCAGCCCGCAGGGCCGACCGGTGATCTTCCAGGCCGGGGACTCCGAGGAAGGGCGCGAGTTCGCGGCGTCGTCCGCGGACGCGATCTTCACCCGTCACGGGACCCTGGAGGCCGGACGGGCGTTCTACGCCGACGTCAAGGGACGGCTCGCCAAGTACGGACGCGCCGCCGACGAGCTGAAGATCCTGCCCGGCGTGACGTACGTCCTGGGAGGCACCGACGCCGAGGCGCAGGAGAAGGCCCGTGCGATCCGCCGCATGCAGGTGAGCGGGCAGACCGCCGTGAAGTTCCTGGAGCAACTGTGGAACCGCGATCTCAGTGACCACGACCCGGACGGCCCGCTGCCCGCGGTGGATCCGCTGGTCGGCGAGAACCTGGTCGCGAAGGGGCGGGCGAGCGTGCGGATGTTCCGCGACCCGCTCGCGACCGCGGCCGAGTGGCGGGCCCTGGCCGAGGCGAAGAAGCTCACGACACGGGAGCTGATCATCGAGGTCACCGGCCGCCAGACCTTCATCGGCAGTCCGGAGACGGTGGCTCACGCGCTGAACGAGTTCGTGCAGACCGACGCGAGCGACGGCTTCATCCTGGTACCGCACCTGACGCCAAGCGGCCTCGACGACTTCGCGGACACCGTGGTCCCGCTGCTGCAGGAGCGCGGCGTGTTCCGCACCGAGTACGAGGGCAGCACGCTGCGCGAGCACCTCGGCCTGTCGCCGGTCGACCCGGCTCGCGAGACCGCGGCGGTCACGGCGTCGAGCACGGCCACGGTGCCGACGGCGGACACGGTCACCAGGACGGGGAGGGCGAGGGCGTGAAGTTCATCGCCATCACCCTCATCGTGCACGCCCCCGATCCGGTGACCGGCGCCCAGCCGTCGACGCACGACCGATTCCGGCAGGTCGTCCACAGCGCCCTGCACGCCGAGGAACTGGGATTCGACGGGTTCGGCGTCGGGGAGCGGCACGAGCGGCCCTTCATCTCCTCCTCCCCCACCGTGGTGCTGAGCCATGTGGCCGCGCTCACCCGGCGGATCCGGCTGTTCACCGCGGTCACCACCCTGAGCCTGCTCGATCCCGTCCGCGCCTACGAGGACTACGCGACGCTGGACCATCTGTCGGACGGCCGACTGGAGTTGATCATCGGCAAGGGCAACGGCAGCGCCCAGCGCGAACTGTTCCACGTCACACCCGAGGACCAGTGGGAGCGGAACGCCGAGTCCTACGGCCTGTTCCGGGAGCTCTGGCGCAATGACAGGGTGACTGCCGCTCCGCGGTTCCGGCCTGCCCTGCAGGACGCCGAGGTCTGGCCGCGGCCCTACCAGCGGCCGATCCGGGTGTGGCACGGCAGCGCCACCAGCCGCGCGTCGGTCGACCTGGCCGCGCGCCACGGCGATCCGCTGTTCTCGGCCAACGTCACCCACTCCATCGAGCCCTACGCCGAGTTGGTGCGGTACTACCGCGAGCGCTGGGAGGCGTACGGTCATGATCCCAGGCTGGCGACCGTCGGCGCCGGCTCCGCCGGCGTGTGTGCCGCGCAGACCTCGCAGCAGGCGCTCGCGGACTACCGGCCGGTGTTCGAGGGCTATCTGGCCTTCCAGCGGCGGCTCGGTGCCGATCCCGTGTTCCCCACCCTTGAGGACTTCGCCGAGCGCAGCTCCGCGCTGGTGGGCAGCCCGCAGCAGATCATCGACAAGGTCCACCGCTACCACGAGCGGTTCGGGCACACCGTGCTCCATGTGAGCGCCGAGGCGGGCGGCTTGTCCGACGCCCGGCACCGGGCGTCGCTCGAACTGTTCCAGTCCGACGTCGCACCCGCGCTGCGGCGCGACATCCCCGATCCGCCCTGGCCGTGGGCGCCGGTCGCACCCGACGACTCGCCCGTCCGGCACCCGGACCGGACGGCGGCCGCCTTCGCCTCCCTTCCGGCGGGCGCCGAGCCCGCCGCCACCGCGTCGCAAGGAGTCTGAGCATGGCCAACACGCCCCTCGCGGTCCTGGACCTGGTACCGATCAGCTCCGGCTCGTCCGCCCAGCAGGCCCTGCGCAACAGCATCGACCTCGCCCAGCAGGCCGAGCGGTTCGGCTACCAGCGCTACTGGTTCGCCGAGCACCACCTCAATCCCGGCGTGGCCGGCACCTCTCCGGCGGTCGTCCTGGCGCTGACGGCAGCCGCGACGTCCGCCATCCGGCTCGGCTCGGGCGCGGTGCAGCTCGGGCACCGCACCGCGCTGTCCACCGTCGAGGAGTTCGGGCTGCTCGACGCCCTGCACCCGGGCCGCTTCGACCTGGGCCTGGGCCGCTCGGGCGGCAAGCCGCCGGCCGTGTCCCGGCAGCCGGCCCTGGCCGGCGCCACCGCGGTGCGGGACGGCCACGCCCCCAACGGGCTGCGCGTCCCAGCCCACTTCGACTTCACGGGCCTGCTGAAGTCGCCGAGGTTCGCCCTGCACAAGAAGCTCCTGCAGCAGCCGAACGCCGAGGCGCAGGAGTACGACGAGCAGATAGCCGACATCCTCGCGCTGATCGCCGGCACGTACGCCACGGCCGACGGCGTCGAGGCCCACGTCGTACCCGGCGAAGGCGCGGACCTGCAGGTGTGGATCCTCGGCAGCAGCGGCGGCATCAGCGCTCAGGTGGCAGGCGCGAACGGGCTGCGGTTCGCCGCGAACTACCACGTCAGCCCGGCGAAGGTGCTCGAGGCCGTGGAGGGCTACCGGGCCGCGTTCGTCCCGTCCGCCGTGCTGGAGCGGCCCTATGTGAGTGTGTCGGCGGACGTGGTGGTCGCCGAGGACGAGGGCCGCGCCCGGGAGCTGGCCACCGGCTACGGCCTGTGGGTGCGCAGCATCCGCAGCGGTGAGGGCGCCATCCCCTTCCCGACGCCGGAGGAGGCCCGGGCGCACGTCTGGACGGACGAGGACCGGGCTCTGGTCGAGGACCGGCTGGAGACCCAGTTCACCGGAACGGCGGCGCAGGTCGCGGACCGGCTGGAGACGCTCCGGGACGCGACCGGCGCCGACGAGCTGATCGTCACCACCATCACCCATGCCCACGAGGACCGGGTGGCTTCCTACCGGCTGCTGGCGGAGGAGTGGGACCGGCGGGCGCCGTCGGGTCAGCCGGCCTGACCGGCTGCCCCATCGGCGGGTACTGAGCGGGTGACCGTCACCGGGGCGGTCGGGGTCTTCTCACCGGCCTCGATCGCCACCGGCAGACGGTTCTGGGCGGGCGGCAGCGGGCAGGTGGCCAGCTCGGTGTAGGCGCAGGGCAGATTGACCGCCCGGTTGAAGTCCAGGTCGATCCGTCCGTCCTCGCCCGGAGCGGCCAGGGCCAGCGACCGGTTCGCGGCGTAGGTGGTCACGCCGGACGTCGCGTCGGTGAACAGCACGAACAGGCTGCCCGGCGTCGGGCCGTTGAACGCGGTCAGCCGGTGCGTGACGCCGTCGAGGTCGAACGCGACCTCCCCGGGCGCCTCATAGACGTGCTGCAGACCCTCGACGGCCGCGCCGACAGTCGTCGGGCGCGGCACGGCGAAGGGAAGGTAGCGGGCGGCGCGGACCCATCGCGGGTCCGGTGCGTAGGCCGGTGTGCCCGCGTAGGCCACCCGCGGCGGGTGATCCGGGTGGCGGGGACGGATGATGTCGTGACCACCGCGTTTGGCCACCTCGATGACGGCGTCCCCAGCTGCCGGGAACAGACTGCCGCGTTCCGCGACGACCCCGAAGTCATGGCGCCCGCGCAGCACTTGACCGTCCAGGACGAGTTCCTCGCCGTCCGCCAGCTCTACCACCACCGCGCCCTCCTCGGTCGTCGACCAGGCGCCGGGAGCGTCGGCGTAGCGCGTCGGGGTGGCGTCCAGCCAGTGCAGGCCGGTGATGGCGAGGAAGCCGTGCGGGTCGGCTCGCACCTCCTCGTGGCGGGCGTGCCACTGCGCCCACTGCCGCGTGAACGCGGCGCGGTCGGTGTCGGTGGTGTGTGTGGTCACGGCGTCTCCTCGGATGTCGTCAGGTGCTGCGTCGTGGGTGCGTTCGGACTGGTGGTGGTCTCCGCCAGGCGCCGGTAGCGGCCGGTGTGGAAGACCAGCGGGGGGACGGCGTGTTCGGCGCCGAGGGCATGGATGCGCAGGATCACGATGTCGTGGTCGCCCGCCGTGACCTGCTGCTCGACGCTGGTGTCGAACCAGGCGCAGGCGCCGCGCAGCAGGACGGCGCCGCCGTCGGTGGCGTGCCAGTCCAGCCCGGCGAACCGGTCACCGTCCTGGGAGGCGAGCTGGGCACACGCGCGTTCCTGGTCGGCACCCAGCACTGTGACGCCGAGACGGGCACGGCCGGCCAGCAGCGGCCAGGTCGTCGAGGTGTGGGCGATGCTCACCGACACCAGCGGCGGGTGGAGTGAGACCGAGGTGAAGGAGCTGGCGGCCAGACCGACGGGCACGCCGTCGGCCAGCGCCGCCACGGCGGTCACTCCGGTCGGGAACGCGCCGAAAACACGGCGCAGTTGGGCCGGGGAGGAGGGCCGCCGGGTCGGCAGGCCAGCGGCGGTCACCGGAATGCTGCAGAGGGACACGAGCCGTACCGCTTCCTACTCGGGAGGCCGGCCGCGCGGGAACGCGAGCATGCCTGATGGTCCCCGGGCCCGGTGCGCGTGGCCCAGGGGCTGGTGAGCGGGGGGATGCAGACCGGCCACGCCGGGCCGGGCCCCGGATGCGAGAGCGGGGGGTATGGGCGCGTCCGCCCGTCAGGACGCGGGCTCGAAGGCCCGGAGAAACGGGCAGCGGCCCGCAGCCCGCGGAAGCGGGGCGTCGGGGTGGTCGTCGGACGCGGCGGTCAGCCGACCGGACACAGAGCGCCGGCGGTGCGCTCGAAGTCGATGTGCCGCCGGGAGAACAGGGCGACGGCGGAGAGCACCTGCCTGCCGGATTCCCGCATCGCGTCACCTCCCCTTTGACCTGCTCCTCACCGTAACTCCGGCACGCGGCAAGCACAATGTCTTCCTTCGCCGGGCCATCCCTGGGCTGGCGGCGCCGGCTCTGCGGGCCCCTCCTGAGACGCTGTCCGAGTGCCGGACACCGCCGTTGACAGCGTTCCCGCCGCCGCTCTACGGTTCCGCGCAGAAGGTCATGAGTGTCAGCGACAAGCCCTGGCTCGCTGGCCGGCAACCCTCCCGTCGCGGCGGGGTGCCCCAGGTGAGGACCCGACCGGCCGATGTTCGGTAAGCGCGAGCCCCACGTCCTCGACAACCCCGCCTGGGCCGCCCTCACCGGCCCGCACGCACACCTCGCCGAACGGCACGGTCTGGCCGCCCGCTACCCGGCGGACGTGTCCCCGTTCGCCGCGCTCGCCACCCGTCCGACCCACGCGCCTGGGCGGACCTGGCCGAACTCGTCGGCCCGGGCGTCGCCACCCCCCTCACCGGAGCCGTGACCGACCCGCCCGACGGCTGGGAGCGCATCGACTCCATACCCGGCGTCCAGCTCGTCGCGACGGCCCTGCACAGCGTCCCGGACCCGGAGGCCGTGCCACTCGGCCCGGACGACGTGCCGGAAATCCTCGACCTGATCGCCCGGACCAAGCCCGGACCGTTCCTGCCTCGCACCATTGTGCTCGGCTGCTACCTCGGGCTTCGGCACGACGGGCGGCTGGTCGCCATGGCCGGGGAGCGGCTGCATCCACCCGGCTGGACGGAGATCAGTGCGGTGTGCACCGACCCGGACCATCGCGGCCGGGGCCTTGCCACCCGGCTGGTCCGCGCGGTGGCCGCCGGCATCCGCGCCCGCGGCGAGACACCGTTCCTGCACGCGGCAGCCGGCAACACCGCCGCCATCCGGCTCTACGAGTCCTTGGGCTTCACCCTGCGCCGCACCCCGCAGTTCGCCCTGCTGCGCTCGCCCGGCGAGCCCGGCGGAGACCACCGAGCCTTCACGAACCCGTGACCTCAGGGGGTGTCACGGCCCCCGGCGGACGCTCCTCGCCCTCGTGACCAGCGGCGGCCGGGAATCAAAGAGGGCTCCTGGACGCTGTGACATGGTGTGAAGAAGATCGGATTTCTCTCGTTCGGACATTGGTCGCCGAGTGTGCAGTCGGGGACGCGCTCTGCTGCCGACTTCCTGCACCAGTCGATCGATCTCGCGGTCGCCGCGGAGGAGCTCGGCGTGGACGGCGCGTACTTCCGCGTCCACCACTTCGCGCAGCAGGCCGGAAGCCCCTTCCCGCTGCTCTCGGCCATCGGCGCACGGACGTCGCGGATCGAGATCGGTACCGGCGTGATCGACATGCGGTACGAGAACCCGCTGTACATGGCGGAGGATGCCGGCGCCGCCGACCTCATCTCCGGCGGCCGGCTTCAGCTCGGCGTCAGCCGTGGGTCACCGGAGCAGGTGATCGACGGCTGGCGGTACTTCGGGTACGCCCCGGCCGAGGGTGAGACCGACGCGGACATGGCCCGGCGGCACACGGAGACGTTCCTCAAGGTGATCGAGGGCGACGGCTTCGCCCGGCCGAACCCTCGGCCGATGTTCCCCAACCCGCCGGGCCTGCTGCGTGTCGAGCCGCACTCCGAGGGTCTGCGCGACCGTATCTGGTGGGGCTCCGGCTCCAACGCGACCGCGGCCTGGGCGGCGAAGCTCGGCATGAACCTGCAGAGCTCCACGCTGAAGGACGACGAGACGGGCGAGCCGCTGCACGTCCAGCAGCGCAAGCAGATCGAGGCGTACCGCGCGGCGTACAAGGACGCCGGACACGAGCGCGAGCCGCGGGTGTCGGTCAGCCGCAGCATCTTCGCACTGACCACCGACACCGACCGCGCCTACTTCGGCCGCGACCGCAACTCGCAGGACCAGGTCGGCATGATCGACGAGAAGACCCGGGCGATCTTCGGCCGCTCGTACGCCGCCGAGCCCGACGAGCTGGTGAAGCTGCTCCAGGAGGACGAGGCCATCCAGGCCGCGGACACCGTGCTGCTCACCATCCCGAACCAGCTCGGCGTCGACTACAACGCCCACGTCCTGGAGAGCATCCTCACGCACGTCGCCCCGGCTCTCGGCTGGCGCTGACCGGCCGTCCGTCGGCGCGACCTGGCCCGTCGGGGCAAGGCGCGCGGACAGCGCGTCCTGACATGCCTGCAGAGGCCGAGTCCTGTGAGGTGCCCGGACGCCGAGGCTACGAGGTCAGAGGGTGCCGGCCGGGGCCTTGGCGTGAACGGCCCGGCCCAGGTTGGCGAACGTCGTGGTGACGTCGGTTCCGCCCTTCCGGACGGCCTTGACCACGACGGCCGGCCCCGAAGCGGCGACGTACAGGGTGACCGAGCTGGTGTCACCCGTCTGCGTCAGGGACACGACCTGCCGGCCGGCGACCGTGAGAGGTCCGCGTTCCTGCTTCAGCCCGTCGAAATCCGCCGTGACGTTGCCGACCGCGGTGGACAGCGAGCACATCTCCTCGATGTCGTAGGCGCCGAGCTGGGCCGGGGCTCCCTTGAGCCAGCGGCCCGAAAAGGTGACAAGCAGGTCAGCGTCTCCGTTACGCTCCCCCGCCCACGTCAGGAACGCGGCATCACCCTTCAGATAGGGCGTCATCCCGACGTGGATCACCTGGGCCTGACCGCCGCCGGCGCTGACATGCCCCACGCAGTCGCCGTTGCCCGCCACCGAGGACTCGGCGTGCACAGCCCGGCCCTGCTCGTCGCGGAAGTCCAGGGTCAGCGACGCGGACTTCTGGTCCGCCATCACCGCCGCAGTCCGTCGCCACAGGTCCAGCGGGCTCAGCTCCAGCGTCGGCCCGGTCGGCAGGGGTTCGGCCGTGGCAGAAGCCGCGGGGGCGCCTGTCGGCACGCGAATCGAGCCGGGATCAGGAGCCGACGGCAGAACCTGCGCCGGGACGGACGCTGCGGCCGGTCCTTTCTGTTGCTGGCCGGCCGCGGTTCCGCTGCCACCGCCGCAACCGGCGAGGACGACGGTGACAAGGCCGGCGATGACGCAGATCAGGGTGGGTCTGTGATGCACGGGGCGCTGTTCCTCAGGATGCGAAGTTCTTACTGGCACGCCTATGACCCACACCTCGGCCGTTTGGTTGCGCCGTGCGCGGTACACGTTTCTTCCCTGCCCAACTGGCGATGCTTCAGCGCGCAGAGAAGAGGGCTTCGTTGGGGAACGGCGTCGCGTCCCACGGGATTGGCGCGGCACGGGCGGCAGTTTCAAGTGGCGGCACTACCGTGGGGAAGGTGACGGGAATCGACGCCGACCGGCGGTGGTCCGAGTCCATGCCGGTGGCCTACGAGCAGTACCTCGTGCCCACGGTCTTCCGGCCCTTCGCCGAGGACCTGGCCGCCCGGGCGGCGGCACTCGCCCCTCGACGGGTTCTCGAACTGGCGGCGGGAACCGGCGTTTTGACGTCAAGCCTGCTGGCGGCAGTGTCCTCGGCCACGGTGACGGCCACCGACCTGAACGAGGCGATGGTCGCGTTCGGGTCCGTGCGCGCTCCGGGTGCGGAGTGGCGCCAGGCCGACGCGCAGAGGCTGCCGTTCCCGGACGGCGGCTTCGACCTGGTGGTCTGCCAGTTCGGCGTGATGTTCTTCCCTGACCGCGTCGCGGCCTTCACCGAGATCCGCCGGGTACTGGCTCCGGGCGGCCGGTTCCTGTTCAACACCTGGGGCCCGATCGGCACGCACGCCTTCGGAGCCGCATTCCAGGCCGGGCTCGAACAGGCCTTTCCCCTGGACGCACCGCAGTTCCTCCCGGCGATCCCGCACGGCTACAGCGACCCCGTCGTCGTGACCGCCGACCTCGCGGCCGCGGGCTTCACCGTCGAGGAGGAGCAGGAACTCGTCCTGGAGGGCCGGGCTGCGTCGGCCGCCGACGTCGCCACCGGCTTCCTCACCGGGACGCCGATGCGTGCGGCCGTCGAGGAACGCGGCGACAGACCGGAGGTACGGGCCACCGTCGTCCAGGAGATGACGGATCGCCTCGGCTCGGGACCGGTTACCGGCCCCATGACGGCCTACGTCTTCCGCGGCGCGGCATGACTGGGCTCGCCGCCGCGCCGCGCATCGCCTGTGCCGGCAGGTGGCTCCGGTGTCCGCCGCGTCCTCAGCCGGCACGCAGCATCGACTCGACGGCGGCCCTGGCTCTTCGCGCCGAGGGGACGCCGCGCATCGCGCTCACCGCGGCCGCAACCCAGGCGGGATCGCCCAGGCGCTCCCCCTTCCCGGCGGCGATCGTGTGACGCAACAGCGCGTCGGCCATGGTGATCTCTCGGCGTGTGTACTTCCTGACGTGGTGATCGAAGTCCGCGGACCACTCTTCGTACGGGTGCCGCAGCATCGCCGCTGCGCGAGAACCCTGACTGCCCACATACACGGCGCCGGCAAGATTCGCCGCGATCTTCGCCACGCGGATCAGCCGCTTCGAGTCGCCGCGCCGGCTGACCTGGGTTTCCAGGCCGAAGCTCATGAATCGCGGCCATCTCAGCTCGACCGTCTCCGCGCCGTCGGCCCAGTGTGAGATCCCGCGGGGCGTGAGCCTCACATGGGCACGGTCGGGGTCGCCGACGACCCATAGCCCGCCCGCGTATTCCAGCGGTCCGAACTCTCCGTCCACGTTCATTTTCCGTGCTTCAGAACCACTGGAACAGGTCCGCGGTGACGCGTCGCAGCTTTCTGGGCCAGGTGGCACGACGCATCCACTCCCGTTCCCTCTCGACGCTCGCCAGAGTCACGCCGGTCTCATGTTTCACCTCGGGTGCGGGGGCGAGATGGCCGGCCAGGAGCCGCCAGAAAACCCGCCCCCGGGATATCCCGAGCTTCTTCCCGGCTTCACGCAGGGAAAGCACTGTTCGGTCCGGCGACTGGATGGGCCGATCGGGCCGCATGGCCATGCCGCTCACCTCCGCCGCACCGGCCCCCTCACCGTAGCGCAGCCCCTCTCTCGGACGCCGCGGGGCCGGCGGCCGAGATCCCCACGGGAAGCGCATGGGTGCAGGTCGCGGGGCCAGGTAGGGTCGGCCCACTACGTGGGGCTGCCGTGCCCCAGGAAGACGTGAGGGTGGGGCGAGCAGCATGGCGATGAACGCGACGAGTACGACCGGTACGGAGTGGATGATCAAGGACGCCAAGGGGCGCAAGTACAGCTTCGACTCCTCCGAGGAGGCTTTCGCGGAGCTGGAGGAGTACGGAGAGGGGGCCACGGTGTGGACGCGGGACGTCTACCGGATCTTCTTCTTCACACGTTCCGCCGAGGGCTGGCGGCAGGTGGAAAAGCCGCGCTCATGAGCCACGCTGGTACGACCGTGAGCGAAGCCGTCTGCCGGCGCCGATGCGCGAGTTCGACGACCCGGAATGGCTGGAGCAGCCACGGAAGTACGACCGCGCCAGGAACGCAACCCTCGTCCGAAGTCCGGTGACCCGACTCGAGGCCGACGTCGCAACGTGCGGCAGCGCGGGATCTCTCCCTGCCGAGGTGCTCCTGGCGCCCCGGCGCCCAGCCACCCGTCCGCCGCGCCGAGCCCGGCACCCGGGCGCCTCGAACCGGCCGCGAACCCACTCCCATTCTTTGCCTGTACGTACAACTACCTACCCTGGCCCGAAGACGGAAATCCCGGGCGGAGCCAAACCTTGCATGAGCATGTATCTTGGCTAGTCAACATTGCTTGGGAGGACTCCACGATGACTGCCATCCCTCAGGCGCCCGCCGCCTCCTCTGACCAGGCCATGTGGAGCAAGGTCCTCACCTTGCACGCGTACGTCGAGCGCCAGTTGACCCAGGCACTGCAGCGCAGGCATGGCATAGGGCTGTCGGAGTTCCGCGCCCTGGAATGCCTCACGAACACCGCCGAGGGCGAGCTGCGGATGCAGGACCTGGCCGACAAGGTGGGCCTGAACCAGAGTTCGGTGACGCGCCTGGTCGCCCGTCTGCACACCGCGGGCTTCGCGGTGCGCGACCTGTGCCCGGACGACAAGCGCGGGGTCTACGCGGTGATCACCGACGAGGGTCGTCAGCGTTACGCGGCCGGCCGCGCCACCTACGGCGAGGTGCTGAGCTCGGCGCTGAACACGGCCGGAGCCGTCTCCTCGCTCGGCGCGACGGTCCAGGCGCTCCGCAGCGGCGTCTGACCCGGAGGGCACCGCCACCGCCACCGCCACAACACCGCACCACCACCCCCGCCGCCGGCCCGCCCAACCCTGCGCGACCTCGACCTCGCCCGGCCCCGTCCCGGCTCCCCCACCCGGCCCGCGCGGCACCCTCCTGGCGCTCCGTCATCTCCGAAACGCCGCCCCCTCCGCCCCCGGAGTTACGTGACCTCCGTCATATCTTAGGCAATGCATGCTTGACTCTGCATGCATTGCCGCTACGGTGAGAGACGGAACGATCACGGGGGGGCGTGAACGAAGCCGGCGCTGATCCACGAGCGCGTCGACTTCGGCATGTGATCCTTCTGGCGCGGATTCTTCCGGCGCCCTCCCCCGCACCGAAGACCAACTTCCTGTCGATGTCGGGATGAGCAAGGGGGAACCGTGCCTTCATTACGCCTGTGTGACGCGCTCGCCGCCCATGCGCGGGACCGGCCCGGAGCCGTGGCTCTGGTGCTGGGCGAACAGGTGACGACCTACCGCCGGCTGGCCGACCTCGCGGACGCACTGGCCGACCGGCTGGACCGCCTGGCCGCGGACCGCGGCCGGCCGTTGTGCGTCCCCGCCCACAAGACACCGGGGACGATCGCCCTGCTCGTCGCGGCCTTCCGGGCGGGGTACGCGGTTCTGGCTCCGTCACCCGAACTGGGCCCCGCGGCACGGGCAGAGCTCACCGCGCAGGCCCGCTGCTCCGCCGTCCTCACCGTCGACGACGACGGAGTCCTGCACCGCGACACCGTCGTCCAGGACGACGCGGCGGCTCGCGGATTCGACGTCCCCGACCCCGCCGTCGCACCGCTGCTGCTGACCACCTCCGGGTCGACCGGAACGCCGAAGATCGTGCCCGTCGAGGCCGCCGCCTTCGACCGGTTCGCCGACTGGGCCACCGGGCACTTCGGCCTCGACGCGGGCGACACGCTGCTCAGTTACGCCCCGCTCAACTTCGATCTGTCGCTGCTCGACGTCTGGACCGGGCTGCGGCTCGGCGCCGCAGTCGTGCTCGTCGGGCAGGCGGCCGCCACCGATGCCCGCCGCCTCCACCAGGCGGTCGCGGAGCACGAGGTCACCTTCGTCCAGGGTGTCCCCCTGCTGTACCGGCTGCTGACGCAGGACGACGTCCGTTATCCCCACGTCCGTACGGTGATCTGCACCGGTGACGCGACACCACGCCCGCTGCTGGCCAGGCTCGGTGCGGCCTTCCCCCGTGCCCGCTTCCACAACGTGTTCGGCTGCACCGAGACCAACGACAGTTTCCTCTACGGCATCGATCCGGCGACCGCGGGCGAGCGGATCCCGATCGGCCGTCCGCTGCCGGGGGTGCGGGCGCTGCTCGTCGACGACGCGGCGCGGATCCTCGACGGCCCCGGCACCGGCGAACTCTACGTCTCGACGCCGTTCCAGACCTCCGGGTATCTGCAACGCGAGCGCAATGCGGGGGTGTTCGTGCCGGCGCCGGACGGCGGCCCCGAGGTCTTCTACCGCACGGGCGACGTCGTCACCCGGGACGCCGACGGCCTGCACTGGCTCGACGGGCGCACCGACTTCCAGGTCAAGGTCCGCGGCGTGCGCACCAACCTGCAGGAAGTCGAGAACGTCCTGGTCACCCACCCGGACGTCGCCGAGGCGGCCGTGGTGGCCCTTCCCGACCCGGAGGCGGGCTACCGGCTGCACGCGCAGGTGACCCGGCGGCCCGGCACCACCCTCAGCTCCCTGCCGTTGCGCACCCACAGCGCCGCACATCTGCCGCGCCACGCGATCCCCTCCTCCGTCCAGGTGAGCGACGCACCCCTGCCGCGCACCGCGACCGGAAAACCTGACCGCAACCTCATCAAGGCACTGCATCAGAAGGGACATCAGGCATGAGCAATCTGCCGCAGGAGATCCACGCCTACGTCGTCGGCGAGTTCCTCGACGGTGAGGACCCCGCCGATCTGACGCCGGAGTTCGACCTGATCGAGAGCGGAATCGTCGACAGCCTGGGGCTGGTCCGCATGGTCTCGCACCTCGCCGGTGCCTACGCCATACCCATCGACGACATCCCGCTGAAGCCGGAGCACTTCCGCAGCATCGGCGCCATCGCCGCCTTCGTCGAGACCGCGACACGGGCGGCGGCCTGAGTCTCCGGGACATCCCGGAATCCCCCCACCCTCCGTAACCCGAAGGAGTTCTGACCATGATCGTTCGAAGCACCAGCGACGTCGTCCCCGTCGAGTGGGGCAACGGCACCAGCCACCGCCTGCTGACCGAGGGCGACGGCATGGGCTTCACCGTGTGCGAGACGCTGGTCCGCAAGGGCACGTCGAGCTCACTGCAGTACCGCCGCCACCTGGAGGCCTGCTACTGCACCGGCGGTTCCGGGGAGGTCGTCACCAAGGACGGAACCCGTTTCAAGATCACGGAGGGCACCATCTACGCCCTCGACGAGAACGACGCGCACCACCTCATAGCCTCCGACTACGAGGACCTGCGCCTGATATCCGTCTTCAGCCCGGCCCTGCGCGGCGACGAGAAGCACACCCTCTCCCCCGACGGCTTCTCGCAGTACTGAGTCTCCCCGTACCGCTTCTCCCGGTACTGAGTCCTCCCCGTACTGAGTCCCCCCCGTACTGAGTCCCGCGTTCCGGGGCCCGTCCGCCACGGGCCCCGGAACCTCCGCGCACCCCTCCCGGAAGGCCGGTACAGCCATGACCCACCCCTCCGCACACCCTGCACCGACAACCTCCGACACCGTCCCCGACCCGTACGCCCTCGCGGCGCCCTGGGCCGAGGAACTCAACCGTGACATCGCGGAGTTCGACGCCCGCGCCGAATTCCCCTGGGAGAAGTGGAAGACCGTTCAGCGCTCGGGGATCCTGGCGCTGCCGTTCGAGGAGCGTTACGGCGGCCGCGGCGGCAGCCTCACGGACACCATGCGCGCCCTGGAAGGACTCGGCCGCGTCTGCCGCGACGCCGGCCTGTCCTTCTCCGCCTCCACGCAGATCGTCAGTGCCGGTGTGCCGCTCCAGGCGTTCGCCCGCCAGGACCTCGCCGCCCGCTTCCTGCCCCGGATCGTCTCGGGCGAGCTCATCACGGCGCACGCCATCACCGAGCCCGAACACGGCTCGGACGCCACGAACATCACCACCACCGCGTGGCGCGACGGTGACGACTACGTCCTCGACGGCGGCAAGACGTTCATCACCAACGCGCCGATCGCCGATCTCTTCCTGGTGTACGCGCGCACCGGGGCACCCGGTCCGTTCGGCCTGAGCGTCTTCCTCGTGGAGCGGGACACCCCCGGCCTGAGGATCGGCGAGCCGCTCGCCAAGATGGGGCTGCGCACCTCGCCGCTGAGCGAGGTGGTCTTCGACGGGCTGCGGGTGCCCGCCGCCCACCGCGTCGGCAACGAGGGCGCGGGTTTCCTGATCCTCGACCACGTCATGAAGCGGGAGATCCTGTTCTCGTTCTCCCTCACCCTCGGCGAGATGGACGACCGCCTGGAGCGGGTGATCCGCTACGCGAAGACGCGCCGGCAGTTCGGCGAGGCGATCGGACGGTTCCAGGGCGTGTCGCACCGGATCGCCGACATGAAGATCGCGGTCGAGAGCTCCCGCAAGTGGCTCGCCGACACCGGCGCCAAGGTCGAGGCCGGCCGGGACGCCGCGCTCGACATCGCCGCGACCAAGACCGTGGTGAGCGAGGCCAACAAGGCCACCGCCCTGGACGCGATGCAGATCTTCGGCGGCCAGGGCTACCTGACCGGCACCGGCATCGAGCGCGAAGTCCGCAACGCCGTCGCCGGAACGATCTACTCCGGCACCAGCGAGATCCACCGCAACCGCATCGCCGCCCTGCTGGGCCTGTGAACACGCGGCGCTGACGAAAGGGTGACCATGAACGCCATCACGAGCGCCGAGCACTCCCGGCTCACCGCGCCCACCACCTTCCTGGACTACGAGACGGACGCCGTCCAGGCCTTCGTCGATCACGCCGTCACCGACCGCGGCGCGGACAAGAGACGGCTGGCCGTGGAGCTGTACTACGCGGTCCGCGACGACGTCTTCTACGAGGTGTACGGCGCGGACCTGTCCCCCGAGGGGCTGCGGGCGAGCCGCACCGCGACGACCAGGAAGGGCTTCTGCCTGCACAAGTCGGCCCTGTACGCGGCCGCGTGCCGGGCGGTGGGGATCCCCGCGCGCCTGCACTACGGCGACGTGCGCAACCATCTCGCCTCCGACCGGCTGCGCGCCCACATCGGCGGGGACGTCTTCTTCCACGGCCTCAACACCGTTCACCTGGACGGCAGGTGGGTGAAGGCCACCCCGGTGTTCAACAAGATCCTGTGCCGTCTGTACGGGATGACGCCGCTGGAGTTCGACGGCACCGCCGACAGCGTGCACCACCCGTTCGACGAACAGGGCAACAAGAGCATGGAGTTCCTCACCGACCACGGCGACTTCGACGACGTCCCCTACGAGTTCGTCATGTCCACCATGCGCGCCAAGCACCCCCGCTTCCTCGACGGCAGCGGCACCGGCACCGTCCGCGGCGGCTCGCTGACCGCCGAGGCCCAGGCCTGAGCTGAAGGAGTGACCCACATGAGCAACGTCCAGGCCGAGAAGGACGGCTGGGAGGCCCGGGCCCGGGTCGGCGTGGTCGTACCCCACGCGGACGTCGGCCCGGAGTCGGAGTTCCAGGCGATCGCCCCCGACGACGTCTTCGTCCACGGTTCGCGCGTGCACTTCGGCGCGATGCGCGCGGGCGGGGAGATGGACCCGAAGATCCCGCACGATCCCGTACGGGCCTTCGTGGAGCCGCCGTTGATCGACGACGCCGTCGAACTGCTCGCCGCCTCACCGCTCGACGTCATCGCGCTGGGGTTCACCAGTTCCGCGTACGTGCTCGGCGCGGACGGCGAGAGGGCGCTGTTCGAGCGGCTGGCGCGCCGTACCCGCGGCATCCCGCTCACCGGCACCACGGCCGCCGCCGTCAGCGGCTTCACCGCACTCGGCGCCCGCAGGGTGGCGATCGTCAATCCGCCGTGGTTCGACGACCGTCTTTCCGGGCTCGGATCCGCCTACTTCACCGAGCAGGGCTTCGCGGTCGTCCACCACGGCCCGTGCGGCCTGCCGAGCAACCAGAAACTGATCACCCCGGAGGCACTTTCGGACTGGATCCGGACCACGGTGGCCGGGCACCGGCCGGACGCCGTCCTGGTCGCCGGCAACGGGATCCGGGCGGTCGGTGTCGTCAACGCGCTGGAGTGCGAGCTGGACTTCGCCGTCCTGACCGCCAATCAGGTGCTCTTCTGGCACGCTCTGCATCTGGCCGGCGCGCAGGAGGCCGCCCGACGGATCACCGGTTACGGGCGCCTGTTCGAGCTGGCTCCCGCGGAAGCGCGGCCGCAGCCCTCCGGCGCGGTGGCGTGATGCCTCCCGGGCCCGTGCGGAAGGACCCGCACGGGCCCGGGAGCCGCCCGGCCCACCGGACGTCACTGTTTGTGCGATCAAGTACTGGCCGGGATGCGTGGGCTCGCCTCCGGCTGCGTTGACAAGCGAATATGGGCTCCTGTACAACCTGATTGCCCGTCCGAAAGTTGCTGACGGGTTTTTGCGGCCCTCAAGATATATGTCCGTACAAGCAAATACCAGGGGGACCCATGCCTGACAGCACGGCACCCACGACCGGTGGCTCCTTAGCCGAGAACGACCTGACCGCGCACGTCCGTGAAGCGGTGCGGATCAGCCGCGAGCACGTCGCCCGGGGCGGCATCCCGTTCTCCGGCCTGGTGGTCAACGACGGCCGCGTGCTCGGCACCGGCTTCAACCGGGTGCGCGAGGACAGCGACCCCACCGCCCACGCCGAGGTGGTGGCGCTCCGGGCCGCCACGGCCAGGTACGGCCTGCACGCCACCGCCGGGGCCACGCTGATCGCCTCCGGCGAGCCCTGCGCCCTGTGCTACATGGCGTCGCTGTACTTCAACGTCGGCCACATCGTCTACGCGGCCGACCGCCGGACGGCCGCGCGGTACGGCTTCGACTACTCCGGCTCGTACAAGATCTTCGCCGAGGACCCGGCGACGTGGGGGCTGGAGGTCACCTCGCTGCGGGTGCCGGAAGGGACCCAGCCCTTCGAGGAGTACCTCGCCGTGAACCGGGGGCGGCGATGACGGCGACGCGGACCGGCACCGTCGGCATCAAGGTCTGGTCGGACTACGTCTGCCCTTTCTGCATGCTGGCCGAGGGCCCCCTGCACGAGGCCACCCGGGACCTGGACGTCGCGATCACCTGGATGCCGTTCGAACTGCGGCCCCACCCGACGCCCACCCTGCGACCCGAGGACCCCTACCTGCCGGCGATCTGGGCGCGCTCGGTCTACCCGATGGCCCGCCGGATGGGCGTGGACATCACCCTGCCCACCGTCTCGCCGCAGCCCTACACCCGGCTGGCGTTCGAGGGCTACCAGTACGCGGCCGAGCACGGCAGGGCCGCGGAGTACACGCCACGCGTGCTGCGGGCGTTCTTCCAGGAGAACCGGGACATCGGCGACGTCGACGTCCTCGCCGGCATCGCCTCCGAACTGGGCCTGGACGCGGCGGACTTCACCCGGTCCCTGAGCGAGGGCAGCTACGCCGAGGCCCACCAGGAGGCGCTGCGGACCGCCTCCGCCCACCGTGTCCAGGTCGCTCCGACGATCCTCGTCGCCGACCGCCACCGCATCGAGGGCGTGCCCACCGCGGCCCAGATCCGCACAGCCGTACTCGACGCCCGGGCCGAGCAGGCGATCGCCCGGGGTGACGCCTGCGGACTCGATGGCTGCTGACATGCCGTACGGCAGCCCTGTGCCGGTCAACTCCCGCCGCATACAGGCGACCTGACGCCCGCCAGGCCACCGCGGGCCGACCGGCCGGCACCCGGCACCCCGCCCCGGCACCTCACACCGTGGCACCTCGATCTTCACCCGACGAAAGGACTGCCATGCAGTGGCTGTACCTGGCCATCGCCGACATCTTCGAGATCACCGTCGCCATCGCGGCAGGCAAGGCCGAAGGCTTCAAGAACCGCCCGTGGACGGTCGTCACGCTCCTCAGCGGCGCCATCGGGACCTACTTCCTCAGCAAGGCGCTCCTGACGTTCGACGTCGGCGTCGGCTACGCCATCTGGACGTCCATCGCCGGCATCGGCATCACCCTGCTGGGCGTGCTGCTCTTCAACCAGCGCCTGGACTGGCGCAAGGCGCTCGGCATCCTCGTGATCATCGCCGGGGTCGTCGGCCTCCAGCTCAGCGGCGCGGCGTAGGACCCGGCCGCCGGACCCGCCGCCCCTGCCTGGCCCATCTCTACGAATCTCTACGAAAGGACCCCGGTTCATGCCCAACTCCGGCCGCTCCTCCGCCAATCCGTGGCTCGTGCTGCTCCTCGCCGGGGGGTTCGAAGTCGGCTACGCGCTCTCCGTGGGCGGAAGCCACGGCTTCACCCGTCTGACGTGGTCGCTGGTCGCCGTCGTCTTCTTCCTGCTGACCCTGTGGGCCCTGAGCGTCGCGCTCCGCTCGATCGAGGTCAGCATCGGGTACGCCGTCTGGGCCGGAATCGGCTCAGCCGGCGCCGCGCTGCTCGGTCCGGTCTTCTTCGACGAGGGGCTCAGCGCGTTCCAGGCCTTATGGCTGGGGGTGATCATCGTCGGCGTGGTCTGGCTCAAGCTCGCGGACCGGCCGCAGCAGGCACCCTCCGCGGACCCGCAGAACACCCCGCAGGTCGCCGTCGCCCCGCACGAGCCCCAGGACGCCCGGCGCTGACGCCCCGCCCCCACGCATGACCTGTCCCGGGACCCCGGCTGTCGGCCGGGGTCCCGGGCCGTGGACTACAGGTTCTGCGCGTGCGCGACGTGGTGGCCGGCCCGCACGCCGTCCATGTACACGTACTGGCCGTCGCTGGTGACGTGCGCCCCGCCGACCGCGTGCGAGCCGTCCCAGACCAGGCGTCCGTCCAGACGGACACTCACCCTCTTGCCCCGAGTCGGGACGGCGAGCCGGCCCGACGTGCCGGACGGGGTTGTCGCGTGGAGCTGGAACCCCTGGGGGAGCGCCTGCCAGGAGACGGCGATGGCGCCGTGCGGCGTGGGCACACTCCCCTGCGCCCAGGTCAGACCGGCCGGGTGCGGCACGACCGCGTAGCCGGCGAAGCCCGCTCCGGTCGGCGTCACACCGAGCACCTGGTCGGTCAGGGTGACGGTGGGGCCGGAGGCCCAGCCGTGGGCGAGGCTGGTGAACTGGCTGATCCCCGGGTCGCCGGCGGCGTCGGCCTTCTCCCACCAGGTGCTGCCCGGATCCTTGGAGAGCATGTAACCCCAGAAGGTGCGCATCAGCTGCAGGCCGCTCGCCTGCGTGTCCCCGGTGGAGTCCGGCACCGCGAGGCGGGCACTGGCCTCGAAGCCGCTGGGCAGCGGCTCGTACATCGGCCCGATCGCGGACTTGGGGGCGCTGGGCGAGACCGTGAGGGAGCCGTAGCCGCTCCAGTTGTTCCGGTGGAGGTAGTCCATGGCGCGCTGTGCCTGGCCCGCGTCGGCGACGCCGGCCAGCACCGCGGTGGCGTTGGCGTCCTGCGGGTACACGCCGGGCGTCTCACGGGAGAGCCGGTAGGCGCCGGTGGTGGCGTCCCACAGCTGATCGTTGATCGCCTGCTTCAGCGCCATGGAGCGTGCGGCGTACGTGGCCGCGTCCGGCGCCGCGCCACGGGCCCTGGCCAGCTCGGCCATCTCGTCGAGGTTCCGGGCGTAAAGGGCGTTGACGTACGTCTCGTGGCCGCAGTCGCTGTAGCCGTAGTGGCCGCACGACCCGGAGGCGGCGAACGCGATCAGGCCCTGCGGGTCCTGGCCGCGGACCGACTCCAGCCAGGTCATGGCCTTGGTCAGCGAGGGCCACCACCTGTCGAGGTAGGCGCGGTCGCCGGTGTAGAGCCAGTGCTCGTAGTGGTTGTGGACGAACCAGGTCACGTACTCGCCGTACGTGCGGATCTCGTCCTCGTTGTGCCGGCCGACGAGGCTCTCGGCGGGTACGTAGCCGTCGGAGAGCTGCTGGGCCGACAGGGAGGACAGCGAGTTGTCGACCGCCGCCAGGTCGCCGGTGCTCAGGTAGGTGACGGGGGCCTGGATCGCGAGGTCGCCCTGCCAGACGATCCGGTCGCGCTTGGCGCCGTCGAAGATGACCTCCTGGTCCGGGTCGGCGTACGGCACTTGGGAGTCGGCGTGGTCGGGCTCCCCCGCCGCGTACGGCCAGCTCTTGGCCGTGTCCGACATCCAGGTGTCCATCTGCACGGTGTACGCGCCGGCGTACCAGATCTTGTTGAGCTCGTTGTCGCTCGACAGGAACCAGCCCTGGTAGCCGGCCGGGTCCGCCTGCTTCGGCACGGCGTCGAAGTCCAGTGAGACGCCGTCCACGTCGACCCAACCGGGACCGTCCAGGAAGAGCGTCGCGTAGCGGAAGCCGCCGCGTATCTGACGGTCCGTCACGGAGCCGGGCAGCTTCGAGGGGTCAAGGGACAGGGTGTGGCTGTCGGCGTCGTAGCCGTAGGTGACGCCGGGGTAGCCGGTCCAGATGTTCGCCGTGTCGCAGCCGGGCGCGTACCCGGCCTCACCGCTGTTGGCCTGCGGTGTGGTGGCCGCGAACTGCCGGGACTCGCTGAAGCAGACGTGCAGCGTGGGCGGCGTCGTCGAGGCGCCGGCGAGGTGGACCGCGATCTTCCCGCCCACCTCCTTGCCGAAGTCCAGGGTGAGCAGCGGCGACTGGGTGCGGTCTCCGTCGCTGACCAGCCGCACCGGCGTGGCGGACCCGCCCAGCGCGGCCTTCGGGTCGCCCTGGACGGCGCCGCCCCGCGGATCGGCGGACAGGACCGAGACCGGCGTGACCACATGGCCGGCCGGGGCCAGCACGTAGGGCCGCCAGTCACCGGGCCGGGGCTGGTAGGTGCTGTCCGTCCAAGGCCCGGACGGGTGCGTCGCGGGAGCCGCCGCGACCGCCGAGGGCGCGGCCGGGCCCACCGGCAGGATCGCGGCCAGTGCCGCGCCGATGGCCACCGTCAGCGCGGTCTTGCGCGTGCGATGTCTGGACATCGTCATCATCTCCCTCAGTCCCGGAGGCTGGTGATTGGTACGTTTCAATCGCCGCTCCGGCGAGGCTAGCCACGCCCTCGGGTTGAATCAACGGTTCAACCAGGATCTCTCCAAAAGGGCGTCACCAGAGGCTGGTTGCTCGCGTTTCCGCAGTTCCACGCCGTGGATCGCGCCCGCCGAACTGGGGGCGACGGACCGAGAGCGGGCGTCCTCCGATCACCGGGGGCGCCCGGCGCCGCCCGCACCGCAGCGTCGGCCAGGACCTTCACCGGCCCCTTACCGGCAACGTTTCAGAGCCGCACCCGTCCCGGCGCCCCGTGACCGGCCGGACGGCTCCGGAGCCGCACCGGGCGCCGGGACGTGGCTGGGTGGCCCTGCCGGTACCTGCCTGGCCAGGGCCACCTCCGGGCCGTCGGGGCCAGTCGGGCGGTGCTCTGCTTGAAGCCAGGGGCCGACGCGGCGGACGCCCGGGGCCCCCTCCCTACCCACGCTTCTTCCGGAAGGTGTCACCCCATGACCACCGAGACCTCTGCCACGGCCGCCGCCAAGCCCCTGGACGGCCGGGTGGCCGTCATCACCGGCGCCTCCAGCGGCATCGGCGAGGCGTCGGCCGAGCACCTGGCGTCGCTCGGCGCGAAGGTCGCCGTGCTGGCGCGGCGCGCGGACCGGCTGGACGAGCTGGTCGCCCGCATCGCCAAGAACGGCGGCACCGCCGTGGCGATCGCCGTCGACGTGACCGACGCCGCCGCGGTGCGGGCCGCGGCCGACCGTGTCGAGGCGGAACTGGGCGGCGCGGACCTGCTCTTCAACAACGCGGGCGTCATGCTGCCCGCGCCCGTCGAGGAGCTGCGTGCCGACCAGTGGCAGCGCCAGATCGACCTGAACGTCTCCGGGCTGATGAACGTCATCGGCGCGTTCACCCCGCAGCTGGTCCGGTCCGCCGGCGAGCGCGGCGTGGCCGACCTGATCAACACCTCGTCGAGCGCCGCGCAGAACCTCTACCCCACCTTCGCCGTCTACGCCGCCACGAAGGCGTTCGTCTCGCACCTGTCGAAGCACCTCCGGGTCGAGCTGGGCCCGAAGCGGGTGCGGGTCTCCGCGATCGAGCCCGGGATCGTGGGCACGGAGCTGCAGGAACACGTCACCGACGTCGGCGCCCGCGCCTGGCTGGAGGGGTCGAAGGAGACCATCGACTGGCTGGTGCCGGACGACATCGCGCAGACGGTGGGCTTCATCGCCTCCCTGCCGCTGCGGGTCAACCTCCCGCAGGTCTTCATCATGCCGACGGCCCAGCCCAGCTGACACCGCACGGCCCGGCCAGGCGTTGCGCGCCGGGCCGCTGCGGCCGTCGCGCCGAAACCGCCGAGCCCCGAGCTCAGGACGAGGGTGGTGCCGAGCGCTCGAAAGCGGCCAGTTCGGCACGGGTGGGGCCGGTGGCCGGCCCGCGCCGTGTGACGGCGTACGCGGCGGCCGCGTTGGCCCGGGCCGCGGCCGCGAGGGGCGCGGCGCCCTCGGCGAGCGAGGCCAGGAACGCGCCCAGGTGGGCGTCCCCGGCGCCGTTGGGATCGACGGCCTCGACCCGGCGGCCCGCCGCGTGGGCCGCGCGGTCCTGGCCCGCGGGGGTGACCCAGCAGCCGTCCGCGTCGCCACGCACCACCAGCCCGGCCGCCGTTCGGGCCCGGAGCGCGGCCGACACGTCGGCGGCCGCCGCCGCGGGCTCCGTGAGGCCGGTCAGCAGACCGGCCTCACGCCGGTTGCAGCTGAGCCAGTCGGCGCGGGCCAGCACCGTGCGCAGCGCCTCGGCCGGGATGCCGTCGGCCAGCGGTCCCGGATCGAAGCTCAGCAGGACGTCCGCGGGCAGCGCCCGTACCAGCGCGGTGAGGGCGTCCGAGGTTCCCCGCCCGGCGAGGCCGTAGCCGGAGACGTGCACGAAGTCCCCCGGCCGCAGTCGTTCGAGCAGCACCGCGATGTCCGCTTCGTCCAGCCGGCCCTCGGCCCCGTTCGCGGTGACGAAGGTGCGCTCCGACGTCTCGACCAGGGCGACGCAGAAGCCGGTGTCCTCGTCGGGGGCGGGCGGCAGCAGCACGCCCACGGCCTCCCGGGCGAGGCCCTCCCGCGCCCGGTCGCCGAACGGCCCGGTGCCGTGGGCGCCGGCGTACACGGCGGGCAGTCCGAGCCGGCGCGCGGCGGTGAGGACGTTGAACCCGCCGCCCGGGGTGAACTCGGCGCCCTCGGCGAACAGGTCGCCGCCGCGCGCGGGCAGCCGGGGCACGCGCATCACGAGGTCGACGAGAACGCCGCCGGCCAGATACAGCGTGCGGCTCATGACCCGCTCCTGACCGGGGTCCCCAGAGCGGTCAGGTCGTCATGACCGCCGGTGCCGGTCTCGGCGCCCTCCGGGCGTTCCGCCGCACGCGACCGGGGCGACAGCTTGCGCAGTACCAGGTACAGCCCGGCCGCCACGACGAACGTGACCGCCCAGCCGAGTCCGCTGGTGCCCAGCCACGAGTGGGACCAGGGTCCCGAGAACCACACGTCGGTGGGGCTCGTCTCGACCTCGGTCAGCATCAGGCCGACCACGATGGCGACCGCCCACGACACCACCGCGGGCCAGTTCAGGCCGCCCCGGTACCAGTAGCGGCTGCCGGGCCGGGTCTGCAGCAGCGCTGCCGGGTCGTACCGGCGGCCCAGCGCGGTGTCGGTGCCGAACACGCCGACCCACGCGGTGATCGGCACCGCGAGGATGGTCAGGAACGTGGTGAAGGGACCGTAGAAGCTGCCCGCGATGAGCATGAAGTAGATACCGCCCGCGAGGGTGACGACCACGTCGATGCCGACGGCGATGGTCCGCTTCGTCTTGATGCCCAGCGTCACCAGCGTCAGTCCCGCCGAGTACACCGACAGATGGTTGGAGAGGAGCAGGCCGCCGAAGGCGGCGATCAGATACGGGACGGCCATCCAGCTCGGGAGCATGGCGTGGATGGCGGCGATCGGGTCGGAGGCCGTGGCCAGCCCCGGGTCCCCGGCGGTGAGGAGCGCGCCCAGCGAGATCAGCAGCACCAGCGGGATGCCGGCCCCGGTCGCGGAGGCGATCACCAGACGTCCCCCGGGTATCTTCCGGGGCAGGTAACGGGCGTAGTCCGCACCGGCGTTGGCCCAGCCGATGCCCGTGCCGGCGGCGATCACCCCGGCTCCGCCGATCATCGCGCTGACCGAACCGGCGCCGGCGCTCGACACCTTGTGCCAGTCGACGGTGTCGATGAGGAAGCCCATCACCACCAGGTTGAGCACCCCGAAGACGTACGTCGCCCAGCGGTTGATCCACATGATGGTGGCGTGTCCGAGCCCGCTGATCAGCAGCGTGCAGCAGATGAAGACCAGCAGGCAGATCACGGTGAGGACGTCGTTCTGCCGCCAACCGAAGGCCGCCGCCAGCAGGGCGAGCAGCGCGTAGGCGGCCGTGGTGGTGTTGATGGTCTCCCAGCCGACCCGGCTGATCCAGGTGATCAGCGTGGGGCCGAGGTTTCCTCGCGCGCCGAAGACGGCCCGGGACAGGGTCATGGCCGGCGCTCCGCCGCGCTTGCCGGCGATGCTCAGCGCGCCGACGATCGCGAAGGAACCGGCCGAGCCCACCGTCGCCACCAGGGCCGACTGCCAGAAGTTCAAGCCGTGGAACGCCACGAGGGTGGCGCCGAGCGGCAGTCCGAGAATGCTGATGTTGGCCGCGAACCACGTCCAGAACATCTGCCCGGCCCGGCCGTGGCGTTCCACGTCGGGTACGGGTTCGATACCGCGGCTTTCGACGGCGCCGACCTTGTCCGGTGCCGTCTGCTGCGGGGTGGCGCTCACCGTTGAGTCGCTCACGTGTGCCTCCTGGTGGTCGGTCGGATGTGGTCTCAGCGACCGGTGGGGCGGCCGGGGGCGCCGTGATCGGCGGGCTCGGCGGGTTCGGCGGGCTCGGCGGGTTCGGCGGGTTCGGCGGGTTCGGCGGAGTCGGCGTTCACTGCATCGACGGCGTCGACGGCATCGCCGGCCGGCTCGGAACGGTCGGCGCGGTCGGCGGGCTCGGAACGGTCGCGGAGTGCGAGGAGCCGCTCGGCCAGCGCGCGGAGTTCGAGGGCCGCGTTGACCCGGTCGAGGGTGGCCACCGCGTCCGCGGGAAGCGCCTCAATGCCGGCCACGGACCCCGCGATCGCGCAGGCGATGGCGGCGATGGTGTCGCTGTCGCCGCCGAGGTTGGCCGCCAGCAGGCCGCAGCGCCAGGGATCGTCCCCGGCCAGAGCGAGCACCGCGAAGGCCGCGGGGATGGATTCCTGGCTGGCCACGCTCGTGCCGATCAGCTCGCTGATCAGATCGACCGCCCGTTCGTCGGGCACTCCGGCGACGACCTCACGGGCCCACACGATCCGGGTGGCGATGTCGCCCCCCGCGATCCAGTTGCCGCGGGTGACGCCCTCCCGGGCGGCGGCCACGGCGGCGTCCAGCGCCGCGTGGAGGCCGAGGCCGGAGACGCCCGTGCTCACCGCCGCCGCGACCGCTGCGGCGCCGGCGACGCCGATCGTCGTCGCGTGGGTGACCTGGCAGGATTCCAGGACGTGGTCCACGAAGCCGGCGACGTCGCCACCGTGTCCGACCGGGAAGGCGATCCCCACAGGCGTGACCCGCATGGCGGCTCCGTTGGTGGTGCCGGTCCTGGCGGCTTCCTCGATGGGGGTGCCGGCGGCGACGGCTTCGAGCGCGGCCTTGGTCGACGGCCCGAGCAGGTCGAAGGAGCCGCGGGCCTTCATCTCCGCCTCCCAGCCGAGCAGCCGCTCGGCCAGCAGGTGCGGGTCGATGCTGCCGTCGCCCTCGACGAGAAGACGGCCCAGCAGCACGGCCTGTTCGGTGTCGTCGGTGACGCTGCCGGCCGGGAGCCCGGCGGCGACCGGATTCTCGGGCGGGCCCGGTTCGAAGCCGGTCACCCGGCCGTACCGGCGGGCGATGGCCGAGCGGGACATGATCTGGGTGGGCATCCCGAGCGCGTCGCCGAGCGCGAGGCCGTAGAGCGCGCCGAGCGCGCGGTCACGAAGGTGGTTCATGTGATGTCTTCTGTGTCGTCCGTGATGTGCTTGGTGCCGCTGCTGGTCAGAAGGTGAGCTCGAGACGGAAATGTTCCGGCGCCAGCCAGCTGGTGACGTGCTCCACAAGGCGCTCCTCCGCGTCCCTGCTGGTGCGCTCGACCTTGAGGAAGACCTCCCCCTCGGCCCGTCCCAGGCTCCGCGCCTCCGCCGCGGGCAGCGGGGCGACCTCGGCGCTCTGCCGTCCGCCCGCCTCGAACAGCCCGGCGGCGGTCAGCGTGCGGCGCAGCGAGTCCTCCACCAGCCCCGTTCGCGGCACCTCGGCGAGTTCGGGGACCAGCCGGGAGCGGCTGAGTTCCAGCGAGACGCCGAGTCCGTCGGGCAGCGTCCGCACGCGATCCAGGTGCAGGAACCGCGCCGCCGGGTCCAGCCCGAGCCGCGCCGCGAGAGCGGGGTCGGGTCCGGCCTCCAGGCGGAGGGTACGGGTGGTCAGCCGGATCCCACGACCGGCGAGGGCGGCCGCCCACCCGCGGGGGTCGTCCAGCGGGGCACCGTCGAAGGTGACGACGGAACCGATCCCGGCCCGGGTGGCGATCAGGCCCTGTTCACTCAGTGCCCGCAGCGCCTGCCGGACGGTGGTCCGGCTGACCGCGAACCGCTCGGTCAGTGCGTGCTCTCCGGGAAGCCGGCTGCCCTCGGGCAGCCGTCCGGCACGGATCTCCTCAGCGAGCGTCGCGACGATGCGCTGGTGCTTGGCGGGTACGGCGGCTGTCATGGCGCGACGGTATACACACCTGTCCAGTCCTGTCTAGCCCTGTCTGCTCCTGTCTGAAGTCGCTGCTCCGGCATCACACGCACCACCACGCGTGGAGTGACCGGCGGGAGCGTCCACCCGTCACGCGGAGCCGTCGGCGCCGCGGAGCTCCCGGCCGACCGCGAGCGCCGCCGTCACGAACGAGCCCACCAGCGGAGACGCCTCGTCGTGCGGCGGCCACGCCACGACGATCCGGCTCTTCGGCGCGTCGGAAAGGGGAACGCACACCACACCCGCCGGTGCGGGGTACACCAGCGAACGCGGCAGCACGGCGACCACCCGCCCGACGGCGACCAGCGAGTACAACTGGGCGATGTCCGCGACCTGCGGCCCGGCGTCCGCACCCCAATCCCCCGCGACCTCGTCGGGGACGCCCTGCCACCGCGGCAACGTCTCGTGCTCCAGGTCCGCCAGCCGCAGCGCGGGCCGGGAGGCCAGCGCATGGCCCGCGGGCAGGACCGCGACGCGTTCCTCGACGCAGAGGGTCTCGTGCGCGAGCCCGTCGAGGGGATCGAACGGCACGTACAGCAGCGCGACATCGGCCCGCCCGGCCCGCAGGTGGTCCACGCGGTCGGCGGGACCGCTGAAGAGGATCTCCACCCGGCGGGCGTCGGGCTGTGTGGCGTAGGCGGCGAGGATCGCGGACAACAGACCCGCGTCGCCCCCGGGTTTGAGGACGAGCCGCAACCGCCCTCCCGCGTCACCGGCCCGCCGGGCACGGTCCGCGGCGACGCTCACCGCGTCCAGGGCGTGGCGGCCGTGGCGCAGCAGTGCCTCGCCCGCCGGGGTGAGCGTCACCTGCCGGCTGGACCGCACGAACAAGGGGACGCCGAGCCGCTTCTCCACGCGCCGCACCGCCTTCGACAACGCGGGCTGGGCGATGCGCAGTCGCTGCGCGGCCCGGCCGAAGTGCAGCTCCTCGGCAACCGCGACGACGTACTCGATCTCCCGCGTCTCCAGCTCGGCCATGCCTCCAGGTTATCGGTCATGGCCCAACGGATCTTGGACGCGACTCCCCGACCGCTGTTTCGATGACCCCATGATTCAGCACACGATGCTCGTCGCCTTCGACGAGCCCATCCCGGACACCGAGCTCGACCGATTCCTCCAGGACATCGAAAAGGTGATGCTCGACTCCGGACACGTCCAGAGCTCCTCGGCCAGGCGCCACATCCCCGTGCCCGGCGAGGAGGCCATCCCCGCGCTGATCGCGACGGCCGTCCTGCGGTTCGGCGTCGCCGACCAGGAGGCCCTCGCCGCCGCCTTCGCGGCCCCCGGCGCCGAGGAGGTCATCCACCACTGGCAGGCCAGGCACCCGTACAAGGTCGCGTGGGTGAATCACACGCCGCTGGACTGACGAGGGCCTGCCCTGGTCAGTCGCCCGGACGGACACCTCCGCCGGATCGACAACGCGCCGTGCCTGCGCGCGGGCTGGGCGAGGCCGCGTCGCGCAGAGCAGCCTCGCCCGGCCCGCACCGCGTCACGTCGGCAGCATCCGCCATGCGCGCCCGGACCGTTCGCTCCGTCCGGCGAGCACGGTATGCGGTGAACGCCGGCCCGCGGCAGCCTCGGCACCCCGGGTAATCGACTGGCGACGGAAGTCGGCTTCGTCATGCGGCAGTTGCGCCGCTCCAGCCGTCTTTTCTCACCCCCGCACCCCCTGCGCCGCCGGGCCCGCCAGGAGGTTGAGGCCCGCGTCGGCGGCGATGGCGGCGGCGGCCGCGCGCGAGCTGACGCCGAGCTTGCGGTAGAGCCGGCTGGTGTGGAACTTGACGGTGTTCTCGCTGATGCCGAGTTCCGTCGCGATCTGGCGGTTGCGGCGTCCGGCGACGAGGAGCTGCAGCACCTCGGCCTCGCGGGCTCCGAGGTCCCACATCAGCGCGGCGGTGTCCGAGGTGTCCGGTGGGTCGAGCGGGATGCGGGCGTCGACCTCGGAGCCCCAGGTGTCGACGGCCCTCACCGCGAGGGACCCGCCCAGCGCGGAGGCGCGTGCCGTCAGCCGCCGCAGCGCCGGACGCCCCGGGTCGAGTGTGCCGGGCCCGTCGTCGCGCACCGAGACCAGCAGGTGGGTGCCGTCGCAGTTCCATTCGACCCGGACGCGGGTGACGTTCGCCTGTTCCCGCATCAGCAGGACCGTGCTGTGCACGATGGCCCGGGCGGCATGAGCGATCTCGCCCGGCAGCGGCCGCCCGTCGGAGGGCGGGTCGACGAGCTGGACCTGGATGCTGCCGTCGCGGCCGAGGGGACGCAGGTCCTCGCGAAGCCGCCCGAAGGCCACGGCGACCGGCTCCTCGGCCAGTGACGCCACGAGATCGTTGCCCGCCCGGAGCCGGACCAGCGCGGCGGCCGCCAGATCGGTGGCCAGGGTCCGGGCCCGCGCGTCGTCCAGGTCACGGCCGCGCAAGGGGCCAGCAGCGTTTCCAGGTCCGCCTCGTGCCGTGCGCTCATCTCGGCGGTGACCCGCAGTCTCTCGCTGGACGCGGCACGTGACTCGCGCAGATAGTCGGGGCGGGCCTCGACGACCTGCTGCCGGATCCTCGTCGCGGCCGTCGCCCACACCGCGCGGACGAATGCCCCGGCCCCCGGGACGCGCGGCTCACCGGGCTCGCAGAGCACGAGGATCGCCCCGGTCGGCGCGTCGTACACGCGGACGGCGTGTTCCGTCCCGGCGATGACGGCGGAGCAGGGCAGGCGTCCGGTCAGGACCTGGCGGCGGACCGCTTCGAGTTCCGCGATCGAGATGCGTTCGGTGACGGCCGGATCGCCGGCCTTCTTCTGCGGCCGGCCGGTGCAGTCCTCCGTGAACACCGCCAGCGCCCGGTGCGGAAGCGCCTCCCCGATCACCTCGTGCAGGCGTGCGGCGATCAGGTGCAAGGGCGCGGTCGCCACCGCGCCTACCCGTTCGGCCACGACAGCCGGGTCACCAGGGGGCAAAGAGGAAGGCATGCGCGGATGGTAGCCCGCACACCTACCCGAACGGGTGGGTGAGGTGCCCCGAACGGTGGGTGCGGCCCGCGCGGTGGAGGCAGGAGGATGAACAGGACACCGGTACACGTCCACCAGCACAAGGGAAAACGCACACATGACCCACGAAGTCCAGGGCGTCGTCGCACGCCACCGAGGCCGGCCCGTGTCCGTGGAGACGATCCTGGTGCCCGACCCGGGTCCGGGAGAAGCCCTGGTGAAGGTGCTGGCGTGCGGTGTGTGCCACACGGACCTGCACTACCGGGAAGGCGCCATCAACGACGAGTTCCCCTTCCTGCTCGGCCACGAGGCCGCCGGTGTCGTCGAGTCCGTCGGACCCGACGTCGAGGACGTCGAGCCCGGGGACTTCGTCATCCTCAACTGGCGCGCGGTGTGCGGACGGTGCCGTGCCTGCCGCCGGGGCCAGCCCTGGTACTGCTTCGACACCCACAACGCCACCCAGAAGATGCGGCTGGCGGACGGCACGCCGCTCAGCCCCGCCCTCGGCATCGGCGCCTTCGCGGAGAAGGCCCTGGTCGCCGCCGGGCAGTGCACCAAGGTGCCCAAGGTGCGGCCCGAGGCGGCGGGCCTCCTGGGCTGCGGGCTGATGGCGGGCCTGGGCGCCGCCCTCAACACGGCGCCGGTGAGCCGCGGCCAGAGCGTCGCGGTGATCGGCTGCGGCGGGGTCGGGAACGCCGCCATCGCCGGTGCCCGGCTGGCCGGCGCCGGACGCATCATCGCCGTCGACATCGACGACCGGAAGCTGGAGCTCGCCACCTCCTTCGGCGCCACGCACACACTCAACTCCCGTACCGGCGACCCCGTCGCGGGAATCCGCGCCCTGACGGACGGGTTCGGAGCCGATGTCGTGATCGACGCGGTCGGCCGTCCCGAGACCTACCGGCAGGCGTTCGACGCCCGCGACCTGGCCGGCGTCGTCGTGCTGGTGGGTGTGCCCGAGCCCGGCGTCACCATCGAGCTGCCGCTCCTGGACGTCTTCGGACGCGGCGGAGCCCTCAAGTCGTCCTGGTACGGAGACTGCCTGCCGTCCCGCGACTTCCCGATGCTCATCGACCTGTACCAGCAGGGGCGCCTCGACCTGGACGCGTTCGTCAGCGAGACCATCGCCCTGAACGAGGTGGAAGAGGCGTTCGCCAGGATGCAGTCGGGCGACGTCCTGCGTTCCGTGGTGGTGTTCTGAATGGGCGCCCGCATCGAACAGGTCGTGACCTCGGGGACCTTCAGTCTGGACGGCGGATCCTGGGACGTCGACAACAACGTCTGGATCGTCGGCGACGACGATGAGGTCCTCGTCGTCGACGCCGCCCATGACGCCGACGCGATCCGGTCGGCCGTCGGCGACCGGCGGCTGACCGCCGTGGTGTGCACGCACGCGCACAACGACCACATCAACGCGGCCGTTCCGCTGGCCGAGTCGACGGGCGCCTCGGTCTTCCTCCACCTCGACGACCGCTTCCTGTGGTCGCAGAGCCAGCCCGAGTTCCCCCTCGCCTACCTCGGCGACATGCGGCGGATCACCGTCGCCGGGACCGAGCTCCAGGTCCTCCACACTCCCGGTCACACCCCCGGCTCCATCAGCCTGTACGCACCGGAACTGGGGACGGTCTTCACCGGAGACACGCTCTTCGCGGGCGGACCGGGCGCGACGGGCCGGTCGTTCTCGGACTTCCCGACCATCATCCGCTCGGTCAGGGACCGCCTCCTCACGCTCCCCCCGGACACCACCGTGCTGACCGGCCACGGCGATTCCACCACCATCGCCGCCGAAGCCCCGCATCTCGAGGAGTGGATCGCCCGCGGGCACTGAGCGGCGCCGAGCGGGCCGGCCGGATCACGGGGTCCAAGTGGGCCAATGATCCGGCCGTCCACTGGGCCTGATCAGCGGCCCACCGGGCCCCTAGCGTGGCCGGTATGACGTATCGACCGCAGCGGGACCTGGGTCTCGCCCAGTTGGCCAACTCGGTGGGCGACGGAGCCTTCTACGTGTCCTCGGCGCTGTACTTCACGCACGTCGTCGGCCTGTCCCCCGCCCGGGTGGGGCTCGGGCTGACGCTGGCGTGGGCGGTCGGCTCGCTCGTCGGGGTACCGCTCGGGCGGCTGGCGGACCGGCGCGGGGCGCGCGGCACGTCCGTGCTGCTGGCACTGGCGACGTGCGCCGCGGTCGCCTCCTTCCTGGCGGCGCGGGGGTTCCCGCTCTTCGTCCTGTCGGCCTGCGCGTACGCCTCCGCGCAGGCCGGACTGGCGGCGGCCCGCCAGGCGCTGCTGGCCGGGCTGGTGCCGGCCGCCGAGCGGACGGGACTGCTGGCGCGGCTGCAGTCGACGCTCAACGCCGGGCTGGCCGTGGGCGCGGCTCTCGGCGGGCTCGCGCTGACCGACGGGACGGCGCCGGCGTACCGCGGCGTGCTGGCGCTGGACGCGCTCTGCTACCTGGCCTGCGCGCTGCTCCTGCGGGGGCTGCCGTCCGTGCCGGCGGTGAGCGCCCTCGGCGCCGTCGGCAGTGCGGGCGATGGCTCGTCGGCCGGCGGCGGGCGGTTCGCGGTGCTGCGCGACCGGCCGTACGCCCTGGTCGCGCTGCTCAACGCCGTCCTGCTGCTGCGGCTGCCCCTGCTCAGTCTCGCGTTGCCGCTGTGGATCACCGAGCGGACGGGAGCGCCGGCCTGGTCGGCGTCGGGGCTGTTCGTGCTCAACACGCTTGCGGTCACACTGTTCCAGGTGCGGACGGCCCGGACCGTCACAGGCGTGGGCAGCGCGCTGCGGCTGCTGCGACGGTCCGGGGCGGTGATGTTCGCCTCCTGCGCGGTGTTCGCGCTGTCCGCGGGGCGCGCGCCCTGGGTAGCGGTGGCGATCCTGGTCGCCGGGGAGGCGCTGCAGGTGGCGGCGGAGATGCAGCAGTCCGCGGGCGCCTGGCAGCTCTCGTTCGACCTCGCCCCGGCCGACCGTATCGGCGAGTACCAGGGGTTCTTCGGCACAGGCGTGACCATCGCCCGTACGGCCGGCCCGCTGGTGGTGACCTCGTTGCTGCTCGGCTGGGGGCTGCCGGGCTGGCTGCTGCTCGGCGCGCTGATGCCGGCCGCGGCCTGGGCGATGGGCCCGGCCGCACGCGCGGCTGAGCGGGCGGCGGGGTGCCGGCCGGGAGCGGACGCCGGGCGGGCGCCGCAGTCGGAACAGCCGGGAGCGGACGCCGGGCGGGCGCCTCGGGTGGAGGAGCCGGTGCCGGATCCAGCTCTCGCGGGCTGACGTCGCGCGGCCTGGCGCCGTCGTCGTGGCCGCTCCGCGCGGTTGGGAGCGCGGCACCGCCCGTCCCGTTCAGGGTCCCGAGGCCCCGGGCGCCTCGCTCACGACGGCCGGAGAGGGAACCGACGTCGCCTCGGGAAGAGCGGCGGCGTCGTCCTGCTCGCCGGCGATCCCGATGGTGCCGTCGGGGAAGCGCTGGACCGAGTGCACGCCGGGCAGCAGGTTCAGCAGCAGGCACGGGGTGCCGATGACGGCCGCGGCGGCCAGCAGCGTCGTGCGGGTCCCGAGGAACTGCGCGACCGGAGCGGCAGCGGCGTAACCCGCGGGCATGGCGATCAGCGAGATCGTCCAGTCCAGCGAGCTGACGCGGGCCAGTATCTCCTCGGGGAACAGCTGTTGCTGCGTGGTCGCCAGCACCTCGCCGACGAGAGCGGTCATGGTGAAGGCCACGGCCACGCCGAGAGCGACGACCACGAGGGGTGCGGGCGGAGCCAGCAGCGCCAGCGGGCCGATCCCGAGCATGGCGGCGGCGTTCGCGGTGACCAGGGGGCGCCGCGGCCGGTAGCGCAGTGCGGCCAGGCCGCCGACGATGGAGCCCACGGAGCCGGCGATCATGATCACGCTCCAGGCGGTGGCTCCACCGTGGCCGTCCTGCATCACGACCGGGCCCAGGACGAAGAAGAACGCGATCGCGAAGTTCCACACGCCCCAGCAGAGCAGGTTGGCCAGGTACCAGCGGCGCCGGGCGACCGCCAGCCAGCCGTCCCGCAGGTCCGCGAAGAAGCGCTGCCGTGCCGGCCGTTGCGCCGGCCTGAGCGGGTGCATGCGGGCGACCAGCGCGAAGCTCAGCGCAAAACTGAGGGAGTCGACGAGGATCGCGGCACCCGGACCAGTGACCGCCAGCAGCAGCGCCGCGAGGGCCGGACCGAGCACCTTGGTGGTGCTGTCGGTGAGGCCGAGCAGCGCGTTCGCCGGTTGCAGCTGCCCGGCGCCGACCACCTCCGGCAGGACGGCCCGGGAGGCCGGGGTGAAGAAGGCGAAGGCCATGCCGGCGACGGTGTAGGTGACGGCGAACTGCCAGACCGCCGCGTGATGCAGAAAGATCATCACCGCGAGCAGGCCGTAGCACAACGCCTGGACGGCATCGGTCACCATCAGCACGCGTTTGCGGGACAGCCGGTCCGCCCAGACCCCGCCCACCGGCAGCATCACCACCTGACCGACAGCCTGGCAGGTCAGCACGGTGCCCACGTCCAGGGCGCTGCCGCCCGAGCGCAGGATCGCGAAGACCATGGTCACCGGGATCAGGGCGTTGCCCAGGGCGGAGACGCTGCGCGCGGTCCACAGGAGTCGGTAGGGGCGTTCCCGCAGCGTGCTGAAGGATTTCGGCATGGGCACGGACGGACTGCCTTTCTGCGTCAGGCTCGGACCGGTGTTTCGGGCGTCGATTGCGGTGGGCGTTTCGGACGTCGCTTCCGGCAGGGCGTCCCGGACTGCGGTTCCCGGGCAGCACTTCCGGGATCGTTTCCGGGCGCGTTTCCGGGCACGTTTCCGGGCAGGGGACAGCGCCGTTCCGCGTGCGCGCCTCGGACTCGGAGAGCGGGCGGAGAGTTGGTCGGTGAAGGGGCGGGGCGAGGTGGGGGACGAGAGGGTCAGGCGGACATGCGGAACCGCCGCCGGTAGGCCGCGGGCGTCGTGCCGATCTGCTTGCGCAGCGCCCGGTGGAGCGTCTCCACCGAGCCGAGCCCGCATGCGGCGGCGACCTGGTCCAGGGGCTGGTCGGTGCTCTCCAGGAGCCTGCGGGCCGCCTCCACCCGCGCGGCCTCGACGTAGGCGGCCGGTGTGGTCCCGGTCTCCTGGCGGAAGACCCGCGCGAAGTGACGCTCACTCAGGCACATGCGTGCCGCGAGGGCGGCCGCCGACAGGTCGCCGTCCAGGTGGTCCACGATGAACATCCGCAGGTCGTCGATGTCGCGGCGGGCCGCGGGGGGCCGGCTCAGCGGAACCGAGACCTGGCTCTGCCCGCCCTGCCGTTTGACGTACAGCACCAGTTGCCGGGCCACCGTCAGGGCGACCTCCTCGCCCAGATCCTCGGCGACCAGCGCCAGCGCCAGATCCATGCCGGAGCCGATCCCGGCTCCGGTCCACACATGTCCGCAGCGCACGAAGATCGGGTCCGGGTCGACGGTGACCTCGGGATGATCGGCCGCCAGCTGCTCCGCGGCCGACCAGTGCGTGGTCGCCGTCCTGCCGTCGAGAAGCCCGGCGGCGGCCAGGACGTGCGCGCCCCCGCAGACCGACACGACCCGCCGGGCCAGGGGCGCGACCCGGGCGACCCAGGCCACCACGTCCCCGTCCACGCGGGCGACCTCACCTCCGGCGCCGGCCTCGACCACCCCGGGGATCAGCAGGGTGTCCAGCACACCGTCGACCTCGTCGAAGGACTGGTCGGCGACCAGCCGCAGCCCCGCCGACGTGGGCACCTCGCCGCGGGTCCGCCCCGCGAGCTCGACGCGGTAGCCCGCGGCGCCCCCGGTCTCCCGGTCGGCCAGGGCGAAGACCTCGGCCGGGCCGCTGACGTCGAGGAGGTCGACGCCGGGGAAGACCGCGATGACGACGCGGCGGGTGCTGGACATGAGTCCATCCTGACCGGCATGGCTCGGCGTCGGCAATGACGGGCTGCTGCCACATCCGGACACGCGGAGCCGCTCCGGCACCGCCCGAAGCCGCGTCATGCCCCACGAGTGGCCCTCGTCAACTACCCAAGGGCCAGGGGCCGAAGCGCCCGCACACGATGAAGAGGGCGAGCGCGAGGTAGACCGCGTTGAGCAGCACCAGACCGAACTGACCGAGGCGGCCGTGCGTGATCATCGCGCCGATCATCAGCGCGATCCAGCATGCCGCCGTGACCGGCACCATGACCGGTGCGATGCCGAGCACTCCGGGGACGATCAGGCCGATCGCGGCGAGGAGTTCGAGGATGCCGAGGGTTCTGACGAAGCCCTGTCCCACGTCCCGCGTCCACTCCCCGCCGTGCTGTGCGGCCAGCCTCGCCCGGGGGATGAAGGTCTTGCTGAGGCCGCCGGCCATGGCGACCGCGGTCAGCAGTCCGGCTGAGATCCACAGAGCGAGGTTCATGGACGGGCTCTCCGTTGTGCGAAGTGGTTCCGGTGCGAGGTACAGCAGTTTCAACGTGCGGGGGCGGCACGGCGCTGGGCCGGCACAGTGCGGGGCCGGCACAGTGCGGGGTGCGGCAGCGGCGGCGCACCGGCGAGGTGATCCCTTCCAGGATCGACGCAGGTCAGCGTCGGAACAAGGTAGGGTCCGTGGGTCTGTCCATAACGTGGGGGTTATGTATGGAGCTGCGCGAGATCGAGATCTTCCTGACGCTGGCCGAGGAACTGCACTTCGGCCGGACGGCGGAGCGGCTGCACGTGTCGCAGGCTCGCGTCAGCCAGGCGATCCGCCGGCAGGAACGCCGTCTCGGCGTCGCCCTGTTCGACCGGACCAGCCGGCGTGTGGCCCTGACTCCCGTGGGCCGGCGGCTGCGTGAGGACCTCCAGCAGGCTCTGGACCTCATGCACGCCGGGATCGCCCGGGCCCAGATGGCCGGGCCGGGCGCCGGACGCCCCCTGCGGCTGGGGGTCTTCGGCCACGCCGGCCACGAACTGCGGCCTCTCGTCGAGGCGTTCCGTACCCGCCACCCGGGCAGCGACATCCAGTTCGGCGAGATCAACGGTGCGGACGCGTTCGCGGCGCTGCGGGACGGGGAGCACGACGCACATGTGCTGTGGCTGCCGGTGGCGGAACCCGATCTGACGGTCGGGCCCACCGTGCTCACGGGAGGCCGCGTACTGGCCGTGGCCGAGGACCATCCGCTGGCCGCACGCGGTACGGCGTCACTGGAGGACCTCGCCGACAACCATGTCGTGGATCTCGGCCCGGAGGCCCCCGAGTACTGGGTCACCGCGATGGTCCCCAGCCGCACGCCGCTCGGTCGCCGCATACCGCGCGGTCCCGCCGCGCGAACCTTCCACGAGATCCTCTCCCTGGTCGCCGCCGGACGCTGCGTCCACCCGCTGGGAGAGATCGCCGCGCGCTACAACAAGCCCCCCGGCATCGTCTTCCTGCCCCTGCGGGACGCCCCCACCCTGGAGTGGGCTCTCACCTGGCGGACCACCGCCGACAGCCCCGCGATCCGCGCGCTGGCCCAGACCGCCGCCGACCTCGGCCCCATCGCCCTGTGACCCCGCCCGGCGCCACCCGACGAACAACCCTCGCGGTCCCGCCACGTGGTGCCCACGCGTACCGGCGGCGTCCGCAATGATGGGGCGGTGACTCCCTCCGCGGCGGCGGACGCTGCCGACCCCTGGAACACATACGGCCGGAGCCGCGCCTCCGACGACCGGGCGCGCGGAACCAGCGGCCGCCTTTTCTGGGACTGGTACCAGCGGATCGGTCCAGGAGCGGAGATCCTCGGCGATGTCGCCGGCAAAAACGTCGCGGACCTCGGCTGCGGTAACGGCCGCCAGGCCGCACACGTCGCCGAAGTCCTGGGCGCCGCCCGGGTCGTGGCGATCGACGCCTCCCCGGGCCAGATCGCCCGCGGCCGCGACCTCTACGGGCACGTGGGCGCCCTGCACTTCGTGCACGCCGACGCGTCCACGGCGCTGCAGGCCGCACCCGACTCGCTCGACGTCGCCTACTCGTATTTCGGGGCTCCCGACTTCACGGACCCCCGCGACCTGCTGCCCGTCGTAGCCAGGTCCCTGCACTCGGGTGGGATGTTCGTCATGGCCACCCTCGCCCACTACACGATCGGGCGCCCTGCGGAGACCGAGGTCCGGCCGGGCACCATCCGCGTGCGCCACGACAACGGCACCACCAGCAGCATGGACCGGTGGGTCCTGGACGCACTGGTGTGGGAGAGGCTGCTCGGCGAAGCGGGCTTCACCGGGCTGGCCCTCGACGTGCTCCGGGACCCCGGCTTCGACAAACGGCCGCCCATGGCCACCCTCCTGATCCGCGGGACCCGAGGCTGACGAGCCGAAAAACACGGTGCGCGCGTGGACGACTGCCGTACGATGACGATCTTCCTTCGCCTGAACTCCCCAGCCTTCGGCGAGCGAGGACGAATCTGCCGGGCACATCGTCTGCGCTGCAGCCACAGTGACGCGGATTCCGACGCGCTGCCACCCTCGACCGCCCTACCCGCAGAGGCATCCACCTGTGACCGCCCCGTCCCTCCCGGGCCACCTGTCCCCCCGCATCCTCGCGACGGCTGCGCTGGCATGCGCCACGTTCTTCGTGCTCGCAGGTTGCACGCCCGGCAACGACGCCGGCTCGCGCCCGGTAACCACCAGTCCCACGGTGTCCCCGTCGATGTCGTGCGCGGAAGTCAAGGCCGCCATCGACCGCCTGGACGCCAAGCTCTACGTGAAGCCACGGGATCTCACCCTGCTCAAAGAGGGCGACGCCCTCGCGCTCGACCACCCGGCCTGCTTCAACGCGGATTTGGTGGAAGGGGCCCGGAACCTCAAGAAGGACCTGGATAAGGGCATCGTGCCCGCACCACCGGTCACCCCCTGACCGCGCTGACGCCTACGCGGTAGCGTGACACCGTGCTTTGACGTCCGTACGCCGCCCGAGCTCCTCCGTGGCCACCGCCGCCCGCCGTCCGTTCGACCGCCGTGCGCCATGACCACGAAGGAGCCTGCCGTGCGCCCTCTGACCGTCGCCCTGCTGCAACTCGCCCCGCCCGGAAGCGCGTGGGAGGCGAACCTCGTCCTCGGCGAGGCCGCCTGTCGTCGTGCCCGCGCGATGGGCGCCGACATCGCGTTGTTCCCCGAGATGTGGAGCAACGGCTACGCCTGCACCGTCCCGGACGGTCTGCAGGGCGATCTGTACCGGCATCCGAGCCGGTGGGACGGTTCCACCCTGCCACCTGTGCCGGCCCCCGAAGCCGTCTGGCAGGGCAGGGCCGTCGACCGGGAATCGCCGTTCGTGGGCCACTTCCGCGCGCTGGCGGCCGAACTCGACATGGCGATCGCGCTCACCTACCTCGAGCGGTGGGACGGGCCACCGCGCAACAGCGTCTCGCTGATCGACCGGCGCGGCCGCATCGCTCTGCACCAGGCGAAGGTGCACACGTGCGCGTTCGGGCTGCCGGAAGCACTCCTCACGCCGGGAGAGTCCTTCACGGCGTGCGCGCTGGACACGGCGATCGGTGAGGTGACCGTCGGCGCGATGATCTGTTACGACCGGGAGTTCCCCGAAAGCGCTCGCGCGCTCATGCTCGCCGGCGCGGAACTCGTGCTGGTCCCGAACGCGTGCGACATGGAGATCAACCGGCTGACCCAACTGCGGGCGCGCGCCTACGAGAACATGACCGCGGTCGCGATGACCAACTACGCCGGTCCCGGCTTCGGGCACTCGATCGCCTTCGACGGAATCGCCTTCGCCGACGGACGCTCCCGCGACATGCTCGTCGTCGAGGCCGGCGAACCAGCGGGCGTCTACCCGGCGGTGTTCGACCTGGACGCCCTCCGCGACTACCGTCGGCGGGAAACCTGGGGCAACGCCTTCCGCCGGCCGGCCGCTTACCGGCCCCTGACGGAGGAGGCTGTGCGGGACCCGTTCCTCCGCGTCGACCCCGCGGGCCACCCGCCCCGCCCTCGCCCGGCCCCCTGAGCGGTTGGCCCATCTCGGCACCGGCGGATCCTGCCGGCCGTTGGGGCCGCCGGAGCCGAACGTGCTGTCGGGCCCCTCGGCCTGGTTGCCCGGAAGCGCAGGATCGCGTACCGCGCCGACGGCCTCCGACTCGGGCCTCCCTACCCCGAGCCCTCCGCTCCCTTCGGGATGGCCTGCGCGGACCATATGGTCTTGCCCCGCGGCGAGTAGCGCGTGCCCCACCGTTCGGCGAAGCTGGCGACGAGGTAGAGGCCCCGGCCGCCCTCCTCCGTGGCCCCGGCCCGGCGGATGTGCGGGGAGGTGCTGCTCCCGTCGGATATCTCGCAGACGAGGTCGCGGTCGCGCAGCAGCCGCACATGGATGGGTTCGGCGCCGTAACGGATCGCGTTGGTGAGCAGTTCGCTGAGGATCAGCTCGGTGGCGAAGGAGAGTTCGGCCAGCCCCCACCGTTCCAGCTGCCGGCTGCACGCCTCCCGCAGCGGCGCGACGGCCGCCGGGTCCTGAGGGACGTCCCATTCCGCGACCCGGTCCGGGGCGAGCCGGTGGGTGGCCGCCACCAGCAGGGCGACGTCGTCGCTCGGGCGGGTGGGCAGCAGCGCCTCGGTCGCGGCGGTGCAGGTGTCCTCGGGAGTGCGGGCGGGCCCGGACAGGGCCGCGCCGAGCAGATCCAGGCTGCGGTCCATGTCGCGGTGCCGGTCCTCGACGAGCCCGTCGGTGTACAGGACGAGGCGGGAGCCCTCCGGCAGCGTGACCGCCGCGGTCTCCACGGGAAGGCCCGCGCCGAGCCCCAGGGGTGGTGCGACCGGTGGGCGCAGGAACGTCACCGTTCCGTCGGGGTCGACCACGGCGGGCGGCAGGTGCCCGGCCGTGGCGGCGGTCGCCGTGCCGGAGACGGAGTCGTAGACGACGTACAGGCAGGTCGCCCCGGTGATCGGCTGGCCGCGGTCCGGCGCCTCGTCCTGCAGATCGGTCCGTTCGACCCACTCGTCGAGATGCCCGAGCAGCTCGTCCGGCGGGAGGTCGAGCGCGGAGAAGTTGTGCACGGCGGTGCGCAGCCGGCCCATGGTGGCCGCGGCGTGCAGCCCGTGGCCGACGACGTCGCCGACCACCAGGGCGACGCGGGCGCCCGGCAGGGGGATCACGTCGAAGAAGTCGCCTCCCACTCCGGCCTGAGCGGGCAGGTAGCGGTACGCGACGTCCACGGCGTCCTGCCGGGGTACTCCGCGGGGCAGCAGGTTGCGCTGCAGCGTCACCGCCATAGAGTGATCACGGGTGTAGCGGCGTGCGTTGTCGATGCACAGGGCCGCGTGCGCGGCGATCTCCTCGGCCACCGAGACGTCGTCGTGCTCGAAGGCGGCCTGCCGGCCGGCGCGCCAGAAGATCGCCACCCCCAGGGTGACCCCGCGGGCTCGCAGTGGCACGCTGGCCATCGAGCGCAGTCCGTACGCCAGGATCTTCTCCGCCCGGTCCGGGTCCTGGGTGCGCCATCCGGTCTCGGTGCCGAGATCGCGCACGAGCAGGGCACGGCCGCTGGCCAGGCTCCGGGCCGCCGGTGTCGCGGGCTGGTACGCGAAGGTGTCGCCGACCGCGTGGACCGGCGCCTCCCGGCCGCCGTCGGCCGCGACCCGGTGCACCCAGGTGCTGCCCGGCTCCGGCTCGTCCCCGGCCATCACCCCGTCGACCAGGTCGACGGTGACGAGGTCGGCGAAGTTCCGCGCGCCCAGGGCGGCCAGTTCCTCGGCGGACCGCCGCACGTCGAGGGTCGTGCCGATCGCCAGGCTCGCCTCGTGCACCAGCCTGAGGCGTCCACGGGCCCGGTCGACGATGCCGGACAGGGAGCTCAGTTCGGTGGAGTCCCGGAGGGTGGCCACACTGCCGGGCGGTCCGCCGTCGCGATCGGTCGGGCGCAGGTTCAGCACCAGCACCCGGTCCCCGGCGGCGAACACCCGGTCGCTGACGGGGTCGCCCGCGGCCAGCACCGCCGTGAGCGGGTCGCCGAGCCCCGCTTCGGTGACCGGCCGGCCCTCCGCGTCGGCGGGCAGGCCGAGCAGTCGCCGCGCCTCGTCGTTGACCAGCAGGAGCCGCTTGTCCTCGCCGACGATGACGACCCCCTCGCGGACCGCGTGCAGGACGGCGTCGTGGTGCTTGTACATCCGCGCCATCTCGTAGGGACCGAGGTTGTGGGTCTGGCGGCGGAGCCGGCGGGTGACGAGCGCGGTGCCTCCGGTGGACAGGCCCAGGGCGAGCACACCGCCCGCCGCCAGGTACGGGATCTGCCGGTTGGTGACGCCGCTGATCTTCTTCACGGTGATGCCGGCGGACGACAGCCCCACCACCTTGTGCCCGCTGTTCTCGATCGGCACGACGGCCTGCACCAGCCGGCCGATGGTGCCGTTGACCGTCTCGGTGATGGCGTGCCCGTGCAGCGGCGGCCCGGTGTTGCCCACGAACACCTTGCCGATCCTGTCGGGCCTGGGATGGGTGAAGCGGATGCCGTGCACGTCGGTGATCACGATGAAGTCGACGCCGGCCGCCTTGCGGGCGGCCTCCGTCTGCGGCTGGAGCACGGCGGTCGGATTCGGTGCGTGCAGGGCGGCCACCACGCCCGGGGCGTGCGCGAACGTCTCGGCGACGGCGAGGGACCGGTTGCGGGCCTCCGAGGTGCTGTCGTGGCGCGACTGGGCCACCTGTTCCACCAGGGCGACCGCGACGAGCAGCAGCACGATCACCACTTGGAGCACGAAGACCTGGCCGGCGAGGCTGTGCAGGCCCAGCGCGGCCCGCAGACGGCGCTCGGGGGCTTTCTGCGTGCCTTCGTCCTGGGCCGCGCCCGCGGAGGGGGGACGGCCCACATTGCGGGCCATGCGGTCATATGTACTCGAAATATGCCCCCGAGGCCAGTGTGACGGAGAGGCGCCGCCCGGGCACCCTGCGGCAGCCCGCGAGGCGTCCGCGAGGCCGGCCGTCCGGGGCGGGAGTCCGTCGAGGAACCCTCCAGGACGGTGTTCACCAACTCGACACGTGGGCGCCGGACTTACCGGCCGGAAGCCAGGAGGCCGCCACCGCATGCGAACGGGCGGCACACCAACCCGCCTGCGGCCAGGGCCACTTCACGGCCGAGACGGACACCGCCCGATCCACGCCACAGGCCGGGCCGGGCGCCGCACCGCGGCCCGGCGCTCAGCCCTGTGACGGGCCTCACAGCTCGATGAGGCTTGTCAAACATTGGGTTAAACCGATTTAGTGACGCCGTTACCGGAATCTGAACCGGTTTAACGCGGTGTCGGCCGCCGCTGGGACACGGCCGGCAGGGAGGGAACGGATGATGCGGCGACCCACGATTGCCGACGTGGCGAAGCTCGCCGGTGTGTCACGGAGTGCCGTGTCGTTCGCTCTGAACGACCGTCCGGGACTCGCCAAGGAGACCAAGGCGCGCATCCTGGCCGCGGCCGAGGAGCTGGGCTGGCAGCCCAGCCGTCCGGCCCGGGCCCTGTCGCTCGGCAGAGCCGGCGCGCTCGGCCTCGTCGTGACCCGCGAACCGGACCTCCTGGGCGTCGACCCGTTCTACCCGGCGTTCCTGGCGGGCATCGAGACGGTGCTGGCCGAGCAGGGTGACGGACTGGTCCTCCACGTCAGCTCGCCGGAGCGGGAGCGGTCCCTGTACGAGCGGCTCGCCGCCGACCGCAGGGTCGACGGCGTCCTGCTCACCGACCTCAGGATCGACGATCCGCGACCGGCGCTCACCGCGTCGCTCGGCCTGCCGACCGTGGTCGTGGGCCGGCCGGAGTGGAGCGGGGGCCACTGCGCCGTCGAACTCGACGACGAGCCGGCCTACGTCGAGGCCGTCCGGGCGCTGGCGAAGGCCGGTCACCGCCGGATCGCGCACGTCGAGGGACCGCCGGAGTTCCGGCACGCGCAACGACGCCGCCAGGCGTGGGAGCGGGCGCTGGCCGAACTGGGCCTGCCGCCGGGGCCCTTGCGTCCCGGCGGCTTCACCGCCGAGGGCGGGGCCCGGGCCACCCGGGAACTGCTCGCCCTCGCGGAGCCGCCCACCGCCATCGTCTACGGCAACGACCTGTCGGCCACCGCCGGACTCGCCGCCGCACAGCAGCTGGGCGTGTCCGTGCCCGACCAGCTGTCCGTCGTCGGCTACGACGACACCCCCCTCGCCCAGTTCGTGCATCCCCCGCTGGCCTCGGCCCGCGCGGACGCGCAGGGCTGGGGTGCGGCGGCCGCCCGGGCGCTGCTGACCGTGATCGAGCACGGCAGCGCGCCCGACGTCCGGCTGCCGCCCGCGGCGTTCGTGCCGCGGGCGTCCGTCGGACCCGTGGCGGCCGGTTCGCCGGGGCACTGACCCCCGACCCGACGCGGGGGACGACGTCCGGCAACGAGGCCGGACGTGCACCTTTCGGAGAGAACATGCTGAGGAGAACAGCGTCCGCGCTGGCCGTGCTCGCTCTTGCGGGCACGGCGGCGGGATGCGCGCGATCAGGCCCGGATCCGGCCACCGCGGACCACTCCCGCGGGCCCATCACGGTCTGGCTGTCCAACAACGCCCAGGAGGCGCAGTGGGGACACCAGATGGTCGCGGACTGGAACAAGCTGCATCCCGATCAGCACGTCAGGGCGCAGAACATCCCCGCGGGCAAGACGTCCGAGGAGGCGATCAGCGCCTCGATCATCGCCGGTACCAGCGCGTGTCTGGTGTTCAACACCTCTCCCGCCGCCGTACCGCAGTTCCAGAAGCAGGCCGGGCTGGTCCCGCTCGACGACTTCCCGGACGGCGCGTCGTACATCGAGGCGCGCAGCGGCGGACTGGCCGCGCAGTACCGCTCCGAGGACGGCAAGTACTACCAGCTGCCCTGGAAGAGCAATCCGGTGATGATCCTCTACAACAAGAAGCTCTTCAAGAAGGCCGGACTCGACCCCGAGCACCCGCGGCTGGCGACCTACAGTGAGTTCCTGGACACGTCCCGGAAGCTGGTGCGCAGCGGGGCGGCCGACGCCGCGATATGGCCGGCGCCGAGCAACGAGTTCTTCCAGTCCTGGTTCGACTTCTATCCGGCCTTCGCCGCGGAGAGCGGCGGCACTCCCCTGATCAAGGACGGGAAGCCGCAGTTCGACTCCCCAGCCGGGCGCAAGGTCGCCGACTTCTGGCGGACCTTCTACCAGGAGAAGCTCGCGCCGCAGGAGGCGTACCCGGGTGACGCGCTGGCCGACGGCAAGGCGGCCATGGCGACGGTCGGCCCGTGGGCCATCGCCGCGTACAAGGACAAGATCGACTGGGGCGTGGCGCCGGTGCCCACCTCGGACGGCCGTCCGGCCTCCCAGGTGCACACCTTCAGCGACCAGAAGTCCATCGGCATGTTCAGCGCCTGCAAGAACCGCGCCACGGCCTGGGACGTGATGAAGTTCGCGACGTCCCAGCAGCAGGACGGCGCCTTCCTCACGGCCACCGGTCAGATGCCGGTCCGGGAACATCTCGCGCAGCAGTTCGCGGGCTGGTTCGCGAAGAACCCCGCCTACAGGCCGTTCGCCGACCAGGCGGAGCGCGAGGTGGAAGTGCCGAACGTGGCCGGCTCGATCGACATCTGGCAGGCCTTCCGTGACGCGTGGACCCGCTCGGTCGTCTTCGGCCGGCAGTCCCCCGCATCGGCCCTGCACGACGCGGCGGCCAAGACCAGCAAGATTCTCGGGGAGTACTGAGGCAGCCATGACCCTGACCCGCACCCTCCCCCAGGCTCCGGCGGCCCGCGTCCCGGCCCCCGCCCGGCGGCGTCGCCGCTCCGGGATCGGCGCCCTGTTCGTGACGCCGTACATGCTCTACACACTGGCCGTCTTCGCGATACCGCTCGGCTACACGCTGTGGATCTCCTTCCACCGCTTCTACTTCACCGCGCCGGGGGCCCACGCCCCGAGCCCGTGGGTGGGCCTCAGCAACTACCGGGACGTGCTGACCGATCCGGTGGTGGGCAAGTCCTTCCTCAACATCGCGATCTTCCTGGTCATCAACGTCCCGCTGACCGTGGGGCTGTCACTGGTCCTGGCCACGGCGCTCAACGCGAAACTGCCGTTCCGGTCCTTCTTCCGTGCCGCCTTCTACCTGCCGTACATCACGGCCAGCGTGGCGCTGGTCGCCGTGTGGCAGTTCCTCTTCGGCTCCGACGGCCTGGTCAACCACGCGCTCGGCGGTCTGGCCCCCGACCCGTCGTGGCTGGTCAACACCCACCTCGCGATGCCGTCGATCGCACTGTTCGTGACCTGGAAGCAGCTCGGCTTCTTCGTGATGCTCTACCTCGGGGCGCTGCAGAACGTCGGCAACGACCTCTACGAGGCCGCGTCGGTCGACGGAGCCGGCGCCGTCCGCAAGTTCTGGTCGATCACGGTGCCGGGCGTCCGGCCGGCGACCACGCTCGTCGCGGTGTACGCGATCGTCACGGGCGCGAACCTGTTCAGCGAGCCCTACCTGCTGACCGGTGGCGGCGGCCCCGACAACTCGTCCACCTCGCCGGTGCTGCTCATGTACCAGAAGGGCATCGAGCAGGGTCACCCGGATTTCGCGGCGGCGCTGGGCGTCGTCCTCATCGTCCTGGTGCTCGCCGTCACCCTGATCACCCGCAAGCTCACCGAGAGGGGCGACTGACGCCATGAGCTCCAACGTCCCCGCCGCATCCGGCCCCCGTGAGCGCGGTGCCCGCTCGGTGCGCGTGATCCGGCTTCTGGTCCTGCTGGCCGGCGCCCTCGCCTTTCTTTTCCCCTTCTACTACATGGTCGTCGGGTCGCTGCGGAAGGTCACCGAGGGCAATCTGTCCTCCGCCGCGCCGGGCGACGTCACCGGCGGCAACTACTCGGCGATCAACGGCGCCATCTCCCTCGGCCGCTCGCTGGTCAACTCCGGCGTGGTCACCATCGGCGTGCTGCTGTGCACCCTGGTCTTCGGTGTCCTGGCCGGGTACGCCCTGGCGCGGCTGGAGTTCCGCGGCCGGGGTGGCGTGTTCGGCGTGCTGCTGCTCGTGCAGACCATCCCCTTCCAGCTGCTGACCCTGCCGCTGTACGTGCTGGTCGTGCGTGACTACGGGCTCGGCGACAGCTACGCCGGCATGATCCTGCCCTTCGCGATCAACTCGACCGCGGTCTTCCTCTTCCGGCAGTTCTTCCTCCAGATGCCCGCCTCGCTGTTCGAGGCGGCACGGATCGACGGGGCCAGTGAACTGCGCATCCTGTGGCAGATCGCCATCCCGATGGCGCGCCCGGCGCTGCTCACCGGCACCCTGCTGACCTTCATCGGCCCGTGGAACGAGTTCCTGTGGCCCTTCCTCGTCACGAAGGACGCGAGCAAGCAGCCGCTGGCCGTCTCCCTCGCGGGCTTCCTCAGCAACCTCCAGGGCACCGTGTCGAACCCGACCGGTGCGGTGATGGCCGGCGCGTGCGTGCTGGCCGCCCCCGCCGTCGTGCTCTTCCTGCTCTTCCAGCGTCACTTCACCCAGACCCACATCGATTCCGGAATCAAAGGCTGATCAGCACCATGAGCAACACGGATCCGCACCTCCACATCCCGTTCCGGCTGGTCCGCAAGGGCGTCGTGATGTCGCCCCGGCCGGGCGAGCCCAACGAGGTGGAGGGCGTCCTCAACCCCGCCGCCGGCCGCACCCCGGACGGCACGCTCCACCTGCTGCCCCGGCTGGTGGCCGAGGGCAACGTCTCCCGGGTCGGAATCGCGGAGGTCGTCCTCACCGACGGTGTGCCGACGGGCGTCGAGCGCCGCGGCACGGTCCTGGAACCGGACGCCGGCTGGGAGCGGGGCACCAACAACGCGGGCGTGGAGGACCCCCGGGTCACCTGGATTCCGAGCCTCGGCCGCTATGTGATGTCCTACGTCGCCTTCGGGCCGCTCGGGCCGAAGCCAGCGCTGGCCGTGTCGGAGAACCTCACGGACTGGACGCGGCTGGGCCCCGTGCAGTTCGCCTACCAGCCCGACCTGGACACCGACCTGAACCTCTTCCCCAACAAGGACGTCGTCCACTTCCCCGAGCCGGTGCCGGGCCCGGACGGCGAACCCGCGTACGCCATGCTGCACCGGCCCATGTGGGATCTCGGCTGGTTCCGCCCGGGCGAGGGCGTCCACCTGCCGGCGGGCGTCACCGACGAGCGCCCCGGCATCTGGATCTCGTACGTGCCGGTGGCCGAGGTCGAGGCGGACATCCGGGCCCTGGCCCGGCCGCGCGACCACCGGCTCGTGGCGCTGTCCGCGCACCCCTGGGAGGCCCTGAAGATCGGCGCCGGTCCCGCCCCGATCCGGGTCGACGAGGGCTGGCTCCTCATCCACCACGGCGTCTCCGGGGTCATGGACGACGATCCGTTCTCCCCCAACCAGCGGGTCTCCTACGCCGCCGGCGCGATGATCCTCGACCCCGCCGACCCCGCGCGGGTCCTCGCCCGCTCCGCCGAGCCGCTGATGGCCCCGGAGACCGAGCAGGAGCGCTCGGGCACGGTGCCGAACGTGGTGTTCCCCACGGCGATCGAGGAGATCGACGGCACCGTGTTCGTCTTCTACGGCATGGCCGACGCGCACATCGGCGTCGCCGTCCTGGAGCGCACCGCGTGAACCCCGGACACCTCGGGGTCGGGCTGGTCGGCTGCGGAGCGTTCGGGGCGTACGTCCTGGACGCCGTGGCCGACCTGCCCGGTCTGCGGATCACCGCGGTGGCCGACGCGGACACCGGCCGGGCCGAGTCCCTGGCCGCCCGGCACGGCGCCGCGGCGGGCGACGGGCTCGATGCCCTGCTCGCCCACCAGGACGTGGACGTCGTCGCCCTGGCCACCCCGCCGCACACCCACGCCGAGCTCACGATCCGGGCTCTGCGCGCCGGACGCCACGTCTTCTGCGAGAAGCCCCTCGCCATGACCGCCGCCGACGCCGCCCGCGTGGGCGAGGAGGCCGCGGCGTCGGGCCGGGTGCTGGTCGTCGACCACGTGCTGCGCTACAACCCGCTGCTGCGCGCCGTCCAGCGGCTGACGGCCGAGGGGCTGCTGGAACGTCCGCGCCGCTTCCTGTTCGAGAACGACGCCGCCGACCAGGATCTGGGGCCCGGCCACTGGTTCTGGGACCCCGCGCGCAGCGGCGGGATCTTCGTGGAGCACGGCGTGCACTTCTTCGACGCCGCCCGCGCTCTTCTGGGCAGCGTCCCGGAGTCGGTGCAGGCCACCGCCGTCAGCAGGCCCGGCGGCCCGGTCGACATGGTGGTCGCGGAGGCGGTGCACCCCGGCGGCGCGCTCGCCACCCACCTGCACTCCTTCACCCACGCCCACCGCGCGGAGCGCCAGTTGATGAGGCTGGACCACGGCTTCGCGCAGTCGCTGATCACCGGCTGGATCCCCACCCGCGGAACCATCACCGCCTGGACGGACGACGACGGCGCTGCCCGCTGGGAGCGCCTGCCCTCCCGGACGGGCGAGCTCCTGCACGTCCCCGGGTTCCTGCCGAGCGGCCGCGAGCAGATCACCGTCCACGTGGACCGCCACGCGGGCGGCACCGCTCCGGCCGCGGGACGCGGAGTGTCCCGCGTGGTGCCGCACCACGTGGAGGTGACCGTCGATCTCGGCGGCGAGGCGGCCAAGGCCGCGGTCTACCGGCAGAGCGTGCGGGCCGCCTTCGCCGACCTCCTGCGGTGCGCGACCGGCGGCGGCACGCCCGTCGCCGACGCGTATGCGGGGCTGACGGCCGTCGCGGTCGCCGAGGCCGCGACCCGGGCCGCCGAGGCGGGCGCGGTCCGGCAGGTGGTCCTCCCGGCGGGGAGCGCGCGATGAGCTGGTGGCGCGACGCGGTCTGCTACGAGATCCACCCCCGGTCGTTCGCCGACTCGGACGGGGACGGCATCGGCGATCTGCGCGGGGCCGCCGCACACCTGCCGTACGTGCGGCGTCTGGGCGCGGACGCCGTGTGGGTCACGCCCTTCTACCCGTCGCCGCTGGCCGACGGCGGCTACGACATCGCCGATCACACCGCGGTCGCCCCGGACCTGGGGACCCTCGGGGACTTCGACGCGTTCACCGGCCGGGCCCACGCCCTGGGCCTGAAGGTGATCATCGACCTGGTGCCCAACCACACCTCGGACGCCCACCCCTGGTTCCGCGCGGCGGTCGCCGCCGGGCCGGGCCCCGGCCGGGACCGGGACCGGTACGTCTTCCGTCCCGGCCACGGCGAGGACGGCGAACTGCCGCCCAACGACTGGCAGTCGGCCTTCGGAGGCCCCGCCTGGACACGGCTGTCCGACGGCGACTGGTACCTCCATCTGCACGCCCCGGAACAGCCCGACCTCAACTGGCGCCACCCCGAGGTGGTCGCGGACTTCGCGGCCACCCTGCGGTTCTGGCTCGACCACGGCGTCGACGGATTCCGGATCGACGTCGCCCACGCCCTGTTCAAGGCCGAGGGCCTCCCCGACGCCGGTCCCGGCCAGCACCAGGACCCGGCACGCAACCACCTGATGCCGTACTACGACCAGGAGGAACTGCACCCGCTCTACCAGAGCTGGCGCGACCTCCTCGACCGGCACCCCCCGGTGGCCGGGGCCGTGGCCCCGCGCGACCGCGCGCTGGTCGCGGAGTCCGCGGTGTTCGACCCGGACCGCCTGGCCCGGTACGTGCGGCCGGACGAGATGCAGCAGGCGTTCAACTTCGCCTTCCTGGAGGCGCCGTGGGACGCCGCGGCGCTGCGTGCCGTCGTCGACGCGTCGCTGGCCGCCACCGCGTCCGTCGGCGCGCCCGTCACCTGGGTGCTGTCGAGTCATGACGCGGTACGCCCGGTCACGCGCTACGGATCCCCGGCGCGCGCCCGCTCGGCGGCGCTGCTGATGCTCGCCCTGCCCGGCGCCGCCTACCTGTACCAGGGCGAGGAGCTGGGGCTCCCCCAGGCCTGGGTGCCGGACGACCGGATCCGCGACCCGCTCTGGACCCGCTCCGGTCGCCGGGACCGGGGACGCGACGGCGCCCGGGTGCCGATTCCCTGGTCGGGATCGTGTCCGCCCTACGGCTTCTCGACGGCCGCGCCCGACCGTACCTGGCTGCCGCAGCCCGAGGACTGGAGCCGGCTCACCGCCGAGGCACAGGAGGCGGACCCGCACTCCACGCTCGGCCTCTACCGGGAGGCACTGCGGCTGCGCCGGGAGCACCCGGTGGCCGCGCACGGCACGCTGCGGTGGCTCTCGCCCGCGGGCGCGCCGTACCTCGCCTTCGAGCGGGGCGGCCTGGCGTGCGTGGTCAACCTCGGAACGCGGCCGCTACCGCTGGCAGAGGCGGGCGTGCGAGGGCGCATCGTGCTGACGAGCGAGCCGTCGGACACCGGGCGGACGCCGCACACCCCGGAGGTGGTCGCACCCGACTCGGCGGTGTGGCTGATCGCCGCGAACGAGAATGCCGAGAACGACCAGAACGCCGCCAGCGCCGAGAACACCGCGGCGATCGGCAAGGTCGAGGACAGGGAAGGAAACGGCTCCCATGGCTGAGCTGTCGCAGATCGTGAAGGCCTACGACGTACGGGGCGTGGTCCCCGACCAGTGGGGCGAGCACGAGGCGGAGCTCTTCGGCGCCGCCTTCGTCACGGTCACGGGCGCGCCCGCGATCGTCCTCGGCCACGACATGCGTGCCTCGTCGCCCGCACTCGCCGCGGCCTTCGCCCGTGGTGCCACCGCCCGCGGGGCGGACGTCACCCTCGTGGGGCTGTGCTCCACCGACGGTCTCTACTACGCGTCGGGCGCTCTGGGCCTGCCCGGCGCCATGTTCACCGCCTCGCACAACCCGGCGCGCTACAACGGCATCAAGATGTGCCGGGCCGGCGCCGCCCCGATCGGCCTCACGACCGGTCTGGCCGACATCGCGGAACTGGCCGGTGCGTGGGCGGCGACCGGAGCACCCGCGCCCGTGCCGAACCCGGGAAGCGTCACCGAACGGGACCTGCTCAGCGGGTACGCCGAGCACCTGCTGTCCCTGGCCGGGCCGGTCGCACGCCCGCTGAAGGTGGTGGTCGACGCCGGCAACGGCATGGGCGGCCACACCGTGCCGGCCGTCTTCGCGGCACTGCCGGTCGACCTGGTGCCCATGTACTTCGACCTGGACGGCACCTTCCCCAACCACGAGGCGAACCCGCTGGATCCGAAGAACATCGTCGACCTGCGGGCACGGGTGCGGGCCGAAGGCGCGGACCTGGGCCTGGCGTTCGACGGGGACGCGGACCGGTGCTTCGTCGTGGACGAGAAGGGCGACCCGGTGCCGCCGTCGGCCGTCACCGCGCTGATCGCCGCGCGAGAGCTGGCCCGCAACGGGGGCCACGGAACGGTGATCCACAACCTGATCAGCTCCCGGGCCGTTCCGGAAACGATCGTGGAGAACGGCGGGACACCCGTCCGCTCACGGGTGGGCCACTCCTTCATCAAGCAGCTGATGGCGGAGACCGGTGCGATCTTCGGCGGCGAGCACTCGGCGCACTACTACTTCCGCGACTTCTGGAACGCGGACACGGGCATGCTCGCCGCCCTCCACGTCCTGGCCGCCCTCAGCGCCCAGCAGGCGCCGCTGTCCGAACTGGTCGCCGGCTACATCCGGTACAGCGCCTCGGGAGAGATCAACTCGACCGTCGAGGACCCGGCAGCCCGCCTCGACCGGATCCGCTCCGCCTACGCGGACCGTTCCGGCGTCGCCCTCGACGACCTGGACGGTCTGACCGTGACGACGCAGGACTGGTGGTTCAACGTCCGCCCCTCGAACACCGAGCCGCTGCTGCGCCTGAACGTGGAGGCCGCGGACCGGGCCACGATGACGCGGATCCGCGACGAGGTCCTCGCGCTCGTCCGCGACTGACCGCACTCCGCGGCCCGGGACCCCTGACCTCCGGGCCGCGGGATCGCCCGCCCTTCCGCCCGTTCCTCCACGAACCACGGAGAGTTCTCGCCGGTACCGCCGGTCCGCGCCCTGCCCCAAGCGGACCGGCCCGGAGCAGACCTGCCCAGACGTGACCTGACCTGGCCCGATCAGACGGACCGCGGCAACGCCCTCCTGCACAGGCCGAAGATATTTTCCTGGTAAAACACCTGTTAACGTTGACGGTATGCGCCGCTTCCCGCCCCTCTCCGTCCGCGCCGGCCACTTCCCCGTGCTGCCGCTGCGGGCGTCCCTGCGTCCGGCCAGGCCGTCGGACATCTGGTTCAAGCCCGCGCTCAGCGTCGTCGCGGCCCTGGCCGTGCCGGACCTCGTCCTGCTCGCCCTGGGCAGGGTCGACCTGATCCTGTACACGATGGCGGGGTCGCTGTGTGCCCTCTACGCCCACAACCGCCCGTACCGCGCCCGCGCCCGCGTCCTGGCCGGGGTCGTGGTGGGCATGGCGGCGACCGTCGGCGTGGCCCTGACCGCCGCTTCGCTGACCCGGAACGCGCTGGTCCTCGTCGCCGTGGGCTCGCTGATGGCGGCCGTCCAGAAGCTGCTGTGCGACACCCGGCGGATCGGGCCGCCGGCCCAGGTGATCTTCGTCTTCGTCGGCTCGGCGGCGCTGTTCGTGCCGCAGCACCTGGCCCAGGTGCCGGGGCATGTCGCCCTGACCGTCGCCGCCGGCGCCTGGGCGTGGTGCGTCGGGATGGCGCCGGCGCTGGTCCGCCCGGACGGTCCCGAGCGGCGCGCGGTGGCGGCGGCGCTGCGTGCGGCGGCCGCGCTGGCCGACGCGCATCGGCCGGCCACCGGCGTCCGGGAGGGCGCTCCCGGGGCGCCGGACGGTTCCGCCGGCCCCACCCACCCGTGCCGCTGCGACGGTTCGGGCGACGGGCGGAACGACTGCCGACGGCTGCGCGCCTCCACCGCCGCCGCCCTTCACGCCGCCCGGCACGCCCTGCTGACCAGCGGCTCCCGTCCCGCGGTGCGGCGGCCGCTGGAACTGCTGCTGGTCCGGGCCGAGGTGGCCCTCGCGGCTCCTGCCGGGGCGAACCCCGACGTGCTGCGGAGTCTGGTCGCCGCACTGCGCGGCCGCGGTCCGCTGCCCACCCCCGTCACCTCCGCCGGGCTCGCGGCGTCCTCGGCGCGCGGGTCCCTCCCGTCCGGCGATCCGTGGGCGGCGGAGATCCTGGGCGCGGAGGCGGAGCGCCGCTCGCCCGGGCCCCGGCTGCGCGACGCCCTCTCACCGGCCTCCCCGCTGCTGCCCGTGGCGCTGCGCACCTTCGTCGGCTGTGCGCTCGCGGGCTCCGGCTCCCTGGCGCTGGGCGTGGGAAGGCCGTACTGGGCGCTGGTCACCGCCGCGTCCCTGTACCAGGCGAATCTCGCCCACACCTGGTCGCGCGGTCTCCAGCGGCTCGTGGGCAACCTCGTCGGCGTGCTGGTCTTCGCCGCGCTGGTCCCGGTGGCCGGCCTCGGGCCCGGCGCGCGCATCGTCTGCTGCCTGCTGTGCGCGTTCGGCGCCGAGGCGCTGATCAGCCGCAGCTACTGGCTCGGCACGGTGTGCGTGACGCCGATGGCGCTGCTGGTGACCGAGTTCGTCCGGGCCCAGCCGCCCGGGCAGCTGATCGCCGACCGCGCGATCGACACCGCCATAGGCGCGGGCGTCGGTCTCCTGGCGGCGGTCGCGGTGACGAACCGGCGCGTGGGCGACACCGTCCGGCGGGCCCTGGCCGGGCTGGAGCGGGCGAACGAGGAGGCCGGCTCGGCACTGTCGGAGCCTGTCGTGGACCCCGCCGGGCTGCGGTCGGCGCGCCGCGGGCTCGCCACGGCACTCGTGGACCTGCGTACCGCGGCCGACGCCGCCGCGGGCGAGTGGTGGCCGCGCGACGTGCCGGACGAGAGGGTGCTCGCCGCCGAGCAGGCCGGACACCGTACGCTCGCAGCGATCGTGGAACGGCAGGGACTGCTCACTCTGGAGGACGCGCCCGGATGACCCCACAGGACGGACCCGCGGGCGCAGGCAGGGGCGACACCGTGGCCTCGGTGGTACGGCAGTGGCATCGGACGCGGCCGGATCTCGACACCGGGCCCATCGAGATCGTCGGCCGGATCACCCGCTGCGCCGCCCTCCTCCAGCAGACCGAGGACGCCCCGCTGCGGCGCGCCGGCCTCAGCCGCGCCGAGTACGACGTGCTGTGCGCGCTGCGGCGCATGGACCGTGAACTGACGCCCGGGGACCTCGCCCGGGAGACGTTCTCGTCCGGCGCCGCGGTGACCAAGCGGCTGAAGCGGCTGACCGAGGCCGGCCTTGTGGCGCGTCGCGTCGACACGCGGGACCGCCGGGTGGCCCATGTGTCGCTGACCGAGGAGGGACGGGCGCACGTCGACGCCGTCCTTCCCGCCCAGCTCGCCTTCGAACGCGGAGTGCTCGGCGGCCTGGCCGAGTCCGACGCCCAGGAGCTGGGGCAGCGCCTCGCCGAACTCCTGCAGCTGCTGGAGGGCAGCCTCGGCGGCCCGCGCCCGGCCGCTTTCTGAGACGACGCGCCTGCGGTCACGGCGCCCTGGCACCCTCCCCTGCGTGACGCCCGCCGTCCCCTCGGCGGGATGCCGTCTCCAGCAGCTCCGGCCACGCCCCCGGGGCGGACAACCACACGTGCGGTCGTCCAGCCGGCCGTGTCGACACCTTCATACGAGCATGAGTTGGCGGGCGGGCCGCACCGCGTCCCGTCGGCGGTTCACGCACAGCTTTCTGTGCACGCTCTTCAGGTGGGACTTGACGGTGTTCACCGAGATGTGGAGTTCGGCGGCGATGTCCGCGTTGGACTGCAGCTGGGCCGCTTGCCGCAGCACCTCGCGTTCCCGGTCGCTCAGCGGTTCCACGACTGCCGGCGGTACCGAAGGGACGCTCGGTACGGCGACGACGCCCGCGGTCCCCGTGCCGTCACCGGCCTGCGCCGCCTGTTCCGCGGCTTCAGACGTATGCCCCTCGTCGGCCAGCCAGCGGGCGGCCAGGCGATGCAGCTCCGCCTCCACCCGGGGCATCCGATGGCGCAGATGCGCACGGAGCACTTCCGCGAACAGCGGATGCAGGCGGTACCAGCCGCTCGCGCCCACGGACTCGACAAAGGCGTTGACCCGCTCCAGAGCGGCGAGGATCCATTCAGCGTCGTCGCGATGGGTGAGGGCGTCCGCCAGAGCCGGACTGACGCGAGGAAGGACGCTGACACGCAGCAGCAGGTCCTGTATGGCCTGCGGCTGGGCGTTGAGCACCTCGGTCAGGAGATAGTCGGCGATGCAGGTACGGTCCGCGGTGAACTGCCTGGTGAACGCGGCGGGGTCGCCGGTGCGCTGCATGGCGAGTGCGCACAGCCGCAGGCCCGCCGCCCAGCCCTCGGTCCGTCGTACGAGCGCCCGCACATCCTCCGGGCCGAGGTCAAGGTCGTGGCGGGCCAGGAGTACCGCGGCGGCTTCCTCGTCGAAGACCAGATCAGCGTTGCGGATCTCCGTCACCACACCTGCGGTCCGGTACCGATGCAGAGGCAGCAAGGGGTCGTACCTACTGGTCAGAACCACGCGCAGGTTCGGCGCCGCGTTCCGGAGCACGAAGTGCAGCTCTTCTGCCGTCTCCCGCACGGCGGTGATGGCGTCGAATTGGTCGACGACGAGCGTCACCCGTTCGGGACGGGCCCCGAGGGCCGCCGCCAGGCGCGCCAGCATTCCGTGATCCGCCCGCTGGGACGCCGGGAACCGCAGATCCCTCGGCAGGCGGACGCCGCATCGGCGCAGTGCCTCCACACCGTGGAACCAGAAGCTTCCCGACGTGTCCGCGCGTTCCACGGTCAGCCAGGCGACGTGTTCACCACGGCCGTGCTCGGCGGTTCACTGGGATGCGAGCACCGTCTTTCCTGCACCGGCAGGTCCCACGACAAGGGTCAGGGGCTGCCCGCCGGCGGCCGTGATGCGGTTCAGGAGCCGCTCGCGCCGGACAACGAATCGTGGTGGTCCCGGAGGAACGAAGCGAGCGGCAAAGAGGGGATCCGCCGGACTGCCGAACTCCTCGACGCCGCCCACGGACTCCCGCACCTCCCCCACGACAGCGTGAGGGGCACCGGCGAAAACGACTCCGACATCTGCTCCGACATCTGCGATAGCCACGACACTCACCCGGCAGCCCGGATGCCACTCCCCACCCTGGGGGGACCCGGCTCTCCGCGTTCTGACCTCACCCGCCAGCGTCGTCGCACGCCCGGACCGGCACAACCTCCCTTCGGGTCCCTCAGCCGGGACGAACGGCCCTCTCCGCAGCCGAGCGCCCCACACTCCGGGGCGTCCCGAAGTCACCCTTTCCGGGTGTCGCGGGTCCGCCCCTCAGGCGCAAATGTGGAAGGGATCAAGGGGGTGCCCCATGAACTACGAGTTCCGGATAGCCGGCGCCATGCCCGACGCACTGGCGGGAGCCTTCCCCGAACTGCACCGGCGACCCGCCGTGGCCGAGACGCTGCTCTCCGGGCCAGTCGTCGACACCGCGCACCTCTACGCGCTGCTGCTCCGATTCGAGGATCTCGGACTCCGTGTCATCGAGATGCGCAGCATTCCGGAGTACGTATGACCACCCCACTGATCACGGGACATCGCGGATCGACAGGAGGACAGCCATGGATCTGGCATACGACTACCCCGTCCTCGGGGCTTTCTGGACGATCTTGTTCATCGTCGCCGCCGTGGCGTGGCTGTTCCTGCTCGTCCGGGTGATCGCCGACGTCTTCCAGGATCACCAGATGAGCGGCCTGGGGAAGACGGCATGGCTGGTGTGCGTGTTGTGCCTGCCATTCCTCGGCGTCTTCCTCTACCTCATCGTTCGCGGCAGCCAGATGAGCGCACGGGCAGCCCGGCAGGATGCGGAACTCCGAGGGGCCACAGCCTCGGCCGCTCGCACGCAGCCCGCCCATGACACGACTGCCGAGATGGACGAGCTGGCCCGACTGGCCGACCTCAAGGCCCACGGCGACATATCCGAAGCGGAGTACGAACGAGAGAAGGATCGGATCCTGCACTGACCGCAACCGGACGCATCCGGGGTGTGACTCGCCGAGCGAGCGGGTCGCACCCCGGTTTCCGGACGCGTGAATCCGAGGTCTTCCGGCCGCGAACGCGCGATGGCCTCGTTGCCTGCGGTCAGAGGGGATCGGCGAGCCGGTGGAGGGTCTGCGCGACACCTTCCTCGCGCGCCTCGCGGAAACCGGTGCCGGCCCAGAGGTGGACCAGGCGCGCGTCGCCCGCCGCGGCCGCGGCCTTGCGCAGCGGGGCGGTCAGATGGTGCACGGCGGGATATCCGGCCGGCGCCACGACGTCGTAGCGCTCCGCGAAGTGGTTGCGCAGGGCGCGGGCGGGCCGGCCGGTGAAGGCGCGTGTGACGACGGTGGTGTCGAAGGACGGATCGGCGAGGGCCGCCTGGTGGGCGGGCGACGCCCCGCTCTCGTGCGTGCGCAGCAGAAGCGTGCCGACCATCGTGGCGTCCGCGCCGGCCCGAAGCGCCGCCGCCGCGTCCCCGGGGGTCGCAATGCCGCCGGCCGCGATGAGCGGCAGCGTGGTGGCGTGCCGCACGCTCGCCACGGCGTCCGGCAGGGAGGCGGGATCGAGCGGCCGGTGCGGGGTAAGGGTGGCGGAGTGTCCGCCGGCGGCCGACGCCTGCACGACCAGGGCGTCGACCCCCGCCTCCGCGGCCGATCGCGCCTCGTCGGCGGAGGTGACGTTCTGCAGGACCGTGGTGCCGGAGCGCCGCAGGCCCTGGATCACGGCAGGATCGGGGATGCCGAAGGTGAAGGAGACCCAGGGGACGGACAGCTCCGAGACCAGGGCGATCTTCCTGTCCCAGTCGTCGTCGTCCTCCATCGGCGCGTCCTCGTCGAGTGTGAGCCCGAAGCGGTCGGCCTCGGGCTGCAACGTGCGGGCGTACCGGCGGTAGTCCTCCGGCGCGACGGGCACCGGGTTGGCCACGAACAGGTTCACTCCGAACGGCACGTTCTCGGCCCGGACGGCCTGGATCTGCTCGGCGAGAGCCTCGGCGGTCTTGTAGCCCCCCGCCAGAAAGCCCAGGCTGCCGGAGCGGGCGGCCTCGGCCACGAGTTCCGGCGTGCTGGGGCCGCCGGCCATCGGCGCCGCCAGCACGGGCAGTTCGATCCCGATGTCGGACAGCAGACGATTCATGATCCGTTCCTTCCCGGCGTCCGTTTGACAAGGAAAACCACAGTCGAATTTACTTGACGCGGCAATGAAATGCCATGGGTCACCTGAACGCCCCCTGGGATGTCGAGCCGCCGGCGAGCGCAGCGAACGTGCTGCACCAGCGCATCGGCGCGTTGCGCAGGACCCTCGGATCTTTCCCTGCGCGACGGGCCGGGCGGACGTCAGTGCCCCAACGCGGCTTTCGCGGCCACGATGATCAGGCCGAGCAGCAGGTTGGCGACGCCCTCGCCCACCGCCAGCCGCCGGGACGCGCCGGCTCGGATCGCGCCGAGAGTCGCCCAGGTGACCTGCTGGGCGATGGCGACGCCGAGGGCCAGCCAGACGGTGCCCGGCAGGCCGAGAGTCAGCAGCGGGCTGACCGCCACCGCCACCGCGGGCAGCACCGCGGCCTCCACGATGGACCACTCGTGCCGAGCCACGCGCCGCCACTCACGGCGGTCGATCGGCCTGCCGACGATGCGCTCGCCGGCGATGTGCGCGTACACGTGCGCCACCCAGAAGACCACCCCGGTGACCAGCAGCAGCACGATCAGCTGAACCCGCGGGAAGTCCCCGACCGCACCCGCGGTGGCCACGACGGAGGCCGCCAGCAGGGAGCCGTAGACCGCTCCCGCATAGTCCGTACGGCCGGGGTGGGCCTCCTCGGGGCCTTCGGGGGGCATCCCGGAGGGGGGCGAAACGCTCATTCGCCCACGATAGGGGCCGCTCGCGCACGCTCCGGCGACCGTCGCCGTCCCGCCGCGTCACGCCCACGCCGGCACGGTGCCGATCGCGGAGTCCGTCAGGGCGGCGAAGGCGGTACGAGGGCGTGCTCGTAGGCGAAGATGACGGCGTGGACCCGGTCGCGCAGCCCGAGTTTCTCCGTGACGTGACCGAGGTGCGTCTTCACGGTCGTCTCCGCGATTCCCAGCATCCTGCCGATCTCGGTGTTGGACCGTCCGGCCACCACGAGATCGAAGACCTCGCGCTCGCGTGGTGTGAGCCGGGCCAGCGCGGCAGGCGGACGCGCGGGCCGTGCCCGGCCGGCTGCGAAGGCCTCGATCAGGCGGATCGTCACGGACGGCGAGAGCAGAGCGCCGCCCCGCGCTGCGACACGGATGCCGTGCAGGAGTTCCTCCGGCGGGGCGTGCTTGAGGAGGAAGCCGCGGGCACCCGCACGCAGGGCGTCGAAGACGTACTCGTCCAGGTCGTAGGTCGTCAGGACGACCACCTGGGACGCGGACCCGGTGCCGGCCGTCCTGATCCGCCGGGTGGCTTCGAGACCGTCCATCAGCGGCATCCTGATGTCCATGAGCACCACGTCCGGGACGAGTTCGGCCGCCAGCCGGACCGCCCCCCGCCCGTCGTGCGCCTGCCCCACGACGGCCAGATCGGGCTGACTGTCCACCAGCATCGCGAGTCCGGCGCGCACGACGGCCTGGTCGTCGGCGATCAGTACGGTGACCGTCACGCGGAGCCTCCCGGGAGGCCGTAGGGGAGGTGGGCGTGGACGGCGAATCCGCCGTCGGGCAGCGCGGTCGCGGTCATGCTCCCGCCGTGGAGCTGAGCCCGTTCGCGCATGCCGGTCATCCCGAGCCGGGAGGTCACCGGCGCCCGCCGGCCGGACGATGACGAGGAGAAGACTGTAGCCGGGCGCCCGTTGACGACGGAGAGGTCGAGCCCCTGCGGCTGGTAGCGCAGCACGACCTGGGCCGCCGCGCCCGGAGCATGCCGGATCACGTTCGTGAGCGCCTCCTGCACGATCCGGTAGGCCGCGAGTTCGGTGCCCGGCGACAGCTGACGTGCCGCTCCGGTGACCGCGAACCCGGTCTCGACCCCGGCATCGCACGCGGTGGCGATCAGCGACGGCAGTTCCGCCAGGCAGGGTGCCGGAGTGCGCGCCGCGGGCTCGCCGTCGCGCCGCAGGACGCCGAGCAGATGCCCCAGTTCGACGGTGGCCTCGCGGGCCAGGCGCTCGACCGTCCCGAGCGTCTCGACGGCCGCCCCCTGCGAGCCGGCGGCGCCGGTGCCCGCAGCGATCCTCACCGCGCCCGCCTGGATGGTGATGGCGGAGAGCTGGTGGGCGAGAACATCGTGCAACTCCCGTGCGATGCGCCTTCGTTCTGCCGCCTGGGCCGCTTCCACGGCGGCCTCTGCCGCCAGGCGCCGGGACGCGGCCGCATCGCCCGCGAGAAGCCCGGCCGCGAGCAGTACGCCCGGCATCCCGATGACCATGCGCACCTGGTAGCTCGCCAGGGCCGCCAGCCCGGCCACCGCCCCTGCCGCGAACAGCGGCCATGCGTGACGGCGGCCGAAGGCGCTGTACGCGCCGACCGCGTAGCCGGTGGCGGCGACGGCCGCCACCGCCGACACGGTGTGCAGCCCCAGGGCGGTACGCACGGCCAGAGCCCCGAGGGCGAGCGCGAGTCCGGTACCCGGGAGTCGCCGCCGCCAGATCGACGGCACGGACTGCACAAGGGCCAGCGCGAGAAATCCGCAGACGGCCGCTCCCGTACCGCCGTGTCCCGGTGGCCGCCAGGGCCAGGGCACGTCCGCCGACGCCCAGCTCAGCAGCACTGCGGCCAGCAGCAGGTCCGCCCCGTTCCGGGCGGCGACAGCGCGCATTCGGGCGACGCACGGCATGACGTGAGCGTACGCCCGGATCAACCGGTCACGTCCAGACGCCGGAACACCACCGCCGCGGCCGCGGCACAGGCCAGGAACAGCCCGGTCACGCCCGCCAGGCCCAGCGTGTGACCGGGCGCAGCGCCCCCGGTGTCGATGAACCGGGACCAGAAGTTGTCCGGGAGGTTGCTGACCGACCCCTGGCCGGCCGCGAATCCCATCCACCCCTGGATCCAGGTCGCCGGCGTCCAGCGCCCCGACCCCGGCAACGTCGCGGCGATCAGCATGGCGAGGACGGCCGCGGCGGTGGCGGCCATCGTGCCGATCGTGCCCCGGGTGAGCACACCGGCCAGCAGTCCCAGCGCGGCGAAGGCGGCCAGCACGAGCAGCGAACGCCCGGCCTGGGTACCGGCCCACGTCACGGCGTGGTGCGTCCGTTCATGCGGATCGGGCAGATGGTCCACGGCACGGATCACGGGTCCGGCGACCGCCAGGGAGGCCCAGCAGGCGCAGACCATGCCCGCTCCGGTGATCCACAGGGCGGCCAGTTTCGCCAGCATGACCCGGTGCCGGCGGCCGTTCTGCGTGAGCACGTTCTTCAGTCCGGCCCGACCACTCGCCACCTACGTGCCCGCCGGCCAGCAGGGACAGCGCCAGCGCCCCCGGCAGCGACGCCATGAGGCCGGCCGCCTCGGCTCCGGCGGCGATCGGGTCCAGTTGCGCCGCCGTCCTGGCGGCGGCGGCCGTGCCGTCGGCGCGCTCTGCTGCCCTCCGCCGGCGCTGCATCGCCTGCGCCTGCGTGCACGCCGGTCCGGCGGGCAGCCGCATGACAGCACACGACGGCATGGCTCCGCCTCCCGCGTCGCTCATTCCCCGCCGGGCGTTGTCCGCGCCCCCGACCGCGAGCAGAACGCAGAAGACCGCTGCGGCCGTCATCACCGCCCAGGTCAGCGGCCGGTTCAGGGCGGCCAGTTCAGCGCGGAGCAGTCGCATCACCGGCCACCTCCCCGTCGCTCGTCGTCAGATCGAGGAAGGCGTCCTCCAGGTCCGACCGTTCGACGCGGATCTGGTGGGCCCACACCCCGGCCCGTCCCAGCAGCTCGTTGACGGCGCGACCGTCACCGGCCCCGACCAACAGGGCGTCAGGACCCTTGTCACGCACCGGGAAGCGTGCCGCCAGCAGGGTTCGTGCCTCCGTCCGGTCGGCCGGCGCGAGAACCACCCGGACCACGGCGGCCGTCATGTCCCGCGGCCGGCCCTCGGCGACGACGCGCCCGGAGGCGACCACGGCCACCCGGTCGCAGAGCTGCTCGACCTCCGTCAGCTGATGGCTGGACAGGAACACGGTGGTCCCGCGGTCGGCGAGCGAACGCATGGTGGCCCTGAACTCCCGTACCGCCGCGGGGTCCATGCCGTTCATGGGCTCGTCGAGCAGGACGACCGACGGGTCCCGCATCAGTGCCAGGGCCAGGCCGAGTCGCTGGCGCATGCCCTGGGAGTAGGTCTTCACCTTGCGGTCGGCGACGGACGTCAGGCCGGCGTTCTCCAGGGCGCCGGCGACCGCGTCCGTGTGCGGGAGGGGCGGGCCGTGCAAGGCCAGCACCTCGAGGTTGCGCCGCCCCGTCATCCACGGGTGGAAGGCCGGTTCCTCGATCATCGCCCCGACCCGCGCGAGACCGTCCGGGTCCGGCAGCGCCCGGCCGTTCAGCCACGCCCGGCCGGACGTCGGCCGGACCAGTCCCAGCAGCATCCGCATCGTGGTGGTCTTCCCTGACCCGTTCGGCCCGAGGAACCCGTACACCTGCGCTTCCCCGACCGCCAGATCCAGTCCGTCCACGGCGGCGGCCCCGCCATAGCTCTTGCTGAGCCCCGCACAACGAATGGTCTCCACCGGAGCCTTCCTCCCGCGTCGTCGCCCGACCCCGTCCCGACCGACGTTAGAAGCGTCCTTCCGACAGGTAATCGGACTTCCGATGGGGCGGCTCTCATCCATTCGTCGAGAAGGTGGGGGCGGCCGCGCCGGCGATCAGCGCGCCCAGCGGCACCCGGTCACACGAGACCGTGCTGGTAGGCGGCGACGACGGCTTGGACCCGGTCGCGCAGTTCCAGTTTGGCGAGCATCCGGGAGACATGCGTCTTGACGGTCGCTTCGCCGACCACCAGCGCGGCGGCGATCTCCGCGTTGGTCATGCCGTGGGCGATCATGCGCAGCACCTGGGTCTCGCGATCGCTGAGGGCGTCGAAGCGTGGCGGACGGGCGGGCGCGGCCAGGGCGGGAAGCGCGCGGCGGATCAGGGCGCGCGTGACGGCCGGATCCAGGAGCGCCTCGCCGGCGGCGACGACCCGGACGGCGTGGACCAGTTGTTCGGGGGTGGCGTCCTTGAGGAGAAAGCCGCTGGCTCCGGCCTGCAGCGCCTGGGCGACGTGGTCGTCGCTGCCGAAGGTGGTGAGGATGAGGACCTTGCACCCCCTCAGTTCACGTGTGGCCGCGATGCCGTCCGTCCCGGGCATCTGGATGTCCATCATGATCACGTCGGGCGACAGCTCTCGGGCCCGCCGGACGGCGGTGGCCCCGTCCGCCGCCTCGCCGACGACGGTGATGTCGGGCTGCGCGCCGAGGATCATGGCGAATCCCTGGCGCATGAGGGGCTGGTCGTCGACGACGAGGACACGGATCATGGTTCTCCCCGGAGACGCAGGGTGGCACGCAGGGCGAAACCGCCGCCCGGTACGTGACCGGCCGCGAGTTCGCCGCCGAACAGGGCTGTGCGGTGCCGGATGCCCTCCAGACCGTGTCCTCCGGAGCCGAGGCGGTCGTCGGGCGGCGCCGAAGGACGGCTGTTGGTGACGCGCAGGTCCAACAGGCGCCCGTCACCGCGGATCTCCACCCTCGTCGGGACCTGACCGGCATGTTTGACGACGTTGGTCAGCGCCTCCTGGACGATCCGGTAGGCGGTGATGCCGGCCGTTCGCGTCAGCGGGCCGGACACGTCGACGGCGAGCTGGACGGGCAGTCCGGCGGTTCGCAGCCGTTCGCACAGGACGGACACGTCGTCCAGGCCGGGCGGCGGCCCGCCGGCCGGGTCGCCGCCGTCGCTCTCGTCCCGCGGGTCACCGAGCACGGCGACCAGGCGCCGCATCTCGGTCATCGCCTCGCGTCCGCCCTCGATCATGCTCGTCAGGACCGGGTAGCCGGGATGATCGCCGGGCAGCGTGCTGCGGACGGCGCCGGCCTGCACCACCAGCAGGCTGACGTGGTGCCCGATCACGTCGTGCAGTTCACGGGCGATCCATACGCGCTGCGACAGCACGGCTCGTTCTGCCAGCAACAGCCGCTCACGCTCCGCCTGTTCGGCACGTGCCGAAGCCGTCTCCAGCGCGGCCCGGCGCTCCCCCGCGTAGAGCCCGACCGTGACGGCCACCAGCAGGAGCGCTGCCAGCACCACGTACTGCTCCGGTGTGTGGGTGCGGCCGGCGCGCTCGCCGAGGGCGTAGCAGCAGAGCACTCCCGCACCGGCCGCGGCGGAGGTCTGCCACGAACGTCGGGAGGCGAGGGTGTACAGGGCCACCGCGGGCAGCAGCGGCCCGATCGTCGTCCGGTCGGCGACCGCCGCGGCCGCAGCACCGAGAACGGTGACGACGGCGAGGACCGGCAGCGGGCGCTGTCTTCGCAGCGTGAGCGCCGCCACGGCGAGGAGCTCCGCGGCACACACCGCACCCGCCCGCCACCCGCTGCCGCCGTCGTGCAGCGCGACCACGGCTCCCACCCCCGCCATCGCGGCGAACGTGCAGGTGACGGCCAGGTCACCCGCACGTCCCCAGGACATCCGCCACGTCACCGGGCTCACGCGTCCCGGCGAACGGTCCGCCACGCGCCCGCCGCGAGTCCGGCGGCGGCCCACGCGACCATCACCGCCGCCGCCCCCCACACCGGCATCGCGACCACGTGGGTCCCGCCGACCGCGGCCGGGACCAGACGGTCGACCGGCGCCGAGGACAGCCCCATGCGCAGCGACCCCAGTCCGCCGGCATGCTCCAGCACCCGGCCCAGCGCCAGGTTCCAGCACAGCAGCAGTCCCACGGCGACGGTCCGTGAGGCCAGCGCCGACGACAAGCCGACCGCCAGAAGCGTCCAGACACCGGCGGCGGCCACCGCTGCGGCCAAGCATCGCCCGAGCGTGTCCGCGGACGGCGCTCGCTCCGGGCCGGCGAACACGATCGCCCCCGTTGCGGTCACCGCGAAAGCGAGGACGGTGAACACCCCGGTCACCACCAGCGCGGCGGGCACGCGCACCGCGAACAGGGCGGCGCGCGAGCGGCCGGTGGACGCGAGGTCGCGGAACACCCCGGCAGCGGTGTCGCCGCCGCCGGCCGCGGTACCGATCATCACGGCCGCCACCCCTCCCAGATAGCCGAGCAGCATCATCGCGTCGGCCAGTCCCCGCAGTCCACCGGCTGGGGCGTGATGGGCCGGATCCGCCGCGTGCTGCAGAGCCCCCAGCACGTAGAAGGCCACTTGACCGCCGGCCGACAGAACACCCGACCAGATCATCAGCCCCCGCCGCCGGTACAGTTTGAGCAGTTCCGCCCCTGTCATGCGGAGCAGCGTTCCCGCCACCGCGCCGCCTCCCCGAGCATCCCCGCCGTCGTCGTTCATCGCACTTCCTCCCCCGCGTTCGACAGGATCTGCAGAAAACGTTCCTCGAGCGTGGCGCGCACCGGCTCCAGCCGGCCCACGCAGATGTCCGCCCGCACCAGCAGCCGGTTCAGGGATGCGGCCGTGCAGCCTGGACGCGGCGTCACCCGCAGCAGACCGTCGCCCTCCACGCTGATCCCGGCCACCGTGTCCTGGGCGCTGAGGAGTTCCATCGCCCGGGCCGCCTCCGTGCAGCCGACGAGAACCTGCTCGTCCGCGCCGACGAGCCCGGGTACCGGGCCCTGGGCGATCAACCGCCCCCGGTCGATGACCGCCACCGCGTCGCAGGTCTTCTCCACCTCGTCCAGCAGGTGCGAGCTGATCACCACGGTGCGGCCCTCGCCGACGAGCGTCCGGATCATCTCCCGCATTCCGATGATCCCCGCCGGGTCGAGCCCGTTCATCGGTTCGTCCAGGATCAGCAGCAGCGGATCGCTCAGCAGGCACCGGGCGATCCCCAGACGCTGGCGCATGCCCAGCGAGTAGCCCGCCACCCGTTCGTCCGCACGGCCCGCGAGCCCCACCCGTTCCAGTAAGGTCCCCACCCGCTGTCCGGCCTCGCGGCCGCGGACCGCCGCGGCGACGCGCAGGTTCTCACGCCCGGTCAGATGTCCGTGGAAGCGCGGCTCCTCGACCACTGCCCCCACCCGGGCGAGCACCCGTGCCCGGGCCGCCGGCATCGGCCGGCCCAGCACGCGGACCGAACCGGACGTCGCCGCGGTCAGCCCCAGCACGGTCCGGATCAGCGTCGTCTTGCCCGCACCGTTCGCTCCCAGCAGCCCGAACGCGCACCCGCCCGGTACCGCCAAGTCCAGCCCGGAAAGGGCGGCCCGATCCCCGAACCGTTTCGTCAGCCCCGAGGTCTCGATGACCGGGACCGGACCCACGCCCGTTGCGCCGCCCAGCGGCGCCTTCGCCTTGTCCATGCTGCAACGCTAGGCATGCGCCGGCCGCCGGCCATCCGGCCCGCGACGGAACGTGGTCGTCATCCTGCGGACTACACCGCCGCGGGGCTCCGCCCCCAGGACGACCCGCGGCACGGACCCGTGAGCGAGCGGGCCGGAGCCGGGAGCCCGGTCAGCCGTTGGCTGCCGGACCGTCGCCGGAGTCGATGGAGAAGTACTCCAGGGTGCCGCTGACGTCGAGAAGCCGGTACACGGCGGGCTGCAACGGACCCGTGATCACCAGGTGACGGCCGTCGGCGTCATGACGGCGTCGCCAGAGCAGCAAGGCGTTGAGGAGTGTGCTGTCGGCGAAGGTGACCTGACTCAGGTCCACGACCGTGGTCCGGAGTCCGGAGTCCGCGGCGTCCCGCCCCGCCCTCTCGACATCTTCGGCGTCCTGATAATCCAGTTCCCCCCGCAGCGTGAGGACGCACACCTCCGCTTCCGCACTGACGTGAACTTTTCCGACAAAGGCTGCAGGCATCCGGCCATGGTCACACCGAAACGCCGCAAAGGCCAATGACGTGGGATGAATCACTCGGTCAGTTCCATATGAAGGCGAACCGTCGTGCCGCTGTTCTGTGCGGATCGGACTTCGGTGAGATCGCAGAGCTGGTGCGCGAGCCACAGACCGCGGCCTCCCCGCTGCCTGTCCGGCGGCCGCATCCTTCCGGTCAGCGGGTCCTCGATGTGTCCGGCATCCCGGAATTCGCACACCAGCCGGCTGCTCTCACACCATATGCGCAGAACACCCCGCCCCCCGCCGTGCCGGATGCTGTTGGTCGCCACCTCCGTCGCGGCGAGATTCAGCTCGCGAAGCCGGTCGGCGTTCAGCGCGTGCAGTCCGGCACGGATGGAGATCCGCCGGCGCACCGCGGCAAGATCGCCGCTTTCGTAGAGGAATTCTTCGTACGGGGCGCGCGGGCTCGTCAGTGGGGCGAAGGGATAGGGCGCGTGCGCGTCGTATCCCGGGTTGCACGTCGGACGGCCGCCCCGGCGCAGCTCGGGATGGCAGTCGGCCAGTTTTCGGGCGTCGGCCCCGCCCTGAGTGATGTCATGGGTGCACAGCAGCCACCACGCCGGCCCGTCGGAGAACGCTCGGTTGAGCAGCCACTCGTGATAGCGCAGTTCCTCGGCTTCGACGCGGCTGCGGACCTCGCCCCAGGGTGACTCGCCGACGCCCCGGACCGGCCGCCCGCGCGCCACATGTTCCCCGATCCACTCCTGCCAGGCTCCGCAGAGCCGTCCCGGATGATGCGCCACCCGGCTGGTGTCGACGTAGTCGACCGCCTCGCTCACCGGGATCCGTTCGCGCAGCACCACTGTTTTCTCCCGCGGGACGGCGACCACCACCGCCGCACCGGCCGCCAGCGCCTCGTGGATGAACGCCGACACTCCGGCCACGAACTGCTCACGCCCCGCGTAGGCGTAGAGCTCGTGCCGGTACCGATCGTCCTCACCCGGATGGGTCCGGCCGGGAAGGTTCACGGCGTCAGCGCCGTCGGGACAGCGGGGAGCATGCGGCTGGAACCCACCGCCGGACGTCGCTCCGTGATGCTCGCCTCCTTCATGAGGGCCTTGCGTCCGCCGGTCACGCGCTGTGCCCGGACGAGTCACCGGCCGACATCGGACCGCCCGGGATGTTCACGGGGGGACGCACCAGGACGGCCGGTGACAGAAGCCACCTGCCCTGGCCGCGAAGACGCATGCCTGGATTCGGTGTAAATCGCAAGAATCCCGGTCAAGGATTTCGCCGCTGTCGCCCGGCGCCCCTGGCCCGAGCGAGCGCTACGGCTCGGACCGCGTTTTTCTGCTGTTGCCGTGACAGATAATCGCATTGCCCCACGCCGGGACATGTATGCCAAGCCCACTCGAAAGAGTGACAGTCCCGGTTGAACACCGGCCCAGCGGACAGATGCCACCTCTGGCGGTCCAACCGATCGAGGGCAGGTGGCAGCACATGACCGACACGGAGACGATCCTCACGGCGCTCCCCGCGCGGGCCCTGGTCGTGAACGGCGACTGTTTCGCCGACATCGCGCACGCCCGCGACGCCGCCGGTGCCTTCGCCGGCGGTCTCGATCCGTCCCCCTCACGCGAGACGGCACAGGCCCTGGCCCTGGTGGTGTCCGAGCTCACCACCAACGCCCTGCGTCACGGCGGCGGTCGCTACACCCTCCGGCTCACGGCCGGCCCGGACGCGCTGGAGGTCGCCGTCAGCGACCTCAGTCCGACACCCCCGCGGGAACGCGAGCCGGCTCTCCACACCTCCGGCGGCGGGTTCGGGTGGCCCCTGATCCGCGGCCTCACCAGCGAGGTCTCCATCATCCCGGGCCCGGACGGCGGCAAGACCATCCACGCCTGCCTCCCCCGTTGACGCGGCCCCGTCGACCCCGCCGGCCGCCTCCGGACCGACCGGTCAGCAGACCACGATCACGGTGCACCGACCGGGAGGTGCTCCGTGAAGTAGTCGCTGTCCTTGGGACGGTTGCGGTCCGTGGCCGGCCGGGGGCGCGGTGCGGGTTCCAGGTGGGGGATGTGCTTCGAGCAGTGGACGTAGGCCTCTTCGACGGTGAGGTGGACCCACAGATGGGGCTGGCGGCCCGGCGCGGTCTCGATCGGCAGCTGCGGGTACCACGCGCGCAGGTCGTCGTCGCTGTACAGCCGCACCGTTCCGTTGACGTGCAGCCCTATGTGGTCGTGGGTGAAGTCCATGAACAGCACGCCGAGATGGGGGTTCTCCGCCATGTTGCCCGCGCTGGCCAGGACACCGTTGCCGCGGTACTCGGGGTAGGCCAGGGTGCGCTCGTCGAGTGCGACGCAGAATCCCGGCGGCCCGGCGCGGAAGCTGCTGTCGCAGGCTCCCCGGGAGTCGGCCGTCGACAGGAACATCATGGTCTGCCGGGCTATGAACTCCCCCATGGCGGGGGTCAGCCGGGGATGCACCTGACGGTCGTAGAACTCGGCCGCTCGTTCCGTCGTGCCGAGCCGCTGTTGCAGCAGTCGTTCGCCGGAGAAGCCGGCCGTCTCGGGGCTCATCACTGCTCGTAGATCTCCTCGTCGGTCGGGGGCGGCCCCAGGGGGGCGGTCAGGACGGGGGTGTCCCAGGGGTCGTAGTGGATGTGGTGGGGCGGGACGCCGTGGCGGTGCAGGGCCTGCAGCGCTCCGCCGAGCATCTGCGGCGGGCCGCACAGGTAGGCCTCGTGCCGGTACCAGGGGCCGAATTCCGCCAGCACCTCGGGCAGCGTGCCGTTCAGTCCCGGGATCTGCTCGTCGGAGACGGCGGCTCGGACGCGGAGCCAGTGGTACCGCTGGGACATGCGCAACATGTCGTCGAGTCCGTACAGTTCGTCCGCCGTTCGGGCGCCGATGAACAGACTCACCTCCCGCGCGTCGCCGATGCCGTTCCGGGCCGCCTGCTCGATGAGCGCGCGGATGGGAGCCAGGCCGGTGCCGCCGGCGACGAAGAGCAGATCGCGTCCGGCGGTCGGACGCAGCACCATGTCCCCTTCCGGCGGGCCCAGCCGGACGGCGTCGCCCACCCGGGCGTGGTGGACCAGCGCGTTGCTGACCGTGCCTCCGCGCACCGCGCGGACGTGGAAGGTCAGTTGGGAGTTCGGCTGCGGGGCGTGCGCGGGAGAGTAGTGCCTCCACAGTCGCGGCGCCCAGGGCGTCTCGATGCTCACGTACTGACCCGCCACGAAGGGGTACGGCTGCCGCGGCTGAACGGCGATCTCGGCGATTCCGTTTCCGCGGAGCACATGGCCGACGATGTGCGCGTCCCACACGGCGGGCCGCAGTTGGGCGTCCTCCTCGGCCGCACGGGCCATGACTCCGGCGGCTGCGGTGTAGGCGCGCTGCCAGGCCGCTGCCAGCTCCGGACTCCAGGCAGGCCCGGCGAAGTGGGCGAGCGCGTGCAGCAGGCACTCACCGACGATCGGGTAATGGGCGCTCTGCGTGCCGAACTTGCGGTGGCCCCGTCCCAGGCGGGAACAGAACGCGACGAGGTCGCCGGGGGCGTCGACCAGTTCCACGATGCGCAGCAGTCCGCGGACCAGACGTTCCCGCTGGACGTCGAGGTCGGCCGGGAACATGTTCCTGACCTGCGGATACCGCGCGAAGAGGATGTCGTAGAAGTACCGCGCCAGCTCGGTGACGTGCGGTGCGACCACCTCCAGGCTCGCGCGTACCAGCGCGACGTCCTCGGCACCGACAGGGGGTGCGGCGGCCAGGTCGGTCACCGGCGCGGGAACCGTCCGGTGCGGGTCCGCCGGTCTCCATCGGTCCGTCGGCGCCGGCCGCATGTCCAGGTCAGGGGTGTTCTGCATGGGAGGGAGCCTGCCCGTCACCGCTGATCCCAGGCCTCGTTCGTCGCCACCGTGACGCGGACCGCGGACGTTCGCTTCCGGAAACGGCGTCCGCCGCGGACGTCACCGGGCCGCGGCCCGAGTCTGAGACACGTCTCGGCAGTGCTCTGACGGAAGCTCACCACGTAACACCGGTACCTCTCTCACCACGTCGGCATGTTCGGCAGGGGGCCTGGCGCCGTCGTTCGGACTGTGGGCGAACCTGCCGAAAGCCCTCACGCGCGCGCGAACAGGCCCGTGCCGGCAGGCGGGCGCCCGGGGCCGACCACGGTCAGGTGCACGTCACCCTAGCGGTTCCCGGATCTTGTCGCCGCCACCGGTGAGGGGTTCGATCCGCAGCAGCCGGGCGGCCCACCGGGGCATCCACCAGTTTGCACGGCCGAAGAGGGCGACCAGGGCGGGGGCGAGGACGCCGCGGATGACCGTCGCGTCCAGGATGATCCCGGCGGCCAGTCCGGTGGAGAGGATCTTGACGTCCGTCTGGGGGACTCCGCCGAGCGCGACGAAGGCCAGGCAGAGGATCAGCGCACCCGAGGTGACGAGCCGGCCGGTGTGGCCGATGCCGGAGACGACCGCCTCGCCCGTCGAAAGGCCCTTGCCGTACTCCTCGTTGATCCGGGTGAGGATGAACACCTCGTAGTCCATCGACAGTCCGAACAGCAGGGCGAACACCGCGAGCGGCACCCACAGGGTGACGGCGCCGGTCGCCGGGGTGCCGAACAGCACCGAGGTCGCGTGGCCCTCCTGCCACACGAAGGTGAGTACGCCGAACGCGGCCGCCAGCGAGGTGACGTTGAGCAGCAGGGCCTTGACGGGCAACCACAGGGAGCGCAGGGCTCGGGCGAGCAGCAGCACGGTGAGCACGACGATGACCGCGACGATGATCAGCAGGTTGCGGCCGTAGAGGGCATGGATGAAGTCGGCGTCCTGGGCCGCCGATCCGCCGATGCGGGCGCCGGGCACGCCGGCGGCGGCGTGCCGGATCCGGGCGAGCGCGTCCTTGCCCGCGCTGCTGGAGGCGTCGGCGGGCGACCAGGCGTCGACCACCCTCAGACCGCCTCGCTGCCAGGCGGCCGGCGCCGCCGCGCTCGTCCCCGCCGGGGCCGTGTACGCGGCGGCGGCCGGCATCAGCACCTCGGTCGGCCGCAGCACCCCGGCGCCGAGCCCGGAGCCGTCCAGCGCCTCGAACCCCGCCCGTGCGTCGGCAGGGGCGGTCGAGGCGGTCGCGCGGGCCTGCGGCTCGCCCAGGTTCAGGCCCGCGACGGGCGCGATGAGCAGCCCCAGCACGGCCAGTGAGCCGGCGGCGGCGATCACCCGGTGGGCGACCACCCAGCGCGCGATCGCCGTCCACATACGGCTGACGGTGGACGCCGGCTTTCTGCGCGGCCATTCCATCCGCGGCCCGATCGCGTCCAGGATCACCGGCAGCAGCGTCGTCGTGACGCCGATGCTGAACAGGGGGATGAGCAGCCCGGCCAGGCCGATGCTGCGCAGGAAGGGCACCGTCGTCAGTGCCAGGGCCGCCAGGCTGACGGCGACGGTGATGCCGGAGAAGACCACCGAGCTGCCGGCGGTGGCGGCCGCCGCGACAACCGCGTCCCGGTTGGCGGCACGGGCCTGCGCGGTGCGCGCCTCCGCTCCGCGCAGCGGCTCTGATGGGGATAGGGACGCGCGCTCCTCGCGCCAGCGGGTGACCACCAGCAAGGCGTAGTCGATGGCCACACCGAGCCCGACCAGGGCGACGATGTTCTGCACCAGGGTGGACATCGTCGTCACATAGGTGAGGGCGTAGATCACCACGAAGGCGCTGGGGATGGCGACGGCCGCGATCAGCAGCGGCAGCAGGGCCAGCAGCGATCCGAACACCACAGCCAGCACCACCAGAGCCGCCACCCCGGCGAACAGCGTCTCCGCCAGGACGCTGTTGCCGCCGCTGGAGCCGCCGGACGCCAGGACAGAGGCGCCGGTGACGTGGACGGGCGCGCCGGCGACCCGTGCCCCCGCGAGCGCCCGGTTCATCGCCGGCAGCGCCTTGCTGTACGGATCGGACGTGGTGAAGTCGGGCACCGGGTAGAACAGGGCGAACGTGGTGCGGCCGTCGGCGGACACGAAGCCGCGGTCGTGGGTCGTCAGGTACGAGGCGGTGCGCGCGCCCGGCAGGGCGTTCTCCGCCTTCCCGAACACCTGGGTCAGCTCGTTCCGCACGGCCGGCGTGTCGGGGGTGCTGCCGGCCGGCAGCCGGACGACGGCGACCAGCGGGGGGTTGTCCCCGCCGGAACCGAAGTGCCCGACGATCGCCGTGTTCGTCTCGAAGGCCGGCTGGCCGGGCAGATCGAACCTGAACGTGAGCCTGCCGCCGGCCTGGCTCGCCGCCACGGCGCCGGCGAGCGCCAGGACCAGCCACGCGGCGATCACGAACCAGCGGTGCCGCACCGACCAGTGGGCGACCCTCGCGACGCCGCGCCGCGGAACTGATTCACTCACTGAACGATCCATGCACCGCAGGCTACCCTGCTGCTCATGGGGTACTCCGCATGAGCGAGCGCGCGAGGGACCGGACAGCCGACTCCGACACCCGCGACGCCATCCTCCTGGCGCTGCGCCGCTACGCGATCAGCTCGACACGTCTGGCACACGCGTTCGCCTCCGCCCGGAGTCTGCAAGTGAGCGACCTCCAGGCACTCCTGGCGATCATCAGCGCCGAGGACGGTGGAACGCCGCTGACACCCCGGACCCTCCGGCGGCGGCTCGGACTGTCGGCCGGCGGCACCAGCTATGTCATCGACCGCCTCGAGGCCGCCGGGCACGTGCGGCGCACACGGGACGACCCCACCGATCAGCGGGTGGTCCGTCTCCGTCACACCGAGCGCGCCCGGGCGGTCGCCACGGCCTTCTTCTCGCCGCTCGGCGCCCGCACACGCGAAGCCCTGGAACCCTACGACGACGCCGAACTCCGCGCCGCCCTGGGCGTGATCACGGCGGTCACGGACGGACTCGACGCCCATCTGGCCCAGCACGACCTGACGCCGGAGGACGGGACCCGTCGCCCCGGCGGTCCGTGACCCGGCGCGCCGCCTCCGCGCCGCCGCCACCCGGACGTCACGTGCCGGGCTCACCCCGTCGGGGGTGTCGTCCCGGCTCGACCAGCGTCGTTGATGAGAGGCTGGAACCGCCAGGCAGCGCCGGACCCCCGGCGCCCGAGTGGGGGAAGCGCCGTGACGGAGAGCCGAGGGACGCAGCCGGGCGGCGGGGACGGTCCTGACCGGCCGACGGCACCAGCTGCGTCATCGACCGCCTCGAGGTCGCCGGGCCGGCGGCTGGCCCTGCTGAACGAGATGTCCGAGCAGATCGGTTCGGTGCTCGATGTCACGCACACGGCCGAGGAAGTGACCTGGGCCGCGGTTCCACGCCTCGCCGACCTGGTCGCGGTCGATCTGCTGGAAGGCGTCGCCGAGGGCGAGGAGCCGGCGTCCGGTCCGGTGGGGAGCGCGGCGGTGCTGCGGCGGGCCGCGGTGGCCTCGGTGACGGCGAACGCCCCGGAGGCCACCTACCAGGCCGGGACCCTGATGACGTTCCACCCCAGCACCCCCTACGCCGACTGTCTGGCCACCGGAGAGCCGCTGCTGATCCCGGTGCTGGACCAGGCCGCCGACTGGCTGGCCCAGGATCCCTCCCGGATGGTGAAGATCGTCGAGGCCGGGGTCCACTCGCTGATGACGATTCCGCTGCGGGCCCGTGACGTCATGCTGGGACTGGCCCACTTCTACCGGTGGCGGCTGCCCGAGCCCTTCGACGACGACGATCTGGCCCTGGCGCGCGACCTGGTGGGACGGGCAGCGGTCTGCGTCGACAACGCCCGCCGCTACACCCGGGAGCACCAGGCGACGCTCGCTCTCCAGCACAGCCTGCTCCCCCACGCCGGGAGGCTGCGGAGCGTGGCCGTGGAGACGGCCACCCAGTACCTTCCCGCCTCCGGCCGCGCGGGCATCGCCGGGGACTGCTTCGACGTCCTCGCCCTGTCCGGCGCCCGCGTCGGCCTGGTCGTCGCCGACGTCGCGGGCCGCGGCATCGACGCCGTGGCCCGCGCGGGCCGGCTGCTGACCGCCATCCGCACCCTCGCCGGCCTGGACCTGCCTCCTGAGGAGCTGCTGGCCCAGCTCAGTGCCCTCGTGGTCCGGGCCGTCGACCCGGAGCAGTCCGGGACCGACCCCGGGGCCCGCGGCGGCGCCACCTGTCTCTACGCGGTCTACGACCCGGTGACCGGCCGGTGCACGGCCGCCAGCGCGGGGCACCTGCCTCCCGCGGTCGCCCGGCCGGGCCGGGCGGCCCAGCTGCTCGACCTGCCGATCGGGCCGCCGCTCGGGGTCGGCGGCATCCCCTTCGAGGCCGCCGAGTTCGACCTGCCGGACGACAGCGTCATCGCCCTGTTCACCAACGGACTGGTCCAGGACCGGACGTCCGGCCCGGACGCCGGCCTGCCGGGCTTGCTGGGCGCCCTCGGCCGCGCGGAGCAACCGCTCGAGCGGCTGCGTGATCAGGTGTGGGAGGCGGCTCTCCGGGCGCGGCCCCCGGAGGACGACGCGGTCCTCCTCCTCGCGCGGGCCCGCGCCCTGCCCGCCGACCGCGTCGCCACCTGGGAGCTGGCGGCGGATCCCGCGGTCGTCGCGCACGCCCGCGATCTGGCGCGCCGCCAGGTGCGCGCGTGGGACCTGGCCGAGGCCGAACCCCTGACCGAACTCTTCGTCAGCGAGCTGGTGACCAACGCCGTCCGTTACGGGCGCGGGCCCGTCCGGCTGCGGATGATCCTGGAGCGTTCCCTGATCTGTGAGGTGTCCGACGGGTCGAGCACCTCGCCTCATCTGTGTCACGCCGCCAGTACCGACGAGGGCGGCCGCGGGCTGTTCATGATCGCCCAGCTCGCCGAGGCCTGGGGCACCCGCTACACGCCCACCGGAAAGACGATCTGGGTCCAGCAGGCGATCCGCCCCGCACAGGCCGGCGACGGGAACGTGCGTGCTGGCCCGGTCCACGGTCCGGACTGACATCCCCGGTAGTGTCCGGCACGGAACGCCGGGCGTCCTGCCGGCGCTGAGGAGGATCGGCGTGACCAACGACCAGCAGATGCCCGGTTCGGACGGCGGATCAGCGGCGCGGCCCAACGTGCCCCGGCGTTCCGCCGCGCACGACACCGCGCGACTGGCCATCGTGGTCGGTGCTCTCGGCGTGGTGTTCGGGGACCTCGGCACCAGCCCGCTCTACACCCTGCAGACCGTGTTCAATCCGAACGATCCACACCCGGTCCCGGTCAGCACCCAGAACGTGTACGGCGTCGTGTCGCTGGTGTTCTGGTCGGTGACGATCATCGTCTCGGTCACCTATGTGCTGCTGGCGATGCGCGCCGACAACGACGGCGAGGGCGGCATCATGGCGCTGATCACCCTCCTGCGCCGACTGCACGCACAGCGGGACGGACGGGTCGCCGCCGCGCTGGCCGCTCTGGGCATCTTCGGCGCGGCGCTGTTCTTCGGCGACAGCATGATCACCCCGGCCATCTCGGTGCTCTCCGCGGTCGAGGGCCTCAAGGTCGTCCAGCCCTCGCTGGAGAGCGCGGTCGTCCCGATCACCGCACTGATCATCGTGCTGCTGTTCCTGGCGCAGCGCAGGGGAACGGCCGCGGTGGGCCGGGTGTTCGGACCCGTGATGGTCGTCTGGTTCTCGGCGATCGCCGCGTGCGGCGTGGCGGGCATCGTCCGTCACCCGGGCATCCTGCGGGCGCTGTCGCCCACCTATGCGCTGGGTTTCCTGTTCGGCCACTTCGGTACGGCCTTCTTCTCCCTGGCCTCGGTCGTCCTCGCGGTCACCGGCGCGGAGGCGCTGTACGCCGACATGGGGCACTTCGGTCGCCGGTCGATCAGCCGGGCCTGGGTGTTCGTCGTCTTCCCCGCCCTGGTGCTGAGCTACTTCGGCCAGGGCGCGCTCATCCTCAAGGACCACGCCAACATCAGCAGTCCGTTCTTCCTCCTGGTGCCCGGCTGGGGACGGCTTCCGATGGTCCTGCTGGCCGCGGCCGCCACGGTCATCGCCTCCCAGGCGGTCATCACCGGCGCGTACTCGGTCGCCTCGCAGGCCGCCCAGCTCGGCTATCTGCCGAGGTTGCGGATCGCCCACACCTCCGAGTCGACCATCGGCCAGATCTACGTTCCGTGGATCAACTGGCTGCTGATGGTCTCCGTCCTCACCCTGATCTTCGCCTTCCGCAGCTCCGCGTCGCTGGCCTTCGCCTACGGCATGGCCGTCACCGCCACCATCACCATCACCACCCTGCTGTTCTTCTACATCGCGAGGGCGCGGTGGGGGACGCCGGTGTGGCTGGTCGCCGCGGGCGCGACCGTGCTGCTGACCGTCGACCTGCTGTTCGTGGCGGCCAACTTGACCAAGCTGATCCACGGGGCGTGGCTGCCGCTGCTGATCGGCCTCAGCGCGTTCGCCGTCATGACGACCTGGCAGCGCGGACGGCAGATCGTCACCGCCGAGCGCGCCGAGCGCGAAGGCTCGCTGCGGGTGTTCATCGACGAACTCCGCGAAGGACGGCCGTCGGTGCTCGAGGTCCCCGGCACGGCCGTGTTCCTCAACCGCGACAAGCAGACCACGCCGCTGGCGATGCGGGCCAACGTCGAGCGCAACCACGTCCGGCACGAGCACATCGTGATCCTGTCCATCGAGACCGAACCCGTCCCCCGGGTCCCGGCCGGGGAACGCGTCCTCATCGACGACCTCGGCTACTCCGACGACGGCATCTTCCACGTCACCGCACGGTTCGGCTACATGGAGACCCCTGACGTCCCCGGCACGCTGGCCCTGCTCGACCCCGCCAGGACGGAGGGGCCGCTGCAACTCGACGAGGCGTCCTACTTCCTGTCGACGATCGAACTCCGCCGCGGACAGGCGCCGACGATGACGCCCTGGCGCAAGAGGCTGTTCATCGCCACCTCCTACATCACCGCGGACGCCGCCGAGCACTTCGGCCTCCCCCGCGACCGCACGGTCATCATGGGCTCGCACATCGAGGTGTGACGCGGTCGGTCGGTCACGCACGGTGTTCACCGCGTCCGGGAAGACTCCGCCGGCCGGGTGGGTGAGAATCGCAGAGAGGGGTTCCGCGACCGGGGCGGGGCGGCTCGCGCCGGGCCCGCCCACCGGCGGGAACCCGGAAGGAGCGATGGTGCGCGGAAGCCTGCGGGTGTACCTCGGGGCGGCACCCGGCGTGGGAAAGACGTACGACATGCTCGCCGAGGGACACCGGCGGGCCGGGCGGGGCGCGGACGTCGTCATCGCCTACGTCGAGGACTACGGCAGGCCGCTGACCCGGCAGATGGCCGAGGGGCTGGAATCCGTGCCGCGGCGGACCCTGGAGTACCGCGACTGCACCTTCACCGAGATGGACCTCGACGGCGTCCTCGCCCGTCACCCGGAGGTCGCCCTGGTCGACGAGATGGCGCACACCAACATCCCGGGCTCACGGCACCGCAAGCGCTGGGAGGACGTCCACGAGCTGCTGGCGGCGGGGATCCACGTGATCTCCACGGTCAACATCCAGCACCTGGAGTCGCTGAACGACGTGGTCGAGCACATCACCGGCGTCAAGCAGCGGGAGACCGTGCCCGACGACGTGATCCGCGGGGCCGACCAGATCGAGCTGGTCGACATGTCGGCCGAGGCTCTGCGCCGCCGGATGGTCCACGGCAACATCTACCCGCCGGAGAAGGTGGACCAGGCCCTCGCCCACTACTTCCGCGAGGGGAACCTCAGCGCTCTGCGGGAGATCGCTCTGCTGTGGGCCGCCGACCGGGTCGAGGAGGCCCTCCTGCGCTACCGCCACGACCACGGCATCCGACAGCCCTGGGCGACCCGGGAGCGCGTGCTGGTCGCGCTGTCCGGCGGGCCGGAGGGGGACACCCTCATCCGGCGCGCCAAGCGTGCCGCGTCCCGCGGCGCGGGGGGCGAGTTCCTCGCCGTCCACATCGAGGCCGACGACGCGCTGACCGCCGGCTCGCCTCATCTGCCGGCGCGGCAGCGGGAGCTGGTGGAGGAGCTGGGCGGCACTTGCCACACCGTCACTGGCAGCGACCTCGCGAAGGCCGTCCTCGACTTCGCCCGGGAGGTCAACGCCAGCCAGATCATGATCGGCGCCACCCGGCGCAGCCGCCTGCACAGACTCTTCCGGCGCGGCACCGGCGAGGCCATCATCGAGGGGTCGGGCGACGACATCGACGTGTACGTCGTCACCCACGCCGAAGCGGCCCACGGCCGGCTGCTCCGCCGCCGAGCAGGGGCGACCGGGAAGCAGGCAGGCCCCGCCGGGCCGGCGGACGGCGGCCCGCGGTCCCGCTGACCGGTCGGCGCGCGCGACGGCCGGGACCGGCCGCCGCGACCGTGAATTCACCCTGTCGGCCGCCACGTGAAAGGCGCCTCCGCGCACCGGTCTCCACTAGCGTCGGGCGCACGGTGCAGGACTGACCGACCGTGCGGCGACGGCACCGCGTTCCCCGGAATCCGGCTTCGACTCGCGTGTCCCCCCGCGACCCGCGCCGCTTCCCCGGCGGTCGCGGCCGCCTCCGAGCAAGCGAGGTGACAGGGCGATGACGGACCTGATCTTCATCGGCCTCACGATCGTGGTGTTCGCCCTCCTGGGCCTGGTCGCCAAGGGGGTCGGCCGGCTGTGACCGCGGACAACCTCGTCGGTCTGATCGTCGCGGCGGTTCTCGTGGTCTATCTGGTGGTGTGCCTGATCTTCCCGGAGAGGTTCTGAGGTGAGCGACACCCTCGGCGGCTGGCTGGAGATCCTGGTGCTGGCGGTGGCCGTGGCCCTGTCGTTCCGTCCGCTCGGCGACTACATGGCCCACGTCCTGACCTCCCCGCGGCACTGGCGGCTGGAGCGGCTGGTCTACCGGGTGGGCGGGCTGAGCGGGGACGCCGATCAGGCCTGGGGCGCCTACCTGCGCAGCGTGCTGGCGTTCTCCGCGGTATCCGTGCTGTTCCTGTATGGCTTCCTGCGGCTGCAGAACCATCTGCTGCTCGCTCTGGGCACCCCGCGGATGACGGCCGGCCAGGCCTTCGACACGGCTGCGTCGTTCGTGACGAACACCAACTGGCAGTCGTACTCGGGCGAGTCCGCTCTCGGCTACTTCGTGCAGATGACGGGGCTCGCCGTGCAGAACTTCGCCTCCGCCGCGGTCGGCATCGCGGTCGTCGCCGCGCTGATGCGCGGGTTCGCCCGGACGAAGACCGATCAGGTGGGCAACTTCTGGGTGGACGTGACCCGGGTGGTGCTGCGGGTGCTGCTGCCGATCGCGTTCGTCTTCGCGATCGTCCTGGTCGCGTCCGGCGTGATCCAGAACTTCCACGGCGCCCAGGACGTCACCACCATCGCCGGCGGCCATCAGAGCATCACCGGTGGTCCGGTCGCCTCGCAGGAGACCATCAAGGAACTGGGCACCAACGGCGGCGGCTTCTACAACGCCAACTCCGCCCACCCGTTCGAGAATCCGACCGCGTTCACCAACCTGATCGAGGTGTACCTGCTGCTGGTCGTCTCCTTCGCGCTGCCGCGCACGTTCGGGGTGATGGTCGGGGACCGGCGCCAGAGTTACGCCATCGTCGCGGTCATGGTCCTGATCTGGGCCGTCTCCGTCGCTCTCGTCACCCTCAACGAACTGCACAGCATCAGCAGCACCGCCGGGCACCTGGCCGGCGGCATGATGGAGGGCAAGGAGCAGCGGTTCGGTGTCTGGGCCTCCGCGCTGTTCGCCGCCTCCACCACGCTGACCTCGACCGGCGCCGTGAACTCGTCCCACGACTCGTACTCGCCCGGCGGCGGCGGAATGACCATCTTCAACATGATGCTGGGCGAGATCGCCCCGGGCGGAACGGGATCCGGGCTCTACGGCATCCTGATCCTCGCCGTCGTCACGGTCTTCGTCGCCGGCCTCATGGTCGGACGGACGCCGGAGTACCTGGGCAAGAAGCTGCGCAGCCGGGAGATGAAGTTCGCCTCCCTGTACATCCTCACCACACCGGCCGTCGTGCTGATCGGCGCGGGGATCGCGATGGCCCTGCCGGGCGAGCGGGCGGCGATGCTCAACTCCGGTCCGCACGGCTTCTCCGAGGTGCTGTACGCCTTCACCTCCGCCGCGAACAACAACGGTTCGGCCTTCGCGGGCCTGTCGGCCGACACGACCTGGTACAACACGGCGCTGGGCCTGGCGATGCTCGTCGGCCGCTTTCTTCCGATGATCTTCGTCCTGGCGCTCGCCGGGTCGCTGGCGGGCCAGCGCCCCGTCCCGGTCAGCGCCGGCACGCTGCCCACCCACCGGCCGCAGTTCGCCGGCCTGCTGACCGCGGTCATCCTCATCGTCGTCGGGCTCACCTACTTCCCGGCGCTCGCGCTGGGGCCGCTCGCGGAAGGCCTGCACTGATGGCCGCCGCGAGCGCGCAGCCGCCGCACCGGATGTCCGGCGGCCTGCTCGACCCCGAACTCCTGCTGCGTTCGGTCCCGGACGCGGTGCGCAAGCTCGACCCACGGGTGATGTACCGCAATCCGGTCATGCTCGTGGTCGAGGCCGGGGCCGTCCTCACCACCGCGTCGGCGATCAGGAACCCGAGCGTGTTCGCCTGGGTGATCACCGTCTGGCTGTGGCTGACCACGGTGTTCGCGAACCTGGCGGAGGCGGTGGCCGAGGGCCGGGGCAAGGCTCAGGCCGAAACGCTGCGCCGCACCCGGACCGAGACCACGGCCCGGCGGCTCACCGGCTGGACCCACGGGGCGGCAGGGATCGAGGAGGAGGTCCCGGCCACCGCGCTCGGCATCGGCGACCACGTGGTGGTGGAGGCGGGGCAGATCATCCCCGGTGACGGTGACGTCGTCGAGGGCA
>NZ_JAINZZ010000010.1 GCF_019890725.1 Actinacidiphila acidipaludis
GACGTCCCGGGGGCCCGGCGGAGCGGTCGGACGGAGTCGATGGAGCCGTGAACAGCGCGTATGCGCGAGACGGCACGGTCGGGCCCGGTACCGAAGGTGGACCTCCCTGGGGCACCCTGTCGTTCGTTCCGGACCGCAGGATGCCTCACCCTAGTGCAAAACCTTCACGCGTCAACTGCGGGAAGCGCCGATTGTGAAATGGTTTTGCGAATCCGGGGGAGAAACATGCAGTGATATCGCTGAAAAGCGGTGAAGGCCTGGATGGGACTTATGTCCGCCCATCTCCTGGGGGGAGCACGATGTCTTGCGGTAAATGCGCATAATTCGGGTGCTACCCGAGGTAAGCGCAGGCCGGTGGCAGGGGGAGGGCTCAGCCCGCGCGCTGGGTGAGGCCGGTGCCCTGGGCGGGGTCGCCGACCGCGGCGTTGAGCGCCTCCAGGCCGGTGACGAGTGCCTGCCTGGCCTCCGGCGTCATCCGTTCCATGGCCCGGCGCAGCGCCTGTTCCCGGCGCTCCCTGATGGTCCGCAGGTGCGCGGCCCCGGCCGCGGTCAGCTCCAGCTCCACCTCGCGGCGGTCCTGTGCGCCGGCCGCCCTGCGGAGGAACCCGGCCGCCTGGAGACGGTCGCAGAGGCGGGTGACGGACGGCGCGGCCGCCGACAGGCTCCGCCCCAGCGCGGTCGGGTTGATGCCGGGCTCGCGTTCGATGACGTACAGCACACGCGTCTGGGCGGCGGAGAGCGGCGCGGTGCTGAAGGCCCCGCGAGCGCGCTCCCACGCCACTTCGAGGTGCTCCAGGACCCCGCCGATCGCGGACACGTCATCGGAAGTGTGCCCGTGGAGGGCCGTGGGGGCCTCGTTCATGTGACACTCCCGAGTGAGCCGCGCTGGCTCGTTCCAGCTGTTCGATCCGGCTGTCGCCTGGACGACGATATGTCAAGGAAAGTAGGACCGATAGCCGTGGACAGACCTTGGACCGTCGAGCGCCGTCTTCGTGAGGCGGCGCCCCACGAGATCTTCGAGGTGCTCCGCTCCACGATCGAGCGCGACCATCACGCCCGGGCGGTGGAGCTGCTGATGGCGGACTACGCCATGACCAAGCTCCAGCCCGTGGGGCGGCTGCCGCACACCCGAGCGCCGCTCTCAGTCTACGAGAGTGCCCCCGGGCGGGCGTTCGGCGCCCAGGAGCCGTACTGCGTGCCGGACGCGGCGGCCGCGGCGGTGACCGTGCATCTGCCGGTCAGCGTCCGGGGGGACCGGCTGGGGGTCCTGAGCGTCACCCTGCCGGACGAGGACGGCGAGGGGCCGGCGCCGGCGGTGATCGAGGAACTCGAGGAGTGTGCCGACGCGCTGGCGCACGAGCTGGTCGTCGCCGAGCGGGACACGGACCTGTTCCTGCAGGCGCGCCGCGCCGAACGGCTCACCCTGGCTGCCGAGATGCAGTGGCAGCTGCTGCCCGGCCGCTCGTGCTCGCGACCCGAGTACGCGCTCGGTGCTCAGCTCGAACCGGCGTACGCCATCTTCGGCGACAGCTTCGACTGGTCGGCCTCGGCCGACGAGCTGTACCTGACCGTGAACAACGGCATGGGCGAGGGGATAGACGCCGCGCTGCTGACCAACCTGGCGGTCAGCGCGCTGCGCAACGCCCGCCGGGCCGGACTGGCCCTCCACGACCAGGCGTACCTGGCGGACCAGGCCATCTACGGGCAGCACCAGGGCACCCAGTACCTGTCGGCGCTGTTGCTCCGCTTCCACCTGCCGACCGGGGAGGTGGAGATCATCGACGCCGGCTCGCCGCGGATATGGCGGGTACGGGAAGGCGCCGTCGAGCTGATCGAACTCGAGGCGCAACTGCCGCTGGGGATGTTCGAGGACACCGTCTACGAGCCGCAGCGCTTCACGGTGGCTCCTGGGGACCGCCTGCTCTTCATCAGTGACGGCGTCTATGACGCCCTCTCGCCCGTCGGGGAGAAGTACAGCCTCCACGCGCTGGTCAACTCGATCAACGAGACACGTCTGCTGCCGGCCGCCCAGGTGCCGCGGGCGATACTGCAGGCGTTGCTCGGGCACCGGGGATCAGGGCCGGCCGCCGACGACGCCCTCGTGATGTGCCTGGACTGGACCGGCCGGCAGGCCGGTCACTGAGAGCGGTGTCGCGTGGCGTGGGCTCGCGCGACGCCGGGGTGAGCCCGCGTTTCCCCCGTGCCGGGACCGACACGTGCCGTGAGGATCCCTGATGGCACGTGTGGGCAGGGACGACGCGTCGGGGCGGGTTGTCATCGCACGCACGTATGGGGGATAGTTGCCGCGCGGCAAATAATTTCGCCTTTCTGTGGAAAGTTGGTGCGGCTCGCCCCAGGCGGGCCCCGTACATGACCTCTATCGAGGGAAACCCCGTTGCGGGAGCCGGGCAGGCCCCGACCTCCGGCCTGTGGGCGCTCGCCCCCTATCCGGTGATCGTGGCCGACGCGTCCGGCACCGTGGTGAGGGCCAACCCCGCGGCCGCGCTGCTGCTGCGTGAGGCCCTGCCCGGGGCGAGCATGGCGGACACCGTGCCGGGTTGGCTGGCCCGGGCCCACAGGGAGGCGCTGACGCGTTTCGCCGCGCACGCGGGATGTACGGGCGACCTTCCTGCGCCCTCTTCCGGGCCGGTCGGAGCGCGGAGCTTCGAGGCCCACCCCACCCCGAGCCCCGGCGGGGAGATCGCGTGGTGGCTCATCGACGGCACGGACCGCAGGGTCGCCGAGCAGGCGCTGGCCACCGAGCGCCAACGCACCGGATTCCTCGTCGAGGCGTCGAACGTCCTGCTGGCCTCGCTGAACACCGAGCGGTGCATGGCCGCCACCGTGCGGCTGGCCGCCGAGTACCTCGCGGATGTGGCGATCGTCGTCGCCCCGCCGACCCGCGGCAGACTGCCGGTGGTGCACGCCGTGGCCGGGCAGAGCGCCGTCGCGGGTCTGATCGCGGCCGATCCGTCGAGTCTCCCCGGCCTCGCCGAGGCTCTGCGCGGATTCCCGCCGCTCCCTTCGCGATGGATCGACGGAGCACTGCTGCCGGACTGGCTGCTGCCCGAGGGGTTCACCGGCACGATCGGGTCGGTCGTCGTGACCTCGCTGCCCGGCCACGGTGTGCCCGCGGGTGCCCTGATCCTGCTGCGCCGCGGCGACCAGGCACGGTTCAGCGAGGACGAAGAAATCTTCGCCCGGCTCTTCGCCGCCCGGGCCGGCGCCGCCCTGTCCGCCGCGCGGCTGTACGGCGAACAGACCGCGATCACCCAGACGTTGATGCGCGAGCTGCTGCCGCCCCGCATGCAGCGCCTGAACGGCGTCGATTTCGCCGGCGGCTACCGGCCCGCGGAGATGAGCGAACGGGTGGGCGGCGACTTCTACGACATCCACGCCGGTCCCTCGCCCGACGACGCGTCGCTGGTGGTGCTCGGCGACGTGTGCGGCAAGGGGCTGGACGCGGCCGTGCTGACCGGCAAGATCCGCAGCACCCTCCAGGCGCTGACACCGATGGTCGACGACCACGAGCGGATACTCAACCTGCTCAACGGGTCCCTGCTGAACTCGCACCACGCCCGCTTCGCGACCATGGTGCTGGCATCGGTGCAGCGCGCCGAGAACGAAGTGCGCCTGCGCCTCACCTCGGCCGGTCACCCCACCCCGCTGATCGTCCGGCTGGACGGCACCGTCGAGGAGGTGCCCACCCGCGGCACCCTGATCGGCGCCCTCCCGAGGATCGAGTCCCACTCCGCACAGGTCGTGCTGCAACCCGGCGAGACGTGTCTGCTCTACACGGACGGGTTCACCGAGGCCCGCGGCGGTCCGCTCGGCAACGAGCTGTTCGGCGAGGAGCGCCTGAAGCGCGTCCTGTCCCACTGCGCCGACATGCCCGCCGAAGCGGTGGTCGAGCGGATCCAGATGCTCGCGTCGGAGTGGCTGCACGACGGCGGCCACGACGACATGGCCCTGGTGGCCATCAGCGCGCCCCGCACCACCCACCTCAGCGCGGTGGACGGGCACACCCGGGGCAGGTACACGGTATGACGGTCGCTCCCGTGCCGCAGGACGCCGTCCCCGCCCTGCGGGACGCGTTGTGGGCCGCGGTGACCAGCCGCGACGAGTACCGAGCGGCCGACGTCGTGTTCGACGCGCTCGCCCAGGGAATGGCGCCCGAGGCGGTCCTGCTGGACCTGCTGGCCCCGCTGCAGGTCCGGGTGGGCGCCGAATGGGCGGCCAACCGCCTGAGCGTGACGCAGGAACACGCCGCGAGCGCCATCACCGAGCGCGTCATCGCCGCCCTCGCCCACCACCCGGCCGTCCGCACCGCCCCCACCCTGGGCCGTGTCACCGTGGCATGCGTCGACCAGGAGTGGCACGCTCTGCCGGCCCGCCTGCTGGCCGAGGTGCTCACCCTGCGCGGATGGCGGGTCGACTTCCTCGGTGCGCAGGTGCCCACCGCGCACCTCATCGCCCACCTGCACGCCAACGGAGCCGACGCCGTCGCCCTGTCCTCCTCGGTCCCCACCCGGCTGCCGGCCGCGCACGCCGCGATCACCGGCTGCCAGGCCATCGGCATCCCCGTCATCGCCGGCGGTCCCGCCTTCGGCGACGACGGACGTTACGCCCGCCTGCTCGGCGCCGACGCCTGGGCAGCCGACGCGCGCGGCGCCGCCGAGAAGCTGGCCGCGGGCATCCCCGCCCCGGACCTGGCCGCCGGGCACCGCCGGATCGACGACCTGCCGCACCTGGCCGACCAGGAGTTCACGTTCGTCGCCCGCTCCCAGGGCGACCTCGTCAAGACGGTCCTCACCCGGCTCGAGGCCGCCTTCCCCGCGATGGCCTCCTACGACGCCCACCAGCGCGAGCGCACCGCCGAGGACATCGCGCACATCGTCGACTTCCTGGCCGTCGCCCTGTACTGCGACGCCGACGAGCTGTTCGCCGGATTCATCACCTGGACCGCCGAGATCCTCACCGCGCGGCATGTCCCGGCGGCCTCCCTGCGCCCGGTCCTGAACATCCTGGCCACCGAACTCAAGGACTTCCCCCGATCCCTGCGGCTGCTCGGCGAAGCCCGCCGTGCCCTGGACGCCGCGTCCGTACCGAGCGGAACCCACCCCGGAGCACACGCATGACCTCACCGCCCCCCTCCTCCTTCACCGTCACCGTTGAAGCCGGCGCGGGCACCGCACACCTCCGTCTCGCGGGCGACCTGGACTGGGAGAGCGGCGACGAACTGCTGGACGTCGCGGTCAGGTGTCTCGACGCGCATCCCGGGCTGCGCGACCTGCGCCTGGACTGCGCCGGACTCGCCTTCTGCGACTCCACGGGCCTGTCCGCGCTGTTGATGGTCCACCGCCGGACCGCCGTGGGACGCGTCGGGCTGCACCTCGACAACCCGCCTCCCTTTCTGGAGCGCATGCTCGCCACCACCGGCGTCCGCGGCCTCTTCCTGACCGGAGCCCCGGCAGGCCGGCACGCCGAACCGCCCCCCGCCGGCCGCCCCTGACCGCCGGCCCGGTGACGCGCTACCCGTGCAGGGACGTCAGGAACGAGGTCAGCGCCGACGCGACGGCGTCGGGGGCCTCCAGCGGCAGCAGATGACCGGCACCGGGGACGACCGTCAGGCCCGCGCCCGGGACGTGCGGCAGCAGATGGTCGCGCAGCACCCGCGGCGGCTCCACGACGTCGTTCTCACCGGCCAGCACCGCCACCTGGACCTCGATGGCACGCGCCGCGCCGGTGATGTCGCGCGCTATGCCGTGCAGCGGCCACTCGCGCCGGGCCTCGGCGCCGGCCGAGAGGCTGTCGCGGACGGCCGCGGCCCGCAGCGGCGCGGGCAGCGCGGTCGCGGTGAGCACATGGTCGAGGGCGCCCGCCACGGACTCGGCCGAGTCGTACGCGTGCGACAGACCTTCCCGGTACTCCTCGGTGATCGCGGCAGGCGGGCGCGGGGGAGCGGGCGCGACGAGGACCAGACCGGCCAGTCCGCGGGGCCGGCGGGCCGCCGCGAGCTGAGCGACCTTGCCGCCCATGGAATGGCCGACGACCACGAACGGGCCCGGCACGCACGCGTCGGCCACCTGGAGGAGATCGTCGGCGAGCCGGTCCAGGTGATAGGGCCCTGGCAGCCCGGCGGAACCACCCCAGCCGCGCTGGTCGAACCGGACCGTCGCCTGCCCGGACGGCAGGCCCTCCAGCACGCGGCTCCAGGTGTCCGCGGAACCGCCCCAGTAGTGGAGGAAGACCAGCGTCGGCCCCGAACCGTCGCGCACCCGCACCTCGAGGTTCCCGCCCGCCACCGGGACCGTCCTTGTGGTTTCCATCATCATCTCGCCCTTCCTGTCGGCCGCGGAGACCTTTCCGTCGTCCCGCCGCATCGTCGTCGGTAGCCTGAAGTGGTCATCAGGCCCACTCACGACGTTAGGAGAGACGGTTCTCCGCAGGTGGTGGAAAGGAGCGCGGGTTTTGTGGAAAACGGACAGGCCGCCGTTCGGCAACTGAGCTACGTGCCGGCCGTCGGGGCCGCGTACGGCGTGGAGGTCCTCGACTTCGCGGCGCTGCGGGCGATGGACGCCCGGGGCCGCCGCACGCGGCTCCAGCGTCCCGACTTCCACGTGCTCGCCCTGGTCTCCTCCGGCGAGGGCTCGCACGAAGCCGACTTCCGGACCTCCCCGCTGGCGCGGGGCGACGTGGTCTGGATCCGGCCGGGTATGGTCCACCGCTGGAGCGACGTCGACGCGTGCGACGGTCCGCTCGTCCTCTTCCGGCCCGGGTTCCTCTCCGGGTTCACCGCGGAGGAGGCCGCCGCGCCCGTGTCCTGGCGACTGGACCGGGAGCACCTGGACCTCGCGCTGCTCGCGGCGGACCACCTCCGCCGCGAGCACGGGACGGCGGTGCGGGTACCGCGGCTCGCGTCTCCGCCCCTGCTCTCCCATCTGCTGGCCGCGCTGCTCCTGCGCGCCCTGTCCGGCGCGCCGGTCACGGAGAGCACGACGCCGACCGGCGACACCGGCGCCGGTCCCGGCCGTCACACCGAGGTGTTCCGCGCCTACCGGGCCGCGGTCGAGGAGCACTTCACCGACTGGCACCAGGTGGCCGACTACGCGCGGGCCCTCGGCTACGACGTGCGCACCCTCACCCGGGCCACGCGCGCCGCGGCCGGCACCGGCGCCAAGACGTTCCTCGACCAGCGCATCCTGCTGGAGGCCAGGCGCGTGCTGGCCCACACGGATCTGCCGGTCGGCGCCTGCGCGCGGCGCCTCGGCTTCCGCGACGCCGCCAACTTCACCACGTTCTTCCGCCGCCAGACCGGGGTGCCGCCCGCCGGCTGGCGCGCCGCGTACGGCAGCCAGGGCACCCACGGGGCCTGAGCACGCACCACTCCGAACGGCCCCGAACGGCCCCGAACGGCCCCGAACGGCCCGGACGTCACCCCCAGGCCGTGCGGGGCGCCCGAATCGATGCATCAACGATGCGACTCGCAGACGTCGCGGCGGTGCCGGAGCCTGAAACGGCTGAGCCCCGCTGATCCCGAGAGAACCCGAGAGAACCCGAGAGAAGGAGCGCGGTCATGCTCGTCGAGAAGCTGCACGACTCCGGCATCCGCAGCGAACACGCCTACACGGCGGCGCTGGCCTCCGTCGGTCTGTCCGTCATGTCCTGGGCGGTGTCCATGCGCGGCGAGGCCGCGGGAGTGGACCGGGCCGACCGCTGGGGCATCTTCGTGGGCGAGTGGGCGCCCACCTTCTTCGGACTCGGCCTCGCCCTGTCCACCTACGAGAAGAACTGACGGCCAGGTGGAATCGGTCTGGGACTACCCGCGACCGCCCGCGGTGGTGCCGTGCCCGGCACGCGTCACCGTCGAGCACCGGAACGCCGTGGTGGCCGACACCCGGCGCGCGCTGCGTGTCCTGGAGACCAGTCACCCTCCGGTGTTCTACCTGCCGCCCGCCGACGTCGGGGACGGGCTCCTGGTCCCTTCCACGCGCAGCACCTGGTGCGAGTGGAAGGGCGCCGCCGCCTACTGGCACCTGCGGGTCGGCGACACGACGGTGCCCGACGCGGCGTGGAGTTATCCCGAGCCCTCGCCCGGCTTCGAGGCGCTGCGCGGATACGTGGCCTTCTACCCGACCAAGGTCGACCGCTGCACGGTCGACGGTGAGACCGTCGTCCCGCAACCGGGTGATTTCTACGGCGGCTGGATCACCTCCGCGGTGACCGGGCCCTTCAAGGGCGCACCCGGCACGGCGGGCTGGTGAGCGGGCCGCGCCCGCAGACGGCCCGGTGGTGTCGCCGCCTGTGCGGTACGGCGTGGCCGAGGACGGGTGGACGCGGAACGGGCCGCCTTCTGCCGATCCGATGGGGGACGCGGCGGTCGCCGTGCCGGTGTAGCCCTGCGGGTCCACGACGGGACCGCGCCCCGGCACGGCGGCCGGTGCGGCGCGCGATTCGTGCGGCGCCCCGGTGATCGATAAGGTGCCTGGTCACGGCGGGGCGGCCGGCCCGGCCGACGGGTCAGGAGGAACGAGTGGCACAGATCATCGCCGAGGTCTCGCGGACGTTCAACGAGTTCCTGCTGCTGCCGAACCGCACCCGGACCGACTGCTCGGCGGCCACTGTGGACCTGCGTACGGCGCTGGTGCGGCACTCCGCCGGCCAGGCACCGGCGATCGAACTGCGGTCGCCGTTCACGTCGGCGATCATGCAGGCGGTCAGCACGCCCGCCCTCGCGATCGCCCTTGCGCGCAACGGCGGCCTCAGCTTCCTGCACCACAACCAGCCGGTCCAGGACCAGGCCGCGGCGGTCCGGCAGGTGAAGAACTTCAAGGCCGGATTCGTCGTCAGCGACACCAACGTCCGGCCCGACGACAGCCTGGGCGTCCTGGCCGACGTGATGCGCCGCACCGGCCACAGCACCGCGGCGGTCACCGACGACGGGACCGCCACCGGCCGCCTCCTGGGCCTGGTCACCTCGCGGGACTTCCACCCTCAGCGGCACGGTCTGGACGGCCCGGTCGGCGAGCGGATGACCCCGCTCTCCGAACTGCCCCACGCCGACTCCGAGATCACGCTCTCGGACGCCAACGCCCGCCTGTGGGACGAACGGCTGGACTGCCTCCCGGTACTGGACGGCGACGGGCACCTTCAGCATCTGGTGTTCCGTTCCGACTACGCGGACAACAAGCGCTTCCCCGACCAGCTCGTGGACGCGGCCAAGCGCCTGCGGGTGGGCGCCGGAATCAACACGCACGACTATCGGGAGCGCGTCCCCGCGCTGCTGGAGGCGGGCGCCGACGTGCTGTGCTTCGACTCCTCCGACGGCTACAGCGACTGGCAGGCACAGGCCCTGACCTGGGTGAAGAAGCACCACCCCGACGTGCCGGTCGGCGGCGGCAACGTGGTCGACGGCGAAGCCTTCACATTCCTCGCCGAGGCGGGAGCGGACTTCGTGAAGGTCGGCGTCGGCGGCGGCTCGATCTGCATCACCCGAGACCAGAAGGGCATCGGGCGCGGCCAGGCCAGTGCGGTGCTGGACGTCGCGGCGGCCCGGGACGCGTTCCGTGAACGCACCGGCGCGTACGTGCCCATCTGCTCCGACGGCGGACTGGTGCACGACTACCACGTGGCTCTGGCGCTCGCGATGGGTGCGGACTTCGTCATGATGGGGCGCTACTTCGCGCGCTTCGACCAGGCGGCCGGGGCGAAGCTGCCCACCCGCGACGGCTTCGTGAAGGAATACTGGGGCGAGGGCTCCAACCGGGCCCGCAACTGGCAGCGTTACGGCCAGGGCGGCGGCCAGGGCCTGGTCTTCGAGGAGGGCGTGGACGGCTATGTCCCCTACGCGGGCGACCTGAACGAAGGGCTCGCCCTGACCGTCGCCAAGCTCAGGACCACGATGGTCTCGTGCGGCTCCACGACGCTGCCGGAGTTCCGGTCCACCGCCCGGCTGACCCTCGTCTCGGACCAGAGCTTCCAGGAGAGCCACGCCAACGTCACCCTGCGGGACGCCCCGGTCACGGCCTCCTGACCGGGGCGGCCGGGAGGCGACCGTGCGCCGTAGCCGCCGGGCGGGCGGTCAGCCGCCCGCCGAGGCGCCGGTGGGGCGGCCCGGCGCCATGGCCCAGCGCACGGTCGACGTCACCGCATGGCCGAGCGGCCGCACACACCACGCGTCGACCAGCGGCAGCCGGGGGAGTCCGAGCTCGCGGGCGGCCCAGGCCGGCAGCAGGGACACGGCGTTGGCGGCGAGGGCGGCGTAGGGAAGGCGCACCGGAAGCGGGACGGGCGGGTGGAGCAGCAGGAACCGCGCGGCTCGGTGCGCCTCTGCGGTGGCCCGCAGCTCGGGGCGGTACGCGTCGAGCCGGCGCACGAGTTCCGCGCGGTCGGTGGGCGGTTCGACGACCCCCAGCTCCCGGGCGATCCGTGCCGCGTCACGCACGTAGCCGTCGCAGCCCGCGGGGGACAGCGGCCGCGCGCCGTACCGCTGATGCGCGCGCAGGAAGCTGTCGACCTCGGCGACGTGCACCCAGCCCAGCAGACGCGGATCGGCGGCGTGATAGGGCTCGCCCTCGGCCGTCACGCCGCGGACGCCCTCGTGGACGGCCCGCACCCGTGCGCACGCCTCCTCGGCCAGTTCGGCCGTGCCGTAGGTCGTCGTCGCGAGAAAGGTGCTGGTGCGCTGCAGCCTCCCCCAGGGGTCGCCGCGGAAGCCCGAGTGCGCGGCGACCGCCGCCATGGCCAGCGGGTGGAGGGACTGGAGCAGCAGCGCCGAGAGCCCGCCGATGAACATCGAGGCGTCACCGTGCACCCGGCGGATGGGACGGTCCGCCGCGAACCAGCGCGGCCCGGGATCGCCGTGGATGCGGGCCCGGTTGCGGGGCCCGTCCGGTCCGGCGACGCGAGCGAAGAGGCGTTCACCGAGTTCCCTGCGCATGCCTTCCCGTCCGTCCCTCGACCGATGCTCTTCTCACGAGTCTGCTCTCTCCCTCTTCCGCCGGACAGGGGGCAGCGGATGCGGGGATGCGGCGGATGCGGGGGATGTGCCGGGCTCCCGGCGATCGCGGGAACGACGGATCCGGGCGCCTTCCGCCCTTGCGCCAAAACCGCTGTATCAGGGGTGGCATGGGTGCGTTGTCCCGGGGCACACGGCTCTTCGGAGGTTGATAATCATGGGACCGTTGCTTCTCGTTCTTTTGCTCGCGCTGATTCTCTTCGGGGCGGGCTTCGCCCTGAAAATCCTGTGGTGGGTCGCGGTGATCGTGCTGGTCGTATGGCTGCTCGGCTTCGTCGTGCGCTCGACGAATTCCAGTGGCGGAAGGGGCCGCTGGTATCGCTGGTAGCCATTCATGGTGGCCGTCCACGGCGGTGTTCCATATTCCGGAGGGAATAAGGAACACCGCCTTGGCGTGTTTTCCGGTCCTTCCCCCTGAAGCGTTTGCATGATGCAGGGATATCGCGTGACGCACGGGACAGAAGAACACTGCCGGGGCGTCATCCAGCGCAGTGGTCCCTCAACTCCCGGTGGCGCCCCGGCCCCGGGTCCGGCACCGCGAGCGCGTACCCGAAACTCGTCGGTACGGCGCCCGCATCAATCCGGCGGGCCGGGGCAGACGCACGCCGTCCGCTTCGCCCGACCAGAGGAGATCGCTCGGTGACTGCGCATGGGACGGCCACGGTGTACGACCAGCTGGTCGAGGAACTGGGCGACGTGCCCGAGGACGTACGCACGGCGGCGGACAGCATCCTCGGGGAGCTGGAGCGCACCACGGGACTCAGCCGTGCGGCTCTGCGGCCGGCCGGCGCGAACGGCTCCTGGTTCGGCTGAGCGGGCCGGTTCAGGGATTCCGGGCCGCGATGGAGCCGTTGAGCGCCGTGGCGAAGGCGCACCAGGCCGCGTAGGGCACCAGGACGGCGGCCGCGGTGCGGTCGGATCGCGCCGTGCGGCGGACGAGTTCGGCGTTGCTCAGGTCGAGCAGGACGGTGCCGGCCAGGCCGGCCCGGGTGCTGCGCAGCCCGAAGAACAGCCAGTTCCAGCCCGCGTTCAGGACGAGGTCGCCGGCCAGGCTCGCCGCCAGGCCGGCCCGTTCGCGTCGCTCCGTCGCGGCGCCGAGCGCGCGGCCGCCCGCGTAGGCCACCGTCGCGTACAACGGCGTCCAGACGGCGCCGAACGCCCAGGACGGCGGCTGCCACGGGGGTTTTGCCAGTGACAGGTACCAGACGCTGTCCGGGTCGACGGCCCGGGCGCCCGCGACGGCGGTGGCGGCCACGGCCACCGCGCACGCGCCGTACCGCAGCCACGGACCGACCTGCCGCTTCCCGCGGCCCCGCTCGCTGTTCGGCCTCATGCCCGCACGGCTTCCCCGTACCAGCCGCTCGTACCAGGCTCACGGCGACGTGACGTGCCGTGTCACGCGCCGAGTCCGGGACCGGGCAGAAGGCGCCGGCCGCTGCCCACGCCGGCGAGGCGTACTGTGGTGGTCCCAGCCCGGCGAGCCGTCGGGGGCGTTCGCCACCCGGCGAGATGGAGGACCCGCTGTGCTGCAGGTCACCGAACGCAGTGGTGACCGCGTCACCGCCCGGCTGCCCGAGGACGTCGACCTCGACTCGATGCCGAAACTGCAGGCGGTGGGCGACCGGGTCATCGACGAGGGGTGCCGGCACCTCACGCTGGACGCCACGGACATGGTCTATCTGGACTCCACCGGCACGACCCTGCTCATCGGCTGGTACCAGCGGCTGGACCAGCTCGGCGGCACCCTGAGCCTCACGCAGGTGTCGGGGCCGATATGCGACCTCTTCCTGCGGCTCGGCCTGGACAGCGTCCTGACCATCAGTCCGCGCGCCGTGGGTCCCGACGCGCCGGGAACCTGACGGACGCCTCCCGCGCCTCCCGCACCTCTCACGCTTTCCCCGCTCCTCGTGGCCCGGGGCCGATCCGGTCAGACCGCCCCCGCGCCGTCCCGCTCGGTCGTGCCGAGTTCGACGGCGAACTGCGCGCCGGCCAGCAGGGCGAGGTGGGAGAGCCAGAGCCAGACGAGGAACACCACCGCTCCGGCCAGCGAGCCGTAGAGCCGCCCGTACGTGCCGAAGACCGACGTGTACAGCGAGAACGCCGCCGAGGTGATGAGCCACAGCACCGTCGCCAGGACGCCGCCGGGCACCGCGTGACGCGCCGTGCGGGCCGCGGGGGGCCCGCTGCGGAAGAGGATCAGCACGGTCAGCCCCACCAGGCAGAGCAGCATCGGCCAGCGCAGCAGGTACCAGGTGGCGGTCGCGGCCCTGCCCAGCCCGACGTCACGCCCCAGCGCCTCGGCCAGCGGGCCGGTGAGCACCAGGACGAGGGCACTGGTCACCAGCAGGGCGAGCAGGCTCAGCGCGGTGAGGATGATGCGGTGCAGCCTTCGCCACATCGGGCGCCGGTCGGGGATGCCGTGCATGGCGTGCAGGGCGCGCCGGAACACGGCGAGATGGCTGGTGGCGGACCACAGCGAGGCGACACCGCCGGTGATGGCCACGGTCAGCGCGGCGGACCGCTCGTGCGCCATCTGCGTCAGCGTCTCGCGGAACGCGCCGGAGGCCTGCGCCGGTGCGAGCGCGGTGACGTTGCCGATCAGGCGGTCGGTGAGGTCGGGACTGATGAGGCCGATCAGCGACAGCGTCACCAGGAGCGCGGGAACCAGCGCGAGGACGGCGTAGTAGGTCAACGCGGCCGCCCAGTCGGCCACGTTGTCGTCCCACATCGCGACCGGGACGCGCCGGAGCGCGATCCACCAGGTCGTCCCGGAGCGTACGGCCCCCTTCGGCTGCGCGGCTGAGGATTCGAGGGCCATGAAACTCCGATGAGCGTGGGGACGGTGGTTCGGCGGGGGTTGCCGGGCCAGGCGGCGCGGCCTTCGTGCGGGAGAGGGGAACGGTGGGGGGAGCGGCGCCGGGCGGACGGCCCGGCTGCGGGTGTCACGGCACCAGCTTGACGGGCCCGGAACGGAAGTGGCGGGCGGACGCGCCCCGCGCGCGCCCCGCCCGCCGGCCCCGCACCACGGACGCCCCCCGTACCGCCAGGCGTGTCCGCTGCGCGGGGCGTTCGTGGAGACGGCCGTGTACGGCCGTTCGTCCCCCCGGCCCCTGTGGCGTCCGGTCCGCCCCGGGCGGTGACCGCACGCCGTCCCGGTCACCGCACTCTGCGGCCGCCGGGCGTGCGGAAGTCACGCCAGTCCACGTCGCCGTCCATCAGGCGCCCCACCACCGCGCCGACCGCGCCGAGCGCGGCCACCAGCAGGAAGGCCCCGAAGCCGCCGAACCACCCGGCGAAGGCCAGGGCCATGCCGGCCAGCAGGCCGATTGCTGCTCTGCTCATCACGAACCTCACTCACTGGTGCCGGAGTCGGCCCCGAGGACGGAGCCGGCGGGTGCGGGAGACGTGGCGCCCTGTTCCACGCGCTACTCCACCCGCGGTTCGGCGTAGTGATCGTCGTCGTCGGGGAGGTGGACGTCGTCGACCGCGATGTTCACCTCGACGACCTCGAGCCCCGATATGCGTTCGACGGCGGCGATGACGTTCTCCCGGACCTCCCGGGCCACCTCCTTGATGGGTACGCCGTACTCGACGACGAGGTCCAGGTCGATGGCCGTCTGCCGCTCGCCCACCTCGACCTTGACGCCGCGTCCGACGTTGGGCCGGCCGCCGGGGACGCGGTCGCGGACCGCGCCGAACGTACGGGCCAGACCGCCGCCCATGTCGTACACCCCCGGGACCTCCCGGGCCGCGATGCCGGCGATCTTCACCACGACGACGTCGGCGATGGAGGTGCGGCCCCGGGTGGCGGCGGGTTTGTCGGCCCCCACCGCCCCGCCGCTGACCGTGGTCTCGCCGGGCACGGAGAGACCCGTCCCGGCCGTGGTCCGGATCGTGCCGGCCGAACCCGCGGGCTCCACCTGCTCAGTCGTCATCCTCGGCCTCCCGGTCGTACGCCGTAACGGACTTCTGCCTGCGCGCGCGGACCCGGGTGTCGAACCCCGGGCGGCGCGTGCAACGGAGAACCCTCCTCCGCTGGCTCGTGCCTACCCCGGAGAGCCGGGTGGATGCCGCCGGGATGCCTGCCTTCGCGGCGGCCACTCCACTCGCATCGATTGCGCATCAGGCAGCCGCACTCACGCCTTCGTGCTCCAGGCAGCGGCGCAGGCGGTCCAGACCCCGCCGGGCGTGGCTCTTGACCGTGCCCAGCGGCCACCCGGTGACCTGGGCGATCTGTGTCTGCGTCAGGTCCTCGTAGTAGGCGAGGTGGAGGACGTGGCGCTGGTCGGCGGTGAGGCCGTGCAGCGCCTCGGCGAGCAGCACCCGGTCCAGCGCCGCCTCGGGCACGGCCGTGCTGTCGTACGGCTCGTACGCGGGCAACTGCGCGGCCGCGGCGGCGGCCACGCGGGCCTGGCGTGTCCGGGCCGCGAAGGCGTCGGCGACCTTGCGCCGGGTGATGCCGACGAGCCAGGCGGCGGGTGTGCCGCGTTCGGGCGCGTAGCCCTGCCGCCCGCGCCAGGCGTCGGCGAAGACCTGCTGCGTGACGTCCTCCGCCTCACGTGCGTCGCCGAGCGCCTGACGGGCCAGTCCGTGGACCAGCCCCCGCCAACGGCGGTGGAACGCCGTCCAGCCGGCGTCGTCCTCCGGCGGCGCCGGCGGGCCGTCCACCGCCTCCCCGGCGGGCGGCGGTGCGACGGCGGTCAGCGGACTGCGGTGCGGACCTGGCAAAGCGCGATCGGGGGCCACGTCTCTCCTCGGGGGAGGTGGGTGTCGCCGGCTCACGGGCGCGGTGCGGCCCGAAGCGCCTCCGGGCCGCACCGCGCCGGACCGGCCGCTGTCGATGGGACCGAGCGTGCGCGGCGACGGAGCAGGGCGGCAACTTGCATCGATTCCGCATCGGATACCCTGGAGAGGGGGAAGCCACGGAACCGGGAGGATGTGCGGCGGTGGGCGACGCCTATGCGGTGGCAGGACTGACCACGGGAGCCGTGGCGCGGAGGCTCGGCGTCTCCCCGACCACGCTCCGTTCCTGGGACCGCCGTTACGGGCTGGGTCCCGTCATCCGCTCGCAGGGCCACCACCGCCGCTGGAGCCCCCAGGACGTAGCCGTGGTCGAGGAGATGTGCCGCCTGACGGCCGCCGGAGCCCCGCCCGCGGAGGCCGCCCGCGTCGCCCGCGCGACGAGCGGCGGCAGCCCGCAGGCCACCGAACCGAAGCCGGCGGGCGGCGAGACGTGGCGGACGGCCGAACCCGGGGCGCCGGCCCGGCGCGGGGGCGCCGGCGGAGGGCTGCCGCTGGGCGGCGACGTGCGCCAGGAGTGCCGGGGACTGAGCCGGGCCGCGGTGCGGCTGGACGCGCCGGAGCTGGAACGCCGGCTGGTGGACGCTGTCCGCCAGCACGGGCTCGTCGTGGCCTGGGAGGAGGTCATGGTGCCGACGCTGCGGGCGGTGGGCCGCAAGTGGGAGTCGTCCGGCGACCGTTACGTGGAGGTGGAGCACCTGCTGTCGTGGCACGTCTCCACCACGCTGCGGCGCGCGGCGCTCGTGCTGGAGCCTGCGGCGCAACCGGCCACGGCCGCGGGACCGGTGGTGCTGGCCTGTACGCCGGGAGAACTGCACTGCCTGCCGCTGGAGGCGCTGGAGGCGGCGCTGGCCCTGGCCGGGGTGCCGACGCGGATGCTGGGAGCGGCGGTGCCGGTGGAGGCCCTGATCGCGTGCGTCCGGCGTACCGGCCCCGCCGCCGTCGTGCTGTGGGCCCAGAGCCGCTCGGCCGCCTCGCCGCCCCTCGCCCGTCACGTCGCGGGCCTCGAATGGGGCCAGGCCGGCGCCCGCACCCGCCCGTTCGTGCTGCCCGCAGGTCCCGGCTGGGACCGCCGTACGGCCGGCGCCTTCCCTCAGTGCGCGGGCCTCGCCGACGCCGTGCGGACGCTGAGCACCCTGTACGACGAGGAGCACGCGGGCCGCCGCCCGCAGCACCGGGAGTGAGCCGGTCAGGCCCGCGGGGTGGCCTCGCGCCGGGGGCGAGCCGGTCGGGTCCCGCCGGGGTGGCCGCTCCGGTACGGGGCCGGCGGACCGGGGGCGAACCCGTGGCAGCCGGCGCGGAGCCCGTACGGGGGTGAGCCCGTCCCGGCTGAAGCCGTAGGTCGCACCCGCGCCCCCGGCTGCCGCCGCCACCCGCCTCCGCCGCGCGGCGACACCCCCCTCAGCCCGGGAACCGTCCGGTCGAGCGCAGCACCCAGCGGCGTTCGGCGTACGCGAGGTCGTCGCGCCACAGGCGGCCCGCGGCGTGGCGGATCACCGGGCGCAGCAGGGGGGCGGCACGGCGGGCGAGAGTGAAGCCGGGCCTGTCGGACGCCGCCACCACCGCTTCGATCACGGCCGTCCGCGGCCGTCCCCGCGTGTCCGGGCCCAGGGGCGTCGCATGGGTCTCCACGACCGAGCCCACGCCTTCGCCCTCGCTGATCCGCATCACGACGGTGCGCGGGCCGGGAGCCGTGAACACCGCGCGGACGGGGACGACGAACCGGCCCGCGACCTTGAAGGAGACGTCGACGGTGAACGCGTCCTCCTCACCGGTGTCGCCCGGGCTGCCGACGACGGTCAGATCGACGAAGGAGTACGGGTGGAACCACGCGCCGTGCCATGGATCGAGGCGGTTGGCGACCACGTCGTCGGGCTCGCAGACCCCCGTCACCGTGCAGACGGCGGCCAACGCGCCGGCCGCCGCCGGGCGTTCAGGCACCGGCGGCACCGGGGTGGGTTCCTCGCCCCCGACGTCGTCCAGCCGCACCCACAGCAGCACGCCGTCGTCGTGCGCCGGCCAGGGCTGCCATCCGGCGAAGGGCGTGCCGTCCAGGGCCAGACCGTGCCAGTGGCAGACCAGGGTGCCGCAGCGGACAGCGCTGTCCCGCAAGGGCGCGCCCAGGTGCGGGCAGATCCCCGGGCCCGCGACGACCCGTCCCCGCGCGTCCCGCCAGAGCACCACCTCCTGGCCGGCGACGGTCATGGCCAGCGGCCGGTCGTCCCGCAGGTCGAGGGACGCCCCGACGACGAACCAGTTGCCGGTGGGCCGGGCCTGCGCGCGTTTGAGGGCGTCCGCGATGAGGGCGGGCCGGGCGTCGCGCCAGGTGGGGCGCTGGCGCTCCCACGCGGTGGGGGACCGGCGCAGCCGCAGCGGGAGGCGACCGGGCCGGGGCGGGGGAGTGGGCATCAGGCGGCTTCCTTCGGGCGGGAGGACGAGTGCGGGGCGCCGCCGGCGGTCCCCGGGCCGCGCCGTGCGGCCAGCCGGGCGGCGGCCACCCGCACGAGCCCGTCGGCGGCGACGGCGGCCCTGCGGCGGCGGGGCACCGCCGCGCGGCGGTGCAGCGGCCAGCCCTCGGCCGCCACGGCGTCGAGGATGCCCTGGTAGAGGACGAACGCCGTACGGATGCAGGGCCGGGCGACCGGGTCGAGCATCGGCAGTCCGGGCGCCGCGCGGCGGTAGGCGGCGCGGGTCAGCGCCTCGAACTCCCGCAGCGCCGAGGTCACCCGGGGATCGGAGCCGCGGGTGCTGCGGCAGTGGCGCAGCAGCGCGTGGTCGACGCCGTGCGCGTCCAGCAGGTCGCCGGGCACGTAGACGCGCCCTCTGTCGAGATCCTCGCCGACGTCGCGCAGGAAGTTGGTGAGCTGGAAGGCGACGCCCAACTCGGCCGCGTAGGGGGCGGCTTCGGCACTGGGCACCACGGTTCCGAGCACCGGCAGCATCTCCAGGCCGATCACCGCCGCCGATCCGTGCATGTACGCGCGCAGGTCGGCGTACGTCGCGTACCGACCGACCGTCAGATCGCTGCGCATGGAGGCGAGGAAATCGGCGAAGTAGCGGTGGTCGATGCCGTAGCGGCGGCTGGTGTCGGCCAGGGCGACGACCACGGGCTCGGCGCCGTCCGCCCCGGCCAGCCCTCCGGCGAGGTCGTCCCCGAGCCGGTCGAGGGCCACGGCACGGCGTTGCCTGACGGCGACGCGATCGGCGCCGGTCTCGTCGATGGCGTCGACGATGTCGTCGGCCCAGCGGGCGAAGCCGTACAACGCGTGGACGGCCGGGCGGCGTTGGGGCGGCAGCAGGCGGGTGGCCAGGAAGTAGGTGCGGCCGTGCCGGGCGTTGAGGCGGCGGCACTGGTCGTAGGCGGCGCGCAGGCGGGGGTCGCTGATGCCCGCCGCGTGCAGTTCGCGGGCCGTCATGAACGCACCTCCCGCGCCGGCCGGGCGATCGGGGCGCCGGGCGCGGTGCGCGCCGGGGTTCCCCCGGTGATGCGGGCGGCGGCCAGCCGGCCCGAGAGCAGCACGGGCGGCACGCCCACCCCCGGGGTGGTGCCGCAGCCGGCGAGGACGGCGTTGGCGGTTCCGCGGACCAGGTTGCGGGGGCGGAACGGTCCGGTCTGGGCGAAGGTGTGCGCGGCCGAGAACGGCGTGCCCGCGGCGTGCTGCTGCCGGGTCCAGTCCGCGGGGGTCACCAGGCACTCCTCCTCGATCGACGCGGCGATGCCCGCCAGGCCGCGCCGCTCCAGTTCGCGCAGCAGGCTGTCGCGGTAGCGCGGCGCCAGGTCGTGCCAGTCGGCGGCGCTGGGCCCGATGTCGGTGTTGGGGCAGGGCGCGAGCACGTAGTGCAGGTGCCGGCCGGGCGGCGCCAGCGACGGATCGGTGGCCGTGGGCCGGGTGATCAGCAGCGACGGGTCGCTCATCACCGCACCGGTGCGCGTGAGTTCCCGGAAGGTGCGGCGCCAGGCCCGGCCGAACGACAGCGTGTGGTGGCCGAGTTCCGGCCAGGTGCGGTCGCAGCCCGCGTGCAGGACGACCGCTGACGGCGCGTGCCGCAGCCGGGCCGGGCGCCGTGGCGTGCGGCCCAGCAGCGCGTAGGTCACCGGCAGTTCGGGTGTGAGCACGACGGCGTCGCAGGCGATGCGTTCCTCCTCGGTCACCACCGCGGTGACGCGCTCGCCCGTGCGCTCCAGGCGCACCACCGGCTGCCCGTAGCGGAAGCGGGCGCCGGCCGCCTCGGCGGCGTCGGCCATCGCCCGCGGCAGGGCGTGCATGCCGCCGCGCGGGAACCAGACCCCGGCGACGGTGTCCATGTAGGCGATCACCGCGTAGGCGGCCAGGGCCCGTTCGGGCGGAACGCCGGCGTACAGGGCCTGGAAGGAGAAGACCCGGCGCAGCCGCTCGTCACGCAGGTGGCGGGCGACGCCGGCCTCCCAGCGGCCGAAGCCCCCGAGCGCGGCGAGCCGGACCAGGTCCGGGGTCAGGAGCTGGAAGGGCGAGTCGAAGTCCGCGTCGAGGAACCGGCCCCGCTCGGCGTGGTAGAGCTGCTCCAGCCAGTGGCGCAGACGCCGGTAGCCCGCGGCGTCGGCGGGTCCGGCGAACCGCTCGATCTCGGCCTCCATGGCCTCGGCGTCGGTGTGCACGTCCAGGGAGGCGCCGTCCGCGAACCGCGCCCGGTACGCCGGTCGCAGGGGGATCAGGTCGACCCGGTCGTGCAGCGACTCGCCGACCGCGGCGAACGCCTCGTCGGCGATGTCCGGCATGGTCAGCACGGTGGGGCCGGTGTCGATGAGGTAGCCACCGCGTTCGATGCGCCCGGCCCGGCCGCCGGGCTGCGCGTCGCGCTCCACCACGGTGACCCGGCGGCCCGCGCCGAGCAGGTGGAGTGCGGCGGACAGGCCCGCCAGACCGGCGCCGACCACGACCACGTGGTCAGTGCGTCCCGCTACCGTGCGGCTCATGCGGTGCACTCCGTTCGGGAACCGGTCAGGACGGGGACGCGGGGCTGCGCGCCGGCGGACGCCCGGCCGGACGTGCGGGTGATCTCGCCCAGCAGGTCGTCGAGGCGGGCCGCCGGACGCGGGGTGAGACCGGCCTCCGCGAGATGGCGCCGGGACCGTCCGGCGAGCCGCTCGATCCTCTTCTCCAGCAGGTCGCGCGCGCCGGTGGCCGCTATGGCCGTCCGCACGTCGGCCAGCAGGGGATCGGGCAACGCGGGCTGTGCGGCGGCCGATTCGAGCAGGGCGAGAGTCGCGCGGTCGCCCGCGGCGGTGGCCAGCGCGCGTGTCACCGCCAGCAGATAGGTCGTCTTGCCCTGGGTGAGGTCGCCGCCGGCCGGCTTGCCGGTCACCCGCGGGTCGGCGAAGACGTCGTCGAGGTCGTCCCGCAGCTGGAAGGCCAGGCCGGCGCAGCGCCCGGCCCGGCGCAGCATGCCGATGGTGGCGGCGTCCGCGCCGGCCAGGACCGCGCCGATCTCCATCGGCCGCTCCACCGTGTACAGGGCACTCTTCAGGCAGGCGGAGCGGATCGCGCGGGCCACCGTGCGGACCGAGGTGGCCTGGCCGTGGACGTCGAGGTACTGGCCCGCGGCCATCTCGGTGCGCAGCGCGCGCCACACGTCGTGCAGGCGCCGCGCGGTGCCGGAGGGCAGCCCGCAGCCGAGCACCACCTCAGCCATGGCGTCGTCCGCCCAGGCCAGGGCGATGTCCCCGGCCAGGACCGCGGCGGAGGCGCCCAGCCGGTCGGCGACGTCCCGGGGTGCGGCGCCGGCGTACTGCCGGGCGACGTCGGTGTGCAGGGCCGGGCCACCGCGCCGCGTCGACGACCGGTCCATCAGGTCGTCGTGGACCAGCGCGCAGGTCTGGATCAGTTCGAGCGCCGCCGCGGCCTGCAGCGCGGCACGCGTCTGGGCTGTGCTGCCGCCACCGCACGCCCGCAGGGACCACCAGACGAGCCGGGCACGGAAACGGTGTCCACCGCGCTGGGTGAAGCCGGCCACCCGCTCGGCGATGTCGTGGGTGAACTCGGCACCCAACTCGGCGCTTTCGGCGAGACGTTGGCCGAGCAGCGTCTGGAGTTCGAGGCCGACGGCGTGCGGGACGTCGGCGTCCACCATGTCGGCCTCGTCGGCGACGCCCTGGTGGCCGGTACGGGCGGCCGCCTCCTCGCCGCGGTCGGTGCCGGGGCCGGCGGGAACGGGTCCGGTGGTGGGACCGGTGGCGGGTCCGGTGGAGAGGGGTCCAGCGCCGGGCCCGGTGGCGGCCGGCCCGGCGCCGGGGGCGGCCGCCGAGACCGCGTCACCCGCCTCCGGATGTCCGGCCGGGCGGGACGGCCACAGCGTGGACGGCTGGTCCGCCGTCCGACGGCCGATCGCCTGAGTGGAACGCATCACGGAACCTTTCCCCAGTGGTTGATCGGGGCGTAGCCCCGCGGATGTGCTGATCGCGCTTTCCGGGTCGTCAGGACACATTCCGTGCGGGACGCCGGATCGGATGCACCGTTCGGGGGACCTGCCCGCGCCGGCGGCGATCCGGCACCGGACACGCCGCGGTGTGCATCCGTTTCGCGCGGCCGGCCGGAAGACTGGCCGGATCACCGGGAAACGGGGAGCCCGAGAAACGGAAGGGAGCGTGCCGTGGCCGCGGACTGGGACGTCGCCGTGGTGGGCGCCGGGGCCGCAGGGCTGTCGCTGGCCATGCGGCTGGCCCGCCCGCCGGCCGGCTCCCGCCCGGTCACCGCGGTGCTCCTGACGGCGCCGCCCGGCCCGCTGCGCCCGGCACGGCGCACCTGGTGCTACTGGGAGGAGGGGGAGGGGGCGTTCGACGCGGCGCTGACCGCGTCGTGGCAGCGCCTGCGCGTGCGGTCACCCGACGGCTCGGCGGTCGAGACCGCGACCGGCCCCGAGCGCTACAAGATGCTGCGCTCCGACCACTTCGAGGAGCTCGCCGGACGGGCGATCGCCGCGAGCCAGGGCGTGACGCGCCTGGAAGCGGTCGTGGAGCGGATCGAACCGGTGCCCGGGGGAGCCGTGGTGCACGCCCGTATGCGCGACAGGGGTCCGGTCACCGTGCGGGCCCGCTGGGTCCTCGACTCCCGGCCGCCGCCGCGCCTGCCGCCCGCCCGCACCACGCTGCTGCAGCACTTCCGCGGCTGGTTCGTCCGCACCGCGCGGCCGGTCTTCGACCCCGCGGTCGTGGAACTGATGGACTTCCGTACTCCGCAGCCGGCGCACGGCCTGTCGTTCGGCTACGTGCTGCCGACCGGGCCGCGCGAAGCGCTCGTCGAGTACACGGAGTTCTCCCGCCGTCCCCTCGCGCCGGACGCCTACGACCGGGCCCTGCGCCGCTACCTCGCGGACGTGCTCGGCGCCGGTTCCTACGAGGTCGTCGCCTCCGAGGAAGGAGTGATCCCGATGACGGACGCGCGCTTCCCCCGGCAGACCGCGCCCTGCGTGTTCCGCATCGGCGCCGCCGCCGGAGCCACCCGCCCCTCGACCGGCTACACCTTCAGCGCCGTGCAACGCCAGGCCCGCGCGGTGGCGGCGGCCCTGCACACCGGGCGCCGCCCGCTGCCGCCGCGCGCGCACTCCGCGCGCTCCCGGCTGATGGACGCCGTGCTGCTGCACGCCCTCGACCGCGGCCGGGTCGACGGCCCCGCCTTCTTCGCCGGCCTGTTCGGCAGCGTGCCAGGACCCCGGCTGCTGCGGTTCCTCGACGGCCGGACCAGCCTGCGAGAAGACCTGACGATCGGACTGCACGTGCCCGTCCCGGCGATGCTCCGCTCCGCCCTCACCCTGCCGTTCGTGCCGCGCCGTCCGCAGCCCGGCGCCTGACCCGCCCGATCAGACAAGACCCCGACCGCACAAGAGCCCGACCGCACAAGAGCCCGGCCACCGAACCCCTGACCCCCGACCTGCCCGAACCCCCAGCCCACGACCGGAAACGGAGACGGCATGCCTCTGCTGCGCGATGCCGAGCTGGCGGCCGCGTTCGACCACGCGGCCCGCCGCTACGACACGCTGGTGGCCGCCAACCCCGGCTACCACGCCCACCTGCGGCGCTCCGCCCGCCGCCTCGGCCTGACCGGCGCGGATGGCCGCCCGCGGGTGCTCGACCTGGGGTGCGGCACCGGAGCCTCCACCGCCGCCCTGGCCGCCGCGATGCCCGACGCGGACATCACCGCCGTCGACGCCTCCGCCGGCATGCTCCGGCGAGCGGCCCGGCGGAGCTGGCCCCGGCCGGTGCGCTTCGTGCACGCCCCCGCGGAGCGCCTGGCCGAAGCCGGGGTGCACGGCCCCTTCGACGCGGTGTTCGCCGCGTACCTGCTGCGCAACGCCGCCGACCCGGACGCGGTGCTGGCCGCCGCGTTCGGCCTCCTCGCGCCGCACGGCCGGCTGGCGGTGCACGAGTACGCGCTCAGCGGCCGGCCCGAGCACCGCGCGGTCTGGAACGCGGTCTGCGGAGGGCTCGTGCTGCCCGTCGCGACACTGCTGGGCGACGGGCCGCTCTACCGGCACCTGTGGCGCAGCGTCGTCACCTTCGACACGGCCGGCCAACTCGGGGAACGGGTACGGCGAGCGGGATTCGAGCACGTCCGCGTCCTGCCGCTGCCCGGCTGGCAGACCGGCGTCACCCACACGGTCGTCGCCCGCCGCCCCGCGGCCGCCGCCGAGGAGGCACACCGGTGACCGCGACGGCATCCGGCCGGGAGCGTACCGCCCGCACCCTCCCACCCGGCCGGGACCGGCAGGCCCACCTGCTGCCCGCCCACCACGGCGCCGAACGCGCCACCGGCGACCGGACGCCCCGCGCCGCCGTCGTCGGCGGCGGGATCGCCGGACTGACCGCGGCCGCCGCGCTGGCCGAACGCGGCGTGGGGGTCACGCTCTACGAACGCGAGGCGGAACTCGGCGGCCGGCTGCGCGGATGGCCCACCCGGCTGGCCGACGGCAGCACGGCGACCATGAGCCGCGGCTTCCACGCCTTCTTCCGGCAGTACTACAACCTGCGCGCCCTACTGCGCCGGACCGATCCCGCCCTGACCGGCCTCACCGGACTGCCCGACTACCCGCTGCGCCACGGCGGGGGACGGCAGGACAGCTTCCGCCGTGTCCCGCGCACGCCGCCGCTGAGCGCCCTCGGATTCGCCGCGCTGAGCCCGTCGTTCACCCTGCGTGAGATGGTCCGCATGCGTCCGCGGGCGGCCCTGCCCCTGCTCGACGTCCGGGTTCCCGAGGTCTACGCACGGTTCGACGGCGTGAGCGCGTACGACCTCCTCGACGCGATCCGCTTCCCCGAGGCCGCCCGGCACCTGGCCTTCGAGGTGTTCTCCCGCAGCTTCTTCGCCGACCCCCGCGAACTGTCGGCCGCCGAGATGGCGCTGATGTTCCACATCTACTTCCTCGGATCGGCCGAGGGCCTGCTGTTCGACGTGCCCGGCGAGCCGTTTCCGCAGGCCCTGTGGGACCCGCTCGCCCGCCACCTGCGCACCCTCGGCGTCCGGATCCAGACCGGCGCGCCGGTCGAGGCGGTCACGGTCCGGCCGGAGGGCGGCTTCGCGGTCACGGCGGCCGACGGCGACACACCGTACGACGCCGTCGTGCTCGCCCTCGACCCGGGCGCGCTGCGCTCGCTCGTCGCCGGATCCGGCGGCCTGGGCGACGCGGAGTGGCGTGAACGCATGGCACGGCTGCGCACCGCGCCGCCCTTCCTGGTGTCCCGCCTCTGGCTGGACCGGCCGGTGCGTCCCGATCGGCCGGGCTTCCTCGGCACCAGCGGGTACGGACCCCTCGACAACGTCAGCGTGCTGAACGCCTGGGAGGGCGAGGCCGCCCGCTGGGCCGCCCGCAGCGGCGGCGCGGTCCTGGAACTGCACGCCTACGCCCAGCCGCCCGACGCCGACCGGACGCTGACGGAGAAGGAACTGCTGAGCGAACTCCACCGGGTGTACCCCGAGACGCGCCAGGCCGGCATCGTGGACGCGCGCCACGAATGGCGCGCCGACTGCCCCCTGTTCACCGTCGGCGGCTACGGCGACCGGCCGACCGTCGGCACCCCCACGCCCGGCCTGGTCGTCGCGGGCGACACCGTCCGCACCGGTCTTCCGGTGGCCCTGATGGAACGCGCCGCCACCAGCGGCTTCCTCGCCGCCAACACCCTTCTGCGGACCTGGGGGCTGCGCGGCCACGACCTGTGGACGGTTCCTCTCGGGGGCCGCGGCCGCCTGCTGCGGGCGGCCGCCCGTGCGGGACGTGGCGTCACCGTGCGAACTTCGCCCGGGCCGCGGGAGTGACCGGGGTGAAGAAGTTGACGAGATTGCCGTCGGGGTCGCGGAACAGCAGCGACCGGTTGCCCCAGGGCATGGTGGTGGGCCCGGCCACGACGTCGGTGACGACCTCCGTCAGGTTCTGGTGCACCTTGTCCACGTCGTCGACGAGGAACTCGGTGATCACGCTGCGGTTGTCGGCCGGTCGGGCCGAGCCCGGCGCGAACAGCGGAACGGTGCGGGTGCTCGCGATGGCGAGGGTCGCGCCGGGGGTCGCCAGCTCGGCGAAGTCCTCGGTGGCCCACGTCGCCGTCACTCCCGTCGCGCGTTCGTAGAAGGCGACGAGGCGGGCGACGTCGCCGGTGATGATGCGGATCGAGACGAAGTCCATGGTGATCTCCTCAGGAGGTGTGCGGGGTGGCGCCGGTGCGGGGTGACCGGTGGGCGGGTGGCCCGTGGGTGTGGCCCGGCGACCGGCTCGGTGGGCCGGGACCTGGCCGCCCGGCGCCGCTGTCCTTCGCAGGCTAGAGGCAATAGGGGACAGAATCGGTCCGGTATTCGGGCTAGGCTGGCGTCATGCCCCGACCCACCAGCCGCGTGCTGACCCTCCTGGAGCTGCTGCAGTCGGGCGGCACGCGAACCGTGGCCGAACTCGCCGACCGGCTCGGCGTCGACGGGCGGACCGTGCGGCGGTACGTGGACCAGCTCGTCGACATCGACGTACCCGTGGAGTCGGTGCGCGGCCGCTACGGCGGGTACCGGCTCGGGCCCGGATACCGCCTGCCCCCGCTCATGCTCAGCGACGACGAGGCGCTGGCCGTGCTGCTCGGTCTGGTCGCGGGCCGCCGGGCGGGCTTGGCGACGGCCGGGCTCACCGCGAGCGAGACGGCCTCGGCGAAGATCCGGCGGGTGCTGCCCAGGCCCGTGGCCCGGCGGCTCGACGCGCTCCTGGAGACCCTGGCGTTCACGGACCGGCCGGACCAGCCTGACCGGTCGGACCAGGCCGTCGCACCGGACGCCGACGTCCTGCTCACCCTGGCGGACGCGGTCCGCCACCGCCGTCCGGTCGCGATCCGGTACACCGACGGCAAGGGACGGCGCAGCGAGCGCATCCTGCACGCGTACGGGATCGTCTCCCACACGGGCCGGTGGTACGTCACGGGCAAGGACGCCGGGATCGACGAGGACCGGTCCTTCCGCCTCGACCGTGTCGCGGACGCCCGCGCCCTGCCCGGCGTGTTCGAAGTGCCCGAGGGCCAACCTGATCCGGCGCGAAGCCTGGTGACGGCGATGGCCACCGCCGAGTACCGGTACGAGGTGCTGCTGCGGATCCACGGCACCGCCGGGCAGATCCGCGCGCGGCTCCCCGCCAGTGTGGCGACCCTGGAGGAGGCCGGACCCGAGGCGGCGGGATCCGCCGTGGCCGGACCCGGGAGAGACGACGCCGACGAGGGCGGGCGCTGGTGGCACGTCCGGCTCCGGGTGGAGCGTCTCGACTGGCTGCCCGGCGTGCTCGCCGCACTGGACCGGCCGTTCGTCATCGAGCGCCCGGGCGAACTCCGGGAGCTCGTCGCGGCCCTCGCCGATCGCCTGGCGTCCCGGGCCCGGCAGCGGGGGAGCGGTGATTCGCCTGAGCCGTAGCCGTCAGGGCTGCTTCCGGCGGGCGCGCCGGAACCGGTCGAGCCCGTCGGCGAGTTCGACGATGGGGTCCGGGTAGTCGAGACCCGCGCGGTCCAGGCCCGACAGCTTCCACGGCTCGTGGATCAACGGCGCGGCCACGTCGGCGAGTTCGGGGACCCAGCGCCGGACGTACGCGCCGTCCGGATCGTACTTCTTGCTCTGCGTCACGGGGTTGAGCACCCGGTTGGGACGGGTGTCGGTGCCGGTGCCGGCCATCCACTGCCAGTTGAGCTGGTTGTTGGCCACGTCGCCGTCGACCAGCCAGTGCAGGAAGTGGTCCGCGCCCACCCGCCAGTCCACATAGAGGGTCTTGGCCAGGAAGCTCGCGGTGAGCAGGCGGGCGCGGTTGTGCATCCAGCCCTCGTGACGCAGCTGCCGCATGGCCGCGTCGATGACCGGGTAGCCGGTGCGGCCCTCGCACCAGGCGTCGATCTCGTCGGCCGCGGTGCGCCGGGTGCGCCAGCGGTCGCCCTTGGAGCGGTAGTCGTCGCGGGCGGCCCCGGGCCGGGCGGCCAGCACCTGGCGGTGGAAGTCCCGCCAGGCCAGCTGCCGGACGAACGCCTCGGCGCCGGCGCCGCCGTGCCGCCGTGCGCGGTGCACGAGTTCGGCCGGCGACAGGGTGCCGAAGTGCAGGTGCGCGGAGAAGCGGGAGGTCGCGTCGGCGGCCAGGTCGTCGTGCACGGTGTCGTAGTCGTCCAGACCGTCGCGCCAGTAGGCGGCCGCCTGGTCGCGCGCGGCCCGCTCCCCGCCGGCCGGCAGGCCCGGGGAGGTGCCGCTGACGGCGCCGCGTGCGATCTCCTCACCCCGCACCGGGTCCGGCACCGGCACGCGGCGCGGTGCGGCGGCCACCGGGCGCAGCGGAACCCGCGCCCACTGCCGGTAGTAGGGGGTGAAGACCGCGAAGTGGTCCGACGAGGAGGGCGTCACCGTGCCGGGCGGCACCGCGACGGTGACCGCGTCGTGGACGAACAGCCGCCGGCCGGACGCCTCGAGGGCGGACCGCAGCCGCTCCTCGCGCCGCACGGCGAAGCCGCTGTGCCCGGCCGCCATGTGCACCTCGTCGGCGTCCGCCTCGGTGACCACCCGGCACACCTGCTCCACGAAGTCGCCCGAGCGCAGCACGAGCCGCCCGCCCCGTTCGCGCAGCCCCGCGTCCAGATCGGCCAGGCAGGCGTCGAGGAACGCCCGGCGGTTCGGCGGTGCGAACCCCGCGGACTCGACCGCCCGGTCCCGGACGAACAGGGGGACGACGGCGTCCGCCGCGTCGACGGCCGCCCGCAGCGGGGGATGGTCGTTCAGGCGCAGGTCGGCGGTGAACAGGGCGACCGAGACATGCATGGGCGTCGGCTTCTCTCAGGAGCGGATGCGGCTGCCCCTTCTTCGGTCGCGCGGGGGTCGCCGGATGCGGGCCGCGGCAGGTGAACTTCACCGTCCGGTGGTGGCGGGGACGCGTACTCGCGGGCCGCACCGGCCGGCGGATACGGTGCCTCCATGCCCGACGCAGCGGAAGTCGTCAGTGCGAGCAACGCCGAGATCGTCCGCCGGTACCTGCGGGTCTTCGAGACGAGGGACGTCGCCGAGCTCCGGGAACTCGTCGCCGAGGACGTCCTCGTGCACGGCGCGGGCTTCCACGGCCGGGGCCGGCAGTATCCCGAGGGGGCGGTGCTCACCCCCGGGCTGTCCGACTGCCGTGTGCACATCGACGATCTCTTCGCCGCGGGCGACCGCGTCACCGTCGCGTTCACCCTCACCTACGCCCACGAGCGCAGCGGCCGCGACCTCACCATGACGGGCGTCAAGTCCTACCGCCTGCGCGCAGGCCGCATCGTCGAGTTCTGGGGCGAGACCGACCTCTACGGCCTCCTCCGCCAGGCCGGCCTGGTCCCCGACGAGATCCCGCCCTTCTGACCCGTCGCACCCGCGCCCGGCGCACACCCTTCACCGTCACGCGCCCCCCGAGCCGGCTCGGGGGCCGGGCGGGGGCGGGGTCACGCCGCGGTGGCGGGCCGGTGGTCAGGGGGGAGGAAGTCGTTCCAGCAGTCGGCGGGGAACAGCGTCCGGGCCAGCAGCAGGAGTCGCAGCGGCTGGTGCCGCAGTCCCGTCACGGTGAGCGTGCGGCCCGCGTTCTGGCAGGCGAGCCGCTGGTGGACGAGCAGGTGGAGACCGGCGACGTCCATGAACACGGCGTCCCGCAGGTCCCATTCGACCTGGCGGACGGACGGCGGCAGCGCCTCGTAGGCGGTGAGCAGCGTGGGCAGGGCGTCGAAGCTGATCTCTCCGTGCGGCGTGATGGCAGCCGTGGTGCCGGTGCTCTTCGTGGTGATGAGCATGATGGGCGCCCCCTTCCAGGGGGTCATGAGCCCATGGACACCGGTACACCTCGAAGGCGACCCGGCAGCTATGGCGGGGGCCGAATGCCCGTGACGGGGGCGATGCCCGGCACCCGTGAACCGGCCCCCCTGCCACCGCGGTGACGGGACGCCGGTCAATCTCTTTGTCCCACTACCGTCGCACAGCACGGTTCTCCTGGCCAGGCCCCTCCGCCGGCCCTCCGCGGCGGCAGCGGCTCCGGCCTGGGACGGGGCGGCGGGAAAAACCCGCGGTCACCGCCGCGCGGCGGCCTGGCGCAGGTGGCGGCTCACGTCACCGACGAGATGGATCCGCACCCGCCGTTCCACGAAGCGCCACCGCCCCTCGCGCCGCTCGAAGCGGTCGTGGTACCGCCCGCCGGCGATGGGCTGCAACGGCAGCTCGGGCAGCGCCTGCAGCACGGTGACGTACGAACGCGCGACGGCCGTGCCGGCCTGCTCGTCCACCTCGACGGCCACGTTGGTGGTGACGTGCTGGGTGCGCGGTGTGCCGTCGGCGTACACGATCAGCGTGTCCCGGAACATCCGCTCGATCGCGTCGCGTCCGCTCACCGGCTCGCCGCTGCCGACGAAGGTGGCGTCGGCGAGGAGATCGCCGAGTCCCGCGAAGTCACCGTCGTCCACGAGCTCGGCGTAACGGGCGATCAGGTTCCCGACGGCCCGGTGGCTGTGCGCCGGCTCGGCCGGAGAGTCGGTCGGTGCTGGCACGGCTTCTCCCAGGTGCGGCGGACGGAGGCCGGTGCCCTCCGGCGGGGCCGGCGAGCCGCGAGCGGCCGGTCCCAGCCTAACCCGCGAGGCGGGCGCCGCCGGGCGACGCCGCAGGTGAGGCCCGCAACGTGGATGCCCCCCGGGGGAAGCGGAAGGCAGGCCCCGCGCCGAAACCCAGGTGCCGGTGAGGACCGCGCCACGGCAGGATCGGCGCATGGAACAACCACTCGACGTCCCCGAGCTCTCCGCGACCGGCGGGTTCACGTTGCGGCCGTGGCGTCTCACGGACCTCCCGCTCGTGCGTGAGGCGTCGGACGACGCGTACATTCCGCTGATCACGACCGTGCCCTCGGCCTGCACCGAACCGGAGGGCGTCGCGTTCGTCGAGCGGCAGTGGGCCCGGGCGGCCACGGGAGCCGGATACCCGTTCGTCGTCGTGAACCCCGACGGCCGGCCGGTCGGCCAGGTGGGTCTGTGGCTGAAGAACCTCGACCAGGGCCGTGCGTCGCTCGGGTACTGGGTCGTGGAATCGGCCCGGGGGCAGGGCACCGCCGCGGCGGCCGTCCGCGCCGTGGCCTGCTGGGCCCTGCGCGACCTGCGGATCCCCCGGCTGGAACTGTGGGTGGAGCCGTGGAACACCGCCTCCCTGCGCACGGCCGAACGGTGCGGATTCCGGCGTGAGGGGCTGCTCCGGCAGTGGCAGCGGGTGGGGAAAGAGCGCCGGGACATGGTCATGTACGCGCTGCTGGACGGTGAGTCGTGAGGCGGCGGGCCGGGACGCCGCGGTGCCCGGGGGGCGGCCCGGCACGGCGCTGAACTGGCCGGGATCCCTGGATCACCTGCAACCCGCGGCGGCCCGGCCGACCCGCACCTCACGCCCGCGCCTCAGCCCACGGCGTCACGCCGACACGCGCCGCACGGCGAGGGCGCCACCACGATCGACGGAGGCCTTCACCACCGCGAAGATGGCGCCCTGCAACGCGGAGGCGACCAGGATCTCCCGCCATGTGCGGTTCTCGTCCGTGGCCTCCGGCGCCTCGTCGTCGTGGGCGACGACCTTCCACACCTGCCGGAAGACGGCTCCCGCCACCATGCCGCTCGCCGCCCCCAGGGCCCAGCCGACGGGCTTGTACGCGATCTCTGCTGCAGTCATGTGAGCCGCCTACCCGGGCCCGCCGCCCCTACCACCTCGCCTTCCGCCGGCCCTGCCGACTCCCTCACCCGCACCGACCGAGAGCAGCGGCAATGCCCGGGCCGGAGGCGTACGGGCCCCGAGGCGGGGAAAGCGCGGCCGTGCAGGCGTCACCGACCACGGCGACCTCAGGGGGTACTCGATGGGTGAAACGCTGAAGCTGCACGTCGCGCAGGTCCGGGACCGGCTGGCGGTCCTGACGGCGACGGGCGATCTGGACATGGCCACCGCGGGGGAGTTCCACGGCACCGCGACCGCCGTCCTCGCGGAGCACGCGGAGCCCGGCCAGGGGCTGGACCTGCTGGTGAACATGGAACACGTGCACTTCTGCGACTCCTCGGGCTTCAACGCGCTGCTGCGGGTGCAGCGCCGCGTGCGCGAAGCCGGCGGCAGGTTCGCCCTCGCCGCCCCGCCCGAACCCGTCGCCCGCCTACTCGCCCTGACCGGCGGCGGGGAGAGCCTGTTCACCCTGTACGCCACCACGGAGGAGGGAGTCGAGGCCCTCAAGCGGTGAACGCCGCCGGCGGGCCGGGCGATCCCGTCGCGCGCACCGACGCCGTTTGGCTGCGCCGCGCGTGCCGAGCCGGCACGAACTCCGTGGGCCGCATCGGACGCCGTGACGTGCGGGATGTCCGGGGCGTGCGCCACTCCTGGGGCGGGCGGTGCCGGCGGCGGGCGAGTCGCGGGCCGGTGCTCGTGACCCGTTCATCCGCGCGTCGCCGACGCGTCGCCGCCCGCTGCGACATTGCGCGGCATGGACACACCTCAGATGGGTATCGACGCCAGGCTCGCCGGCCGGATGAGCATGGCCGAGCAGCACGAATACCTGCGCTCCAAGGTCAGCCGCCGCCGCGCCGTTCTCGGCGGACTCACCGCGGCCGGCACGGTCGCCGCCTCCGGGCTGCTCGGCGGCACCGCCCACGCCGCCGCCCCCAGCCCGTCCCTGCTGACGCGGCCGGCCACCGACCACGGCGTCAGCGGCGCGCTGGTCGCCCCGTTCGGCCGCCACCTCCAGTTCGGGTCCGACCCCAAGACGCAGTTCACCATCTCCTGGCAGGTCCCGCTCGCGGTGCGCAAGCCGTTCGTGCGGATCGGCCTCCAGCCCTGGTCGCTGAGCCACAAGATCGACGCCGAGGTCCGCGAGCTGCACACCCCGCAGCTCCTCAACAGCAAGCTGCCGCCGGTCGACCAGTACTACCTGCACGCCCGGCTCGGCGGTCTGCGCCCGGGCACCACCTACTACTACGGCGTCGGCCACGACGGCTTCGACCCGGCGGACAGCGCGGCGTTCGCCACCATCGGCTCGTTCACCACCGCGCCCGCGCACAGCGAGCGGTTCACCTTCACCGCGTTCGGCGACCAGGGCGTCAGCTACCACGCGCTGGCGAACGACGCCCTGATCCTGGGCCGTAACCCCGCGTTCCACCTGCACGCCGGCGACATCTGCTACGCCGACCCGGACGGGTCCGGCCAGGCGAGCGACTCCGCCGACTACGACGCGCGCACCTGGGACCAGTTCCTCGCGCAGACCGAGTCGGTGGCCGCCCGCGTGCCGTGGATGGTGACGACCGGCAACCACGACATGGAGGCCTGGTACTCGCCCAACGGCTACGGCGGCCAGCAGGCGCGCTGGACGCTGCCCGGCGACGGCTTCGCGTCCCGGACGCAGCCGGGCGCGTACTCGTTCGTGTACGGCAACACCGCGGTCGTGGCACTGGACGCCAACGACGTGTCCTACGAGATCCCGGCCAACTACGGGCTCTCCGGCGGCGGCCAGACCGCGTGGCTGGACCGGACCCTCGCCGCGTACCGCAAGCAGCGCGGCATCGACTTCCTGGTGGTCTTCTTCCACCACTGCGCCTACTCGACGACCAACTCGCACGCCTCGGACGGCGGTGTGCAGGCGGAGTGGGTGCCGGTCTTCGAGAAGTACCAGGTCGATCTGGTGATCAACGGCCACAACCACGTGTACGAGCGGACCGACGCGATCCGCGGCGGCCAGGTGTCGCACCAGGTGGCGATCGGGGACACCACCCGTCCGGCCACCGACGGCACGGTCTACATCACCGCGGGCGGCGCGGGCCGCAGCCTCTACAACTTCCCCGCGCCCGACTCCTACGAGGGCCACGAGAACCGGGTCGACACGGTCACCACCTGGCACTCGGCCAAGGGCGGCGGCAAGGTCACGGACCTCGTGCACTGGTCGCGGGTCCGCTACACCGGCTACTCCTTCATCTCCGTGGACGTCGAACCGGCGCGCGCCGGGCGCGAGTCCACCCTGACGGTCTCCGCGATCGCCGAGACCGGGGAGCGCATCGACCACTTCACGGTGGCCCGGCGCGCGAACTGACCCCCGGTCGGTCCCACGCCTCCGCCCCCGGCCCGGCCACAGCCGGGGGCGGAACCACTCCGGGCGCAGAGGGCACTCCGTGCGGCCCGCGCACCGCGCACCGATCAGCGCCGCGTACCGACCCGCCGCTGATCCCCCGCGGCGATCCCCACGCCCACCCGAAGGAGTGCCGGATCTCAGCCGGCCGTCGCCAGCTCCACCGCCGCCATGACGTCGGCGCGGCTGGGCGGCCCCGAGGCCCGGCGCACCACGCGGCCCGCAGGGTCCAGGACGAGCACGGTCGGCGTGCGCATCACCTCGGCGCGGCGGACCAGGTCCAGCCGCGCCTCGGCGTCGATCTCCACGTGGCGCACACCCGGGGTCGCCGCGGCCACGCCGGCCAGCAGGCGCCGGGTGCCGGGGCACGTCGCGCACAGGGCCGTCGAGAACTGCACCAGCGTCGCCCGCTCCCCGAGGTCCGCCCCCAGCTCACCGGAGGAGAACCGCAGCGCGCCGCGGCCCCGGCCGCCGTCGCGCAGCCTGCCGTCGCGACGTGCGCGCACCAGGCCGAAGAGGGTCGCGGCGGCCAGCACGGCGGCGGCCACGACGAGTCCGGTCGGATCGATCATCGCCGCGTCACCCCTGGCCCAGCCGCGCACGGCCGCGGACCGCGAGCAGGTACGCCTCGCAACCCAGGCAGTAGCCGAAGGCCGCGTTGAGGAAGGCGGCCGCGACCGCCGCGGCGGTCGCGGCGACGCCGAGCCAGCCCGCGCCGGACAGGTATCCGGCCGCCCCCAGGACCGCGAAGGCCAGCCCGACTCCCTGGGCGAACCGCGGCGGCCGCTCGTCCTCGAGCTCCCGCGGCGGTCCGAGGCGGGGACGTACCAGCCGCCGGTACAGCCAGCCGTAGGGCGACCGGCGCAGTCCCAGAACCGCGCCGAGGGCGAAGACGACGGCCTGCGCCGCGAGCAGCACACCGCTGCCGGTGGCCAGGGCGAGCACCAGGACGAGGGTGGTGAGGACGGCGGCGAAGCGCGGTCCGCGCGGATCGACGTGGACGGGCACGCGGGGGCTGCGGTCGGGCATGAGGGACTCCGGGACGGTGTGAACGGATCGTGGTGGCGGGCGCGCGGTCAGCGACACGCGGCGGACCACACGCGACCGAAGTCGATGTGGGCCCTGATCACCAGGTACGTCGCGGAGAACACCCGGCCATTGGAACAGGCGCTCCGGCCGTGGTCAATCGCCGCCCATCTGCCGGACAGGCCGGCGAGACCCATCACGTCCCGTCGCGGCCATCACGTCCCGTCGCGTCCCGTCGCGTGCCGACCGACCGGGGGCCTCCCGCCTCTCCGGAGGGACTCCCGCGCTATCCGTGGGGCCGTGTCGAGGCGCCGGGAAGTGAGCGGAGCTGCCGCCGGGAGGTGATGCCGAGTTTGGTGAAGACGTTGCCCAGATGCCACTCCACCGTGCGCGGGCTGATGAAGAGCTGGGCGGCGATCTCCGCGTTGGTGTGGCCCGCGGTCACCAGCCCGGCGATCTGTGTCTCCTGGCCGGTGAGTTCGGCGACGGTGCCGTCGGTCCGCCTGCCGACGGTCTCCCCGGTGGCCTGGAGTTCCCGCCGGGCACGTTCGGCGAAGCCGTTCGCACCGACACGGGTGAACACCTCGTAGGCGGAGCGGAGTTGGGCGCGGCTCTCCTGACGGCGACGGCGGCGGCGCAGCCACTCGCCGTAGAGGAGGCGGGCCCGGGCCAGGTGCAGGACGATCCGGCTGCGTTCGAGATGCGCGACGGCCTGCCGGTAGAGCGCCTCCGCGTCCCGGTCCTCGCTCAGCAGGGCGCGCGCGTAGTCCTGGACGCCCAGGGCCCAGTGAGTGCCGCTGACGCCGGTGTGTGCGGTGAGTTCCCGCAGCGCCGCCGCGGCGGACTCGGGACGACCGCTCCGTGCGGCCGCCTCGACGAGTTCGGCCAGCGACCATCCGAAGAACCCCAGGTCCTCGTACGCGCACGCGCGCGCGGCGGCCTCCAGCGCGGCCTCGTAGCGGCCGCGCCCGTTGTGGAGTACGGCCGTCGCGTAGTGGGCCAGGCCGACCGCGCGCCCCTCCCCTCGGGCGCTCACCTCCCGGAGGGTGATCTCGATGAGATCGCGTGCGTCCGGCTCCCTCGCCCTCCATGCGGCGAGGACGAGCGAGGTGTGCATCATCGGGACGCCGCCGATCGCCTCCGAGATCGCCGTGGCTTCGTCGATCATGGACGACGCGGTGTCGAACTCCCCCGTGTACAGGCGGATGCACGCCTGGTAGGTCAGGGCGATCGGCAGGATGTCCAGGGCCCCCGCGTCGCGAGCGATCCTCACGCCGTCGTCCGCCAGTTCCTCCCAGGCCTCGTCGTCCCACAGTTCCGGCGCGAGCGGTTCGGGGCTCACGCGGAAGGCGAGCCGGAGCCGGAACCTGTCGGCGTCCGTCGCGTCACCGGCGTCGTCGCTGTCGCCGGCGTCACCCGCGTATCCCCGCCGCACCGCGCGCAGTGCGCCCCGGAGCGCCGCGGCGCTCGTGGCCCGGCCGTCGAGGATGCGGCTGACCATGCCGTCCAGGAGGAGCCCGACGGTTCCCTCGGGCGTCGCCGGGGTGGACGCGGCGCGGGCGGCCTCGGCCACTTCCCGCTGCCCCGGACCGTCGCTCAACCGCCCGGCGAACACCGCCGCGCCGACGGCCTCCAGCATGGTCTCGCGCGCCAGGTCGCGGTCGAGCGGTGCCAGGCGGAGCGCGGCGTCGAGCAGGAGCCGCGGGGCGTCACCTCCGCGGACGCGCGCGAACACCGAGCGGGCACGCAGCCGCTCCAGCCGGGCGCGCTGCAGCCGGTCCAGCGCCGAACTCCCCGCGGTGACCAGCATGGTGTCGGCCTGTTCGGCTCCGCCGGACTCGATGCCGGCCTGGGCGGCGTCCAGCGCCCGGCGGGCGCGGACCGCGGGATCCGGTGTGAGCCCGACGGCGAGGCGGAGGAACGAGGCCGCCGCGGAGGCGCCTCCCCTGCCGCGGGCCCGGCCCGCGGACCGCTCGAGTTCCCGGGCCGTGCTCTCGTCCGGACGCAGCGTGCCGTGAGCGCGGTGCCACGCTTTCCTGTCCGGTTCGCGGTCGCCGTCGGTGGCTTCGGCCAGGGCCCGGTGCACCGCCCTGCGCTCGGGCGCGGGCGCTCGCCGGTAGACGGCCGATCGCACCAGGGGGTGACGGAACCGCACCGTGCCGTCGAACTCGACCAGTTCCGCCGCCTCGGCCGGACCGGCCGCGTCCGCGGGGATCCCCAGGAGAGCCGCGGCCCGCCACAACACGTCAGCGTTCCCGGCGGGTTCGGCGGCGGCGGTGAGGAGCAGACGGCGACTGTCGCGGGGCAGCGCCCGGAACCGGCCGTGCAGGACGTCTTCGACGCGGCTCGCCGGTGGACGGGAGTCCGGCAGCCAGAAGCCACCCGCCCACTCGGTGGGCGAGAGCGTCTGCGGAAGGTACAGCAGGGCCAGCGGATTGCCCCGGGCCTCCGCGACGATCCGGTCGCGCACGGAGGGGTCGAGCGGCGCGTGCGCGGCCGAGGCGAGCAGGGCCCGCGCGTCGGTGCCGCCGAGGCTGCCGACCGCCAGTTCCGGCAGGCCGGCCAGTTCCCCAGCTTCGTCCGCGTCCCCGTCCCCGCCTCCGACCTCGTCTCCGTCCGGGCGCCGCAGCGCGAACACCATGGCGACGGGTTCGGCCCGCAGCCGCCGGGCGGCGAACGCCAGTGCCCGCAGGGTCCCGCGATCGAGCCACTGTGCGTCATCCACCAGACAGACCAGGGGGCGGACTTCGGCGGCGCCGGCGAGGAGGGTGAGCACGGCCAGACCGACGAGGAACGGGTCCGGTGCCGGGCCGGCCCGCAGCCCGAAGGCGACGGACAGCGCGTCGCGCTGCGGGCCGGGCAGTTCGCGGGACTCGGCCCGGAACGGCCCGCACAGCTGCTCCAGGCCGGCGAACGGCAACTCCATCTCGGACTCGACGCCGGACACCCGGGCGATCCTGAGGCCGTCCGCCCTCGCGGCGGCGTGGTCCAGCAGCGTCGTCTTCCCGATGCCCGGCTCACCCCGGAGAACCAGCACCGAACCGGTGCCCGCCCGCACGGTGGCCAGGACGGCGTCCAGTGCCGCCGTCTCCCTGTCCCTGCCCCGAAGGGCGACCGCTCCCGGTGCGGACGGCAGCGTCATATGTGCCCCTTCCCTCTCGGCGGGCGGCCGGAGCCGCCCCGCCGCTCGGGCGGGCCCCCTACCGCCCGGGTGCGCGCTCCCCGACTTCCTGGAGCGTCCACACGTTGGCGTCCGGGTCGGTGAACGAGGCGTAGGTGGCGTAGCTGCGACCGTCCGGGTCGCGGCCGTCCACCCGCACTTCGGCGCCGGTGTCGTAGACGTTGTGGAAGACCGGGCTCACGTCGGCGCCCTTGCCGATCAGGTCGGCGCGGGCCGCTTCGATGTCGGAGGCGACCAGATAGGCACGCGCGGAACCGGGCTCCGCCGTGGTGAGCCCGCGGCCGAAGTGCACCGAGCACGGCGACCCCGGCGGGGTGACCTGCACGATCCGGAACTCCGGGCCGGCCTCGTAGTCGGCGTCCAGCCGCCAGCCCAGCCCCTGGTAGAAGGACAGGGCGCGGTCGACGTCCTCGACCGGGATGACGACGACCTCGACGGCCACCTCCACCGCTGTGGTGTTCTTCGCTGTCTCGTCGTGCTCTGTGTCGCTCATGGGAGCCCTCCATGCGGCTCGTCGCGATGGACGGCGGACGCCCGCAGGGCCGACGCCGTCGGCACACCGCTGGGATGCGCATGGGTCTCGGCTGCTCTCTCCTGTCCCCCCAATTATGGCGTAATGCGACATCGCGGGCATGCGGCTGCCAGGGCCCGGCGGGGACGGGACGAGGACGAGACGGGGACGGGACGGGGACCTGGCGAGGGACGGCGGTCGCCCGGAGCGCGCGGGGCGGTGAAGCGGGTCGGCGCGATCCCCGGGGGCGACCCCCGGGGGTTTCCCCGGTACCGGGCGGGCGCACCTCGGTGAACCTGGGCAGCGGTACAGCTCGACGGCGGCCGGGCGGATCGATCCGTCCTGGCCCCCGGCACCCCGGGGCCGTGGCCGCACGGCGGCCTCCCCACGCTCTTCCCGCACGTGATGTCCCCCGCGCAGCGGGCGTAGCCGCCGCCGAGCGCCGGGGGACGGCATCAGGGACTGAGGAGTGTTGTGGTGAGCGGTGGCGACGCGTCCGGGCTGACGGCGACGAGCGCCCTGGCCGGTCGTGGCGAGGATCTCCGGCGGATCCGCCGCCTGCTGGGCGCGGAGTCCGGCGGCGGGGCGCTGCTGCTGTCCGGTGAGGCGGGAATCGGGAAGTCGGCGGTGCTGGACGCCGTCGCGGAGGAGGCGGCGGCACAGGGGGCCCGGGTCCTGCGGGCCTCGGGCACGGAGTTCGAGGCGGACTGCGCCTACGCGGGCCTCAACCAGATCCTGCTGCCGCTGCAGCCCGCGATGGACGCCGTCGACCAGCCGTACCAGGAGGCCCTGCGGATCGCGCTGGGCTTCGGCAGCGGACCGCCGCCCGGGAAGCTGATCGTCTGCAACGCCACGCTCGCGCTCCTGCGCGATGCCGCCGCACACCAGCCGGTACTCGTGGTGGTCGACGACCTCCCCTGGATCGACACGGCGAGCGCCGCCGTGCTCGGCCTGGTCGCCCGCCGGCTCGCGGGATCGGGAGTGCGCCTGCTGGCCGCGGCGCGCCCAGGATCACGGTCCCCGAACGAGGCCGGCGCCCTCCCCGTGTACGCGCTGGGGTCCCTGGCGAAGGGAGCCGCGGAGCAGGTGGTGGACGCGCGCTTCCCGGGGCTGGCCGGCCCCGTGCGCCGGCGTGTGCTGACCGCCGCGCAGGGCAATCCGCTCGCGCTGCTGGAGCTGCCGGCCGCGCTGGGTTCGGCGCAGCGCGCCTCCGTGGAGGATCTGCCCGCCGTCCTGCCGCTCGGCCGGCGGCTGGAGGAGCTCTTCGGCGCGCGGATCGCCGGTCTTCCGCAGGCGTCCCGGCGGCTGCTGCTGCTGGCGGCGCTGGAAGGGACCGGCGACCTCGCCGTCCTGCGGACAGCGGTGCGCCGGGCCGGTCACGGCGACGGTCTGCACGACCTGGAGGACGCGGAACGGGCCCAGCTCGTGCACGTCGACGCCGCGACGCGCCGTCTGAACTTCCGCCATCCGCTGACGCGTTCCGCGGTCGTGGCCGCCGCGACGAGCGGCGAGCGCCGCGCGGCGCACGAGGTGCTCGCGCGAACACTCGTCGACCGACCCGAGCACCAGGCCTGGCATCTGGGCGAGGCCGCGGTCGAACCGGACGAGCACGTGGCCGCCCTCCTCGAACGGGCCGCCGGACGCGCCCTGGAGCGCGGCGACGCGGTGGGCGGCGTGCGGACGCTGATCCGGTCCGCCGCGCTGACCCCGCGCGGCGCCGACCGCTACCGCCGGCTGACCGAGGCCGCCTACATCGGCGCCGAGTCCACCGGCTCCCTGCTCAGCGCACGGTCCCTCCTGGACGACGCCCACACGATCGACGCCGACCGGCGGGGCTCGCTGCGCTCCGCCGCGGCGGTCGCCGTCCTGGTACTCAACGGCGACGGCGATCTCGACACGGCGCACCGGCTGCTGGTGACCGCGCTCGAGAACACGCCGTACGTTCCCGGCGCCGAGGACCCCGCGCGCCTCGACGCCCTGCATCTGCTGCTGCTGATCTGCTTCCACGGCGGACGAGCGGAGCTGTGGCGGCCCTTCCGCACGGCGCTCGGGCAGCTCGGACCGCAGGTTCCACCGGCGCTGTCCGTGGCGGCCAGGACGTTCTCGGATCCGGCGCGAACGGGCGCCTCGGCCCGGGGAGAGCTCGAACTACTCCTCGCCCGACTCCCCGCGGAGACCGATCCCGCCGAGATCGCGCGCACGGGGACGGCCGCCCTGTATCTGGACCGCCTCGGCGACACGCGCGAGGCGGCGTGGCGGGTGGTGCGGCAGGGCCGTGCCGGCGGCCCGGCCCGGCGGCATCTCGCGGGACTGATGCACCTCTGCCTGGACGACTACCTCGTCGGCCTGTGGGACGAGGCGCGGCGACTGGCCGACGAGGGCGCGCGGCTCTGCGACGAGTACGGATACAGCTTCTTCGCCTGGTACTACGTCTACATCCAGGCGGTGCTCGCCGCCGTTCGCGGTGAGGCCGCGACCTGCGGGGCCGCCGTCGACCGGATCACGCGCTGGGCGACTCCCCGGGGCGTGCACGGCGCCGTGCACTACGCGCATCACGCGGCGACCGTCGCCGCCCTCGGGCAGGGGGACTTCACCGCGGCCTACGGGCACGCGAACGCCATCAGCCCGACGGGCCGGCTCGCCTCCCATGTGCCGCACGCCCTGTGGGTGATCCTGGACCTGGTCGAGGCCGCCGTCCGGACGGAGCGGCACGAACAGGCCGCCCGGCACGTGCGGGCCGCACGGGAAGCCGGCGTCGCCGCGCTCTCCCCCCGGCTGGCGATGCTGGTGGAGGCCGCCGCCGCGCTGTGCGCCGCCGAGGACGCCGACGCCGTGCGGCTGTTCCGGAGGGCACTGGCCGTACCGGGCGTGGAACGCTGGTCCTTCGACGTCGCGCGTGTGCGGCTTCTGCTGGGTGAGCGACTGCGGCGGAGCCGGGCGACCACCGAGTCCAGAGAGCCGCTGGGCAGTGCCCTGGCCACGTTCGAGCGACTGGGAGCGCGACCGTGGGCCGACCGGGCGAGGAACGAACTGCGCGCCGCCGGCGCCCGGGGCCCGCGGGCGAGCGCGCCGCGCACCCGCACGCTGACGCCGCAGGAGCGGGAGATCGCGCGCCTGGCGGCGTCGGGCCTGACCAACAAGGAGATAGCCGGGCGTCTCTTCCTCTCCCACCGGACCGTCGGCGCCCATCTCTACCAGGTCTTTCCCAAGCTGGGGATCACCTCCCGGGCCATGCTGCGGGAGGCGCTGGAAGAGGACGAGGCGACTCCGCTGTGATCGTCGGCGGGGTCCGCGACCGGGACCGGGCCCGAGCACCCCGCCCCGGGGACGGCCGGGCGACTCGGACCCGAGTCACCCGGCCATCCCGTGGCCGTCGCAGCGCGGGTGACTTTCGCTGATCAGCGGACCGGCCGGAAGCCGGCGCGGACCTCGTCCACGAACAGCTCCGGCTGCTCCCAGGCGGCGAAGTGGCCGCCCTTGGGAAGCCGGTTGTAGTGGACCAGGTTCGGGTAGGCCTGCTCGGCCCAGCTCTTCGGGGCCTGGTAGAGCTCGTCGGGGAAGACGCTCACCGCGACGGGCAGCTTGACGTCGTTGATCCCGAAGAAGGACGCCGTGTTCTCCGCGTAGAGGCGGGCCGCGGACACCGCGGTGCCGGTCAGCCAGAACAGCGTGATGTTGTCCAGCACGTCGTCCCGCGTGAGGCCCTCGGTCTCGCCCGCGAACGCCCGGGTGATCAGGGCCAGGCTGGCCTTGTCGTGGTCGAGCAGGAACGCCGCCAGACCGACGGGGGAGTCCACCAGGCCGGTCAGCGTCTGCGGACGCGAGGCCATCATGTAGGCGTAGTAGACGTGCCGGTACACGAAGTCGAGCTGCTCGACCGCCCGGCGCTCCTCGTCGGACAGGGACAGACCCTCCGGCAGCGGATTGCCGGTCAGCAGCGCGGCGTCGATGTCGCCGGGAATCACCTTCGGCATGTTGGTGTGAATGCCGACCAGCCCCTCGGGCTCCTGCGCGCCCATGAGGTCGGTGACGATCGCGCCCCAGTCGCCGCCCTGCGCGACGTACCTGGTGTAACCCAGGCGCTTCATCAGCTCGCCCCAGGCGCGGGCGATGCGGTCGGGACCCCAGCCGCCCGTGGTGGGCTTGCCCGAGAACCCGTAGCCCGGCATGGACGGGATCACCACGTCGAAGGCGTCCGCGGCACTCCCGCCGTGCGCGGTGGGGTTCGTGAGCGGCTCGATGATCTTCAGCTGCTCGACGACCGAGCCCGGCCAGCCGTGCGTCACGATCAGCGGAAGCGCGTTCTCGTGCCGGGAACGGACGTGGATGAAGTGGATGTCCAGCCCGTCTATCTCGGTGACGAAGTGCGGCAGCGCCTTCAGCTTCGCCTCCACCTTGCGCCAGTCGTACTCGGTGGCCCAGTAGCGCGCCAGCTCCTTCATGGTCTCCAGCTGCGGACCCTGCGACTGGTCCGCGACCGTCTCCTTCTCGGGCCACCGCGTCGCCGCGATACGCGTGCGCAGCTCCGCGAGTTCGGCGTCGGGGAACTCGAAAGTGAAAGGGCGGATTTCAGGAGTGACAGACATGACCGTCTCCTCGTCATGAACTCAGGAACATAAGAATGCCGCTGCCGGAATCACCGAGGATTTCCTGCTGGTGTTTTCCGGCGCCCACTCATCATGCGGGAGGAGACGCGGCCCCGTAATCTGTCACATGACCTAGATTCGCGCATTGACGACGCGCGGTTGCCTAGGTAAGCGCGGCGCGGAGACCGAGCGAACGGGGTGACCGCATTCGGGGGAGCGGAATCGGTCAGCGGTTGGCGTAGAGCGCGTCCAGGTCCCCGGAGAGCGCGCCGCGGATCCGGCGCGCGGGCTCGTCGACGAGCACCTCGGACGCGTCGTCGAGGACTCCGGTCAGCGCCGCCTCGGCCACGTCGCCCGCGAGGATCTTCGGGGAGTCGACGTCGGCCGCCAGGTCCGTGTCGACGTAACCGGCGTGCACGCCGACCACCAGCGTGCCCTGCTCGCGCAGTTGCAGACGGAAGGCGTTGGTCAGCGACCACTGCGCGGACTTGGAGGCCGCGTAGCCGGGGAACTGCCGGTTGGCGACCCACGACGCCACGGAGAGCATGTTCACCAGCGCGCCGCCGCCGTTGGCGGCCAGCACCGGGGCGAAGGCGCGCGAAACGCGCCACGTGCCCAGGTAGTTGACCTCCATCTCGAACCTGGCGCCGTCCAGGGACCCCTCCAGCAGTGGCGGCCCACCCGTCACCCCGGCGTTGTTCACGACGATGTCGACGTCGGCGGCGGTCCTGGCGGCCGCGGCCACCTGTTCCTCGTCGGTGACGTCGAGCCGCAACGGGGTGAGCCCCGAGGCGACGACGGACGCCGGGTCCCGGACACCGGCGTACACCTTGGCCGCGCCGTGTGCGAGGAGGGCCTCGGTGAAGGCCATGCCGATGCCGCGGTTGGCTCCCGTGACCAGGGCAACCGAGCCGTTTATATCCATGATCATCGCCGCCGGGCTAGCTCGCGGAGGTCTTTTCTTCACGCTACGCGCCTCACGGTGTCGCGCTATCCGACCAGGTCAGCGCGGCCGTACCCATGCGTGGTGCGCCGGGCCCCCTATGCTGGCCCGGGCCGAGAAGGAAGGGGACCCGGGCTTGAGCGGTGGGGACGGGCGGGAGGACGAGGCGGTGGCGCGGCCCGTGCCGCGACCGCGTATGCAGGACATCGCCGACGCCACCGGCGTCACGGTCAAGACGGTCTCGCGCGCCCTGTCCGGCGCGCCGAACGTCCGCCGGTCCACCCGCGAACGCGTCCTCGCCGAGGCCGAGCGCCTCGGCTTCCGCCGCAACGACATCGCCGCGGGGCTGCGCAGCACCGGCCAGACCATGAAGACCCTCGGGGTCGTGCTCGGCGACCTCGCCAACCCGTTCTTCCCGCCGATGCTGCGCGGCATCCACCGTGTCGCCGCCCGCAACGGCTACCTGGTGATCAGCGCCGACGCCCAGGGCGACGCCGGTGTGGAGCGCGAGTCGATCCAGGCGATCCTCGCCCAACGCGTGGCCGGCCTGATCATCGCCCCCACCGGCACCGACTTCGGCCACCTCGCCCAGGAGGCGCGGTTCGGCTCGGCGATCGTCTTCATCGACTCCTGGCCGCCCGGCCTGACGGCGGACGCCGTCATCACCACCAACACGGCCGGCACACGCACGGCCGTGACCCATCTGATCGGCCGTGGCCACCGCCGGATCGGCTATCTCGGGCACCCGCCCCGCGGGGACGGCGCGCAGAAGCGCTGGCTGGGCTACTGCCAGGCCCTGCGTCACGCGGGCATCGGCGTCGACGACGACCTGGCGCGGCGGGGCCTGACCACCGAGGCCGACGCCGCCCGCGCGGCCACCGAGCTGCTCCGCCTCGACGACCCGCCCACCGCGCTGTTCGCCGACAACAACCGGATGACCGTCGGCGTCCTGCGGTCGCCGGAGTACGCCCTGCGCCATCCGGAACTGGTCGGCTTCGACGCCTTCGACCTGGCACCGCAGCTGGGGGTCTCGGTCGTCGACAGCGACCCGTTCCAGGTGGGGAGCGCCGGCGCCGAGCTGCTGTTCCGCCGGCTCGCGGACCGCGGCCGGCCGCCGATGCGGACCACCGTCCGGGCCAGGCTCGTCGTCCACGACCGGCCGCTGTTCGCCGCCGTCCCGCCGCCCCGGGAGTGAGCCGGCGCCGGGCCGGAGCCGGCACGGGACCTGCCGGCGGGCCCGGCCCTGGTCGGCTGGGCCCGCCGCACGGACAGGTGACGCGGTCAGTTCTCCTGCGGCTGGGCCGCGGGCTCGAAGGCCCGGGCGGGAGACTCGGCCGTGGCGGGGGCGTTCTCGTCGTCCGGGTTCAGGTGCAGCTCGGGGGCCGGGCGGCGGAAGCCGCGGGTGATGACGGCCAGCCACGCGATGCCGATCACCAGCCAGCCGAGTCCGAGCTCGACGGCGGTGTGGCCGAGCTGCGTGATCAGATAGACGTCGATCACGGCGCCGGCGGCCGGCAGGAGCAGGTAGCGCGCCACCGGGTGGCGGGTCCCGGTGCGCCACTGGCGCACGGCGTAGGCGATCACGCAGACGTTGACGACGGTGAAGCCGAGGAAGGCGCCGAAGTTGATGAAGGAGGTCGCGTCGGCGAGGGACAGGTTCATCGCCAGCAGGCCGACGGCGCCGATGACCAGCACGTTGGTGACCGGGGTGAGGAGCTTGCGGTGCAGGCGCCCGAAGACCCGTCGCGGCAGCGCGCCGTCCCGGCCCATGACGAACATCAGGCGGCTGGTGCTGGCCTGGATCGCCACGCAGGACGCGAATCCGCCGAGCATGCTGACGATGTTGGCCACGTCCGCGAAGGTCTTCCCGCCGACCGTCGTGGAGACGAGGTAGCCGGCGGAGTTCTCGTCGGGGAAGGACCCGCCGGGGTGCGCCCACTGCATCACGAAGGAGATCGCGACGAAGATGCCGCCGCCGGTCAGGACGGTCAGCACGATGCTGCGCGGGATGGTGCGCCGGGGGTCGCGCACCTCCTCGCTGAGGGTGCTCACCGCGTCGAAGCCCAGGAAGGCGTAGGCGGCGACGGCGGCCGCGGCGGTGACAGAGGAGACACTGCCGGTGCTGTTCCAGAAGGCGTGGCCGGCCGCCGGGGTGCCGCCGTGCCCGAGTCCGTAGTGCACGCAGAGCACGGCGAGCACGACCAGCAGCGCGGTGACGCCCAGCAGCAGCACGCGGTTCACGCGGTCGGCGACCTTGAGCCCGACGACGTTGATGGCCGTGGCCAGGACCACGTTCACCACCAGCCACGCCCACTCCGGGAAGGCCGGGAACTGCGCGTGCAGATAGATCGCCTGGAGGAGCCAGGCGACCATCGGAAGGAAGAGGTAGTCGAGCAGCAGGGCCCAGCCGGCGAGGAAGCCGACCCGCGAGTCGAGTTCCTTGCGCGCGTAGGTGTAGACCGACCCGGAGCTGGGGTGGACCTTGGCCATCTTGGCGTAGCTGAGGCCGGTGACGAGCATCGCGCCGGTGGCGATCAGGTACGCGGTGGGCGACGCGCCCCGGCTGCCGGCGGCGATGACGCCGAAGATCGACGTGACGACGGCGGGCGCCATGTAGGCCACGCCGAAGGCGACCACGGACAGGAGTCCGAGGTTTCCGCGCATGCGGGCGGGTTGATCGGTCACGGCATTCTCTCTTCCCCGAGCGTGTGGTGGGGCCTGGCGGGCTGACCGGACAGGGGTGCGGTGGCGCCGGACCAGGTCGCGGGGTCGATGCGGCCACCATAGAGCGGCAGGTCGAGGGGCCGGTCGTCGGGGCGGAACTGCTGCCACGGCCGGTTGAGCGCGGCCGTTCCGAACCGGCGGACGTTCGCGACCTGGTCCAGGTCGATGACGTCGGTGAGGGTGGTGTCGCTGTCGGCCGCGGTCTCGGAGAGGACGGTGCCCTGCGGGTCGACGAGCACGCTGCGGCCGGTGCCGACGGGTGCCGCGCAGTTGACGCTGGCGACGAAGACCTGGTTGACGATGGCGTTGGCGCGGGCCAGCACCAGTTCCTGGGCCCGGTCGCTGCCCGAGGTCTGGACGAAGTTCAGCACCAGCTCCGCGCCCATCCAGGCCAGGTGGCGGGTGGACTCCGGGAACCAGGCGTCGTAGCAGATGGACAGGCCCACGCGGCCGATGCCGTCGAGATCGAGGACGGTGAACGCGGAGCCGGGGGCGACGGTCTCGTAGGGCCGCCACGGGAAGATCTTCCGGTAGCTCGCGGCCCGCCTGCCGCGCGGCGAGTACACCGTCGCGGTGTTGTACACGCGTCCGTCGGCGCCGCGCTCGTAGACGCTGCCGGGCGCCAGCCATACGCCCAGGTCGCCCGCGAGCTCGGCCAGAGCCTTGTCGCGCGGGCCGTCCAGGGGCTCGGCGAGGGCTTCGGGAAGCTCGTCGGATGCCAGCGGGGCGCCGGCGGCCGGGCCGCCCAGATGCAGTTCCGGGTAGACGACCAGGGGCGCCGGGGGCAGTCCCGCGGTTCGCCTTCGTACGTCGATGGCCAAGCCGTCGAGGTCGTCGGCGGCGCGCTGAGCCGCCTGGGCCAGGACGAGGGGGAGGGCACGGGACATGGTTCTCCAGATCCGGCTCGAGTTCGTTAAACGAAAGTTAGTTAACGAATGAGGTCGGGTCAATGGCCTGCCGGAGACGATCACGCGGGCCGCCCGGGGCGGTGTGCGACCATGTCCCCCATGGTCCGACCCCGAAACCAGGCGGAACGCCGCGCCCAGCTCATCGACGCGACCGCCAGGACCGTGGTGGACCTCGGAGCTCCGGCCACCAAGCTGCGCGACGTCGCCAGGGCCGCCGGCGTCACCCCCGCCTCGGTGCTCTACTACTACGCCGACATCCACGAACTGTTCGCCGCCGTGTTCGAGCGCAGCGCCGCCACCTACTTCGTCACGCGCAGTGAGGCCATAGCGGACGCGGAGGGCCCGACCGCACGGCTGCGGGCCTGCATCCACTCCGGCGTGCCGTGGCCGGGGCAGGCCGAGGAGAGCACCCGGCTGCTCTTCGAGCTCTTCCCCGTGGCGCTGCGCAACGAGAGCGCCGCCGAACGCCACCGCCTCTTCGCCGACCAGCAGGCCGGGCTCTACCGGGACGTGCTGGAGAGCGGGCAGGCGAGCGGCGACTTCGCGCTGGCCGGTGACGCGGACGCCCTCGGCCGCTCCTTCGTCGCCCTGGAGGACGGCTATGCGATGGACCTGCTGATCGGGATCGTCGACCCGCGGGAGATCGAGAACCGCCTGCTGGACCACGCCCGGCTGGTCACCGCCAACCCGGTGTTCCGCCGCACCTCCTGACGGCCCGTCAGTCAGGCGGCGGGCGCCGTCGTCCCTCCCGGTACCCGGAGCTGACGCCCGTCCGTGCCGGATGGGCCGGGCCGTGTGGAATTCGCTGGCCGGGCGGTCGGCCGGACCGTAGGCTCACCGGGTACGACGGCATGTAGCTCAGGCAGGAGAGCACCGGGCTCTGGACCCGGAGGGCGCGGGGGCGGAGCCCGCCATGCCGGCTATGGACACGAACGACTCCGGCCGCCACGACGGCCACGACGGCACCGCGCCGGACCGGGACGGAACCACTTCGGACCGGGCCGGCGTCCAGGACGCCTATCCCCGGGGCGAGTTGGCCCGCGCCTTCCTCACCGCCGTGACCCACCAGGACCCTAAGGTCCGGCGCAGCGCGGAGGAGCGCGTGGACCGGTGGCGTGAGGTGCTGGCCGGCATGGCCGACGGCACGCTGGCGATCGGTTCGCGCACCCCCGTGAACGGACTTCCCGCCTGGGTCACTCCGCAGGGCTCTTGTCGATGACGACGGTGCCGTACGGGTTCACATCACCGTCGCCGGGAACGGTCGAGGCGATGGTGCTGACGGTGCGCAGGGGTTTGAGGAACGGCTGGCCGCTCCCGCCGCTCCCGCCGGGGCCGCCGGCCGGTGCGGCGGAAGCGGCCTGGCCGGCCACCAGCAGTGCGGCGGCCGTGCCGACAGCCACGGCCGCAATACGTGCGACATGAGGCCTCATGGGTTCACTTTCTCTTCTCGGGCGCCGTCCGGCCGCCCCCACGACTCACCGGCACCTGGTGTGCGGACCGGCAGTCACCGGCCATCGCCCACGTAAACCCGGCCCGGGGCGGGTCGCCCGCCGGGCAGGGCCACCAGCGCGACCCGTGTCGGCCGTGAGCGTGCGATTGCGCCGGCGCACCGCGTGGCGTCCACGGAACCCCCGGTGTGATGCCGCCGGCCCGCTGGACGTGCGGACGGGCTGTCGCGAACCCGGGCCTCACCTGGGCCCGGTGGTGGCCACCGGCCCGCAACCGGGTCACCCGCCCGGCTACTTGACGAGCGTGTAGACGATCACCGCCACCGTCGCGAGAGCCGCGACCGCGAGCAGGCTCACCAGGAACGACGCGGCGCAGCACGCCGACAGTTCGGCCACGCGTACGAGCACCGGGACGACTCCGCCGGCGTCGTCCCGGCCGCCGTCGCGCTCCGGACCGGGTGTTCGCGCCGCGGCGGCCCGGGAGCCGTGACGTGACGCGGCGCGCCGTCCGTGACCGCCCGGCGTCGCGGTGCTCTCGTCCGGGAGCCGGTTCGCGGACGTCATGCGCGTCCCAGGGCGTGGGTCGCGGTCGTGCCCGCGAGCGGGACGACGGTGAGCAGGTGGGGGACCGGCGCGTCCAACGAAGGTGTTCCTCTCGGCTCCGGAAGGAGGACCCGAGGCAACCTACTACATGATGTAGAAGTGGTAGGCCGCCGGTACGCCGACCGGCTTGCCGCCGACCGTCCCGGCCGGATAGGAAACTCGCATGCTAAAGGGCAGCAAGGTCGGGTTCCGGGCCCGGCACGAGGACGACATCCCGGTCCTGCGGGCCGAGCTCTACGACGACGTGGTCAACGCCTCGCGGGCCGAAGCCGGGCCGTGGCGGCCGATCGCGCCCGGCTCGAAGGATCCGCGGCTCGTGACCGACGACAAGGAACAGGGGAGCGTCCCGTTCTCCGTCGTGGAGCTGGCCGGGGGCACGCTGGTCGGCACCGCGACCCTGTGGGACATCGACACCCACAACCGGTCCGCGCACATCGGGCTGGGACTGCGGCCGTCCGCCCGCGGCAAGGGGTACGGCACCGACGTGGTCGCGGTGCTGTGCCACTACGGCTTCGTCGTGCGCGGCCTGCACCGCCTGCAGATCGAGACGCTCTCGGACAACGCCGCGATGCTGCGCTCCGCCGAGCGCAACGGCTTCGTCCGCGAGGGCGTGCTGCGCTCCTCGGCCTGGGTGATGGGCGAGTTCCTCGACGAGGTGCTGCTCGGACTCCTCGCGCGGGACTGGAAGCCCGGCGCGAGCGGTTAGGGCCGGTCCGAGCCACACCGTCCCCGCACGGTACGAGCGCGCGATGCCCGCTGAGCCCCCCGGTGTCCCCGCGCCATGCCGCGCGCCCGGACCGCGATCGCGGCGGCACGCGGTCCGCCGTGCCCAGGTGCCGATGAGAGCGCCGCACGCGTGCCACTCTTGAAGATGTGCACGTGACCGGCCGGTGTGCCACCCGGAGCGCGGGGCGGTGGGAATGGGGACCGTTGCCCGCCGTCCCGCCCTGTCGATCGACCCCGACCGCCGTCCCCGGCACATCCGGAGATGAAAACGGTCATCGATCCAGGGTTTGGCCGTGCGCGCCCGGCTGGGATTGACTCCCGACAACGCCGGACTACGGACAAGGACATGGTGGATGGCTGAGCAGGGGCGGGGGACGGAGGCCGGGCACGGCCACGGCGGGCACCCGCACGAGGACGGCGGTCATGCCGGGCACACGCACGGCGTTGCGCGGGACGCGGACCGCAAATGGCTCGCGATCGCCCTGAGCCTGATCGTCGTCTACATGGCCGCCGAGGTCGTCGTCGGCGTCGCCGCGTCGTCGCTGGCGCTGATCTCGGACGCGGCCCACATGCTCACCGACGCCGCCGCCATCGTCCTGGCGCTGATCGCGATGCGCCTGGCGGCCCGCCCCGCCACGGGCAGGTTCACCTACGGGCTCAAACGGGCGGAGATCCTCTCCGCCCAGGCCAACGGACTGACCCTGCTGCTCCTGGGCGTGTGGCTGGCCGTGGAGGCGGTACGGCGCCTGGTCAACCCGCCGCACGTCGAGGGCGGCCTCATGCTGGCGACGGCGCTGGTCGGCATCGGGGTGAACATCGCGGCCGCCTGGTCCATCTCGCGCGCCAACCGCACGTCGCTGAACGTCGAGGGCGCCTACCAGCACATCCTGAACGACCTGTTCGCGTTCATCGGGACGGCGATCGCCGCGATCGTCGTGGTGACCGCCGGGTTCGACCGCGCCGACGCGATCGCGACGCTGCTCGTCGTGGCGCTCATGGCCAGAGCCGGTCTGGGCCTGCTGCGGGAATCGGGCCGCATTTTCCTGGAGGCCGCGCCCGCCGACATCGACCCCGCGGAGGTGGGCGACGCCATGGCAGCGGTGGACCCGGTCACGGAGGTGCACGACCTGCACGTCTGGCAGATCACCTCCGGGCAGCCGGCGCTGTCCGCGCACGTCCTGGTCCGTCCCCAGGGCGACTGCCACCGGACGCGCCGGGACATCGAGGCGCTGCTCTCCGAGCGCTGGGGCATCGGCCACACCACCCTGCAGGTCGACCACAGCACCGAGGGCGCCACCCTTCAGGTCGGCGAGGCGCCCGGGCACTGCGAGGAGCCGCACGGCCCGGTCCATACGCAGGACCCGCACGAGCACTGAGTGCGCGGGTCACCCGGTACGGCCGGCGCGTGTTCACCCGGTGACGGGCAGGCACTCGTCGAGCAGGCCGACGACGTCGCGCCAGGCACGGCCCGCCTGCCGCGGGTGGTAGGCGACGCCCGGGACCACGGCGTGGGGATCCGACGGGTGGTGGAAGGCGTGCTGGGCCCCGCCGTAGACGACGAGGCGCCAGTCGAGACCCGCGGCCCGCATCTCGGCGGCGAAGGCGTCCCGCTGAGCGGGCGGCATGATCGGATCCTCCGATCCGACCCCCGCCCACACCGGGCAGCGGATGCGCGCCGCCTCGCCCGGCCGGCCCGTCGTCAGGGCGTTCACCGTCCCGATCACCCGCAGATCCTCGCCGGCGCGGCCGAGTTCCAGGGCGATCGCACCGCCGGTGCCGTAGCCGACGGCGGCGATCCGGTCGGGGTCGGTCCGCGGTTCTGCGCGCAGCACGTCGAGCGCCGCACGCCCGATCCCGCGCATCCGGTCGGGGTCGGCGAGCATCGGGGTGACATACGCCAGCATCTCCCGCGGATCGGCGAACCAGCGTCCGCCGTTGATGTCGAAGGCCAGCGCCACGTAGCCGAGTTCGGCGAGCGCGTCGGCCCGGCGGCGCAGGACGTCGCTGATCCCCGGCCCCTCGGGCCCCAGCAGCACGCCGGGCCGCCGGCCGGAACCGGAGGGCAGCGCGAGGTGCCCGGTCATCGTCAGGCCGTCGGCGGGGTAGGCGACCGTTCGCGTGGTGACTGCCGTCATGACACCTGACCGTAGTGACGGGCGCGCCGCACCGGGCCGGTCTTCACTGTCGGCGGAACGGCCCGGACGGGAGCGCGTGCGGACGCCGTGCCGACGTCAGCGGCGCGTCAGGCCCGCGTCGGGCCCGTGACGTAGGGGGCCAGCAGCCGGGTGCTGGCGGCTCGGGCCGGTGCGGACAGCCAGGCGCGGGAACGGGTGAACAGCCGCGCGAGGTCCGCGCCGTAGCGGACGGCCAGGTCCTCGTTGTGCTGCACGAGATCGAGTTCGTTGGCGGCGGTGATCTCGAGTAGAGCACGCAGGTCGTCGTCGGCGGGGGTGTGCTCGGCGCCGGTGAAACGGTCGCGGAAGACGAGCGGCCGGTTCCCGCCGAGCTGTGGGTACACCGCCGAGCGGTCGCAGCTCCCGTAGAAGTAGACGAGTGCCTCGGCCCGGTCGCCGATGAGTCCGGCGAGCCGGGCCCGCTCGTCGAGGCCGAGCAGTGACTCGTCGAAGCCGTCCGTTCCGTAGGCGGCGTGGCAGAGGCCGGCGGCCCGGACCTCGGGCGCCGCTCCCCACTCGGCCAGCGCCCGGGCGACCCGGCCGAGGTGCGCCAGCAGGGTCCCGCCCGGGTGGGGGATGCGGTCGGCCCCCAGACCGCGCAGGAAGTCCTCGACGGGGGTCCCGGAGTCGCCGGACGCGTTCTGACGTGTGGTCATGACACGAGTTCTATCCGCGACACGAACGCCGGGGCAAGGCCGCCCCGGAGGTGGGCGCGGACGCGGCCGGGGGTGCGGCTCCGGCGCCGGATCGTGCCCCGGGAGCGGTTGTCACGGCTCTGGAGGCGCGTGCGCCGTCGCTCGTAGGGTGGAGGGGCGTGCGGGGGAGAGGGGGCCCGGTGATCGGGGAGCCGGAGGAAGTGTCGGAGGAGCCCGGACGGCCGGGCGCGGTGGACGGCCCGGCCGCAGGGGGTGCTCCGGCGGACGACCTGATCGAGGGCGGTGCTCCGGCGGACGGCCCGGCCGCAGGCGGCGGTCGTCAGGAAGCACCGGTCCGCGTGGCGCGACGCCGGGTGTGGGCCGGAGTCCTGACCGGGGTCGTCGCGGCGTCGGCGGTGTGGGCGGCGGTTCTGCGCGGCAGCGGATGGGGTCAGGTGGCGCCGCCGGACCTGCACGGCTACCGGCTCGTGGACGACCTCTGCAGCAGCCTCCACCTGGAACCGCTCAGCGACGCCCTGAACGGTGGCTTCGAGTACAACGTCCCGGTGGTGCGCCGCGGTCCCACCGTGGACCACATGACCTGCGCCCTGACGGCGAGATCGGCGAGCGCGGACGGCTGGGAGACGGTGTACCGCGTCACCGTCTCGGTCGACCTGCACAAGAAGACCGACCCGCGGACCGAGTTCACGGACCTGTACGGACCGCCCGCCCAGCCGCCGCCCGGCCTCGACGACGACAGCGGCCCGTACCTGCAGTACCTCTACACCCATGAGACCCGGGTCAGGGCCTACCCCGGCCTGGGCGACCTCGCCTACCAGACCCTCAGCCCGTACCACCAGGGGATGAGCGTGCTGCGCGGCGGGGCGGTCGTCACCATGACCCTGGACGCGACCAACGTCTGGACCCTGAGCGGCGACCCGCCGACCGACCGCAACGGCGCTCCCGAGCGGCCCGCCCGGGTGACGACCATCGCGCTGCGCCCGGCGCTGATCCGGACGGTCCGGCATGTGATGACCGTGCTCTCCCCGTGACGACGGCTCCCACCGGACGGGCGAGCTCGGGGCCCCGGCGGCGTCTCAGCCCGTGCGCTGCGCGGGAGCGATGAATTCGGCCCGGTCGCAGTACGGCAGGGAGGCGATGGACGTGTCGGAGAGGAAGCGCAGCAGCACGTCGCTGAGCTCGTCGCTCCGCTCCACGGGCGCCAGATGATCCGCTTCCTTGATCGTCGTGAACCAGGCGCCCTCCAGGCACCCGGCGACCTCACGCCCTATGCGCGGCGTGGTCAGGCTGTCGTGCTCGCCGGTGAGCACGAGCGCGGGGACCCGCGGCGCGGGCAGCGGCAGGTACCAGTCGTGGCTCAGCAGGCGGCGGGTGTGCTCCAGGTCCATCTCGGCCTGGGCCGGCGTGCGCTGGGTGAACTGCCGGTGCAGCAGTCGGGAGACGGCGGCCCGCCGGCGGACGTGGCCCGCTCCGGCCGGCGACATGAACTGGGCCACCAGTTCGGCTGCGATCTCCTCGGTCTGCCCCCGGCTCGACATCTCGAGCCAGCGGGCGGCGTGCCCGGCGTACGCCGGCGGGATCGCCTTCGTCATCCCGACCAGGACCAGCCTGCTCAGGCTGCGCGGGTGGCGCTGGGCGAAGCGCAAGGCGATCGCGCCGCCGAAGCACGCGCCCACCAGGTTGACCCGGGTCAGCCGGTGCGCCGCCACGAGGTGCCGCACGGCGTCCGCCAGGAAGTCGATGCCGTAGCCGGCGGGCAGGAAGTCGGCCGCGCCGTAGCCCGGGAGATCCACGGTGATCACCGGACCGAGGGCGGTGAGCACCGGCTCGTGCCGGAGCCAGGAGTAGCGGTCCTGGGAGGAGCCGCCGAGGATGAGCGTCGCGGTCTCCCCGCCCTGGTCGCGGCTCCCGGGCTCCCCGCCGCCCCCTGGCCCGTCGCCGCTCACGCGTCGCGTGATCCGGGCCAGGTAGCGGAAGCCCCGGAACGTCAACTCCTCCTCGAAGCTGCGGCACTCCGGGGTGCGCGGCCGGGTGTCCGGCAGGGTCGTCTGAATCATGAGGTGGCTCCGGACCGTGGAGATGTCGGCAATGTGCGCGCGAGGAGGGAAGCGGGTGTGCTTCCACCCCTTTCTCCCTATCCTTACAGGGTCGCCGGGCCGGACGCCCACGCCTGACGATCTTCTGGTGAGTCGCGGGAACGCTCGATCCCGCGTCCCCGGCGGGGAGTTCACCCGCACTGGTGACCGCCCCGAAAGCCCGTGCGACCCATCGTCCACTGCCAAGGCGGTTTCCCCGCGCGCTCTTTGGGTGACGCCCCCGCCAACCGCCCCTGCCGCACGGGCGAGAGGACACGAAAGCGTGAACGCCGACCGCTCCGGGCGGGGCTACTTGAGGGCGAGCAGCAAGGTGTCCGCGGGGGAGCAGCAGACCGGGCGCACCTCTGCGAACCCCCTGTCGCGCAGTACGTCGGCGTGCCACCGCGCGGACGGCATGTCGCCCTCGTCGTCGGGGCCGTAGATCTCCCATCGCCGTGCCGTCGGCTCGGCCAGGGCCGGTTCCTTCGCGGCCAGCCGCCACCAGTCCGCGGAGCTGGTCCCGGCCGCCCACGACGGCGGATCGGTCGCCGGCTACGTCACGGCGGTCCTGGACGCGCTTCAGGTGCGCTGGGGGCCGGCGCACACGGAGGTCATCGTCACCGAACGCGGACCCCGGCTGGTGGAGAGCGCCGCCCGCCCCCAGGGCGCCCTCGACGTCTCCGCGGTGACGCGGGCGACCGGGCGCAACCCCGTCATGGACGCCGTGCACGCGATGATCGACCCGGCGTTCGCGGCCTCCGGAGCACTGCCCACCACGCCGGTCATCCGTGCCGCACGGGGCGTCAGTTTCATCTGCCCGGCCACGGGAGTCCTGCGCGGCGACCTGGACTGGTCGCGCGTCCGGGGCCTCGACTCGTACCACAGCCTGCTCGCCGTCGTGAACCGGGCGGGCGACAAGGTGCGGAGAACCTTGGTCGTGCGGTGGTGGACGGGGGTCACTGGAAGTTCCTGTGCGGTGGAAGAGCGGGTTCCCGCGCGGCCGGGCGCGGCGCCCCGAGGCGCCCGGTGCCTCCCATGCGACTACCGTCCGCCCGGCGCCGCAACCGCTCCCGCCGCGCCGGGCGGCCCTGGCTCGCCCTCTCACGCGGCGGGCCGCCGGCCGGCAATGTAGTTGCTTGACGTAGCAAGTAATGCGCGTTCTACTGGTCGATGCAAGTACATCTATCGGGTTTGTCCGCATTGCCCCCCGGGGGGCAGGCGGGCGGCCCGCCCTCGTCCGGCGGTGCGGGACGCGCCACCGAGGGGCAGGAAGAAGGAGCACGTCATGGGAACGCTCGACGGCAAGGTCGCCCTCATCACCGGCACCGGCGGAGGCCAGGGCCGCGTGGCGGCGGAGATCTTCACACGGGAGGGCGCGAAGGTCGTCGCGGCCGACATCCAGGCCCGGGCCAACGAGGAGACGGTCGAGCTCGTCCGCCGGGCCGGGGGAGAGATCACCGGATTCGGACCCGTCGACCTGACCGACCCCGACCAGGCGCGAGGTCTCGTCGAGGCGGCGGTGGCGGCCTACGGCGGCCTCGACATCGTCTACAACAACGCGGCCCTGCAGCGTTTCGGCCCGATTCCGGACTTCTCGATCGAGGACTGGCGGACGACCGAGGCCGGCGAACTCGACATCCCCTTCTTCGTCTCCAAGTACGCCTGGCCGCACCTCGTCCGGCGGGGCGGCGGCGTCATCATCAACATCGCCTCGCAGGCGGGGCTGATCGCCGGTTCCACCCCGCCGATGATCGCCCACACCGCCGCCAACGCGGGCGTCATCGGGATGACACGGCAGATGGCGCTCGAAGGCGCGCCTCTCGGCATCCGCGCGGTGGCGGTCAGCCCCGGCCCCGTGATCACCCCCGCCAGCGAGCGGGACTTCGGGGACGACCAGGCGGCCCGGGACGCGATCACCGCCAAGACGCTGCTGAAGCGGTTCGCCCGCCCCGAGGAGATCGTCGAGCTGGCGGCCTTCCTCGCCTCCGACCGGGCGTCCTACATCACCGGCGTCAACTACCCCGTCGACGGCGGGGCCTCGGCCTGGTGACGAGCGGGCGCCGGGCCGGCGGCGGACCGTCCGGGCGCCGCGCACCGTGACGCCGGGGCGGGACGCGGCGCGCGTACGGCGGGCCGTGACCGCCCGGCGCCGGGCCGGTCCCCCTCCGGGCTTCCGCGGGCCGGGCGGGGATACTGGCCCCATGCGCATCGACTTCGACCCGGACGAGCTGGACCGCAGGACCTTCTACCAGCTGCTCACCGCCACGGTGGTGCCGCGCCCGATCGCCTGGGTGTCCACCACCTCGGCCGCGGGCACGGACAACCTCGCCCCGCACAGCTTCTTCACCGTCTCCTGCGTCAGCCCGCCCGTCGTGCAGTTCACGTCCGTGGGCCGCAAGGACTCGGTGCGCAACGTCGAGGAGACCGGGCAGTTCGTCGTCAACCTCGCGCCCGAGCACCTCTTCGAGCAGATCAACGCCACCGCCACGGACTTCCCGCGCGGCGTCAGCGAGTTCGACGCGGTCGGCATCGCCCGTGAGCCCAGCCTGCGGGTGAAGCCGCCGCGGGTGGCCGCCTCCCCGGTGGCGCTGGAGTGCGAGCTGCACAGCACCGTCCGCCTGGGCGATTCCACCGTGGTGTTCGGCCGCGTCGTGCACGCCGCCGTCTCCCAGGCCGTCCTCGACGGCGAGCACCCCGACGTGCGTCAGCTCCGGCCGCTCACCCGGCTCGGCAAGGACGAGTGGGGGACGCTCGGCGAGATCCTGGAGATCAAGCGGATCCCGCTGGCGGAGTGGCCCGACGGTCCGCTGGCCTGACGGAGCCCGCACCGCGCCGGTACCGGGCCACGACCGCCGCCGCCACGGCGGTCAGCGCGATGAACCCCGTCGCCATCAGGAAGACCGGTGACGTCGGGGACGCGGCCCGGCTGCCGGCGACCACGTAGGCGGCGGTGTTGACCGCGCTCCCCACCGCCGTCGCGGTCAGGAACGGCAGCAGCCGGACCCGGGAGATGGCCGCCGCGTAGTTGGCCGCGGCGAACGGCACCCCGGGGAAGAGCCGGAGCGCGAGCGTGCTGCGGAACCCGTGCCGGCTGAGCTGGCGGTCCACCGAGAGCACGATCCGGCCGCGCAGCAGCGGGCGCAACGCGTCGCGCCCGAGGAACCGCCCGAGCAGGAAGGCCAGCCCGGCGCCCAGCACGGTTCCTGCGATGGCCGCGGGGAGGCCGGCGTGGATCCCGTACAGCGCTCCGGCGGCCGCGTTGAGCAGCGGCCGCGGCACGAAGGCGACGGTCGCGACCCCGTAGGCGAGGGCGAACAGCACGACGGCCGTCGTCCCCGACTCGTGCGGCGGCCATCCGTGCGTCAGCAGCCGCTGCGGCTCCAGCGCTACGGCCGCGGCGACGGCGCCCGCGAGCAGCACCACCAGCACGGCGAACCGCCCCCACGGCGAGGCCAGCACCCGCAGCGGTCCGGCCCACGAGGCCCGCGAGACCCGCGGGACGCGCGGCCCCAGGGAGCCCCGCGAGGCCCGGAAACCCCGCGACACCCGCGAGGCCCAGGTCGTCCGCGGCGGGGCGACGGCCGGCGGCGGCGAATCGGTACGCGGAGTACGGGGCATCCGCCGAGCTTAACCGAGCGGACCCGATCCGCTCCGTCCCCGAGTGCGGCCGGCCGCCGAGTGCCCCCGGCGGCCGCTGCGTTGACCGCCCCGCTACTCGGCCCGCACCTCTTCGCGGGTGGGAAGTCCCCCCGCGGCCACGACCGGCGAGGCCGTGTGGACGCTGCGGCGGTCGAGGACACCCGCGGTGACGGCGATGGCCAGGCCGGCCACCGCGAGCACCGCGCCGACCAGGGCGGGCGAGGTCCAGCCCCAGCCCGCGGAGATCGCCGCGCCGCCGAGCCACGCGCCACCCGCGTTGGCGAGGTTGAACGCCGAGTGGTTGGAGGCGGACGCCAGCGTCGGGGCCCGCCGCGCCTTGTTCATCACCAGCATCTGCAGCGGCGTCGTGGTCAGGAACCCGACGCCGCCCAGCACGACGACGGCGATCGCGGCCGTCACCTTGTTGCCCGCGGCGAAGTGGAACCCGACGAGGACCACCGCCAGGGCGGCCAGCGAGCTGTAGAGGGTGGGCCGCAGTGCCCGGTCCGTCAGCGGTCCCGCCGCCAGCGCGCCGAGCGTCATGCCGATGCCGAACAGCGCGAGCAGCAGCGTCACGGACGACTCCGCGAACCCGGTGACCTCGGTCATCATCGAGGCCAGGTAGCTGTACACGGCGAACACCCCGGCGAACCCGAAGACCGCGGTCAGCAGGCCGAGTATCACCTGCGGTTCGCGCAGCGCCCGCAGTTCGTGGGCGACGCCGGTGTGCTCCTCGTCCGGCAGCCGTGGGATGAGGGCCGCCAGCGCGCCGAGCGCGAGCAGGCCGACGACGGACACCACCAGGAACGTGGCCCGCCAGCCCAGGTTCTGGCCCAGGGCGGTGGCCGCCGGGACGCCCACGATGTTGGCGATGGTCAGTCCGAGGAACATCGCGGCGACGGCCCGCGCCCGGCGGTCCTCGGCGACCAGTCGCGCGGCGACGACCGCGCCCACGCCGAAGAACGCGCCGTGCGGCAGCCCGGCCAGGAAGCGGCCGGCCAGCAGCCAGCCGTAGCCGGGGGCCAGCGCGGAGCCGAGGTTGCCGACGGTGAACAGGCCCATCAGCAGCAGGAGCATCCGCTTGCGCGGGATCCGCGCGCCGAGTGCGGTGAGCAGCGGCGCGCCGACGACGACCCCGAGGGCGTAGGCGGAGACGAGATAGCCCGCGGTCGGTACCGACGTCCCGAGGTTGTGCGCGACGTCGGGCAGCAGGCCCATCATCACGAACTCGGTGGTGCCGATGCCGAAGGCGCTGACCGCCAGGGCCAGGATGGCCAAGGGCATGGAAGTCCTTTCACGTGCGGGGACGGTGTGCGATGCGGTGTGCCGGACCGCTAAGTTCACTCGCGGAACAAATTCTCGCACGGCTGGAATTCCGGCACGTCACCACAGGGTGACGTGGAGGAGACGAGCACACCGCGGCCCGGATACGGCCCGGGACGTGAGCCCGGTACGGGACCGGGCGCCTGTACGCCGGACCCCGTCCGGCTCGCCCCGGCCCCAACTCCGCGGCCCCAACTCCGCGGCCCCAACTCCCCACCCTCCGAAAACGACTGGACGCCCCGACCGGCCGGGCGTCATGATCGCCGCATGTTCCGGCCCGCCTTCCTCGCAGACGCCACCGCAGCCGCGGTCGCGGTCGCGGCTGCCCGGAACGCCCGGAACACCCGGATCGCCTTCTTCGACGGCGCGCGACGCTGACCCTCCCCGGACAGACACCGGCGGACCCCGCAGGGGGAGGGTCGGTCCCTCCAGGGGTCCCGGCCTCCGCGCCGACGGCCATCGCGCCACTCCCGACTTCCGAGGAAGAGCCTTCCGATGCCCAAGCAGGCATACGTGCGCACCAAGCCGCACCTCAACATCGGCACCATGGGTCACGTCGACCACGGCAAGACGACCGTGACCGCCGCCATCACCAAGGTCCTGGCGGACCGCGGCACCGGCACCTTCGTCCCGTTCGACCGCATCGACCGGGCGCCGGAGGAGGCGGACCGCGGCATCACCATCACCATCTCGCACGTCGAGTACGAGACCGCCACCCGGCACTACGCCCACGTCGACATGCCCGGGCACGCCGACTACGTGAAGAACATGATCACCGGCGCGGCCCAGCTGGACGGCGCGATCCTGGTCGTCTCCGCGCTCGACGGGATCATGCCGCAGACGGCCGAGCACGTCCTGCTCGCCCGTCAGGTCGGCGTCCGGCACGTCGTGGTGGCCCTCAACAAGGCCGACGCGGGCGACGGCGAGCTCGCCGACCTGGTCGAACTCGAGGTGCGTGAGCTGCTGTCCGCGCACGGCTTCGACGGCGACACGCTGCCGGTCGTGCGGGTCTCCGGTCTGCGCGCGCTGGAGGGCGACCCGCGGTGGACCGCGTCGATCGAGGCGCTGCTCGACGCCGTCGACACCTGTGTGCCGGTGCCCGAGCGCTACACCGACGCGCCGTTCCTGCTCTCGGTGGAGAACGTGCTGAGCATCACCGGGCGCGGCACGGTGGTGACCGGCGCCGTCGAGCGCGGGGTGGTGCGGCCGGGCGACCGCGTGGAGGTGCACGGCGCGGACGGCGAGCCGCTCGGCAGCGTCGTCACCGGGCTGGAGACCTTCGGCAAGCCGATGGACTCCGGGCAGGCCGGCGACAACGTGGCGCTGCTGCTGCGCGGGGTGCAGCGCAGCCAGGTGCGGCGCGGTGACATCGTCGCGGCGCCCGGGAGCGTCACGCCGCACCGCCGCTTCACCGCCCGCGTCTACTTCGTGCCCGCGGCGGAGGGCGGACGGCACACGCCGGTCGTCACCGGTTACCGGCCGCAGTTCTACATCCGCACGGCGGACGTGGTCGGAGACGTCGACTTCGGGCCCGGCGGCATGGCACTGCCGGGCGACACCGCAGACGTCTCGGTGGAGCTCGGGCGCGCCCTGCCGCTGGAGCCGGGGCTCGGGTTCGCGATCCGTGAAGGGGGCCGGACCGTCGGCGCCGGCACGGTCACCGCGCTCGGCTGACGGCCCGCCCGCCGTCCGTCGCGCAGGGGGGGGCGGTCCCGCACGTCGGTGCGGGGCCGCCGCCGCGGTTCCGGCCGCCGTGCTGGGAGGATGGGGGCATGGAGCACGTAGAGGCGGGGCCGGGCGGGGACGAGGATGTGCCGGTCGGCCGGACCGTGGACTTCGGGGAGGCACGGCTGCTCCCGGACGTGGACCGGCCCCGGGCGTGGCTGCTGACCGTCGACGGCGCACCGCAGTCGTACGTGGACCTCGACGACCCGGCGCATCTGGAGTTCGAGTACGTGCGCAGGTTGGCCTCCGCGATCGACTGCGCGTTCCCCGACGGGCCGCTGGACGCCGTGCACCTCGGCGGCGGCGCGCTCACGCTGCCGCGCTGGCTCGCCCACGAGCGGCCCGGGTCACGCCAGCAGGTGGTGGAGGCCGACCGCGGGCTCGTCGCGCTCGTGTCCGAGTACCTGCCGTGGGCCGCCGACGGCGTCACCGCGCACACCACCGACGCCCGCGCCTGGCTGACCGGCGCTCCCGCCGCGAGCGCGGACCTGATCGTCGCCGACGTCTTCGGCGGCGCCCGGGTCCCCGCGCATCTGACGTCGCTGGAGTTCGCCCGGGAGGCTGCCCGGGTGCTGCGCCCGGACGGGCTGTACCTGGCCAACCTCGCCGACGCGGCGCCCTTCGCCTTCCTCGGCGGCCAACTGGCCACCGTGCGCCAGGCGTTCGGCGGACCGGACGCGTTCGTGTGCCTGCTCGCGGAGCCGGGGGTGCTGCGCGGCCGCCGCTACGGCAACGCCGTCCTGGCCGCCGCGCGCCGGCCGCTGCCGCTGGACGCCCTGTCCCGGCTGTGCGCCGCGGACGTCTTCCCGGCGCGGGTCGTCTCGGGGTCCGCGCTGGACGTGCTCACCGGCCGGCCCGTGCACGACGCCGCGGCGGTGCCGTCGCCCGAACCGCCGGACGGCGCCTTCACTGTGGGGTGAGCGGGGCGGGGGCCTGCGGCAGCCCGGCGGCCGTACCCTCCCGCGGGGCGGCGGGGAGGGCGGTGCCGGTGGCGTCCGCCGCGGGCTCCGGCACGGCCACGCCGTGCCCGCGCTCCAGCCGCCGCACGTCGGGCAGCACCAGTACGGCCGCGGTCAGGACGACGACCAGCACCGCCGAGCCCCACAGCGACTGCGTCCGGCCGAAGGCGGTCGCGGCGGGTCCGGCCAGCGCCAGGCCGAGCGGCATCACCGCGATCGAGCCCAGCCAGTCGTACGCGGAGACCCGGGACATCTTGTCCTCGGGGATCTCCTGGTGCAGGGCCACCATCCAGCCGACGCCGAAGACCTCGATGGCGACACCGGCGGTCAACTCGGCCGCCACCAGCGCCCACAGGGGCAGGGCCAGGGCGAGCGCGACCAGCGGCAGGGCGAGCGGGAAGACCCCGAGCGTGCCGGAGAGCAGGATGCGCCGGGGCTTCCACCGGATCATCAGCAGACCGCCGAGGACCGTGCCGACGCCGTCGGCGGCCAGCGCCAGGCCCCACGGGCCCGCACCTCCGAGGTGGTCGCGGGAGACCAGCGGCCCGTACACCGACTGGGCGGCGCTCGTCATGGCGTTGACCACCGCGAACTGCACGACGATGCCCCACAGCCAGGACCGCGAGACGAACTCCCGCCAGCCCTCGCGCAGATCGCGGATCATCCCGCTCTTCTCCACCCGGGCGGCCTCCCGCACCGACAGCCGGGCCCGCAGGCCGCCGGCCACCGCGAAGCCGATCGCGTCGACGGCCAGCACCCAGCCGGGGCCGAGCGCCGCGATGAGGGCGCCGCCGATCGCCGCGCCGCCGATGTTCGCGCCGTTGGTCGCCAGCCGGAACACCGAGAACGCCTTCCCGGCGTGCGCGGGTTCGACGGTCGACATGACCAGGCCCTGCGAGGCGGGGGAGAAGAAGGCCTGCGCGGTGCCGCCGACCGCGGTCAGCGCCGCCATCTGCCACAGCGGCGGGTGTCCGGCCAGCACGAGCAGGGCGAACAGGCCCTGGGAGAGGGCGTTGACCGTGTTGGCGCTGACCATGACCCGCTGCCGCGGGATCCGGTCGGCCACCGCGCCGCCGATGAGCAGGAAGACGACCATGGCGAGCGTGCGGGCGGCGGCCACCACGCCCACGTCGGTCGCGCTGCCGCCGGTGTCGATCACCGCGTAGGCGGCGGCGATGGTCGCGCCGGAGTTGCCGAGTCCGCTGATGAACGAGGCCGAGACCAGCAGTTGGAAGTCGCGGTTGGCCCACGACGGGAGCCGGGTGGCCGTCGTGCTCGAATCGTCGCTGGTCATTCGGGCACTGTCCCGGAGCGGCGCCGCGGGCGCAAGCGGGTTTCGGCGGGACGGCGGCCCCGGCGCCCGGAAGGCCCGGGGACGCCGTGAGCCGCCCGTCGCGGCGGTGCTACTTCTTGATCAGCCGGATCGAGCTCATGATCTTGTCGATCGTGGCCTGCGGGAGCTGGTCCTTGACCCCGCGGTCGGCGTACAGCACCCACACCACGAGCTTCTTGGTCGGATCGCTCTGCGTCGGGTCGAGCCAGGCGACGGTGAAGGCCTCGCCGGCGGGCGACGCGCACTTGTTGGGCATCGGGACGTTCGTCGCGGTCGCCCGGGCCTGCCAGCCGGTGATCCCGTGGGAGTTGTGGAACGCCTTGCTGTCCAGCGCCTTGGAGAAGGTGCCCTTGCCGTTGTCCTGGTAGGCCCAGTACGCCCAGGCCGTGGCTTGCACCTCGGCGGCGTTGCGCACGCTGGTCGCGCCGTTGGCGCCCTTGGTGCCGACCGACGCGCGGTCGAAGGTGCTCTTGCCCGAGGTGCAGAAGTCGTGCTTGTAGTAGGCCGGGGCGCTCATGGCCACCGCCGGGTTGCCGCTCTTGTCCGCGAAGCCGATGGTCATGCCCTGGCTGCCGACCGTCCAGTCCGGCGGCACGTCGAAGAGGACGTTGCGCTGGTCGCGCTCGACGACCTTCCACCCGGGGATGACCGGCGTGGCGTCGACCGGCGCGCCGCGCGGGTTGTCGGTCGAGCCGCCGCTGTCCGGCGGGTCGCCGCCGGTGTCGGTCGGCGACGGCGTGGGCGTCGGCGACGTGCTGACCGTCGCGGTGGGCGTCGGCGACGTGTCCTTCCCGGCGTCCTTCTTCTTGTCGCTCCCGGTGAGGTACACCGCGCCGGTGATGGCCGCGGCGACCACCGCGACGGCGGCGGTCACGGCTATCGCGATCGTCCTGGTGTTGCGGTTCTTCGGCGGCGGTCCGTCCGGACCCCCCGGCACCGGAGGCCCCCACTGCTGCGGCGTCGGGTAGCCGCCGGGCTGCTGCTGGTAGCCCGGCTGTGCGTAGGGGGACGCGGCCGGTGCGCCGTACGGCTGGGTGGGCGCCGCGTACGGCGGCGGTTGCGGCGCGGGCGGCGGGCCCTGCTGGGGGTAGCCGTAGCCGGGTCCTTGGGCCGGGGGAGGCGGGGGCGGGCCGGGCTGGGCGTACGGGTTCGGCTGTCCGTAACCGCCGGGGGGTTGCTGAGGGGGTGTCGGTGCGCCCTGCGGGTACTGCTGTCCCCCGGGCGGCTGTTCTCCTGGCCACATGGCTGGAAACACTAGGGGAGCGGGGGCCGCGGTTCCATGCCGGATGGTGCTACTGACTGGTAACATCCGGCCATGTCCGAGACGATGCCTTCCATAGGCGAGCTGATGGCGGCCACCGTGCCGATGGCCCGCACCCTCAACCTCCAGTACACGGAGACCACCGCCGAGCGCGCCGTGGTCGTACTGCCCGACCAGCCGGAGTACCGGAACCACGTGGGCGGTCCGCACGCCGGCGCGATGTTCACCCTCGCCGAGTCGGCCAGCGGCGCCGTGGTGCTCGGCGCGTTCGGCGACCAGCTCGGACGCGCGATGCCGCTGCCGGTGCGCTGTGAACTCGCCTGGACCAAGCTCGCCAAGGGGCCGGTGACCGCGACCGCCGAGCTCGGCCGGCCCGCCGCCGAGGTCGTCGCCGAACTGGACGCGGGCGAGCGCCCCGAGTTCCCCGTCGAGGTCTCCGTCCGCCGCGAGGACGGCGCCGAGACCTCGCACATGACGATCGTCTGGACCCTGCGTCCCAACGGCTGACCGTGCTTCGCCGGCCGGCGGCGGCGCCCTCGGCCGGCGCCGGCCGGCCGCCGTTCGGGCCGGAATGGTTCGTCCGGTGGGTCGGTTAGGCTTCCACGAGGCGTGCGAAGGGCGCACACCTGATCGTCGTCACGGGGAGGGGACCGTCTGTGCACGTCCAGGACTGGCTCGACGGCATCCCGCCGGTCGCCGTCTACCTGATGGTGGGCCTGGTGGTCGGCGTCGAGAGCCTGGGCATCCCGCTGCCCGGCGAGATCGTGCTGATGACCGCGGCGCTGCTGTCGTCGCAGGGTCACGTCAACCCCTGGATCGTGGGCGCGTGCGCCGTCGTCGGCGCCGTCGGCGGAGACTCGATCGGGTACTCCATCGGTCATCGCGGCGGCAAACCCCTGCTTGAGCGGCTCGGCCGCAGATTCCCCAGACACTTCTCACCGGCCCAGATCGCGGCCGCCGAGCGGTCGTTCGACCGCTGGGGCATGTGGGCGGTGTTCTTCGGCCGCTTCGTGGCCCTGCTGCGGATCTTCGCCGGCCCGCTGGCCGGTGTCCTGCGCATGCCCTACCCGCGCTTCCTGATCGCCAACGCGCTCGGCGGTGTCGTCTGGGCGGGCGGCATCACGGCGATCATCTACTACGTCGGCATCGTCGCCGAACCCTGGCTCAAGCGGTTCGGCTACATCGGACTCGCCATCGCGGTGCTCTTCGGCATCGGGTCGATGGTCTTCGTGAAGCGGCGCGCCGCGAAGGCGCACGCGGAGTTCGAGGCCGCGGCCGAGCAGGAGGTCGCGGCGGCGTCGGCCGCGGACTGACACCGCCGCGTTCCGGCCCGGTGTCCTCCCGGGGCGGGCGTCACCCCCGGCCCAGCGCCTCCCGGTGCTGTGCCGCCAGCGCCACATAGTGCTCGGCGTTCAGCGCGAGCCCGGCCCGCTCCTCCTCGGTCAGCGGCCTGCGGATCTTCGCCGGAACCCCGGCGACCAGCGATCCCGGCGGCACCTCCATGCCCTGCGGCACCAGGGCGGCGGCCGCGACCAGGGAACCGGCGCCGATCCGCGCGCCGTTGAGCACGGTGGCCCCCATCCCCACGAGCACGCCGTCCTCCACGACACAGCCGTGCAGTACCGCGTTGTGCCCCACCGACACGCCCGCGCCGATCACCGCCGGGAACCCGGGATCGGCGTGCACCGTGCAGTTGTCCTGGACGTTGGAGCCGGCGCCCACGCTGATCGACTCGCAGTCGCCGCGCAGCACGGTGTGGTACCAGACGCTCGCCCCGGCGCCGAGGGTGACGTCGCCGAGCACCACGGAGGTCGGCGCGGTGTACGCGGCGGGGTCGACCACCGGGGTCCGGCCCGCCACGGCCGCGACGAGAGCCCCGTGCCCACCCGGCCCGCGCCCCTGCCCGTCCCGCTCCTCCGGCTCCGCCTGGTCCGTCATCGCCACCGTCCTGCCGTCGTCCGTCGTCGCCCGCCCGGCGCTCCGACGCGGGTGTGCCGCAGGGCACACCACGTCCACGGCCCCGGAAGCGGCCGCCGCGCTCCCGGCACCGTATACGGTGGGCTCGTGCGCGAGAACGAGAACGTGTTCTTTTCCACGGTCGCCCAGGCCGCCGCCTGGCGCCGCCGTGCCACGTCGCGCCTCGTGCACGCCGGCTGGCGGCGGCTGCAGAACGCCGGCGCGGTCACGGCCGCCCGCCCGGGCCCGTACCGCTTCGGGGCGATCGGGCCGAACACCCGGCTGGCCTTCCCCCAGGGCACGATCTTCGGCGAGCCGTGGATCCGGCTCGGCGACCACTGCATCATCGGCGAGCAGGTCACCCTCACCGCGGGCATGATGCCCGGCCTCGACCTGGGGTCCGATCCGATCCTGCGGCTGGGCGACGGCGTGGTGCTCGGCCGCGGCAGCCACGTCGTCGCCTCGGCCGCCGTGGTCTTCGGCGACGACGTCTACTGCGGGCCGTACGTCTACGTCACCAGCGACAACCACTCCTACGACGACACCGCCCAGCCAGTGGGCAAGCAGTGGCCGCGCACGTCGCCCGTGGAGATCGGCGGCGGCAGCTGGCTCGGTTCGGGCTGTGTGATCCTCCCGGGCGCCCGGCTCGGCCGGAACGTGGTCGTGGCCGCGGGCGCGGTCGTCCGCGGTGAGGTGCCCGACTTCGCGGTCGTGGCCGGCGCCCCCGCCAAGGTTGTCCGCCGCTGGGAACCGGACACCGGCTGGCAGCCGCCGCTGCGCACACCGGCCCCGGTGCCCATCCCCGACCACGTCACCCCCGACCAGCTCGTGGCGCTCCGCCGCTGGGACGACCGGCTCGGCGGCCGGCTCGCGGACGTGCTCACCGAGACGCCCGAACCGCTGGTCAAGGAGCCGGCGGAGGAGTCCGGTTGACGGCCGGAGTCCGCTGACCGCGCGCTCTTTGTTAGGTTCACCGCATGCGCGCACCCATCGGCCACTTCGAGGACGCCCACCCCGCCACCGAACGCCGCGACCTGCTCCCGCCGCCGGTCGCCGCAGCAGTGACCTCCGACATGGTCTTCGTCGACACCGACCCGGCCAAGGCCGACACGGCCGTCTTCGTCGAGACCTACGGGCAGGACCTCATGCGGCACTCCGCCAACTGCGTCGTGGTCGCCGGCAAGCGCGGCCAGGACGTGACGCTGGCCGCCTGCCTCGTGCTGTCCGCGACCCGGGTGGACGTCAACGGCGCGGTCCGGCGCCACCTCGGCGTGCGGAAGGCGTCGTTCGCCGCGATGGACACCGCGGTGGGGGAGACCGGCATGGAGTACGGCGGCATCACCCCGGTCGGGCTGCCGCCGGCCTGGCCGCTGCTCATCGACCCGGCGGTCATCGAGACGCCGCACGTACTGATCGGCAGCGGCGCGCGCCGCGGCAAGCTCATCGTGCCCGGCAAGACGCTGGCGACCCTCCCCGGCGCGGTGGTCCTCGAAGGGCTCGGCATCTGACCGGCGACCGGAGTTCGGCGTTCCGCCGCGCCGGGCGCCGGCGAGGCCCGGTGCGCGTGGAACCGGGCCGTGACGCTCAGCCGAGCTGCGGTATCTCGATCGCGGGGCAGCGGTCCATGACCATGTCCAGGCCCGCGCTCCGGGTCCGCGCGAAGGCGTCCTCGTCGACGACGCCGAGCTGGAACCAGACGGCCTTCGCCCCGATCACCACGGCCTCGTCGGCGACCGCGCCCGCGAGCTCCGAGTTCACGAAGACGTCCACCACGTCCACGGGGAAGGGGATGTCGGCGAGCGAGGCGTACCCCTGCTCGCCGTGCACGGTCTCGGCCTTGGGGTGCACGGGGACGATCCGCTTTCCGTAGCGCTGCAGGACGGAGGCCACCCCGTACGCGGCCCTGCGCGTGTTGTTCGACAGCCCCACCACCGCCCAGGTGTCGCCCGTGGCGGTGAGGATCCTGCGCACCACGTCCCTGTCGCTCTCGCCGCCGCTGCCGTTCACGCCTGACACGCCCTCCACGCCTGACACGCCGTCCTCCCGCCGCCGCGGCACGGCCCTCAGGCCGCGCCCGTCCTCACTCGTCCTACCTGCGCGAACGCCCCGCGATGCCCGGCCATTCCCGGCGTTAGGCTGAACGGATGGTCGACCGGTATCTGAGGGTGGCACGCGCGGGCGTCCACGAGAGCGAGATCAAGCGCTCGCGCTTCCTGTGTGCGGTGGCCCCGGCCGGCAGCGAGGAGGAGGCTCAGGACTTCGTCCGCCGGGTGCGCAAGGAGCACCCGACCGCGAGCCACAACTGCTTCGCCTATGTGATCGGCCCGGACGGCCGCCTGCACCGCGCGAGCGACGACGGTGAGCCCGGCGGCACCGCCGGCACCCCGATGCTGCAGGTGCTGCTCGGCCGCGAGGTGCGCGACACCGTCGCCGTCGTGACCCGTTACTACGGCGGCGTCCAGCTCGGCGCGGGCGGTCTCGCGCGCGCCTACGGGGGCGCGGTGTCCGCCGCCCTCGACGCGTTCGGCACCATCGAGCGGCGCCGCCTGGCCCTGGTGACGGTGACCGCCGACCACCAGCGGGCCGGCCGGCTGGAGAACGACCTGCGGGCCGCCGGCCACACGGTGCGGGACGTCGCCTACGGCGCCGAGGTCACCCTGCGGCTCGGCATCCCGGAGACCGAGGTGCCCGCGTTCCGGTCCTGGCTCGCCGACGCGACGTCGGGCACCGCGCGCTGTGTCACGGAGGGCACGGCCTACGTCGACGTCCGGCCGTCCTCCCCGGCGTCCTGAGGACCGGTCCCGCGGAACCCCCGCGGCGTCGTCACGCGGTGGCGTTCGCCGCCGGCTCCGGCCGCGTCCCCGAGTCGGGCGGGAGCAGCGCCAGCAACTGTGCGGCGTGCCCGGGCAGTTCGGCGTCCGCCAGACCGGTGAGCAGATCCCCGAGCGGCATCGGCGCGTCGACCAGCAGCGTGCCGTGGGACACCAGCAACGTCGGCACGCGGACGGCGCGTTCGGCGTCCCCGAGGACCGCGGCGGCCAGGCAGAGCGCCTCTCCCTGGCGGCGGAGGCGTTCCCGCAGCCCGGGCGCGCCACCGGCCCGGGTGATCACGGTGCCGAGGGTCCAGCCGTCCTGGGCCGGACGGTTGTCGTAGGTGGCGCCGGAGCCGCAGGCGACGGTCGCGACGGTGACCAGCGTGGTCGCGGTCAGCACCGAGACGTGCGCGAGGATCTGCTCGGCGTCCCATTCTCCGGGCGGGGGCACGGGCCCCGGCTCCCCGGCACCGGCCACCGTGGCGGCGGCGTCCAGCAGGGTGCGGTACGCCCCTGCGAGGGCGGAGGTGTCCATGAGAGGTCCCTTCTCCGGCGGGCGCTGATCGTGCTGTCGGCTTCGGTCCGGCGCTCTCTGCGAGCTCAACGGTGCGCGGGGGACATCTCCCAGGGCGCCTGCGGCAGCACGTCGCCCGTCTCCAGCAGCGACTTGAGGTTGGCCAGCACGGCCGGCCAGCCCTGCGAGATCCCGCCCAGCATCTCCAGGTCGGGCAGCTTCTCGTGCGTCACGGTGAGGCGGACGATGTCCTGGTGCGGCTCGACGAGGAAGGTGACGACCGAGGGCTCCCGCTGCATCTCGGCGTCGGGCCGGTCCTCGAAGGTGATGGCCAGCCGGGTCGGCGGCTCGGCCTCGAGCACCTTGCCGACGACGTCGACGGCTCCCGAACCGTCGGCACGCCGGTGCTCCCAGGGCGAGCCCGGCTGCCAGTCCGAGACGTTGTGGTGCCCCCAGAAGCGGGCCGTCAGGTCCGCGTCGGTCAGGGCGTGCCACACCTGTTCGGCGGACGCGCGGATGTAGGTGACATAGACGTAGTCCGGCACTGATGGCGTCGCGTCGGTCATGGCGTACTCCTCCGCCTGGTTCTTGATGGCACTGAGCAGGTGCAGACGGGGCTTGTCGAACCCCGCGATCCAGCGCTCCTCGATCTCCTGGATCGGCACCGGGTTGAGGTAGTGGAGCCGCTCCCGTCCGCGCCGTACGACGGTGACGAGGTTGGCGCGCCCGAGGACGTCGAGGTGCTGGGTGGCCGACTGGCGGGCCATGCCCAGCCGGTCGCACAGCTCGCTCAGCGTCCGGCCGTTGTGCTCACGCAGCCGGTCGAGCAGCAACCGCCTGGTGGGATCGGCCAGCGCTTTGAACACCGCGTCCATCTCTCGTGCTTCGAGGCTCACCTCTCGATTATGCAGGCATTTACCTGCCTATTGTCAAACGGGCAGGCCGGAGCGGTGCACGGGACGGGTGACAGATCCGGACGGGCGGACGGGACCCGGTGGGGTGAGGTTCCCGGGTCCGTGCACGGGCGGCCGGGCCGGGACGCTAGTCTTCGGGGATCATGCGCTTCCTGCACACGTCGGACTGGCACCTGGGGCGGTCCTTCCACCGGGTGAGCCTGCTCGACGCGCAGCGGGCGTTCCTCGACCACCTGGTCGCCACCGTCAGCGACACGGACGTGGACGCCGTCCTCGTCGCGGGAGACGTCTACGACCGCGCGGTGCCGCCGCTCGCCGCCGTCGAGCTGTTCGACGACGCCCTGCACCGGCTCGCCGGCCTCGGCGTGCCGACCGTGATGATCTCCGGCAACCACGACTCCGCCCGCCGACTCGGCGTCGGCGCGGGACTGATGGGCCGGGCGGGCATCCACCTGCGCACCGACCCCGCGACGTGCCACCAGCCGGTCGTGCTCTCCGACGAGCACGGGGACGTCGCCCTCTACGGGCTGCCCTACCTCGAACCCGTACTGGTCCGCGAGGAGTTCGGCGCCCGGCGGGCCGACCACACGGCGGTGCTCGGCGCCGCCATGGACCGGGTGCGCGCCGATCTGGCCGCCCGGCCGGCCGGCACCCGCAGCGTCGTGATGGCGCACGCGTTCGTCACCGGCGGGGCCGCCTGCGACAGCGAACGCGACATCACCGCCGGGGGAGTCGCGGCGGTGCCCGCCGAACTCTTCGACGGCGTCGACTACGTGGCCCTCGGCCACCTCCACGGCTGCCAGACCGTCGCCGACCGCATCCGCTACTCCGGCTCCCCGCTGGCCTACTCCTTCTCCGAGGAGCACCACCGCAAGAGCATGTGGCTGGTCACCCTCGACGACCGCGGCTCGGTGGCGGCCGAGCGCGTCGACACACCGGTGCCGCGACGGCTCGCCCGGCTGCGCGGCCGGCTCGACGACCTGCTCGCCGATCCCGCGCACGACCGGCACACCGACGCCTGGGTCGAGGCCACCCTCACCGATCCCGCGCGCCCGCACGAGCCGATGGCCGCGCTGGCCCGGCGGTTCCCGCACGTCCTCAGCCTCGCGTTCGACCCCGACCGGACCGACGAGGACGAACTCGCCTCCTACGCGCAGCGGTTGCGCGGCCGCACCGACCGGCAGATCGCCGAGGACTTCGTCGCGCACGTCCGCGGCGCCGGACCCGACGCGGCCGAGAGCGGCCTGCTGCAGGACGCGTTCGACGCGGTCGGCGGCGACGCGGTACGGAAGGAGGCCCGCTGATGCGGCTGAACCGGCTCCGGCTCAGCGCGTTCGGGCCGTTCGCGGGCTCGCAGGACGTCGACTTCGACGAACTCTCCGCCGCCGGCCTGTTCCTGCTGCACGGTCCCACCGGCGCGGGCAAGACGTCCGTACTGGACGCCGTCTGCTACGCGCTGTACGGCCAGGTCCCGGGTGCTCGCCCGGCCAACCGGCTGCGCAGCGATCACGCCGCTCCCGGCACACCCACCGAGGTCGTGCTCGAACTGACGGTCGGCGAACGGCGGCTGGAGATCATCCGGCGCCCCGAGCAGGCCCGGGCCAAGAAGCGCGGCAGCGGCACCACCCTGGACAAGCCGGTCACGCTGCTGCGGGAACTGGCCGGCGGCGAGTGGCGTGGCCTGTCCACCTCGCACCAGGAGATCGGCGAGGAGATCAAACAGCTCGTCGGCATGAGCTGCGAGCAGTTCTGCCAGGTCGTGCTGCTGCCGCAGGGCGAGTTCGCGACCTTCCTGCGGGCGACCGCGACGGAACGCGGTCACCTGCTCGGCCGCCTCTTCGACACGCGGCGGTTCACCTCGGTCGAGGCGTGGCTGCGCGACCGCAGGCAGGAGGCCGGGCAGCGGCTCGCCCGCAGCGACGAGGAACTGCGGCAGCTCGGCGCCGCGTTGCGCCAGGCCGCGGGCCCCTGGGCCGGCGAGCCGGAGGACGACGGCGCGCTCCTGGAGTGGGCGGCCCGCCTGCGCTGCGAGGCACGCGAGATCGCGGAGATCACCGCCCTCGCGGTCACCCGCGCCGAGGCCGCGCACCGGGAAGCGGCCACCGCCCACGCCGAGGCACGCGACCTGCACGCGCTCCAGCGCCGCCACCAGGAAGCCGCGACGCGTGCCGCGGCCCTGGACGAGCAGCGGCCGGCACGGTCCGCGGCCCGCGCCGCCCTGGACCGCGCCCACCGGGCCGCCGCCGTCGAACCGGCGCTCTCCCTGCGCGACAAGGCCGCCACCCAGCACGCCGAGGCCGCCCACCTGGCCTCCACCGTCCTCGCCGAACTCGCCGCGTCCCCCGACCCCGGTGGCTCGGCCCTTCCCCACGCCCGCCCCGCGGATCACCGGACGCCGGACGCGGAGGACGCCCCGGGGGTGCCGGCCCAGTCCGGGCGCCGGAGCGGACCTTCCGAGCCGGCCGGTGCCGACGGGCCCCAGGACCCGGCCGCGGACGGCCGTGGCGCGGGGGGCTCCCCGCAGGCCCAGGAGGTCGTGGCCCGGGGCGTGGACGGTGCGGTGCCCGCGGCGCGGACGGACACCGGCGACGGGCGTTCCGGCGTCGAACCCGACGGCCAGCCGGCCCCCGGGCAGGGGCAGTTCGCCGCCACGCGCTCCGAGCGGGATCGCGCCGTGGCGGCAGGCCCCGGGACAGAGCCCCAACGCGGACGCCGCAGCACGCTGGGCGGCGGCCCCGCCGGCGCCCTCGGGGAGCCGAGGGCGACCGGGGCGGCGCCACGCGCCGTGGGCGGGGAAGCGGCGGAGCTGGGACGACGCGCGGGGGAACTGCGGGAGGTCCTGGGCGGGTTGACCGCGGCCGCGGAAGGCGAGACGCGGCTCGGCGAGATCGCCGGGCGGCGGGCGAGCCTCGACCGGGAGGACGGCGCGGACGAGGAGACCGCCCGCGAGGCGCAGGGCTGGCTCGACCGCTGGCCCGAGCGGCGGACCGCGCTGCAGTCCCGGGTGGACGCCGGCATGGAGGGTGCGGCACGGGCTGCGGAACTGGCCGCGGAGGTGGAGGCGGCACGGCGCCGCGTGGACGCCGCCGCCCAGCGCGACCGCCTCATCCGGGAGTCGGCCGCCGCCGACGGCGCCACCCGCGACGCCCGCGACCGGGCGCAGAACGCGCGCGAGGCCTGGCAGGACCTCCGGGAGGCCCGGATCTCCGGGATCGCCGCCGAACTCGCGGCCGGCCTCGTCGACGGCGCGGCCTGCCGGGTGTGCGGCTCCGAGGACCATCCTGCGCCGGCGCGGCCGGCCGGGCGGCAGGTGAGCCGCGCCGACGAGGACGCCGCCGAAGCCCGTTTCCAGGAGGCGACCACACGCTACGAACAGGCCCGCGACCGGGGCCAGCGCCTGGCGGCGGCGCTGGAGGCCGCCTGCGCGGCCGCGGGCGGTCTGCCGCTGGCCGAACTCACCGCGGAGCACGCCGCGTCGGCCGCCGCCCACGCCGCCGCCGCGGCGCGGGCCGCCGACGTGGCGGAGGCGCGTGCCGCCCTGGACAGGGCCGAGGCCGAGCGCGACGACCGCGCGGCGCAGCGCCAGGACGCGCTCAGCCGCAGCGCCGCCCGCACCTCACGCCGCGAGGAACTCGACGAGCAGCACGAGCGGTTGAGCCGCGAACTCGCCCGGGCGCGCGCGGGACACGCCACGGTCGCCGCCCGGCGCGCCGCCCTCGCCGCGCGCGTCGCCCTGCTGGAACGGGCCGAACGCGCCGTCCGGGACCGGGCCGAGGCCCGCACGCGGCTGACCGAGGCCGAAGCCGCCCTCGCCGACGCCGCCACCCGCGCCGGATTCGCCTCGCCCGCCGAGGCGTCGGCGGCGCTGATGCCGCAGTCCCGGCTCTGGGCCGCCGAGCGGCAGGCCGAGGCGTGGGCCAAGGAGGAGGCGGCGCTCGACGCCGAACTCGCCGCCCCCGAGCCGGTCGCGGCGGCCGCCCTCCCGCCCGCCGAACCCGCCGCCGCGCAGAGCGTCCTGGACGCGGCCACCCGGGCGCTGCGGCAGGCGGCCGCGACCGCGTCCGCCGCCGAGCACCGCTGCGCCGAACTCGACCGGCTGAGCGCGTCCGCCGCCGCGCGGGTCCGTGAACTCGCGCCCGCGCGCGCCGCGTTCGACCGCGTCCGGCGGCTGGCGGACCTGGCCGCGGGCACCTCGGCGGAGAACCGGTACCGCATGGGCCTGGAGACCTATGTGCTGGCCGCCCGCCTCGAACAGGTCGCCGCGGCCGCCGCCGTGCGCCTGCAGCGGATGTCCGCGGGCCGCTACACCCTGGCGCACTCCGACGCCCGCGGCAGCGGACGGGCCCGTTCGGGTCTCGGGCTGGTGGTCGTGGACGCCTGGACGGGCACCGAGCGGGACACCGCGACCCTCTCCGGCGGCGAGACCTTCTTCGCCTCGCTCGCCCTCGCCCTGGGCCTCGCCGACGTGGTGACCGACGAGTCGGGCGGCACCCGGCTGGACACCCTGTTCATCGACGAGGGATTCGGCAGCCTCGACGACCAGACGCTCGACGAGGTGCTGGACGTGCTGGACGGCCTGCGTGAGCGCGACCGCGCGGTCGGCATCGTGAGCCATGTCGCCGACCTGCGGCACCGCATCCCCGCCCAGCTCCGCGTGGACAAGGGCCGGGACGGATCGGCCATCCGCCTGCGCACCGGCGCGGTTGCGCGGTCGGGCGCATAGCCGTTTCCCGCCGACCCTGCCGACCCCGCGCTTCTCCGTGCCTGTCCCCGTCCTTCGCGACCGGCCCGCCCGCCGCTCCGGCGGCGACGGCCGCCGCCTCACAGCACCAGCGGCCGCCGCTCCAGCGGCGAGGAGTACACCACGCTCGTGGTCACCGCCCCCAGCCCGGAGATGCGGCCGGTGACCTCCTCCAGGTGCTTCATCGAGCGGGCGGCGACCTTCATCACGAAGCAGTCGTCACCGGTGACGTGGTGGGCCTCCAGCACCTCCGGCGTGGTCGCGAGCAGGTCGCGGAACGGCTTGTAGTTGCCGTGCGGGTAGCGCAGCCGCACCAGCGCCAGCACCGGCAGGCCGATCCGTTCGTGGTCGATGACGGCCGTGTACCCGGTGATCACGCCCGCCTCCTCCAGCCGCCGCACCCGTTCGGTCACCGCGCTCGGCGACATCGCGACGGCGCGGGCCAACTCGGCGTAGCTCGCACGGCCGTCGCGCTGCAGGGCCTCCAGGAGACGCCAGTCCGTGGCATCCGGGGAAAACGTGGTCATCGACGAGAAATAGCAGGGGAATCCCCGGCCGGGCAAGGTCGGCGCCGGGAGAAGTGCCTTCAGCCGGACCGGGTGGTGGCCGTAGGTTTTCCGCCATGACCACCGTGACAGCGCAGCAGCAGCCCACCGCCGCCCACCCCGTCCTGCGGGTCCCGCCGGCCGCCCCGGCCGACGCGGCCGCGTACTTCGCCGCCAGTCTCGCCTTCCACACCGACGTCTCCGACGTGTCGGCGGCCCTGGCGGCCGGCGGCGACCCGGGATTCACCCTCGTCGACACCCGCAGCACCGCGGCCTGGGACCAGGGACACATCCCCGGCGCGGTCCACCTGCCCACGGACCTGATCCCGCGGCAGGCCGCCCTGCTCCTCGACCGTGACCGCCCGGTGGTCGTGCACTGCTGGGGTCCGGGCTGCAACGGCGCCACCCGAGCCGCCCTGGCGCTGGCGACCCTCGGCTACCGGGTCAAGGAGATGCTGGGCGGCATGGAGTACTGGATCCGCGAGGGCTTCGCCTACGAGACCCACGAGGGCGCCGCGCGGCGCGACACGGACCCTCTGACCGCACCCGTGGACGCCGCGGACTGCGGCTGCTGACCGGGCACCCGGAGGGCCGGACCACCCCCGGGAGCGCGGTGCGGGAACGCGTTCCGGGAACACGGTCCGGGGAAGCGCACGCCTCCCCGGACGCCGGTTCACGACCGCAGCGACGTCAACTCGTAGGCCCACAACTCGCCGCGGTCGGCGACCCGGACGAAGCCGACGCGCTCCAGCACGGCCTGCGAGGGCTGGTTGCCGGGTTCGGTGGTCGCCAGCACGACCGTCACCTCGGGCTGCTCCAGCGCCCACTGGCACAGCGCGCGGGCCGCGTCCGTGGCCCAGCCGGCGCCGCGGGCCGAGACGGACAGGTCGTAGCCGATCTCCACCGAACCGAGGTTCGGCGGGCCGTGGAAGCCGGCGCCGCCCACGGCCACGCCGTCCTCGCTGCGTATCACCGCGAACAGGCCCCAGCCGGGCTGGTAGACACCGGCCTGGGACGCCGCCACGGTCATGGAGGCCGCACCGGTCGTCCCCTCGCCCGGTACCCCGTCGATCCACACCAGCGCGGCGGGCTTGCCGTCGGCCAGCAGGGCGGCCTCGTCCGGCGACTGCTCGCGCAGGGTCAGCCGCCCCTGCGTCAGCACCAGGCGTCCGCCGTCGTGGGAAGCGTGCAGGGTCATCGGTGCGCACCGCCTTGTCGTCACGGGTTCCGGCACGAGCCGGGGGCAGCAGGGTAACGGCCGGGCCGCGCCGCCGGTTCCGGCGGGGCGGCGGCCCCGGTGGCGGGTGTCGACCACCTCCCCGCGCGGTCAGCGGTGGTGGGGGCCGGTACGGGCCCGGGAGCACGGTGTCCCGGGCCCACCCGGACCGCGAGCGGAGCGGTGCTCCGCGCACTACAGCGCGGAGATCTCCTCCACCAGGTCGTCGAGACCCAGCGAGCCGAGGGACAAGGCCGCCATGTGCCACGCCTTGGCGTCGAAGGCGTCGCCGTGCGCGGCGCGCGCGGCGGCCCGGCCGGTCAGCCAGGCCCGCTCGCCCAGTTTGTAGCCGATGGCCTGGCCGGGCATGCCGAGGTAGCGGATCAGCTCGCTGTCGACGAAGTCGGACGGACGGCCGCTGTGCATCCCGAAGAACTCCCGGGCCAGTTCCGGCGTCCACCGCTCACCGGGGTGGAACGGGGATTCCGCCGGGATCTCCAGCCGCAGGTGCATGCCGATGTCCACGATGACGCGGTTGGCCCGCATCATCTGCGCGTCCAGGTAGCCCAGCCGGCGCTCGGGGTCGGTGAGGAAGCCGAGTTCGTCCATCAGCCGCTCCGCGTAGAGGGCCCAGCCCTCGGCGTTGGCGCTGACCATGCCGACCGTGGCCTGGTAGCGGGACAGGTTCTCGGCGACGTGCGCCCACTGCGCGAGCTGCAGGTGGTGACCCGGCACGCCCTCGTGGTACCAGGTGGAGACCAGGTCGAAGAGGGGGAAGCGGGTCTTGCCCATGGTCGGCAGCCAGGTGCGCCCGGGACGGCTGAAGTCCTCCGACGGCGCGGTGTAGTACGGGGCCGCGGCGCCGCCGGGCGGGGCGATCCGGGACTCCACGCGCTTGACGCGCTCGGCGAGCTCGAAGTGGGTGCCGTCCAGCGCCTCGATGGCCTCGTCCATCAAGCCCTGCAGCCAGGCGCGCACCTCGTCGACGCCCTCGATGGCCTGGCCGTGCTCGTCGAGGTGGCGCAGCACCTCCCACGGCGACGCGTCCGGCAGGATCTTCCCGGCCTCGGCGACCATCTCGGCGTGCAGCCGGTGGAACTCCGACCAGCCGTAGGCGTACGCCTCGTCCAGGTCCAGGTCGGTGCCGTTCCACAGCCGGGTCCACAGCGCGTAGCGCTCACGGCCCACCGTGTCGGCCGCGCCGGCGACGGCGGGCGCGTAGGTGTCCTTGAACCAGTCGCGCAGTTCCACGAACGCGGCGGTGGCCTCGGCGGCCGCCGCCTCCAGCTCGGCCCGCTGCTCCTGCGGGCCGTCGGCGACCAGCCCGGCGAACCAGCTCGCCGACCCGCCGTCGCCGACCCACTCGGTGAACTGGCCGATGACCGTCTCCACCTGGCGCGGCCCGGCCGGCAGGTCGCGCGCGAGTCCCTCGGTGAGGGACGCCCGGTAGCCGTCCAGGGCCGCCGGGACGGCCCGCAGGCGGGCCGCGATGTCCGCGTAGTCCTCGGCCGTCTCGCTCGGCATCAGCGTGAACGCCTCGCGAACGGCGTGCGCGGGGGAGTTGAGGTTGCTGACCGCCCGCAGGTGCTCGTCCGCCTCGTGGACGGCGAGCTCCGCGGTCAGGCGTTCGCGCAGCAGCCGCGCGCAGCGCCGCTCGGCGTCGTTCTGCGCCCCGGGCAGCGCCTCGGCCTCGGTGAGCCCGGCCAGCGTGGTGCGGGCCAGCGCGGCGCGGGCGTCCGCGCCGGCCGGAGAGAAGTCCGGCAGGCTGCGGGCGCTTCCGGGCGCGCCGAGGTAGGTGCCGAGGAGCGGGTCGAGTTCGAGGAGCCCGTCGACGTAGCCGTCGGCGACCTCGCGGGGCAGCGGGCTGCTGGTGGTAGACATGCGGACCATCCTGGTACGTCGGAGGCCCCCGCGTCACCACCGAAAAGTGCCGCGTTCCTTACGCGTCACGCGAAATCGCGACGATCGTCACGACGGCGGCAGCAGCGGACCGCACTCCCACTGCTGGAAGATCAGCCGGGTCTCGACCCGGGCCACCTCACGGCGGGAGGTGAACTCGTCCAGCACCAGCCGCTGCAGGTCCGCCGTGCCGGTGACCGCGACGTGCACCAGATAGTCGTCCGGGCCGGTCAGATGGAACAGGGCGCGCGACTCCGGCAGCCCGCGGATCCGCTCGACGAACGGATCGATCAGCTCCCGGCGGTGCGGCCGCACCTGCACCAGCAGCAGCGCCTCCAGGCCGCGCCCCAGCCTGGCCGGATCCAGCCGCAGTTCGTGCCCGAGGATCACGCCGCTGCGCCGCAGCCGGGCCACACGGTCCAGGCAGGTCGACGGCGCGACGCCGACCGCGGCGGCCAGGTCGCGGTACGTGGTCCGGGCATCGTTCTGCAGCAGCCGGAGAATCTCCAGGTCCACCGGATCGAGAGCGACGGAATCGGTCATCGGGCGAACGTAGCACGGCGGTTTCCCCACGCCGCCCGCCGTCCGTTCAGTCTGGCGGGCATGGAGACGTATCCACGCGTGACCCCGCAGGGCCCCGAACGGGCCCTGGCCACCGAGGCCGTGCACGCCGGACGCGAGGACCTCGCGGACCTGGGTGTGCACGCCGTACCGCTGGACCTGTCCACCACCTACCCCTCGCACGACAGCAGGGGAGAGGCGGCCAGGATCGACGCCTTCGCCACCACCGGCGAGCGCCCCGACGGCCCGCCGGTCTACGGCCGGCTCGACAACCCGACCACGGCCCGCTTCGAGACGGCACTGGCCCGCCTGGAGGGCACCGAGTCCGCCGTCGCCTTCGCCAGCGGGATGGCGGCGCTCAGCGCCTGCCTCCTCGCCAGGTCCGCCGACGGGCTCCGCCACGTGGTGGCCGTCCGGCCGCTGTACGGGTGCAGCGACCACCTGCTGACCGCGGGCCTGCTGGGCACCGAGGTCACCTGGACCGACCCGGCGGGGATCGCCGACGCGATCCGGCCCGACACGGGCCTGGTCATGGTCGAGACGCCCGCCAACCCCACCCTCGCCGAGGTGGACCTGCGGGCCGTCGCCCACTCCTGCGGCTCGGTGCCGCTGCTGGCCGACAACACCTTCGCCACGCCCGTGCTGCAGCGGCCCGCCGGGTCCGGCGCGCGGATCGTGCTGCACAGCGCCACCAAGTACCTCGGCGGGCACGGCGACGTGCTCGGCGGTGTGGTGGCCTGCGACGAGGAGTTCGCCCGGCGGCTGCGCCAGGTGCGGTTCGCCACCGGCGGTGTGCTGCACCCCCTGGCCGGATACCTGCTGCTGCGCGGGCTGTCGACCCTGCCGGTGCGGGTCCGGGCGGCGTCCGCGACGGCCGCGGAGCTGGCCGCCCGGCTCTCGGCGGACCCGCGGGTGAGCGCCGTGCACTACCCGCGGATCGGCGGGGCCATGATCGCGTTCGAGGTCGCGGGCGACCCGCACGCGGTGATCGCCTCGGTCCGGCTGGTCACACCGGCGGTGAGCCTGGGCAGCGTGGACTCGCTGATCCAGCACCCGGCGTCGATCAGCCACCGCATCGTCGGCGCCGACGACCGGCGGCGCGGCGGGATCAGCGACCGCCTGCTGCGCATGTCGGTGGGCCTGGAGGACGTCGAGGACCTGTGGCGCGACCTGGACGCCGCCCTCGACGCCGCCACCGCGGGCGCCGCGCTCGCCGACGGGACCGCGCGGCCGGCCGCCCGGGTCAGCGCCGGCGGCTCGTGACCCACGGCAGGGCGTCGGCCGACGGGACGTCGGCGCCCTGCGCCGTGGGCAGCGACGCGGTGATCACCAGCGTGGCGTCCTCGACCTGGTAGTCCAGCGGGAGGCCGAGTTCGCGCATGGCCGCCACCATCCCGGTGTTGGCGGCCTGGGTGACCGCGTACACCGACTCCCGGCCCGACTCCGCGGCCAGTTCGACCAGCCGCCGCAGCAGGGCCGCGCCGATGCCCCGGCGCTGCCACGCGTCCTCCACCAGCAGCGATACCTCGTTCTCGTCGCCGTCCCACAGCAGATGGCCGAGGGCCACCAGCCTGCCGGACGCGGTCTCCACGGCCAGCGACCGCCCGAACCGCGGGCCCAGCAGATGGGTCAGGTAGCGGTCGGCGTCGGCCACCGGACCGTGGTAGCGCAGGGCCAGCGTCGCCGGGGAGCACCGCTCGTGCATCGCCAGTGCTGCGGCCCGGTCCTCCGGCCCCGCACGGCGCACGGTGAGTTCGTTGCCCTCCGGCAGGGTGACCGTCCCGCGGCCGGCCGGCATCCGCACCCCCAGGCGGGCGTCCAGTTCCACCAGGGCGCGGGCCCGCGCGAACTCGGTGGGCGTGAACGGCAGATGGTCACGCTGCACGGTGATCGTGCCGCCCGAGGGGTCGCGCAGCCGCATCACGGTCGCCTCCAGCGTGTCCTCGGCGGGTTCCCGGCCCGCACCGGGCGGTGTCGACCTGATGGTGCAGCGGCCGAACAACTGACGCAGGGCCAGCGGGAGTTCGGCGGCGTCCAGCGCTGTCCGGGTGGCCAGCGTCAGCATCCGCGTCGGGGTGTCGACCAGGTCGTGCGCGTCGGCGCGCTCCAGCCAGGTGTCCCGGCCGCCCGCGTCGGCGACGGTCAGCGCCAGCGCCGCGGCGGACAGCCCGGCGGGCGCCCGGAGCAGGAACTCGTCGACCGTGCCGTCGCCCAGTGGATGGGTCTGCAGGGTCACGATGTCGACGCGGCCGGCCGCCAGGGCCGTGCACACCCGGCCCAGGCTGCCCGGGGTGTCGGCGACGGTGGTCCGCATCCGCCACAGGGCGCACTCCGCGTCATCCCGCGCGGTGCCGACGGCGGTCGCGGCGGTCGCGGTGTCCGCCGTCAACGCCGGTGCGTCCGGCTCGGCGGGAGCGTGACCACGGCGCGCCCACCAGGTGTGGACACCCGCCGCGGACAGCAGCGCCGCCCCCGAACCCATGAGCAGCACACGGCCGTCGGGGCCGTGGCCGACCAGGTCGGCCGCGAAGTCCGCGGCGGCCATGGCCGTGAAGACGGCCGCGACCTCCACGAGGTCGCGGCCCCAGCGGCGGCGAGGGGCCCGGAACTGCTCAACTGGCGTGTGAGGCATACAAGTACGATGACGAAGGCGTGTTGCGTGATCACGAACGCTTCATGACCAGACGGTAAAGGACCGGGCTTTTCGGTTAACTTACGCTTTCAACGGTTATGCCCCCCTCTCCGGTTGCTCCGGAAATCTTCCCGCGGCCGTGGCCCCTCCATGGTCAACTCCATGGTCAACATCGCTCGCGACGCCTACCATGGCCGGACCCTCGCCCCCCGCGGCCCTGCCGCCCGACCCGCGCCGTGCCCGCAGTGCCCCCGACGGCGCCCCCCTATGACTGCCGAACAGACACCGCACACCTCCCCGGCCGGCCGGTTCCTCCCTCCTTCCGGCGAGAAGGAGGGCCGATGACCGCCGACACCGGGCAACCGGCCGTGGAGGAAGAGCACTCCGGCGACCGGCCGCCCCAGGAGCATGGCGCGGGAACGGCGGACGGGGTGGCCGCGCTGGCGGCCGAGGCCCGCCGCCTGACCGACCTCGCGCACCCGCATGCCTGGCAGGCGTGGGCGGCCGCGGAAGCCGCCGCCGAGCGCACCGGCACGGTGCCGGACGAGCGGACCCGCGCGGAGATCACCGAACACGCCGCACTGGCCGCCGTCGACGAGCCCGAGCGGTCGGCGGCGCTCTTCCATTCCGCCGCCGAGCAGTTCGAGACCGCCGGGGACCAGGGCGAGGCCGCCGCGTGCCGGGCCCGTGCCGCCTGTGCCCGGGCCACGGCCGCCACCGCCGACCAGGCGCTGCGCGCCGCGGACGAGCAGTGCGTTCGGCTCGGCACGCTGTTCGGCCTTCACCGCGCGACCCGACGCCAGTACCTCGGGGCGCTGCTGCTGCGCTGCCGCATCCTGCTCCGGGCCGCGGCCGACCCCGCACGGAAGGACGAGGCACTCGCCGCGGCCGCCGCCCAGGCCGAGGACGTCATCACGCTGGGGGAGCGCCACCGCGGCGAGCCCGGCGTCACAGGACGGCTGGCCGACGCCACCGTCCTGCTCGGGCGCCTGGCCGCAGCACGCCACGAAGGACCGCGGGCCGCCGTGTTGCTGGCCCGGGCCGCCGCCCTCCACCTGGAGGCCGGACAGCCGTGGTGCGCGGTCGAGCCCGCGGCGGCCCTCGCCGAACTGTGCCTGCGCCAGGGCGACGCGGCGGGCGCCGCCCGCTGGGCCCGCGCCGCGCTCGGCCACGGCGACACGGTGCTGGAGGCGCCGCACCGCGCTCATCTGCATCTGCTCGCCGCCGAGGCCCTCACCCGCCTCGGCCAGGACGAGGACGTCGTCGGGCACGCCCGCGAGGCGGCTCGGTGGGCCGACGACGCCGGCGAGGGCGCGGGTCCGGGCGCCGGCGCCCGGCTGCGCCTCGGCGGTGCCCTGCGCCGGCTGGGCCGGGCCCGCGAGGCGGCGGGCGTGCTGGAGTCCGTCATGCCGGACCTCGAACGCGCCGGCGACCAGGGCGAGTACGTGCAGGCCCGCTGGTGGCTCGCGGAGTGCCGCCTCGACCTCGGTGAGGCGCGCGAGGCCGCCGAGCAGTTCCTGCTGGCCGCCGGCGTCGCCGGGGGGTGGGAGCACCCGCACGACCACGCGATGCTCACCAACCTCGCGGCCGACGCGCTCAACCGGGCCGGCCTTCACGAGGAGTCGGCCGGCGCCTACGCCCGCGCCGAGGACCTGTGGCGCGCGGCCGGCGACCGCGCGCCCGGCCCCGAGGAGCGCGCGCAGGCCGCCCTCGCGGTGGTCCGGACGCTGCGGGCCCGCGCCTGGCTCGAACTGCACGAGGACCGCGGCGGCCTGCCGGCGGCCCGCGCCTACATGACCGCCGCGCTGCTCGGCCTCCGGGCGGAACTCGACCGCCGGGACGAATCCGGCATCCGCCAGGAAAGCGGCGTCGGGGACGAGACGGAGGGAGCGGGCCAGGGAGCGGGCACCGTCGATCTGTTCACGGCCCTGGCCGACACCTACCGGCAGACGGCCGAGATCGTGATGCGCGAGGCGGACACCGACGACCCGCGGCCCGCCTACCGCGAGGCCCTGGAACTGGTCAGGCAGGCCGTCGGCATCCTCACCCCGCTCGGTCCCGCCGGACGGGACGACCGCGCCTCGGACCTGCTGCTCGCCGCGCGGCTGGAGTCCGCACTGGACCGGCCCGGCACCGCCCGCGCCGCGGCCGAGGCGGCGGTCGCCGCCTACGACGGCGTGCAGGATTCCGCGGCGGCGGCCTGCCGGAAGGACGCGTCCGCCCTGCTGGCCGGCCTTCCCGCCGGCCACCCCGTCTGACCTGGCCTTGCCGGCTCCCGGCCGTGCCACTCGCCGCCGGACGCGGCGGCCCCGGTCGGCGCGTCCGCACATGGTGCGGCGAATTCCTCCCTCTCTACGGGAACTCCGCCCGGTTGGGGTGAGTTGTGATGAGTACGGGCCGGTGCGCGGCACCGGCCCGGCCAGCAGCCCCGACCGGGTGCCCCCGTTCCGGTCGGGGCGCCGTTCCGCTCGACGGCCGCGGGTCCCCCTCCTCCCGCGCCGTCGGGCGGCGGACGGCCCCCGGACGGCGGCCGCCGGCCGGCTGTCAGTTGGCGCCGAGCCAGCTCTGCAGCGGGTGGATCGCGAAGTACGCCAGGAAGCACACCGACACGCCCCACACCAGCGGGTGCACCTCGCGCCACTTGCCGAGCACCGCCTTGATGGTGACGAAGGACAGGAACCCGGCGCCGATGCCGTTGGTGATGCTGTAGGTGAACGGCATCACCGCGATGGTGAGGAACGCGGGGATGGCGATGTCGTACTGGGTCCAGTCGATGTTCCTGACCTGGGCCATGAGCAGGAAGCCGACCGCGACCAGGGCCGGTGCGGCCGCCTGCGACGGAACCACCGAGGCCAGCGGCGCCAGGAACAGCGTCACGGCGAACAGCGCCCCGGTCACCACGCTGGCCAGACCGGTCCTGGCACCCTCGCCCACGCCGGCCGCGGACTCCACGTAGGCGGTGTTCGAGGAGCAGGACGCGGCGCCGCCCGCGACCGCCGCGGCTCCGTCGATGAACAGCACGCGCCCGATGTTCGGCACGCGCCCGCGCTCGTCGAGCAGCCCCGCCTCGTTGGAGATGCCGACGATGGTGCCCATCGCGTCGAAGAAGTCCGAGAGCACCAGGGTGAAGACGAACAGGGAGGCGGTGACCACGCCCGCCTCGGAGAAGCCGCCGAACAGGCTGAAGTGGCCGATGAGCCCGAAGTCGGGGCTCGCCACCACGTCGTGCGGGACCTTCGGCACGGTCAGGCCCCACGCGGCGGCCGGGACGTCGGCGACGGCGTTGACGACGACCGCCACGATCGTCATGGTCACGATGCTGATCAGGATCGCGCCCTTGACCCGCCGCGCCACCAGCGCCACGGTCAGCAGCACCCCCACGCAGAACACCAGCACCGGCCAGCCGGACAGCGTCCCCGTCCCGCCGAGCTGCACCGGCACGGTGGTCTTCGCCGCGTCCGGGATGCGGCTGGCGAAACCGGCGTCGATGAAGCCGATGAACGCGATGAACAGGCCGATGCCCACGCTGATCGCCTGCTTGATGGCCTGCGGGATGGCGTTCATGATGGCCTCCCGGAGCCCGGTGACCACCAGCACGCAGATCAGCAGGCCCTCCAGGACCACCAGGCCCATGGCGTCCGGCCAGCTCATCCGCGGCGCCAGCTGGAAGGCGACGACGGCGTTGAGCCCGAGGCCCGCCGCGATCGCCAGCGGCAGGTTGCCGCCCACGCCCATCACGGCCGACATCACCGCGGCCACCAGCGCGGTCGCGGTGAGCAGTTGGGCCGGGGACAGGTGGTGCCCGAACTTGTCCGTGGCGCTGCCCAGGATGATCGGGTTGAGGACCAGGATGTAGGCCATCGTGAAGAAGGTGGCGAGCCCGCCCCGGACCTCCCGGCCCGGCGTGGACCCGCGCTCGGATATACGGAACCAGCGGTCGAGCGGACTGCCGGCCGGGGGTGGGGCGGACGTCGGCTTCACGGTGTCCACGGGAGATCCGGGCATCGTGCTCCTTCGGGATGCGGCCGGCCTGCTCGCGCGGCAGGCCCGGACGGTGGATGAGCGGGGGACCAGCGCCCGCCTGCCCGGCGCTGCCGGGTATCACCGTCGTGTTTCGGCCATGGCCACGTCAATGCCCAGGTCACTGCCTGTTGCGCGGGAGCGTCCTCGATCCCGTCCGGCGCCGTCCCGCCGCCGTCACCCCTGTCCCCGGCGGCGCGCGCGGCTCACAGACCTCCGGCGACCCGCAGCACCGCGCCCGTCGTGTAGGACGCCTCGGAGGACAGCAGCCACGCCACCGCGGCCGCGACCTCGTCCGGCTCGCCGGGGCGGCGCACCGGGATGCGGTCGGGATTGCGCCAGGGCCGCTCCGGGTCGCCCATCGCCGCGTGGATGCCGGTGACGATCATGCCGGGCTGCACGGAGTTGACCCGGACGCCCTCCTGGGCCAGCTCCTTGGCCAGGCCGAGGGTCATGGTGTCCACCGCGGCCTTGCTCGCCGCGTAGTGCACGTACTCGCCGGGGCCGCCGAGGGTGGCCGCGCCCGAGGAGATGTTGACGATCGCGCCGCCCTGGCCGCCGCGGGCGGTGGACATCTCGCGCGCCGCCCGGCGCGCGCAGATCAGCGCGCCCACCACGTTCACGTCCACCACGCGCCGCATCACCTCGACGGGGGTGTCGGCGAACCGGCCGAGAGGACCGGTGATGCCCGCGTTGTTGACCAGCCCGGTCACCGGGCCCAGCTCGGCCCGCACAGCCTCGAAGAACGCGTCGACCTGGTCCGCGTCGGTGGTGTCCACCCGGTGCGTCAGGGCCCGGCCGCCGGCCTCGCCCACCGCGCGGGCCACCTCCTGCGCCGCGTCCTCCGCTCGCTCGTAGCCGATGCCGACGAGGTGGCCGGCCGCCGCCAGCCGCAGGGCCACCGCGGCCCCGATACCGCGGCTCCCGCCCGTCACCACGGTGACCTGCTCCATCGTGCGCTCCCTCGTCTTCCTCGCCGTTCCCCCGGAGATCACGAACGCTACCGCAGCACGCCGTCAACACTGCGTGAACGTCTCATGTATCCGGTTCCGGACGGGATGGGCGGGAAACGAGGATTGGTCTTGACCAAGTCCGGGAGGCGCTCTATGGTCCCAGTAGTGCAAGGACCTTTAATAAATAGGGGTTCCTAAACAAGGTTGGACAAGCGGCAGCGGTGCACCGGCGCCGGTCGCGACCACGGTGATTGCGAGGACAGGGTGGGGACCACGCAGCTCGAATCGGTGCAGGAGCCGAAGTACTGGCACCTGAAGACCGTGCTGATCGACGCCCTCGACTCCGAGTTCGAGGTCGGCGAGATCCTGCCCAACGAGCGCGACCTGGCCGCCCGCTTCGGCGTCGCGCGGGCCACGCTCCGCCAGGCCCTGGAGCAACTGGAGCTGGAGGGCCGCCTGCAGCGCCGCCGCGGCGTCGGGACCACGGTCGCGCCCCCGCGCATGGGTGTCGCGGTCGGGCCCTCCGCCAACGTCTGGCCCGGCGCCGGGCGCGACGCGTGGCAGACCATCGGCTGCGCCGAGGCGGTCGCCCCGGCGGCGGTCGCCGCGGTGCTGGGCACCGGCGCCGACGAGGCCGTGCACACCATCCACCGCGAGCGCGTGATGCAGGGCCAGCCGGTCGCCACCGAATTGCTGTATGTGCCCGCCGCCTCCGTGCCGGACCTGTCGCCGCTGCTCAGCCCGGCGAACCACGCCCCCGCGGTGCTGCGCGAGCTGCACGTCCTGGAGCTGGAGGGCGAGGACCGCGCGGTCGAGCTCGGCTCCGCGCGCGCCGAGGACGCCAAGCACCTCGACCGCCTCCCGGGCGCGCCGGTGCTGGTCGTCACCACCCGCTACTTCGCGCAGGGCAGGGTCGCCGCCGCCTCGGTCGCCACCTACCGTGCCGACACCTGCCGGCTGACCTTCGGAGACTCCGGCGCGGTGGAGGTCACCCACCACCAGGCCGAGAGCCGCCAGGCCTCCTGAGCCCCGGATCACCGGACCGGCCCGTCTCCTCTCCGGAGGCGGGCCGTTCGCGTGTGCGCGACCGCCGTCCCCCGGGGGGGGGTGCCTCGACAGCGCTCCCCCAGGGGCCGAGGGCCGGGATCAGTGCCGGGACAGCGCCGTCTGCTCGACGGCGAACAACTGCTCCTCGACGTGGTCCAGCGCCAGCCGCAGCGCCCCCGTGGCGATGGCCGCCTGCCCCAGCGCGGACAGCACCACCGTCGGCGGCCGCAGGCAGTACCGCGCGAGCTCCGAGCGCAGCGGCTCCAGGACGTCGTCGAGCCCGGCCGCCCACCCGCCGATCACGACGAGTTCGGGGTCGATCGCCAGCACCAGGGCGGCCACGTCGTGCACCAGGCGCCGCAGGAACCGCTCGACCGCGTCCTTGGCCTGTGCGTCGCCCTCCCGCGCCAGCGCGAACACCCGCTCCACGGCGGGCTCGTCGAGCGGGTGCAGCGGCGTGCCGGTGGTCGACAGCAGGTGCTCGGGCGTGACCTCGCGGCCCAGCAGGTGCAGCGCGCCGATCTCACCGGCGGCGCCCCCGAAACCGCGGTGCAGCCGGCCGCCGATCAGCGAACCCGCGCCCGGGCTCAGCCCGGCCAGCACGAACACCACGTCGTCGGTGCCGACCGCCGCGCCCTTCCAGTGCTCGGCGACCGCGGCCACGTTCGCGTCGTTCTCCACCAGGACCGGGCAGCGGAACGACCGCTGGAGGCGTTCACCGAGCGGCAGGCCGGTCCAGCCGGGCAGCGCGGTGCCCAGGCGGACCTCGCCGTGCGCCTCGACGATGCCGGGGCTGCCGACGCCCACCGCCCACAAGGTGCTGCGGGCCACCCCGGCCCTCCGCAGCAGCTCGGCGACCGTGCCGCGGACCCGTTCCAGCCGGTCGTCGGCCGAGGCGGACTCCGGGACGTCGCGGCTGTGCGAACCGAGCACCTCGCCGCCGAGGTCGGCCAGCACCACCCGGACCTGGTGGGCGCCGATCTCGATGCCGAGCAGATGGCCGGCCTCGGCGTGGAAGCGGAAGCGCCGCGCCGGGCGGCCCTGCTTGCGCGTGTCGGCGGTCTCCGGGGCGACCTCGACGACCAGGCCGGACTCCGTCAGGCCCTCGATCACACCCTCGACGGTCGGCCGGGACAGCCCGGTGCTCTGCACGAGTTCGGTGAGCGTGGGGGTCTGCGCCCCGCGCAGCGCGTGGAGGACGACCGCGGAGTTGATCCGCCTGAGCAGGGACGGGTCCCCGCCGGTGAGTCGCCCCAAGGTGTGTCCTCCCAGCCTGTACCTGTGTGTGGCGGATCGTACCCGGCACGGGGCCGCGCGGCGAGTGCCGACGGGTACCGGTTGCGTGACGGCCGGACCGGTGGTCACCTGACGGACTGCCAATTGTCAGAGGGGCGGGCTTTACTGGACGCATGGATCTTGCTGCCCAGCTCGCCGAGGTGGACCGGCTGCGCGCCCTGGAGTTCCCGGCGCGGCGGGTCACCTCCGCCGCCGTCGAGAGCGGCCCCGGTTACCACGTCGCGGACCTCGCCGTGAGCGAGGATTTTCATGACGCCGACGTCGTCCGCCGGGAGGCGGTGGCCGAGGACTTCGAGGCCGCCTGCCAGGCGTTGATAGAACTCCTCGCGCAACGCTGGGGCGAGCCGCAGCCGCTGGACCTGTACCCGTATCTCATACGGCTGGAGGAGGGCGGACAGGTGCCGCCGCCGCTGGACCTGATCTGCGGCTACGTCTCCGAGGTGTACGGCTGGACGGTCGGCGACCGGTGGATGGCCCTCGGCATCGGCCAGGGCGACCGCGAACTGCCCTTCCAGCTCGTGCTGGCGGTGGGGGAGGCCGGTGCGCTGCCGTCGTCAGGCGGCGAAGGCCGCCTCGCGTAGCCGGGCGAACTCCTCGGCCAGCGCGGCCGGTGTCCAGTGCGCGTTGAGCCCGCTGGGACTCGGCAGCACCCAGATCCGGGTGCCGCCGATGGTCCGCTCCTGCGGTCCGACCTGCGCCAGACGCTCGCCGAACGCGGTCCGGTAGGCCGTCACGCCCAGCACCGCCAGCCAACCCGGGCGGTACCGCTCGACCTTGGCGGTCAGCGTCCGGCCGCCCGCGACGAGCTCAGCGGCGCTCAGCTCGTCGGCCCGCGCGGTCGCGCGCTCGGCGACGTTGGTGATGCCGAACCCCAGGGCCAGCACCTGCTGCTGCTCGGCGGGCGCGATCCGCCGCGGGGTGAACCCGGAGGCGTGCAGCGCGGGCCAGAAGCGGTTGCCGGGCCGGGCGAAGTGGTGACCGGTCAGCGCGGACATCAGGCCCGGGTTGATCCCGCAGAACAGCACCCGCAGCCCGTCGGCGATCACATCCTCCAGCGTGAGCTCCCGGGCCTCGGCGAGCTGCTCCGGCGTCAGAGGATCGCCCCCGGCCGGTACGCGGCGGCCTGCGGACGGTCCTTCACGACGTCCTCGATGCGGCGCACGACCTCGGCGACCTGCCCGGTGGCGGCACCGGTGAAGCCGAGCGGATCGCCCATGAGGGTCTCCAGGGCGGCCCGGTCGAGCGGGATGCGCTCGTCCGCGGCCAGCCGGTCCAGCAGTTCGTTGCGCTCGGTGCCCTGCTCGCGCATGGCCAGTGCCGAGGCCACCGCGTGCTCCTTGATGGCCTCGTGGGCGATCTCCCGGCCGACGCCCGCCCGTACGGCGCCCATCAGGACCTTGGTGGTGGCCAGGAACGGCAGGTAGCGGTCCAGCTCACGGGCGACCACCGCGGGGAACGCGCCGAACTCGTCGAGCACGGTCAGGAACGTCTCCAGCAGGCCGTCGAAGGCGAAGAAGGCGTCGGGCAGCGCGACGCGGCGCACCACCGAGCAGGAGACGTCGCCCTCGTTCCACTGGTCGCCGGCCAGCTCGCCGGTCATCGACGCGTAGCCGCGCAGCACCACCATCAAGCCGTTGACCCGCTCGCAGGACCGGGTGTTCATCTTGTGCGGCATGGCGGACGAGCCGACCTGGCCGGGCTTGAAGCCTTCGGTGACGAGCTCGTTGCCGGCCATCAGCCGGATGGTCTTGGCCAGCGACGAGGGGGCGGCCGCGAGCTGGACCAGCGCGGTCACCGCGTCGTAGTCCAGGGACCGCGGGTACACCTGGCCGACCGAGGTGAACGCCCGGGAGAAGCCGAGGTGATCGGCGATCCGCTGCTCCAGGTCGGCCAGCCGGGCGGTGTCGCCGCCGAGCAGGTCCAGCATGTCCTGGGAGGTGCCGACCGGGCCCTTGATGCCCCGCAGCGGGTAACGCCCGATCAGGTCCTCGACGCGCTCGTACGCCACCAGCAGCTCGTCCGCCGCCGTCGCGAAGCGCTTGCCGAGGGTGGTGGCCTGCGCGGCCACGTTGTGGGAGCGGCCGGCCATGACCAGCTCCGCGTACTGCGCCGCGAGCTGCCCGAGCCGGGCGAGCACCGCGACCGTGCGGTCCCGTACGTGCTCCAGCGACAGCCGGATCTGGAGCTGTTCGACGTTCTCCGTCAGGTCCCGCGAGGTCATCCCCTTGTGGACCTGCTCGTGCCCGGCGAGCGCGTTGAACTCCTCGATCCGCGCCTTCACGTCGTGCCGGGTGACCTTCTCGCGCTCGGCGATCGAGGCCAGGTCGACCTGCTCCAGCACCCGCTCGTAGTCCGCGAGCGCCTGCTCCGGCACCTCGACCCCGAGGTCCTTCTGGGCCCGCAGCACCGCCAGCCACAGCTGGCGCTCGAGCACCACCTTCTGCTCGGGGGACCACAGGGCGGCGAGCTCCGCGGAGGCGTAGCGGCCGGCGAGGACGTTCGGGATACGCGGCTTGGCAGTCACGTGTGCAGAGTTTACCCGGCGGCGGAGCCCGTCCTCGCCGCCGTGTGCGGTGGGGAACCCCAGATCAGAGGGGATGCCGGGGCGGGCGCCGGAACCCCGCGCGACCGCCCCGCGCCGGGCGGGCGCGGGGTCAGGCCTCGGCGGTGGTCCCGGCGGCGGTGGCACCGGTACCGGAGGCAGGGGCCGTGATGGAGTACGGCAGCAGCTCGGGGCGCTTGGCGGGGCGGCCGTCGCCCGAGGAGCGGCCGGTGAGGCGGCGCCCGATCCAGGGCAGCAGGTGCTCGCGGGTGAAGCGCACGTCGGCGGTCCGGCGCGCCGCCCAGCCCAGCGGGACCGCGGGCGGCAGCGGCAGTGTCCACTCGGACTCCGCGGGCAGGCCGAGCCGCTGCCAGATCGCCTCCGCGACCCGCTCGTGGCCCCCGGCCGTCAGGTGCAGCCGGTCGTCCGCCCACAGGCGCGGGTCACCGAGCACCTCCGCCCCGTACAGGTCCACGACCAGGGCGCCGTGGCGCCGCCCGAGGTCGTCGATGAAGGTGAAGAGCTGTTCCATGCGGGGGGCGAACCGGGTGGCCACCGGACCCCGGCGGGCCGGGCTGCGCATGAGGACGAGCCGGCCGCAGGACGGCGCCAGCCGCTCCACCGCGCTCTCCAGCTGCGCGCACACCGCGTCCACGTCGCACTTGGGCCGCAGCACGTCGTTGAGGCCGCCGACCAGCGTGACGAGGTCGGCGCGCATCGCCGCCGCGGTGTCGACCTGGTCCTCGGCGATCTGCCGGATCAGCTTGCCGCGCACCGCGAGGTTGGCGTAGCGGAAGTCCGGGTGACGTGCCGCCAGACGGGCGGCGAGCAGGTCGGCCCAGCCGCGGTAGGAGCCGTCCGGCAGGACGTCGGACATTCCCTCGGTGAAGGAGTCCCCGATGGCGACGAAACTGGTGAACGTGGCGGGCGTCTGCATGGCGCCGCGATCCTATGCGACCGCTCGGTCGGCCGGAAAACCGGCACGTCACCGCCTGGGCGGCAGGTTCGTCCCCCGGGCGGAAGCGGCGATTGGCCCGTCGGCGCCCGGGCCGTCCGCCGACTGTCGGCGCGCTCCGCGCCCGCCGCTCAGGCGCGTCCGCCGGGCTGCCGGCCGACCAGCTCCTTGAGGACGTCCTCCATCGTCACCAGGCCGAGGCCGCGCCCCTCGTCGTCCACCACCGCGGCCAGGTGCGCCCGGCCCGCGCGCATCGCGGTCAGCACGTCGTCCAGCGGGGTCGCCGCGCCGACCCGGGTGATGTGCCGCAGCGCGGAGCGGGGGAACGGCGCGTCCCGCGACTCGGCGTCCAAGGCGTCCTTGACGTGCAGATAGCCGAGCACCCGCCCGTCGTCGTCGGCGACCGGGAAGCGGGAGAAGCCGGTGCGCGCGCCCAGTGCCTCCAGGCCCTCGGCGGTGATGCCCAGCGGCGCCCGCACCACGCGTTCCGGCGGCAGCACGATCTCCCCGACCGGCCGCCGGCCCAGCTCCAGGGCCTCCCGCAGCCGCCCGGTCGCGCGTTCGTCCAGCAGCCCGGCGGCGCCCGCGTCGACCACCATCCGGGACAGCTCGTCGTCCGAGAAGACCGCCACGACCTCCGAGCGCGGCTCGACCCGCAGCAGCCGCAGCCCGGCGTTGGCCAGGCCGTTCACGACGAAGATCAGCGGCCGCAGCGCCCTGGTCAGTGCGACCAGCGACGGGCCCAGCAGCATCGCGGCCCGCAGCGGCTCGGCCAGCACCACGTTCTTGGGCACCATCTCGCCGATGAGCATGTGCAGATAGGTGGCCAGCGCCAGGGCGATCACGAACGAGACGGGGTGCACTGCGCCGTGCGGCACGTGCGTGGCGCGGAAGAGCGGTGCCAGCAGGTCGGAGATGGCGGGTTCGGCCACGATGCCCAGCACCAGGGTGCAGGCCGTGATGCCGAGCTGGGCGGTGGCCAGGAGCTGCGCCAGGTGCTCCAGGCCCCACAGCACGGGCCCGGCCCGCCGGTCGCCGGCCTCGTACTTGGGCTCGATCTGGCTGCGCCGCACCGAGATCATCGCGAACTCGCCCCCCACGAAGAAGGCGTTCACCACCAGGGTCAGCGCGCCGATCAGCAGTTGCAGAAAGGTCATCCGGCCTGCCCGCCCCCGTCCTGGCCGGGCGGCGGCGAGACCAGGCGGGCCCGGGCGGCCCGGTGGCCCTCGGCGTCCGTCACCTCGATGCGCCAGTCGCCGATCTCCACGGTGTCGCCGCGCTCCGGGATCCGGCCAAGCCGCTGGGCCAGCAGGCCGGCCAGCGTCTCGTAGGGGCCGTCCGGCACCTGCAGGCCGACGCGTTCGAGCTGGTCCTCGGTCCGCGTCGCGCCGTCCGCGTCGTAGATCCGCCGGCCCTCGGCGTCGGTGCGCAGGAAGAGCAGGTCGGGCCGCTCCTGGGGGTCGTGCTCGTCGCGGACCTCGCCGACCACCTCCTCGACGATGTCCTCCAGGGTCACCACCCCTGCGGTCCCGCCGTACTCGTCGATCACCACGGCCATGGTCCGGCGTCCCGAGAGCTGGTCGAGCAGCCGGTCGACGGTCAGCGACTCGGGGACCAGCAGCGGCTCGCGCAGCAGGTCGGTCACCGGCAGCCGGGGGCGGCGGCGGGCCGGGACGGCCAGCACGTCCTTGATGTGCACGGTGCCGACGACCGCGTCCAGGCTCTCCCGGTACACCGGGAAGCGGGACAGGCCGGTGGCCCGCGTCGCGTTGGCGACGTCCTCGGCCGTGGCCTGCGCCTCCAGCGCGGTGACCTGCACGCGGGGTGTCATCACGTTCTCCGCGGTCAGGTCGGCCAGCGCCAGGGTGCGGACGAAGAGCTCGGCCGTGTCGGGCTCGAGGGCGCCCTCCTTCGCCGAGTGCCGGGCGAGGGCCACCAGTTCCTGCGGTCCCCGGGCGGAGGCCAGCTCCTCGGTGGGCTGCAGCCCGAGCCGGCGCAGCACCCGGTTGGCGGTGTTGTTCAGGTGGTGGATCAACGGCGAGAACGCCCTGGTGAACGCGCGCTGCGGCGGCGCGACCGCCCTGACGACCCGCAGCGGCCGGGAGATCGCCCAGTTCTTGGGCATCAGCTCGCCGGCGACCATCAGCACCACCGTGGTCAGCGCGGTGCCCAGCACCAGGGCCAGGCTGGACGCCGCCGACGCGCCGAGTCCGGCCGACCGCAGCGGCCCGCGCAGCAGCCCGGCGACGGACGAACGGGCGAGCATACCGATGATCAGACCGGCCGCGGTGATGCCGAGCTGTGCGCCGGAGAGCTGGATGGTCAGGGTCCGCACGGCCGCCAGGGCCGACGACGCCCCCCGCTCGCCGCGCCGCGCGGCCCGCTCCAGCTCACCGCGGTCGACCGTGGTCAGCGAGAACTCCGCCGCGACGAACACGCCGGAGGCGAAGGTGAGCAGCAGGGCCGGCACCAGCAGAAGCGCTTCGGTCATGGGACACCTCCGTGCCATGATCGGCCAAGTTCGCGCGGGACGCACGGTCCGGGCGGCCGGTGTGCGGCCGTCCGGCGGTCCTCAGCTCCGAGGCGCACGGCGTCCGGCCGACGTCACGCGGCCGGCCGCGCACCGTCCTCAGCGTGGGGCCAGCGGCTTGGTCCAGCGCCGCCACTGCTCCTCCCGGGCGTACCCCACGGCCTGCCAGGCGTGGTGCGCGCGCTCGTTCGCCTCCAGCACCATGGCGTCGCCGCGCCGGCCGCCGAGCGCGGTGAACCGCTCCTCGGCCGCCGCCAGCAGGGCGCGGGCGACGCCCTGCCGGCGCGCGGACGGGTGGACGGCGAGCCGGTACAGGTGGCAGCGCCAGCCGTCGAAGCCGGCGATCACCGTACCCATGAGCGTGCCGTCGCGCTCGGCCAGCAGCAGGGCCGCGGCGTCGCGCCCGATCAGCCCGGCGACGCCGGTCTCGTCGTCGCTGACGCTCGTCCCCTCGGCGGCCACCCGCCAGAACGCGAGGACGGCGGGTATGTCGGAGACTTCGGCGGGCCGGATGCGGAGATCGCTCATGACCGGCATCCCATCAGGCCGGGCGCGGGCCGCTCCGCTGTTTCCGCGATACGAGACGCCCGCTCTTGCCGCTACTAGCATTCCGGCGCTAGCTTTGTCGTATGGCCAAGACCCAGTTGAACGTGAGGGTGGACGAAGCCACGGCCGAGGCGGCGCGGGAACGCGCCTCGCAGCGCGGCATCAGCGTGAACCGCTACATCGAGGAACTCGTCCGGCAGGACGAGGGAGAGAACGGCCGCGCGTTCGTCCAGGCCGCCGCGGAGTTCATGCAGAAGTACGAGGCGGTCTTCGCCGAGGAGTTCGACGCCAGGGGAGACGGCATCCGTTGACGCTGCGGATCGACCTCGCCTGGCTGCTGATGGTGGCGGAGCACAACACCCCGGGGGACCCGCAGGTCACCGACTGGGGAGCCCTGGTGGCGGCGGTCAGCCGGCACGAGGCCGAGATCTTCGGCCGCCCGGTGTACGGCGACGCGCCCGCGCGCGCCGCGGCGCTGCTCCAGCTGCTGATGCACGTGCCCGCCCTGGAGCGGTCGAACGCCCTGTTCGCCACCGCCGTCGCCTACGCCTATCTGGTCGCCGGCGGCCTGAAGGTCACCACCACGCCCGAGCAGGTACGGGACCTGGCCCGGCTGGTGAAGGACGGCCGCGCCGGAGTGGACCGGATCGCCGAGGAGCTGCGCGGCTGGACCCGGTGACGGCGGGCGGCGTCCCGGGCGGGCCACCGCCCCAGGACGCCGCCGATCCGTGCCCGTTACCCGCGCGCGGCGGGTCCTCCTACCGCGTGGTTCCGGCCGTGGGTGTCGCCGGGCCGTACACCCGGGTGAACGCCTCGGCGTCCCAGGAACCGCCGAGCTGCGGGGCCAGCCAGTCCGGCGCCGCCGCGCGGAACGCCTCGGGCTCCAGGCCGCCGGCCCGGGCCGGCAGGGCCCCCAGCAGCGGCGCGGAGGCCGCGACGGGCAGGTCCCCGACGTTGCAGCGCTCGGCGAGCTCCGGATCGCCCGGCCAGCTCCCGATGATCAGCCCCAGCAGGGTGATCTTCCTGGCCCGCAGCGCCTCGGCGGTCAGCGTCGTCGCGTTGAGGGTGCCGAGCCCCGCGGGGGCGACCAGCAGGACCCCGGCGTGCATGAGCTCCGCCGCGTCGGCGAGCGTCGAGCCCGCCTCGTCGTACCGCACGAGCAGCCCGCCGGCGCCCTCCACCAGCACCACGTCGTGCACCGCCGACAGCTTCGCGGCGGCCTCCGCGATGTCCGTCGGACCCACGGACGGCAGCCCGGCGCGGGCGGCCGCGGTCGCCGGCGCCAGCGGGTCGGGGTAGCGGGCGAGCTCCACGGCGGTGACCGCGCCGGCCAGCCTGGTCACCTCGGCCGCGTCACCCGGCTCGCCGTCGGCGACACCGGTCTGCGCGGGCTTGAGGACCGCGACGCTCAGCCCCTGGGCGAGCGACGCCGCGGCCACGGCCGCGGTCGCCACGGTCTTGCCCACCTCGGTTCCGGTCCCGGTGATGACCACGATGGCCATACGGTCTCTCCTCTCCTCGAAGGTCTGCCAGGGGTGCGCCCGGCGCGGCGGCGCGCGGGCGGAGACCCGCCGCCGTGTCCGGCCGCCGTGCCGCCTCGCGGCGGCGCCGCGGCCGGACGCCGCTCGCCTGCCCGCGTGCCGCGGGCTTCACCCCTCCTGCGCCGAGGCGCGGACGGCGGCACAGATCCGCGCCACGTCCTCGTCACCGGTCACATAGGGCGGCATCGTATAGATCAGGTCGCGGAAGGGCCGCAGCCACACCCCCGCGCGGACCGCCGCCCGGGTCGCCGCGGCCATGTCGACCGGGTGGTCGAGCTGGACCACGCCGATCGCCCCGAGCACGCGGACGTCCCGGACCCCGGGCAGCCCGGCGGCCTCGGCGAGTCCCTCGCGCAGGCCGGTCTCGATCCGCTTGACCTCCTGGGCCCAGTCCTGGCCGAGCAGGAGGTCGACGGAGGCGCAGGCGACGGCCGCGGCCAGCGGATTGCCCATGAACGTCGGCCCGTGCGCCAGCACCGGGACCTCGCCGCGGGAGATCCCCTCGGCGACCCGCGAGGTGCACAGCGCCGCCGCCAGGGTGAGGTAGCCGCCGGTCAGCGCCTTGCCCACGCACATCACGTCCGGGGAGACGTCCGCGTGGCCGGCCGCGAACAGCGTCCCGCTGCGGCCGAAACCGGTGGCGATCTCGTCGAAGACCAGCAGCACGTCGTGCGCGTCGCACGCCTCCCGCAGGACCCGCAGATAGGCGGGGGAGTGGAAGGCCATGCCGCCCGCGCCCTGCACCACCGGCTCCACGACCACCGCCGCGAGCTCATGGGCGTGACGCCCGATCAGCTCGTGCAGGTGCGCCGCGTAGGCCGGGTCGGGGGCCGCGTCGAAGCCCGGCGGCGGGCTGTCGGCGAAGATCTGCCGGGGGAGCACCCCCGACCACAGGTGGTGCATCCCGCCGTCCGGGTCGCACACCGCCATGGGCTGCCAGGTGTCGCCGTGGTAGCCGCCGCGCCAGGTCAGCAGACGGTGCTTCTCCGGACGGCCCAGCGAACGCCAGTACTGCAGGCACATCTTGAGCGCCACCTCGACCGACACCGAACCGGAGTCGGCCAGGAAGACGTGTTGCAGCGGTTCGGGCGTGATCTCGACCAGCCGGGTCGCGAGGCGCACCGCGGGCTCGTGGGTGAGGCCGCCGAACATCACGTGGCTCATGCGGTCGAGTTGCTCGCGGGCTGCCTCGTCGAGGACCGGGTGGCGGTAGCCGTGGATCGCCGACCACCAGGAGGACATGCCGTCCACCAGTTCGGACCGCCCCTCGGCCGGTGCGGCCAGCCGCAGCCGCACCCCGGAGGCCGATGCCACGACCAGGGGATCCTGGCGGCCGGGCATCGGGCCGTAGGGGTGCCAGACGTGCTGCCGGTCCAGAGCCAGCAGCGCCTCGGGGGCGAGCGGACCGGGCGTCGGCGGTCGGGTCGTCGGCGGTGCGGGTGTCAGCGGTTCAGGCATTGGGCGGGAGGTCCGTGCCCGCGCCGCGGCGCCGGACCGCGACGAGGTCCGTGCGCGCCGCGCCCACCGGCTCGGCGACCGGCTCGGCGACCGGTTCCACCGCCGGTTCCGCGGTGCGGCCGGTCCCGGGGTCCGCGGCCCGCTCCGCCGGGGCCTCGCAGGTCCCGCAGCCCGACCCGTGCCCGCCGCAGCCCGAACCCTGGGCCGCCGCCTCCACGTCGTGCGCGGCCCCCAACGGACCGCAGGCGCCTCCGTGGCCGCCGCAGCCCGCGCCGGCCGCGGCGCGGTGCTCCGGCAGCGTGACGGTGCCCGCGCCCTCCACCTCGAAGCCGGCGTCGGCGATCATGTCGAGGTCGGCCTGCCCGGCCTGCCCCTCGCTCGTCAGGTAGTCGCCCAGGAAGATCGAGTTGGCCAGGTGCAGGGCCAGCGGCTGCATGCTGCGCAGGTGCACCTCGCGGCCGCCCGCCAGCCGGACCTCGACGTCCGGGCAGACGAACCGGACCATCGCCAGGATCCGCAGGCAGCGCTGCGGCGTGAGGTTCCACTCCTTGGCCAGCGGCGTTCCCTCGAACGGGATGAGGAAGTTGACCGGCACCGAGTCCGGGTCCAGGTCCCGCAGCCCGAACACCACGTCCACCAGGTCGGCGTCGGTCTCGCCCATGCCCGCGATGAGACCCGAGCAGGCGGACAGGCCGGCCGCCTGCGCCTGCTGCACCGTGTCCACCCGATCGGCGTACGTGTGGGTGGTGGTGATGTCCCCGTAGGTGCTCTCGGAGGTGTTGAGGTTGTGGTTGTAGGCGTCGGCGCCGGCCGCGCGCAGCCGCTCCGCCTGGTCGCCGGAGAGCAGGCCGAGACAGGCGCACACCTCGACGCCCTCGTTCTGCTCCTTGATCGCGGCGATGGTCTGCGAGACCCGGTCCACGTCCCGGTCGGTGGGCCCGCGCCCGCTGGCCACCAGGCACACCCGCTTGGCGCCGCCCGAGACGCCGGCGGAAGCCGCGGCCGCCGCCTGGTCGGGCTTGAGCCAGGTGTACTTGAGGATGTCGGCCGTCGAGCCCAGGCGCTGCGAGCAGTAGGAGCAGTCCTCAGGACACAGCCCCGACTTGAGGTTGACCAGGTAGTTGAGCTTCACCCGGCGGCCGAACCAGTGCCGGCGCACGCGGCCCGCCGCGGCCACCACGTCGAGCAGGTCGTCGTCCTGGGTCGCGAGGACGGCGAGCGCCTCGTCCCTGGTGGGCAGCTCGCGACGCAGCCCCTTGTCCACGAGAGTGGTCAGCAGATCCATACCGGCGATCCTTTCCCATCGGGGCACCCCGGGCCAATGGCGGACCGCACAAGACCGGTGGCCGCGGGTGTGTGCATCACCACACCCTGTGCGGGTGTCACGGGCCAGTACGTTGCTGCATGCACACCCCGGGCGCCGCCGACCGCCGCCCACCGACTCCGAGGGAGCGCCGTGAACAGTACGCCGCCGGCCGCCCGACGGCCCGGAACCGGCCCGTTCGGCCGGCTCGCCGAGCAGGACGCGGTCCGCCGCCGCGCCGGACTGCGCCGCGAACTGCGCCCGCGCGAGGCCGACTCGGCGCTGCTGGACCTGGCGGGCAACGACTACCTGGGCCTCACCCGGCACCCCGACGTCACCCGTGCGGGTGCCGAGGCGTGCCTGCGCTGGGGGGCCGGCTCGACCGGCTCCCGCCTCGTCACCGGCACCACCGCCCTGCACGCCGAACTCGAGGCCGAGCTCGCCGACTTCACAGGCGCCGAGGCCGCCCTGGTGTTCGCCTCCGGGTACGCCGCCAACCTGGCCGCCGTGACCGCGCTGTCCGGCGCGGGCTCGCTGCTGGTCTCCGACGCGGCCAACCACGCCTCCCTCATCGACGGCTGCCGGCTCTCCCGCGCCGCCGTCGAGGTCGTCCCGCACGCCGACCCGGACGCCGTCCGCAAGGTCCTGGCGGGGCACGACGGGCCGGCCCTCGTGGTGAGCGACTCGGTGTTCTCGGTCGACGGCGACGCCGCGCCGCTGCCGCGACTGGCGGCCGCCTGCCGGGAGTACGGCGCCGGGTTGCTGGTGGACGACGCGCACGGTCTCGGCGTGCTGGGCGACGGCGGACGCGGCGCGCCGCACGCGGCCGGGCTGGCCGGCGCGCCCGACGTGGTGTGCACGGCGACGCTGTCGAAGTCGCTGGGCGCGCAGGGCGGCGTGGTGCTCGGCCCGGCCGCCGTCATCGAGCATCTGGTCAACGCCGCCCGTACGTTCATCTTCGACACCGGCCTCGCCCCGGCCGCGGCGGGCGCGGCACTCGCCGCGCTGCGGGTGCTCCGCCGCGAGCCGGAGCGCGCCGAACGCGCCAGGGCCGTCGCCCGCGACTTCCATCAGCGGCTGAGCGCGGCCGGGCTGGACACGACCAGGCCCGACGCGTGCGTGGTGTCGGTGCGGGCGCCCTCGCCGGAGGACGCCGTGGCGTGGGCGGCCCGCTGCCGCGAGGAGGGCCTGGCCGTGGGCTGCTTCCGGCCGCCGTCCGTGCCCGACGGCGTCTCGCGCCTCCGGCTGACGGCCCGCGGCGACCTGACCGCGGCCGAGGTCGGGCGCGCGGTCGAGGTCATCGTCCGGACGGCGCCGCGGAGATGAGGCGCGACGGAGTTGAGGCGGGGCGGAGTTGAGGCGGGGCGGCCGGAGGGCCGCCCCGGGCGCTCAGACCGGGCGCAGGTCGCTCGGCCCGCCGGAGACGGCCCGGACGAAGTCCGTCCAGGCCTCCGCCGTGAACAGCAGCGCCGGGCCGTGGGGGTCCTTCGAGTCCCGCACGGCGAGCCGTCCGGGGCCCGGCACGGCGGTCTCCACGCAGTTGTTGGCCGCGGTGCTGTGGCTGCTGCGCCGCCACGTCAGACCGGCGGTCGTCATGGTGCCTCCTCGTTGTGTGGGGGGAGCGCGCGCTACCGCGTCACCTCCGCGCGGACCCGGGCGATCAGGGCCGCGGACTCCTCGCACGGAAGGGCACGGGCGCGCAGGCCGGTGAACGCCGCGGTGTAGGCCGCGACATCCTCGGTGCGATCGACGTGGAGACTACCGGTCAGATGGTCGACCACCACAACATCGAGCTCGGGCATCTGCGGAAAGACGAAGATGACAAAGGAGTTGGTCACGCCCATGTGACCGCCGGCGGTGAACGGCAGGATCTGCAACCGGACATGGGGCAGCCGCGCCGCCTCCTCCAGCCGTGCCAGCTGACCGGCCATCACCTCGGGCCCGCCGACGTCCCGGCGCAGCACCGACTCGTCGAGCACCGCGCGGAACTCCGGCCGCGGGTCCTGGCGCAGCACCGTCTGCCGGGCGGTGCGGACTTCGGCCAGGGCGGCCACCTCGCGCGCGGCGAGCCCGGGCATGACGGCGGCGGTCAGCGCGTGCGCGTACTCCGGCGTCTGGAGCAGGCCGGGCACCACGCTGTTCTCCAGCGACAGGATCCGGCCCGCGCCGGTCTCCAGACTGATGAAGTCGCGGTACTCGACCGGCAGGAAATCGCGGAACTCGTGCCACCAGCCGCGCCGGTGGGCTCGCCCGGCGAGCATGGTCAGCAGGTCGCGCGTCCGCCGGTCCTGCACGGCGTACACGTCGAGCAGCACACCGACGTCCTCGGTCGTCACACTGCTGTGCCCGGTCTCGATCCGGCTGACCTTCGACTGGTGCCAGCCCGCCCGTTGGGCGGCCTCCCCGCTGGTGAGGCCGGCCAGGTCCCGCAGCCGCCGCAACTCCTCGCCGAGACGCCGCCGGCGTACCGCCGGAACTCGCTCCATGGTGGTCTCGCGCCTCCTGCACTCGGCCTGTCCGCGGGACGGCATGCCTCGGACCAGTGTGCGGCCGCGGGGCTCTCCTGGGGAGGCCGGTTCACCGGTTCGGGCGACAGATATATGCAGGGGGCTGTGGAGCGCCCGGAACAGCGGCACGATGGGGGCACTCTGGCGCGAACCGGTCGTGTCGCGTGGGGCATGCCCGCTCGGCGTACCCGGGCACGCGCCGGAGGCCGGTCACGGCGGGAAAGGGAACAGCGTCGCCATGGCAGATCTCCAGGAAGCATCCGTCACCCTGCCGAGCGACCCGGCGTCGGTCACGACGGCCCGCCGCTATGTGTGCGGCCTCCTCGCCGATTGGGGACTGCCACCCGGCGACGACGTGGTGGACGCGGTCCGGCTCATCGTCTCGGAGCTGGCCACCAACGCCGTGCTGCACACCTCCGGGCTGTCGCCGACGTTCACCGTCGACGTGCGCCTGGAGCGCAGCGAGCAGCTCTACATCGGGGTCACCGACAGCCATCCGCGCCGCCCGCAGCGGCAGCGGGCGACCGCCGTCCAGCAGGACAACGGCCGCGGCATGGTGATCGTGCGGCACCTCACCCAGGAGTCCGGCGGCCGGCTCGAGGTGACCCCGACCGAGGACGGCGGCAAGACGGTCTGGATCATGATCCCGTGGGCGGTCGCCGTCACCTGACCAGCAGCGCCTCCGCGCCGACGGGAGCGAAGCCGGCCGAGAGCAGAGCCCGGACGCCGGCCGCGTTCCCCGGGGCGACCTGAGCCCACAACGCGGTTCCCCCCGGCACCAGATGGCGTGCCGCGCGGGCGAGCCGGCGTCCCAGGCCGTCGCCGCGGGCCGCGGGTTCGACCTCCAGCGCCGTCTCCCAACGGCCCGCCACGCCACGGCCGATGACCAGCGTGCCGCCCGGCACGGTCCAGGCGCGCACCTCGTCGCGGTGCAGCAGCGCCCTGACGATCCTGGGGTGCGCCCGGTCGGTCGTCTCGGTCAGCTCCAGTGGCGGCGGGCCGGGAAGCGGCCCCGCGACGGTCAGCAGGTCGACGTTGTCGACGCGGCGGCCGGTCCGCTCGGTGAGCGCGGACAGGAACGGCGGGCAGAGCGGCGCGCCCAGGTCTCCTGGCGCCAGTAGCGCCCGGAGTTGGTCGTGGTCGGCGTCGGTGAACACCACGGTGTGCGCGGTGAAGGCGATGACTCCCGCGTCGCGCTGCGAGGGCTGGGGCAGGAAGGTCACCGACCCGTCGGGCGGCGGGAAGGCGCCGGAGGCGGCGCGGGCGAGGAGGCCCGCCAGATCGGGTGCGCCGTGCGTCATCGTCCCGATCCTGCCACCAGGGGCGCGATCCTGCGGACAGGTCGTCGAGATCGGCGCCGAACCCGGCATCCCTGTCGGCGGGTTGGTGACACCCGGTACCGTGCACGACGCGTGAGCGCACCAGCGGCCGGGCGGTGGGAGACGTGCCGCGGTCCCGCACTCCCGAGGCGGCACGCCTCCCCGACCGGCGCGGCCGGTCGCCCGGCGGTGCGGGTCGCACCCTCCCCGACCCGCACGGCCCGCCCGACTCCCTGTGGGCGCCGGCGCATCGGCAGGAGAAGGTCCGATGCACACGGACACCCGCCCGGGCGGACCCGCGCCGGCCACCTGCGCCGCAGCGAGGGGCCGCCGTCCGGATCCGGCGACGCGCGGGACGCCCCGCGCCGCATCGCCGTCCTGATCAGGCACATCACCGCCGTCCCGCTCCGCGAGCCGGGACCGCTCGCCGGGCGGCTGGTGGTGCCGAATGTGATGCCGAACGTGGTGCCGACCGCGTCGTGGCCGCTGTACGAGCGGGCTCAGGGCTCGGGCGGAACCGGCCGGACCGGCCCTGTCGATCGCCGGCGGCTCACTCCTCTCCGAGCGTGGCCGGCGTACCCGGGACCGGCCGCGCGCTGCCCCGGTCCGGCCGGCCGATCTGCTGATCGGCATGACGTGCCGGTGTTCGGCGTGCTCGCCCTTCGCCAGGCGATGGTGCCGGGCCCCGGCGTCGCCGTGTTCGGCATGCCGGTGGCCGCGCCGGGTCCGCTGGTGAGCCTGTGCCGCGCGGGGACCGGCGCTGCTCGGGATGGATCGGGATGGGTCGGCGTGGGATCGCGATGCGAGAGGCCGCCGGTGTGCCGGTCCGCGGCCACGGCCGGCGGTCGGCGGTGTTCGGCATCGGCGCCCGGTGCCGAACCACACCGGGTGCCGCGCCGGTCCCGCTGTCCACGCTGCCGTGCCGTCGGCGGCCGGTCGGCCGGCTCTCGCCCGGGTACCGGGCGGCCCCTACGCTGCGGCACGCCGCGGCGGGCGACACCGCCCCGACTGTGCGCGGGGCCGCCGTGCTGCTCGCCGTGGGCGCGGCCGGCGAGCGGTGGCCCGCCGGCGGGTGGCCCGCGGTTGGGGCCGGAAACCGGAGCTATGACGCCGGGGCCGGCACCAAACCCGGGCCCGGACGCTGCGGCGGTACTGCCGCGGGCGTGGACGTGGCGGGTCAGGACGTCGGGGAAGACGCCCGGACGATCGCGGAGGAGGAAGGCCAGGAGTTCGTCGAGCGGTCCTGGCCCCAGGGAGCCGGCGCCGTTCACGCGACGCGGCCGTACCAGACGCTCTTGGTCCAGATCCGTTCGAGACGGACCGTCGAACCGGTCCTGGGCGCGTGCCAGATGCGGTTGTGCCCGGCGTAGATGCCCACGTGGTAGACCGACGAGGAGGACGATCCGGCGTGGAAGAACACCAGGTCGCCGACGTGCCGCGCGGAGGCGGAGATGTGCCGGGTGCTGTTGTACTGGGCGGCGGCCGTGCGGGGGAGCGTCTTGCCCGCGGCCTTGAACGAGTAGAGCGTCAGCCCCGAGCAGTCGAACCGGTAGGGCCCGCTCGCTCCCCACTGGTAGGGCGCGCCCTGCTTGGAGGCCGCGATGTCCATGGCCCGCGTGGACAGTGCCGCGGCCTGCGCGGACTGGGCGACGCCGGGGATCAGGGCGGGGGTGGCGACCGCCGCGGCGGTCAGCACGGACGCGGCCCCGAACCGGGTCAGCCGTGCGGAGACGGGATGGGAGGTCGTGTGGTGGAGCGCGAGCATGCGCAACCCTTCGTCGTCAGCCTGCGAAGGATGACCTGTCGGGTTCGAGCAGGCGAAGATGCTCGGCCGCTGTGCTGCGGCTTCACCCCAAGAGGCGGTCCGGTGGAGGCCGGGTTCCGCCCCGTCGTGCTGGGTCCTCCGCTCCTGCCGCGTGCACTCGTGTCGACCTGGCGTCCGCGCGGCGGCAGGATTGGGCGTCCGCTCGGACCGCCCCGTCACGGCGACGGGGGCTTGTCGTCACCACGGATGGTTACGCAGGAAACCGCCCGATGTGGTGCTGAAAACGCGCTATGTGAGCCTCGTCACATTTCACCTATCCGAGTGAACGGCCTCGCCGGAAGCGTTCGCTGACGACGCGTCCGCGACGCTGACCAGGCGTGATGGGGCGCCGGGCGAGGCCGTCCAGCCGACATGCGCAATTCCGGGCCGAATTGACAAACCCAGTCGGATACCCCCAATGGAATGACCAAAACGGTCACCGTGTCGGGCGTGTCGGCGGCGAACGGGGGGCCGGATCGGCCGTTTTCGCGCGAGGACCCTCATTCCGGCCTCAGTGGGGCGGTGGTTCCTTCGCGTCGGACACCACCGTGACCAGGGTGGACCGGCGTTCACCGTCCAGGACGCGCAGCGCCCGCGCCAGCGTGGCCTGGTGAAGTTCCGTCTCGCCGCGCATGTGCATGGTGGTGAGCGCGTCCTTCAGGGCCGTGGCCCGTCCGACCAGCGCCTGAGCCGCCCGCAGCGCACGGTAAGTGTCCGTCGTGCGGGAGGGGTTGATCTTGCCCAGGAGGTCGACGACCTCCAGGTAGCAGTCGACGACCTCGCCTTCGGAGCGGGTGAGGGCGGGCAGCGGGGGCAGTTCGGGCACCACCGGGGATCACCGCAGGCCGGAGGAGGCGCCGTTGGTCTTCCGACTGGTCGTCAGACGGTCCACCAGGCCGTACGCGAGCGCCGATTCCGCGTCGAACACCTTGTCGCGTTCGATGTCGGTACGGATGCGGTCCGCGTCCTGGCCGGTGTGCCGGATCAGCAGCGTCTCCAACTGCTCACGCGTGCGGAGCAGTTCGTTGGCCTGGATCTCCAAGTCGGACACGTCGCCCTGGATGGCCTCGCTCATCGACGGCTGGTGGATCAGGATCCGCGCACCCGGGGTGATCATCCGCTTGCCCGGGTGGCCGGCGGCCAGCAGGACCGCGGCGGCCGACGCGGCCTGGCCGATGCAGACCGTCGCCACGTCGCAGGTGACGAACTGCATCGTGTCGTAGATCGCGGTCATGGCCGAGAAGGAGCCGCCCGGCGAGTTGATGTACAGGTGGACGTCCTGCTCGGGCGCGGCGCTCTCCAGGTGGATGAGCTGCGCCATCACGTCGTTGGCCGACGTGTCGTCGATCTGGGTGCCGAGGAAGACGATCCGCTCCTGCAGCAGCTTGGAGTACGGATCCATCGTGCGGACGCCGTTGCTGCTGCGCTCGGTGAACTCCGGCAGGACGTAGCGGGCGGTGGGTCGGAACATCGCGGTGCACCTCCGTCTGAACAAAATGTACAGGACGTACGTCCCGTTATGATGGGGAGCATGACCCACGACGTCCCGGTGACACAAGCGCGTGCACAGCTCGCGGACCTCATCAACCGCGTCGTCTACGGCGGTGAACAGGTGGTGCTGACCCGCCATGGCAAGCCGCTGGTCGCCCTGGTCTCCGCCGCTGACCTGCAACGACTGCGGGATCTTGAAGCGGCGGAGGACGAGCAGGTGATCAGCACGGTCTCGTCCGTCGGCGGCCGGGCGTCCGCCACGGGCGAACGCCGGACGTTCGGAATCGCCGCGGAGCACCGCGGATCCGCGACCGGGGACCGGCCGTCCTCCTAGCCGGGCCCTCTCAGCCCGTTCGGCGTCTCGGCGGTTCTCGGCGGGTTCTCAGCGGGCGGCGCCGCGGCGCAGTGCGGCCAGCAGCAGGGCGATCTCCTTGTGCGGGCCCGGCCGCAGCACCGCCTCGACGTGGTGGACCAGCCGGGGTGCGGTGAGCGGGGCCGCGGCGGGGCCCGCCGCGGAGCGGGGGAGGACGGCCAAGCCGTGGGCGGCGTGGACCAGTTCGTGGACGACCCGGGTGTCGGCGCCCGTGTATTGCAGCGCGGCAGGACAGGCGCCGGGTACGGCCGCGCGCAGTTCGGCGAGCGGAACGGCGGCCGCGGGGGCGTCCAGCCACAGGGCGTCCCCGAGATCGGACAGATCGAGTCCGGACCGCCCGGCCAGCGGGTGGCCCGGCGGCAGCAGCACCGCCAGCGGCTCCTCGCCCACCGCCTCCCTGACCAGACCCTCGGCCTCCGGCAGGTGCAGCGGGTCGGTCGGTGCGACGGCACCGGACACCAGACCGAGATCGACGTCGCCCGCGGCGACCCCGCCCACCACGCCGGCGGCGTCGGACAGCAGCACGGACGGCTCCGCGCGCGGCAGCTCCGCCCGCACCTCGGCCAGGGCGCGCGCCGCCGCGGCGCCGAAAGCGAGCGCGGTGGCGCCGACCGCCAGCCGGCTCCCAGGTGTCCGGGCGACCCGGGCTACGTCGGCTCGCGCGGCGGCGAGCCGGGCCAGCAGCGGGCCCGTGTGGTCCAGCAGCCGCGCGCCGGCCTCCGTCGGGGCCACCGGGCGGCGGCCGAGGAGTTCCACGCCCAGGTCCGCCTCCAGCGCCGCGATGTGCTGCGAGACCGCGGACTGCGTGTATCCCAGCTCGCGCGCCGCGGCGGAGAAGGACCCCAGCCGGGCGACCGCGGTGAACGTGCGCAGCAGATGTGGATCCATGGCTCCGGCCCTCCGTCCTTCCCGCGCCGCGTACACCGGTCCGGCGCGCGTCCGTCCAGCGCGCGCTGTGACCTGGCCCTTCCGACGAGGCCCGTCGGTCGGCTCGGCGACCCTTCCACGAGCCCGGGGCCGGCCGCCGCTCAGTCCGGTCATCAGTATCCCTGATACCGCGACCGCGAATCATCGTTGGACGTGATGCCGGGCCCGCCGCCACGATGACGCCATGACCACGACCATGACCATGACCATGACCCCGGAACCGGCGGCCGCGCCTGCCCGCCCCGCCCGTATCGCCCTCGTCGGCGACCGCTCCCCGCACGTGCGCGCCCACCAGCGCGTCCCCGCCCTCCTCCAGGCCCTCCGCGACCGGCACGCCCTCGCGGCCGAGGCCTACTGGATCGCCACCCCCGACGCCGAACCGCCCGGCGCCGTAGCGGAGTTCGACGCCGTCTGGCTGCTGCCCGGCAGCCCCTACCGCAGTGAGGCCGGCGCGCTGGCGGCCGTCCGCACCGCCCGTGAGCAGGGCATCCCCTTCCTCGGCACCTGTGGCGGCTTCCAACACGCCCTGCTGGAGTACGCGCGGACCGTGTGCGGCCTGACGAGCGCCCGGCACGCCGAGAACGACCCGGACGGCGACTCCTCCGCGGTGCTGATCGCCCCGCTGACCTGCTCACTGGTGGGGCACGAGGGGCGGCTGCGCACCGCGCCGGGCAGCCTCGCCGAACGCCTGCTCGGCAGCCGCGAGACCGTCGAACGCTTTCACTGCGCGTACGGACCCGTCCCCGGCCTGCTGCCGCAACTGGAGGCCGCGGGGATGCGCTTCACCGGGCACGACCCCGACGGCGCGGTCCGGGTCGCCGAACTGCCCGGTCATCCCTTCTGGCTCGCCACCCTCTTCCAGCCGGAACTGGCCGGTGACGGCAGCGTCCCGCATCCCTACGTCCGGGCGCTCGCCGAGGCCGCCGTCACCCGTGCGGCGCAGGCCAACTCCGGTAAGGAATCACGCTTTGATGAAGAATCACCCGCCTGGCCTGTTCACAGCCGGCACACAGGGGAAAAGATTCGCACCTCACTACTGTGATCGCCGTGGGCACAAGCCACGGTCTGTCAGGGGGAGGTTCCGAACCATGAGACGCACGATCGTGCTGGTCTCCAGCGGGGTCCTGCTCGCCGGCGCCGTCGCTGCCGCACCGGCGGCCGACGCCCACCCCGCCCGGGACATCGTCGTGCCCGCGTCCGTCGGCGAGATCATCGCCGCCGGCCAGGCCGGACGGCAGGGCGTCGACTGGGCCGCCTGCCCGGCGGACTGGGGGCTGGCCGCACCCGTGCAGTGCGGCTGGGTCACCGTGCCCGTCGACTACAGGCGCCCCTACGGCGCCACCATCAGACTCGCCGTCGACCGGGCCGCCAGCACCGGGACCGCGGAGCAGCGGCAGGGCGCGCTGGTGTACAACCCCGGGGGGCCGGGCGGTTCGGGCCTGCGGTTCCCGCTGCGCGTCACCAGCGGCTCGGCGCTGTGGAAGAACGCCGCCGGCGCCTACGACTTCATCGGCTTCGACCCGCGCGGGGTGGGCCACTCCGCGCCCATCTCCTGCGAGGACCCCCAGGAGTACGTCAGCGCCCCCAAGGCCGACCCCGTCCCGGACGACGAGGCCGACAAGCTCGCCCAGCGCAAGCTCGCCCGCGAGTACGCCGAGGGCTGCCTGGAACGCACCGGCGCGGCCATGCTCGCGCAGATGACCACCGCCAACACCGCGCGCGACCTCGACGTCATCCGTGCCGGTCTCGGTGAGCACCGCCTCAACTACCTGGGGGTGTCGTACGGCACCTATCTCGGCGCGGTCTACGCGAGCCTGTTCCCGACGCACGTGCGCCGGATGATCGTGGACAGCGTCGTCAACCCGGCCGAGGACCAGATCTGGTACCAGAACAACCTCGACCAGGACGTGGCGTTCGAGGGCCGCTGGAAGGACTGGGAGAACTGGGTCGCCTCCTACGACTCGGTGTACCACCTCGGCGACACGGCGGCCAAGGTCCAGGCCGGCTGGGAGCGGCTGCGCGCGGCCGCCAAGGCGCACCCCATCGGCGGCGTCGTGGGCCCGTCCGAACTCCTCGGCTTCTTCCAGAACGCGCCGTACTACGACTCCACCTGGGCCACCGTGGCCGGTGTCTGGAGCCGCTACCTCGCTGGGGACACCCAGGCACTGGTCGACGCGGCGGGCCCGGACATGTCCGACACCAAGGGCAACGCGACGGCGGAGAACGGCACCGCCGTCTACACCGCGGTGGAGTGCACCGACGCCAAGTGGCCGACGAGCTGGCGCCGATGGGACCACGACAACACCGCGCTCAACGCCCAGTACCCGTTCCTCACCTGGTCCAACGCGTGGATGAACCTGCCCTGCGCGACCTGGCCGGTGCGGCAGCAGCACCCCGTCGACGTCCGCTCGCACCTCGGGCTGCCGGGCGTGATGATCGTGCAGAGCACCCGGGACGCGGCCACCCCGTACACCGGCGCCCTCGAACTGCACAGCAGGCTGGCCGGATCGCGGTTGATCACCGAGAAGGACGCCGGTTCGCACGGCGTCACCGGGCTGGTCAACCCCTGCATCAACTCCCGCGTCGACGCCTACCTGCTCAGCGGCACCCTCGACGCGCAGGACGTGGTCTGCCCGCCGCACGCCACGCCCAAGCCCGCCGGGCAGTAGACGGGGAGTGGCCCGCGAGCCGTCCGGCTCGCGGGCCACTCGTGTCCCCGGCGCGGCCGTTCAGCCCGCGATCGACTCGGTGCGCGGCGCGGCGATCCGCAGGTAGTCCTTGACCGACAGCGCCAGCGACCGGTCCAGGCGGGCGGCGTTGAAGAAGATCTCGTCGTGCACCAGCAGGTCCGGGTCCACGACCAGTTCGAGCCGCTCGTCGAAGGAGAACGGCAGCACGGTGCCGCTCACACTGCCGGCCAGCCGCTCGGCGATGTCACGGGAGGCGAAGGACGCGTAGGTGCCCTCCAGGAGGGCCTTGACCGCGCCGATGTCCACCCGCCGGTCGCCGGGCACGACGGCCAGCACGTAACGCGTCACCTTCTTGCCGACCTTGACCATGACCACGATGCACTTGGCCGCCTGCGCCAGGGTGTTGCCGCGGAGTTCGCTCACCACCTCGGTGGCGCCCTCCGGAGCGTGATCGATCGTCCGGTACTGCGCGCCCTGTTCGTCCAGCAGCGCGATCAGCCGGTCGTACTGGGCGTGCGTGTCCCGTTCCGTGCCGGAGTCGCCGCCGCCGTCACCCGCGGTGGTTCCGGCGCTGTCCTGTGTTCCGTGCTCGCTCATACCCGCCTACGGTCGTCGTTGCTGGTCGGTCACCGCACCGGCGCCGCGTCCTGCGGCGGGGTGCCGAAGGCGGCGGCGAAGGCCGCCCTCGTGGGGGAGTCCGCCCGCCGGTCCAGGACGGCGAACACCACCTCGTCCACGGCGCGGGCGAACCGTCCGTCGCCGGTCAGCAGCCGGGCGAAGGCCGCCGCGACCCGCACCGGGTCGTTCCGGAAGACGCCGCAGCCCCACGCGCCCAGCACAAGTCGCCGGTACCCGTGGGCGACGGCCACCTCCAGGACCCGCTCGGCCCGCACGTCCAGCGCCGGGCCGACCTCGCCGCTCCGTTCCGGCATCGTACGCGCGATGACGCCGGCGTTCGGCGCGGGGGAGGTGAGGAATCCCGCGGTGAAGGGCGTGTTGAGGAGGCTGCCCGAGTCGTCGCGGAAGACCGGCACGGCGGGGGAGTGGATGACGCGGTCGCTGTAGAACGGGTCGCGCACCTCGCGGTGGTGGGCGTAGAACTCCGGCGCGCGCAGCAGGCAGAAGTACAGCGCGGAGGCCCGGCAGAGCGCCTCCTCCTGCGCCTGGGCGCCGTTGACGTAGCCGCCGCCGGGGTTGCGGGCGGAGGCGAAGTTGAGCACCGCCACCGGTCCGGAACCGCCGCCGTCCGAGGCGGCCAGCCGCCGGGCCGCGACCGTGCTGCTCTCGCCGGTCACCGTGCACCGCGCCCTCTTCGGGCCGTCGCCGACCGCCGTCACCGGGACGGGCCCGGGGCCGAACATCCGGGTGCCGTCCGCCGCCGCCCCGACCGCGGTGGCGAGATACACCCGGCCGCCGCCCGGCGCCGTGTACCCGCCGTCGGCGACGATCCGTTCGTTCTCGCGGGCGATGTTCCGCAGTCGCGCACTCATGACCTCCGACCCTAGAGGCGCCGCCGAGGAGCGGGCCAGCGGATATCCCCCCGCCGAGCCGCTCCTTGCACCGGACCGCAGACGCGATATAGCGTGAGTTCGCCGCGCAGCCGAGCCGGCTCGTGCCCGCGCTGACCCCCACGCCCCAGGAGGTCCTCCGGTGTCCGAACTGTCGCCGCGGGAGCAGCCCGCCGACGCGCACCTGCGGGCGAGCGACGACGAGCGCGACCACACCGCCGCGGTCCTGGCCGACGCCCTCGCGCAGGGGCGGCTCACCGTCGAGGAGCACGCCGAGCGGCTGGAGGCGGTCTACGCCGCCCGCACCCGTGGCGAACTCGCCCCGCTCACCGCCGATCTGCCCGTCCCGGCCCACGGCGCCCCGCTGACCTCGCCCGCCGACGGCGAGCCGGTGCCGGCGGTGTTCGGCAAGGTGCGCCGCGCCGGACAGTGGCCGGTCCCGCCGCACACCGTCGCGCACGCCACGTTCGGCGCGGTCGTCATCGACCTGCGGCAGGCCGTCTTCACCCGCCGCGAGGTCGTGGTGGAGGCCGGGTCGCTGTTCGGCAAGGTCGAGATCCTGGTGCCCGACGACGCCCAGGTCTGCGACACCGGCACGGCTCTGTTCGGCAAGCGGTCCCACCTGGGCGGCGGCGAGGAGAAGTCCGGTGACGGGCCGGTGGTGCGCATCACCGGCCGCTCGGTGTTCGGTCATGTGCGGGTGATGCGGGCCTACCCGTACTCCTGGCGCGACGGACGCTGAAGGTCACGCTCAGCCGCAGACACCGGCCCGCGGACCCTCACCCTCACCCTCAGCTTCACCTTCCACCTCCACCTCCACCTCCACCTCCGGCCTCGGGCAGGCTCCGTGCTCAGCGGCCCGTCTCCGCCAGCCAGGCGTCCTCCGCCGCGTAGTCGAACCAGTCCGCGTGGTCCGACAGCCGGGCGACGACCGGGAACGCCGCCCGCCAGTCCCCGCCCCGCACCGCGTCCGCCAGCCACTCCACCGTGCCCGGCAGCGACTCCTCGTACGAGGTCACCGCCCGGTACCCCAACTCCCGTTCCGCCGCCGCCATGTCGAGCACGATCGGGTACGGCACCGACCAGGGGCTGTCGCCGACGGTGGCACTCGGCGGCGGGCCGTCCACCAGCACCGTGCGCGCCCCGGCGCCCAGCACCTCGTCCACGGCGGCGGCGATCCCCGCCACCGTGGGCACCTCGGGGTCACCGGCGTTGAGGACGCGCGACCCCGGCCTGCGTGCCGCCAGACGCACCAGTTCGGCGATGTTCGCGGTGTGCACCGGGTGGAACCGGCTCGCTCCGCCGTACGACAGCACCCGCACCGGACGGCCGTCCAACGCCCGCTTGGCGAAGTACAGTTCGCGCGGCATCGGGCTGAAGCTGCCGTGGATCGCGCCCGCCCGCAGCAGCGTGGTGGGCAGCCGGTCGCCGGCTGCCAGCAACTCCTGCTCCAGCGCGACCTTGCGGGTCCCGTAGGTGTCCGCACCGGGCGCGGCCGTGCCGCAGCTCTCCGGCAGCGGCACCGGGTACCGCGGGAACCCGTCCGGCTCCTCCTGGGTGTCGAAGTTGCGGCCCGCCTCGTCCTGGTACACCGCCGCGCTGGAGATCACCACGGCCGAGCCGATCCGGTCCGCGAGCGAGAGCAACTGGCGCGCGTCGCCCGCGTCGTACGCCACGCAGTCCAGCAGGACGTCCACGCCGCCGCCGAGCGCGGCCGCCAGCGCGTCGGTGTCCGTGCGGTCGACGCGGGCCGTGCGGACGCCCTCCGGCCACAGCGGGTCCGCGCCGCCGCCCCGGGAGGCGGCCGTCACCTCCCAGCCGTCCTCGGCCAGGGCGCGCACCGCCTGCCGTCCGATCTGTCCTGAAGCGCCGATCACCAGCGCGGTTCCTGTCATGCCGCGACGTTACGTTCGCCCGGGACGCCGGGACCAGGGGCGTTCGCCCGTCGCGGATCCGCTGTGGGCGTGGCGCTCAGGGCTTGCGGCGCAGCCGCGACGTCACCTTGTGCTGCTGCTCCTGCTCGGCCTTCACCTCGCCCGCGTAGCGGTCGACGTACTCCTGGCCCGACATCGCCAGGATCTCGTACATGATCTCGTCGGTCACCGCGCGGACCGCCTCGCGCCGGTCGTCCATGCCCGCGAACCGGCTGAAGTCCAGCGGCCGGCCGAAGCGGATGGCGACCCGGCCGATCCGCGGCACCACCCGTCCGGGCGGCTGGAGTTCGAAGGTGCCGACCATCGCGCAGGGCACCACGGGCACACCGGCGCGCAGCGCCATCACGGCCACTCCGGTGCGGCCGCGGTACAGGCGGCCGTCGTGCGAGCGGGTGCCCTCGGGGTAGATGCCGAGCAACTCGCCCTTCTCCAGCACCTCGAGACCCGCGGTGATGGCGGACTGCGCGGCCTTGCCGCCCGAGCGGTCCACCGGGATCTGGCCCACGCTGCGGAAGAACGCCGCCGTCAGCCGCCCCTTCAGACCCGGCCCGGTGAAGTACTCGGCCTTCGCGAGGAAGGTGATCCGACGCGGCAGGATCGCCGGCATCAGGAAGTGGTCGGAGAACGACAGGTGGTTGCCCGCGACGATCGCCGCGCCCGTCTCCGGGATGTTCTCCATGCCCTCGATCCGCGGCCGGAACAGCAGCCGCAGAAGGGGCCCGAGGAGCACGTACTTGAGCAACCTGTAGAACACGGCGGCTGTCTCCCCCATGACCGGGTCCCGGCAGGTCCGGGTCGTCCCGGCAGAGTAGTGCGCCGCGCGGGCCCTCACCAGGGGCCACGGCGCGCGCGCCGATGAACCGGGTGCGGGCCCGGCACGCCCCGGCACCCGGCGGGAGCGTGCCGCGGCCGACCGAGGAGTTCGCCGCCCGTGTCGGCGAGGTGGCCAGGAACAGGCCAGGAACAGGCCAGGAACAGGCCAGGGGCAGGCCAGGGGCGCAGCTCAGTGGGCAGGCGGATGACGGCGACGCCGGCGGTGCAGAGCAGGAGCACGACCCAGCCGAACCAGAGCCAGCCGCCGGCTCCCAGCGCCACCGTGTAGGCCACGACCAGCACGAGCGTCGTGGCCGTCGTCACGGCCATGGTCTTGGCGGCTCCCGGCATCGTCGGCCTCCCTCCGGGGCGGCACGGCGGCCCCGACCGCCATGGTCGCTCGCGGCTGCGCTCCGGCGCTACCACTGCCCGTCGGTCACCACGCCCGGATCGTCGCCGAGCTGCTTCACCTGGCCGGGCTGGACCGGCGCCCACGGCTGCTGGTCGTCGCCCAGCCAGTCGCCGACCGGCTTGACCTGCGCCAGGTCCCCGGCCGGGGCCAGGTCCTCGGCGTCCGCGTCGTAGTAGTCGAACCACGGCAGTCCCGCGGAGTTGTACGCCGCGCGGTCCACCGGGGACTCCGGCGCCGGCCCCCCGGTGATCTCCCGCCACTGCGGCACGGTCGCCAGGTGCACGAACACCCGGCCGGACGGCTCGTCCTGCCAGTCCGACAGCGGCCGTTCGTCGCGGTACACCTCCTGCCGCATCCGCCCGCCCGCGCCGAGCCCCATGGCCGGTGCGGCGGCCCGGGCCGGGGCGGGCGGCAGCGATCCCGCGGCCGCCTGCGAGGAGAAGGTCAGGCCGCCGCCGGGCGCCATCGGCACCGGGCCCCCCGGGCCCGGCCCGTGACCCCAGCCGCCGCGCGCCCGTCGGGCCTGCGCGGCGTGCCAGCGCTCCAGCTCGTCCTCCCGCAGTTCGAACACCTGGAGCTGGACGCCGCCCCACACCTCCTCGCCCGTGACCTGGCCCTCGACCGTTGCCCCGAGTCCCAGGGGCACCGCGACGAACTGGCGGATCGTGCCGGAGCCGGAGTTGATGCCGTCCAGCCAGGGCTGGCGGGGCAGTACGACGTAGTTCTGCGGGTCCTGCGCCAGCCGGTCGCTCCACGGCTTCCCGGACACCGCGCAGACCTTGCCGACGCCCACCTGCAGCGCCACCGGCACCGGCGAGGAGAAGCTCAGCCACATCGCCTCGCGCTGGTAGACCGGCAGCAGGACCCCGCCGCGCTCCCGCCACTCGGCCGGCGCGGTGTCCGCGTGGTCCGCGACGCGCCGCAGCGGGAACGCCCCCAGGCCGGGCGGCAGCGGGTGCGTCCCCGTCTCCGGCAGCCGCAGCGTCCGCATGAACCTGACCGTCGCGCCGCCCGGCAACTCCAGCGCCGCCTCCGTGATCCGCACCTGCCCGCCCATCCAGGCCCCTTCCGTCAGCCGCGGCCGCGCGCCTCCAGCGAAGCCAGATAGGCGTTGTAGGCCACGAGTTCCGCGTCCCCGTCGCGGTCCGCGGCCCGGTCCTTGCGACGGGCCTGCCGCTGCTCGGAGGTGTACCACTGGAAGAGCAGCGCCACCAGCACGATGACGGACGGGATCTCGCTGAACGCCCACGCGATGCCGCCCGCCGCGGTCTGGTCGCTCAGTGGATCGATGCCCAGCGACGCCGCCGGGTGCTTGAACGTCGAGACCATCGGCTCGCTCGCCATCATCAGGGCGATGCCGAAGAACGCGTGGAACGGCATCCCGGCGAACAGCTCCAGCATGCGCATCACATAGCCGGGCCGGTGCGGCCCCGGGTCCACGCCCATGATCGGCCAGAAGAACACCAGGCCCACCGCGAGGAAGTGGATCATCATCGCGATGTGCCCGGCCCGGTTGCCCATCAGGCTGTCGAACAGCGACGTGAAGTACAGCGCGTACAGGCTCGCGATGAACAGCGGGATGGTGAACGCCGGGTGCGTGATGATCCGCATGTAGCGGCTGTGCAGCAGCTTCACCAGCAGCTCGCGCGGTCCGGTCCTGCCGCGGCGCGCGGTGGGCAGCGCCCGCAGCGCCAGCGTCACCGGCGCCCCCAGCAGCAGTAGTATCGGGGACAGCATGCTGAGGATCATGTGCTGGATCATGTGCACGCTGAACATGACCATGCCGTAGTCGTTCAGCTTGGTGCACATCGTCACGCCGACCGTCAGCACGCCCAGCGCGAAGGCGATCGTGCGGCCCACCGGCCAGCGGTCGCCGCGCCGGCGCAGCCGGACGACGCCCCAGCCGTACAGCACGAGCAGCAGCGCGCATGCCACGAGGAAGAACGGGTCACCGCCGAAGGCGAGCCCCCGGCCCAGAGTGAACGGCGGCAAGTCCATGTGCATGCCGTGCCCGCCGTGATCCATCTGTCACTCCTTCGACCGTTGTGCCCGAACCAGGGTAGAACCGCCCCCGGCCGCGGCTGCGGCCGGGGGCGGTTCGGCGAGCGGGGACGGTCAGACGCTCACAGCACGCACTCGGCCTCGGTGTAGCGCTCGGCCGGGACCGTCTTGAGGTGCTCCACGGCCTCGGCCAGCGGGACGAGGGTGATGTCGGTGCCGCGCAGCGCGGTCATCATGCCGAAGCGGTCGTTGTGCACCGCCTCGACGGCGTGCCAGCCGAAGCGGGTGGCGAGCACCCGGTCGTACGCCGTCGGCGTGCCGCCGCGCTGGACGTGACCGAGGATCACCGGGCGGGCCTCCTTGCCCAGGCGCTCCTCCAGTTCCACGGAGAGCTGGTTGGCCACACCGGTGAAGCGCTCGTGGCCGTAGATGTCGGTCGCGCCGGAGGTGAAGTCCATCGTGCCCTCACGCGGCTTGGCGCCCTCGGAGACCACCACGATCGCGAACTTCTTGCCCGCCTCGAAGCGCTCGCCGACCACCCGGGCCAGCTCGGTCACGTCGAACGGCCGCTCCGGCACCAGGATCGCGTGGGCGCCGGCGGCCATGCCCGAGTGCAGCGCGATCCACCCGGTGTGCCGGCCCATGACCTCCACGATCAGCACCCGCTGGTGCGACTCGGCGGTGGTCTTCAGCCGGTCCAGCGCCTCGGTGGCGACCATCACGGCGGTGTCGAAGCCGAAGGTGACGTCGGTGGAGGCGATGTCGTTGTCGATGGTCTTGGGCACGCCCACGATCGGCAGGCCGGCGTCCGACAGCAGCCGGGCCGCCTTCAGGGTGCCCTCACCGCCGATCGGGATGATCGCGTCCAGTCCCAGGTCCGCCACGTGCCCCTTGGCCCGCTCCACGCCGCCGCGCAGATGCGCGGGCTGCACCCGGGACGAGCCGAGGATCGTCCCGCCGCGGGCCAGGATGCCGCTCACCGCGTCGAGGTCGAGCTTGCGGTAGTCGCACTCGAGCAGACCCTTCCACCCGTCGTGGAAACCGATCACCTCGTCACCGTGGTCCACCACGGCGCGGTGCACCACGGACCGGATGACGGCGTTGAGCCCGGGGCAGTCGCCGCCGCTGGTCAGCACACCAATACGCATTGCTCTCGCTACTCCCGCACATCGACCGGACGGCCGGACCCCGTCGTCCGGATGGAACGCGGCAAGCTTACCGAGCCCGCCGCGCGCGCCTCCACGGCGACCGCAGTGCGGACACCCGGCGATCGCCCGAACACCGGTCGACGGGCGTCCGTCGGGCTCCGGTCCGTCCGGTGAACTCCCTGGCCCGCCGGGTTTCAGGCGGGCTGCACCGCGGCGGCGATCCGCTCGGCCCGCAGCGCGTCGTACCACTGGTCGTCGACCGGCGGGAGGGCGTTCACGTCCAGGGCCAGCTTGATGAGCATGTCCGCGATGTGCGGGTTGCGGGCCATCACGGGACCGTGCATGTACGTGCCGAACACCGTGTCGTTGTAGGCGCCCTCGGTGCCGTCCCCGGTCCCGTTGCCCTTGCCGACCCGCAGCCGGGCCAGCGGGCGGGCGGTGGCGCCGAGATGGGTGACGCCCTGGTGGTTCTCGAAGCCGGTCAGCGGGGGGAGCCCCAGCTGCGGGTCGATGTCGGCCAGCACGTCGCCCACACAGCGCTCGCCCTCGCCGCGCACGCTCACCACGTCGAGCAGACCCAGGCCCGGCTCGGGTCGGCCGAGGTCGTTGACGAACTCGTGGCCGAGGATCTGGTAGCCCGCGCACACAGAGAAGACGATCGCGCCGTTGGCCACCGCGCGGTTCAGTCCGCCGTCGCGGCGCAGCCGCTCGGCCGCGAGCCGCTGCGGGCGGTCCTCGCCGCCGCCGATGAGGTAGATGTCACCCGAGGTGGGGATCGGCTGGTCGGAGCGGACGTCGACCCGGGAGACGGGCACCCGCCGCTGCAGCGCGCGGCGCTCGACCACCAGCGCGTTGCCCTGGTCGCCGTAGGTGCTCAGCAGGTCGGGGTAGACCCACACCAGGCGGAGGCTGGAATCAGTCATGCGTGCTTCTCCTTGTCGGGTGCCGGCACGGGTCGGGCGGCGGGTCAGTTGCCGACCTTGCGGCGCAGGTCCTGGAAGGCGGTGTAGTTGGCGATCGACTCGATCCGGCCGGGGGGCGCGGAGCGCACCGCCTCGTCCAGGTCGGAGCACACCAGGAACTGCAGGCCGGCGACCTCCAGACGCACCGCGAGGTCCATCTTGCGGTCGCCGATGACCAGGATCGGGTGCCCGGCCAGCCGGGTGTAGTCCACGTCCCACAGCCAGGAGGTGTCCGTGCCGTCGGCCCCGCGCGCGTTGACCGACAGGATCACCGGCGTCGGCGGCCGGTCGATGAGGGAGAACGTCTCCAGCCAGCCGGCCGGGTTCTTCGCCAGCAGCAGCCGCAGCTCGCGCTCCTGGTAGGTGACCACGTCGTAACGGCCCGCCACCGCTTGGACCTTGTACATCCGTTCCAGCGCGATCTTCGGGTCGACCCCGAAGGCCGCCGCCGCGGCGGCCGAGACGGCCGCGTTCGACCGGTTGGCCCGGCCCGGGAGCTGGAGGTGGATCGGCCAGGCGACGCCGTACGGGTCGATGACGTGGTCCTCGGACAGCGCCCAGGTCGGCGTCGGGCGGCGGAAACCGCACTCGGCGCAGTACCAGTCCTCCGAGGGCCGCTGCAGGACGCCGCCACAGGACGGGCAGGACCAGGCGTCGTCCTTCCACTCCTGGCCGGCCGCAACCCACACCACCGTCGGGCTGGACGAGGCCGCCCAGACGATCAGCGGGTCGTCGGCGTTGGCGATGACGATCGCCTCGACGCCGGCCAGGCCCTCGCGCCACTTCTCGGCGAGCATCCGGGTCTCGGCCGCGCGGTCGAGCTGGTCGCGGGAGAGGTTGAGCAGCGCGATGGCCTTGGGCGCGACGTCGCGGGCCACCGTCGCCAGGTACTTCTCGTCCACCTCGATGACGCCGTAGCGCGCCTCGGAGCCGCCGGCCAGCGCCGAGGTGATCCCGGCGGGCATGTTGGCGCCGAGCGCGTTCGAGACCACCTGGCCGTTGGCCCGCAGCGCCTCGGCGAGCAGCCGGGTGGTGGTGGTCTTGCCGTTCGTCGCCGAGACCAGGACGACATCGAGGTGCCGTGCGAGCCGGGCGAGGAGGTCGGGGTCGAACCGGAGCGCGACCTTGCCGCCGATCACCGATCCGCTGCCGCGGCCCGCCACACGCGACACCGCCGCCGCGGCCCTGCCCGCCGTCACGGCCAGCTTGGCACGCGGCGACAGCGGCTCAGAGTTGCCTGCCATCGTCTGTCTTCCTCCTCGACTCCCGGCCGCGCCACTGCCCTGGCGGGGCCGGACCTCCGCTCCCTGGACCGCCTGCGCGGCCTGCGGGTTCCGGTCGCCGCTCAGCCTATCGAGTCCGGGCACCCTCCCCGCACCTCGCCGCCCCGCCCAGCCCCTACGCTGAACCCCATGCGACGCGGCACCATCCCCGGCAGCACCGGCACCGTCCACCCCTTGCGGCTGCTCGGCGACCCCGTTCTGCACGAGCCCTGCGAGGAGGCGACGGAGTTCGGCGCACCGCTGCTGCGGCTGGTGGAGGACATGTTCGCCTCGATGTACGCGGCCGGGGGAGTGGGTCTGGCGGCCAACCAGATCGGGGTCCCGCTGCGGGTCCTCGTCCACGACTGCCCGGACGACGACGACGTCCGCCATCTCGGCCATCTGGTGAACCCGCGCCTGGTGAGCCTGGGCGGGGTGGAGGTCACCGGTCCCGAGGGCTGCCTGTCGCTGCCCGGCGTGGAGGCCGGCACCCGCCGCTTCGACGAGACGGTGCTGGAGGGAGTGGACGCCATGGGGAACCCGGTCACCGTCAGCGGGACCGGCTTCTTCGCCCGCTGCCTGCAGCACGAGTACGACCACCTGCGGGGCACGGTCTACACCGACCGGCTGCGCGGTCTGCGGCGGCGCCGGGCGCTGCGCGCGGCCCGCCGGGCGGACCGGCCCGGGGAACGCTAGAAGCCCTGGCTGCCCGCGCGGTCGTCGACGGCCCCCAGCCGGCCCCACAGCACGTCGGCCAGCATGCGCACCAACTGGTCGCGCGAGCAGGGGCGTTCGCCCAGCCACCAGTCCCCGGCGGCGTACATCATGCCGACGATGCCGTGGCCCCAGACGCGGGCGACCAGCGGTCCGTCCGGGCCGAGGTCGAGTCGTTCGGCGATCACCTCGCCGAGGTCCTCGCCCATCCGCCGCAGCAGCGGGGCGGAGTGGCGCCCGACGTCGAAGCCCTTCTCGCCGTCGGCGGCGGGCGTCTCGGCCGGGTGCATCAGGAACCGGTACACCTGCGGGCGGGTCTCGATCGCCGAGAGGTAGGCGTGCAGGGTCGCCTCCACCCGGTCCCGCCGGTCGCCCGGCGAGTCCAGCGCAGCGCGCAGGGTGGCGAGCAGGGCGTCGGTGTGACGGCGGGCGAGCGCCCGGTACAGGCCGCTCTTGTCCCCGAAGTGCCGGTACAGGATGGGCTTGGTGATCCCGGCCTCGGCGGCGATCGCGTTCATGGACGCCTCGGGCCCGTCCCGCAGCACCACCCGCTCGGCCGCCTCGAGCAGCTCGTGCCGCCGCCGTTCGGTGGCCGTCCGCTGGTCCTCGCGCTGGCCGGTCTCCACCGGGCCTCCCCAGATTGTTCGATTGCCGCTGGTCTGCGCAACGTAACACCCCGGCGGGTCCTGTTCGTCCGTCAAGGGGGGAGTTGACATTCCTTACCGACCGGTAACAGACTGCTGTTACCGCTAGTAACCAGCACGTGGAGGGGACGATGGGCGAGTTCACGCTCGAACTCAACGAGGACCAGGAGTCCGTGCGCGAGTGGATCCACGGCTTCGCCGCGGACGTCATGCGCCCGGCCGCCGCCGAGTGGGACGAACGTGAGGAGACCCCCTGGCCGATCATCCAGGAGGCGGCCAAGATCGGACTGTACTCCCTGGACTTCTACGCGCAGCAGTTCTTCGACCCCACCGGTCTCGGCATCCCGATGACCATGGAGGAGCTGTTCTGGGGCGACGCGGGCATCGCCCTGTCCATCGTCGGCACCGGCCTGGCCGCCGTCGGCGTGCTGGCCAACGGCACCGAGGAGCAGATCGGCACCTGGGTCCCGCAGATGTACGGCGACGCCGGCGACGTCAAGGTCGCGGCCTTCTGCTCCTCCGAGCCGGACGCCGGCTCCGACGTCGGCGCCATGCGCACCCGCGCGGTCTACGACGAGGCCACCGACGAGTGGGTGATCAACGGCACCAAGACGTGGGCCACCAACGGCGGCATCGCCAACGTCCACGTCGTCGTCGCGGTCGTCGACCCCGAGCTCGGCACCCGGGGCCACGCCTCGTTCATCGTCCCGCCCGGCACGCCGGGGCTCTCCCAGGGCCAGAAGTTCAAGAAGCACGGCATCCGGGCCTCGCACACCGCCGAGGTCGTGCTGGACGGCGTGCGGGTCCCCGGCGACTGCCTGCTCGGCGGCAAGGAGAAGCTCGACGAGCGGCTCGCCCGGGCGCGGGAGCGGGCCAGGAGCGGGGAGAGCGGCGAGCGCGGGAAGAACGCCGCGATGGCCACCTTCGAGGCGTCCCGCCCCGCGGTCGGCGCGATGGCCGTCGGCACCGCGCGCGCCGCCTACGAGTACGCCCTCGAATACGCCACCGGGCGCGAGCAGTTCGGCCGCCCGATCATCGACAATCAAGGCGTGGCGTTCCAGCTCGCCGACATGCGCACCCAGATCGACGCGGCCCGGCTGCTGGTGTGGCGGGCGTCCTGGATGGCGACCGCGGGCCGGCCGTTCACCTCGGCCGAGGGTTCGATGTCCAAGCTGTTCGCCAGCGAGACCGCCAAGAAGGTCACCGCGCAGGCCATCCAGATCCTGGGCGGCAACGGCTACACCCGGGAGTACCCGGTCGAGCGCATGCACCGGGACAGCGCGATCTACACGATCTTCGAGGGCACCAGCGAGATCCAGCGCCTGGTCATCGCCCGGACCCTGTCCGGGCTGCCGATCCGCTGACCCGGGCGGATCCTGCGGTACACGACAGGGGCGGCGCGCCTGCGCCGCCCCTGTCGTGTACCCGCCGGAGCGGAGAGCTCAGTCCTTCTTGCCGTAGCCGCGCAGCAGGAACCACGCGAGCAGCACGACACCGACCACCGACCCCACGAGGACGGTCCGCATCACCGGGCCCGGCCCGGCCGAGTTGTCGATCGCGAGGTTCATCAGGTGGTGGATCTGCATGGGGGGCTCCTTCATTCGGCGGTTCAGCCTACGCCCGGCCCCGCCCCGCACCGCGGACCGGGTGGGTGCGGCGTGACCGCGGCCACGTCACCGGCTGTGCCGACCCCTCACGCCCCGCCCGCCCGGTCTGGTTCAATGGTGCGCATGGCCAGCACTACTGACACCGGGACAGGTCGCCTCGACCTCGAGCCCTTCTGGCCGTCCCGGCAGGAGCACCACTTCGACCGCTGGTGTCGCCGCGCGATCCCCGCGCGGACCCGCCTGTCACGCTGACCGCCCGCAGCCCCCCGGCTGCCGCGTCACCGCCATCGGCACCCCGGTCCCGCGCAAGACGGAGTCCCACGACCCTTCGCGCGAAAGAGCCGAACCCATGTCGAACGTGTCCTCCATTCCGCCCCTGCCCGCCACCACCGCCTCCGCGTCCGCGGCGCCCGCCCAGGCGGCCCAGGCCGCCCGCCAGCACCTGCGCGCGGTACGCGCCGGCGAGGCGCCTCCCGCCCCCGACTTCCTGCCGCCCGGCGCCACCTGGATGCCCGCGCCGGGGCACGTGCTGTCCGCCGTCTCCGGCGGCACCCCGATGGTCGGCTATCTGGTCCTGGTCCCCGCCGAACAGGGCGCGGACCCCTCCGCCGTCCCGCCCGGGCCCGGTCCGGCCACCGCGCAGGACCCCGCCGCCGCGCCGCTGCGCGTCGACGGTGAGCGCCGTACCGCGGAGGTGGACGGCCGGGCGCTGGAACTCACCTACCTCGAGTTCGAGTTGCTGGCCCATCTGGTGGCCCACCCGCACCGCGTGCACTCCCGCGACCATCTCGTCAGCACGGTGTGGGGATACGGCCACATCGGCGACGGCCGCACGGTGGATGTTCACATCGCCCGGCTGCGCCGCAAACTCGGCGCGGAACACCGCGGGAGCATCGTGACCGTGCGCCGGGTGGGCTACAAGTACGCCCCCGCCACGGGCACCGCCGGGGACTAGCTCCGGGGGAGTGCGCCGCGGCGGCGGCCGGCGGCCGGACGGGTCACGGGACGACCGTGACCGGCCACCGCCCGGTCTTCACCAGGCGGACGGCGACCGAGCCGACCAGCCGGTGCCCGGCGCGCTCCGAGGCCCCCACCACCACCGCGTCCGCGGTGAGCTGGTCGGCGGCCGTCGCCAGCCCGTTGTACGGGTCGCCGCGGAAGGTGTGGAACTCCCAGCGCACGTGAAAGGTGTCGCGCACCCGCTCGACGGACTTCCTTATCTCGGCCAGCAACTGCTCGGCGACCCCCGTCTCCGCCTCCGACACCGGGACGCCGAGGGCGGCGCCACCGGGCAGGTAGGGCTGCACATACACCAGAGCGAGGGTGGCGTTCTGGCGGCGCGCCAGGCCCGCCGCGTACGCGGCCGCACGCCAGGACGAATCACTGCCGTCGAGGCCGGCGACGATCATCTTCGGACCGTCCGTGCCGCGCTCGAACCGGGCGGGTACCTGCTGTTCCTCCACGCGGTCAGGCTATCGGCCCCGGGCCCGCGCCACCGCTCCCCGGACACGGAGCGTTCTCACCCGAATGGGCTCTTTGCCACGACATGTGACCTTTTGAGGGGCACGCTTTTCGAGAGGAGTGAAACAGGCGGCTCGCCGCCCGCCAGGCGCACGCACTGCCGAACCGGTCCTGCGCCCGAGCGGCACGCCGTCCACGCCGCTACCGGGGAGGTTTGTGATGCCGAGCGTGTCGACGAACGTGTTCGTGCAGAGGCCGGCCGCGGAGGTCTTCGACTTCCTGGCCGACGCCCGCAATCTCGCCCTCTGGAGCTCCGGTGTCGCGTCCGTGGACGCCACGTACGTCACTCCCGGCCCGCACGCGGTGTACCGCTACCGCTACCCCGGCCGCCACCGGCCGCACTCGCTGGTCTGCGCGGACTTCGAGCCGTGCCGGCGGATAGCGTTCCGCGGTCAGCGCATGTGGAGCCCGCTGGGCACCCAGGTGCCCCTGTACTCCTTCGACCTCCTGCCGCACGCCGACGGCACGCTCGTACGGCTCTCCGTCACCTCCTCGCTCACCGCCGCCCTGCTCTTCCTCGGACCGCTGGTGGCCATGGCCTGGCGGCGGGACCTGCCCACCGACGGCCGTAAGTTCTGCGACCTGCTGGACGGCGTGCTCACCCCCGCGGCGCCGCTGCCCGGCTCTCCCGCCGCGCCGCCCGCCGCGACCGCCCAGGGCGCCGCAGGGGAGGCGGCGGGAGCCCAGGGGGCGGGCGCCGTGCCCGCCGGGACCGCGGCCGGGAGCGGCGGCGCGCCCCATGGCTTCGACTACGCTCATTGAGTGTTAAACTAACAATGTGAGGCGGCGCCACGACGCCCCTCCCGCGATCTGCCCCGGCCCGGCCCCCCCGTCCTGGCCGGGGCTCTTCTTTTCCCGGCGTTCCTGGGTGTTCCCGGCCTTCCCCGCGCTTCCCGGCGCTCTCAGCGTTCCCCGGCCCTTGCCGGTCGCCGCTCGCCCGTGCCGCCGGACCCCCGGGCGTTGTCGGCCCCCCGGCGTACGGTGCGGAGCATGAACGCCACCGCGCCCGCCGGCACCCCCGTGACCGTCCGTCTCCGTCCCTGGTCGCCGGACGACCTGGAGCTGCTGCGCCGCACCAACGCGCCGGAGATGACCCGCTACCTCGGCGGGCCGGAGACCGAGGAGGCGCTCCTCGCCCGGCATGAGCGCTATCTGCGGATCGACGGCGACGCGGGCCGGATGTTCGCCGTGGTGCTGGACGGGACGGCCGAGGTCGCCGGTTCGATCGGCTTCTGGGCCCAGACCTGGCGGGACGAGCCGGTGTACGAGACCGGCTGGGGCGTGCTGCCGGAGTTCCAGGGGCGGGGCGTGGCCGTGGCCGCCGCCCGGGCCGTCGTCCGGGAGGCACGGAGCCGGGGGAGCCGGCGCCACCTGCACGCCTTCCCCAAGCTCGAACACGCCGCCTCCAACGCCGTGTGCCGCAAGGCCGGCTTCGTCCTGATGGGGGCGTGCGAATTCGAGTACCCGAAGGGCCATCCGATCAGGTCCAACGACTGGCGGTTCGACCTGGCCGCGGCGGAGGGCTCCCCGGCTGCCGCCTCTCCGGGGAACGGCTGAGTCCCGGGACACGCCCGGACCCCGGATGCCACGGAGCCGGGCCGGGCCGGCGCCCCGCGTGATAGATGTCGGCCTCAACGGGGACCGGCGGCCCGGCCGTGCCGTCCCCGGCGAGCGGCCCGGGCGACCGGCCCGGCGACCGGTTCCGACCCGCAGGAGGCGCCCGTGCTCACCGCCGTCCCCGTCGTCCCCGTCGCTCTCGCCTCGGCTGCCGCCATGACGCTGGCCCTGGCGCCCGGGCCGGGCCCCGTCCACCGGCCCGCCCCCGTCCGGCGGCCCGTCACGCTGCCGGTCACCTTGGCGGACACCGGCGGCGGCACCCAGCTCGTCACCGCGACGGCCGGCTCGCTGTCCGCCACCTCCGGGACGCTGAGCTGGTGGGCGAGGAGCGGCGCCGGGTGGCGGCTCGCCGGCAGCGCGCCGGCCCGCTTCGGCGCCCGGGGCCTCGCCGACGGCGCCACCCGCCGCCACAACACCGACACCACCCCGAGCGGCCTGTACGGGCTGCCCTTCGCCTTCGGCAACTCGGCCGCGCCCGCGGGCACCACGCTGCCCTACCGGCGCGTCACGCCCTCGTCCTGGTGGTGCGAGGACGTCAGGTCGGCCTCCTACAACCGCTGGGTGAGCCCGCTCCCCGCGGACTGCCGGGCGAGCGAGTCCGAGCACCTGGACCGGTACCCGGTGCAGTACGCGCACGCGATCGTCGTCGACTTCAACTACGGCACGCCGGTCAGGGGCCGCGGCGCCGGGATCTTCCTGCACGTGAACGGCAGCGGGGCGACGGCCGGTTGCGTGTCCGTCCCGGCCGCCGCGATGACCGCCCTCACCGCCTGGCTGAAACCCGCGGCGAAGCCGCACATCGCGATCGGCACGACAGGGGGAAGTACGGCGATCGCTCATTACTGAACGCCCGTCACCAGCACTCCGAAGGTAAAAACTTCACCAAGGGAGGCTGTGGGTCATACCGGCGCGATTCGCCGCCGGGCCGCGGGTCCGTACAGGTCAGGCGAAAGATCAGTTGGACGGGCGCCGTCGCGCGGTCCGGAAAAGCCCTTGCCGAGTCCTACTCGTCCTTGCTTGATCCGCCATGCCATGATGCGGGCCGGCCGCCTCCGTGATTCCCGCGGGCAAAACGGCCGCAATTCCGGCCACCGGCGACGCGCGGGACGGGGACCCGCCGACCGCCACCGGCCGCCACCGACGACGATCGGGACCTGTTGACCGACAAGCGAGCGACCACAAGGGGGGCGTGACCACGTGTCACTGATATTCGGGCCGTGCTGCCAGGGCCGGCGGCACGCCCGCACACCGGCCGCCACAGGGCCGCGGCGGTCGGGTGAGGTGCGGGCATGAGGCACGACTTACTCCTGGCGTTACGGACCCAGCGCGGCCTGACCCAGGAAGAACTCTCGGAACGCTCCGGGATCAGCGTGCGCACCATTCGCAATCTGGAACGGGGCCGGATCCAGAGCCCCCGGCGCAGCTCGCTCGACCTGCTGTTCTCGGTGCTCGACCCGGATCCCCGCGGCCGGGCCGGCCGCGGGCCGGCCGGGGCGGCGCGTCCCGGGGGAGCGCCCGCCGACCACGGCCAGTGGCGCGGGCCACGTCCGCCGAGGACCTCGCTCATCGGGCGGGACGCCGAACTCGACCGGCTGTGCGCGCTCATCGACGCCAACCCCGTCACGGTCCTGACCGGACCCGGCGGCGTGGGCAAGACCCGCCTCGCGCTCGCGGCCGCCGAACGCACCGCCCACCGCTATCCCGGCGGGGTGGCCGTGGTCCAGCTCGGCCGAGTCCCGGCCGCGACGTCCGCGCCGGGGGCGGACGTCCCCGTGCGGCTGGCCGCCGCCCGGCAGGCCGTGGAGGCCCTCCTCGGCGGTCCGCCCGCCGGACCGGCCCCCGGGCCGGCGCTGCTGGTCCTGGACACCACCGAGCACCTCCCGCAGGTCGCCTCGCTGCTCGTGGAGGAGCTGCGCGGCGCCCGCCCGGAGGTGCGGCTGTTGCTGACCGGCCGCCGCCCTCCGGCGCTGCCCGAGGCGTGCCTGTGGGAGACCGCGCCGCTGCCCGCCGGCAGCGCCCTGCAGCTGATGCGGCAGCGGATCCTCAACGGCTGCGGCGAGCAGGAGGCGACGGCCCCTCCGGAGGCCGTCGAAGCCCTCTGCCGCGAACTGGACGGCGTGCCGCGGCTCGTGGAGTTCGCCGCGCGCCGGCTGCGGTCGGTGCCGGCCTCGGCGCTGCTGGCGCCCGAGCACGTCCTGGAACTCCTCGGATACCCGGATGTCGCCCTGCTGCCGCACCAGCGCTCGCTGCTGGCCAGCATGCGGTGGAGCTGGGACATGCTCACCGGCCGCCAGCAGGTGTTCCTGGGCCGGCTGGCCGCGCAGGCCGATCCGGTCACCGTCGAGGGCCCGGAACTGGCGTCGCTGGCACCGGAGTTCACCCGCACCGAGGCCATGTGCCTGCTCGCGGAGCTGGCGGACGCCTCCCTGCTCCAGGTAAGCAGGGGCACGCGCTACGAGTACCGGATGCTGCGCCACGTCCGGGCGTTCGTACGGCACGGGAGGCAGGAGCAGCGCCAGGCGGTCCCCCTGGGCCGGGTGGCGGCCCGGCTCTGAGCCACCGAACGGCCGGTCCGGGACAGTCCTGCGGCCGGCAGCACGCACCCCCCGTGGTACGAGCTGCCGGCCGGCAGAACTTCGGGCGTCATAGTATCAGCGGGTAAAAAAGTGGCAAGGGCCGGTAACCGCGGGTACGTCGAGGTCACACGCGTCCGCCGGCGCCGGCGGACGGTTGCTGCGGACGGGGCTCGCGCGGGGTCCGCGCCGTCAGGTTTGCCCTGACGGTGCGTCAGGCGCGTCAGATGGGTTCGGAGGCCGCCGGGTGACCGGGGAGCGTCCCGCGGGGTGCGGGTCGCCGCGCGCCGGTACGGGGGTTCACCCGGCGGCCCCCGGGTCCGCGGCGCCGGGGAGTGTCGGGATGTCCCCGGCGCCGCCGTCTTGGGGGCCGCGCGCCTCCAGGGGCGCCTCGTGCCCGGTCCCGCCCTGTCCCTGCCGCACACCCTGCAGCTTGTCGGGGTTGGTGACCAGGTAGATGTCCGTCACGTGGTCGTTCTCGGCGTCGAGGTCCACGACCATGACCGCGTACGGCGAGTCGCCGGAGAAGACCACCGCCGAGGGATCGCCGTTGACGTGCCGGTACTGGATGTCCAGCGCCTCGGGCAGTTGCGTGGAGGCGTAGCCGTTGAGCAGCCGTGCCACCTTGTCGCGGCCCTGTACCGGGCGCAGCGCCGAACGCGCCTTGCCGCCGCCGTCGGTCCACAGGGTGACGTCCGGCGCGAGCAGGTCCATCAGCTCGCAGAGGTCACCGCCCAAAGACGCCGCCACGAACCGCTCGGTGACCTGCTGCTGGACGTACGGGTCGGTCTGGTAGCGGGGCCGGCGGGCCTGCACGTGCTCGCGCGCCCGGTGGGCGAGCTGGCGGATCGCCGAGGCGCTGCGCCCGAGGATCTCGGCGATCTCGGTGTGCGCGTAGCCGAACACCTCGTGCAGGACGAACACCGCCCGCTCCAGCGGCGTCAGCGTCTCCAGCACCACCAGCAGTGCCATGGACACCGACTCGTTGCGCAGCGCGGACTCCGCCGCGTCGGTGGCCAGCACGGCCTGGGCGCTGTCCTGGGCGTCCGGGGTGCGGGTGATGAGCGGCTCCGGCAGCCACGGCCCGACGTACGTCTCCCGGCGGCGGTTGATGCTCGCCTGCCGGGCCAGGGCCTGGTTCACCGCGATCCGGACCAGATACGCCCGGGGGTTGTCGATCTCGTCGCCGAGCCCGCCCCGGCTGCGCCGCGCCCACGCCAGCCAGGTCTCCTGGAGGACGTCCTCGGTGTCCGAGACGCTGCCGAGCATGTTGTAGACGACGGAGAACAGCAGCTCACGGTGGCCCACGAACACCTCGGTCGCGCGGTCGTCCGCGGTCGCGCGGTGCTGTGCCAGCGTCTCGGTCACGATGAGCCTCCCCGTCATCCGGTCCACCCCTAAGAGCGGTGCGGCGGGTTGCTCCGTGACATCGGCCCGGCAAATGTGACGTAGGTCTCCTCTGCTGTCCGGCGTGGCGGCGTGGCGGGCTGAGCCCGGCCGAGGCCCGCCGAGACCCCGTCGTTCCTCCGTGGGCCTCCCGGCGGCCCCGGACTCGCGTCCAAGAACGCGAAATCGACGGCAGCGCGGAACCGCTAGTAGCGCAGGACCGCCGCGATGTGCCCGGCGTCGTCGAGCCCGCCGTCGGGGACGAAGTGCACCCGGGCCCCGGAGTCCAGCGCCTGCTCGGCGATCTCGTCGACGATGTCGTCGCGCGCGTTGCGGTCGCCGGAGTCCGCGGGGATCAGGTGCTCGCCGTCCTCGCGGACCGTGGTGCGGTAGCCGTCCTCGATGGCCACCAGCGAGGCCCGGCCCTCGGTGACGCAGGACCACACCTCGTCCACGCCGCCGGCGAACGCCTTGCGGCTGCGGGCCCGGTCCAGATCGGTGAGGACGTCGGCGACGAGCTGCTCGTCGCGCTCCCGGTCGGCCGCCATGATCGCCTCGCCGAGCGCGGTGCCCGGGCCTTCGGCCAGACCGCCCTGGGACACCTTGGCGACCGCTTCCCTGACCACCGGCCCCGCGTCGTCCAGCGCAGTGAGCGCCTCCACCTCGCCGACGACGTAGAGCGGGCGCGGATCGGACGCCAGAACCGTCCCGGCCGCCTCGGTGACCTCGCGCAGGAACCTGCGGGTCTCCTCGTCGCGGAAGGTGCTCGGCGTGTCCCCGATCTGCTCCTGGTGCTCGGGGTCGAAGTCCACCGACGGGCGCCGGACCGGGAACGGCCCGTCGTCGGTCGCCTCGGGCATGTGCCGGCGGCCGCCGCTCCACATGGTGGCGACCTCGGAGTCCACGGCCAGCACCCAGAAGGGCTGGTTGGCGGCGTGCGCGGCGACGAGGTTCCTGGTCAGGAACGTCTGTGCGAGCAGCACCCGGGCCGGCACCGACCGCCCGAGGGACCACACGTGGTGCTCGCCCGGCGCGGCGAAGATCGCCAGACCGTCCTCGGCGTGCACCAGGTCCACCTCGCCGAGCGCCTGGTCGAGCTGGCCGATCACGTCGATCCGGTCGGAGCGGGAGACCTCCGGATCGTTGTGGACGGCCTCCTTCGCCTCCTCCAGGAGGTTCCGCAGCCGCACGGCGTCCTGCGCGTTTTCGGGTTCCCGCCGGTGCGTGGGGAGCAGCACCGACACCGCGGGGTACTTCCGCGGGCGCCGCAGATCGGCGAGAACGGCGGGCGTCAGCGGCTGGTGCAGGGGGGCCATGGGGACACCTTTCCGGCGACGGCTGCGGCAGCCGCGGGGCGACCGCGGAGGGGACCGCCGCGGAGAGCCGAGCAAGGCGCGGCGGACGCCGCTCTGTCCCTTCCTGGATAGCGCACCCAGCCGACTTCCGCAGCCGCAGCGGCCGCCCACCTGCGGGTTCGCCGTCCGCCTCGGCGCGCCTTCGGGCCGCTCCCGCCGGGTGCCGTCACCCGCCCGGACCCACCAGGGCTGCGGCCCGGCGCGGCTGCCCGCAGCGTGGGGACCGTCTGCCGATCCAGGAGGGCACCGATGAGCCGATCGTCCGCACCCGCAGGAACGAGCACCCGGCTGCGCACCGTGACCGCCGCGGCTCTCGTCGCCTTCACCGCCGGGGGCTTCGCCGCACTGACGGCCTGCGGCAGCTCCGGCAGCGACTCCGGCGGATCCACCACGCCCCCGCCGCCCGCGTCGGCCAACCTCACCGGCGGGCTGCCGTCCGACCTGGAGTCCCTCGCGTCCGAGGCCGCGTCGGCCGCGTCCTCGGCGGCGTCCGAGGCGTCGGAGGCCGCCTCGTCGGCAGGCGCGGCCGCGTCCAGCTTCGCCGCCTCCGTCGAGGCGCGGGCCACCGCCGACGAGGCGGCGGCCAAGGCGGCGCTCGCCGGGGTCCACGGCAAGGGCAACGCGACGCAGGACGTGCAGCTGAGCGGGCTGCCCAAGAAGGAGACCGGCGGCCTGCACGCCGTCGTGGTCACCATCACCAACCACGGCAGTTCCACCGCGTCGTTCGCCGTGAAGGTCGAGTTCGCCGACTCCGACGGCAAGGTCGTGGACTCCACCGTGGTCGGCGCCAAGGACGTCGGGGCGGGCAAGCAGGCCACCCCGGTCGCCTTCAGCATCAAGGACGTCGACAAGCCGCTCTTCCCGCGCGTCGCCCAGGCCCAGCGTTACTGACCCCCTGGGACGTCGCCCCCGGAGTGGCCCGGAGCGGTCCGGGGCGGCCCGAGGCGGCCGGGCCTCCGCGAACACCCGGTCCGCGCCCGCACACTGAGGGCGGCCGGACACCGCTGGGGTAGGTTGTGACTCGCGCGGACCGCACACCGGGCGCGCGCCCACCCGAACCGCTCGCGTCGTCGCCACGGCGCCCGATGCCGGAGCCCGCCTCGCCCTCACCACAGCCGCAGTCGCCGCCGTCCCCCGAGCCGTTCGGTCTGCCGCCGGACCCGACGCCCGACGAGGTGGCCGCGGTGCTCCGGACCGCGGGCTGTGTGTTCGCCGAGGACGAGGCGCGGCTGCTGATGGACGCCGCCCGGGACCCGGCCGACCTCGCGGCCGGGGTCGCCCGCCGTGCGGCCGGCCTGCCCCTCGAACACGTCGTGGGCTGGGCGGAGTTCATGTCGCTGCGGATCGCGGTGGACGAGCGCGTGTTCGTACCGCGCCGCCGCACCGAGTTCCTCGTCGAGTGCGGACTCGCCCTCGTCCGGGAGCGGGCACGGAACCGCCCGCCGGTCGTCGTCGACCTGTGCTGCGGCTCCGGCGCCATCGGTGTCGCGCTGGCCGCGCACCTGGACGCCGCCGAGCTGCACGCCGCCGATCTGGACCCGGCCGCGGTCGCCTGCGCCCGCCGAAACGTCGAGCCGGCGGGTGGCGCCGTCCACCAGGGCGACCTGTTCGCCGCGCTGCCCGCAGACCTGCGCGGGCGCATCGACCTGCTGGCCGCCAACGTGCCCTACGTTCCGACCTCGGACGTGGCCCTGCTCCCGGCCGAGGCCCGCGACCACGAGGCGCGCATCGCCCTCGACGGCGGCGCGGACGGACTCGACGTCCTGCGGCGCGTCGTGGCCGGGGCGGGGGACTGGCTGGCGCCCGGCGGCGGGCTGCTCTTCGAGGTCAGCGAGCGGCAGGCGCCGCGGGCCGTGGCGGTGGCGCGCGACGGCGGCCTGGACGCGCGGGTCGCGGAGGACGACGAGCGCGGCGCCACGGTGGTGACGGCGCTCAGAGCGCGCTGAACGGGCGCCCGGGCCGCCCGGGCGTTCGGCCGCCGGCCCGCTGTCCGGGCCGAGGGCGGCGAACGCCCGCCGGGCCACGGTCAGTCGGCCCGCTGCTCGGCCGGGCGCAGGCCCGCCGACCACTTCTCCTCGATGTTGCCGAACTTCCATACCGCGAGCGCGATCGCCCAGGTGGCGAAGAACAGCCCGACGATGACGTAGCCGACGACGTTCAGGTCCAGGCCGCCGACCCAGTCCCAGAAGGCGCCGTGCAGCCCGGCCTTGTCGGCGACCAGCCCGAGCAGTTCCACGGTGCCGATGAGCAGGGCCACCGCGACCGACAGGCCGGTGATGGTGAGGTTGTAGTAGACCTTGCGGACCGGCTTGGAGAACGCCCACTGGTAGGCGAAGTTCATGAACGAGCCGTCGATGGTGTCCAGCAGGCACATGCCGGCCGCGAACAGCACGGGCAGGCACAGGATCGCGTACCACGGCAGGCCGGAGGCGGCTCCCGACCCCGCCAGCACCAGCAGCGCGATCTCGGTGGCCGTGTCGAAGCCGAGCCCGAAGAGCAGGCCCAGCGGGTACATCTGCCACGGCTTGGTGATCGACTTCATCACCCGGCCCAGCAGACGGTTCATGAAGCCGCGGTTGTCCAGCTGCTCCTCCAGCGCGGCCTCGTCGAAGTCGCCGTGGCGCATCCGCCGGAACACCTTCCAGATCCCGGCCAGGATCATCAGGTTGAGGAAGGCGATCAGGTACAGGAACGCACCGGAGACGGTGGTGCCGACCCAGCCCGTCACGTTGTGCAGCCCCGAGTTGTCGTCCTCGACCGGGTGCGCGAGCGCGCGCACCCCGAGCGACAGCAGGAAGGCCAGCGCGAAGACGACGCTGGAGTGCCCGAGCGAGAACCAGAAGCCCACGGACAGCGGGCGCTTGCCCTCACCCATCAGCTTGCGGGTCGTGTTGTCGATGGCCGCGATGTGGTCGGCGTCGAAGGCGTGCCGCATGCCCAGTGTGTAGGCCGTCACACCGATCCCGATGCCGAACGAGCGGGTGCCGAGGCTGTAGTGCTCGGGTGCGACGATGGCCACCAGGGTGAACCAGCCGATCACGTGCAGGGCGACGATGAACGCCGCCATGCCGCCGAGCCGCGTCCACTCCGCCCGGGACATCGACAGGGCGGCGCGGCGCCGGCGGGAGCCGTCCGCGGCCTGGCCCTCGATGGTCGTGGTCATCCTGTCGTCCTCCGTCGTCGCGGCATGGCGGTCACTCGCGCATCACATTACTAGTTGCAACTCGGTCGCAATAAGCCGGTCCGACTCAGCTCTACCCTCGGCGACCTGCTGTCATGCGTCCCAAGAGGAGGGCAGGGGAGTGCGCCCGGGGCGCGCGCCTGTGCCAGACTCCGGTCCGTGAAACAGATCCAGGTCATCGGAATCGGCGCTGGCGACCCGGACCAGCTGACCCTGCAGGCGGTCCGCGCGATCGGTGCGACGGACGTCTTCTTCCTGCTGGACAAGGGCGAGGACAAGGCCGAACTCGTCGCCCTGCGCGAGCAGATGCTCGCCGAGCACGCCCACCGCCCGCACCGCGTGGTGGTCGCCCGCGACCCCGACCGCGACCGGACCGCGGCGACGCCCGGGTACGCCCCGGCCGTGGACGACTGGCGGCGGCGTCGCGCCGACGTCTTCGAGCGGCTGCTGATCGACGAGCTGGCCGACGGCGCGTGCGGCGCGTTCCTGGTGTGGGGCGACCCCGCGCTCTACGACAGCACACTGGGCACCCTGGAGGAGGTCCACGCCCGCGGCACGGTGGACTTCGACTGGACCGTCGTGCCCGGCGTGAGCAGCGTCTCCTCGCTCACCGCGCGCCACCGCACCGGGCTGAACCAGGTCGGCCGCCCCGTGCAGATCACCACCGGGCGGCGGCTCGCCGAGGGCGGACTGCCCGACGGCGCCGACGACGTCGTGGTGATGCTCGACGCCCGCCGGGCGTTCGCCCCCCTCGCCGGGCAGGGCCTGCACATCTACTGGGGCGCCTACCTCGGCACCCCCGACGAGATCCTCGTCTCCGGCCTGCTCGACGAGCCGCTCGCCGCCCACATCACCCGGGTCCGCGAGGAGGCCAGGGCCCGCAAGGGCTGGATCATGGACACCTACCTGCTGCGGCGCCCCGCCGCCCGGGACGACCGGTCCTGAGCGGCGCCCGGGACCGGGACGCCGACGGACCCGCGACGACGGGGCCCCGGACAGCCGGGACGGGCGCCGGGCGCGAACCCGCGGCGGCGCACGCGTCGGAGGCGACGGGCCGGGCGGTGCGGCGGGTGCTGGTCCTGGGCGGGACCGGTGAGGCACGGGCGCTGGCCGCGCTGCTCGACGGCGACGCCCGGTTCGACGTGACCCTCTCCCTCGCCGGGCGCACCGCCTCCCCGCTGCCCGCTCCCGGCCGCACACGCAGCGGCGGGTTCGGGGGAGCGGAGGGCCTGGCGCAATGGCTGCGCGCCGAACAGGTCGACGCCCTGGTCGACGCCACGCATCCGTTCGCGGCCGCGATCAGCGGCCACGCCGCCGCGGCGGCCGCGGCCACCGGGGTGCCGCTCCTGGCCCTGCGCCGCCCGGGCTGGACGCCGGGCCCCGGCGACCGCTGGTACCCCGCCGCCACCCTCGCCGAGGCGGCCGGGCTGCTGCCCTCGCTCGGCGCCCGGGCCTTCCTCACCGTGGGACGCCAGGACCTCGCCGTCTTCGCGGACACCGGCGTGTTCTGCCTGATCCGCTCGGTCGACCCGCCGGCCGTGCCGCTGCCGCGCGACCACCATCTGGTGCTCGCCCGGGGCCCGTTCGGCGTCGACGACGAGCTGCGGCTGCTGCGGGACCACCGGATCGACGTCCTGGTGACGAAGGACAGCGGCGGCAGCGCGACGGCCGCCAAGCTCACCGCCGCCCGCGAGCGGGGCCTGCCCGTGCTGGTCGTGCGGCGCCCGCCGCCTCCGCCCGGCGTCCCGGTCGCCGCGACCGTGGAGGAGGCCGCCGGCCGGCTGCGCGCCCTGCCGGGCTGACGGCCGGCATCAACCGATCGCTGGATGCCGGGATCCACCGATCGTCCCCGGCCCCAGCCCGCCGGACGATCCGCCGGCCCCGCCGCGCGCGGGAGTCTTCCGGCGGCGACGGCGCACCGCGCCGTCGGCTCGTGGCCGCCGGTTACGAGGCGAGACTGCTCGACCGAGAGCGCCCGGTCACTCTTCGTGACCGGGATGTGCGCACGGGCCGGGTGCGGGGGATGATGGGTGAGGCCGCGAGACGGGTGGAGGGGCGCCGCGCCCCTCCGGACCTGGTCGGGAGGCAATGCATGGATTACCCCGAACATTTCCAACTGGTCTTCGGTGCGCCCGCCGCGGGCGACGACACCATCGTCGTGCATCGCACCGACAGATCAGGAGCGGGCGGCTACCCCATCTACGAGGACGACTCCGGGATCGTGCGCGCCGAGATCAGCCCCGAGGGCGAGGTGCGGATGATGGCCAGCGGTGGTCACCAGGACCCCGGCATGCCCAAGGTCGTACGGCCCGAGGAACCCTGACCGGCGGCGTCCCGGCGACACGGCGGGGCGGACCGGGCACCCGCCCGACCGCCCCGCCTCCGCGCTCGGCCGCGTCCACTTCCGGCCCGCGCCGGTCCCGCTCCCCGCAGCCTGCGGGCTCAGCCGCCGCCCAGCAGCAGGGCGCGGTCACGGGCGGCGACGACCGCGCGTGACAGGCTGTCGATGTCGTAGGCGCCGTGGTGGCGGCGGCCGTTGATGAAGAACGTCGGTGTGCCCGACACTCCGCTCAGGTCCGCCGACTCCACGTCACGGGCCACCCGCGGCGCCCCCTTGCGCTGCTTCAGGGACTCGCGGAACTTGTCCACGTCCAGGCCGATCTCCTCGGCGTGGCGCAGCAGGTCCTTGACGCCCAGCGCCTCCTGGTTCTCGAACAGCAGGTCCCGCATCTCCCAGAACTTGCCCTGGAACGCGGCCGCCTCGGCGGCCTCCGCGGCCATCTGCGCGTGCGGATGGACGTCGTTGAGCGGCAGGTTGCGCCACACGTAGCGCACGTCGCCGAAGTCGGAGAGCAGCTCCCGCACGACGCTCTCGGCCTGCCCGCAGTAGGGGCACTCGTAGTCGCCGTACTCCACGATCGTCACCGGCGCGTCCATCGGCCCGCGCACGTGGTCGGAATCGGGGTCCACCGGGTCGGTGAGGTCCACCACCGACTGCGCCTTGCCCAGCAGCGCCCGGGCCCGGCGGGCATCCGGCATCCGCTCGATGACCAGCGCGACCAGGGTGGTGTCCACCATGGCGAGCACCACGGCGCTCAGCACGCCGATCTTCGCCTGCTCGAGCTGCTGCCCGTGGAAGGCCAGGGTGGCGATCAGCAGGGAGACGGTGAAACCGATCCCGGCGATCGTGCCGCCGCCGAGCACCGCTCCCCAGCCCACCGGGGGTCGCAGCCGGCCGTGGCTGAGCCGCGTCGCCAGCGCCGACGTCGACACGATCGCGATCGGCTTGCCCACGCCGTAGGCCAGCAGGACGCCCAGCGTGATCGGCGAGGTGAACGCGGCGGCCAGCACCGAGCCGTTGATCTGGATCCCGGAGTTGGCCACCGCGAACAGCGGCACGATCACATAGCTGCTCCACGGGTGCCAGATCCGCTGCAGCCGGTCGTTGGGGGACACCGCCGAGGCGATGCCCAGCCGCGCCTCGCGCTCCAGGTCGGCCGTGGGCTGCTCACGGAACGAGACGAAGAGCCCGCTGGCCCGCTCCAGGGCGTCCCGCTGCGCGGGATAGGCGTACGCCATCATCCCCATGATCAGGCCGACCACCACCGGGTCGACCCCGGAGTGGACGAACGCCACCCACGCCACCACGCCCAGCACCAGGTACGCCGCCCCCCGGCGGACCCCGGTGCTGCGCACCACCCCCGTCACCAGCAGCGTCCCGATGCCCACGAAGAGCGGCGTCCACGAGATGTGCTCGCTGTACGCCACGGCGATCACCGCGAGCGCCACGAAGTCGTCGACGACGGCCACGGTGAGGATGAAGGTGTGCAGCCGGCGGGGGAAGCGCGAGCCGAGCAGCGCCAGCATGCCGAGTGCGAAGGCGGTGTCGGTGGACATCGCGGCGCCCCAGCCGTGCGCGGTGGAGCGGCCCGCGTTCACCGCCAGGTACAGCAGCACCGGCACCACCATGCCGCAGATGCCGGCCAGCATGGGCAGCGGGATGCGGCGCCGGTCGCGCAGCTCGCCCATGTCGAACTCACGCCGTGCCTCCAGCCCCACGACGAGGAAGAAGAACGTCATCAGGCCGCTGTTCACCCAGTCGCGCAGCTCCATGTCCACGCCGTGCCCGCCCAGCTCGACCGACAGCCGGGTGGCCCACACGGTGGCATAACCGTGCGGCCAGATGTTCACCCATGCCAGTGCGACGAGCGTCCCCGCCAGCAGTACCGCCGCGCTGCCGGTCTCGGTACGGATGAACGCCCACGGTGACGTGGGCGACGGACCCTCGCGTTCGGTCCGCCCCGACCAGGGCGCTGTGAACCCCCGGAACATCCAGCCTCCTCACTCTCCTGCCTGTTGTCCTCACCCTGGCACGACACGGGCCGATCCGGCGCGCCGGGACCGCGGAACGGACCGTGGCGCCGCTGGAACCGGCGGCCCCCGGCACGCGTATTGGGTAGCGACGGCGGCCTCCTGGCAGCCGTCGCAGGTGGGAGGATGGTCAGGGTCGGAGATTCGGGAATCCACGAGACGAGGGGCGGCCGTTGATGGCTCGGGACGACGCTGTGATCGGCTGCAGCGGACGGCTGCTGGTCGGCACCCGGGGGCCGGACGGCCCCGGCGAGGTGCTGGTGAGCGTCCGGGGGGGCACCGAGGCGTTCCTGGCCTGGTCCGACGCGCCTCTGCCCACGGGTTCCGCGGTGCTCGTGGTGGAGTCCCGCGGCAGTCGCCAGGTGGACGTCATCGAATGGCTCGACCCGCTCGAAGCGCCGGCCGGCTGAGCCGCGCACACGAAGGAGACGAAGGATGTTCGGATATCGCGTTCCCGCACCGGACGAGGCGATGCTCATCTCGGGCGGCCGGCGGGGGCTGGGGGGTGCGCCGTTCCGGGTCGTCACCGGGCACGGCAAGTTCGTGCTGCCGATCTTCCGCAAGACCCGCTTCCTGACCCTGGCGATGTGTGAGGCCGAGGTCTCGGAGCGGTGCGTGACCAAGCAGGGCATCTCGCTGACGGTCAAGGCGGTCATCGCCTTCAAGGTCGGCAACGACCACGAGAGCATCGTCAACGCCGGCCAGCGGTTCCTCTCCGACCAGGACCAGATGTCGATCCTGACCGGCCGGGTCTTCGCCGGTCACCTGCGGTCCATCATCGGCTCGATGACCGTCGAGGAGATCGTGACCGAGCGGCAGAAGCTGGCCACCGAGGTCCTGGAGACCTCCAAGGCGGAGATGGCCAAGATCGGGCTGATCGTCGACTCGCTGCAGATCCAGTCGATCGACGACGGCGACACCGGCTACATCGACGCGATGTCCGCGCCGCACAAGGCCGCGATCCAGCGGCAGGCGCAGATCGCCCAGGCGCAGGCCACCCAGGCCGCCGTCGAGGCCCAGCAGGCCGCGGCGCGGAACCAGGCCGAGTACGCCCGGCAGACCGCGATCGTGCAGGCCGAGTACAACGCCGAGGTCGACCGGGCACAGGCCCAGGCCGCGCAGGCCGGACCGCTGGCCCAGGCGCACGCCCAGCAGGAGGTGCTCGCCGCGCAGACCGAACTGGCTCTGCGCGCCGCCGAGTTGCGCCAGCAGGAGCTGGTCGCCGAGATCGTCAAGCCGGCCGAGGCCGAGGCCGAGCGGATCCGGGTGCTGGCCGTCGCCGACGCCGAGCGGATGCGCATCCAGGCCGCCGCGGCCGCCTCGCACGACCGTGTCGCCCTGGAGCGGATGCTGATCGACCAGCTCCCGCAGATCGTCAAGGAGGCGTCCGCGGGCCTGGCCGGCGCCAACGTCAACGTGCTCAACGGCGCCGACGGCCTGAGCGAGATCGCGGCGGGCCTGGTGAGCCAGGGCCTGACGATCCTGGACTCGGTCCGCAAGAACCTCAACGGGGAGGACGGCGGCGGTAACGGCGGCGGACCCGGCACCGTGGCTCTGCGCGGCTACGTCGGGGGCAAGAACCCGCGCGGCGGCACCGACGGCCGCAACGGCTCCTCCGACGGACCGGTCGACATCGACTGACACGGACCGTCCGGGGCGTCGCGTCACGCCGGGGGCCCGCGCCCCGGACGGCGGGCCGACGGCCGCGCGCTGCCTCAGTCGCGCGGCCGCAGGTCCTTGACCCGCTGGATCTTGCCCACCGAGCGCTCCAGCGTCTCCGGATCGACCACGCTCACCTCGGCGGTCACGCCGATGCCGTCCTTGATGCCCTGGGCGATCGCCGACGCTGCGGCCGTCCGCTGCTCCTGGCCCGTGTTCGCGCGGGCCTCCGCGGCGACGGTCATGTGGTCCAGGCGCCCGCGCCGAGACAGTTCGATCCGGAAGTGCGGCGCCACGCCGGGCGTGCGGAGCACGATCTCCTCGATCTGGCTGGGGAAGACGTTGACTCCCCGCAGGATGATCATGTCGTCGCTGCGCCCGGTCACCTTCTCCATCCGGCGGAAGGCCGGGCGGGCGGTCCCGGGCAGCAGCCGGGTCAGGTCCCGCGTGCGGTAGCGGATCACCGGCATCGCCTCCTTGGTCAGGGAGGTGAAGACCAGCTCGCCGCTCTCGCCCTCGGGCAGCACCTCGTCGGTGAACGGGTCGACGACCTCGGGCAGGAAGTGGTCCTCCCAGATGTGCAGGCCGTCCTTGGTCTCCACGCACTCCTGGGCGACGCCCGGGCCCATCACCTCCGACAGCCCGTAGATGTCCACCGCGTCGATGCCGAACCGCTCCTCGATCTCCGCCCGCATCACCTCGGTCCACGGCTCGGCGCCGAATATCCCCACACGCAGCGACGTGCTCCGCGGGTCCACGCCCTGGCGCTCGAACTCGTCGAGGAGGGTGAGCATGTAGGACGGCGTGACCATGATGATCTCGGGTTCGAAGTCCTGGATGATCCGCACCTGCCGGGCCGTCATGCCGCCCGACGCCGGGATGACGGTGCAGCCCGCGCGTTCCGCGCCGTAGTGCGCCCCGAGCCCGCCGGTGAACAGGCCGTAGCCGTAGGCCACATGGACCTTGTGCCCGGGCCGGCCGCCGGCCGCCCTGATCGACCGGGCCACCACGTCGGCCCAGGTCGACAGGTCCTGCTCGGTGTACCCGACAACGGTGGGCAGGCCGGTGGTGCCGCTGGAGGCGTGCAGCCGCCGCACCTCGGACATCGGCACCGCGAACATCCCGAAGGGGTAGCTGTCCCGCAGGTCCGCCTTGGTGGTGAACGGGAAGCGGGCCAGGTCGGCCAGGGTCCGGCAGTCGTCCGGGTCGACCCCGGCCGCGTCGAACTTGCGCCGGTACAGCTCCACATGGTCGTAGGCGAGGCGCAACGTGCGCCGCAGGCGCTCCAGTTGCAGGGCGCGCAGCTCGTCGCGGTCCAACCGCTCGGCGGCGTCCAGCAGTTCGTCCGGTACGCCGTCAGCAGGCCGTCGCCGGGCCGTGTCGCCGCCGCTCATCACGTTCTCCCTCGCGCTCGCCCCCGACCCGACCGACCGTTCGGTCCGACGTCCAGGCTAAAGAATCAGCATCCGCTGCCGCTGTCAAGGACAGGGGCGCCGCCCGCCCACGCCGCCGGGCGCACGCCCCCGCCGCCCAGGTCAGCGGTCCCGCAGCAGCGGGACCAGGGCCGACAGCATCGCGGCCGCGGCGAGCGCGAAGGCGCCCGGGTAGCCGGTGGCAGCCGCGACCGCGCCGAAGCCCACCGCCCCCAGGCCCATCCCGCCGTCGTAGGCGACGTTCCACAGCGCGCTGACCGTCCCGTAGCCGGACTCCGGCACCCTCGCGTACATCAGCGTCAGCGTCGCGTTCTGCGTCACGCCGAAGCCGGCGCCGAACAGCGCCACCCCCGCCAGCACCGCCGCCGGGCTGTCCGTCCACGCCGTCACCAGCAGCCCGGCGGACGACGCCAGCAGGCCGGGCAGCACCAGGCGCGCCGGACCGTGACGGTCGCCGAAGCGCCCGGCGAACCAGCGGGCCACCGTGGCCGTCGCGGGCTGGGCGAACAGCGCGGTCGCCACCAGCCCGGACATCGACGCCGGGACCGCGAGCGGCAGGAACGTCACCACGATGCCGGCACCGAACGCGGTGGTCGCGAACACCGCGGTGGGCCGGGCCAGGGGGCCGGCCCGCAGGCCGGCGACGACCCCGGCGTCCCGGCCCGCCGTGCGCTCGCGCGCGGGCAGCGCCGGCACCACGACGACCGCGGCCAGCGCGGCCACGCCGCCGGCCACGCAGACCGGGGTGAACCCCACGTGCGTGGCCAGCCAGACGCCCAGGGGCAGCCCCAGCAGGGACGGCACCCCCGACACGATGCCGGCCAGCGCCAGCCCCTCGCCACGCCGTTCGGCCGGGATCAGCGACGCGGTCAGCGCGCCGCCGGCGACCACGGTGAGCGCGAAGCCCAGCCCGCGGAGCAGGCACACCCCGGCGATCCACACCATGCCGTGCCCAGCGGTCAGCACCAGGGCGGGCGCGCCCAGCAGCACCAGCCCCGCCGCCAGCGCCACCCGGTAGCCGAACCGGGCGACCAGCCGCGGGGTCACCAGCTCACCGGCGACCGTGGCCAGCATCAGCGCGCCGGTGGCCAGCCCCGCGTCGCCGCCGCCCCGCCGGGCGTACAGCGGAACCACCGAGAGCAGCAGGAAGAAGCTCGCGGACGCGCCGATCACCGTCAGGAAGCGCAGCAGCAGTTGGCGCGTCACCAGCGGCGGGCGGGCCGGTGCGGACGGCGGGGCGGCGGAGGGGGCGCCGCCCGCGGCGGCGGTGCCGGAGGCGGTGGCGGCGGGCGCACCGCCGGGTGAAGTGGTCATGCCGTCGACGGTAGAAGTCCACCGGCCCCCCGATAAGCTCCATTTCCATGCCGCTGGAGTGGTCCGGTCTGTCGCCGGAGCTGCTGCTCACCCTCGACCGGGAGAGCACGGAAGGGCTGCGCACGCAGCTGGAACGCCAGATCAGGGACGCCATCAGAGCCGGCCGCCTCCAGGTGGGGGAGCGGCTGCCGTCCTCGCGCGCACTGGCTCGCGGGACGGGCGTGTCCCGCGGCCTGGTCCAGGAGTGCTACGCCCAGCTCCAGGCCGAGGGCTACCTCGCCGGCCGCGTCGGCGCCGCCACCACCGTCGCGGCCCGCGCCTGCCCGCAGCCCGCCGCCTCCCGGGCCGCGACCGGGCCGCCCGCAGCCGCACCCGCCGCAGCGGCCCCATCCGGTGGCGTCGCGGCGGCCGCAGCGCCGCCCGGGCCGCGGCTCATCGCCGACTTCCGCACCGGCGTGCCCGACCTGGGCGCCTTCCCGCTCACGGACTGGCTGTGGGCGGTGCGCGAGGCCGGACGGACACTGCCGACCGCCGCCCTCGACTACGGGACGCCGCACGGCGCCGCCGAACTGCGCGAGGTGGTCGCCGGGTACCAGCGGCGCGTGCGGGCCGCGGCGGCCGACCCCGGGCGCACCGTCATCTGCTCGGGGTACGCCCAGGGCCTGGCGCTGGTCCTGCGCGCGCTCGCCGGCCGCGGCGTCCGCACCCTGGCCTTTGAGGACCCCGGCGCTCCCGGAGCGACGTCCCAGGCGGCCGCACAGGCCGGGATGACGGCCGTGCCGGTGCCGGTCGACGAGGACGGCATCGACGTCCGGGCCCTGGACGCGACCGGCGCGGGGGTGGTCCTGGTGACGCCCGCCCACCAGTGGCCCACCGGTGTCGTGATGGCCGCCGGGCGCCGGCGGGCGCTGATCGCCTGGGCCCGGCGCCGGGACGCCTTCGTCGTCGAGGACGACTACGACGCCGAGTTCCGCTACGACCGCGAGCCGGTCGGTTCGCTGCAGGGCCTCGCCGCCGACCGCGTGGTGGGCGTCGGCACCGTCAGCAAGTCCCTGGCGCCCGCGCTGCGGCTCGGCTGGCTGCTGTGCCCGCCGGCCCTCCTCGACGCCGTCGTCGCGCACAAGGCCGCCGACGACCGCGGCTCGCCCACCCTCGACCAGCTCGCGCTGGCCCGGCTGATCGCGTCCGGCCGCTACGACCGGCATCTGCGCCGCATGCGGACGCTCTACGCCGCGCGGCGGTCGGCCCTGGTCGCGGCGCTCGCCGCGCACGCCCCGGGAGTACGGCTCACCGGCCTCGCCGCCGGCTTCCACGCCGTCGCCCACCTGGACCCGGGCCGCGACGAGGACGAGGTCGTGGCGGCGGCCCGGGCCCGCGGCGTCGGCCTCTACGGGATGGCGGCCAACCGCTCGGCGCCGGCCGGCCCCGGCGACGCCCGGCTCGTGCTGGGCTTCGGCAACGTCGGCGAGCGGGCGATCACCGAGGGCGTGGCGGCCGTCGGCGACGTGCTGGCCGGCTGAACCCCCGGCGGCCGGCGCCCGGTTCCACCGCCCCGCGGGCCCGTGCGGGCAGGGCGCCGGCACCCCGGCCCGGCCCCTTCCGGCTGGCGGGCGCTGGGACCCCGGGGTAGACCAGGATGTGCGAGGCCGCGGACCGTGGGCAGGGGACAGACACGACCGCCTGGACCCGAAGAAGGGACGGACATCGTGGCACGACCGAAGATCCTCGTGGTGGGAGCCGGATTCGCGGGGGTGGCCTGTGTGCGCCGCCTCGAGCGCAGGCTGTCCGCCAACGAGGCCGATCTCGCGCTCGTCACCCCGTTCTCCTACCAGCTCTACCTGCCGTTGCTGCCGCAGGTCGCCTCCGGCATCCTCACACCCCAGTCCATCGCCCTGTCCCTGCGCCGCAGCAGCCGGCACCGAACCCGGATCATCCCCGGCGGCGCCATCGGTGTGGACACCAAGGCCAAGGTCTGCGTGGTCCGCAAGATAACGGGCGAGCTCGTCAACGAGCCCTACGACTACATCGTGCTGGCGCCCGGCAGTATCACCCGCACCTTCGACATCCCGGGCCTGGTCGAGCACGCCCGCGGCATGAAGACGCTGGCCGAGGCCGCCTACGTCCGCGACCACGTCATCTCGCAGCTCGACCTCGCCGACGCCAGCCAGGACCAGGCCGAGCGCATCTCGCGGCTGCAGTTCGTGGTGGTCGGCGGCGGATACGCCGGCACCGAGACCGCGGCCTGCCTCCAGCGGCTCACCAGCGCCGCCGTCAAGCGCTACCCGCGGCTGGACCCCGCCCTCATCAAGTGGCACCTCATCGACATCGCCCCCCGGCTCATGCCGGAGCTCGGCGACAAGCTCGGCAGCAGCGCCCAGAAGATCCTCACCGACCGCGGCATCGAGATCTCCCTCGGCGTGTCCATCGACAAGGCCGGCCCGAACGAGGTCACCTTCACCGACGGGCGGGTGGTGCCCACCCGCACCCTGATCTGGACCGCGGGCGTCGTCGCCAGCCCGCTGATGGCGACCCTGGGCGCGGAGACCGCGCGCGGCCGCCTCGTCGTCACGCCCGAGATGACGGTGCCCGGCTACGACGGCGTCTTCGCACTCGGCGACGCCGCCGCCGTCCCGGACCTGGCCAAGGAGCAGGAGGGCGCGGTCTGCCCGCCCACCGCGCAGCACGCCATGCGGCAGGGCAGGACGGTCGCCGAGAACGTGCTGGCCACCCTGCGCAGGCAGCCGCTGAAGGCCTACACCCACAAGGACCTGGGCCTGGTCGTCGACCTCGGCGGCCGGGACGCGGTGTCCAAGCCGCTGGGTATCGAGCTGCGCGGCATGCCCGCCCAGGCGGTGGCCCGCGGCTACCACTGGAGCGCGCTGCGCACCAACGTCGCCAAGGCCCGGGTGATGACCAACTGGCTGCTCAACGCGGTCGCCGGCGACGACTTCGTCCGCACCGGCTTCCAGGCCCGCACCCCCGCCACCCTGCGGGACTTCGAGTACACCGACGCCTATCTCACCCAGGAACAGCTGCGGGAGCAGGCCGCCCACGGCGCCATGGGACAGGACTGAGGTCACGCCCGCCCCCGCGGGCTGGCATGATCGGTGTCGTGGTTGAGCGCATCATCGCCGCGTGTGACGGGGCATCGAAGGGAAATCCGGGACCGGCCGGCTGGGGTTGGGTCATCGCCGACGGCGGCGGCGACCCCGACCGATGGGAGGCCGGCCCGCTCGGCACCGCCACCAACAACGTGGCCGAACTGACCGCGCTGGAGCGCCTGCTCACCGCGGTCGACCCGGGCGTGCCGCTGGAGATCCGGATGGACTCCCAGTACGCGATGAAGGCCGTCACCACCTGGCTGCCGGGCTGGAAGCGCAAGGGCTGGAAGACCGCCGCGGGCAAGCCGGTGGCCAACCAGGAGCTGGTGGTGCGGATCGACGCGCTGCTGGCCGACCGGAGCGTCGAGTTCCGGTACGTGCCCGCGCACCAGGTGGGCGGCGACCGCCTGAACGACTTCGCGGACCGGGCGGCCAGCCAGGCCGCCCTGACGCAGAAGCCCGCGGGCAGCGGGCAGGGGTCGGCCGAGCCGCCGCCGTCGCCGGACACCCCGAAGAAGTCCGCCCGGCCCGCCAGGGCCGCGGCCGCCGCGGGGAGCGGCACGGCGAGCAGCCGGTCCGCGTCCGGCGGCCGCGCCGCATCGGGCCCGCCGCGCACCCTCAAGGCGAAGTACCCCGGCCGCTGCCGGTGCGGGCGCTCCTACGCCGCGGGCGAGGAGATCACCAAGAACGCCGACGGCTGGGGCCACCCCGACTGCCGCTGACCCTCGACGTCCGGCCCCGCACGCCCGCCGGCGGTCGCGGTGGCCGGTGGGAGCCCGGGCCGCGCCGGCCGCGGTGGCCGGTCAGTCCTCGCCGCCCGCGGTGGGCGCGGTCGCCCCTCCCTCGCGGTAGCGCAGCAGCAGCATCGCCGCGTCGTCGTGCAGCGGGCCGCGGACGTGGCGGATCAGGTCGGTGCGCAATGCCTCCAGGGCGTTCTGCGGGTCGCCGTCGGCCAGCAGCGCGGCCCGCGCCCGCAGCGGGTAGAAGGCGCCGCCGCCGTCCCGGGCCTCGGTCACCCCGTCGGTGTAGAGCAGCATCTGGTCGCCGGGCCGGAACAGCACCGAGAACGGCTCCGGGGGGTCGCCCTCGGGCATGCCGAGCCCCAGCGGCAGCGCGTACGCCGGCGGTTCGGGGAACTCCACCGCTCCGCCGGCCCGCACCAGCATCGGCGGCGGGTGCCCGAAGTTGAGCACCGTGGCATCCCCGGCCGGGGTGATCTCGGCCATCAGCGCCGTCACGAACTTCTCACCGCTGATCGTGCGGTCGGCGGCGCGCTGCACGCGTTCGCCGACGCCCTCCAGGGACTTCTCGTCGTGGGCCGCCTCCCGGAAGGCGCCCAGCACCACGGCGGCCGTCTCCACCGCGTCCAGGCCCTTGCCCTGCACGTCGCCGATGATCACCCGCACGCCCGCGGGCGAGGCCACCACCTCGTACAGGTCGCCGCCGATCCTGGCCTCGGCGACCGCCGAGGTGTACGACACGGCGGTCCGCAGATGCCCGGCGCTGCGCGGCACCGGGCGCAGCAGGACACGCTGCGCCACCTCGGCGATGGACCGGACGTTCGCCAGCTCCGCCTCGCGCCGCTGCCGGGTCACCGCCGCGATGACGCCGGCCACCGTCACCCCCACCACGGCGCCGACCGCCGCGAAGCCGCGCCGCTCCGCGAACAGGCCGTCGGCCACGCCGAGAGCGCATACCACCGCCACGGCCAGTGCGCCGACGACGACCGTGCGCCCCCAGCTGCCCACCAGACCGGCGAACGCCGGGCCGAGCGCGACCAGCGGCAGCAGGCCCACGCTCGCCCCCGCGACGCCGTCGACCAGTGCCACCACGGCCATCACTGCGTACGGCAGCACGGTCAGCAGCAGCGGGGCCGAACGCTGCTGGACCGCCGTCGCGCCCGCGCCGGAAGCGGAACGGCCGGTGCCGAGAGCGCTTCCCCTGCGTCGCAGCACGCTGCCTCCTTCCCCGTCATCCCCCACGTGGGGACGGGCCGGCGGTAACCGCTTGCCGCACCCCCACCGTACGTACCGTCACCGGTTCGAGCCCAGTGTGCATTCACTCGCACGAGCGACACGCCGTGGGGTCGCGGAAGCGCGGCCCGCCGACGATCGGGTGAACCCGTGCCCGCACCGGTCCCGGACGGTAATTTTCTCCCGCTTTCGCAGTTTCGTCATCGATAGGAGAGATATGCGTACCCGCACTGCTCTGGCCGCCTGTGGCCTGGCCGCCGCCGTCCTCACCGGAGGTGCCGGCACCGCTTCGGCGCTCGGCAACGACCAGGACGCCACGACCGTCAACGGCAACGGGGCGACCCAGGCCTACGGCAACACGTCCACCGGCGGACAGCTCAGCCCGCAGCTCGGGCTGGTCCAGGGCTCGCTCAACAAGCTGTGCCTGGGCGTGCCGGCCAAGGTCAACGCCGGTTCGCTGATCGGCGCCGTCCCGATCACCGTCCAGGACGTCAACGTGCTGGCCGACCCGCAGAACCAGCAGTGCGCGGAGGACTCCACGCAGGCCAAGGGCGACGAGGCGCTCTCGCACATCCTCGACGACATCCCGGTGCTGTCCGGGAACGGCTCCGCCGACGGCTGACCCCGCACAGCCGTGCAGCGGCACAGCGGAACGGCGCCTGCCGCCGCCTTTCGGGGGCGGCGGCAGGCGCCGTGTCAGTCCGTGGAGCCGGCGGCCGGATGGTCAGTGCTTGCCGACCACGGCGAACATCATCCAGAGGTAGAAGGCCATCACATGAGCCACCACCACGTAGACCAGCACGCGGAACCGGACGCCCTTCTCCTTGCGCCGCTCGCTGCCGTTGGTGGTCGCCCTTACCCGCGGTACCCGGACAGGTCCTGTCTCGTTCGCCGTCATCGCCGCTCTCCTCGCATCCTCGTGGCCTGGTCGGGCCCGATGCACAGCCCGGACGTCTCGCTCTGCATCAGCGTGTGGACGAACAGCAGGTCCGCGCCGCCCGCGCTCGCCGCGGCCAGCCGGTGCGGGACCAGGGAGTCGAAGTGCGCCGAGTCGCCCACCTCGAGCCGGTGCGTGCGCTCCCCGAGCGTCAGCTCCAGCACGCCGCCGGTGACGTACAGCCACTCCTCGCCCGGGTGCACCCGCACCAGCGCCCGCTGGGACTCCGCCGGGATGTGCACCCGCAGGGCCTGCATGGCCCGCCCGGTGCCGCCCGCCCGCCAGTACGTCCAGCCGCCCGCGGGCACCGGGGTCATCCGGTCGCCGCGTACGATGGGGTCGGGTTCGGCGGTCGTCTCGCCCAGCAGGTCCGCGACGGTCGTGCCGTAGAGGCGCGCGAGCCCCAGCAGGACCGGGAGTGAGGGCTGCCGCAGCCCGGACTCCAGGCGGGAGAGATGCGCCGCCGACAGGCCGAGCCGCGCGGCGGCGGTCTCCAGGGTCAGTCCGCTGCCCCGGCGACGCTCCCGCAGGCGCGGCGCCAGGACGAGGTCCTCCGCCCCCGCCGGGCCGGGTCCGTCCGCTGTGTCCATGGCTTCCATGGAACAGCCACCTGTACCCCAGAGGCAAACTTCTTACCTCAGAGGCAAAACCCCGGGCTGCCGTGCCGGGTGGGGCCGTCCGGTCACGACGGCGGATTGCCCGTGGTGCCCGCGGTGAACGGCGTGATGGTGAACTGGTCGTCGCAGATCGTCACCTGGCCCGCGAAGACCAGTGAGGCCCTGCTGCCCGGCGGATAGATCCGCAGCTTCGACGACGCCGGCTGGCAGGTGCCCATCTGGTTGGCGGTGTGGATCGTGTCGCTCGCCGACGCCCCGGGCTGCAGCACCACCGGCTGGTAGGAGCGCGGGTCGCGGTCCGCCGGCCGGCCGATCTGCCGCCCCGCGTCGTCCAGCAGCGACACCCCCGGGTAGCCCGCCAGATGGCAGGCCGTCGCACTGTGGTTGGTGACCACGAGGTACCGGTAGAGGTTGCCCGCTCCGGCGTCCCCGCCGCCGAGCGACGGCGTGAGCTGGTCCGCGGTGCACATCGGGGTGGCCGTGCCGCCGGTGTCCGAGGGCGACGGCGTGGCCGTGCCGGTCCCGGCGGGGCTGGTGACCGTACCCGGACCGCCGGCCGGCGGCCGGGAGGTGTGCGAGCCGTCCGTGGGCCGTGCCGTGGGGCTGTGCGTCGCCGGACCGCTGGTCGCCGGCCGGGGGCTCGTGGCCCGCGTCTGGCTGGCCGGCGGACCGACCCGCTCGTCCGCCCCGCCGGAGGCCGGCGACCCCGCGAAGTACAGCGCCCCGGCCACCACGGCCACCGCGGCGCTCCCGCCGGCCGCGGCCCGCAGCAGGCGGCGCCGTGTAGCGCGGCGGCGGATCTGCTCGAACGCGCCCGGCGGCACCGCCAGGAACTCCGCGGGCGGCCGCAGCAGCCGCTCCAGCGGGTCGGGCGTCCCGCCGCCCTCGGGCCCGTTCAGGTCGCCGTCGCGGTGGTCGTCAGGAAATACGGTCATGCTGACCCCCGAGCTTGGCGCGGAGCAGTTCGCGGGCCGCGTGCAGATCGGCCTTGACGGTCCCTTCGTTGCGGCCCAGCAGCGCCGCCACCTCGCGCACCGGCAGATCGGCGTAGTAGTACAGCAGCGCCGGGTTGCGCAGCCGCTCCGGCAGGGACTGGACCAGCATGCGCACGGACGGGTCCGACTCCTGCGGCTGCGGCCTCAACGCTTCCTCCGTGGTGACCCGGCGCAACGCACGCCGTTCGCGCTCCAGTTTGCGCCAGTGGTCCCTGACCAGGTTGGCCGCCGTGACGTAGAGGAAGCCGCTGGGCTCCTCGACCTTGGTCCACCGCGCCCACAGGCGGGTGAACGCCTCCGAGGCGATCTCGTGCGCGGTCCCGTCGTCGTCGACCAGCCGCCGGACCCATCCCGCCAGCCGCGGATACAGGGCCGTGAACAGCTCGGCGGCGGCGCGCTCTTGGGACCGGATGGCCGCTCTCCTCACTCGTGTCGTGCTGACGGTACCCGCGGCCGCGTGCTCACCGATCATGAGCCCGCGACCAGCGAGGCGTAGACGATCACGTTGTCCGTGTAGCCGCCGCCCCCGCTGATCCGGGTGCCTCCGCACGTGATGAGACGCAGCGCCGGGTGGTCCACGTTCCCGTACACGGCCTCCGTCGGGAAGTGGGCCTTGGAGACGGTCTGCACCGAGTCCACGGCGAACGTGGCCACGGAGCCGTCCTGCCGGGTGACGGTGACCCGCTGCCCCGGCCGCATGCGCTTGAGGTGCAGGAACACCCCGTCGCCGTACGACCCGACCGTCACGTGCCCGAGGATCACCGACGGGCCGGTCTCACCCGGGGTCGGGGAGCCCTTATACCAGCCGGCCGGGGCGTGCGCGGCGATCGGCGGCACCGCGACCGTCCCGTCCGGGGCCAGTCCCAGCGTCATCACGGACGTGTCGACGCCGAGGGACGGAATGCGCAGCCGCGCCGGCAGCGACCGAGGCATGGGCCCTGCCGCGGCCGCCGAGGGGGTGCCGGCCGTCGCCGAGCGGCCGGCGGATCCCGCGGCGGGTGAGGACACCGCCGCGGAACCGCCGTCCGTCGGGACCGCCGCCCCGGTCGTGGGCGTGCAGCCGCACACCAGCGCCACCGCGGCCGCGGCCAGCGCGAGCCGCACGGGGGAGTGGCTCAACGCTCAGCCCCGGGCCCGCGCCTGGGACCTGCGGCGCCGTGCCGCCGCCGCGCCGAGTCCGCCGGCCACGACCACGCCGCCGGCGACCAGCGCCACCGCGGCGCCGCCGGTCCCGCCGGACGAGGACGCCGCCAGACCGGTGTCGGGCGCGCCGCTCGGCACCGCGGTGACCTGACGGCCGGAACTGGTGGGCGAGGGCGTCGGAGTGCTGCCGCCGGTGGGGCCGGACCCGACCGGGTTGCCGGCGGAGCTGGCGGCCAGCGGCGTGATGGTGAACAGGTTGTCGCAGTTGGCGATCTTCGCGGGGACGACCAGGGAGGCGCGGTTGCCCGGCGGGTAGACGCGCAGGCTCGCCGAGGTCGGCAGGCAGCCGCCCATGTGGTTGATGGTGTGGATGGTGTCGCTCGCCGTGCCGCCCGGCCGCAGGACCACGGACCGGTAGCCCTCGTGCTCACGCGTCGCCGGCAGGCCGATCTGCTTGCCGCCGCCGTCCAGCAGCGACACCCCGGGGAACCCGGTGAGGTGGCACGCCGTGGCGCTGTGGTTGGTGAGCACCAGGTTCCGGAAGAGGCTGCCCGCCGCACCTTCGCTGTCGCCGAGCGAGGCGGTCAGCTGCGACGTGGCGCACATGGGGGTGCCGCTCGTGTCGCGGACCGGGGCGGCCGCCGAAGCGGTCGCCGGGACGACGCCGAGCGCGGCCACCGCGACGGCCGCCGCACCGGCGGCCAGTGAACTGCTGCGCATGTCCTGCTCCCTCCTCTTTCCCGCGGGCCGCCGCCTCCGGCAGGGGCGCCGACCGGTCCGAACCGCCCGGACCGGGGAATCGCGAACAGAGACGACGCGGCCCGCCGCCGGGTTGTAAAGAAACGTCAAAGTGTCACTGAGGTCCCGTCAGCCACCCCCGTGACCAGCGGACTTCGGGATTCGGCCGGTCTTCACTACGATCCCTGCGATGATCATGAGAAAGCTGCCGGCCGCGGCTGCGGCGTGCGGCCTGCTGGCCCTGCTCGCCTGCGGCCTCCTCCCACCGACGGCGGCCGCCGACGAGCCCACCGCCCAACCCGCCCCGAAGGTCGAGCTGGTGCTGGACGTCAGCGGCTCGATGCGCGCCCGGGACATCGACGGCCAGTCCCGGATGTCCGCCGCCAAGCAGGCGTTCGACGACGTCCTGGACTCCACCCCGCCCGACGTCCAGCTCGGCATACGCACGCTCGGCGCCGACTACCCCGGCAACGACCGCAAGACCGGCTGCAAGGACACCCGCCGGCTCTACCCGGTCGGCCCGCTGAACCGCACCGAGGCCAAGGCCGCGGTGGCCACCCTCGCCCCGACCGGCTGGACGCCCATCGGCCCGGCCCTGCGCGCGGCCGCCGACGACCTCAAGGGCGGCGACGGCACCCGCCGCATGGTGCTGATCACCGACGGCGAGGACACCTGCGGGCCCACCAACCCCTGCGACGTAGCCCGTGACATCGCCGCCCAGGGCATCCACCTGGTCATCGACACGCTCGGCCTGATCCCCGACGCGACCACCCGCAACCAGCTCAGCTGCATCGCCGGGGCGACCGGCGGCACGTACACCACCGTCCAGCACCGCCAGCAGCTGACCAGCAAGGTCAAGCAGCTCGTCGGCCGCAGCGACGAGCACACCGTCACCCCCGTCGCCACCCAGGGCGCCGCGGCCTGCGACACGGCACCCGAACTCCGGCAGGGCCTCTACACCGACCGTGAGACGTTCTCCGAGAATCGCTGGTACCGCGTCCAGGTGCCGCCCGGCCAGGAGCTGCGCGCCGCGGTCACCGTCTCCGACGACCGTGCCGTCAACGCCGGTTACGGCGTGCTGCTGCGCGGCGTGACCGTGCACGGCCGGGAGATCGTCCGCGACGACGAGGGCGGCAGCGGGCGCACCGACGCCGTCTCCGCCGGCATCCGCTACCCCAAGCCCGCCGCCGACTCCGGCACGCCGCCGGAGACCGTCTGCCTCCAGGTCGGGAACTCCTTCTCGGCTCCGGCCTCCGTGAAGACCACGCCCGGCCTGCCCGTCGAGCTCTCCATCGACCTGGTCAAGAGCCCGGACAAGCCCTCCGACGTCGCGTTCTTCGGCCTCGGCCGCGGATGGTGGCTGCTCGGACTGCTCACCGTCACCGGAGGCGTCGCCGGCCTGCTCTCCGGCTGGATCGCCCGCTGGCGCCTGAACACCGGGAGGACCGTCTGATGCGCACTCCGAAGCTGCTGACCGCCGCCGGACTGCTCGCCGCGACGGGGCTCGCCGGACTCGCCGTCCTCGCCCCGGTCGCGCGGGCCGACGACCCCGGCACCGCGACGCCCACCACGCCCGGCGCCTCCGCGTCCGCGTCCGCCTCGGACGCGCCGCCGACCGAGGCCGGCACCAACTTCCGTACCGCCACGCCCGTCAAGCAGGGGCAGCAGGCCACGGCGAGCGCCTCGGCCGGCGACTACCTGTACTGGACGTTTCCCGCGGACACCGGTCAGAACGTCACCGTCAAGGCCACCGTGTCCTTCCCGTCCGGTGCCGTCCGGCACGGGCCGTCCACGTGGCAGATCGACGTCTACGACGGGCTGCGGCGCCGCCAGGCGTGCCGCTACGGCATGCAGACCCGCACCGCGGCGGCCGACGTCACCACAGTCGAGCTCGCCTGCACCCTGCGGACGGTGCGCGCATGGGCCGAGCCGTGGGCCAACGACCCGCTGCGCGGCGCCTACTACCTGCGGCTGGCCGTCCTCGACCTGCCGCAGACCGACCTCGGTCTGCCCGTGCAGGCGGCCGTCACCGCCACCGCGCACGGCACCGCGGGGGAGACGGCCGTCGACGGTTCCGTCGCGCCCGTGGTGACCGCGAACGGGCCGGACCTCGCCCCCGACGGCGGCTGGGCCGGTACCTGGTGGTCACCGCGCTGGCTGTGGACCGGCGGTGGCGGCCTGCTCGCGGTCCTCGCCGCGCTCGGCGCCCACCGCCTGGCCCGCGGCCCGGTGCGGCTGTCCGCGCCGCGGTACTCGGGAGAGCCGGTGCGACCGCGGGAGCCCGCGGGGTACTCCGGCTGACGGCCGAGCGCCCGGGACCGCCGTCACGGCGGTCCCGGGGGTCATCTGCGGCGGACGTGGCTGCGGGCGGCGCGCGGCGCCCGGGTCACCACCCGGTCGGCTGCGTACGGGCGCAGCCCGCGCGGCACCGCACGGCGGCGGCGCCTGGGGGATGAGCGCGGCGGGGCGGGCGGACCCACCCGCCGCAGACGGCGGCCGACGAGCATGCCGGCGGGCACCGCGAGGACGGTCCAGACGGCGAGGCAGATCACGGCGACGACCAGGAAATGGACCATGGCGTATCCGGTTCCTTGCGTTCCCGCACAAGGCGGCTATGTACCCGCCTACCCGATCCGGGCACCCCAATGCCCTCGGTTGTCCTTCTTGTTCGTTTGATGTCCCCGGGTCCCGGAGCTGAAGTTCCTGGCCGGTGCGCTCTCTTGACGGAACCTCAGGTTCGCAGTCCACTGTGCGGCGGTGAGATGCGTTCGGTTCTGAGCTCTTCTGGTGAGTTGACCCCGAGGAAGGGACCCCCCACGTGAACTCCGTCCCGCGTACAACCCTGCGCCGACCAGCGGTCGCGGCCGTTCTGCTCCTGCTCTGCGCGTTACTGATCGGCGCGGGCAGCCACTCCGCCGGCGCCACCGGGACCAGCACCACGATCGCCGCCAACGGCTCCAGCGCCGGGCGGACCTTCGACGGCATCGGCGCCATCAGCGGCGGCGGCGGCAACACCCGCCTGCTGACCGACTACCCCGCCGCACAGCAACAGCAGATCCTGGACTACCTCTTCAAGCCCGGTTACGGCGCCGACCTGCAGATCCTCAAGGTGGAGATCGGCGGCGACACCAACTCCACCGACGGGTCGGAGTCCAGCCACATGCACACCGCCGGGACCGTGGACTGCGGCACCGGCTACGAGTGGTGGCTGATGCAGCAGGCCAAGGCCCGCAACCCGCAGATCAAGCTCTACGGACTCGCCTGGGGAGCGCCCGGCTGGCCCGGCGGCGGCTCGTTCTGGTCCACCGACACCGTGAACTACCTCGTCAAGTGGCTCGGCTGCGCCACCTCGCACGGCCTGACGATCGACTACCTCGGCGGCTGGAACGAACGGGGCTACGACGTCGGCTGGTACGAACAGCTCCGCACGGCGCTGGACGGCGCCGGATACGGCGGTGTCCGGATCGTCGCGGCCGACAGCGACTGGTCGGTCGCCGGCGACGTCGCGTCCAACGCCGCCTTCGCCAAGTCCGTTTCGGCCATCGGCGTGCACTACCCCTGCCAGGGCGGCGACGGCGGCAACGCCGACACGTGCCCGGGCAACGCCACCGCGACCGGTACCGGAAAGCCGCTGTGGGCGAGCGAGAACGGCTCGCAGGACCTCAACTCCGGCGCCCCGGCGCTGATCCGCTCGATCACCCGCGGCTACGTCGACGCGCACTTCACCGCGTACGTCAACTGGCCCGTGGTGGCCGCGATCTACCCCAACCTGCCGTACAGCACGGTCGGCCTGGTCCTCGCCGACCAGCCTTCGTCCGGCGCGTACACCGTCGGCCGCAGTCTGTGGGCCACCGCCCAGGTCACCCAGTTCACCGCCCCAGGCTGGAAGTTCCTCGACAGCGGCTCCGGCTACCTGGGCGGCTCGGAGTCCAACGGCAGCTATGTGACGCTGAAGTCGACCGACGGCACGGACTACTCCACCGTCATCGAGACCACCACGGCCACCGCCGCGCAGAACGTCACGGTCGACGTCAGCGGCGGGCTGTCCACCGGCGCCGTCCACGTCTGGGCCACCAACCTCAACTCCGGCAACTCCGCGGACCACCTGGTCCAGCAGGGCTCGCTCACGCCCAGCGGCGGCTCCTACTCCCTGACCGTCCAGCCGGGATACGTCTACACGCTGACCACCACCACCGGGCAGGGCAAGGGCACCGCCACCAGCCCCGCCCCGGGCAGCCTCGCGCTGCCCTACTCCGACTCCTTCGACTCGACCACGGTGGGCCAGCAGCCGCGCTACCTCTCCCAGATGCAGGGCGCGTTCGAGGCCACCGCGTGCGCCGGCGGCCGCAGCGGCCGCTGCCTCACCCAGCAGGCCCCCGTCAAACCCATCGAGTGGGACGGCGACTCCAACCCGTACACCATCGGCGGCAGCCTCAACTGGAACAACTACACGGTCGCCGCCGACGTCCTGCTGCGGCAGTCCGGCTCCGCCCAGCTGATCGCCCGCGCCGGGACCCAGCACGCCTTCGGGCCGGCCGGGATCAACTCCTACTACCTGCAGGCCGGCGACAACGGCGCCTGGTCGATCGTCCGCAACAACACCAGCCACACCCTGACCACGCTCGCCTCCGGCAGTGTGGCCGCCCTGGGCACCGGCACCTGGCACCACCTCGCGCTGACCGTCAACGGCCCGACCCTGACCGCCGCCATCGACGGGACCACGGTCGGCTCGGCGACGGACGGCACGTACAGCACCGGCATGGTGGGCCTGGGCACCTCGGGCTACCAGACGGACCAGTTCGACAACCTGTCCGTCACCCCCGTCGGCACCCAGAACTCCGGCACCGGACCGATCGTCGCCGTCGCCGACACCGCCAAGTGCGTCGACGACGACACCGGCTCCACCGCCAACGGCACCAAGGTCCAGATGTGGGACTGCAACGGCACCGGTGCCCAGAACTGGACCCTGGCGAGCGACGGCACCGTCCGCCTCGGCGGCAAGTGCATGGACATCACCGGAGCGAACACGTCCGACGGCACCCTCGTCGAGCTGTGGGACTGCAACGGCGGCGGCAACCAGCAGTGGAAGACCGTCGGCGGCACCCTGGTCAACCCCGTCTCCGGCAAGTGCCTCGACGACCCGGCGTCCGACACCGCCGACGGCACCCAGCTGGAGATCTGGACCTGCAACGGCGGCGCCAACCAGCAGTGGATCACGCCGCTGCCCTGAGCACGCACCCTCTGTCACCCGGCGTCACCCGTTCGGAGGGCGTGCGGCCGCGGCCCGCGCCCTCCGGACACCCCCGTACGCGGCTTCCGCCCGGCCGCCGCCCCCGTTTGACTGGGACGGCGGCCGACCGGAACCACGGCCGCCACCGGGAGCCTTCATGAACGACCGCCGCCCCCGGGCGACCTCCGCCCACCGGCACGACGACGCCAGCGACCCCTTCGGCGAGGACGCCGGCGACCGCCGCGTCGACGCGGCCCGCGCGGCGCACCTGCCCGCACCCCGCGAGCACGTCGTCTTCGACGCCCCCTTCACCGACCGCGGCGCGTGGGCCGCCGGACGCACGTCCGCCTATCCGCCCGACGGCCGCAACCCCGGCGACAACAAGCTCGACCGCATCGGGCCCGCCTTCGCCCCCACCCCCGACGGCGTCTTCCGCGCCCGGCGCGCCTCCGACGGCCTGTGGAACGCCGATCTGGTGTCCACCGAGTACGCCCCCGGCGGGTTCGAGCTGCTGCCCGGTGACGACCTGCAGGCCACCTGCCTGGTGCACGACGTCCAGGGCGCCTGGCCGTCGCTGTGGACGTGGGGCCGCGACACCTCCAGCGGGCGCTCCCAGCCCGGACACGGCGAGGTCGACGCCTTCGAGTACCACCCGACCAACCCGCGGATGCTCGAGCTCACCAACCACGTCCGTCCCGCCGCCTGCTACGCCGACGACCTGATCACCCCCGGCCGGCCCTTCACCCTCCGTGTGGTCTTCGGCGACTCCAGCGTGCAGTGGTGGGTCGACGGCCATCTGGTCTTCGCGGACGGCACCGGCGTCGGCCGGAACTGGCGGGCCTGGCTGATCGTCGGCATGAGCGTCGCCGCGGGCGGCTACGGCCACCTGCCGCCGGTCGCCGGCACGCAGGAGCTGGAGTGGCAGTGCGGCGCCCTGACCGTGTCCCGCGGCCCCGGCGGCCACGGCTGAGCCGCCTGCCGGCCGGGCGGGTCCGTACGGGTGCCCGCGGCGGCGTCACCGTGGGTTCGCGCGGCGTCGCGGGGCGTTCTCGGAGGGCGGCGGCAGGGGCGCCACCAGGGCGCGTCTGAAGGCCGCCCGAGGGCGTGAGAGCGCCCACACGCAGGTATGACCGGCCGGATCCGGGGAAGGCGACCGTACGACGATCTTCGCCCCGGCCTGGTAGGGGTGGATTCAGCAGTGTTCGTGAGCAATGACCGAGGAGCCGTGCGGTGACCGATCAGCCTTCGATGTCCGCCGGGACCGCGGACACGAGCGGCGAGGTGCTCGACCTGCCGGACGCACCCCGCGGCGCCCCCTGCTGGGTGAGCCTGACCGCCCGCGACCTGCAGGAGGCGGAGAAGTTCTACGGCGCGGTGCTGGGCTGGGAGTTCCGCTCCACCAGCCTCGGCGAGCACTTCGTGGTGGCCCTCAGGAACGGCAAGCCGGTGGCCGGGATCGGCGCGGTCGCCACCGACCTGCAGTTCGCCGTGGTGTGGACCCCGTACTTCGCGGTCCCGCAGGTCGACGACGCCGCGGCCCGCATCCGTGAGCGCAGTGCGACGATCGCCCTCGGCCCGGTGGCCTTCGCCTCCGGACGCGCCGTGGTGGCCGCGGACCGCGACGGCGCCGTGTTCGGTGTGTGGGACGGGCGGCTGCCCGGCGGCTGGGAGGCGTGGCACGAGCGCGGCCCGGTCGTGGTGCGCCTGCGCACCCGCGACGCCTTCGAGGCGGCGATCTTCTACGGCGGCGTCCTGCAGTGGGCCGACGGGCGCCCGGACGGCTGCACGGTCTCCTACGAGAACGAGGAGGTCGTGGTCCGCAGCGGCTCCAGCGTCGTGGCCCGGCTGGGCTCCGGTGCCGTCGAGGCGGCCCCCGACCCCGTGCTGCGCCCGCACTGGGCGGTGCAGTTCGCCGTGGACGACGTGGCGCACCGTGCCGAGGCCGCCCAGGCGCTCGGCGGCACGCTGATCAGCAGCGGCACCAGCGGCCAGGGCGAGTACGCGGAACTGCGCGACCCCGACGGCGGCCTCTTCACCATCATCGGGCGCGGCACCGAGGGCGGGGCCGGCCCCGCGGCCTGAGCGGCCCCGGATCCCCGGACGCCATCCCCGGCCGTCCGAGCCGTCCGACCCGCGCGGCCTGCCACACGTGCCTCCCCAGCGCCTCACCCTGACGCACAGCGGGCACCGCACGGCGGCGCGCTCCCGGTGTAGCCACCGCTCCCGGCCCGGCCTCCCGTAGGGTCGGGTCATGCTCCTGTGGATCAACGGCCCGTTCGGCGGCGGAAAGACGCAGAGCGCCTACGAACTGCGGCGGCGGCTGCCCGGCAGCGTGGTCTGCGACCCGGAGCACGTCGGGTTCGGCCTGCACCGGATGACACCGCCGCATCTGCGCGGCGACTTCCAGGACCTCGCCGCCTGGCGGCAGGGCGTCTACGAGGTGCTGGACCTCGCCCTGTCCCGCCACGACGGTCCGGTGATCGCCCCGATGACGGTGGTGGAGCCCGCCTACTTCAGCGAGACCGTGGGCCGGCTGCGCGAGCGCGGGCACGACGTGCGCCACTTCGCGCTGCTGGCGGAGCGCGAGACGGTGCTGCGTCGGCTGCGGGAGCGGGGTTTCGGCCATCTCGTGCGCTTCGTGGCGGGCAAGGAAGCCCCGCTGCGCCGGGAGAGCTTCGCCGTGGCCAAGCTGGACCACTGCCTGGAACGGCTGCTGGACGCGCAGTTCGCCGAGCACCTGTGGACGGACAAGCTCACGATCCCGCAGGTCGCCGACCACATCGCGGCCTCCGCCGGGCTCGCGCTGCGTCCCAGCACCGACTCGGCGCTGCGCGGGCGGCTGCGGCGGGCCGGGATCGGCCTCCGGCACATCCGGATCCTCTGAGCCGCCGGCGGCCGCAGGCCGCCCCGACGGGCCGCGTACGGGAACTCCCGCCGTCGCGGCCTGCGGCCGGAGCCACCCCGCCGGTCCCCGGGTGGAACCGCCCGCAAGTGGGGATCACTGCACACGACGCACCACCGGACGTCACAGAGAGGTGACCGGCATGAGCCAGGAGGTACGCGGCGTCGTCGCGCCGGCAAGAACGAGCCCGTACGGGTGGAGACCGTCGTCGTTCCCGACCCGGGGCCCGGGGAGGCCGTGGTCCGGGTGCAGGCCTGCGGCGTCTGCCACACCGACCTGCACTACAAGCAGGGCGGGATCAACGACGAGTTCCCGTTCCTGCTCGGCCACGAGGCGGCCGGCGTCGTCGAGGCCGTCGGGCCGGGCGTCGACGAGGTGGTTCCCGGGGACTTCGTCGTCCTCAACTGGCGCGCGGTGTGCGGGCAGTGCCGGGCCTGCCGGCGCGGCCGCCCCTGGTACTGCTTCCAGACCCACAACGCGACACAGAAGATGACCCTGCGCGACGGCACGGTCCTCTCGCCGGCCCTCGGCATCGGCGCCTTCGCCGAGAAGACCCTGGTCGCGGCGGGCCAGTGCACCAAGGTCGACCCGCGGGCCGCGCCCGAGGTCGCCGGCCTCCTCGGCTGCGGCGTCATGGCGGGCATCGGGGCCGCCATCAACACCGGCGGCGTCACCCGGGGCGACTCGGTGGCGGTGATCGGCTGCGGGGGAGTGGGCAACGGCGCGGTGGCCGGCGCTCGGCTGGCCGGCGCCGCCCGCATCATCGCCGTCGACGTCGACCCGCGGAAGCTGGAGGCGGCGACCCGCCTGGGCGCCACCCACGTCGTGGACGCCGGCGCGACCGACCCGGTCGAGGCCGTCAGGGAGCTGACCGGTGGCTTCGGCGCGGACGTGGTGGTCGAGGCGGTCGGCCGTCCGGAGACCTACCGGCAGGCGTTCTACGCCCGTGACCTGGCCGGCACCGTCGTCCTGGTGGGCGTGCCCACCCCCGAGATGACCCTCGAACTGCCCCTGCTCGACGTCTTCGGCCGCGGCGGCGCGCTGAAGTCCTCGTGGTACGGCGACTGCCTGCCCAGCCGCGACTTCCCGATGCTGATCGACCTCTACCTCCAGGGCCGGCTCGACCTGGAGTCCTTCGTGTCCGAGACGATCGGGCTGGACGACATCGAGCCGGCGTTCACGCGGATGCGGGACGGCGACGTGCTGCGGTCCGTCGTGCTGTTCTGACGGCCCTCGCACACGCAAGGGGGTCATTCGTCCGCGGGTGGTGATCGGCCCCCGGACACGCGGAAAGCGGTGGGCCCGCCCCTCGTGTGAGGGGCGGGCCCACCGCTCGCCGGGCTGGGTGCCGGTGCCGATCAGTAGGCGGAGTTCACGTTGTCCATGGAGCCGTACCGGTCGGCCGCGTAGTTGCACGCGGCGGTGATGTTGGCGACCGGGTCGTAGATGTTCCAGGACGTACCGGCCACGTGGAAGCGGTCGAAGGTCGGGTTGATCACCTGCAGCAGACCCTTGGAGGGAATGCCGTTGCGGGCGTTGATGTCCCACAGGTTGATCGCACGCGGGTTACCGCTGGACTCACGGATGATGTTGCGGTGGATGCCCTCGTAGCTACCCGGGATGTGCTTGGCGTGCATGATGTCGAGCGACTCGCGGATCCAGCCGTCGAGGTTGTTCGCGTAGGTCTTCTTCACGACCTTCGGCGCGGCCGCGGGCTTGGCAGCCGCGTGCTGCACCGGGGTGCGCTTGGCCGACCGCGAGGCGGCGGGCTTGGTGACCTTGTGCTCGGTGACGGCCTTCTTCGCGGCCGGGGCCTTGGCCGCCGGCTTCGCGGGCTTGGCGGCGGGCTTGGCCGCGGGCTTCGCGGCCTTGGCCAGCTCCTGCTTGTGCTGCGGAGCGGCCGTGACGGTCTTCTTGGTGGCGAGGTCGGTCTTGGCGCCGGTCAGAGCGACCGGCTGCTTCAGATGCTGCCCGGCGGTGACGCTGAACCCGGTGGGTGCGTCCGCCGCGGTCGCCGTTCCGGCTCCGGCCGTCGCCTGCAGACCCGTCACAGCAAGGATCACAGCCGCGCCCGCGGCACCACCGGTGGTGGCGATCTTCTGCTTCCGGGTCATGTTCTTGAAGGTGGCGACGGTGGGGAGCTTCTTCGGGATCGCGGGGAGCTGCATAAGGCTTTTCCTCTTCCGTTCGGGGACTCGTGAATTCTTAGGGCTTTTGAATTCGCGGGTCAAAGTCCTCGTCTACGGAGGTTTACGTAGATGGGGCCTGAAGAGGAGTTCGCCGGTGGCTGGATCCGCTGTTTTGAGCCGCGGCCAGGGAACGCGGTTTACTAATCCCATTCGTATGTGAGGCGCGTTACGTAGACGGGATCACAGAGGCCCCCCTTTGCCCTCACGGAAAAAGGATGGAGAAAACACGGTCGGTGAGCGGATTCGGGGCCTTTGCGGCGGCCCCTGAATTGGGGGAACGCGGGGTGCGCGCAGCCGTGAGAGCGGCCCGGGTGAGGTTCGGGTGAGCGGCCGCCGTCAGCCCGCGGGCGTCAGCCCACGAGGGTCAGCCCACGAGCGACTGGGTGCCGAGGACGGCGACCAGCGCGAGCCGCTCGGCGTCCCGGGACCCGGGCTCGGCCGTGTAGATCATGATCCGCAGGTCGCTGCCGGCCACGCTGAGCACGTCGCAGTCCAGGGTCAGCTCGCCCACCCGCGGATGGACGATGGTCTTGCGGGCCGCCCGGTGCCCGCCCACCTCACCGGAGTCCCACAGCCCGGCGAACCGGTCGCTGCCCGCCCGCAGCTCCGCGACGAGGCGCCGCAGCCGTTCGTCCGCCGGATACCGCAGCGCCGCCGCCCGCAGATCGGAGACCTGGTCGACCTCCAGGTCACGCTGCGACTGCGGCGTGTGACGGACGCGGCTGCCCGCGCCCAGGAAGTTCCGCCACACCGCGTTGCGGTCGTTGCCGCGGTAGTCGCCCATCAGCGCCGTGTACTGCGGGTTGGCCAGCAGCAGCGTCCACGTCGCGTCCGAGACGGCGACGGGTGTGCCGGTCAGCCGGTCCAGCATCCGCTGGACGCTCGCCGGGATGAACGCGGGCACCGTGCCCTGGCCCGGCGGCACCAGGCCGGCGGCGCGGAAGAGATGCTCGCGCTCCGCCGCGGTCACCCGCAGGGCGCGGCCCAGCGCCTCCACCACCTGCTCCGACGGGTTGGCCGCCCGGCCCTGCTCCAGCCGCGTCACATAGTCGACCGAGATCCCGGCCAGCAGCGCGAGCTCCTCGCGGCGCAGCCCCGGAGCGCGCCGGTGGCCCCCCGAGGGCAGCCCCGCGGCCTCGGGCGGGACCCGATCACGCCAGCGCCGCACCGTGTGCCCGAACTCCGTGGTGGCCATGGCACCCACTGTGCACCGCCGCCCGGCCGCCGTCCTGGTACTGCCAGTCCCAGGAAGATCAGGGTCCTGGCCGCCAGGACGGGCCGGCCGCACGGTGGAAGACATGACAGCAACACTGATCACCGGAGCCAACAAGGGCCTCGGCTTCGAGACCGCCCGCCGGCTCGTCGCCGCCGGCCACACCGTGTACCTGGGGAGCCGCGACACCGAGCGCGGACGGAGGGCGGCGGAGCGTCTGGGCGCGCGCTTCGTGCGGCTCGACGTCACCGACGACGCGACCGTGGCCGCCGCGGTGCGGACCGTGGAGGCGGGCGGCGGCCTGGACGTCCTGGTCAACAACGCCGGTGTCGAGGAGCGGGGCGAGGACAACGGCGTGATCGGCCCCGCCGAGGTGACCGCCGACCTCATGCGCTCGACGTTCGAGACCAACGTCTTCGGCACGGTCCGCGTCACCCACGCCTTCCTGCCGCTGCTGCAGCGGTCGGCCGCACCGGTCGTGGTCAACGTCAGCAGCGGGCTGGCCTCCCTGACCGAGGTCACCACCCCCGGCACACCCCGGCACGCCTACCAGGGCGTGGCCTACCCGGCGTCCAAGGCCGCCGTGAACATGATCACCGTGCAGTACGCCAAGGCCTTCCCGGCCCTGCGGATCAACGCCGTGGAACCCGGCTTCACCAGGACCGACCTCAACGGGAACACCGGCATCCAGACCGTCGAGGAGGGCGCCGAGATCATCGTCCGCATGGCGTGCCTCGGCCCCGACGGCCCCACCGGCACCTACGCCGACATCAACGGGCCGCTGCCCTGGTGAGCCGGCGGGCGGACGCTGCGGTGTGACACTTCCGCGCGCCCGCACGCCCTCGTCCTCAGACCGGCGGTCCCGCAGCGCGCCGGGCGCGCGGAATCCCGCGAGTCCGCCCCGCC
>NZ_JAINZZ010000100.1 GCF_019890725.1 Actinacidiphila acidipaludis
GCGTGTCCGGCTCCTGCTAGTGGGTCTGCGCGCCCTGCGGCATCTGCTGGGCGATGCCCAGCGCCGTCGCGTACTGGGTGACCACGAGCTTGCCCACCGCGGGGTAGGGGCCGAGCGCGTCCGCGCCCGAGCAGCCGGCCTCGGCGGCCGCGGTGTGCAGCAGCTGGGGGGCGATCTCCGGGCCGATCAGGCACGGCGCCAGAGCCAGCGTCGTGGAGCCCGACGACCGCAGCTGCTCCGCCGCCTGCGCGATGGAGCCGTCCTCGTCGAGCGCCGCCGCCAGCACCGGCACGGCGAGCCGGGCGGCCAGCAGCAGACCGGTGACGCCCGCGGCCTGCGCGGCCTCCTCGCCGCCCACGGTGGCCAGGATGATGCCGTCGGCGGCGGTGGCCACCGTGAACAGCCGGGCGCGGTCGGCACGCGCCAGACCCGCCTCGGAGAGCCGCACGTGCAGCGCCTCCGCGAGCAGCGGGTGCGGGCCGAGCACCTCGGTCAGCTCGACCTGCGCCTTGCTGTCCGCGATGGCCTGGCGGACGCGCCGCAGCACCGAGGCCTCGGGGCCCGCCAGCAGCGGCACCACGACGGCCGACGTGTCGTCGCCGGGCCGCTCGGCGGCCACCCGGTCCAGGACGCTGCGCAGCGACGGAAAGTCCTCGGCGCCGCCGTCGGCGTCGGTGTCCTCGCCCTCGACGAACGCGATCCGCGGATCGAGGCCGGACAGCTCGGAGCGCGCGATGCTCACGACCTCCTCGGCCAGGCTGAGCGCCGCGGCGGTCGGGGTGCCGGGAACGGCCAGAACCAGCGCCGGGGCACCTTCCGGCGCGGCCAGCGCCTCCGGGCGGCGGTGTCGTCCGGGCTGGCGCGGACGCGGCATGCGTACGGGGAGGCCGGAGGAGGGCCCTGGTGCAGTGCTCATGGCGTCGCATGCTAACGCCTTGACCCGTGCGGATGTTCGCGCGGGTTCGAGGAAGGCCGCAGCTGTCCGGAACTGTCCGATTCCCCGAGGCCCCGTCGGACACGTTCGGTCATCAACCGAGTCTGACCTGTACACATGAGAGTCCCGGGTCCGCTTCCGGTCCCCCGGGTCGGGGCCCCGTGGACGCGTTGCGGAATCCGGCGTGGCCCGGTGGGCGGGTGGGGCGGACGTGTCGGAGGCGTCGCGCGATACGCGCTGGTTGTCCCGGAATCGCCCGATCGGCCGGGGCGGGAGGGATGGTGACGGACCGTCCGCGTCACCGCCTCGCGGCCGGGCTGATTCCGGCGGGCCGGCGGCCGCGGTCTCGGTGGCGTCAGTGCTGCCAGTGCCACCAGTGCTACCAGCGCTGCCAGTGCTGTTCGTGATGTCAGTGCTGTCAGTGAGTCGCCACGGCTACGGCGCCGGCCGGCTCCCCTCCGCGGTTCCGGCCACGGTGAGCAGCGCCGGGTCGGCGGGCAGCGTCAGCGCCGAGCGGTGCAGCGCGCCGGCGATCAGCACGGCGCCGTCCAGCGGGTCGCCGGCCGCGGGACACAGCTCCGCCTCCGGCAGCAGCCAGTCCGCCTGGTCGCGCAGCGGCGCCAGCAGCGGCTCGCCCATCTTGAACAGCCCGCCCGTCAGCGCCACGTCGACCGGCCCGGGGCCCGGGCGCACCGCCGCCGCGGTCTCCAGGATGTGCGTGGCCGCGCGCCGCAGGATGTCCGACGCCACCGGGTCCTCGGCGGCGCACCGCGCCACCTCGGGCGCGAACGCGGCGAGGAACGCGGGCCGGTCCGGCCGCGGGTACACCTGGCCCGGCAGTGAGGCCGCCGGGCCGAAACGCTCCTCCGCCCGCGCCAGCAGCGCCTTGGAGCCGCCGGCCCGGCCGTCGTGCGCGCGCAGCGCCGCGTCCAGGCCCTCGCGGCCGATCCAGGCGCCGCCGCCGGCGTCGCCCAGCAGATGGCCCCAGCCGTCCGCGCGCCGCCACCGGGTGCCGTCGGTCGAGACGCCGAGGGCGATCATGCCGGTGCCGCCGGCGACCACGACTCCGGGCCGCAGCCCGAGTGCGCCCGCGTAGGCGGTCACCGCGTCGCCCGCCAGCGCCAGCCGCCGCACGCCGAACACCTCGGCGAACGCCTCCGGCAGCCGGGCCCGCAGGTCCTCGCCGAGGGTGGCCATGCCGGCGGCGCCGACGCACGCGGTCCCGATCCGGGTCACGCCAGCCGCCCGCATCAACTCCCGTACCAGCGGGGTGACCAGGCCGAGCAGACTCGCGGCGTCGATCCCGCGGTCACCGGTGAGCGCGGGGCGCGGTTCCGCGGCCCGCGCCGCCGGCCCGCCGCCGTCCGCGGCGGGGGCGAGGGCGACCCGCACGCCGGACGCGCCCGAGTCGACGCCCAGCACCCACGCGGAGTCCGAGGTCGGCACGCTCAGCCCAGTCCGCGGGAGTCCTGCTTGAGCGCCGTGTCCACAGTCAGCGCCGAGGCCACCACCATGCTCAGCAGCGGGTCGGCGAGCGGGCGGTGGATCTGCAGAACGTAGTTGTCGGCCGTGGTGAACATCGTCTTCGCCAGGCCCTCCCACGTCTTGGTGATGCGGGCGATCTCCGTCTCCGTGTGGTCCACGATGGCGAAGTTCCAGGCACGCCAGTTCTCGGCCTTGATCGCGCCGATCTTCTGGCCGTTGTACATGAACGCGAAGTTGATCTTGCCGATCGCGTTCTGCTGCACGATCTCGCCCAGCGGCTCACCGTTGGCCCGGTGCACGAGCACCTTGGACTTGATGAACTTCGCCGGGCGCGTCAGCACGAGCTGCGGCTGGCCCTGCGCGTCCCGCACCTCCAGCTTGTGGGTGAGGAACTGGTCCACGCTGGAGACGAAGCGCAGCACCTTCTTGGCGGTGCTCTGGCCGACCTCCACGACGGAGCCGAGGGTGCGCCCGCTCTGGTCGAACACGCTGTACTCGTTGACGAGTTCGATCAGCTTGGCCTTCTGGTTCACCACGAGGATCGGCTCGGTGAACAGGGTGCCGCCGCCGAAGCCGGTCGGCGCGATGCCGGCCTGCTGCTGGACCTGCCGCTGGATCTTCGACGGGTCCGGGGCGCCGCTGACGTTCAGCTCCCAGGCGTTCCCGCCGCCCGGCTGGGCCTGCTGCGGCACCTGACCCGGGTTGGTGTGCTCGGTCCACTGGGAGCCGTCCCAGTAACGGAGCAGGTTCGGAGTGCCCTGCGGATCGGCGTACCAGCCGGCCGGGGTGTTCGGATGCGTCGTCACGCCGGAAGCGTACCGAAGGGCCGCACGGTCAGGGGAGGCGCCAGTCCACCGGCTCCGCACCCTGGCGGGCCAGGAGTTCATTGGTGCGGCTGAAGGGGCGGGAGCCGAAGAAACCGCGGTCCGCGGACATGGGGGAGGGGTGCGCCGACTCGATGGCCGGCAGCGGGCCCAGCAGCGGCCGCAGGTTGCGCGCGTCACGGCCCCACAGGATCGACACCAGCGGGCGGCCCCGGGCGGCCAGCGCCCGGATGGCCTGCTCGGTGACCTGCTCCCAGCCCTTGCCGCGGTGCGCGCCCGGGTCCCGGGGGGCGGTCGTCAGCGCCCTGTTGAGCAGCAGCACGCCCTGCCGTGTCCACGGCGTCAGGTCGCCGTCGGACGGGCGCGGGACGCCCAGGTCGTCGACGAGCTCCCGGTAGATGTTCTGCAGGCTCTTCGGCACCGGCCGCACGTCGGGGGCGACCGAGAAGCTGAGCCCGACCGCGTGCCCCGGCGTCGGGTAGGGGTCCTGGCCGACGATGAGCACCCGCACGTCGTCGAAGGGCTGCTGGAACGCCCGCAGGACGTTCGGCCCGGCGGGCAGGTAGGTGCGGCCGGCGGCGATCTCGGCCCGGAGGAAGTCCCCCATGGCGGCGATCCGGTCGGCCACCGGGTCGAGCGCCTTCGCCCAGCCCGCCTCGACGATCTCGTGCAAGGGTCGCGCAGTCACGGTCCGTCACTCTACTGGCTCAACGGCCGTGCTGCGGACGGGGATCGGGCTCAGCCGCCCTCCACGGCAGGGCGCCGCCCGTCAGTGCCTGCCCCCGTCGCCGCCGTCCGGCCGCGGCCGCGGTCGGACGGCGGCCGCGCTCAGACGATGGCCGCGGTCACACGACGGCCGCCCGTACGCAGAGCACGTCGGGCAGGTGGGAGATGGCCAGTTCCCAGCTGTCCCCCTGGTCCGCGCTGGCGTACACCTCGCCGTTGCGGTTGCCGAAGTACACCCCGCCCGGGTCCGCGTCGTCGGTGCACATGGCGTCGCGCAGCACCACGCCGTACGAGGGCGCCTCGGGCAGGCCCTCCGACAGCCCGGTCCAGGTGACGCCCGCGTCCTCGGTGCGGAAGACCCTGCAGCGGTGGTCGGGCGGCATCCGGTAGGCGTCGGCGCTCAGCGGGAACACATAGGCCACGTCCCCGCGGTGCTTGTGCGCGGCCACCGCGAAGCCGAAGTCGGCCGGCAGGCCCTCGGCGATGCTGTTCCACTTCGCGCCGCCGTCGTCACTGCGGTAGACCCCGCCGTGGTTCTGCAGGTACAGCCGGTCCGGATCCACCGCGTCCTGGGCGACCTTGTGCACGCACTGCCCGAACTCGGGGTAGCGCTGCTCCTCGGGCAGGAAGGTGGCCTGCACGCCGGAGTTCGACGGCTCCCAGCTCGCGCCGCCGTCCTTGGAGCGGTAGACCCCGCCGGTGGACACCGCGACTGTCACCAGGTCGGGGTCGGACGGGTGGGTGACGACGGTGTGCACCGCCTGGCCGCCGAACCCGGCCGCCCACTGCGCGCGCTGCGGGTGCTCCCACAGGCTCCGCACGAAGTCGAACGTCTCGCCGTCGTCCTCCGAGCGGAACAGGGCGCCCGGCTGGGTGCCCGCCCAGACGACGCCCGGCGCGGCCGGCCCGGCCGGGTGGAGCTGCCAGACCCGCTCCAGCGACGTGCCGGTGTCCTCGGGGAACTTCACGGCAGGCTTCGCCGGTTCCTGCCACGTCTCGCCGAGGTCGTCGGAGCGGAAGACGGACGGACCCCAGTGGGAGCTGTCCGCGCCGGCCAGCAGCCGCGGCACCGCGCGGCGGGTGTCGATCCCCACCGAGTACACCGCCTGCATCGGGAAGTTCGGCCCGCTGAACTCCCAGCCCCCGCCGCGCCGCCGGCCCAGGAACAGCCCCTTCTGCGTACCCACTGCGAGCAGCACGTCGTCCATGACGTCCTCACCTCCGCGATGCGATGTGTCCGACATCACAGAGTCTGCACCCCGCCACTGACAATGGCTCCGCTGCCGACGTCGTCGCAGGTGGAGCCGCGGGGCGGACGGATCCGGGCCGGTGCCCGGTCCGCCCGCCCCGGGACCGTCAGACCGTGGGGCGCGGGTACGCGCGGGCGTACTGCTGCGGCACCGCGGCGCCCGCGGAGACGCCGAGTTCGCGCGCCGCCTGCAGCGGCCAGGTGGGCTGCCGCAGCAGCTCGCGGGCCAGCAGCACCGCGTCCGCCTGGCCGGTGGTGAGGATCGTCTCGGCCTGGCGGGCGTGCGTGATCTCGCCGACCGCCGCCACGGGCAGGTCGGTCTCCGCCTTGATCCGCGCGGCGAACGGCACCTGGTAGCCGGGACCCACGGGGATCCGCACCCCCGCCGCGTTGCCGCCGGTGGACACGTCCAGCAGGTCCACACCCCGGACCAGCAGCTCCTTGGCGAGCCGCACGGTCTCGTCCGGGGTCCAGCCGCCCTCGGGCAGCCAGTCGGTGGCCGAGACGCGGAAGAACAGGGGCAGTTCGTCCGGCCACACCGCGCGCACGGCGTCGACCACCTCGAGGGCGAACCGGATGCGGTTCTCGAACGGGCCGCCGTAGCCGTCGGTGCGGTGGTTGCTGTGCGGGGACAGGAACTGGTGGATCAGGTAGCCGTGCGCGCCGTGCAGCTCGGCGACCTCGAAGCCGGCCCGCAGCGCCCGCCGGGCGGCGGCCACGAACTGCTCCACGGTCTCGGCGATGTCCGCCGTCGTCATCTCGGTGGGCACCGGGTGGTCCTCGGCGAACGGCACGGCGCTCGGGCCGACCGGCTGCCACCCCTCCTCGCCGCCGGACAGCGGGGCGCCGCCGCGCCAGGGCCGGTCCGTGGACGCCTTGCGGCCCGCGTGGGCGAGCTGGATGCCGGGGACCGCGCCCTGCTCCTTGACGAACCGGGTGATCCGGGTGAACGCCTCGGCCTGGACGTCGTTCCAGATGCCGAGGTCGGCCGGGCTGATCCGGCCCTCCGGGGAGACCGCGGTGGCCTCGGTGAGGATCAGCCCGGCGCCGCCCGCGGCGCGCGCGCCGTAGTGCGCGAGGTGCCAGTCGTGCGGCACGCCCTGCTCGGGGCCGGCGGAGGCCGCGGAGTACTGGCACATCGGAGCCATCCAGACGCGGTTGCGGATCGTCAGGGACCGCAGGGCCATGGGTTCGAACAGTCCGCTCACGGAACGCTCCTCGTGAAGGGTGGGGACGGGACGGGACGGCGGCGGGTACGGGTGCGCCACCTCCTACGATAAGCGTCGTAGTACGGCATCTGTCAAACTACGAGAGACGTCGTAATATGGTCTTCATGACCCCCTCGGCCACCGGCCCCGCCACCGCCGCCCGCCCGGACCCCGCGGCCCCTCCGGACGGCGCCCCGGCCGCGGGCCGCGTGCTGGACCACCCGGACACGGCCGACATCCGGCTCGAAGAGGTGCTGCACGCGCTGGCCGACCCCATGCGGCTCACGGTCGTCCGCGAACTGGCCGCGGCCCGCTGCGAGGTGGCCTGCTCCGAGGTGCCCCTCCCGGTCAGCAAGTCCACCACCACCCACCACTTCCGGGTGCTGCGCGAGGCCGGGGTGATCTGCCAGGTCTACCGCGGGACGTCGAAGATGAACGCGCTCCGCCGGGCCGACCTCGACGCGCTGTTCCCCGGCCTGCTGGACCGGGTGCTCGCCGCCGCCGACGCCCAGGAGAGCCGGCTCGCCGGCACCTGACCCGGCGGCTGGCACCGCCGAACGCCCCGCGACCCGCGCGAGGCCCCGCGGCTCACACTTCCGCGGCCGGCTCCAGCCCCACGCCGGCCACCAGTCCGGCCCGCGGCTCCGCCCCGGCCGCCTGCACCGTCCCCACCGCGCCCGCCGGCGGCCGGCCGGCCGACCAGCGCAGTCCGTACCGCTGGAACAGCTCCGCCCGCAGCCGCGCCAGCGGCATCGGCGCGCCCGGCAGCAGCAGGGCGACCGTGGCGCCCATCAGCAGCGCCCGCAGCAGCGGATACTCCTCGTCGGGATCCTCGGCGCCCCACCGCTCCACCGCGCTGCGCAGCAGCTGCGCCAGGCGCTGCTGCTCGGGGCACTGGATGAACCCCTCCTCCTGGAGGATCGAGGCCATGTGGGTGCGCATCAGCGTCGTGTGCGTCTGGGTGAGCGTGAGGATGGCGTCGATCGCCCGCGCCAGGACCTCGTCGCCGTCGTCGGTCGGTGGCTCGCTCTCCAGCGCGGCCTGGAGCTCCATGTTCATCAGGCGGTGCACCGCGGACTGCAGCAGAGCCCGCTTCCCGGAGAAGTAGTACGACACCAGGCCGCGGGCCGACCCGGCGCGCTGGCTGATGTCCCCCAAGGTCGTGGCCTCGTAGCCGCGTTCCTCCACCAGCTCCACGGTGGCCTGCAGAAGCCGCTCGCGCGACCGCTGACGCATGGCTTCATTGACGGAAGCGCTTCGAGGGGACATGCTTTACTCCTGCGTTGACTGGCTCGCAGCCAATATACTCAGCGCGGCCCTCCGGACCACGGTCCACGGAGGGAAGGGGACGAGTATCGGCCCCGGCGACGCGGGGGATCGTCGGGGCCGGTACTCGGCCGTCAGATGCCGTTCCGGCCGGTCCGACCGCCGCAGCAAGCGCCCCCACCACTGCCCCGGCCTCCGGCGCGTCTCCCGCGGGGACAGCGCCCCGGTCTGTGCCGGCCCGCGCCGGAGGTTCCGGTTCCGTCCCGCGGCGCTTCCGCCGCCCCGCTCCTCGCCTGCCGCGCGGCCGGTGTGCACCGCGTCTGCGGACCCCTCATGTGAGGGCGTGCAGTCCGGGTCCGAAGGCCACGACCAGCGGCACGGCCGGCACCAGCAGCGCGCACGCGGTCACCCGCAGCCGGCGGCCCAGCGGCAGCCGCGGCGCCGCGTCCAGCAGCCGGTGCACGCGCCCCTCGACGGCGCCCAGCGGCGCCGGGGCATGGCCGAACGCACCGCGCTCCTCGTTGAGTTCGACGAGCGCGAGGGCGGTCGTCAGGCGGCCGAAGCGGCGTGAGGCGGTGTCGTCCGCGGCGAGCTCGACGAGGTGGTGCACCTGGTCGCGGAAGGCAGCGAAGACCGGAACCTGGGGGAAGCCCCCGGCCAGGGCACCGGCGCAGTGCAGCAGAACGTCGTGGCGGGCGCGCGCGTGGCCCTGCTCGTGCGCCAGCACCGCGTCGAGCTGGCGGCCCTTGAGCCGGCGCAACGCGGCGGTGGTGACGACCAGTTGGCCCTCCGCGCCGGCCAGCCACCAGGCGTCCGGGCGGCCGTCCTCCAGGACCACCAGGCGCTCGCCGGCCGGTACCGTCTCGCCGGGCAACCGGGGCGCGCGGACGCGCAGTTCCGCCCGGCGCCGGCTGCGGCCCGCGCGCGCCGAGCAGACCTCGCGGGTGAGCATGGCGGCCGTCCACACACCGCCCAGCGCGAGTAGGCCCGCGAGCCAGCCGGCCCAGCGGCCGTACTCCGACAGCCCGTAGGCCTCGACGACGCCGTGCGGCGCGTAGGCGAAGAGGTTGCCGCGCACCGCGGCCCAGGCGGCCGAACCGGCGAGTGCCATGGCCAGCACGCAGCACAGCAGCACGGCGGCGACCACGCACTGCCAGACCCACAGGGCCAGCACCGGTTCGCGCTCCGGCCAGTCGGCACGGGAGAGCAGGCGCGGCGCCGTCGCCGCCGCGAGTGCGCCGAGGACCAGCAGCACGATCGCGACCGTCATGGCGATCAGCCTAGGGACGGCGGCCAGTTACGGGTACGGGACCCGACGCGATGTGACGCATGACTCACGGGACGTGTCGGTGCGGCGGCGGGAACGGGCCGGCCGCCGGGTTCGGACGCCGTGGCCGGACGTGTCGGCGGCGGGCGCCGTCGCACCGGGCTCACATCAGCAGGAGCATCGCGACCATGCCGAGAGCCATCGACACGCGGCAGGCGAGGGCGACTTCCGGGGACTGCCGCAGCCGGACGCCGGGTGCGCCGCGATGCGGCACGGGCGGGGCTGTCGGGGAGGCGGGCGAGGCCGGCGAGCCGTGGGCCGTCGGCCGGGCTGCGGGCGGCAGGTGGGCCGAACCCGCACCGCTCAGGCCGCCGTGCGGTGTCGCACCGGCCACACGGGTTCCGGTGAGCAGGACGTATCCCGCGAAGTAGAGCAGCAGCACCCCGGTGAGCGCGGGACTGCCCGCGGCGTGGTGGCCCGCGTGGGCGTCGTTCGCGGCGCCGGACCCCGTCATGGCCAGCGCCATGTACGCCATGGCGGCCGAGCACACGGTGTGGTGCACGCGGTGGGTGCGGCGGCGGACCACGGAGTGCAGGGCGGCTCCCGTGAAGACCGCCGCGAGCAGCGGCGGCACCCAGGGCCCGGGGTCGAACACGGACAACGGCACGGCCATGACGGCCATGCCGGCCCCGGTCAGCGCCTCGTCCCTGGCCTCCCCGCGCAGCAGGCACGAGACGGCCGCGGCGGTGCTCAGTGCCACGAGCAGCCAGGACACCAGCGGTGGTCCGTGCATCGCTGCCCCCCGTCCCTGCGCGCCGTCGCGCACCCTCCGCGGTCGTCCGCCTGAGGACTGCCCGCGCCCGAGGGCGCACACCCACGCGCACGGAAGTACCCGGGGTAGTGCGGCGCGACCCGGCCGCGCGCCCCGTTCCCCCGCGAGCGCCGGGCCCGCGGCCGCCGGGAGGGCGGCCGGTAGGGTGGCGGCCATGGACCTCGCCGCTCAGCCCACCTTCCGCGCCGCCACCCGCGAGGACGTCCCCGCGCTCGTCACCCTGATCGAGTCCGCGTACCGGGGCGACGCCAGCCGGGCCGGGTGGACCACCGAGGCGGACATCCTCGAAGGGCAGCGGACCGACCCCGAGGGCGTGCTCGCCGTCATCGAGAAGGCGGACAGCCGGCTCGTCGCGGTGGAGAGCGCCGGGGAACTGGTCGCCTGCTGCCAGCTCGAACACCGCGGCCCGCACGCCTACTTCGGCATGTTCGCGGTGCGCCCCGCGCTCCAGGGCGCCGGTCTCGGCAAGCAGATCATCGCCGAGGCCGAGCGGTTCGCGCGCGACGAGTGGGGCGTCGCCGAGATGCACATGACGGTGATCTCGGTACGCGAGGACCTGATCGCCTGGTACGAGCGCCGCGGCTACACCCGCACCGGGCAGACCAGCCCCTTCCCGTACGGCGACGAGCGGTTCGGGCAGCCGACCCGCGACGACCTGGAGTTCGAACTGCTCACCAAGCGGCTCTGAAGCCGGCCGGCCGCGGCAGCGGGCGGATCCGTCCGGCGGGCGCCGGCTAAGCGGCCGGTTCCTCCGGCAGGTCGGTGGCGGCGCCGTCCAGCCCGAGGGCCCGTGCCAGGGCCCAGTCCTGCGCCGAGTTGACCGTCCAGGCCATCACGGCGATCCCGGCCGCGTGGCAGCGCCGCACGGTGTCCTGGTTGAGCTGGGTGAGGTCCAGGCTGACCAGCCGGGCGCCGACCGCCTGGGCGCGCGGCACGATGTGCGGCCCGAGGTCGCTGGCGACCAGCACGGTGCGCACCTCCGGCAGCAGCACGTGCATCTCGGCGAGCGCCTCGTCGTGGAAGGACAGCACGCTCACCCGGTCCACCACGCCCCGCTCGCCGAGCACCCCGGCCAGCACCCGGGCCGCCGCCACGTCCTTGATCTCGGCCTGCAGCGGCCGCTCCACCGCGTCGAGCACCTCCTCGAACACCGGCACCCGCTCGCCGAGCCCGGCGTCCAGGCCCCGGATCTCCTCCAGGGTCAGGTGGCGGATGGCGCCGCTGCCGTCGGTGGTGCGGTCCACGTCCGGGTCGTGCATCACGATGAGCGCGCCGTCCTTGCTCAGGTGCAGGTCGAGCTCGATCTGGTCCACGCCCGCCCGCTCGGCGCGGCGGAAGGACCGCAGGGTGTTCTCCGGTTCCACGCCCATGACGCCACGGTGACCGACGGTGAGGAAGCTCATGGTCCGCACCCTAGCGAGCGCGGGCGACGCCGGGCCGAACACGCCGTGACGCGCCGGGGTCGCGTCGCCCGGGCGTGGCCCGCCCGACTGAAAGATCCCCCTACCTGCTCTGGCGGGATTCTGCACGTTTTCCTCGTCCGTTCCGGCGAACTCGCAGGAAAAAAGTCGGCCTGACCCCATGACTGCCGAACGATCTGCACCAGCTCCCCTTGATCCCGAGGCGGGCGCACGGATACGGTGGGCTGGACGACAAGTTCTTTTGTGGAGGAGGGGTCATGAGTGAAATTCTTTTGCCGAAGGCGCACGGTGAGAGCGGGACGTCCGGCGATGGAGTCACCAACCACCCTCAGTGGGCAGTGCTGAAGCAGGCCGTCGAGGCCATCCGTCCGTGGCAGCGGAAGGACGGCTCGATCGACTTCGACGCCGAGAACGCGCCGAGCCGCGAGGACGCGGCCATGACGCTCGGCCGCGTCGTCGACGCCGTCGAGCAGCTCTCGGCGGAGCTGCCGCACGACGCCGGCTACCACCGGGCCCTGGTCACCGACCTGCGCCGCTGGGCCGACGACGGCTTCGGCGTCCCCGACTTCCTCGACTCGCTGCTGGCCTTCCAGCCCGCCCAGGACCGCCGCGACGGCCTGCAGCACCTCGTCGTCTTCCCGATGTACACCCAGAACGGCAACCCGGACCGCAACCTGGAAGCCGTGGTGTTCGACGTGGTGTGGCCCGACTGGCTGGCCGAGCTGGAGCGCACCCGGTACGACAACCCGCTCTTCGTGCCGATCACCTTCCAGGACTTCACCCCGGGCTACGACACCAACTCCGCGGTGCTCTTCCCGGAGACCGTGGCCGTCCGGCAGGCGCCCGAGCGCTGGACCTGGGGCGCGATCTTCTGCGACCGCGAGGCCGCCCGCTTCCGCGCGGTGACCGCCGCCGCCGTCGACACCCTCGGGCTGGACCTCCCTGAGGACGCCGCCCGCCTGGTCGAGGACCAGGAGCTGGCGCAGCAGACCTTCGTGCTCTGGGACATGATCCACGACCGCACCCACAGCCACGGCGACCTGCCGTTCGACCCCTTCATGATCAAGCAGCGCGCGCCGTTCTGGATGTACGGCCTCGAGGAGCTGCGCTGCGACCTGACGAGCTTCAAGGAGGCCGTCAAACTGCAGGCCGAGGGCCACCCGATGGGCCTGGGCGTGCAGTACGCGATCCTCTTCGACCGGCTCTTCCGCTTCCCGGTCACCGGCGAGCGGGTCCGCAACTACGACGGGCTCGGCGGCCAGCTGCTCTTCGCGTACCTGCACAAGCACGACGCCGTACGCTGGACGGACAACACCCTGCACATCGACTGGGAGCGCGCACCGCAGGTCACCAACCAGCTCTGCGCCGAGATCGAAACGCTGTACCGGGACGGCATCGACCGCCCCAAGCTCGTGCACTGGTTCGCCGCCTACGATCTGGTCGCGACGTATCTCTCCCCGCATCCCGGCTCGGTCTGGGCCAAGGGCCCGGACGCCCTGGACCTGTCGCTCCCGCCGCGCAAGCTGGTGGACGACGTGCTCGCGGACGAGTTTCCGCTCAGCATGTTCTACGAGGCCCTTGCGAAGAAGCTCCGTGAGGTGATCGCCTCGACCAAGGGCATCACCGGCGACAGCGCGCTGCGGGGCGCCGCATGACCGGTGCGGGCGAGGAGGCGGACATGACGACGGACACCTACGCAGGCGGGCTCGACGGCGCGGTGATCGCGGTGGCCGGTGCCGGCGGACCGGCCGGCCGCGCGGTGCTCCAGCGGCTCGCCAGGGCCGGCGGCCACGTGATCGCCGCGGACGCGGACCCCAACCGCCTCGCCGAGGCGGTCGACGCCGCCCGGTACGACGCGGGCGGCGCGGACATCACCGGTGAGATCGTGGACCTGCTGGACCTGGAGGCCACCCAGGACTGGGCGTCCCGGATCGAGAAGGACCACGGCCGGGTCGACGGCCTGGTGCACCTGGTCGGCGGCTGGCGCGGCTCCGCGTCCTTCCCGGAGACCGAGCTGGCCGACTGGGACACGCTGCACCGGCTGCTGATCCGTACCGTCCAGCACACCTCGCTGGCCTTTCACGACGGTCTGATGCGCAGCCCCGGCGGGCGGTACGTGCTGATCAGCGCGTCCGGCGCGAGCGCCCCCACCGCGGGCAACGCCGCCTACGCCGCGGCCAAGGCCGCCGCGGAGGCGTGGACCCTCGCCCTCGGCGACTCCTTCCGCAAGCTCGGTCCTGAGGACGGCCCGACCGCGGCGGCCACCGTCCTGGTGATCAAGGCGCTGGTGCACGATGAGATGCGGGCCGAACGCCCCAACGCCAAATTCGCCGGCTTCACCGACGTCCGCGACCTCGCCGAGGCCGTCGCCGACGTCTGGAACGCAAGCCCCAAGGAAGTGAACGGGACCCGACAGTGGCTGACGCCCCGACCGTGACCGAGCAGCTCGCCACCGACGCCGTACGGCGTCACGACCCGCGGATCCGCGGGTTCGCCAGTGACAACTACGCCGGAGTGCACCCCGAGGTGCTCGCCGCGATCGCCCTCGCCAACGGCGGCCACCAGGTCGCCTACGGCGAGGACGAGTACACCGCCCACCTGCAGGAGATCTTCCGGGCGCACTTCGGCCCCACCGCCGAGGTGTTCCCGGTCTTCAACGGCACCGGCGCCAACGTGACCGCTCTCCAGGCCGTCACCGAGCGCTGGGGCGCGGTCGTCTGCGCCGAGTCCGCGCACATCAACGTGGACGAGTGCGGCGCGCCCGAGCGGGTCGGCGGCCTCAAGCTGCTCACCGTGCCCACCGAGGACGGCAAGCTCACGCCGGAGCTCATCGACCGGCAGGCCTACGGCTTCGACGACGAGCACCGCGCCCAGCCGCAGGTCGTCTCGATCACCCAGACCACCGAACTGGGCACCTGCTACACGCCCGAAGAGATCCGGGCGATCTGCGACCACGCGCACCAGCTCGGCATGACCGTGCACATGGACGGCTCCCGCATCGCCAACGCGGCGGCCACCCTCGGCGTGCCGCTGGCCGCGTTCACGACCGACGCCGGCGTCGACCTGCTGTCCTTCGGCGGTACCAAGAACGGCCTGCTGCTCGGCGAGTGCGTCGTCGTCCTCAGCCCGGAGCGGGTCCGCTCGATCCGCTACCTGCGGAAGATGTCGATGCAGCTCGCGTCCAAGATGCGGTTCGTGTCGGTGCAGTTCGAGGCGCTGCTCGCGGGCGACCTGTGGCTGCGCAGCGCCTCGCACGCCAACGCCATGGCGCGCCGGCTCGCGGAGGCGGTGCGCGCGGTGGACGGCGTGACCGTGCTGCGGCCGGTCCAGGCCAACGCGGTCTTCGCGATGCTGCCGCGCGAGGTCAGCGAGCGGCTGCAGAAGCGCTACCGCTTCTACTTCTGGAACGAGGCGACCGGCGAGGTGCGGTGGATGTGCGCCTTCGACACCACCGAGGCCGACGTGGACGGCTTCGCGGCCGCCATCGCCGAGGAGATGAGCGCCTGAGAGCCGGCGAACTCCGTATGGTCGCATGAATATGCGGTGATATGTAAATGCATTGATGCCGGGCCGGTGGTCGCCTAGGCTCCAAGCCATGGAGCCGATCCCCGTGACCACCGAACCGGCCGCTTATCTGGCGGCCGACGAGGCCATCGACCATGAGCACCCAGTGGTCAGGGAGACCGCGAGCCGACTGCGCGCCACCGCCTCCACGCCGTATGAGTATGCGCGGACGGCGTTCACGTTCGTGCGCGACACGATCCCGCACTCCGCCGACAGCGGGGACCGGCGCGTCACCTGGCGCGCCTCGGACGTGCTCGGCCTGGGCACCGGCATCTGCCACGCCAAGTCGCACGCCCTGGCCGCGCTGCTGCGGGCCGAGGGGATCCCGGCCGGACTCTGCTACCAGCGCCTCACCGAGGACGACGGCTCCGGAGCCGTCCTGCACGGACTGAACGCGATCCTGCTGCCCGGCCGGACGCGCTGGGCGCGGATCGACGTCCGCGGCAACATCCCCGGAGTCGTGGACGCGCGGTTCTCGCTGGACCAGGAGCAACTGGCCTGGCCGGTGCGGCCCGCCCTCGGCGAGGCCGACTCCCCATGGGTGCACGCCGCGCCCGCGCCGCAGGTGCTGGCCGCGCTGCGCGAGGCCCCCGACCGGACCCGCCTGGCGCTGCCCACGGAACTGCCGGCCGGTCCGCGCACGGAGTCCCCGGCCTGACGCCGGATGAGCCGCCGGGGAATCAACGCCGCCGCCGCGACGCTGCATCCTGAGATCCTTGGCCGAAAGAGACCGGACGCAGACCGACCGGACGCAGGCCCGACGCAGGGGAGGACGGAGTGCCGGACGACGACCGTGAGCGGCTGACCGCGGCCGAACTCGGCGGGCCGCTGGGGGAGCGGGCCACGCTCGTGCAGTTCTCCAGCGCCTTCTGCGCGCCCTGCCGCGCCACCCGGCGTGTCCTGGACGACGTCGCCGGCATGGTCGAGGGCGTGCGCCACGTGGAGATCGACGCCGAGGCCCAGCTCGGCCTGGTCCGCCGGCTGCGGGTCCTCAAGACGCCCACCGTGCTGGTGCTCGACGCGCAGGGGGCGATCGTCCGCAGGGCGTCCGGGCAGCCTCGGCGCGCGGATGTCATCGCCGCCCTGGGTGCCGCGGTGCAGCCGGCGTGACGTCCCGGGGCGGACACGTTTTTCGGCCGCCGGTGGAGCCGCGGCACCTGACCGGCCCGTCGCCGGGGCAGGAGGTCGGCCCGGTCCGCGATGTGATGGACATTCCATCTTCCGGCCCGCGCTTGACGTGGCACGGTCCGAATCGTCACTCTGACGTTATGTCCCGTGACTCCCTTCCGCGTGTGCGCACCCGCGCCGGCCTCGGCCGCGGCGCGCACCCGTGGTGTCCGCGCTGCTGAGCCGCCGGCCCGGCAGGCCGCACGACCCACCCGCTGCAGAAGGACCTTCGGTGACCGCCACGACCGACATCGGCTCCGTCCACGAACAGGACCACGACCCCACGCCTTCCCGCCGCCCGACGGAGAACGGCACGCACACCGTGCCGCACGTCCCCGCCTCCAGGGACTCCCTCGACCCGGCCGGCGACCGGCTCGACCCGGCCGTCTTCCGCTCGGTGTTCCGCCGCCACGCCGCCGGCGTCGCGGTCGTCACCGCGGCGGGACCCGCGGGGCCGGTGGGCTTCACCGCCACGTCGCTCACCTCGGTGGCCGCCGAGCCCCCGATGCTGTCCTTCGGCATCAGCGTCGGATCGTCCTGCTGGCCTACCGTCGCCGAGGCGTCCTTCGTCGGCGTGCACGTACTCGGTGAGCACCAGGAGGAACTGGCCGCTCTGTTCGCGCGCAGCGGCGCCGACCGTTTCGGACCCGCCACCGGGTGGTCCCGCGGCCCGCACGGCGTCCCGGTGCTCGACGGCGTCGCCGCCTGGCTCGTGGGCCGCGTGGTCGGGCGCGTCCCGGCCGGGGACCACCGGATCGTCGTCGCCGAGGCCGTGGCGGGCGACCCGCACGGCCCGGGCGGCCCGCTGCTGTACCACTCGGGCGGGTTCCACCGCCTGCCGCGCTGACCGCGGAACCCTTCTCCCGCCCCCTCGTCCTGCCCCGGCGTCGGCCACCTCACCGTGCGTGAACCTTGCGGCCGTCCGCCCGCGACGGTGTACTACTGGCGAGTAATATTTCGTCGGGGCCGATGCTGCGTCCTGGCCGGGAGCCGCCGCCGCAGACGCCTATGCTGCCATTCCGGGGCACATTCGCGGGCTCGTGGTGAGCCCGGTCCGGTCCGGGGCAGCAGTGGACGAAGACGTGCAGGACGAAGCCGTAGGA
>NZ_JAINZZ010000101.1 GCF_019890725.1 Actinacidiphila acidipaludis
CACCTTCGACGACGTCACCGTCACCGGGGATGATCTGCCCCGCCTCGACGACGACATGGTCGCCCAGGGACAGCCCGGCCGCCGGCACTTCCTCCTCGCGGGCGCCGGTGGCGCCGGGGCGCCAGCCGGTCAGTCGGCGGGCGACGGTGTCGCTCTTGGTGCGGCGCAGCGTCTCCGCCTGCGCCTTGCCGCGGCCCTCCGCGACGGCCTCGGCCAGGTTGGCGAAGACGACCGTCAGCCACAGCCAGGCCGTGATCACCCAGGCGAAGATGCTGGGGTCCTTGATCGCGGACAGCGTGGTGAGCACCGAGCCGACCTCGACCACGAACATGACCGGGTTCTTGATCATGACGCGCGGGTGCAGCTTCCGCACCGCGTCCGGCAGGGAGGCGACCAGTTGCTTCGGGTCCAGCATCCCCCCGGAGACGCGGTGCGCGGCCTCCGGCGCGTTCTTGTTGTCCCCGGCGGGAGCCGGGGGTTGCAGGGTGGTCAGGGACGACATCAGTGCAGACCTTCCGCAAGCGGACCCAGCGCGAGCGCCGGGAAGTAGGTGAGGCCCACCACGATCAGGATCACGCCGGTGAGCAGGCCGACGAACTGCGGCCGGTGGGTGGGCAGGGTGCCGGCGGTCACCGGTACGGGCTGCTGCCTGGCCAGCGACCCGGCGAGCGCCAGGACGAAGACCATCGGCAGGAACCGGCCGAAGAGCATGGCCAGGCCGAGAGCGGTGTTCCACCAGTTCGACGTCACGGTCAGGCCCGCGAACGCCGAACCGTTGTTGTTGGCCGCGGAGGTGAAGGCGTACAGGATCTCCGAGAAGCCGTGCGGGCCGCTGTTGAGCATGTTCGCCCGCTCGCCCTTGAGCGCCATGGCCGTGCCGGCGCCGACCAGGACGACCGCCGGGGTGGTCAGGATGTACAGGGAGGCGAACTTCATCTCCCGCCCGCCGAGCTTCTTGCCCAGGTACTCCGGGGTGCGGCCGACCATCAGGCCGGCCACGAAGACCGCGACGACCGCCAGGATGAGGATGCCGTAGAGGCCGGAACCGGTACCGCCGGGCGCGATCTCACCGAGCATCATGTTGAAGATCGTCAGCCCGCCGCCGCCCGGTGAGAACGAGTCGTGGAACGAGTTCACGGCGCCGGTCGAGGTCAGCGTGGTGGACACCGCGAAGAGCGCGGACCCCCAGACGCCGAATCTCTGCTCCTTGCCCTCCAGCATCCCGCCGGCCGCGTGACCCGCCGAACTGCTCACGCTGTGCAGCTCGTTGACCGTCACCAGAGCCACCGACGCGGCCCAGATCAGGAACATCACCGAGACGATGGCATAGCCCTGGCGGTTGTCGCCGACCATCTTGCCGAAGGTGCGCGGCAGCGAGACCGCGATCACCAGCAGCAGGTAGATCTCCAGCCAGTTGGTGAAGGCGTTGGGGTTCTCGAAGGGGTGGGCGGAGTTGGCGTTGTAGAAGCCGCCGCCGTTGGTGCCCAGTTCCTTGATGACCTCCTGCGAGGCCACCGGGCCGCCGGTGATGGACTGCTTGTCGCCCGCGATGGTCGAGATCTCGTGGACGGCGTGCAGGTTCTCCACCGCGCCGGCCGCGACGAGCACGATCGCGAAGACGAAGGCGATCGGCAGCAGGACGCGGACGGTGATGCGGGTCAGGTCGACCCAGAAGTTGCCGATCCGGTCGGTGCGCCTGCGGGTGAAGCCCCGGATGAGGGCGGCCACCACCGCGATGCCGACGGCCGCGGACACGAAGTTCTGCACCGCGAGTCCGGCCATCTGCACCAGGTGGCCCATCGTCGTCTCACCCGAGTACGACTGCCAGTTGGTGTTGGTGACGAAGGACGTCGCGGTGTTGAACGCGGTGCCCGGCGGGACCGCCTTCATGCCGATCGACAGCAGCAGGTGGTTCTGCAGCCGCTGGAAGCCGTACAGGAAGAGCACGGAGACGGCCGAGAAGGCCAGGACGCTGCGCAGGTAGACCGGCCAGCGCTGGTCGACGTCGGCGTTGACCCCGCCGATCCGGTAGAGGGCGCGCTCGGCCCGCAGGTGCCGGGAGGTGGTCAGCACGTGGGCGAGGTAGTCGCCCAGCGGCCGGTACGACAGCGCCAGTGCGCCCAGCAGCGCGATGACCTGGAGCCAGCCGGCAAGGGTGTCGTTCACTAGAACTTCTCCGGGTGGATCAGGGCCAGCACGAGGTAGCCGAGCAGGCCGCAGGCCACGACAAGACCGACGATGTTCTCCGCGCTCACAGCTTCTCGACCCCCTTGACGACGAGGGCCAGGACGGCGAAGACCGCCACCGTGACGGCGATGAAGGCGAGATCTGACATTTTCGGGACACCCCGGAGTCGTGTTCATGTGCGATCGGTACGGCACCGGTTCTCCGGTGCTCAGCCAGCAAACCGCTGTCCGGAGACCGCTACCTGCCGCGTTAGCGGTCCCCTGACGCCGCCCCACGGGCCTTTGACGCGGCCTTGACGGGGCCACCCGAGGGCGGGCGTCGTACGGGCGGCACGCGGGTGTCGTACGCACGGCGCGTCCGGCGCGCGGGCCGTCGGGGCCGGAGCCGGAGCCCGCCGGCCGGTCGCCGCGGCGGCGTCAAGGAAGCGTCAAGGTGATCTCCGGCCCTGCCAGGAAACCGTCAACGCGCTCGCCCCGGCGCGGTCGGCGCGCGTTGGGTGGAGCGAGCGGTGCGCCTCGCGCGGAGCGGTGGTTCTCCGCGGGGCCGGCGACCTGCCGGCCGCCGCGACGGGACGCGGTTCCGGCCACACGGGCGCCGCACGAGGAGGTGCCGTGCACGGACGGCGTTGCTGTGAAGGAGCCCGGGAGTGAAGCGCGTGCTCGTCGTCGAGGACGATCCGCCGATGCTCAGGGCGCTGGGCATCGGGCTGCGGGCCTTCCACTTCTCGGTCGTGGCCGCCTCGGACGCCGGGACCGCGCTCGGCCTGGCCGCCCGCAGCGCGCCCCAGGCGGTGCTGCTGGACCTCGGGCTGCCCGACCTGGACGGCCTCGACGTGCTGCGCTCGCTCCGCGCCTGGGGGAGCGTGCCGGTCCTGGTGGTGTCCGGCCGCTCCGGGATCTCCACCCGGATCGAGGCGCTCGACGCCGGGGCCGACGACTTCGTCACCAAGCCCTTCGCGATCGACGAGCTCGCCGCCCGGCTGCGGGCGGTGCTGCGGCGACCCGCGGCGCTCCGGCCGTCCGAGCAGGTGCTCCTCGGCCCCTGGACGGTGGATCTGGGCGCCTGTGCCGTCTCCCGGACCGACGGGACCCCGGGCGAGGCGGTCCACCTGACCCCGACCGAGTGGCGGCTGCTCGCGCTGCTGCTGCGCAATCCCGACCGGCTGGTGCCCGGCCGTGAGCTGCTGACCGAGGTGTGGGGCACCGGCCATCTGCGGAACACCAACTACCTGCGGGTCTTCATGGCCGGTCTGCGGCGCAAGCTGGAGGCGGACCCGGCCAGTCCGCGGCACCTGCTGACCGAGCCCGGCCTGGGCTACCGCTTCCAGCCCTGACGCCCCTCACCGGCGGGATCCGCGCGCGCCACGCCCGTGGCGTCAAAAGGCCGATAAGATACTGGCGGTGAGCCGGGAAGCCTGGTCGGCGCGGGATGACGGCTGCCGTACGCAGGGGCGGCGCCCCCGCCGTACGGTCAGGAGACCCGCCGCATGCGCGCCGTCGGCACCATCCTCTTCCTGGTGGTCCTGGCCACCGCCGTGGCCACCTTCGCCCGCCGCCGCCGCATCCCCGCCCCCTCACTGCTGGTCATCGCCGGCCTCGTGGTGGCGCTGATACCGGGAACGCCCGCGCTGCGCGTCCCGCCGCAGGCCATCGCTCTCGTCGTGCTGCCACCCCTGCTCTACGCCTCCGCCGAGGAGCTGTCGCTGCGGGACCTGCGGCTGGTCTGGCGGCCCGTGACGGTGCTCGCCTTCGGCCTGGTGCTGGCCTCGGCCGCCGCCCTCGGCGTGATCGTGACGGCCGTGACGCCGCTGCCGCCGTCCATGGCGTTCGTGCTCGGCGCGGTGCTGGCCAGTACCGACCCCGTCGCCGTCACCGCGCTGGGACGGCGGCTGTCGCTGCCCGGCCGGGTGCAGGTCCTGGTGCAGGCCGAGAGCCTGTTCAACGACGCCACCTCGCTGGTGCTGTTCAAGGTGGCCGTCGGTGTCGCCGTGGCCTCCACCACGGTCCACTGGGGACCGGCCGCCGGGCAGTTCGTGCTGCTCGCGGGCGGCGGCACCGCCGTGGGCGCGGTCGCGGCGGGAATCGTCGCGCTGATCCGCCGCCGGACCACGGATCCGGTGCTGGAGACCGTGATCGCGCTCGTCACCCCCTACGCCGCCTACGTCCTCGCGGAGTCCGCGCACACCTCGGGGGTGACCGCCGTCGTCGTGGCCGGCGTGCTGCTCGGTCGGTCCGGTCACCGGTTGAGCGACGCCCGGATCCGGCTGCAGGTGCAGGCGGTCTACGCCGTGGTGGTGTTCCTGCTGGAGAGCGTGGTGTTCAGCATCGTGGGGCTCGAACTGCCCACCCTGGTGAGGGACCTGCCGGCCGGCTCCGGCCGGTGGCCGCTGCAGGCCGCGGCCGTCGCGTTCGTGCTGATCGGCATCAGGATCGTGTGGATGCTGCCGCTGGCCGCGGTGGTCAGACCCCGGCGCGACGGGCCGTCGTGGCGGACGGCGGCGGTTGTGACATGGGCCGGCACGCGCGGGGTGATGCCGCTGGCGGCGGCGCTGTCCATCCCGCTGACCGCGTCCGGCGGCCGTCCGCTGCCCGGGCGCGAACTGGTGCTGGTGCTCACCACGGCCGTGGTGGTGCTCACCCTGGTCGTCCAGGGGCTGACGCTCGGGCCGGTGGTGAACCGGTCGGGGCTCGCCCTGGAGCCCGAGCACACCGCGCACGAGGAGTCCACCGCGCGCGACGCCCTGACCCGGGCCGCGCTGGCGCACCTCGACGGGCTCAGCGGCATGGAGACCGTGCCCGAGGCCGCACTGGCGCGCATGCAGCGCAACCTGAGCGCACGTCTCGACCACGACGGGAGCGGTGGAACCCCGGCGGACTCGGCCGACGCCGTCTACCGGGAACTGCGGCGCGACGTCATCACCGTCCAGAACACCGAACTGCGGCGCCTGTACGACGGCCACCGGATCAGCGACACCACCCGCCGCAGGCTCCAGACCGACCTCGACCGCGAGGAGTCGGCGCTCGGCGACCGCTGATCCGGCGGCCGCCCGTCACCGTCCGACGGTCACGCGCGTTCCGGTCTGACGGACCCGGCCCAGCTCCGCCCGGTCCGCCGCGGCGTCGGTCACCAGATGCGCCACGGCGGCCAGCGGGCAGATCTTGGCGAAGGTGGCCCGGCCCACCTTGGTGTGGTCGGCCACCACCACCGTCCGGTCGCTGGCGTCCGCGAAGGCCCGGTCGGTCGCCGCCTCCAGCTGGTCGTGCGTGGTGCAGCCGTGGGCGGCACCGATCCCGTCGACGCCGAGGAACGCGATGTCGGTGTGGACGCCGGCCAGCGTGCGCTCGGCGATGGGGCCCACCAGCTCGTAACTGGTGGTCCGCGCGTTGCCGCCGACCACGACCAGGGTGATGTGCCGGTGCAGGATCAACTCCGCCGCGATGTTGACCGCGTTGGTGACCACGGTGAACGGCCCGCGTGCGGCCAGCAGCCGGGCGATCTCGGTGACGGTGCTGCCGCCGTTCATCCCGACCACCGCACCGTCGGGCACCAGGGCCGCCGCCGCGCGGGCGATCGCCTGCTTCTCCGGGCGCAGCCGCTCCGCCCGGTGCTGCAGCGGGACTTCGAGGCCGACCGCGCCGACCTCCGCGCCGCCGCGGGTCCTGCGCAGCAGGTTCTGGCCGCTCAGGTGCTGCAGATCGCGCCGGATCGTCGCACCCGACACGTCGAGCAGCCCGGACAGTTCGCGGACGTCGATGCTGCCGCGCGCCGAGACGTGCTCAAGTATGCGCGTATGACGCTCACTTCTCCGCATGTGCTGAGCATAGCCGCGCGCACTTTCGCGCGCAGCAGGCAGTTCTGTGACATGAATGCGCAGCAACTGCTCAGGTTCGCGCGGTTGACATGACGAATTCCTGACGCTTAACTCCTGGCAACGCCGGAGGTGAGCACCGGCGTAGAGGTACGCCTAGCCGGTGGCCGGCCCTCAGCGCCGCAAGCCCGGACAAAGTCGCCAGGACCGCTCCACGCGTCCGAGGCGGGGACGTACCCTCTCCCCACTGGAGCTCGATGATGCGCAATCGCGTTCGTTCCGCTCGTCGCCTCACCGCTCTGGCCGCCCTGGCGGCGGCCGCAGTCGCCGTACCACTCGTCACGGTCGACCGGGCGGGCGCCGCGCCTGCCGGGGCGCCGCACGCCGCCCCCGCGGCGCCGGCCGCGACCGTCGCACTGCCGCCCGCCCACGCGGGCTTCGACTACCAGATCGGCGGCGCCTACCCGCCGCCGGCCGGTGTCCAGGTGGTCAGCCGCGACCACGACGACCCGCCCGCCGCGGGCCTGTACAACATCTGCTACGTCAACGCCTTCCAGGCCCAGCCGGGCGCGGAGAGCGACTGGGGCTCCGACCTCCTGCTGCACGACGCGGGCGGCAAGGTCGTCTACGACCAGGACTGGGGCGAGGCGCTGCTCGACGTCAGCACGGCGGCCAAGCGCACACGGATCGCCGACAAGGTCGACGCCTGGATCGACCAGTGCGCCGCCAAGGGCTACCAGGCGATCGAACCGGACAACTACGACAGTTACAGCCGGTCCAAGAAGCTGCTGACCTCCGGCGAGGCGGAGGCCTACATCTCGCTGCTGTCCGCGCACGCCCACGCCAAGGGCCTGGCGATCGCCCAGAAGAACACCTCGGAACTGGCCGGCGACCGGTCCGCGACCGGACTGGACTTCGCCGTCGCCGAGGAGTGCGGCACGTACGACGAGTGCGGCGACTACACCGCCGCGTTCGGCAACCACGTGATCGTCATCGAGTACACCGCCAAGGGACTCACCAAGGCGTGCTCCGGCTGGGGCAGCCGGCTGAGCATCGTCCGCCGCGACGTTGACGTGTCGCCCGCGGGCAGCTCCGGGTACGTCCGCAAGACCTGCTGAGAGCGCGGGCCGCGGGCCGGTGATCCGGCCGGCCCGCGGCACCGCCGGCCTCTTCCCCCGGCCGCCGCCCACGGGCGGTGAGCCGCACCCCCACAGCGCGCCGGATCGCTCCGGCCTGCCCGCTTCCGCCCTTTCCCGTTCCGCCCGCATTCTCCGCACCGGGGGTGTCCCATGCATCATCACTCCGCCGATCTCCCCTCGCCCCGCCCGTCCACCGGCCCCTCCCGCCGCACCCTGCTGCGGGCCGGCGCCGCCGGGTCCGCCGCTGCCGCCGCCGGCTCCGTGCTGGCAGCGTGCGGCGGCCAGGGCGGGGGAGCGGGCGGCGACGGCCCCGTGACCATCGAGATGTGGCACGGCCAGACCGACACCGGCCGGGCGGCGATCGAGGCCCTGGTCAAGGAGTTCCAGCGCACCCACCCCGGCATCCGGGTCGACACCGGGGGCGGGGTGCTCGCGGACGCGATGCTGCAGAAGGTCACCGCCGCACTGGCCTCCGGCTCCTACCCGGACATCGCCTACATCTTCGGCTCCGACCTGGCGAGCATCGCCCGCAGTCCCAAGGTCGTCGACCTCACCGGGACCGTCCGGTCCGGACCCACGCCGTGGGACCGGTTCTGGGCGCCGGCCCGGGCCGCCGTCACCGTCAACGGACGGGTCCGCGCCGCCCCCGCACTGCTGGACTCGCTCGCCGTGGTGTGCAACAAGAAGCTCTTCGCCGCCAAGGGCGTCGACCTGCCGCGGGCCGGCTGGACCTGGCAGGACTTCACCGACACCGCCCGCGCGCTCACCGACACCAAGGCGGGGATCTTCGGCACCGGCTGGCCCGGCGCAGGCGACGAGGACACCGTGTGGCGGATCTGGCCCATGGTGTGGGACCTCGGCGGCGACGTCGTCGGCGAGGACGGCAAGCACATCGGCTTCCGGGGCACCGGCGTGAAGGCCCTGCAGACCGTCGCCGACCTGGCCCGGGACCGCAGCGTCTACATCGACCCCAAGCCCGGCAGCGAGCAGATGTACCAGGTCTTCCTCTCCGGCCGGATGGGCATGGTCGCCACCGGCCCCTGGCAGCTCCCCGACATCGTGCAGGCCAAGGTCGACTACCAGGTGGTGCCGCTGCCCAGTTACAGCGGCCGCCCGATCACCATCTCCGGCCCCGACACCTGGACCGCCTTCGACAACGGCGCCGCCCGCGTCGCCGCCACCCGCACCTTCCTGACCTGGCTGATGCAGCCCGCGCAGGACGTGCAGTGGGACATCCAGGCCGGCAGCCTCCCGCTGAGCCGTGCCACCCAGGCGCTGCCGCAGTGGACCCGCGCGACCCAGGAGACCGGCGGTCTCACCGTCTTCACCCAGGCCCTGGACACCGCCAGGGTCCGCCCCAACCACGCCGCCTACCCGCAGATCTCCGAAGCGCTCGCCCAGGCCGTCACCGGGGTGCTGCTGGGCCGCCGCACCCCGGACCAGGCCATGCACGACTGCGCGCGGCAGGCCGACGCCGCACTGCTCATCCCGCGCTGAGGAGGACCCCATGCCGAGACTGCCCGCCCCGCTCACCCTGCCGCCCGAGCACGCCGGCTCCGCCGGGGGTTCCCCGTCCACCCCCGCGGTGACCGAGAACGACCGGCGCCGCGCACTGCGCCGCCGCAGGCGCTCCGAGTCCGCGACCGCCTGGGCGTTCGTCGCGCCCTCGATCGCCGTGATCATCGGGCTGGCGATCCTGCCGGTCGTCTGGTCGCTGCTGCTGTCCTTCCAGGCCGACGACCTGGTCACCCCCAGCCGCTGGGTGGGACTCGACAACTACCGAGCCCTGCGCCAGGACCCGCACTTCAGCCAGGCCGTCGGCAACACCCTGAAGTACACCGCGATGTACGTGCCGCTGAGCATGGTGCTCGGCCTGGCGCTCGCACTCGCCCTCAACCGCAGGATCCGGTTCGTCGGCCTGTACCGGACGCTCTTCTTCGTGCCGTTCGTGATCTCCGCGACCGCGCAGGGCGTGCTGTTCTCCTTCATCCTCGACCCGCAGTTCGGCGCCGCCAACTCGGTGCTCGACAAACTCGGCATCTCCCCGCAGGGATTCCTCACCGACCCCGGCCAGGCCCTGTTCGTGCTGGTGGCCATCTCACTGTGGAGCGGCACCGGGTTCTGCCTCGTCGTCTACCTCGCCGCGCTCCAGGACGTCCCGGCCGAACTGCTGGAGGCCGCCAGGCTCGACGGCGCCGGCCGCCGCCACCTGCTGCGGCACGTCGTCCTGCCGACCCTCGCCCCGGTGAACGTCTTCCTGGTCGTGTGGCAGCTCATCGAGTCCCTCCAGGTCTTCGACCTGGTCTACGTCACCACCAAGGGCGGCCCGCTCGGCTCCACCACCGTGGTCGTCTACTTCGTCTGGCAGCAGGCGTTCCAGAACTTCACCGCCGGGTACGGGGCCGCGGCCGCGTACGTCCTGGCGGTCGCCCTCTTCGTGATCGCGGCCGGCGCGCGCGCACTGCGCCGCCGCGGGCCCGGCAGCCCGGAAGGAGCAGCACGATGACCGCAGCCTCGGCGCCCCCGCGGCCCGTACCCGAGACCGCAGCACCCCAGGACGCGCGCCGCTCCCGCCCGCGGCTGCCGTTCAGCCCCTGGCACCTGGCGCTGGCGCCGCTCGCGCTGCTCTTCGCGCTGCCCCTGCTGTGGCTGCTGCTCAGCTCGGTGATGAGCGACGCGCAGATCAACCGCTTCCCGCCCGCCCTGTGGCCCTCGCACATCGATCTCAGCGGTTACCGGTACGTGCTGGGGAACGCCATGTTCCCGCGCTGGTTCCTCAACTCGCTGATCGTGTCGGCCGCGACGGTCGCCTCCAACCTCGTGTTCGGCGCGCTCGGCGGCTACGCCTTCGCCCGGATGCGGTTCGCCGGGTCGCGGCTGCTGCTGGTGACGATGCTGGCCACGATGGCCATCCCGTTCCAGCTCACCATGATCCCGACGTTCCTGGTGATGAAGCGGCTCGGGCTGATCGACACCCTGGGCGCGCTGATCGTGCCGTCCCTGGTCACGCCCTTCGCGGTGTTCCTGCTGCGGCAGTTCTTCCTCTCGCTGCCCCGCGAGCTGGAGGAGGCAGCCTGGATCGACGGCTGCTCACGCCTGCGGATGCTGTGGTCGGTGGTGCTGCCGCTGTCCCGGCCGGCGCTGAGCACGGTCGCGGTCCTGACCTTCCTCACCACCTGGAACGACCTGACCTGGCCCCTGATCGCCATCAACCACGACACGCACTACACGCTGCAGCTCGGACTGACGACCTTCCAGGGACTGCACCACACCAAGTGGTCGGCGGTGATGGCCGGGAACGTGATCACCGTGCTCCCGGTGCTGCTGGCCTTCCTCGCGGCGCAGAAGTCCTTCATCCAGTCGATCACGTCGAGCGGCCTCAAGGGATGACGCCGACCCGTCCCGGGCCGTCACCGCCGGCCGCCGCGCACCCGAACCACCCGGACCACAGGAACGACGGAGAGAGCCAGTCATGACCACCACGAAGATCGCCTTCATCGGCGCCGGCAGCGTCGTCTTCACCCAGGGACTGCTGGCCGACCTGTTCGCCTTCGACGAGCTCAAGGACGTGCACATCGCGCTGCACGACATCGACCCGGAACGGCTGGAGACCGCCGAGGGCGCGGCCCGGTACATCGCCGGCCACCTCGGCGCCGGCCCGGTGATCACCGCGCACGCCGACCGCCGGGCCGCCCTCGACGGCGCCGACTTCGTGATCAACATCGTCCAGGTCGGCATGCGGGAGGCCACCCGCACCGACTTCGACATCCCGGCCCGGTACGGCGTCCGCCAGACGATCGGCGACACCCTCGGCGCCGGCGGCGTCTTCCGTGCGCTGCGCACGTTCCCGCTGCTGCGGGAGCTCGGCGCCGACATCGCCGAACTCTGCCCCGACGCCTGGCTGCTCAACTACACCAACCCCATGGCCATGAACGTCCAGTACCTCACCCAGGCCACCGGCCTGACCCGGGTGGTGGGGCTCTGCCACTCCGTCTACTGGACCATGCGCGACCTCAGCGAGCTGGTGAACGTCCCCTACGAGGAGGTCACCTACCTGGCCGCGGGCGTCAATCACCAGGCGTGGGTGCTGCGTTTCGAGCACGAGGGCCGCAGTCTCTACCCCGTCCTCGACGAGCTGATCGAGCGCGACCCCGAACTGCGCCGCCGGGTACGGATCGACATGTACCGACGGCTCGGCCACTACCCGACCGAGACCAGCGAGCACAGCTCGGAGTACGTGCCGTGGTACCTCGGCCACGCCGACGAGGTCGAGCGGCTGCGGCTGCCGATCGGCGCGTACCTCGGCATCGTCGACGACAACGTCGCGGAGTACGAGAAGAGCCGCGACGCGCTGCGGGCCGGCACCCCGCTCCCGGTCGCGGGCACGATGGAGTACGCCCCGCAGATCGTGCACAGCATGGTCACCGGCACACCGCGCACGGTCTACGGCAACGTGCCCAACCACGGCCTGATCGCCAACCTCCCGGCCGGCGGCACCGTCGAGGTCCCGTGTCTGGTGGACGCCACGGGCGTGCGCCCCACCGCCGTCGGCGAACTGCCCCCGCAGTGCGCGGCGCTCAACCGCACCTACCTCAGCATGAACGACCTCGTCGTGCGGGCCGCACTGGAGGACGAGCCGCGGCACATCCGGCACGCCCTGATGACCGACCCGGCGACCGCCGCGGCGCTGCCGGTCCCGCGGATCTGGGAGCTGTGCGACGAGATGGTCCGCGCGCACGCGGACCTGCTGCAGCCCGGTCTGCGGGCCGAGCTCGGCAGCTGACCGGTCCGGCGGGGAGAACAGGCGCAAGCGGAAGAGGAGAGGCGAGGGGACATGCCCGAGGTGACGCTGGTCCTGGCCGGAGCCGGGATCCGGGGACGGTCGTACGCACGCCACGCGGTGGCGGCCGGCTCGGGACGGGTGGTGGCGCTCGCCGAACCCGACCCGGCCCGCCGGGCCGCCGCCGCCGAGGAGTTCGCCGTGCCGCCGGACCGGGCGTACGCCGACTGGTCGGAACTCGTGGCGGCCGGCCGGCTCGCCGACGCCGCGATCGTCGCCACCCAGGACCGGCAGCACCGCGATCCGGCCGTCGCGCTGGCCGGCCTCGGCTACCACGTGCTGCTGGAGAAGCCGATGGCGCCGACCGAGGCCGAGTCGGCGGAGATCGCCGAGGCGGCCGAGCGCAACGGCGTGATGCTGGCGGTCTGCCACGTGCTGCGGTACACCCCTTACACCCGCACGCTCAAACGTCTGCTGGACGACGGGGCGATCGGCAGGCTGGTGAGCGTGCAGCACCTGGAACCGGTGGGCTGGTGGCACCAGGCGCACTCGTTCGTCCGCGGCAACTGGCGCCGCTCGGACACCTCGGCGCCCATGCTGCTCACCAAGTCCTGCCACGACATCGACTGGCTGATGTACCTGTTCGGGCGGTCGCCGCGCCGGGTCAGCTCGTTCGGCGGCCTCAGCCACTTCCGGCCCGAGTCGGCGCCGCCCGGGGCGGGGGACCGGTGCACCGACTGCGCGGTCGAGAGCACCTGCCCGTACTCGGCCAAGCGGCTCTACCTCGACTGCCTCGCCGACCCGGACCGCCACTTCTGGCCGCTGTCCGTCGTCACCGGGGACCTCACCGAGGAGGGGGTGATGACGGCGCTGCGCACCGGGCCGTACGGACGCTGCGTGTACGCGTGCGACAACGACGTGGTCGACCACCAGGTGGTCGCCATGGAGTTCGACGACGGCGCGACCTGCTCCTTCACCATGTCCGCGTTCACGCCGATGGGCCACCGCAGGACCCGCCTGCTGGGCACCCACGGCTATCTGGACGGTGACGGCACGACGCTCACCCACGTGGACTTCCGCACGGGCGAGGACACCGTGGTCGGCATCCGGGAGGCCGGCGGGCCCTCGGCCGACGACGGCCACGGCGGGGGAGACGAGGGCCTGGTCGACGCCTTTCTGTCCGCCGTCGCCACCGGCGACGCCGGCCTCCTGGCCTCGGACGCGGCCACCTCCCTGGCCAGTCACCGGGTCGTGTGGGCGGCGGAGGAGGCACGGACCACCGGCACGGTGGTCACCCTCCCCTGAGGACCGTCCGGCGGGGTGGCCGACCCGGCAGGTGAGGGGCGGCGTCCGGCCGGAGCCGGGCGCCGCCCCCCGTCCTGTCACGGTCCTGTCACACCGCGGGTGTCACCGCGCCGGGGGAGGTCACGCCGCCGGTGTCACGGTCCCGCCGAGATGGCGGGCGAAGAAGCGGACGGCGCTGTCGGCCTCGAAGCGGGGGAGTTCCTTGTGCTTCCCCGTGTTGGCGTGCAGCGTCTTCTCCCGGGAGGCGAAGGCGTCGAACAACGCGAGCCCGGCGGCGCGCGGGATGTGCTCGTCGTCCCACTGCAGCGAGAACTCGACGGGGACGGTGATCCGCCGCGCCGCCTCGGCCAGGGCGTCGGGCCAGTGGAGGCCGAAGACCGCCGCGGTGATCCGCGGTTCGGCCGCCACGAACGGCACGCCGATCGCGGTGCCCATGTTCAGGCCGTAGAAGCCGACGGGACCGTCCGCCCCGATCTCCGGGAGCGCCTGGAGCGCGTCCAGGGTCGCGTGCCACTCGGGGACGGCCCGCTCCGCGAGGTGCGCGTTGTAGCGGACGACGATCGGGCCCTCCGGCTCACCGGCCGCCCGCGCCCGGTACAGCTCGGCGATCTCCGCCTCGTCGTGCGGTGTGCGGGGGCGGTCGCCGTGGCCGGGCGCGTCCACGACGGCGACGTGGAAGCCGCAGCCGTGCACCAGGAGCCGGGCCCGGCCGGTCATCGCCGGCCACCTCTTGTGGGTGCCGCCGCCGTGGCCCATCAGGACCAGCGGCGCGCGACCGGTCGCGGACGCGGGCGACCACAGGACACCGGGCACGCCGGCCACGGTGAAGTCGCGTTCGAGGACGCCGTCCACGGTCGTCTCGGCGGTGAACTGCAAGGAATGCATGGGTGTTGTCCTTCGGGAGTGCCTGATCGGTGCGGCGCTCCCTGCGACCCTTGCGTCAGCCGCCCGACCGTGAGGACGAGGGGGAGCACCCGTACGGGAAAACATCGTTCACGGGTCTCACCTCCTCGGGCGGTGTCACGGTCGCGGGAACGCTAGCAGCCCGGACGCCGCCCCGCCCAGCGCTTTTCCGCCCGCCCCGCTCGCCGTCGCCGCGCACGATGCCGCCGTTCCGGCCGTTCGGCCCCGCGCGGACCCGTACAGTCGACCCGTAATCCTCCGATCTCCTCGGAATCCGCGGCTCGGAGGAGCGGGCCGGTCCACGGCCGGGAGCAGCAGGCGTTCAACGTTATAAACGCAAGGGGTACGCGGTGGTGCGGATCGGGCCGGCGCCGGGCGAGGTGATCGCCTGTGCCTGGTGGGGCGTGAGCGGATTGCCCAAGTCCGCTGCTCGCCGTGTCCGCGTCACGCGCCGGGAGAACCGGCGACCAGGGGCTTGCGGTGGCCTCAGGGGCCTATATAACGTTGTAAAACGTTGCCAGGGCGGGCGGTTGGTGCCTCCAGCCGCCCGTTCTGGACTCCGGTCGGCAGACCGGCGGCGGAAGCCGAAGAGAGGAACTCCGTGGGCGCCAGCCTGAAAGACGTCGCGCAGCTGGCCGGCGTGTCCGTCAAGACCGTGTCCAACGTGGTCAACAACTATCCGCACGTCACACCGGGGATGCGCGAGCGCGTCCAGCGGGCGATCGACGAGCTCGGATACCGGCCGAACCTGACCGCCCGCCATCTGCGCAAGGGCAGGACGGGCATCATCGCCCTCGCCGTGCCCGAACTCGGCAACCCCTACTTCGCGGAGCTGGCCGGCGCGGTGATCGACGCCGCCGCCCGGCACGACTACACCGTGCTGATGGACCACACGGCCGGCCAGCGCGAGAAGGAGATGCTGGTCACCCAGGGCTTCCGCGCGCACGTCATCGACGGGCTGATCCTGAGCCCGATCGAGCTGGAGACCTCCGATCTGCTCGGCCGTCGCGACGAGGCACCCCTCGTCCTGCTCGGTGAGCGCGAGTACGACGCGCCGTACGACCAGATCGCCATCGACAACGTCGCCGCCGCCCGCACCGGGGTACGGCACCTCACCGGGCTCGGACGGCGCCGGATCGCCTTCATCGGCGCCCGCCGCGAGATGGCCAGGCGCCCCGCGCACCTGCGGCTGCGCGGCTGGCGCGAGGAGCTGACCGAGGCCGGACTGCCGTGCGGCGAGGAGCTGGTGGCGGCC
>NZ_JAINZZ010000102.1 GCF_019890725.1 Actinacidiphila acidipaludis
TCGCCGACCAGCTCGCTGATCGTGCCGTCGGGCTGCATCAGCCAGACGGTCTGCGTCACCGTCCTCGACGCCCGCGGCTGGCACGTGCCCGTGGTCCAGGGCCCGGCGAAGCCCGGCGACATCGTGCTGCGGACCGACCCCGGCCGATCCGAACTCGGCACCGAGGGCTACCAGCTGAGCATCGGCACACAGGCCCGGATCACCGGCGCCGGCGCCTCCGGCCTGTTCTACGGCACCCGCACCGTCCTGCAACTGCTCAGCGCCGGCACCGACATACCCGCCGGCAGCACCACCGACGTACCGGCCGCGCGTGAGCGGGCGGTCGGCGTGTGCGCCTGTTACACGTACAACACCGATGCCTGGTTCGCCCGCCTGATCAAGGACATGGCGTACCTGAAGCTCAACACGCTGCACCTCGAGCTGAAGGTCAAGAACGACCAGTACCCGGCCGTCAACACCTTCTCGTACTACACCAAGCCGGAGATCAGGCGGCTGGTCGCGCTCGCCACTCAGTACCACATCACGGTCATCCCGGAGATCAACTCGCCCGGGCATGTGGACCCGTACCTCGCGCCGTACCCGGACCTGCAGCTGAAGAACACGGCGGGCACGCCGGACCCGACCCGGCTGGACATCACCAACCCGGCCGCGTTCGCCTTCTACACGCAGCTGGTCGACAACGACCTCAGCGTGTTCCCCGGCCCCTACTTCCACATGGGCGCCGACGAGTACATGATCAACTCGGCGTACTCCAACTACCCGCAGCTGCTGGCCTACGCGCGCCAGAAGTTCGGCGCGAACGCCACCCCGCAGGACGCGTACATCGACTTCATCAACCGCGTCGACGCGTACGTCCGCTCCAAGGGCAAGACGCTGCGGATCTGGAACGACGGCCTGACCGGCGCGAACACCATCGCGCTGAACAAGGACATCATCATCGAGCACTGGCTGCCGGAGAAGCAGACCACCCAGCAGCTCCTCGACGCCGGCTACCAGGTCATGAACGCCACCGACGCCTGGTACTACGTCCGCGGCAGCTACCAGCCCGACGCCCAGCGGCTGTACAACTCCAGCTGGACGCCGCTGGACTTCGCCGACGGCACCGTCACCGACCCGGCCTCCCGCGTCACCGGAGCCGAGTACATGGTCTGGCCGGACAACTACGGCAAGGAGAACGAGAACACCACCCAGCAGCGGATGTTCGCCTCCCTGCGGGCCTTCGCGCAGGGCGTGTGGGGCAGCCCGCGGCCGACCGCCGACTACACCGGTTTCACCGCGCTCGCCGACTCCCTCGGCCACGCGCCCGGCTACGGACCGCAGTGGGTCCAGCCGCTGCCCGCCGGCACGTTCCAGGTGCGCGGCACCGGCGGCGTGCTGACCGCCGCGGCCACGCCCGGATCACCACTGAACGTCGACCCGCGGCCGGCGGCCCACGCCGCGACCTGGCAGCTGCAGCCCACCACCGACGGCTACTACCACCTCGTCGCCGCCGGCAGCGGCCTGTGCGCCGACGTCAGCCGCGGCCAGACCAACAACATGCGCGTCGTGGAACAGATCGGCGCCGCCGCCACCGCCGAGACCTGCGGCACCTCCGAGAGCCAGAAATGGCAGCTGGAGCCGGTGCCCGGCGGCTACCGCCTGGTCGACGCCATCACCCAGCAGACCCTGGACTCCGCCGGCGCCGGCCCGGTCGTCCAGCAGCCGCGTGACGCCGCGCACCACGACGTCTGGCGAATCTCGCCCGCGGGGGGTGCGGCATGATCAGCCGCAGGGACCTGCTCGCCACGGGGACCGCGGCGGCAGCCGCACTCGTCACCTCCGGACTGACCGGCACCGCCGCGCGGGCGGCCGGCGGCAGCGCGGACGGACCGGGAGCCGCCGGTGCGGCCGGAACCGCCGGCGGCGCCATCCGCCCGGCTTCGATCCTGCCGGTCGAGCCGGGGGACACCCCGGAGCGCATCATCGCCAAGGCCGCGGCCATCGTCCCGCGACCGCCCCAAGTGGCCTGGCAGGAACGGAAGTTCACCGGCTTCACGCACTTCGGGATGAACACCTTCACCGACCGGGAGTGGGGTTCGGGCTGCGAGGACGAGGCGACCTTCGCCCCGGCGGCGGTCGACATCGACCAGTGGATGCAGGCGTACCGCGCCGCGGGCATGCGACAGGTGATGCTCACCGCCAAGCACCATGACGGCTTCGTGGTCTACCCGACGCGCTACACCAACCACTCGGTCATCGCCAGCCCCTGGTGGTACCGCGGCTCGCCCGACGCCACGGCCGCCGCCGCCCGCGCCCGGGCGACGGCCGACCGCGGTGACGACTACGCCGCGTTCTGGAAGATCCGCACCGAGGGCAACGTCAACCCGGACGGCGACATCCTCGGCACCTACCTGAACGCTGCGCGCAGCGCGGGACTCAAGGTCGGCGTGTACCTCTCGCCGGCCGACGGCGCCGAACTCCCGCACGCCTGGCACCAGACGTTCGTCCAGCAGATCGTCGCCAAGCACGACGCCGGCCAACCGCTCAGCACCGAAGAGCAGTCGACGTACGACGACCGCGACCGCAGCCCGTCGGGCATGGGCCGCTACGGCAGCGGCAGCACCGTCACCGCACGGACCATCCCCACCCTCGTCGACGGCGACGACCGCGCCCACGCGGTGGCGACCGGCAGACTGCCCGTCTTCCACGTCATGGCCGACGACTACAACGCCTACTACCTCAACCAGCTCTACGAGCTGTTCACCCAGTACGGCCCGATCGACGAGCTGTGGCTGGACGGCGCCAACCCATGGACGTCCAGCGGGATCAGCGAGGCGTACGACTTCACGACGTGGTTCTCGCTGATCCACGCGCTGTCGCCGGACACCGTAACCTTCGCCGGACCGCAGGGCACCCGCTGGGTCGGCAACGAGAGCGGGGTGGCGCGCCTGAGCGAGTGGAGCGTGACGCCCGCGACCGCCGACCCCGCCACCGCCCACGGCGAGGGCCTGCTGCCGCACGGCGCCCAGGTCACCGACATCGGCTCCGACGCGGCGATCACCGAGCCCGGCGTGAAGTTCCTGCAGTGGTTCGCCGCCGAGGCGGACGTGTCGATCAGGCCCGGCTGGTTCTGGCACTCCGACGAACAGCCCAAGACCGCGGAGCAGCTGGTCAAGCTCTACGGGACGTCGGTGGGACGCAACGCGGTGCTGCTCCTCAACGTCCCGCCCGACACCTCCGGGCGGGTCGACGACGCCGACGTGACCGAACTCGCCAGGTTCGGCGCGGCCATCGACGCGACCTACCGGCGCAACCTGCTCACCGGAGCGCGGCCGGCGGCGCTGGCCAACGCCCTGGCCGACGGCCGGCTCGACAGCTCCTGGTCACCCCCGCGCCGCGCGACCACCGGCAGCTTCGAGCTTCAACTGCCCGACGGCGTCGAATTCGACCAGATCTGGCTCGGCGAGGACATCACGCACGGTCAGCACGTCCAGCAGTTCACCGTCGAGACCGGGGACGGCACCACCTGGACGCCGCTGGCCGGCGGGACGACCATCGGCTACTCGCGCATCCTCACCGTCCCCCCGCAGTCCGGCGTCCGGGCACTGCGGATCTCCGTCACCCAGGCCCGCGCCACACCGCGTCTGGCCACCCTGGGCCTCTACCGCAGCGTCGCACCGCCGCCGGCCGGCTGATCCCTCGGCACGGCCGCACCGAAGGCAGGGCCCGGACCGCGACAGCGGCCCGGGCCCTGCCGTTTGTGTCATGGGATGCGGCCATGCCGCTGCCTGAGGCCGACGCGCGGAGTTTGCCGGAGGCGGGCGGGGCAAGGCGATGGTCATGAGCGGAAGTTGGGGAGGCACGTCATGTCCACAGCAGCGATAGTGGCTCTCGTCGTCGTCATCATCGTCGTGGCGGCGATCGTCGCCGCCGTGACGCTGATGCGCGGCACGGGCCTCGGAGGCGCCGGGCTCAAGCACCGGTTCGGGCCGGAGTACGAGCGCGCGCTCGCCCACCACGACGGTGACGAGAAGGCGACACGCGACGAACTCGCCCAGCGCGTCAAGCGGTACGGACGGATGGAACTCCGTCCGCTGTCCGCACAGGACGCCGAGCGGTTCGAGGAGCGCTGGGCCGCGGTCAAGACGCAGTTCGTCGACGACCCCCGCGGCGCGGTGGCCGAGGCGGACCGGCTGATCGGGCAGCTCGCCGAGCGGCGCGGCTTCCCAGGTCCCGAGACCCCCGAGCACAACGACGCGCTCTCGGTGCACCACCCGCACGAACTCCAGGGCTACCGCCGGGCGCACGCGTCCGCCGGCCGGACCGACCCGCACGGGCCCAAGGACACCGAGGAGCTCCGGCAGGCGCTGGTCGCCGCACGCGAAATGTTCGACGCGCTGACGGGCGGCACGCGTGCGCCGGCGCCCGGCGCGGCGTCCGCCCCGGAGTCCACGGCGACCTCGGCCGCAGCGTCCACGGACACGGCTGCGACCGATCCGGCGTCGGACCGCACCCGGAAGACGCCGTTCGGCGGTTCCCGGAAGGACGACCCGGCCGGCGCCGGCGACGAGGACACCCGTGCACTCGGCACGGCGTCCGGCGGCAGCGCGCGGGAGGGGAGCGCGCAGGACCCGGATGACCGCCACGACGGCGAACGCCGCCGGTCGCCGCTCGGCCATCGCTTCGCCGCGCTCTCCGGCAGCGGCCCCCGCAAGGACGGCACGGAGGACAACCGCTGACCGCGGGTCGGCGTCGTCATCGTCACGCATGGACGCGAGGAGTTGAACAAGGTGAACCTGCACCGTGGGACAGGGTCGCGCGGACCCGCCGGGACCTCCGGAGGCGGCACACCGCCGGACACGCGCGCACCAGGGGAGAGCCAGTCGAACACGTCGAACACGTCGAGCACGACGGACGCATCCGACGCGACGGCCGCATCGGACAGGGCCGGCACGGCGGCCGCGGCCGGCAGGGCCGCCACGGCTGACCGGGCGGGCGCGTCCGGCACGGAGGTCCGGGGTCCCGCCACGGCCGAGCCCGCTCCAGAGGCTCCGCCCGCGCCCCCCGAGGCGCTGTCCCCGGCGCCGGCCTCGTTCCCGGCTCCGGTACCGGAGCCGGACCCGGAACCCGGCACGTCGCCGGCCGCGGGGGGCGCCCGCGACGACCGTGCCCAGGACCACTCCGCCATCGGAACCGACACAGAGGCTGCCAAGAACCGTGCGAAGGGTGCCGAGGAACCCGCCGAGGAGACCGCAGACGTCCCCGCCGAGGACCCCGCCGCGCGCACGGCCGACATCGAGCGGCTGAGCCAGCGCATGGACCGCGCGGTCCGCGGCTTCGTCGACGACCCGCGGCGCGCCGTGCGCGAGGCTGACGCCGTGCTGGACGCCGCCACCGACCTCATCGAGCGGCGCCGCAAGGAACTGCGCGACGGCTGGGAGGCCGGCGGGCGCACCGACACGGAGGACCTGCGTGTCGCGCTGACCCACTACCGCGACCTGACGCGCCAGCTCATCTCGCTGACGATCGCCTCCTGACCACCCCTGCCCCCCGCGTTCCGCCGCATCGGCACGGAACGCCATGACCGGCTCGGTCACCGCATCGCCCGTCCGGCACACCGCGGTGACCGAGCCTTTCGCTGTGTGCGCTGTGTGCGCTGTGTGCGCTGTGTGTTCTGGGAGTTCTGGGTGTTCTGGCCGCCGGGTGCGGCGGTACGTGGCCAGCCTTCCAGCATGACGGGCGGCCTCCGGAAATTCCGCGTTAACGGCATATCACCTCAGGTGCGTCCAGCGACGCCAATAACGTGCGGACACCTCCTCGGGGCGCGCCGATCGGTGGCGTGCTCGCCGTCCGCCCGGCGCACCGCCCGGCGTCCGGGCGGCGGGAGGCGGCCCAGGGGGGTATGTCATGGAAGCGCGCGACACCGAAGTCTCCCGCGCCCGCAGCGCGATGCGCGCGGCGCTGCCCGACGCGTTATGGGAGTTACGGACCCCGGTGGCCCTCGGCGCGGAGCGGGCCGACTCCCACGTCCTCGACTGGGCCCGCCGTCACGGACTGACACGGTCCGACGCCTCCGAACGCCGTCTCGCCTCCGCCCGGCTGGGTGACTTCGCGGCCCGGGTCTATCCGACCGCGACCGTCGAGGACCTGCTGCTCACCACGGACTGGATCGCCTGGCTGGACTTCCTCGACGACCAGAACGACGACCGCGAGACCGCCCTCGACCCGCAGGACTTCGACGGCTTCCTGGCCCGCGTCGCCCTCGTCGCGTCCACCGGGACCGCCGACACCGCCCTCGGCCCGATCGGCGCGGCGCTGACCGACCTGTGGACCCGCACCCGGGCCAGGGCCGGCGAGCGGCTCTGCCGCCGTCTGCGGTTCCACCTCACGGAGTACCTCGCGGGCAACGTTCAGCAGGCGGCCTACCGCGTCCTCGGTGACGTCTGCGACCTCGGCGAGTACGCGGTGCTGCGCCGGGCCGCGGGAGGCGTCCTCGTCACCTTCGACCTCGTCGAGTTCGCCGGCGGATCCGAACTGCCGCCCGCCGTCTACTACAGCCGCACCTACCAGCGCCTGCTGACGGCCGCCGGTGACGTCGTGTGCTGGACGAACGACATCCTCACCGTCGAGAAGGAGAGCGCCGCGGGCGACCTGCTCAATCTGGTCACCGTGCTCCGGGAGTCCCGCCGCTGCGCCCGGAGTACGGCCTTCGTCCAGGCCCGGGAACTCGTCGACGGCCGGCTCGGCGACTTCCACCGGGCCGCGCGTGACCTGCCGGACCTGTGTGCCGCCCTCGAACTCGACGGCACACAGCGGCAGGCGCTCGCCGCGTGCGTGGAACTGCTGCGGGCCTGGATGCGCGGTCACGCGGACTGGGGTCTGTCGACGGGCCGTTACGCGCCCCTGCCCGCCGACCCCGGCTACCTGGAGGACCTCCTGCCCGGAACCGTCGTCTCCTGGAACCTGCCGGGCGGGGCGTGAGCCCCGGCACGTCAACTGCCGCCCGGCGCACGGCCGGAGCGTGCCTCGGACCGAGTACCAGGAGAGACTGCCGATGACCGATCGACAACGGCCGGCGTTCCGCGGACCGGGCTCACCGTTCCCCCCACGGGTCGGTTCGTTCCTCAGGCGGCGCTCGCCGCTGCCCGCGCGTCCCGCACCCGAACCCGTTCACCGCGAACCGATCACCGGGCGGGCCGTGGTCATCGGCGCCGGGATCGCCGGCCTGACCGCGGCGCGCGTGCTCGCCGACCACTTTGCCGAGGTCGTCCTCCTGGAGGCCGCGCTCCTCCCATCGTCCCCAGGCCCGCGCGGCGGCGTCCCGCAGGCACGTCATGTGCACGGGATGCTCGCCCGGGGCGCCCAGACCCTCGAAGCGCTGTTCCCCGGCCTGCGGGCCGAGTTGGTCGCGGCGGGCGCGCCGCTGTTCGACCACGGACTGGGCGCCTCGACGACGGTGTCTGCCGGCCGGGTACCGCGCACACGAGCCGGCGTGCACGCCCACGCCTTCTCGCGGGACCTCCTCGAATGGTCGCTGCGGCGGCGCCTGGGCGAGTTGCCCGCGGTCACCGTCCGCGACCGCGCGCCGGTCTCGGGCCTGTGCTGGAGCGAGGACGCGACGCGGGTGACCGGCGTGCGGCTGGCCGGCGGCGACAGTCTGCACGCGGCGTTCGTCGTCGACGCGTCCGGCCGCTTCTCGAAGCTGCCGCGGTGGCTGGAAGAGGCCGGCCATCCGCGGCCGGCCGTGCAGGTCGTCGACGCGGGGCTCGCGTACGCGACCATGGTGCTCGACGCCCCGGAGCAGGACTTCGACGCCCTGCAGCACATGAACAGCGCACCCGGTCACCCGCGCGGCGCCTTCGTCGTCCGTGTCGAGGGCGGCCGCTGGCTCGCCACCGTCTTCGGCGCGGGAGGCGACCACCCGCCGACCGACGAGCAGGGCTGGCGCCGGTTCGCCGCCGGACTGCACAACCCCGAGCTCGACGCGCTCCTCGCCGCCGCGACGCCCGTCCCCGACACCGGGATCCACGGGTTCCAGCGCACCGAGAACCGCCGCACCGGGTACGCGGCGATGCGCCGCGGGCCCCGGCGTCTGGTGGCGATCGGGGACGCGGTGGCGGCATTCGACCCCGTCTTCGGGCAGGGCATGACCGTGTCGGTTCTTCAGGCCGCGGCACTGGGGGAGTGCCTGGCGGATCGCGACGACCTCGACGCGGTCGGGAACCGCTGCCGCCGCCGGGTCGCGTCGATCGCGCGGACGCCCTGGCTGATGTCGGTCAGTGAGGACCTCGCCTGGCACCACCATCGTGAACGCGGCCGACTGCCGCTGTGGCTGCGGCCGGTGCTCTGGTACAAGCGGCGGCTGATCGAACTCGTCGTCGCAGACCCGGAGATGTTCCGGACGTTCCTGGGCGTCTATCACATGGTCAGATCGCCGGCCGCCCTCGTCGGCCCCCGGACGCTGGCCAGGGTCGTGCTCGGGGGACGGCGAACCCGGCCGGCCGAGCGCGTCGTGGGAGCCGAGCGGGCGGAGTCGCCCGGATGAACGAGCCGGAACACCGGGTGCCCCATGCCCCCCTGCCGGCACAGGGACGCCGGACACACCCGGAATCGACCGATGACGGGTCCAGATCGACGGACGGAAGGCGGACGGACATGTCGGAGACCCAGCAGATCCGGCTGGGCGCGTGGGCGGGCATCGCGAACCTGCTGCTCTCCCTGGCCGTCCTGCTCACCACACGGCATTCCTGGAAGTTCTGGCCCGTGCGCGGCGACACGGACGCCGAGTACGCGGCCTGGTTCCACCGCTACTCCGCCGGAGGGTTCGCCCAGACCTTCTCCACGAACATCGGCGCGCTGCTGGGCATCTGGTTCGCCTTCGCGCTCACCCGGGCCCTGCGGCTCCCGCAGGAATCCCTGCTGTCGTTCGTGATCCGCACGTCCGCCACCGTCATCGTGCCCGGCATGCTGGTCGTTAACGCGATGTTCAGTGTGGCCAGTACCCCGCAGTTCATCGACGACCCGCACTCCTGGCCACTGCTGCGCGCCTTCACCGAGGCGTGTCTCCACACCTTCTACGGCCTGCTGTCGGTGTTCGCGTTCCTGCTGCTCGCCGCGGCCGTGGCGGTCCGCCGGACCCGGGAGCTGCCGGCGTGGACCGGGTGGACCGCGCTGGCGGCCGGGATCGTCACGCTTGCGGGCAGCGCGGTCTCGCTCGTCCGGTCCGGCTGGCTGGCGCCGCTGTCCCTGCCCTCGGTCACGCCGTTCTTCCTGTACTGGCTGTGGGTGACGGCGGTGAGCGTCGCGATGCTGCGGCTGCCACCGCGGGACCTGCCCACGGCGAGCGGGCAGGAACCGGGGAGCGGCGCGGTCGCCGAGGACGCGGGGAGCTCGGCAGGGGCCGGGCGGGGATGAGGGAGTCGCCGCGGGTGCGGGTGGCCGTCTCGGCGGCCCGGTGGGCGCGGCGGGCCGGTACGTCGCCGGCCGCCGCTGCCCTCGGGCCGTCCGGCGGATCGCTCAGGCCGCTCGGCGGTCCTGCCAGGCCTGCTCGAGCGCCTGGGTGAAGAGCTCGGACGGCTGCATGCCGGTCACCCCGTACTGGCGGTCGAACACGAAGAACGGCACCCCGGTCGCGCCGAGTTCGGACGCCTGGCGCTCGTCGGCGCGGACGTCGTCCGCGTACGCGCCGGCGTCTGCCAGCACCCGGCGGGCCTCGGCACCGTCGAGCCCGGCTTCGACGGCGATGTCCACCAGCGTGTCCGCGTCGTAGACCGACCGCTTGTCCGCGAAGTTCACCCGGTAGGCGAGATCCATCAGCGTGCGCTGGCGGCCGTGCTCCTTGGCGAAGTGCAGCAGGCGGTGGACGTCGAAGGTGTTGCCGTGCACCCGCCCCCCGACGCGGTACCCGAGCCCGAGCGCCCGAGCCTCGGAAGCGGCCCGCTCCTCGCGCGCGACCTGCTCGTCGCGCGTGCGGCCGTACTGGCGCGCGACCGCGTCGATGATCGGCGTCGAGCCGTTCTCGGCGGTCGGGTTGAGCTCGAACGACCGGTACTCGACCTCGACCTCGTCGCGGTGTGCGAAGGCCTGCAGGCCCCGCTCGAACCGTCCTCGTCCGACGTAGCACCAGGGGCAGGCGATGTCCGCCCAGATCTCGACGCGCATCCGAGTGCACCTCTCCTTGTTGTCCGGATGCCGGGGTGGGTCCCGGCGACACTCGACCGAGGTCACTAGTTGATCGGTCGACTAAACAATAGGCGACCGATCGTCTAGTAGCAAAATCCGGCCACCGGAAGGATGGCCGCTGACGGGCCCGCCATCTTTATGCGCTGGCCCTCGGGGCCGGGCGCCGGGAGACTCATCTGTCGTGGACATGGGAATCACCGGTTTCAGGCCGTCGTTCCTGGCCGGCATCGAGGCGATCCGGCAGGCGCGCGGGGCACGCCTGGCGAGGCTCGCCGGCCGGCGGCTGACGGGGTTCGCCGTGGTGCGTCTCGCCGAGGACGGGGACTGGTTCGCGGACTGCCCGGTGGTCCTGGACTTCGATGGCGTTCAGGTGGAGGTCTGCCACGCCAAGCTGGACGAACTGTCGATCGGCTGGGACACGATCGACACAGCGGCGCCCATCGCCGGGTGGGACTGGTGCGAGTTCACGCCGCAATGGTCCGACCGTGACGGAGGCCTCGAATCGTTCGTCGGCCGAGCGCTGCACGAGGTCTCGCTCCTCGAATGGCGGCCTCCCACCGCTGACCTGGCGGCAGGGACGGTGGCGGTGGAGTTCGCCTTCGACGATGACGATCTGCGGATCGCCAACGGTCTCGACGAGAACCGCATCGAGACCGGTGGGGTGGGGCCGGGCTACGTCCGGCACAGGCTGGAGCTCTGACCGGGCGTCCCGGCCGGGCTCGTCGGGTCATCGGGCGATTCGAAGTCTGCGAACGACTGCCGAGCGGCCGGGTGATGCGGCATCATCACGGAGTGCCGCATCCGGGAACAGACCTGAGTTTGCTCGCGCTTCCGCCGCAGTGCCGGGCGGGCTTGGCTCTCCCGCGTACCGAACGGATTCACCCCCACACGGTCACCGTGCCGGCCGCCTGGTGGAACGCGGAGCTCACCGCCCGCGACCTGCCGGGTGGACCACTCACGACGAGCACCGGCGAAGCGGGCCGCACCGCGATAAGCCGTTCGGCACTATTCCGTCTCGCCCCCGGACCCATGGACAGCGACGACGACGTGCTGCGACTCCTATGGCATGTTCTGGCCTGGGGCAGTGGCCTTAAGTTGCGGAACAACCGCCGCCGACTCGACAGCATCCGTGACGGCAGGCCGGCCGTGATCACGGCGCTGCGCGAAGCAGCCACTTCCGCCAGGACCGACCCCGAGGCCGCCTACCGACGGTTGTTCAAGGGCGCCGGGGTGCGCTATCTGGGGCCCGCATTCTTCACGAAATACCTGTACTTCGCAGGTGCCGGCTCCTTCGACCACCCCTGCGTCATCCTCGACAGCCGGGTCGCGGAAGCCTTGAACAAGCGATGCGGGTGGTACTCCCTGCGCGCCGGAGGCGGCTGGCCGCCGGAGACCTACGGCCGCTACTGCACGCTGCTCGCCCGCTGGGCGAGTGAGGAGAGCGACCGTTTGGGGCGGCAGGTGGGGGCGGACGAGATCGAACTCTGGCTCTTCCGCGGGTGACCCCACGCTGGCGGCAATCCCCGTCCATTGCGCGCGGCGTCCGTCAACGCACGCCCGGCTGGGGCCCCGGCGGGCCGGTGGGGGGTGACTGTCGTCAGGGGCGGTAGGCGGCGGTCGCCATCCGGATGAAGGATCGGATCAGCGGGTTGGCGTCACCCTTGTTCCACGCCGCGACGACGCGGCTCGGTGCCATGTCGGTCAGGGGGACCACGGCCAGCTCCGACGGCAGGTCGTGTCCGAGCGGAGCCAGGCCGACCGTGCCGTTCCACAGCACCGCCTGCAGGCATTCCTGGACCGCCCGCACCACCGGGCCCTCGCGCCGCCTGCCGCCGTTCCAGTACGACTGCCAGACGGCGTCGGTGCCCGGCGGGAACTGGAACCACCGGCGGTCGTCCAGCTCCGCCAGCCGCAGCTCGTCGCGCCGGGCCAGCGGGTCGTCGGCGCGCAGGACCACGCCGACTGGATCGCTGCGCAGCGCCCGCACCGTCAGCGCCGTCTCGTCGAACGGCGCCCGCGTCAGAGCGACGTCGACCAGACCGGCGCGCAGGCCGCACGTGGGGTCGGTCAGGTCGGTGTCGCGGATGCGGATGTCGATCCCGGGGTGCTGACGGCGGTAGGCGGCGGCCAGCCGCGACACCCCGGGGTCGGTGCCGTCGCCCAGGATGCCGACGGTGAGGTTCGCGAGACCGACAGCCGCGCCGACGCGGACACGTACGCGGTCGGCGTGGTCGAGCAGGGCCCGCGCCTCGTCGAGCAGCACGGCGCCCACGGTTGTGAGCGTCACGCCGGAAGGCGACCTGGTGAAGAGCAGGGCGCCGCATTCGGCCTCCAGCTGCTTGATCGCCCGGCTCAGCGGCGGCTGGCTCATGTGCAGCCGGGCGGCGGCCCTGCCGAAGTGCCGTTCCTCGGCGACCGCCACGAAGTAGCGCAGCGTCCGTAGCTCCACGGTGCAACGATACCCATGGGGTATCGGCGTTGCGTGATCGGTCTTGGACACGGGCGCGGCCCCGGCGCTGCACTTGTGGGCATGACCGATGAAGCACACACCCCTGAGTGCGAGACCGACCCCGCGGTGTCGGTGGTGGGCCCCGGCGAGGGCGAGACGATCGTGCTGGGCAGCACCCGCATGCGTGTCCTGGAGGACGGCAGCCACACCGGGCACCGCCTCGCGATCGCCGAGTCCGTCCTCGCCCCGCACACCGAGGGCCCGCCGCAACACCGCCATGCCGCCCACGACGAGGGCTTCTACATGCTCTCCGGCACCGTGAGCTTCACCGTCGGGGAGACGGAACACGACGCGCCGGCCGGCACGTTCGTGATCGTTCCGCCCGGTTCCCCTCACACCTTCGCCAACCGGACCGATCAACCGGCCGTGATGCTCAGCACGTTCACCCCTGACTTCTACGTGCAGTACTTCCGGGACCTTCAGGAACTGGGCATCGCCGGCGGCGGGCCGCTTTCACGCGAGGACGGGATCGAGACGATGCGCCGCTACGCGACCGAGTCCGCCGCCATCGATCCGGCCCGACCCCGGCCGATCGCGCGCCGCGACGGTCCCGGTGAACCCGGGACCAGTGAACCCGGGGCCGGTGCCGAGACCTGTGAAATCCGAGCCCCGCGAAACCCGTGAACGGACACCATGAACTTCGCCTACTGGATCATCGCCGGGCTGCTCGCCCTCTTCTACGTCTACGCGGGCACGCTGAAGGTGGTCCGCAGCCCCGACGAACTCCGGCCGATGATGACCTGGGTCGACCGGACGCCTCTCGCTGCGGTCAGGGCACTGGGGGCGATCGAAGTCCTCGGCGCCGTCGGCCTGATCCTGCCGCCGCTGACCGGCATCGCACCCTCGCTGGCGCCGGCCGCGGCTGTCGGCTTCGTCCTTCTGCAGACCGGTGCGATCGCCGTCCATCTGATGGGCGACGACCGCCGGATCGCACTGAACGTCGGGCTCCTGGGCACCGCCGCCGTGACCGTCTGGCTGGCCTTAGGGCTGTGAGGCGGTGCGTGTCGCGTTGCCGTGTCGTGCCGGGCGGCGGAGGGTGGAGGAGTCATTGCCCGACGCCCGGGGCGACGCGGCGGTGCACCACACGGGCGGGGTGCCGGTATCCGTTGCCGCGCCCGACAGCGACATGCGCGCGGTCCTGGCCCGGCTGCTGCCCGACGCCGGAGTCCAGCCGACCCTCGCCGACGCCGTGGCCGCGGTCATCGGCCGGTCGCCGGCCGTCGAGGTCGAACGGGTCGTCTCCCGGCAGACCTCCGCACGCCGCCGGGAGCCGTAGGCAGGTGGCGCGACGGCGCCGAGGG
>NZ_JAINZZ010000103.1 GCF_019890725.1 Actinacidiphila acidipaludis
GCAACCGGCCACCCGCCGGTGGCCCGGAGCGGACCGAACAGCCCCTTTGGGCCGGCAGACGGAGTGCGACGCCGTCGTGGCTGGTCGCGCAGCTCCCCGCGCCCCTGATGGTTGCCCTTCGCCCGAACAGGGCGAACCGCTGCCCGGCGGGGCGGGACGTACGGAGAGGAGGGGAGGCGGGCCGGCGGAAGCCGGACTAACCCTTGCCGCCGCCCGAATCACCGGTGATCGCCGACACCTTGTCCCACACGGTGTGCGCCCACCCCGACGTCGCGTCCCACAGATTCCTCGTGCTGTTGACCCAGTCCGGCAGCGGCGTGGTGTACCAGACCACGACGAAGACCACGATGAGCACCAGGATCACCGTCAGGCACCCCTTGAGGCAGCCGAGCCCGGGGATCTTCACCGGGTTGGCGCTGCGTCGCGGCTCCCGCCGTGCCGGCGCGGGCGCGGGCGGCGTCGGGGCGGCCGGCCGCTCGTAGCGCTGGGGCTGCGGCGCGTACCCCTGCTGCTGCGGATAGCCGTACCCCTGCCGGTACTGCGGCGGCTGCGCCTGGCGCTGCGGGTGCCCCTGGTGCTGGGGCTGCTGCGGCGGGGCCGGCTGGCGGCGCGGGCGGCGGCGCAGCGGGTCCTGCTCGGGCGCGAGGTACCCCACCTCGGTCTGCTCGTTGCGGTGCCGGGCCGCGCTGAGCTGGGACTCCCAGGGGTGCGGCCCCTGCGCCTGCGGCGTCTGCTGCGGCGTGCCGCCGGACCCGGGCGGCATCGGCGGCATGACGCGCGTCCGCTCGTTCGGCATCACGGAGGTGACCGCGTTGGGGTCGTACGACGGCGCGCCGCCGGACGGCAGCACCTGAGTCGGGTCCGCGTCCGGGGACTGCGGCGGGGTGCCGGGCACGGGCGTCGGGTCGGCGTCCGGGCCGAGCAGCGCGGCCACGCCGAGAGCCGCCTCGGCCTGCGACGGGGTGGCGTGCACGCCGACGCCCGCGGCGACGACCCGCAGCGCCCGGGCGAGGTTCTCCGCGCTGGGCCGCTGGGCGGGGTCCTTGCGCAGGCAGCGCTCGATGACCGTCCACAGCGGCTCGGGGATGTTGCCGGGGCGGCGCGGCTGGTCGTTGAGGTGGGCGTGCAGCACCTCGATGGCGCTGTCGCCGCGGAACGGCGGCGAGCCGGTGAGCAGCTCGAAGAGCAGGATGCCGGCGCCGTAGATGTCGACCGCCGAGGTCTGCGGCTTGCCCTGGGCGGACTCCGGCGCCACGTAGGCGGGGGTGCCGACGAACTCGTGGGTGCGCGTCACCCCCGGGGAGTCGGCCAGCCGGGCGATGCCGAAGTCGGTGAGCATCGGGTGCATGCTCTCCGCGCCGTCCTCGCCGGTCGTGGTGGCGAGCAGCACGTTCGCGGGCTTCAGGTCGCGGTGCACGACGCCGTCGGCGTGGCTGGCGGCCAGCGCGTCGGCGATCGCGGCGGTGAGCAGCGAGGCGGCGACCGGGGTGAAGGGGCCGTTCTCCCGGAGGTAGCGGTGCAGGTCGGGACCGTCGATGAGGTCCATCACCAGGGCGAGCAGGTCGCCCTCGACGACCAGGTCGCGGACCCGGACGATGTGCGGGTGGCGCAGCCGGAGCAGCACGGAGCGTTCGCGCAGGAAGCGCATCACCACGTCGGGGTCGCTCGCGAGCTCTTCCTTGAGCACCTTGACGGCGACGGCGCCGCCGCCCCCCTCGTGTTCCTCCCGCACCTGGCCACGCCACACGGTGCCTGTGGCGCCGCGCCCCAGCGGCTCCTCCAGGAGGTACTTGCTGCCTACCGGCCGCACGTCGTGTGCTCCCTTGCCTGACTTCGATTGGTCGTGATCGCGTGCCCGGCCGGACCGGATTTCCGCCGCGGGCACCATTCGATTCTCGCCCGATTCCGGCCAAGCGTAGTGCCGCCGCCGATTCGGCCGCCCGATTCCCAGGTAGGACGCCGGCCGGGGGCCGATGGTTGCCCGCCCGTCACGCCCACGCCGGGGCCCCTGCCCGTACGGGTGAACGCAGGTGGACCCGCATGGGCGCCGGCGGGCGCCCCGCCGGAGTGCCGCACCGCCCGGGGTGACGCACCTCTCCCGTCTGCCCGCGGGCCGCGCCCGCAGTCGGCCGGTTCCGGTCACCGGGCCGCCGGAACCCGCCGCGGTCCGGCCACCTGCGGAGCAGCACGCGATCGTCTCCCGCACCGAAGCGGTCAGGAACGGCCGAACCCGCGAGGAAAGCGCCCGGCAAGATCGCGGAAGGCGGGACCGGCCGCATGGTGTCGGCGACGGGTGGGAGGATGCATCCGTACGGCCGGACGGGCCAACGCGGGCCCGGCCGCTCGTGCTTGAGTTGTGCGTGTAAGGGTGAACGCTTGTACGACACGCCCGCGCGCGGCCGGGGAGGGACCCTCGGACGCCTGCCCGGGCCCGGGGAGAAGGGACCGCGGACGAGATGCAGATCCGGCTGACCGTCCTCGGGCCGCGCAGCGGCCGGACGAGGTTCTCCCCCGCAGGCCGGTGCGACGTGCTCATCACCGCACCGGAGGGCACCGTCCTGGGCACGGTCGCGGGGGCGCTGGCCTCGGCGGCCGGCTCCGCTCAGCAGGGCGGGCGGTCCGCCAGTTCCTCCGTCGCGCTCTACGCCGGCACCCAGCGCCTGTCGCCGAGCGCCGTCCTCGGCGCGCCCCCGCTGGTCGACGGCGCGCTGCTGTCGTTGCACGCCCCGGCCGAGCAGCAGGGCGACCACGGCCAGTACGGCAGGTTCGGGCAGTACGGCAGCCCGCCCTCGGAGCTGGCCCGGCTGCAGGTGGTGGGCGGCCCGGACGCGGGCGGGGTCCATCTGCTGCAGGGCGGTCAGGCCCGCATCGGCCGCTCGGCCGACGCCGACGTGCCGCTCGACGACCCGGACGTCTCACGGATGCACTGCGAGGTCGCCGTCGGGGCGGACGGGCAGGTCACGGTCGCCGACCTCGGCTCGACCAACGGCAGCACGCTCGCCGGGCAGCCCCTCGGACAGCGCCCGCAGCCGTTCCCGCAGGGCGCACTGCTCCAGATCGGTGAGTCGACGCTGCGGCTGGACCCGGCCCACTCGGCCGCCGGGCCCGTCCTGGCCCCTCACCCGGACGGCGACGGCCATCTGCGTGTCGGGCTCCCCTGGAGCCGCCAGCCGGGCCGCGAGGGCGGCGGTCGCGGAGCCACCGGCCACGGACCCTGCAGTCATGGGGGCGGCAGCCACGGCGGCCGGGCGTCCGCCACCGGCCACGACCGGCCGGACGCCGCCGGCGACCCCGTCTCCGACCAGGGCGGCGCTCCCGGGGCACACCCGCACCCGCACGGCGAGACGCGGTTCGGCCTCTACGCGCAGGCAGACCCGGCGGGCGGGGTGGCGTCGCCCGGACGCGCGGCGGGTGACGCGGGCGCGCCGCCGATGCCCGGTGCGCACACACCGTCGCCGTCGCCGTCGGCACCCGTTCCCGGACAGCGCGGCCCCAGCGGCGCCGGTCAGCGTGGCGCCGGCTTCCCCGACGAACACGCGCCGGCCGGCGGCCGGCCCACCGACGGCCCCGGCCCAGGTTCCGGCTCCGGCTCGGACGGCCCCACCGCCCCGCCGATCCCCCGCCAGGCTCCCGGCGTCTCCCCGGGTGCGGCAGCACCGCACCCCGACGGCCTGACGCACGCCGGCCGCGCGCCCTGGGCGGACGCCGAGGCACCGGCTCACCCCGGAGCTCACGCCGCCGGCGCGGAGAGCAGTGCCCGGCGGCGGGCCACCGGCGAGCGCTCCCGCGGCACGCACGGGCCCGACGAGGGCCGGTCCCGGGGCGGCGGCGCCGTGGGCGCGATAAGCGCGTGGGCCCGGCGGCGGCTCGCCCCCGGCCGCACCGGGGCGGAGGCCGCGGACACCGGCGAGGCCGAGGCGCTGCGGGAGCGGTGGCCCGACCCGGCGACCGTCCTGCTGACCGCGCTGGGCCCCGGACGGCGTCTGTGGGAGCGCGACCCCGCCCACCCGGACGCCCTGACCGTGCGGCTGGGCACGGCCGACCTCCCCTCGGAGGACGGCACCCGCCGCCTGCCCGCCGTGCCCTTCACCGTGGACCTGCGCTCGCCGCACACCGCCGCGCTGACCCTGGCCGGGCCGCGCCCCCGGCTGTCCGGACTGTGCCGCGCGGTGCTCGCCCAGTTGTGCGCCCTGCACTCCCCCGCGGCGCTGGAGGTCGTGCTGCTGAGCGCGGACCGCTCCCGCGGCGCCGACCAGCGCGGCGAGGAGTGGTCCTGGCTGAACTGGGTGCCGCATCTGCGCCCCGGCCACGGCCAGGACTGCCGGCTGCTGCTCGCCTTCGACCGCGACCAGGCCCAGGCCCGGATAGCCGAGCTGGTGCGCCGCCTGGAAGCGGGCCCGCTGGGCGCGTCCTGGGCCGTCGCCCCGCAGGAGGCGGTGTCCGCCGCGACGACCGCGTACGAGGGGCCGTTCACGGTGCTGGTGGTCGACGGCGACCCGGGGTCGGCGACCCTGCAGGACGCGGTCGCGCGGATCGCGGTGGCCGGGCCGTCGGCGGGCGTGCACGTCCTGTGCCTGGCCGAGGCCGGCGAGCAGCCGGTGATCGGGAACGGCGTGGTCGCCCGGCTGTCGGGCGACGTGGCCACCACCCTGCACATCGAACGCGCCGGGCACCCGCTGCCCGGCGACGACAGCACCCTGCCGGACGAGATCGTGCTGGACGCGGTGTCCGCGGACTGGGCCGAGCACTTCGCCCGGGCGCTGGCGCCCCTGCGGGAGGCGGACGAGACCGCCCCGCGCTCCCGTTACGCGCTGCCCGACACGGTCCGGCTGCTCGACGAGCTGGACCTCGCGCTGGCCACGCCCGCGAAGATCGCGGCCCGCTGGGCGGACTCCGGCGCGCCGACGGCCGCCGCCCGGGCGGTGCTCGGCACGGGCGCCTCCGGGCGGGTCGAGGTCGACCTGGTCGCCGAGGGCCCGCACGCGATGGTCGGCGGGGGGCCGGGCGCGGGCAAGACGGAACTGCTGCGCGCGCTGGCGGCGGCGCTGGCCGCGGGCGAGCGCCCGGAGCGGCTGGCGCTGGTGCTGGTGGACGGCGCGGGCGCCGAGCGCGGCGAGGGTCTGGCGTCGTGCGTCGACCTGCCGCACGTGTCGAGCCACCTGGTCGCCTCCGATCCGGTGCGGATGCGGGAGTTCGCCCAGGGGCTGACCGCGGAGCTCAAGCGGCGTGCGGAGCTGCTGGACGGGCGGGAGTTCGCGGCCTGGCACAACCGGCGGGTGGTCGCGGCCGGCGTGCCGCGCCAGGGCCGCCGTGACGTCCCGGGCGCGGAGAACGCGACGGACGGCAGGGACACGACGGTCAGCGGGGACGCGACGGGCGGCGGCGTGCCGGCCGATGGCGCGGGTCGGTCGGGTGGCGCCGGTATCGGGGCCGCAACGGCCCCGGCCGGGGACCAACCGCGGCCGGCGGATCCGGCCGAACCGCCTGCGCTGCCGCGCCTGGTGGTGCTGGTCGACGACTTCGACGCCCTGGTCGCCCCCGGCCTCGGCAGCCCGGGCCGGCCAGCGGCGGGCAGCGTCGTCCGCGCGCTGGAGGCGGTGGCCCGGGAGGGCGAGCGGCTGGGCGTCCACCTGGTGGCGGCCACCGGCCGCCCCGAGCGCACGGCGGGCACGGACGCGGACGAGCGGGCGCGGCTGCGCATCGCCCTGCGGATGCCCGACCCGGAGTCGGCCGCGCTGCTGGTGACCGTCGAGGACCCGGCGGGTCTGGACGACGCGCTGCCCGGCCGCGGCTATCTGCGGCGGCCCGGAGGCGCGGTGACGCTCTTCCAGGGCGCGCGGGTCAGCGCCCGCATCCCGCGCACGGCGACGCTGCGGCCGACCGTCGTCCCGCTGGAGTGGGAGCGGATGGGCGATCCGCCGGCGCGGCGCCAGGTGCGGGAGCTGGGCAACGGCCCGACGGACCTCGCCCTGCTGGCCAGCGCGCTGCAGCGGGCCGCCGAGTCCCCTCAGGAGGAGGCCCGCCGCTAGGGCCTGCCCGGGGTCGGCCGCCGGGTCCGGCCCGGGCTCCTTGACCGCGGTCTGTCCCGTGGGCTTCCTGTGAGCTTCCCATGGTCATCCCGTGGTCTTCCTGTGGCGCGTTTCCACGTCTTCCACGTCAGCGTCCTGGCGATGTCCCACATGTCGTCAGGGCTTTCTGTGGCGTCCCTGCTCCGGGGGCAGATTTCCCCTGTACAAGCGGGTTTGAGCCAAGATCACGGCATGGTCACGATCGCTGGCAACTTGCTGTATGCGCCCTTGCGAGCCCCGTTCACCCGGGCGTAGGACAGACGCCACGGGACTGAGGGGATGGCCAAATGCTTTCGTTAAACACGAGCAAGGACAGAAGTCTTGAGACGAACCCGGCGCACCGCGTCGTGCGCCGCACTACGCGCATAGCGCTCGCCGCGGTCGCGGCATCCGCGCTCGCGCTGACCGCCGCCGCGTGCGGAAGCAGCAGCGACGACGGCAAGAAGAGCGGGCAGAACTCGAGTTCGCCGTCCGCCTCGAAGGGCAACGGCTCCTCGCTCCAACTGCCGGATCTGCACGGGCAGAAGCTTGAAGTGGCCGCCGTGTGGACCGGCCCCGAGCAGGCCAACTTCATGAAGGTGCTCAAGGAGTTCGACAAGCGCACCGGCGCCAAGACCTCCTATGTGCCCACCGGCGACAGCCAGTCCACCTTCCTCGGCACCAAGGTCGAGGGCGGCGCCCCGCCGGACGTGGCGTTCCTCGCCCAGAACGGCGTGCTGCACCAGTTCGCCGACAAGGGCTGGATCAAGCCGCTGGGCCCGGAGGCCCAGGCGCAGCTCACCGCGAACTTCTCGCCGGGCTGGCAGAAGCTCGGCGCCTGGAAGGGCAAGCAGTACGGGATCTACGCCAAGGTCTCCAACAAGTCGCTGATCTGGTACAACGCCGCCGCGTTCGGCAACGCGGGCGCGTCCGAGCCGAAGACCTGGGCGGACTTCCTGAAGACCGCCGAGACCATCTTCGAGTCGGGCACACCGCCGGTGTCGATCGGCGGCGCGGACGGCTGGACCCTCACCGACTGGTTCGAGAACATCTACCTGTCGCAGGCCGGGCCGGACATGTACGACAAGCTCGCCGCACACACCATCAAGTGGACCGACCCCACGGTGAAGACGGCCCTGACGACGCTGGCCCAGCTCTTCGGCAACAAGGACCTGGTCGACGGCGGTGCGCGCGGCGCGCTGGCCGCCGACTTCCCCAAGTCGGTCACCCAGGTGTTCACCGGCAGCTCGCCGGCCGCGATGGTCTACGAGGGCGACTTCGTCTCCGCGTTCATCTCGGGCAACACCAAGGCGAAGGTGGGCACGGACGCCAAGGTCTTCCCGTTCCCCGCGGTCGGCACCGGCAAGCCGCCGGTGGTCAGCGGCGGTGACGTCGCGGTCGCGATGAAGGACTCCAAGGGCGCGCAGGCGCTGCTGACCTTCATCGGGTCCACGGACGCGGCCAAGATCTGGGCGGGCGGCGGTGGTTACCTGTCGCCGAACAAGTCGATGGACCTCTCCGCGTACCCGGACGACGTGCAGCGCAACATCGCGAAGGCGTTGATCGCGGCCGGCGACGACTTCCGGTTCGACATGTCGGACCAGGCGCCGGCGGCCTTCGGCGGCACGAAGGGCGAGGGCGAGTGGAAGGACCTGCAGGACTTCCTGGCCAAGCCGTCGGACGTGGCCGGCGCCCAGGCCAAGCTGGAAGCGGACGCCGCCAAGGCCTACGGGAGCTGAGGACGGATGGCTGACGCCTCCCTGCCGGGGGCGGGGGGCGGCGCCGTGGGCGCCGCCCCGGTCACGCCGGGTCCTGTGAAGGGACCCGGCGGCGGCCCCCGCCGCAGCATCATGGGCACACCGCCGTGGCTGGCGGCCCTGTTCCTGCTGCCCGCGCTGGTCCTGCTGGGCGCGCTGGTGGCCTATCCGATCGTCTACACGATCCACCGCAGCCTGTACGACGCGGGCGGCAGCGGGTTCGTCGGGCTGAAGAACTTCGGCACGGTCTTCAGCGACCACGGCATCCTCACCGCGGTGCGCAACAACGCGATCTGGGTGGTGGTGGCGCCGACCGTGGCGACCGCGCTCGGCCTGGTCTTCGCGGTGCTCACCGAACGGGTGCGCTGGGGAACGGCGTTCAAGCTGGTCGTCTTCATGCCGATGGCGATCTCCATGCTGGCCGCGGGCATCATCTTCCGCCTGGTGTACGACCAGGACCCGTCCCGCGGTGTGGCGAACGCGGTGGTGGTCGCGGTGCACGACACCTTCACCAGCAACGCGGCCTATCCGGGGGCGCGTCCCCGGCCGAACAGCGATCTGGCGCCGACGGCCGGCGGCTCGTACACCTCGAAGTCGACGGCGAGCGTGGGCACTTCGGCGAACCTGCCGCTGGTGGGCATCCCGCAGAACAAGCTGCCCGCCGGCGCCCAGCAGGCGAAGCCGGCGGCGCCGAAGCCCGACGCGGTGACCGGCACCGTGTGGCTGGACTTCCGGCCCGGCGGCACCGGCAAGCCCGGCGTCATCGACCCGGGTGAGAAGGCGCTGTCCGGGGTCAAGGTGCAGGCGGTCAAAAACGGGAAGGTGGTGGCGTCGGCCAAGTCCGGCAAGGACGGCACCTATACCCTGCCCTCCTCCGCCGCCGGCGCCCAGCTGCGGCTGCCCGCGTCCAACTTCGCCGAGAAGTACAACGGCATCAACTGGCTCGGCCCGAGCCTGGTGACCCCGTCGATCATCGCCAGCTACGTCTGGATGTGGGCGGGCTTCGCGATGGTGCTCATCGCGGCCGGCCTGGCCGGGGTGCCGCGGGAACTGCTCGAACAGGCGCGCGTGGACGGCGCCAACGAGTGGCAGGTGTTCCGGCGGATCACCGTGCCGCTGCTGGCTCCGGTCCTGGTCGTGGTCATGGTCACGCTGATGATCAACGTGCTCAAGATCTTCGACCTCGTCTACATCATCGCGCCGGGACAGACCCAGTCGAACGCCAACGTGCTGGCGCTGCAGCTCTACCTGTCGTCGTTCGGCGGCGGCAACGACCAGGGCGTCGGCAGCGCGATCGGCGTGATCCTGCTGCTGCTGGTCCTGCCGGTCATGATCGTCAACATCCGCCGGCTGCGCAGGGAGGGACGGCGATGAGCGCCGACGCGACAACCGGCGGTGCGGTCACCGCCACCGGTCCCGCCGCGGCGGCCGACACGAGCCGGCGGGGGCCGGGCCTGGCGGCCCGCCTCGCCGCCCGCACCGGGGGCGGCGTGCTGCGGGTGGTCCTGCTGCTGGTGGCGCTGTTCTGGCTGCTGCCGACCGTGGGACTGCTGCTGTCCAGCCTTCGCTCGCCGACCGACATCACGGCGAGCGGCTGGTGGAAGGTGTTCACCACACCGTCGCAGCTGACGTTCTCCAACTACCACACGCTGCTGAGCAACAGCGCGATCACCGACTCGCTGTGGAACACCGTGCTGATCACCGTGCCGGCCACGCTGCTGGTCGTGGTGGTCGGCTCGCTGGCCGGCTACGCCTTCGCCTGGATGGACTTCCCCGGCCGGGACTGGTGGTTCATGGCGGTGGTGGCGCTGCTCGTGGTGCCGGTGCAGGTGGCGCTGGTGCCGGTCGCCAAGCTCTTCGGCGAGCTCGGCATCTTCGGCGACATCATCGGCGTGGTGCTCTTCCACACCGCGTTCGGCCTGCCGTTCGCGATCTTCCTGCTGCGCAACTTCTTCGCGGAGATCCCGCGGGAACTGCTGGAGGCGGCGCGGCTGGACGGCGCGGGCGAGCTGCGGCTGTTCGTGCGGGTGGTCATGCCGCTGGGCGGTCCGGCCATCGCCTCGCTGGGGATCTTCCAGTTCCTGTGGGTGTGGAACGACATGCTGGTCGCACTGATCTTCACCAACAGCGACTCGCAGCCGATCACCGTGGCCCTGCAGCAGCAGGTCCGGCAGTTCGGCAACAACATCGACATCCTCGCGCCCGGCGCGTTCGTGTCGATGGTGATCCCGCTGGCGGTGTTCTTCGCCTTCCAGCGGCAGTTCGTGTCCGGTGTGATGGCCGGCGCGGTGAAGTAGCGGCCCGGCCGGCGAAGCCGGTCGGGAGCGGGTCGGCCGGCGAAGCCGGTCGGGAGCAGGTCGGCCGGCGAAGCCGGTCGGGAGCAGGGCGGTGCGAGCCGCCCGGGCAGGACGGCGGGGGCGCCGCGGCAGCCGGCGCCCCCGCTTTCTGCTGCCGTGCTCGCGGGTGCCTCGGCGCGGCAGGACGCGCGGCGGGACGCGCGGCGGGACGCGGAAGCCGTCTGCCAGGTGGCCTACGCCCACGCCGCCGTCCGCGTGGCGACTCTGATCATGCGATGACCGTTTGGCAACCTGATTCCGGAACGGCAGGAATCGGGAGTTGTCATGACATCGCACGATCTGGTCCCGGGCACACGACAACCCTGGCTCCGCGGAAGGGCGGGCAGCGTCCCGCTGTCGCACCGGCTGCGCGAGGCCCTGATCGTCGGCACCCCCGCGGTGGTCGTGACCGTGCTGGGCTGGCGGCAGCGCTGGGTCGGCGACGACGGCATGGTCTACGCCCGCACCGCCCGCGAGATCCTGGCCGGTCAGGGCCCGGTGTTCAACGCGGGGGAACGCGCCGAGGCCTCCAGCGGGACCCTCTGGCAGTGGCTGCTCACCGCCTGCTCCGACGTCACGGCCAAGGACCCCTCCGTCGTCGCCGTCACGCTGGGTGTGCTGCTCACCGGGATCGGATACGTCCTCGCCGTCGCCGCCGCCCGCAAGGCGGTGCGCCCGCTCTCCTCGGCCCCCCTGCTGCCGGTGGGCATGCTGGTGCTGCTGGCGGTGAAGCCCGACTGGGACTACGCCACGTCGGGCCTGGAGAACGGGCTGGCCATCGGTTGGATCGCCCTCACCTGGTGGTACCTGGTCGCCGCCCGCGACATGCGTAGCCGGCGCCACCCCCACCCCGCTGCCGCCACCCGGCACAGCCCGTACGCCGCCGCCTGCCTGATCGGGCTCGGCCCGCTGGTGCAGCCCGAACTCGTCCTGGTCACCGCCGTGTTCCTGGTGGCCCTGTTCGTCCTGCTCCGCCCGCGCCCGATGCGCGCCGCCGGACTGCTCGCCACCGCCGTCGTGCTGCCCGCCGCGTACGAGGTCTTCCGCGCAGGCTACTACGGGGTGCTCGTCCCGCTGCCCACGCTCACCGAGGAGACGGGCCGTCCGATGTGGGCCCGCGGCCTGGCCTATGTCACCGACTTCACCGAGCCCTACCGGCTCTGGCTGCCGGTGGCCCTGCTGGCCGTGGTCGCCGTCCAGGCCCCGCGCCGGGTGCTGCGCCCCGAACTGCTCGCCCCTCCCCTCGCCGGACTGCTGCTGTGGCTGAACGTGTCCCGGGTCGGCGGCGACACCATGCACGGCCGCATGCTGCTGCCGGGCCTCTTCCTGCTGATGCTGCCGCTGTGCGCGGTGCCGCTCGGCCGCCTGACCGGCTCGGCGGCGGCCGCCGTGGCGGTGTGGTCGGTGCTGTGCGCCCTGCTGTGGCGGCCTCCCGCCGCGACCGGCGCCCCCTATCCGATCCTCGACGAGCAGCGGGCGTACGCCGCCTCCGCCGCCGGGCCGCACCCCGTCACCGAGTTCTCCCACGCCGAGCAGGTCAGCCCCCTGCTGCCCGCCGAACTCGCCGCGGAGAACGGGCGGAAGCCCGTCCTGCTCCTGCAGATCCCGGACGGCGGCGGCCGCTTCGTCTCGCTGCCGCTCGCCGCCCGCTTCCGCACCCGGCTCGCCGGGAGCTACGGCCTGCTCGGCTACAACGGCATCGTCACCCCGCTGGACGCCACCGCCGTCGACCCGCGTGGCGTCGCCTATCCCCTCGCCGCGCACCGGACGCGGGCCGCGACCGGTCCGGCAGGGCGATCCGCCCAGGAGCAGGCACTCGACCCGGCCTGGATCGTCGCCGACTGGACCGATCCCGGCGTCCCGCTGCCCGCGGGCCTGGACCCCGCCCGCGTCAGCGCGGCCAGACACGCGCTGAGCTGCGGCCGGCTCGCCGAACTGCAGTCATCGGTGCGCGCGCCGCTGACCCCCGGCCGGTTCTGGCGCAACCTCACCGGCGCCTGGTCCCGGACGGGCTTCCGCTTCCCCGCCGACCCGTTGCGGGCGGAGCGTGCCCTGTGTCGCGGCTGAAGACCGGGCCGCACCGTCCCCCGGGCGCCGTCCCCGACGCGTTCGGCCCGGACCCGGTCGCCACCCGCCCGCTGCTGCTGCGGGCCGGCGCGGTCCTGCGGCGGCAGGCGCCGTACCTGGTGTGCGCCGCCGTGTTCTGGCTGATCATGGCGATCGTGGTGTTCCACACCCCGCTGACCGGGGACTTCGGGCAGAACGCCGCGGCGGTCGCCCGCGTCAGCGAGAACTGGCGGCACCCGGCGAACCCCGTCATCAAGGAACCCGGCCGGGGCAGCCCCTACTTCTCGCCCTACGCGGTGGCGCTGGGCCTGGCCGCCAGGGCCACCGGCACCGCGGCCTGGCTGGCGCTGCGCTGGAGCGCGCTGCTGAACCTCGCCGTGCTGGCCGCCGGCGTCGGCGTCTACGCGCGGACCCTCAGCCGCCGCCCGCTCGCCCCGGTGTACGCGCTGGCCGCGTTCACCCTGCTGTGGGGCTGGCAGCCGGAGCTGTGGAGCGGCTTCTGCGGGCTGGCGTCGCTGACCCAGGTCGCGCCGTACCCGAGCACGTTCGCCGTGGGCCTGACGTTCCTGCTGTGGGCATGGACCGACCGGGTCGTGCGGCGCGGCGGTGGCTGGTGGGCGCACGCCGGGCTGGGCGCACTCGGCGGGATACTGCTGCTCATCCATCCGATCACCGCGCTCGCGGCGGCCACCGGGGTCGCCGCGACGATCGCCGGACGCGAGCGGACCTGGACCCGCCGGACCGCCGCCGCGTGGACCGTCACCCTGACCGTCGCCCTCACGGTGGCCGCCGCGTGGCCGTACTTCGACGTGTTCGCGCTGGCCGGGGACACCACCGTGGACGCGGTGCACCGCAGGCTCTACGAGCAGTTGCTGCCCTGGTACGTCCTCGCGCTCGTCGGGCTGCCCGCCCTGGCCTGGCGGGCGCGGCGGCGGTGGCGCGACCCGCTGGTGCTGATGTTCGGCGCGGACTGCGTGATCGCCGCGTACGGCTGGTTCAGCGCGCACTACACCTACGGGCGGGTGTTCGCCCTGCTCCTCGTGCCGCTGCAGTTCGCGCTCGCGGTCGAGCTGGCGGAGATCCCGCCGTGGACCCGGCTGCGGAAGGTCCTGGTGCCGTTGAGCGCGGGGGCGCTGTGCGTGGCGTTCACCGCCCAGGTGGGGGCGGTGGTGCCGAGCAGTGTGCTGCCGCTGCCGATCAGCCGGCCCGAGCCCTGGAACGACTACCGGTGGGTGGCGGATCGCGTCCACGCCGGGGACGTCCTCCTCACGAACGGCTACCAGCCCTCGCACGTCCTGCCCGCGTACGGGGTCTACACCGTGTGGCCCGCGTGGCCGGACCCCTCGACCACGGTGGCAGACCGCAACCGCCGTTCCGTCGCGGTGAGCTCGTTCTTCGCACCGCGCACCTCGGCGGCCACCCGCCGCGCCGTGGTCCACCGCTACGGCGTCCAGTGGCTGCTCCTCTCCCCCGGCGAGCACGTCCGTTACCCCGGCACCGTCATCGCCCACCACCCCTCCACCCGGGAAACCCTCATCCACCTTCCCTGACGCTCTCTCATGACTGGCCTCGGGCAAGGGGTCCGGTTTCGCCGCGGGGGGCCGCCGCCGG
>NZ_JAINZZ010000104.1 GCF_019890725.1 Actinacidiphila acidipaludis
GCCCGCGTCACGTCGTCACCGGGTCCGGTGCCGGACCGGACGCGGCGGGGGTCGCCGGGAGGGCCGAGTCCGTACGGACGGCGGCCCGAACCCTGGGCGAGTTCGCGGCGCCCCTGTCCTTCGGCTACGCGTCCTCGCACCTCTTCACCTCGAACGGGCTGCGGTGGACGTTCCTGGTCTGCCTGTCGTCTTTGGTGCTGGCCGGGTTGCTCGGGATTTTCGCTCTGCGTACCTACCCGCGGGATGTGGCAGCGGTCTCATCCTGGCGGGCTCCGGCCCGGTAGCACGGGGTCACGTCCGCTGGGGTGCCCCGGGCTGAGCGTGCCGTCTCTCCGCCCGGTGGCCGGCTGGTCTCGCTGGGGGACCTCGCGCGCTGTCGGCTTCCGGGTGCCCCCGGGCCGCCGTCGCCGCCCTCCGCCCGGCGGGTGGTTGCTCGAGCAGTTCCTCGCGCCCCTGTTTCACGTGCCGTTCGTCCGCACGTTGGGGGCAGTCCGGAAGCGTCTCCTCGGACTTGTGCGTGACCCCTCTTACGAAGGGGCTGGTCGGGCGTACGCACAAGTCCTTGCGGGGAGCGCTTCCTCCCCACCCCCTGGTCGTCCATGGGGCCGCCTGGGCAGTACGAGGGTGCCGCAGCACACCGACAAGCGGGATGAGGTGGACGAGGGGTACGCCTGTACTGCCCCCGACAAGTGGACGAACGGCACGTGATCAGGGGCGCGAGGTCCCCCAGACTTCGTCCGGGAGGTGCCCCAACGCGACAAGCCACGACGGCGCAGCAGTCGGCAACGCACCCCCGGGGGCAGGACGAGCCCCGACAGGGGGCGCGGGGAACTGCGCGCGCAACCATCCACCGGCGGAAAGCCGGGGAGGCCCCGCAAGGGCATCCCGTTGCCGTGGGGGAAATGAGGGGCGGGCAGCCAGGGGGAGGGGTGGGGGCCCCGGGGACGTGGGTGCGGGCACCCGATGGCCAGGCCGGGGTCCCCGGGGACACCCGCTAGAACATCGCCGTGTACATCTGCCACCCCGACCCGATGAGCGTCGGATCGGGATTCGGCGTGGTCATGCTCCAGGACGTGGTGTACAGCCAGAGCCGCCCCTGGGGGTCGCGGGCCACCAGCCCGGGCGCATCCGTGCCGAGAGGGCTGCGGATGCCCGTGATCGAGGTGTACGCGTTCCAGCCCGCGCCGACCCGCACGCGGTAGCCCAGCGGCTTGGCGGGGTCGCCGCCCACGTTCCTGCTGTACGACCACAGCACGCCCGAGGCGTCGCGCGCGAGCACTCCGTTGCCGAAGGTGGTGATCGCGGTGTACGCGTTCCAGCCCCAGCCGACCCGTACGCGCGGTGCGAACGGCGCGCTCACGATGCCGGTGGCGCGGTAGAGCCACAGGTCCCCGCTGGCGTCGCGGGCCAGCAGGTCGCCGGAGCCGGCCGGGTCCGAGATGTAGCCGCCGGAACCGAAGATCGCGGTGTAGGCGTTCCAGCCCGCACCGACCCGCACCCGGGGCGCGAACGGCTGGTCCGCCCGGCCGGACGCGCGGTAGTACCAGAGCACGCCGGACGTGTCGCGGGCGACGACGTCCCCGCTGCCGTCCGCGGCCGTGCCGTTGATCGTCGTGACGCTCGTGTACGCGTTCCAGCCGCCGCCCACGCGGGTGGGCTTGGCGAACGGCGTGGCCCGGTTGCCGGTGCCCTGGTACTGCCACAGGACGCCGGAGGCGTCGCGTGCGTGGAGGCTGGCCAGCTTGTTCGCGGTGACCGCGGCTGTCGCGGCGGCCGGGACGGCCGGTGAGGAGTCGGCCACGGCCACCGAGCCGGTCAGCGGGGCAGCGGCGGCGACCAGCGCGGTGAGGGCGATGACGCCTGTACGGACGGTGGAGGGGCGGGCAAGTCGGTGGTTCAAGCAAAACCTCCCAGGTATCCCGCCGGCCGGCGCCGGCGAGGGTCAACGGTGCTCCTCGTTCGACCGTCGAGGCGCCTCCGGAGTTGTATCGCACGGGAGAAGTGTGACGAGCACCCCCCCTGGGGGCCGGTGGGCCGCGGAAGCCCGTGCAGCGACGCACCGCCGGCGGTGATCCCGCCGGCAACAGGCCCCGACGCGGACCTGGGGGGACGATGGAAGGGGGAGGCGCGGGTCGTCGGGGGAAAATTCCGCGGCACCCGTGTCGTTTACCCCGCCAGGGGTAGTCGTCGGGCGCGGATCTCGGGGCCGGCCCAGGACATCGGGTGGAGGCGACGATGGGCCTTACGGTGCGCGAACGGAAAGTGCTGGCCGACATCGAGCAAGCCCTGGTCCAGGAGGAACCCCGCCTGGCCCGGCAGCTCGCCCGTATGCGGCTGACACACAGGACCGAGGAGCCACCGGCGCCGCCGGGCGAGCCCCCGGCAGCGGCAGCCAGGGCGAAGGAGCAGACGGCGGACGAGCCCGCCGTCCCCAAGTACGTATGGGAGAACGAGCCCGGCACCGTCGCCCGGCGCTTCGCCAGATGGTGCGCCGCGCTCGCCCTCGTGCTGCTGGTGGTGTCGGACCTCGCGGCATCCTCGGACGTGCTGTACGCCGCGGGCGCCACCGCCCTGGTCTCCGGGGTGGCCTGCATGGTCGCGCGCTCGGCCGCACGCCGCGAGTGACCGCCCCCGGCGGTCTCGTCACCTTCGGCCACGGCACCTCCGACCTGCCGGATCTCGTCGCCCGCCTCACCGGCGCCGGCGTCGAGGCGGTGGTGGACGTCCGCACGGCTCCGGGCAGCCGGCGCAATCCCGGCATGAGCCGGGAGAACCTCGCCCGCGCCCTTCCCGAGTCCGGGATCGCCTACCGCTGGGAGCAACGCCTCGGCGGCTGGCGGCCCGTCGCCGCCGACTCGCCCGACACGGTCTGGCGCAACGACTCCTTCCGCGGCTACGCCGCCCACACCCGCACTCCCGAGTTCCTGGCGGCCATGGACGACCTGCTCCGCGAGGCGGCGGAGCGCACCACGGCCGTGATGTGCGCGGAGTCCGTGTGGTGGCGCTGCCACCGGCGGCTGATCGCCGACTTCGCGGTCCTCGCCCGTGACGTCCCGGCGTGGCATCTGATGCCCGACAGCCGGCTGCACGCGCACCGCCCCACCCCCGGCGCACGGCTCACACCCGAGGGCCTGCTGGTGTATGACGGCGCGGCCTCGGGGGAGGCGTGACGGGGAGGAGGTGGGAACCGTGGCACGACCCGTGTGGTCCGGCGTCCTGAGCCTGGGGCTGGTGACCGTTCCCGTGTCGATGTTCTCCGCGGTCGACGAGCACACCGTGCACTTCCACCAGGTGGAGCGCGGCACCTCGGACCGGGTGCGCAACCAGCGGGTGAACGAACGCACCGGCAAGGAGGTCGCCTTCGACGACATCGTCAAGGGGTACGACACCGGCGACGGCGGTTACGTGACCGTCGAGGCGGACGAACTCGACGAGATCGCCCCCGGAAAGTCGCAGGTCCTGGAGATCGACGGCTTCGTCGACCTCACCGAGGTCGAGCCCGTCTACTTCGGCCGCACCTACTACCTGGCTCCCCGCTCCGAGGAGTACGCGAAGATCTACCAGGTGCTGCGCACCGCTCTGGAGAAGTCCGACCGGGCCGGCATCGCCACCTTCACCATGCGCAACAAGCAGTACCTCACCGCGCTGCGGGCCGAGCCCGACGTGATGATCGTGCAGCTCCTGCACTGGGCGGACGAGGTCCGCGACCCGCGGGACGAGCTCCCGGACCTGCCGCGCCGTCCCAACGCGAGCAATGAGCTCGACATGGCCCTCCAGCTCGTCGAGGCAATGTCCATGGACTGGCGGCCCGGCGACTACCACGACACCTACGAGGAACGCGTCCACGCCCTGGTGGAGGCCAAGCTCGAGGGACGGGAGCCCCCCGAGGCGGAGGCCACGCCGGAGGCGACAAACGTGATCGACCTCGAGACGGCGCTGCGGAGCAGCATCGAGAAGGCGAAGGGCGGGGGCAGACGCGGAGGCGCGGGCGGCGGGGCCAAGAGCGGCAGCGCAAGCGGGCGCGCGACCGGCAAGGACTCGGGCGGCCGGCGTGGCGGCGGGCCGGCCCGACGGTCGGGCAAGGCCGACGGGCCTCCGGACCTGGACGGGATGACCAAGGACGAGCTCTACCGTCTCGCCTCCGAAGAGGAAGTCCCGGGCCGTTCCCGGATGAGCCGCGACGACCTGGTGAAGGCGCTGCGGAAGAAAACCGGCCGGCGCGGCGGTAAGCGCGGCAAGGCGGCCTGAGAACGCGGCAGCGGCCGATCGCGGCTCAGGGGCAGAGCGACCCGGCCAGCAGGACGAGCGTCCGCGCCTCGTGGTCGGCCCGGTCCATGGCCGTCGGATAGCGGTCCGAACCACGGTGGATCCAGGCCGTGCCCAGGCCCGCCCGCCGTGCGCCGTGCAGGTCCCACGGGTGGACGGACACCAGGACCGTGCGCTCGGGCGGGGAGTCCAACTCCTGGCAGGCGTACCGGTAGGACGCCGCCGCGGGCTTCCAGCTGCCCGGCGTGCCGACGTCGAGATGGGCCTCGAAGAGGTCGAGCAGCCCGGCCGATCCCAGCACGGCCTCGGTCGTCGCGGCCGAGCCGTTGGTCAGCGTCGCGAGGCGGTACCCGGCGGCGTGCAGCACGGGGAGGCCTTCCGCGGCGTCCGGGTGCACGCGGACGGACGTGAGGCCGCTCAGCACACGCTCGGCCGCCTGCGCGGAGTCCCCGCGCCAGCCGTCGGTGCTTTCGAGCAGGGCCCGCAGTCCGTCGCGGGCGAGCGTCGCGAAGTCCGCGGTGGCGCCCGTGGCGGTGAGGGCGAAGCCGTCCCGGAGCACGCCGGCGAACCACACCGGCAGCAGTTCCGGCGGTGCACCGCCCTCCGCGAACCGCGGGGCGAGCGACGAGAGATCGGACAGCGTCTCGTTCACGTCGAAGAGCAGCAGGCGTGGCGCGGGCGCCATGGATCACCTCTCCGGGGCTTCACGGTGCGGGACAGTGCGGGCAGGCGCGGGCCGGTACCGGCGGTGGATCCCGGTACGCGAAGGCAGGGCGGGTTGGGCTCAACCCGGGGGATCGTCCGGCCCCGGCTTCGCGGGGTGCTTCCGTTTCGGGCCCGGGTCCGAAGCCGGCGGCTCACCCGCCCGTTTCACGGGACGTTGGCGGCGTGGCCCGGGCGCGCCCGGGAGATCGGGCACCCGCACAGCGGGTGGGAGGTCCGGCGTCACCGGCTGCTCATGGGCTGGGGTCGGTCCACTCATATGTCCGCGCCTACCCGATCCGTCCGCTTTCACCGCCTGCGCGGACCCGCGCTCGCCGGCGTCGCAGCCCCAGCGCTCGGGCCCCGGTCGGCCGGGCCGCCGCGCCGCGCCGAGGGGCCGGAAGTCTGCCAAGGTGGAAGACGGAGTCCTCGCCGGGAGGTGGTCGGGCGTGGACGAACACGACGTGGACGTTGCGCTGCAGACCGCGCTCGACCGGCTCACCCTGGTCAACGAGGCCGCCGAGGTGCTGTCGAGCACCCTGAACGCGGTCGAGGGTCTGCGCCGGGTGTGCCGGGTGCTGGTGCCCGCACTCGCCGACTGGTGCGCCGCCGACCTGGTGACCGGCGGCGGCCGCGTCGAGCGGGTGTGCGTCGCCCATCGCGACTCGGCCGTGGACGTCTCCCGTCTGACGGGCCTTCTCCCGCCCCTGCCCCTCGCCCCGACCGGCCCCCTCTCCCGGGTCCTGAGCGGATCCGGCGCCATGTTGCTCTCGGAGGCCGACGTGCCCCCGGTGCGGGATGCGGCCGACCTGTTCCACGCGGCGAACCTGGAGATGTTCGAACGCCTCGGAGGACAGACCCTCATCGTGGCGCCGCTGCGGGTCCGCGGCAGGGTGCTGGGTGCACTGAGTGCCGTTCGCGGCCCGGACCGCCGGCCCCTGGGGGACGCGGACCTGGTGCTGGTGGAGGACCTGGCCCACCGGATCGCCCTGGCGCTGGACAATGCCCGGCTGCACGCGGAGACGCAGAACATCGCCGAGCGTCTCCAGCGCTCGCTGCTGCCGGAACTGCCGCACATCGAGGGTCTGCAGATCGCCGCGCGCTACGCGCCCGCGGCCGACACCGCGCAGATCGGCGGGGACTGGTACGACTGCTTCGTGCTCCCGCAGGGGGACACCGCGCTCATCATCGGCGACGTCACCGGCCACGACCTGCGGGCGACGGTGACCATGTCCCAGGTGCGGAACATGCTGCGGGGCATCGCGTGCGACCGCAAGGAGCCGCCCGCGAAGATCCTCCGGCGGCTCGACCTGGCCGTCACCTGCCTCTACGGACTGCAGACCGCGACCTGCGTGTACGCCCTGGTCAAAGGGCAAAGCGGTGGTCCCTTTCGGCTGGAATGGTCGACCGCGGGGCACCCGCCGCCGCTCCTGGTGACCTTCGACGGCGACACCCGCTTCCTCGAAGACGGCCATGGCCTGCTGCTGGGCGTCGAACCGGACGCCGAACGCGTCGGCGCCAGCAGTGAACTGCCGGAACGGGCGACGCTCGTGTTCTACACCGACGGCCTGATCGAACGTCGAGGGGAGAGCCTGGACCACGGCCTGACCCGGCTGCGGCAGCACGCGGCGGGGCTGAGCCGTTACGGCGTGGAGGAGATGTGCGACCGGTTGCTGGCCGGACTCGCAGCCGACTCCCACGACGACGTCGCCGTACTCATCGTGCGCATGCCGCGCACCTCGCAGCACTGACGTGCCCCGGCGGCGGCGACGGCGCGGGGTCAGTGGGCGAGGGGGCGGCACCTTGGTCTCACGTACCGCGCGTCCCACCTCGTGGGCCGCCTCGCCCCTGCGGTCCGCCCGGAACGCCCCGGATGAGGCCAATCACCTCCTCCGGTGCGGTGGAGCGCGTTTGCGGGGGGCGGCGAAGAGGGATAGGGATGGGCAGGTGAGACAGCCGGAGATCGACCACGTGCTCCCGGAACTCGCCGCGTTCGTCCACGCTGCGCAGGGGCGGCGACCCGACGACGGGACGTGGTGCGAGGGCTGGACCGTGCGGGACGTCCTGGCCCACCAGACCGGCAACGCCGAGGAACTGGCGCGCGTGCTGGAGGCGTTCCACGCCGGCTCACCGGTGGAGACCCGCGGGTTCGACCGCGAGATCCCCTTCCGGCGCATGCCGGACGCGGAGCTGTGGGCGGCGTTCCGGGACCGGTGCGAGCGCCTGGCCGAGGTCACCGCGGCCGCCGCGGAGGACCTCTCGCCCGACGACGCGGTGATGTGGACCGGCCGCAGCGTGACGGTGCCGTTCTTCGCCGAGCACATGCGCGAGGAACTGATCCTGCACCGCTGGGACCTGACCGGCGACGACCGCACGGCCCGGCAGGCGCTCGAGGAACCGTGGATGACGGAGCACAGCGTGGTGTCCGTCGGCCGGCCCCTGCTGGAGAAGGGACGCGCCGGTCTCGACCTGGGCCCTGATGGGCGGATCGAAGGCCGGTTGCGGGTACCGGGGGCCGACGACATCGTGGTGACCGCGGATGCCGGGGGCGGCGGCGTACGCCTCGCCCCGCCGGAAGGTCCCGCCACGATCGAGAGCGATCCGGCGGCGCGCCTTCTGCTGCTGTGGGGCCGCCGTCCCGCCGACCCGTCGCGCTGGCACAGCTCGGTCGGGCCCGAGGAGCTGCTCCGGGTGCGCGCGCTGCTGAGCGGCTACTGAACAGGCCTTTCACGCGCTCCGGCCACGAACAGGACGCGTCTCCTCGCAGCTGAGCCCGCACCAGGGCCGTTCCCGCTTGACCGGGCGTGTCACAACGGCTGACGGAGCGCCGTGTGCCCGGCCCGCCAGGCGGTGAGCAGATGACGGGACAGCCGGTCCTCCAGGAACTCCGTCGCCGTCACCCCCAGAACGACGTCCGCGGCGAGCTGCGGCTCCTGCGCGAGGAGACCGTCGACCACCTCACGCCGCACCACCTGTTCGTGCACCGCGTCGGCCTCGACGTGCTCGGCGTAGTAGCGTTCGGCAGCCGCGCCCGCGTTCAACCGCCGCATGGCCGCGGTGAGCCGCCGGGAGGCCGGCGACGAGGTCACCTCGACGCAGGCGAAGTGCCCGACCAGGGCGCCCCGCAGCTCCCGGTGGAGGCCGAAGAGGGTCATCACGTTCACCGTCGCGAGCGTCTCGGCGCCGGCCACCTCCAGGTAACGGCCGTACGCGGTGTCCAGATGCAGGTCGGACAGCAGATCGGCGAACAGCTGTGAATGCACCTCGTCGGCGCGCCCGGCACCGAACTCGTCGTACTCGATGGCCACCATCCCCGCCTTCGGCCGGCCGTGCAGCCGCGGGATCACCCAGGCGTGCGGGTCGGCCTCCTTGAGGTGGTACAGCGAGCGCAGCGCGGCGTACTCGCGCATCTGCCACCGCTCACCGCTGTGTTCCAGGTGGTAAGCCACGCTTCCGCTGTGATCGGCCGGTTCGGTGAGCAGGTCGGCGAAGACCTGGTCGACGTCGGCCGAAGGCGGCGTGTCCGCCCGCAGGGCCTCCAGGAAGCGGCTCTCCAACGCGCCGCGCACCCGCAGGAGTTCTGGGTCCCACTCGCGGGCGTCCGGGACGCCGGTGAAGCCGCGGTAGTGCAGCTCGTAGAGCGCGTAGAGCGCGAGCTGCAGGTCCGCGCCGTAGGGGTCGGCCGCTCGCACGTCCGCCAGGGGCGGCAGGGTGCCGCGCTCCGTGCCGTCCGCTCTTCCCCCGGGCCGGGCAAGAGCCGCCAGCACCGCCCGTGACAGCGGGCCGCGCGGTCCCGGCAAGGCAGGCCCGGTCGGCGGGCGCCGTACGTGTGCGGTGGCCGTCATCGCGGCTCGCTCCTCTCGTCGCTTTCCTGCGGGGGCCCGGGCGTGTCCTTCGGTGTGTCCTTCGCTGGGGCGCCTCCCGCGCGCCGCGCCCGGGCGGGACGCTCGTGGCACCGGTGACTGGTGTCGCACCACGGCGCCGTACGGGTACGGCGGCACGTACACACCGCGACCACGAACCGGTCGCTGCGGGAGACCGTGCCGTCCGGGCCGACCACCTCGACCGGCCCCTCCACGAGGAGAGGGCCGTCGGGGTCGACCACGATCCGCCGGGGGCGCTCAGAGGCGCTGGGCACGGACCACCACCAGCCCTTCGTGCTCCTGGCCGTCCGCGACGAGTCCGCGAGCGCGCAGCCAGGGCAGACGCGCGGTCAGAACGGGTCCGAACGGGACGTCCGCACGGGCCACCACCTGGGGCCGGCACCCTGACTGCGCGAAGCGCCGGAGCGTCGGTTCGACCCCGCAGAGTTCGGAATGCACGACGAGCATGACCCCGCCGCGTCGCAGCAGCGACGGCGCGTGATCGGCGAGCCGGTCCACCATCCGCCGCCCGTCGTGCCCGGCGTTCCAGGCCCGGGCCGCTCCTCGGGTGCTGCCGGGCGGCGTCGGGACGTAGGGCGGGTTGCTGACCACCAGGTCGAACGCCCGGCTCGGGAGGTCCAGGGCCGAACCGCTCCAGGGACGCGCGGGGTCGCAGCGGCGCACCCGGATCCGGCGGCCGTGCCGGGCAGCGTTGGCCCACGCGGTCACCACCGCTCGCCGGGAAATGTCGGTGGCATATACCTCGGCGCCCATCCGGGCGGCCTGCACGGCCAGGGCGCCACTGCCGGTCCCGATGTCGAGCACGCGCATACCGGCCCGCACCCCTTCGGTCTCCAGTGCCCGCGCGAGCAGGTGGCTGTCGGCCTGCGGCGCGTACACGCCGGGGATGGTCCACAGGCGGCCCGCGCCGGAAAGAGCGGGGGCGGTGAGTGCGGGCATCCGGCCCTCCTCGCGGTCGTGGGGGGAAAGGTCGTTCACCGCCACTGCTGCCCGGAGCGCCCGGTCCGAAACGGTTGTGGGTCGTGACCACCTGACGGCACCGCTCCGTGTTTCCCCTGGTCCCCTCGGGTAGCCGAGGGGCAGCCCGGACGCAAGCGGAACCGGACCCGCACGATCGGGGCCGGGACCGCCCGGACTACAAGCGCCGGGGAGCTCCGCCGGAGCGTCCCTGACCGACAGGCCGCGGTACGGCTCCCGGCCGGCGGCGAACGCCGGGGAGCCCGGAGCGCGTGCCGGTGCGCCGCGCCGGCCTCCGCCGCGGTACCCGCGAAGCGTGGAGGCGAGCCATGAAGGCCGTTGTGTGGCATGGCGTGGGCGACATCCGCCTGGACGACGTCCCGCCGCCGAAGGTGCAGGAACCGTTCGACGCGATCGTGCGGATCACGACGTCCGCGATCTGCGGCACCGATCTGCATTTCGTGCGCGGCACGATGCCCGGCATGCGCGAGGGCACGATCCTCGGGCACGAGGCGGTCGGCGTCGTCGAGGAGGTCGGTTCGGCGGTCCGCAACCTCAGGCCCGGCGACCGGGTGGTGGTCCCGTCCACGGTCGCGTGCGGGACGTGCAGCTACTGCCGCGCCGGCTACTACGCGCAGTGCGACAACGCCAACCCCGCGGGCCGGCTCGGCGGCACCGTGTTCTTCGGCGGGCCGCAGGCGGCGGGCGGCCTCGACGGACTTCAGGCGGAGTACGCCAGGGTGCCGTTCGCGCACGTCGGGCTGGTGCCGCTGCCGGAGACCGTGGACGACGGCCAGGCGGTTCTGCTGTCCGACATCTATCCCACGGCATGGTTCGGCGCGCGGCTGGCGGAGACCGGACCGGGCGACACCGTCGCGATCTTCGGCGGCGGGCCGGTGGGGCAGGCCGCGGTGGCCTGCGCGCGGGCGCAGGGAGCCGGCCGCGTCATCCTCGTCGACGGCCTCGCCGACCGGCTGGAGCTGGCTGCCCGGCAGCACGCCGAGACGGTGGACTTCAACACCGAGGACCCGGTCGAGGCGATCCGCGATCTGACCGGCGGCATCGGAGCGGACCGGGTGATCGACGCCGTGGGTGTCGACGCGCAGCGGCCCAGTGGGGGACCGGCAGCCGCCGACGACCGACAGGCACAGCTCTTCGAGGAGGAGCGGCGGCAGGCCGCACCCGAACAGCACCCGGACGGCGACACCTGGGTGCCCGGCAACGCCCCTTCCCAGGCGGCCCGATGGGCGGTGCGGGCGGTGGCGAAGGCGGGGACGGTGGGGACCGTCGGGGTGTATCCGCCGCAGGTGGACCACTATCCCTTCGGTGAGGCGTTCATGAAGAACCTCACTCTGCGGTGCGGCAACTGCAACCACCGCAGGTACGTGCCGCGGCTGGTCGAGCGAGTGGCCACCGGCGCACTGGACCCGACGCCCCTGATCACCCAGTGGTCGGCGACCGTCGACGCGATCGACGCCTACGCCGCGTTCGACCGGCGCGAGCCGGGCTGGACGAAGGTCGCGCTCGGCCTCGGCGGCGAGGGCGCGATGCCGCCCGGCTCGGGTGAGCACGCGGGTGTCGGCACGGGTACCACCGCGGGCGGGATCGGCAGGCCGACGGGCCGGTGAACCGTCAGCCCGGTCGGAGCTGCGAGAGCAGGCACGGCAGACGCCGGCCCCGGGCGGCCCGGCCGGTCGGGGAACCGGTGGCCGGGCGGCCCGGGGCCGCGCCCGCAACGACGCCTCAGTGACCGATCGCGTCCCGCGCCTTGTCCATCATCGCCGCGAACGGCCCGGTCAGGGTCAGGGCGGCGGGTGAACCGGCGGCCGACGGGTGGGGGTGCGGGGGAGCGAGGTGCTCGGCCTTGCGCAACCGGGCACCCATCGTCCGGCGCTGGTCCGGCGTGCACTGCTCGACGATGGCGGGGAACTCCTCCCGCTCCTCGTGCTCGGCGTGCTCGCTCACCGCCCGCTCGAACTCGGCGAGCACCGCCCGGAATTCGGGACTCGCGACGTCCATCCCTTCCAGCTTCTTCAGGACCTCGCTCGCCTCCTTCTCCTCCGAGTTGCGGGCGTCGGCCTCGTCCGCACCGGCGGTCTTCTTCGCGACCGGGCGGAGGATGAGCTCCTCGGCGGCCTCGTGCACGGCCAGCAGGGCGCGCAGCTCGTCGAAGGCGCGCTGCCGGTCGTCGCCGGTGGCCCGGCTCAACTCCGCGAACAGGTCGCGGATCCGGGCGTGCTGTTCGAGCAGCAGGGCCACGACGTCGCCGTCCGGCAGCTGCGCGGCGGCGGTTCGTTCGGCTTCGGATGCGCTGAACGCGCTCATTTACGGCTCCTTCGTCTGTCGATGCGTGCGGGGAACTCCGGCCGGTCAGACCTGGCCGCGCCACGCGCCCGTTTCGCTGCCCCGGGACTCGATGTACTCCTTGAACCGGTGCAGATCGCCCTTCACCTGGTGCCGGACGAACCCGAGCTTGTCGCCGACGGTGTCGGCGATGCCCTGCGGGTCGTGCTCCATCTGCAGCATGACGCGGGTGTGCGTGGGGTCCAGCCGGTGGAAGGTCACCACACCGGCCTGCCGCGCCTCACCGTCGACCGTGCTCCAGGCGACCCGCTCGTCCGGGATCTGCTCGGTGACGGCGGCGTCGAACTCACGATGCATGCCGCCCACGTTCGTGACCCAGTGCGTGAGGGTCGGGGTGCGCTGCTCGATCCGCTCGACCCCGTTCATGAACCGGGGGAACTCCTCGAACTGCGTCCACTGGTTGTACGCGGTGGTGACGGGTACGGCGACCTCGACAGACTCCTCGATGGTCGACATGGTCCGGACTCCTCTCGGTTGGGACGGTTCCGTTCTGTCCCGCGTGCCCACGATGTGCCGGTACACACACCTCCGATCCGGGACGATCGTGTCTTGGACCGCCAAGTACGCTGCCGGAACGGATGGTTGGACGAGCGTTCGGTTGGAGTGCCATGAACCCCGCAGCACAGGACGACCCCCAGGCGCCGGCCGCCGTCGAACCGGCGGCGCTGCCCGAGGCGTTCTACCGCGACCTGGGCGCGGGCGTGTTCGAGAGCACCCGCGCGACCGCCGGTCCCTGGGGCCCCAAGACACAGCACGCCGGGCCGCCTTCGGCGCTGCTCGGCCGGGCCCTGGCACGCCA
>NZ_JAINZZ010000105.1 GCF_019890725.1 Actinacidiphila acidipaludis
AGCACGCCGACCTGCCGCATCGTCCGCGAGGCCGGTCGTCGGCCGCCCCACCGGTGAGCGGGCTCCGGCCCCGGCGGCGCGGCCGCCGGGGCCGGACCCCTCATGGGAAGCGCCAACGCCACGAGCGAGGCGCCTGCATGACCGCGGTGCCGCCCGACCTGCACATCCGCGCGGCCCTGGCCCTGCTGTCCCAGGTCACGCTGCGCCTCACGATCGCCGGGGCGGTCGCCGCGCCCACCGGCAACCCGGTGGCCGACGAGGCCGTATCGGCCCGTGGCCAGGCGAAACCGGTCCCAGCGGGGTAGGGGACGGGGCGAGGCGGGCGCCGTGAGGGCCGCACTGGACCCACCGGCCCCCGGCACGCCGCGCCGGCCGCCCGTCTGACTCCTCGGCATGGCCGCCGCCTCCCGGGGCAGCAGCACCACCCGGGACAGCGCCGGCGCGGTGCGCGGCGCACGAGGGGCGCCTGCGGGAGGCAGCGGTGTTCGAAGGATTCCAGGAACAGCAGATCGACCTCGGCGAGGCGTCCGTCTTCGTCCGCTCGGGCGGCGCGGGGCCGCCCGTGGTACTGCTGCACGGCCATCCGCGGACCTCGGCGACCTGGCACCGCGTCGCTCCCCGGCTCGCCGCGGCCGGTCACACCGTCGTCTGCCCGGACCTGCGCGGCTACGGGCGCTCCCGCGGACCGCGGTTCACGGCGGACCATACGGGCTACTCCAAGCGCGCGGTCGCCGCCGACGTCGTCGCGGTGATGCGCCGCCTGGGGTACCCCCGGTTCGCGCTCGCCGGGCACGACCGCGGAGGCGCGGTGGCGCTGCGCCTCGCGCTGGACCACCCCGACGCGGTCTCCCGCGTCGCGTTCCTGGACTGTCTGCCGATCAGCGAGCACCTGTCGCGGATCACGGCCGAGTTCGCCACCCGGTGGTGGCACTGGTTCTTCTTCGCCCAGCCGGACATCCCGGAGCGGGTGATCACCGCGGACCCCGACCGCTGGTACCGCGGCGACCCGCAGGTCATGGGCCCGGAGAACCACGAGGAGTGGCGCCGGGCCGTGCGCGATCCCGATGTGGTGCGGGCGATGCTCGAGGACTACCGGGCGGGACTGACCGTCGACCGCCGCCACGAGGAGGCCGACCGGAAGGCCGGGACGCGCATCACCTGCCCGACGCTGGTCCTCTGGTCCCTGCGCGACGATCTGGAGGACCTGTACGGCGATCCCCTCGCGGTCTGGCGGCGGTGGGCCGGAGACGTCCGCGGGCACGGCATCGACTCCGGGCATCACGTCGCCGAGGAGGCGCCCGCCGCACTGGCCGCGGCGCTGCTGGACTTCCTTCCGGTCACCTGAAGCGCCGCGAGTCCCCGAACGTCGGGGAGGTCAGGCGGGACGGCGGAGGCGGTGGGCGTGGGCCAGGAGGGCGTGGATGCGGTGGCCGAGTTCGTCCGGGTCGGACAGGGGGCAGGCGAAGGGAATCCGGACGTCGCGGTGGCCGCGCGCCCGGTCCAGGCGCAGCACGATGCCGTAGCGGTCGAGCGCCAGCGGCGTGATGCGGGTGACGCCGAGCATGTGGCGGACGGTGAGCAGCCGCGCCAGCGCCTCGATGTGCTCCTGGTGGTCCTGGGCCAGGTGCGTCAGCAGGCGGGCCTCCGCGGCGGCGACGGGGTCGGGTCGGGCGGCCGTCAGTTCCCGCCGGTCCACCAGCCGGGTCGTTCCGCCGCCGCTGAGGGCGACCTGCCGCACGTCCACGCGGAGCCGGACCGAGTCCGCGGGCGCCGGCTCGGGAGCGTGCAGCCGTGCGGCGATGCGCACCCGCGCCCGGACCCGGTCGCGTACCGGGACCGGGGACAGGTCGGTCCACTCCAGGACCGCGGGCACACCGACCGGCGGGGCGCACACCGCCTCGGCGGCGGTCCGGCTGTCGGCGGGGACGCGCAGCCGGAACGCGGTGCCGAATTCCGCCGCCACCCCGGCCATGACGTCCTCGTGGGCGCCATTGGCGGTGACGCCCGCGGAGTCCGCGACCTCGAGGATGCTGCGGACCCGCTCCGCGGCGGTCGGCTCGCACGCGGCCGCGGTCCTGGTCGTGCTCACACGTCCTCCCGGTGACTCAAGTAAGGCTTACCTTACTTGCCGGGGGAGGGGTCGGCCAGACGGCACCCGGGTGATCCCGCCGCCCGCCGTGCGGCGGCTAGCCGCGGAGACGGGTGGCGATGTCGGCGAGGTGCCGTCCCTGGTAGTTCGCCGCGTCGAGCGTCGCCTGGTCGGGCAGCTCGCCGCCGCCGCTGGGCCACGACGTGCCGTAGGGGTTGCCGCCGGCCGCGAACAGCAGCGGGTCGGTGTAGCCGGGCGGCACGATGATGCAACCCCAGTGGTAGAACACGTTGTTGAGCGACAGGATCGTGGACTCCTGTCCGCCGTGACGGTTGATCGACGAGGTGAAGCTCGTCGCCGGCTTGTTGTGGAACACGCCCGCCTGCCAGATCCCGCCGGTCTGGTCGATGAACTGCTTCAGCTGGGCCGACGGCGTGCCGTAACGGGTCGGGGTGCCGAAGGCGTACGCGGTCGCCCACTCCAGGTCCTCGAGGGTCGCCTCGGGGACGGTGTCCTTCGTGGCGTCCACGTGCGCCCGCCACGCCGGGTTGGCGTCGATCGCCGAGTCCGGGGCGAGCTCGGGGACCCGCCGCAGACGCACCTCGGCGTCACGGCTCGCGGCCCCCTTGGCCACGGCATCGGCCAGCGCGTGCACGTTCCCGGTGGCGCTGTAGTAGACGACTGCAACACGTACGGCCATGAGGAGTACTCCTACGTCGAGGGAGACAGCCGACTGCCCCGGCCGGCCCGCACACGGCCGCTGTGACGTCCCGGTACGCGCCTGATGCACCGACTCGGCAGTCGGTGCATCAGTCAACCGCAGACCCGGCCGACTTCCGTGTACGAGCCACTCCGGCGTGGCGCGACCGGCGCCTCGGCGGGGCAGCCGGGGGTTCGTCAGCGGTGCGGCTCGAGTCCCGTCATCCGTGCAGCCCCAGTTCCGTGGAGATCTTCGCCAGTGCGTCCAGGCGGCGCTGGAGGGTGGGGTGCGTGGAGAACATGGTGGCGAGCGAGGAGCTCTCCTTCAGCGCCGGAGTGAAGAAGAAGGCGTTGAAGGACCGCGCCGTCCGCAGATCCTCGGTCGGGATGCGGGCGATGCTGCCGCTGACCTTGACCAGGGCGGACGCCAGAGCCGAAGGGCGGCCGGTGAGCAGCGCGGCGGACCGGTCGGCGGCCAGCTCGCGGTAGCGGGACAGGGCACGCAACAGCAGGAAGCTGAGTGCGTACACGAGTGCCGAGACGGCCATGATCACCGCGAACATGGCCGCGGTGTTCTGGTCCTGGCGCCGGCCGCCGAAGAGCTCGGAGTAGAACGCGAACCGCACCAGCAGCCCGGCCAGCACGCCGAGGAACGAGGCGATCGTGATCACCGCGACGTCCTTGTGGGCCACGTGGGACAGCTCGTGGGCCAGCACGCCCTCCAGTTCCTCGGGCTCCAGCCGCCGCAGCAGGCCGGTGGTCACGCACAGGACGGCGTGGTCGGCGTTGCGTCCGGTCGCGAACGCGTTGGGCATGTCGATCTCGGAGATGGCGACCTTGGGCTTGGGCATGTCGGCCAGGGCGCAGAGCCGGTCGACCGTACCGTGCAGCTGAGGCGCTTCCTCCGTCGTCACCTCGTGCGCGTGCATCGCGAACAGGGCGATCCGGTCGGAGTACCAGTACTGGGCGACCAGCAGGGCGCCCACGATCACGATCACCAGGGGCACGGACTTCAGCAGGGCGATCAGCGCGGCGACGAACGCCACGTACGTCAGTCCCAGCAGAAAGATCACCGTCACCATGCGCACGGTCAGGTTCCTGTCGGGTGCGAATCGGGAGCGCATGATCACCTCACCGCCTTACTCCCTCTCGTCGGGCTCGTACCGCAGGCGGTCCTGGGGATCACCGGAGGCACCGTGACGGTCACCTGTGGTCACCATCGCGTCGGCACGGCACTCGGCAGGCCCTCTGCTGCTCCTTCCAGCATGCTGCGCGCGCGGGCGATTTGGGACACCGCGCCCCGGTTTTGTGAGCTCGGCCCGCCGGCACCCCCTGAATCGCGGGTGCGGGGCGAGCCCGGCACCCCGCGCGGTCACTCCACGAAGTACGAATCGTGCTTGTCCAGGAAGCGGGCGCGCTCCTCGTCGGTCGCGTCGCCGAGCTCGGACAGCTTCTCGAAGTACTCCTCGCGCGGTGCGCCCGGTGTGAAGAGCAGCAGCATCTCGGCGAGCGCGTCGGAGTCGTTACGGAAGGCGTGCAGGCCGCCCTGCGGGACGTGCAGGAAGTCGCCGCTCGTGCCGTCCACCCACGCGGCGCCGTCGAAGAGGCGGACCGTGCCGCTGAGGATGAAGAACGACTCCGAGACGCGGCGATGGAAGTGCGTCTTCGGGCCGCCGGCGTGCGGCTCCATCTCGACCCGGTAGAGACCGAACTCGCCACGGGTGGTCGCCGTGGTCGCCAGGTAGCTCAGCGAGCCGTGGCCGCGCTCGCCGAGGTCCGGCGGTGTGTCGGCCGGGCGGTGGCGCGCGTTGATCTCGCCGCCTTCCCCCCGGTACACGACCTCGGGGTACGACGCGTCGGCCTGGTCGGGGAGAGACATCGGATCACCCTTCGCGTGGATTCCCGTTCACGGCGGTGTCCGAGTACCCCTGCCGCCGCGACCCATCCCCGGAAGGCTCGGATTTCCCGTCGCGGTCACGCGCGCCGCGACGGGAAGACCCGGGCCGGTGCCGTCAGCAGGACGAAGGCGTCCACAGGACGGCGTGGAAGGGACCGTTCGAGGTGTACGGGTCGGGCGGGGTGGTGGCCGCGGAGCCGGCGACGGCGCCGTGCGCGTCGACCGCGACCGCTCCCGAGTTGAGGCCGCCGAGCGCGGGCATCTGCGTGAGCACGGCCGTGTCGGTGCGGTAGGCGAAGGCGAAGGAGTTCACGGCGAACTGGTCGCCGACCGCCACCTTGCCGGTGATGGCCATCGGCTGGGTGACGCCCTTGGTGCCGAGGTGGGTGACCACGCCGGTCCGCAGGTCCTGGGCCCATCCGGTCTGGCCGTCCCAGCCCACCACCTGGCGCCCGGACACCCGCAGGTCCAGGAACGGGCTGTGGCCGAGGTCGGTCCACGTCCCGGTGTCCAGGTCGTAGGCGAACCCGTGCGGCAGACCCGTTCCGCCGGCCGGCACGCCCTGCGTGCCCACGACGGTGCGGCCCGACACGTCGCTGATCCTGCTGTACGAACCGCCGTGGGTGCCGATGTCGGTCGTGGTGCCGGTGACCAGGTCGTGGACGAAACCGTGCGTGACGGAGGCCGGCTCCCCGGCCACGGACGAGTTGCCCACCACATAGCGGCCCTTGGCGATGTCGACCGCGGTGCTCGTGCCGGCGGGACCCGCCAGGCTCCCGAGGTCGGTCATGACGCGGGTGCCCAGGTCGTAGGCGAAGGCGTGCGTGGCCGCGTCGCCGCCGGTGGAGGCGCTGCCCACGACGATGCCGCCGCGGAAGGCCGTGACCGTGCTGGTGGTGCCGCCCAGCGTGCCCAGATCGGTCATCCGGTGCCGGCGCAGGTCGTAGACGAAACCGTGCGTGGCCGCGTCGCCGGCCGTCGTCGAGTTCCCGGCCACGTAGCGGCCGTGCACGGCGACGGCGGTGCTGCTCGTACCGCCGAGGCTGCCCAGGTCGCTCAGCACGCCGCTGTCGCGGTCGTAGGCGAAGGCGTGGGTCGCGCCGTCCGCGGTGGCGGACTCGCCGACGACGGTGCCGGCGTCCAGCGCGGTGGCCTTGCTGGTGGCACCGCCGAGGGTCCCGAGGTCCAGGGCGGTCCAGGTGGTGGCGGTCGCGGGACGGGCGGTGACCGAAGGTGCCGCGCCCGCAGGACCGGCGGACAGGCCGGCGAGAGCGCAGGCGACGACGAGCGGCGCCGCGAGGGCGGCACCGCGCGCCGGACGTAGCAGGCTCAGAGACTTCACAATCCCCCCAGAGGTGTCGACGGCCCCGCGCGCGGCCCCTTCCGCGGCGCGGCCGTGGAGCACTTTCCTATCCCAGCGCCTCGCGCGGGGCGGGCGTGTTGCCCGCATCTGAGACTTTTGCCGGACGGCCGTCTGCGGCAGACGGCCCTGGCCCCATCGGACACGTCGGCGCGGACCCGTCGGCGCGGACACCTCGGCTCGGGCGGGCCGGCGTGCCCGTACACGCAACGCGCCGGGGATCCGCGAGTGCGGATCCCCGGCGCGGGGCGTTCAGTCGGTGTGAGCGGTGGGGACGGGTGGGAGGGGACTCAGGGCTTGATGACGACCGAGGAGACGATCTTGTCGGCGAACGTCTGCCGCTTGCTGTCCCACAGCGGCCACAGGTAGCCGATGAGGCAGGCGAGCGCGTCCAGGATGTGCAGGAGGCGCCGGCCCAGGGCCCGGCCGAAACCGAGCAGTTGGCCGTCCGCCTCGCGCAACGTCCGCGTGCCGACGGCCATCTTGCCGGGCGTCTGGCCCTTGGTGCCTTCCAGGTAGGCCAGAACGACCAGGACCACGAGGCCGGCCAGCGAACCGGCCGTGCTGCCGGCGGCCAGCGACACGACCACGTTGACCACGATGGTGATCACGGCGTCGATCAGTCCGGACAGGAAGCGCCAGCCCCAGTTGGCCAGCGGCGGCATGCCGGCCGGCTGCTGTCCGTAGGCGGCGAAGTCCTGCTGACCTCCGCCGGGGTACGCCGGTATACCGGGCTGTCCGTAGGGACCCGGCTGGCCGGGCTGGGCGTACGGGTTCTGGGCGTAGGGGTCCTGGCTGTAGGGATTCTGGCCGTAGGGTCCGGGTTGCCCCCCCGGAGTACCGCCGTACGGAGGCTGGTTCTCACTCATGCGGGGAGTAAAGCAGGAGGCCTGACCAGCGGAAACCCCTCGGGCACATCTGTGACTACAACGTTGCGTCACGGATGGGTTGCGGGCGCCGGCACGCCGCGTTGCCGGGTGCGGGTGCGGGGCGAAAGTGTTGGAACCGGGGGCCGTTGGCCGGGCCGGTCAGGTCGCACGTGCCCCAGTTCCTTCTACCTGATTTCCACGATGCCCCGGAATGCCGGGTGTTGGAAGGATGGCGGGGGAGTGGGACGAGCCTGGCGGCGGGAGTCGCCGGGAAACGGGTGTTCAGAGGATGCGCATGAGTCGGCCGGCCGGGCGTGGCCACGGTGTGCTGGTCGGGGTCCTCGCCGTTGCGGGGATGCTGGTGACCGGTTGCTCAGGCGGGGGTGACGACGCGGCGGCGCCGTCGCCGGATCCGTCGGCCACGCCGGCGAGCACGTCGTCGCCCGGTACGGCGTCCGCCACGCCGTCGCCTCCTCCCTCGCCGGTCTACCCGACGGGAGCTGCCGGTTGCCACCCGGACCACGGCTGGTCCCAGGCGCAGGCGGCCGAGTGGGTCAAGTTCGGGCAGATCGGCACACCGACCTGGACCGACGGCACGTGGGGACACGTCCGCTTCGACAAGTCCCTGGCCGGGTTCGACGGGCCGCTGTGCGAGGCAGTCACCGTCCAGGTGCAGTACTGGAAGGTCACCTACCGTGCGTCGGATGACGGCCCCGTCTCGACCGACGGGAGCCCGCAGTACACGTTCACCACCGTGCCCCTCGCCCGCACGCAACTGCGTGTCGCCGGGCGGTCGGTGAGGAACGTCCACCTCCGATCGCCCGGCGATCTCGGCCCGTCGTGACCCGTGACGCGAGTCCGCGTGGGCGCGGGACGCGAACCTACGTGGTTTCACCGATGCCCTCGGCGCGTTCCGTCGGTGATCATCGGGTGTCCCGTCCCTCCGGATGCCGGGGCCCGGGGTCCCGAGGGGGCCGGAGGGCCGGGACCGGCTCCGTCGGGTGTCAGCCCGTTCCCTCGTCCTGAACCAGCCAGCGGCCCTGCTCCCGTACGAGTACGTAGCTCCAGTCGTGCCGTCCCGGCTGCATCGAGGCGTCCTCGGTCCACCAGTGCTGACGCAGGTCGAACGTCACCATGACGTCGACCCGTCTGCCGTCGGGAACCGGCGCGGAGACCTTCAGCACGCGCATGCCGGTCGTGTCGGACAGCCAGCCATCGGTCGCCGCGCGATGCCCCTGCGTCGACAAGGCCCGTGCGGTGGCGCCGTCATGAGCGTCCAGCGCCTTCATGTACGCCGTTACCACGGTGTCCGGTCCGGCGCTCGCCGGCGGCACGGGCACGTGGTACTTCGGTGTGACCTCCCACCACCAGGTCCCCCCGGCGGCGGCCACGGCGGCCACCGCCCCCACCGCCGCGATCTTCCACGCTCTTCGCACAGTCGTCCCCTCCCCATGAAGCGAACCGCCGCGGGCGATCCGCCCGGCCGCCGGCCGGCTCCCGACAGGATGACGCCTCCGAGGCCGCGCCGGTTCGCCGGGGCGCGTCCCTTCGCGCGGGAACCGCGCCGCCGTCGCAGGAGCCACCCGGGTGGCCGGTTGTGCCGGCGGCGGTTCGGGGCAGGCGGTCAACAGGGGTTGTCGCGTGAGGAGGTGGCCGGGTGGACGGGAAGGCCCGCTTGCTCATCGGGCTCGTCGTGGTCCTCGTGCTCGCCATGCTGGTCACGGCGATCGCGCTGCTGGTGAAACTCGCCCGTGCCCGGCGACTGCTCAAGGACGCCGGGCTGCCCCGGTCGGGGAAGCTGACGTTCTGGGCGGCCGTCATCTATCTGGTGTGCCCGGTCGACCTGCTCCCCGATCCGATCTACCTGGACGACATCGGCGTCCTGCTGCTGGCGCTGCGGTCTCTGCACGCTGCTGCCGCGGCCCGCCGTGACGCAGCGCCGTACCGGCTGCCGGACAAGCGGCTCTGAATCACCGGCTTCGGACGTCCACCCGCCGGCGCCGCTGACCGCCCGCGCCCGCCGCCCCGGGATCTCCGGGAGCGGCAGGCGGACCGGGCACCGTCAGCAGCGGCCACCGGAGGCTGCCGTCGGTGAAGGCCGTCAGCGGAGGCCGTGGGTGGAGGCCGTCAGAACAGGTCGGCGTACGCGTTCCAGCCGGCCGTGCCGATCTCGACGCGGGCCTTGAAGGTGGCGGTGCCGCCGTGCCCGGACCCGCTGTAGCGGTAGAGCAGGCCGCCGGGTGTGACGGCGACGATGTCGGCGCGGCCGTCCCCGTCGAGATCGCCGGGGGCGGCGATCCCGGTGTAGGCGTTCCACCCCGCGCCGATGTCGATCCGGGGCTGGAAAGGCGCGGATCCCACGCCGGTGCCGAGGTAGAGGTACAGATGCCCGCCGGCGGGGTCGCGGGCGACGATGTCGGGCAACCCGTCGCCGTTGATGTCCCCGGCCCCCGCGATCCGGTCGTAGACGTTCCAGCCCGCGCCGATTCTGATGCGGGTGGCGAACCGGGCGTCGCCCGTGCCGGCCCGCAGCCACAGCACGCCGCTCGTGTCGCGGGCCAGCATGTCGGAGTTCCCGTCGCCGTTGAGGTCGCCGGGGCCGATGACGGTGCCGTAGCCGGACCAGCCGGTACTGGTCACCCCCGTGAAGCTGTCCCACAGGTTGTAGAGCGTGTCGTGGTCGATCTCCAGCAGGGAGCGTTCGTCGTAGTCGGTGAGCGAGACCGTGGTGAGCAGGTGGGTGTCGAGCCACTGGCGGCTCAGCCCGACCATCGTGCGCGGGGTCAGCCCGCCGGTGTCGGTGCCGGCGTAGTGGTAGAGGTCGCCGCCGGAGGTGAGGCCGTAGAGGTCGGCCTTCCCGAACAGCGAGGGGTGGCCCTGATCGGACACCCAGCTCCTGTTCCAGCCGGTGCCGACCAGCCTGCGCGGGGTCAGGGTGCCGGTGCCCGAGCCGTCGCCCTGGTAGGCGTAGAGGTCTCCGGTGAGGGTCCGGCCCATGAGGCCGCCGATCGACGAGGGGTCGTCGCCGAAGCCGATGAGCTGGTTGTACGTGTTCCACCCCGATCCGATCTTCACCCGGGGGGCGAGCGGCGCCGCGGCCGTGCCGTCCAGCGCGTACATCCACAGATTGCCGTCCAGGTCACGGGCGACCAGCGTCTCGTGTCCGGTGCCGGTGATGTCGCCCGCGCCGACGAGCTGGTCGTAGACGCCGAAGCCGTGGCCGACCTCGACCGGGTCGGCGAACGGGGCCGTGCTGTCGCCGGTTCCCGCGTACAGGAACAGGTCGCCGGACGGGGTGCGGGCCAGGAGGTCCCCGAAGCCGTTGCCGTCGATGTCGCCGACCGCGACGACCTGGTTGTAGATCTGCCATCCGGTGCCGGTCCACAGCGGCGAGTACGGGAAGTCGGTGAGGTTCCAGAGCGTCAGCTGTCCCGACTGTGTCAGGGACAGGAGCTGCGGGCCGGTCTGGTCGCTCGTCATGACACCGGGGGTCAGCAACTCCCGGAACCGCACGGGCGACATCCCCGGTGAGCTCCACGCGGTGTCACTGGACTGCCCGCTGCTCCAGATGTTGACGGTGCCGTCGGCGTCCTGGCTCAGGAGGTCCTGGTGGCCGTCGCCGTCCGCGTCGAAGCGCGGGGTCGTCAGACCCGGTGCCGCCGTGGCCGCCGCCCGGCCCGACGGCCGTTGCCCGGTGGGCAGGCGCAGCGTCGGTGGTCGCAGCGCGGGCCGCTGCACTGGGACGCCCGCGCGGTGCGGCGCGGCGGAGTCCGCCCGGGCCGCCCCGGCGGGTGCGACCGCCATCGCGCCCGCGGCCGCGGCGGCGACGGTGCAGACGGCGAGCAGGCGACTGCCGCGGCGCGCCCCCGGGCGCGGCGGTGGTAATGCGAACACAAGCCCCCCAGTGGTGGGTCGGTGCGCCGGAGCGCACAGGGATTCGAGGTGGTGACCCGGATCCTCCTCCCGTAAGTTCCTCACCGGTAGCCCCTGGACGTTTCCGGCGGTAACACCGCGCCGGCCTGCCGTCCGTCTCAGCTCGGGCAGGCGTGGGCGGAGGGGGCGCCGGGGAGGTGACGGCGCAGCCCGTGGGTGTGAGGCCGCGGCCGACGGCTCGGCAGATCCGCGCGACGGCCTGCGGGGTGCCGATGGCCCGAGCCCTGCCGGCGCCGTGGGTGAGAACGCTGACGGGACCGGCGGATGCGAGCCGGACGGCAGGTGGAGCGCATACGGCTCGTGTGCAGGTTCAGCGTGGTCGTGTGTGCGGCTTCGGCAAGGTCGTCCGCCTCGGCGCGGACCTCGTGGGCGCCCCCCCCTGTCAGGGGCCGGATGCCGGCGTTGCGTGTGGCGCGTCCGTCGAGCAGGCGCGGGGTCGGTGACGACATGGCCGGTGCCGGCGTGCGGGCTTGCGCGAACGGGATGGGCCGGGACTCCCGGACGGGGGAGTCCCGGCCGGCCGTCACGCGGAGTCGGCGGCCGAGAGGGGGGCCGACCGGGCCCCCTCCACGGAGTCGTGCACATGCAGGACGTGGTCCATGCCGGTCAGTTCGAGCAGCCGCAGCATGGCCGGCCGCGGGCGGGCGATGCGCAGGTCGGTGATCTGGTGCACGGAGATGAGAACGCGCAGGAAACTCGAGTCGCCGAAGGTGATGTCCTTCGCGTCGAGCACCACCGCCGGCGAGGTCCGCGCGGCGGCGCGCAGCCGGTTGGCGAGCGGTTCGATGTTCTCGAAGTCGAGGTCACCCATGGGGGCTACGACGGGAACGTCGGCGCCGGCGTCGGGAAGGGGCGACGGGTCGTGGGTCGTCATGGGTCACGACTGCCCGGTGCGGGGGAGAGGATGCATGAATTCTTCGGTCTCCGCCGGGAGGAGGCGGCGCGGTGGGGCGGCTCGAAAACGGATAGACGTCAGATATGCAGACTTTTCTTCCCTATCCGGACTTCGCGGCGACCGCCGCCGTCCTCGACCCGCGCCGGCTGGGCAAGCAGCGGGTGGAGACGCTGCAGGTGCTGCGCGGTCTGACGTTGCCCGGGCACGGCTGGCGCCACCATCCGGCGGTACGGATGTGGCGGGGCTACGAAGAGGCGCTGGTGCGCTACGGGTGGGCGATGTGCGGCGCGTGGACGGCGGCCGGCCGGGCCGACACCTGCGCGTCCTCCCTCGGCGGGGACTTCGCCGCGCTCCGCCCCGGCGGCAGGGTGCGGGCGTACGACGAACTCGCCCGGGCGGGCGAACTGCCGAACTGGCTGGGCGATCCCGCCTTCCACCTCAGCCACCGCTCGGCGCTGGTCACCAAGGCACCCGAGTTCTACCTCTGCTCTTGGCCAGTGCTCTGCCCTTTAGGGCGGGGGTGAAGGCCATCCTTGGGGGGAGGCGCGAAGCGCT
>NZ_JAINZZ010000106.1 GCF_019890725.1 Actinacidiphila acidipaludis
GAGTCACCCCGACGAGATCGCCGGGACGCCGCGGCAGCGGGTCTGGAAGTGGGCCACGATGTCCTCGACCTTGATCATCTTTCCGGTCTCGCGGACCCCCGAGATGACGGCGAAGTCGCCGATCGGGGTACGGGCGGAGCGGCGTGTGCGGCGCGTGCGGGCCGGTCAGGCGCCCGCGCGCTCCCAGCGGTAGAACTCGCGGGCCATCGCGTCCTTGGGCTCGCGCCAGGTCGCCGGGTCGTACGCCGAGACGTACGGGTCCAGCGCCCGGCTGATCGCCCGGAACTCCGGGTGGTCCTTCATCCGCGCGACCTCCGGCCCGGGCGGGCGCTCGGCCTCGATCAGATGCAGGTACACCTCGCCGAACTGGAACAGGCTGCGGCCGGTGACCCCGATCAGACCGGGCAGTTCACCGCGGTCGGACTCGGCGAAGGTCCGCGCGATGTCCTCGGCGGACTCCGGCTTCATCCGCGCGACGATGAGCGAGCGGTGCATCGGCTCACATCCTCCCGCCGGATGCGGACGCCCCTGCGGCCGGCGCCATGGCGGCGGCCGCCTGCTCGACCTGCTCGCGGATGCGCTCCATCTGGATGACGGAGTTGCGGTTGATGTGGTCGGTCATGCCCGCGTCGTCGACCGGGGCGGTCGGCTTCATCGCGAACTCCTGCAGCCAGCGCATCTCCGTGCCGCCGGGCACCTGACCGTACTCCCAGCGGATGTTCATGAACTCGAACGGCCCGGTCTCGACCCGGTGGGCCTTGACCGTCCAGTTCGCCCGGTCGGCGGTGCGCTCGGAGACCCAGCTCCAGACCGTGCCGCTCTCGTCCGGGTGCATGGTCAGGCGGAAGGTGACGGTGTCGCCCTTGCGCTCCATCACCTCGACCTCGGCGTACTCGCTGAACAGCGTCGGCCAGCGTTCCAGGTCGTTGGTGATCTCCCACGTCAGGTCGAGCGGCGCGGCGATGACGATGCGGTTGTCGGTGTGTCCTGCCATGTCAGACTCCTGCGGCCGTGAGCTGGTTGTTGACGTTGTCGAGGAACGCGTGCGGGCTCTTGCAGCCCTCCGCCTGGTCGCCGATGGGCCGCCCGTACCGCTTCTCCAGCTCGGCGACGATGCCGAGCAGGCCCAGGGAGTCCAGGTCGAACTCGGCGAAGGTCGCGTCGGGGCGGCGCTCCATCTCCCGCGGGTCGACGGTCAGCCCGGCACGGGCCTTCATCAGGGCGGCCAGTTCGTCGAAAGTGACAGGTCCGTTCATCGGTGGATCTCCTTCGTTCGGGACCGCCGGGGGGATCTCCGGCGGTCACGGGTCCACCGGCGCCCGCCCGTGAGCGGGGGCGGGCGCCGGTGAGGGTCAGCGCTCGTCCCCGTGGGCGCTTCGCAGCACCACGGCGGAGTTGCACCCCATCAGCCCACGGCTGAGGACGAGCGCGGTGTGAAGGGGGGTGGTTCGAGCCTCCCCGGTGACGACGTCGAGGTCGTGCCGCACCCCCGTGACATTCGGGGTGGGCGGCACCACGCCGTGTTCCAGGGCCAGCACGGCTGCTGCGACGTCGAGCGCCGAGGAGGCGGAATAGGCGCGGCCGAAGCCGGTTTTCGGTGCGGTGACGGGGACCGTCGCCGCGTGGGGGCCGAGCGCGTCGGCGATCGCCAGCGCTTCGGCCTGGTCGGCCTCCGGGACGCCGAGGGCATCGGCGAAGACCACGTCCACCTCGCGCGCGGAGCACCCGGCCTCGTCCAGGGCGTCCCGGATGGCCCGGGCCAGCCCCTGCCGGGACCGGCTCCAGTCGCCCGTGCCGGTGAAGTTCGCCGCGTGTCCGGCGAGCACCGCCTGCGGCCGGGCGCCGCGGCGCTGCGCGGCCTCCCGGTCCTCCAGCACGAACATCGCGCCGCCCTCGGCGGGCGCGAACCCGCAGGCATCGGTGGTGAAGGGAAGATAGGCCCGCTGCGGGTCGGCGGAGAGGCTCAGTTCGGGGTAGCCGAGCTGGCACACCACCGAGTAGGGGGCGAGCGGCGCCTCGGTCGCACCGACCACCACCGCGTCGGTGCCGCGCCGGATGGTGCGGGCCGCGTGGGCCAGCGCGTCCAGCCCGCCGGCCTCGTCGTTGGCGAGCACCCCGCACGGTCCGCGGAACCCGCCGCGGATCGATATCTGCCCGGTGCTGGCGGCGTAGAACCAGGCGATGGACTGGTACGGGCCGACGAACGACGGCCCCTTGCCCCACAGTTGCTGGAGCTCGCCCTGGCCGAACTCGCCGCCGCCGGAGCCGGCCGCGGTCACCACGCCGATGGCGAAGGGGTGTTCCGGGTCGTTCTCCAGCCGGGCGTCCTGCAGGGCCATCTCGGCGGCGGCCATGGCGAAGTGCGTGAAGCGGTCGGTCTGCACCAGGAAACGGCCGTCGATCAGCGCCGACGGGTCGAACCCCTCGACCTCGCCGGCCACCTTCAGCGGCAGGTGCGTGCAGCCCTCCCGGGTGACCGGGCCGAGCACGGAGTCGCCGTTCTGGACGGACTTCCAGAACCGCTCGGCGCTCTGGCCGTTCGGGGCGACCACGCCGACACCGGTCACCACCGGCTGCCGCGGCCGGCTGCGGGCCGAACGGGAGGGTGCGGCCGAGGGGGCTGAGGCGGACGAAGTGGACGAAGCGGGTATCGGCTGGCTCATGACGTGCTCCTCTCCGGGTGCGCGAGCACCACCGCGGACTGGAAGCCGCCGAAGCCGCTGCCCACCGAGAGCACCGACCGCAGCGGGGTCTCGCGTGCCGTGCGCGGCACGTAGTCCAGGTCGCAGTCCGGGTCGGGCGTCTCGTAGTTGGCGGTCGGCGGGACGACGTCGTGCTTCAACGCCAGCGCGCAGGCCGCGAGTTCGATGGCGCCGATGGCGCCGAGCGAGTGCCCGACCATCGACTTGATCGAGCTCATGGGGACGGTCCTGGCGCGCTCGCCCAGCGACCGCTTGACCGCGGCGGTCTCGTGCCGGTCGTTCTGCTTGGTGCCCGAACCGTGCGCGTTGACGTAGTCGACGCAGTCGGCTCCGATCCGGGCCTCGGCCAGCGCGTGGTCGATGGCCTCGGACATCTCCCGGCCCTCGGCCGTCAGCCCGGTCATGTGGTAGGCGTTGCCGAACGTCGCGAAGCCGCGCAGTTCGCAGTGGATGACGGCGCCCCTGGCCCGCGCGTGCTCCCACTCCTCCAGGAGCAGCACCGCCGCGCCCTCGCCGAGCACGAACCCGTCGCGTTCGGCGTCGAACGGCCTGGAGGCATGCGCCGGGTCGTCGTTGCGGGTCGAGGTCGCCTTGATCGCGTCGAAACAGGCGACGGTGATGGGCGAGATGGGGGAGTCCGCGGCGCCGGCCACGATGATGTCCGCCCGGCCCTCCTGGACCAGGTGGAAGGCGTGGCCGACGGCGTCGAGCCCCGAGGTGCAGCCGGTGGAGACGGTCTGCACCGGGCCGCGGGCGCCGAGGTCCTCGGCCACCTCGGAGGCCAGCGCGCTGGGCTGGAAGGCCCGGTGCAGGTGCGCGCCGGACGGCTCGTGCGCGACGTCCCAGCGGGCGCCGCGCTCGCTGACCGCCACGTAGTCGTGCTCCAGCCGTGTGGTGCCGCCGACGGCGGACCCCAGAGACGTGCCGATCCGCCAGGGGTCCTCGGCGGCCAGGTCGAGACCGCTGTCGCGCACCGCCTCGCGGGCCGCGGTCAGCGCGAACTGCACGTACCGGTCGGTGCGTTCGGCGAGGTCGGCGGCTATTCCGGCGGTCCTGGCGTCGAAGTCGCACTCGGCTGCTATGCGGGAGCGGAAACCCTCGGGGTTGAACAGGGTGATGCCCCGCGTCGCGGTCCTGCCGGACGTCAGCAGGTCCCAGAACGCCGGCACGCCTATGCCGCCGGGGGCCACCACCCCGAGCCCGGTGACCGCCACCCGCCGGTTCACGCGTGCGCCCCGGCCGGGTCGGGGGGAGCGGCTTGGACGGCAGCCGCCTCCTCGGTGACCTCCGTGTCCACATGGCCGAGCTCCGGACGCGGGGCCAGCGGGCCGAGGTGGAAGACCATCCGTGCCTCGGTGGTGCCGACGTTGCGGAACCGGTGCCGCTGGTCGACCGGGATCATCAGGCCCTGGTCGGGGCGCAGCGCGTGGGTGATGCCGTCGAGGTCCACCTCCAGCTCGCCGCTGACCACGTACACGAACTCCTCGGAGTACGGGTGGTAGTGCTCGCCGATGCGGTCGCCCGGCTTGATGATCGCCAGGCCCATGAAGCCGCTGGTGGCACCCACCGAGGTCGGGGTGAGGACCGCCCGCAGATCGCCGCCGCGGCGGGTGTTCGGGCTGGTGTCGTCGAGGTGGACGATGCGTGCTTTCGGGTCGGTCATGACCGCTCCTCAGGGTGGTGGGTGGGTGTGCGGGCGCGGGTCAGGCGTCGTGCGACGTGCGGTCGGTGATCAGCTCCATCCGACGGCCGCCGCGGGCCAGGCCGTGCGGGTCGCCGGAGTCCGCGGGCCCGCGCACGTCGAGGACGCGCACCAGGACGTCCCCGCGCTGGAACACGGTCGCGGCGGCGAGCGCGTGACCGGGGTCGGTGCAGTCCGCCGCGTCCAGGCCGGCCAGCCGCCGGGCCTCCGACGGGCCCTGCTGGGCGTCGATCGGGTGCAGGTAGGCCACCCGCGTGACCTCGCCGGCCTGCGGGTCGGACGTGGCGTGCTCGACCGCGGGCAGCGCCGCACGGGCGAAGAAGGCCCGGGCGGAGGCCGCGTCGGTCAGGTCGCGCTCCTCCTCCAGGTACGGGTTGATCGCCTCCTCCACCGCGCGCACCTCGGGCTGCTGGGCCACGTGCCGCAGCGCGTTGCCCAGGTCGCCGGTGACCTCGACGGCGCGCACCACCCGGTTGCCGTGCATGTACAGCGAGGTCCGCAGCAGCCGCGTGGTGTCGTCGACCTGCGCCTTGGGCGACTCGTAGTCCGCCAGCAGGCGGGCCACCTTCTCCTCGCTGCCGGGCGTCACGGTGAAGGTGATCGCGTGCCGGACGACGCCGCCGGTGCACAGCGGCGGCGCGGGCAGCGGGTCGGTGCCCGCGGCCGGGCGGGCCGAGGCGGACGAGGACCGGGGGCTCTTGCGGGCCTCGCCCAGCGCCGGGTCTGGCGTCTCCCGCTCGATGACGAACCGCAGCGAGGTGGTGTCGCGCACGCAGCCGTGCAGCGGTTCGACCATCTTGCGGTGCGCCGCGCTCTCCACCCACTCCAGGAACGGCTCGCTGCTCTCCCACTCGGAGGTGATGAGCCACTGCGAGGAGTTGCCCAGGGACTGGCAGAGCTGGTCGCTGATGTGGCCGGGTACGGCCGCCACCTGGTGGCGGATCTGCTCGTAGGCCTGCAGGAACTGCTGCTCCTTCCCGTCGAGCACGTCCAGCAGCAGGACCACGCGCAGTCGCGTGGAGGTCTCGGCCTCGGCGGGGGACGGCGCGGTGCGCCGCTCGTCCAGAGTCGTCACGGATCGTTCCTCTCGGAGTGCTGGGCGGCCCGGCCCCCGCCGGTGCGGGCGGCCGCCGGTGGTGCGGCGGTGGGACGGGCGTCCCGGCCACCTGCAACGGGCACGGCACTGGGCACTGCTGTGGGCACGGCAACAGGCCATGCCGACTGCATATGCGTTCGGCTCGACCGGCTACCGTAATGCTCACGAAAACGGACAAATCCCGCACGGCACGTGAGGCGGGCGAGTGAAGACCCGGGCAAGGTGCTCCCCGCTGCGACCCGGCAGGGAAGGGAGCACACGCAGGCCGGCAGCGGTGCCGCCGTTCGCCGCGGCACCCGCGCCGGCCGCCACCCGCCCGACTCCGCACGGGAGAACCCGACTCCGCACGGGAGAGACCGCCATGACGTCCACCACCGATTCCCGCGCCGACGAGCGCGTGCCCGTCCTGATCGCCGGCGGCTCCCTCGTGGGGCTGTCCGCGTCGCTGTTCCTCGGCCGCCTCGGCATCCGGCACACGCTCGTCGAGCGCCACGCGCGCACCTCGCACCACCCGCGGGGGCGCGGCAACAACGTCCGCACGATGGAGCTGTTCCGGACCGCCGGGGTCGAGCCGGCCATCCGGGAGGCCGCGTCCGTGCTCGCAGGCAACCACGGCATCCTGCAGGCCGGCACCCTGACGGGCGCCGACCAGGAGTGGCTGTTCAAGCAGATCGACCCGGGCGGCCGGCTGGCGCGCATCAGCCCGTCCGGGTGGTGCCTGTGCAGCCAGAACGACCTGGAACCGGTGCTGCTGGACAGCGCGCGCGAGCTCGGCGGCGACATCCGCTTCAGCACCGAACTGATCGCGGCCGAGCAGGACGCCGAAGGAGTGACGGCCGTCGTCCGCGACCGCGAGTCCGGACGCGAGCGCACCGTGCGCGCCGACTACCTGATCGCCGCGGACGGACCCCGCAGCCCGTCACGCGAACGCCTCGGCATCCCGATGACCGGCCCCGGCGACCTGTTCCACAACGTCAGCATCACCTTCCGGGCCAAGGGGCTGGCCGACGCCGTCGGCGACCGCCGGTTCATCGTCTGCTACCTGACCAACCCCGAGAGCCCGGGCGCGCTGCTGCCCGTCGACAACGAGCAGGACTGGGTCTTCCACGCGCCGTGGCGGCCCGACGACGGCGAGACGCTGGATGACTTCACCGACGAGCGGTGCGCGCGCCTCATCCGCACCGCCACCGGTGTGCCCGGCCTGGAGGTCGAGGTCACCGGGAAGGCCCCCTGGCACGCCGCGGAACGCACCGCCGCCCGCTATGGCCGCGGCCGGATCTTCCTCGCCGGCGACTCCGCCCACGAGATGTCGCCCACCGGCGCGTTCGGCTCCAACACCGGCATCCAGGACGCCCACAACCTGGCCTGGAAGCTCGCCGCCGTGCTGCACGGCTGGGCCGGCCCCGCGCTGCTGGAGACCTACGACACCGAGCGGCGCGCGGTCGCGCTGGCCACCGGCGCCCGTGCCTCCGCCCGGTCGGCGGAGCACAGCCACCCCGGCTACGACGTCACCCCGAGCGGCGGCCCGCAGGCCGGGATGCTCGCGGTCGTGCTCGGCTACCGCTACCGGGAGGGCGCGGTCCTCGGCGCCGACGCCGAGGGACCGGTGATCCCGCAGGACTTCCGTCCCGTCACCGAACCCGGCGGCCGGGCCCCGCACATGTGGGTCCGCCTGGACGGGCGGCGGCTGTCGACCCTGGACCTCTACGAGCGGGCGCCCGTGCTGCTCAGCGGCCCCGACGCGGCCGACTGGCACGAGGCCGGCCGCCGGGTGGCCGAGCGCACCGGCGTGCCGCTGGAGTGCTACCGCGTCGGCGTCGACCTGATCCCCGAAGGCGGCGGCGAGGAGGCGCCGGACTGGGCGCGGCTGCACAACACCACCGACGAGGGCGCGGTCCTGGTCCGGCCCGACGGGTTCACCGCCTGGTGCACCAAGGGCCCCGACCCCGACCACGAGAAGACGCTGGAGGAGGTCCTCGAGCAGGTGTTCCGCCGCGGCTGACCGCCGCCCGTGCACACCGCGGGGCCGTACGCACGGCGCGTACGGCCCCGCGGTGTGCGTGCGAGGCGCCGCCCGGACGGCCGCCGTGCGGCGGTCGGCCGCCCGGGCGCCCGTCAGCCGCTCACCACATAGCGGCCCGCCATGCCGCGCATCATGTGCGCGGGCATGTGGCAGTGGTAGAGCCAGTCGCCCGGGTTGTCCTCCTGGTACTCCAGGGTCAGCGTCGTCGCCGGGCCGAGCACCTGCGAGTCCACCCATCCGGCCGGGGTCTGCCAGCGGTGGCCGTGCAGGTGGAAGACGTGCAGGGAGTTGCCCAGCGTCCCGACCCGCCAGCGCACCCGGTCGCCGGCCTTCGCGGTGAAGGTGGGCGCGTTGTCGACGAACGCGCCGCCGTTGCACAGCGACAGGTCCTGCTGGAGCGCCGGGGCGTCGCCGGCCGACAGGTCGTGCAGGAACAGCACGAACTCCCGGTCCACCGGCGGGGTCTGCTCGTCGGTGACGGCGATCATCCCGAACAGGCCCAGCACCGCGCCGACTTCCATCTCGGGACCGCCGCCGGGGAACGCCCCGGCGCCGCCGTGCGCGCCCCCGCCGCCGGCGGCGTCAGCGGTGCCGCCCCCGCCACCGGTGCTGCCGCCCTTGGCGCCCGAACCCGACGCCCCTGAGCCCGACTTCGGCCGCGGCACCGTCTCCGGTACGGCGTGGTCGTGGTACGGCCAGCTCCCCACGGAACCGGGGGTGCACTCCCACGTGTAGGTGTACGTGTCCCCGTAGGCCACGGCCGTGCCCGGCTTCTTGGCGTCGTCGGCCATCCAGCCGCCGTCGTTGTCCGGCGTGTAGCGCACACCGTGCGGGTGCATGCTGTGCGGCCACTGGTAGTGCGCGTCGTTGTTGCGGAAGTGCACCCGGATGACGTCGCCGACCTGGCCGCGCAGCACCGGCCCGGGGATGCCGGTGTTCGGCCCGATCCCGTCGACCGCGGGGTCGCCCGGCAGCGGGCTGCCCCAGTTCGGGGTGTAGGCGCGGTAGCCGACCGCCTGATAGGACGTCTGCCCGGCGGTGTACGTGTCGCCGGTCATGCCGTCCTTGCCGTTCGGCACCAGGTTGTGCGTGAACGAGTCGGCCTGGATCCAGTACTCGCGGACCCGGCCGGTCGGCTCGAACCGGTCCAGCGCGAACGGGTCGGCGGCGGCGCGGCCCGCCGCGGGCGCGGCCTGCGGGGCGGCCGCCGACGCCCGGGGCGCCGTGGACAGGCTCAGCGCGGCCAGTGCGCCGCCGCCCGTCAGCGCGCGCAGAAGGGTCCGGCGGCCGTTGCCGGGGTGCGGGGCAGGTGCCGGGGCCGAAGGCGGGTCCGAAGCCATGGCGTCCTCTCGGGGTGCGCGTACGCGTAGACGAGTACGCGTACGGAATGCGGGTTCGGGTCGTGGCGGACAGGGTGCCGCCGGTCCCGGACCAGGCCGGGTCCGGGCACGGCTTTCCCACCCGTCACAGTGGTCACTACCCCGGCCGCCGCACGGGCCGCCCCGGCCGTGCGGGTGACCCCCGGAGCCCCGTCACGGCTGACGTGATGTCGTCTGCCGTGCTCCGGAGGTCAGTTGGAGCTTTCTGACGGCCCGGAAGGGACTGCCGGAAGAGCGCCCGACGGGCGGTCAGACTGACGGATCGCCACCCGAAGAGCGGAGTGGGCCACCCTGGCGGCTCACTCAAGATGCACGGAACGCAGAAGTGACTGACGGTGATCACGTCGTCACCTCGCTTTCCAGGGCCGGCATGAAGCCGACCGGCGTGTGTGCCGACGGAAGGAACCTTCTCCATGCGTACTGCTCGTTCCGTTCTGGCCGGTGCCGCACTCTCCGCGTGCCTGGCCATCGCCGCGCCGGCCGCCCACGCCACGGGTGCCGTCAACGCCTACGACCCGAACAGCCACGGCGCCGGCTCGTCCTCCAGCAGCTCCTCCTCGTCCGACAGCTCGTCGTCCGACAGCTCGTCCTCGGACAGCTCCTCCTCGTCGAGCGACTCGCACGGTGACCACCACGGGGACCACCACGGCGACCACAAGGACCCGCACGGCGGCATGGCCACCGGCGGCGGCGCCATGGCGCTGACCGGCCTCGGTGCCCAGGGCGCCTACGACCCCAACAACCGCCCGGGCGCCGGTCACGACAACTCGTCGTCCAGCAACACCTCGTCCAGCAACACCTCGTCCAGCAACACCTCGTCCAGCAACTCGTGGTCCGACAGCTCGTCCTCGGACAGCTCGTCCTCGTCGAGCGACTCGCACGGTGACCACCACGGTGACCACCGCGGTGACCACAAGGACCCGCACGGCGGTATGGACACCGGCGGCGGCGCCATGGCGCGCGCCATCGGCGCCTACGACCCGAGCGGTTCCTCGGACTCCGGCAGCTGGGGCGGCAACGACCAGGGCGGCTCCGGCTGGGAGGGCCAGCACCCGCACGGTGGCATGCACACCGGTGGCGGCGGCATGTCCCTGGAGACCGGCAGCGGCCTGGCTGCGGGCTCCGTCCTGCTGCTCGGCGGCCTCGGCGCCGGCGCGTTCGTGCTGCGCCGCCGCCGCGCCAACGGCGCCACCATGGCGGTCTGATTCCGCTCACACCTGCACAGCAACGCCCTGACGGCGTGGCCACCGACCGTTCCGGCGGTGGCCACGCCCGTCCCGTTCCGGCTCCCGGCCGCGTCCGGGCGGCCTCATCGGCAGTACCCCTCCCGCCTCCCGGCGGATCGTGGAAAGGCAGCGCCTCATGGCCGTGCAGCACCCGCAGACCGGCGGACCCGAGCCGGAATCGGCACCCGTGCGCGACAGCGGGTCCCGCGTCCTGCGCTGGGCCGCCGCCGCGGCACTCCTGGGCACCCTCCTGGTCTACAACTCCCTCAACCCCCACGGCCAGGACACCGCCAGCGGGGTCCCCCCGGTGCCGCAGACCGTCGCCGGGCCGACCGCCGGGCCCCCCACCTCCGCCGGCGCGCCCTCCTCCGCGAGCAGCGCCGTCCCGGCCCTCGGGCGTTCGGTGCCCACCCGCCTGTCGATCCCCTCCATCGGCGTGGACGCCCCCTTCGTCCCGCTGTCGCTGGGCGCCGACGGCGCCCTGGAACCGCCGCCGATGAGCCGGCCCAGCGAGGTCGGCTACTACGCCGACGGGCCCACCCCGGGCGAGCAGGGCGCGGCGATCGTCGCCGGGCACGTCGACACCAAGACCGGGCCCGCGGTGTTCCTGCTGCTCTCCCTGGTCAAGCCGGGCGCCTCGGTGGCCGTCAAGCGCGCCGACGGCAGCACCGTCTCCTTCAAGGTCGACTCCGTGCAGACCTTCTCCAAGGCCACGTTCCCCGACCAGAAGGTCTACGGCGACACCCCGGACGCCCAGCTGCGGATCATCACCTGCGGCGGCACCTTCGACCGGACCAAGCAGGACTACCAGGACAACGTGGTGGTCTTCGCCCATCTGACCGGGTCCACCGGCTCCTGAACGGGGTGAGTCTTATCCCGTCCCTTGGCCACCCTTAAGCCCGCCATAAGAACCCGGCTCACCGCCCTCAACTGGGTTTTTGTCCGATCCGAGCCCGCTAGCGTGCGCCTGCGTCCCGCACTTCCCCCCAGTACGAGGCAGGCAGCACATGGCAACCACTCACCGACGCCGTCCCAGCCGCACGGTGCAGCTGATCGGCGCCGTCACCGCGGCAGCCGCGATAGCCGGCGGAGCCTTCGCCCTCGCCGGCTCCGCGAGCGCCGCGACGGTCGGCGCCGCCTACTCCAAGACCAGCGACTGGTCCACCGGCTACACCGGGCAGTACACGATCACCAACTCCACCGGCAGTGCCATCGACGGCTGGACGCTGACCTTCGACCTGCCGGCCGGCACCGCCATCAGCTCGCTGTGGAACGGCGACTACACCGTCTCCGGACAGACCGTCACCGTGAAGCCGGCCGGCTGGAACGCCACCATCGCACCCGGCGCGGCCGTCCAGGTCGGTTTCGTCACCAAGGCCGCCGCACACGCCGCCGACCCGGTCAACTGCCTGATCAACAACGCCAGGTGCTCCGTCGACGACGGCCCGGCCCCCACGCCGAGCGGGCATCCCACCGCCACCGCGACGCCCACCGAGGCCCCGACGCAGCCCCCCACGCAGACACCGACCGCGATGCTCACCCCCGAGCAGCTGGACGCCTTGCGGGACATCGGCCGGGCCATCAGCGCGGGG
>NZ_JAINZZ010000107.1 GCF_019890725.1 Actinacidiphila acidipaludis
AACATCGGGTCCGAGATGGCTTCCCGCGCCGGTGAACTTCCCCGCCTCCGGACCGGTTCCGCCGACCTTCGTCACCGGCGTGTTCGCGGCCGGTGTGTGGACGCCGGAGGGTCCCGCGGAGTTCACCATGGGCGCCGCGTCCTTCACCTGGGCCTCGGGCGGCGCGAGGTGCCGGCTGCCCACGTGGCCGTCGCCCGTGCCGAGGATGCCGTGCACCTCGGGGGCGATGCCGACCTGGTGACCGGCGTCGTTCGTCAGCGACATCGTGCGGAAGTTCATGTGGAGCGCGGTGGGCGGCCCGGCCTCCGCTCCCACGTGCATGGTGATGCCGTCGGGCGTCATCCGGACGACGTTGACGTCGCCGTCCACGATGGACCGCAGCTCCGGGATGCCGAGCGCGTGGAAGTCGGCGACGTGGCCTGTCGCCGCGCGCACTCCGGACATGCTGTCGCTGATCGCGCCGTGCAGCCCGGCGCCGCTGACGGTCATGTCGGCCCGGCCGGTGTGCAGGCTGGAGATGCCGAGGTGCGGGGCGCCCGACGCGGCGTGCAGCGAACCGGGGTTGATCGCGCCGAGGTTGACCGCGCCGTTGTCGAAGGTGCTGAAGTGGACGGCGGACGGTTCCAGCAGGCCGTGCGCGGTGCGGTCGAAGCCGCTGGCGTGGTCGATGGCGGTCAGGTGGTCGACGGCGCTCGCGCCCGAGCCGAGGTTGCCCACGGCGTGGTTGAGGGACGACGGGGTGAGGCCGCCGCCGAGGTGGGTGGCGCCCAGGGTGTTCAGGCCGTGCAGCCCGCTGATGCCCGACACCGATGTCAGTCCGTGCAGGGCGCCGAGGCCGGGGGTGGCGCCGAGCGATCCGTGCAGGCCCGGGGAACCGCCGGACAGGTTGCCGAACGAGCCGTGGGCCGGGTCGAACCCGGTGGCGTTCCCGGCGGCGTGCAGGCCGAAGTGCCCGCCCGCCAGGGCCCCGACGTGGGCGCCGCCGCTGACGATCGGCTGGCTCAGGTGGGCCCAGGGGGTCGACAGCCGGGTCCCCAGGCCCATCTTGATCGCGGCCCTCGCGCCCACGCCGAGCTCGAAGAAGTCCAGCGGAAGCGTGGCGCTCACCACGAACCGGCTGCCGACGCTGAAGGCGTAGACGCCGATGTTGGGCAGGGCTCCCTTGACGCCGAACGTCGCGAGGGCGAAGTCGTTCTTGAACGCGCCGCCGAAGGCCTTGAGGCCGCCGATGGCGAGCTTGCCGGCGTCGAAGGCGAAGTTGCCCAGGACGGTCAGTCCGCGGATGACGAGTCCCGGCAGGGCGGCGACGTTGCGGAACACGTTGAGCGAACCGGGGTTGAGGACGATGTGCAGCAGACCGCGGCCGACGTTGCTGAGGCCGGTCATCGCGGTCTTGGGCAGGTTCTTCAGGGCGTTGAAGATGCCCTTGCCGATGCTGCCGACGTTGAGGCCCTTGGTGGACGGGAAGAGCACGCCGATCACGGCGAGGACCAGGTCGAGCATGCTCGCCTTGCCCTCGGCGAACTCGACCGCGGTCTTGATCAGCAGCGCGACGTTCACCGCCATCGCGATCAGCCCGACCCAGCCGCCGAAGATCGCGCCGAGCACCGCGAGGATGATCGCGAGGATGCCCAGCGCCTGGAGGAACAACTGCCAGCCGCTGATGGGCTGCTGGATCATGTGGGAGGCGTCCGAGAGCTTGCTCACATATGTGCGCGAGGCCCTGTCGTAGGCGTCCCGGGCGTCGTTCACCTGGCTCTTGAGGGCGTCGAGCTTCGGGTCGTCCTTGGCCAGGCCCTGCGCGCCGGACAGCGCCTGGTCGGCCTTGGCCTGGGCGTCCCGGATCGCGTTGATGTAGTCGGCGGTGGCCGGGGCCGACACCCCGAAGGAGTCGCCGACCGAGTCGATGAACTTCTTCAGGTGCCCGTCGATCTTCTTCCGGACGGCCTCGGCGGTCTTGCCGATGAAGCTGTCCGTGGACTGGTTGAGCACCCGGTCCAGACCGGACGTCACCTCGCGGGCGAGGGTGCCCAGGTCGTCCATCTGGTCATGGATGGACTGCAGGACGTCCAGGTCGCCCGGGGTGGGGTCGCCGTGCAGTCCCAGCGGGCTCCAGTCGCCCGGTCGAGCCATGAGTGTTCCTCCACGATCGATCCTGATCCGTCCAGGATCACGAAGACGACCCCTCATGGTGCTGGTGGGGCCCGCTTAGATTATTGTCACTCACCAGATTCACGCGTGGAAACGTGGAACGTTGAACCGTAGGCAAACTCCGTACGTTTTCCGTTCAGCGGGACGTACGACAGCCAGTGGAGGCTCACCGCGTGGCCGACATCGTCATCGACTATGAGCTCCTGAACCAGCTGGGCAAGGACACCGACACCCTCAAGCACAAGATCTCCGACGCCAGGACGGCGAAGCACGACTACTCCCCCAACGATGTCGGTCCCGACGCGTCGTTCATGATCGAGGAGTACTACGGGGCGTGGAGCGGCGCCTTCAAGCACGCCTGGAACCTGCTGGAGTCGCTGAGCAACACCTACACCTCGGTGGCCCGGCACTGGTTCGACCAGGACGCCGGTTACGCCGCGACCGCCAACGAGCAGGCCGCGGGCTTCACCCACAGCATCTGGGAGATGAAGAAGTCCGCGTACGACAACTGGCTCAAGCTGTCGCACACGTACGTGACCGTCCACGGTTTCGACGACAACGGCAACCCGTACGAGAAGCAGGTGCCGCTCGCGGATCCGGACAAGCCGCCGGAGGCGCCGGGCCAGGCGCCGACCGGCTACAGCTTCACCGCGTCGGACGGCAGCACCCACAACACGACGTCCACGTACGACGCCGACGGCAACCTCACGTCGAACGACACGGTCATCACCGACGGCAGCGGCGGGATGTCGTACCACGAGCACAGCACCTTCGGTGACAACGGGAGCTACACCACGACGGTGGAGCATCCCGACGGGACCAAGACCACCGAGACGGTGACCGGCAACGCCAACGGCAGCGGCACCAAGGTGGACACCTACACCGACACCGACGGCAAGACCACCACGACGACCTGGACCGGCACCGGCGTGAACGGCTCGAACCCGCAGTGGACCGAGGACAAGAAGCCCGGTGACGACCGTCCGCCGCAGGGCGGCGGCAACGGGGCCGGCGGTGGCCAGCACCACGGCGCGTACCAACCGTGACAACCGACATGGATTCCTGAGGACCTCATGCCCAACAAGAACGTACAGCTCGAGTACCAGCAGATCGACACGGTCTCCTCGCAGCTCAACAACGCGGTGAACAACATCAACCCGCAGCTGCTGACGCTGAAGAACTCGGTCGACAACCTGCTGAACGACGGCCTGTTCCTGCAGCAGACCAGCCCGGCGATGCAGCACGCCTACGAGCAGTTCACCAACCAGCTCCAGCAGATCGTCACCAAGATCGGCGACTTCGCCAAGCAGTTCACCGACATCAAGACCCAGATCAACGACATGGACACCACCATGGCGAACCAGATCAACCAGAGCAGCTGACCGCACGAGGCTCACCGGCACGGCGAAGGGGCCCGGCGGCATCGTGCCGCCGGGCCCCTTCGGCGTGGTCCGGCCGCCCGGACCAAGCCGGGCACCCGCCGGTCAGCCGGCGTCGCGGTCCGGGGCGGTCTCCGGGACCAGGACGGTGAGCAGCGCGCCCGCGGCGTCCGTGGTGTGGCCGCGGCCCGGCACCCGGTTGACGCGGATGACGTTGTGCGGCAGCCGCAGTCCCAGGATGTCGCCCTCGCCGATGCTCTGCGGTGACAGCAGCAGCCCCTTGCGCGAGCGGCGGACCTGGCCGATCCAGGCGCTCAGCGGGGAGACCAGCGCGTCGGCGGGACCGGCGACCGCCACGCCCAGCGACCGGTCGCGGCCGGAGGTGGCGATGTCCCGCAGCAGGTTGTCGGCGGGCGACATGGCCAGCAGGTCCGCGTCGTCGACCAGCAGCACCGCCGGGCCGCCGCCGACGGACTCCAGCGCCGCGGTCAGCTCCTGCTCGGTGGGGGCCGGCGAGGTGATCACCACGGCCCCGGGACGGCCGTGCAGCCCGCGCAGCGGGGACTCCCGCGGCGTCAGCGCGACCACGCCCGTGCCGCCGCGCAGCAGCGAGACCGCCAGCGACCCGAGGGCGGTGCTGCGGCCCGATCCGGGCGGCCCGGCGATGACGTACGACGACGCCACTCCGGAGAAGTCCACCCACACCGGGGCCACGTCGTCGCCGCCGAGCCCGACCATGCCGTGCAGCGGGCGCCGGTCGGCGGCCGCGGCGCGGGTCCAGGCGTCCTTGAAGGTGACGGCCGAGGGCAGGGTCTCCACCCGGAAGGGCCGAGCGGCGGCGGGGACGTGCCGGTCGCGGCCGGCCGCCTCGGCGCCGATGAGCCGCAGCGCCTCGGCCTGTTCCTGGCCGCCGGCGCCGCCGGGCAGTACGGCCACCTGGAGTTCGCCGCCGCCCTCGGTGCGGAAGCCGCGGCCCGGTCCGACGGCGGACGGGATCCGCTGCCGCTCGATGCCGTGCATCACGTAGTCGCCGGCGTCGTTCATCCGCAGCAGCAGCTTGTTGTCGTTGAGCGCGGCGATCCGGCCGCCCATCAGGGCGCGTTCGGAGGTGGCGATGACGTGCATGCCTGCCGCGACGCCCTCCCGCAGCAGCATCGCCACCTGGGAGACCATGCGGCCGTCCTCGATGTCGGCGATGAGCGCGTTGAGGGTGTCCCAGCCGTCGATGAGCAGCACGGTGTGCGCGGGGCGCCGCTCCGGCGGCAGTACCGCGCGCAGTTCGGTGAGGGTGCCCGCCGAGTGTGCGGCGAGCAGTTCCTGGCGGCGCACCAGTTCGGCGGTGAGCCGGTTGAGCAGGCGGTTGAGCCGCTCGATGTCGGCGCGCGGCACGACCGCGCCGGTGTGCGGCAGGGCCGACAGCGCGGACAGCGCGCCACCCGCCGCGTCGATCGCGTAGAAGTGCACGTCCGCGCAGGAGTTGGCACGGGCGAGGGCCGAGGCGATGGTGCGCAGGGTCTGCGACCGCCCGGACCGCGGCATGCCCAGGACGTACAGGTGGCCGAAGTCGTCGAGGTCCAGCATCACGGGCGGCTGGGCCTGCTGCGACGGAAGGTCCTCGCTCGCCCAGGCGGCCGGCACGAGCCGGCCGTCGCCGGTGGGCGCGGCGGGCTCGGGCAGGGCCGCGAGGTCGAGCGAGGTGGGCAGCGGCGGCAGCCACGGGCTGGGCTGCGGCCGGTGGCCGCTGAGTTCCGCGGCCTCACGGATGGCGTCGACCAGGGCCATGAGGTCGGTCGGCCCTTCGTCCCCGGGGAGTTCGGGGAAGTCCTCGTCGTCCCCCTCGGGTACCTGGGCCGCGCGGCCCAGGCGCTGCCAGGGCAGCGGTGTGATCCAGAGCGAGGACTCCTCGTCGGCCTCCGGGGCCGCGCCGTCGGGGCCGGCCGCCGCGGCGGTCAGGGCGCGCAGCAGGTCCTCCGCGCCGCCGGCACCGTCGGGGTCCTCCGGGAGCGCGTCGGGGCGGGGCGCTCCGACGTAGGCGGTCTGGAAGCTCATGGCGGAGCGGTGGCCGGTGCGCACCAGGGCGCGTCCGGGGGTGCCGGACGAGATGCTGGCCGCGTCCGGCACGTCGAGGACGTCGGTGCTGTCGGTGACGTCGGTGACGCGCAGCGAGATCCGCAGGTTGGTGTTGGCGCGGATGTCGTTGGTGACGACGCCGGCCGGGCGCTGGGTGGCGAGCACCATGTGCAGCCCGAGCGAGCGGCCGCGCTGGGCGATGCCCACCAGGCCGGCGATGAAGTCGGGGATCTCCCGGGCCAGCGTCGCGAACTCGTCGATGATCAGCAGCAGTCGCGGCATCGGCGGCAGCTCGGGGTTCCGGCGGCGCAGCGCCCGGTACTCGGGGTGGTCCTTGGCGCCGGCCGTGGCGAGCATGTGCTCGCGGCGGATGAGTTCGGCGGTCAGCGACGCCAGGGCCCGCTGCACCAGGTGGCTGTCGAGGTCGGTGACCATGCCGAGGGTGTGCGGCAGCCGCACGCAGTCCTTGAAGGCGCTGCCGCCCTTGTAGTCCACCAGCACGAAGGTGAGTTCGTCGGGGTGGTTGACCGCGGCGAGCGACGCCACGAAGGTCTGCAGCAGTTCGGACTTGCCGGAGCCGGTGGTTCCCGCGATGAGGGCGTGCGGGCCGTCCTTGACGAGGTCGAAGGCGGCCGGCCGGTCGAAGCCCTGGCCGACGACGACGGACGTGGAGGCGGGCCGCCGGGCCCAGCGGTCGGCGATGACCCGGCCGGCGGGCGGTTCGAGGTCCAGGAGGTCCAGCAGGGAGACGCGGTCCGGCAGTCCGCCGGTGGCGTCCGGTGTGACGTCGTGCACGGGCGCGATGCCGCGGGCCAGGCGCTCGGCCCACTCGGGGGTCACGTAGTCGGGCCGGATGCCCGTGACGTCGGGCATGCCGGTGCGGCGCAGGGTGAGGGTGTCCTTGGCGATGGACACCACCGCGCTGGCCTCCTCGGGGAGCATCCGCTCCTCGCGGTCGATGCACAGCGGGTAGATGCCGTAGGCCGGGCCCTCCTTGAGCACCTGCACCATGCCCGGCACGTCGCGCAGTTCACGGGCGCCGTCGAGGACGACGAGGACGTCGGGCTCGCTGAGCAGGGCGCCGCGCAGGGTCGCCTGGCGGGCCAGCGAACGCGTCCGGATGACGTTGATCAGTTCGGTGACGCGGTTGGCGACGGTCTCGGCGTCGTTGCCGAGCAGGATGACGGGGGCGTTGTCCTGGCCGGAGGACAGTCCGGACCGGGCGTGCGGCAGCCAGCGTGCCCACTCCCAGGAGCCGGCCGCGCCGCTGTCGGTGAGCACGCAGATCTTCAGGTCGCGGGGGCTGTGCAGCACGGCGGCCTGGGCGACGCCCCAGCGGGCGAGCGCCCGGGCCGGTGCCTCGGGGCCCGCGATGCCGACGACCTGGCTGCCCGCGATGTCCAGGCCGATCGGCATGTCGGGTATCTGCCAGAACACCGTGCGGTGGTTGTCCTCGCGCGAGCCGTCGTCGAGTTGCAGCAGCGACTGCTGCCGGGTGGTGCCGATGCGCAGGATCAGGTTGTCGGGGTCGGTTCTGCGCCGCTCCCACAGCCGGGTGCCGGGTCCGACCGCCATCAGGCCGACGACGGCCGGGTCGGGGGCGGAGGCGATCCGCACCCGGCGCTCGGCCTCGACCTTGTCGCGGACGTCCGCCTCCAGCGAGGCGCGCCGGAGCCCGTAGTTGGCGACGGCCTGCAGGAATTCCTTGCGCCCGCCGCGCCGTCCGCTGATCCAGTTGCCGAAGCCCATGACCGGGCTCAGCAGCATGAAGATCAGGAAGTAGTAGGAGTGGAAGAAGTAGACCATGCCCACGCCCATGAAGACGGGCGCGACGATCACCAGGAACGGGATCGGGCGGCGCTTGGGCGGCTCGGGCGGTCCGGGCAGCCGGAAGGTCTCGGGCTGCAGCGGGGGCAGCAGTCGCGGCGGGCGGTTGAAGTCCAGGCCCGCGCCCTTCTCCGACGGGATGACCGCGGCGTCGGCCCGGGTCGGCGCCGTGACCCTCAGCAGGTGCTCGCCCAGGGCGAGTTCGCCGTCGAGCGGCCAGTGCGTCCAGCCGCGCGGCGCCGGGTCGGAGTCCTCGGCGGTGGCGTCCGGCGCGGGTGCCGGGGCCGGGGGCAGCGCCACCACGTCGGCGCGCGGCCGGGGAGCCGGCGCCTCGGGAAGCGACAGCCGCACCTGGGCGTCGCCCTCGGGAAGCACCACGAGGACGGTGCCGTCCGGGCGGACCGCCAGGCGCAGTCCCTCCTCCGGCACTCCCCGGCCCTCCAGCGGGACGGAGCTCCCGGCCGCCGGGCCGACCTCGTGGGTGCCCAGGCCGAGCAGGTGCACCCGGCCGGCCTGCGGGCCGCCGATCACCTGGAGTTCGGCCACGGGCGCGGTGCCGGGCCGCGCGGGGGTGGGCATCTCGTGCCGCTGCGGGCCGTAGTCGGCGGCGGGGCGGGGCACGGGCACGCCCAGGCCGACGGTGCTGCCGTCGGTGATTCCGGCGGCGGCGAGTGTGGCCTCCGGGTCCAGGGGGCGGTCGCCGAGGTACAGCGTCACGTCCGCGCCGGCGTCGGGTTCCCCGGACCCGCGGTGGGCGGCGAGCAGTTGCGGGGCCAGCCGCCGTACCGGGGTGCCGGCGGCGGCGTTGACCAGGACGTCCCGGTGCTCCCGCCGCTCGCCGTCGACGGTGGTGATGAGGAGTTTCACGACTGGTTCCGGTTTTCCTCGTGAGGGGTGGCGGACGAGGCGGCTTCGCGCGCGTCCGCGGCGGACAGACCGGTGATCTCCGGTTCTGCGAACAGGTCGCGGACCGCGGCCCCCAGGGGCTCGGGGGACGGCTGCGCGGGCGGCGCGGGCACGGCGGCGGCCCGGGACGGGAGCGGGGCCGCCTGCGTCGCCGGTGTCGCCGGGGAGGCGCCGCGCGACGGGGCGGGACGGGCGGGGGCGGGCCGGTCGTGACCGGCGGGACGGCGGGACGCGGCGGCGGACGCCGGCCGGGTCGGGGCGCCCTTGCCGGCGCCGCGCCTGCGGGCGGTGCGGGCCACGGCGGGACCGAGGGGGGCCGACTCGCTGCGGACCCCGAGGGCGGGACTCTGGGTGCGCCCGCGGGAGTCGACGCGGATCTCCCAGCGGTGACCGGCGACCGGGCCGGCGACGACGGCGTGAAGCAGGCCGTCCGCGGCCAGGCGGACGAGCCGGGCGGACTGCTCGGCGTCGGGGGCGGCGCACACCACCACGAGTGGGCGTTCGCGGTTCTCGGTGCGGTCCTCGACGGACGCCAGCAGCGTGTCGAGGTCCGGGCCCTGGTGGCGGGGGTGGACGCCGCGGGCCACCACGACCTCGGCGTCGCCGGTGAGGTCGAGGTAGGCCGCCATCGCCTGGACCAGGCTGCGTCCGGCGGCCCGGTCGCCGTAGGTGCTGACCAGGCCGGGGCCGCGCAGCAGGTCGAGCACGAGCAGGGACCGGTCGTGGAGCCCGAGCGGGACGAGCAGACGCGGGCGGGCGTCCTGCCCGACGGCGGACAGGTCTCCCGCGTCCGCCGGGTTCCCGCCGGGCTCGCCGTCGGCCGCGAGCCGCAGCACGTCGTCGCCCACCGCCTGCCACAGCAGGGGGCCGTCCGCCGCCTGCCAGGGCGCGGACGGCGCGGGTATGCCGCGTCCGGCGAGATGGACCGTCACCGTGCCGGCGGTCCGGCGCGAGGCGGGCGTCACCCGTGCCGCGAAGCCGAACGACCGGCGGGTGCCGCGGCCGACGACGGAGTCGGCGCCGTCCAGCGCGTCGTGCGCCAACGTTGTCGGCCCGCCGTCCACGAGGAGCCGGGTCAGGTGCCGCACGGACGCCTTGAACTGCAGGAACTCTCGGACGGGCAGCGAGAACGCGCCCCAGGTCAGCCGCACCTGGCGGCTCAGCGCCCGCCAGGCCCGCCGGGTGCCGCCCTGTCTGCGCACCGCCCAGCGCAGCAGGAGCAGCAGCAGGAAGAAGAGTTCCACGAGTGCCACGGCCAGGGCGCTCGCCCCGGAGTTCCACTGCATGGCCAGGACCGCGGGGGGCTGCGCCACCGCGAGCGGACTCGGTGGGCCCGCCAGGGGGAAATGCACGAGAACCTCTTGTCGTTCGCCGCCGTGAACCGGTCACAGCCGGACGGCGCGTGCCGCGCCGGCCGGGGTCCGGTCCGGTACTGGAGCCTGTTGCTCGTGGTGCCGGACGGGTCGGTGGCGCGTCGAACGTCCCCCGGCGCTCCGGCGGGTCCGCCACCGGCCCAAGCCGGCGGGTCACCCGCGCACGCACCCTCGCCACCCGCGTTCACGTGGAGTCTAGACGGGAAAGATCCCGGTCCCCGCACGCAGGCCGTCCGCGACTGCCGCATCCGGCCGGGGAGTTCGTGGGGGCGGCCGGAACCAGAGCCCGGCGGCCCCGGCCGGGCCGCGTCGGGCGGCGCGCGAGGAGGCGCCCGGCCCCGGGGTGTTCATCCGTCCGTCGCGCACCCGCCGTGCAGAATTCACCGTACGCGGGCCCTGGTTCACCGTGTGCGGCGGCGCCGTCCGAGGCGCGGCCGGTTGCCCGTCCCGCGGGCTACGTCCGGCCCGGCGGTCGGCGAAGGGAATCAGCCATGTCCCCGGCGGTAAACATCACCTAAAATCGACGGCGCGGGCAGGTGCCCGAAGGGGGCCGGCGTCCCGGACGCCGGGGCGACAGATGCGCGGGTGATGAGGTATGAGCCGGGTCACGCAGGCCGAGGCGAGAGCCAACCGCCGGCGGGTGGTCGAGGCGGCGGCACGCCTGCTGCGCGAACGGGGCGTGGCCAAGGTCAGCGTCGCCGACGTCATGCACGCCGTGGGGCTCACGCAGGGCGGCTTCTACAAGCAGTTCGCGTCCAAGAACGCGCTCGTCGAGGAAGCCGCGGTACAGGGCTTCACCGAGATGCTGACGTACCTGGCCGCGCTGGACGCCGACCACGGCGACCACGCGGCGGCCTGGCCCGCGCTGCTGGACACCTATCTGTCGGACGAGCACCGCGGGACCCCGGGCACCGGATGCCCGGCGGCCGGCTTCGCGGGTGACTTCGCCCGCGAGCCGGCCTGGCACGGCGTGTACTCCGACGGGGTGCGCGAGATGGCCGGCTGGATCGCTCCGGGCGAGACCGGACTCACCGCGCTGGCCACCCTGGTCGGGTCGCTGATGCTGTCCCGGGCCACGCTGGGCACCCCGCTGTCCGACGAGATCCTCGACGCGGCCCGGCACGCGCTGGAACCCGCCCTGGGGGACGAGGCCGCGCCGGACTGACCGTCAGGTCATCCCTGCCCGCCCCCGCCGGGGCCGGGGTCGTTGGGGTGGGGCTGGAGCGGGGTGACCTTGAAGGTCATCCAGACGCTCAGCGGCAGGGTGCCGATGACGTTCTGACGGAGGTCGTCCTCGTCGTCGGCGAGCCAGACGCCGATGCTGCGCAGTTCACCGACCGGACGCCACAGCCGGGCCAGGTGGCCGGTGGACGCGAGCTCCTTGGCGCGCTCCCGCTCGGCCGCGCGCCGCTGGTCGATCTCGTCCTGACTGGTGCCGTCGGGGATGGTGGTCGTGATCTCGACCAGGAACTCTTTCATCGTGGTGCTCCGCTTCTCGGTCCCGCGTCAGCCGTGCCGCGCGCAGGAGGCCTCACTT
>NZ_JAINZZ010000108.1 GCF_019890725.1 Actinacidiphila acidipaludis
GACCTGGTCGGGCAGGAGGCGTGCGGGTGACGGTCGGCGCGGACGAGAACGCGGGACGGAACCGCACGGGCGCACCAGCGCGGAGAGGACGCACGACGGGCGGCGGAGAGCCTGGGCTGCTGAGCGTCGGCGCCGGACGGGGAAGCGCGAGCGGCCCCGAGGCGCCTGCCTTCACGGGTACCGGCACGGATCGCGGTGCGGCGGCCGGGGCGCAGGGACGCGGTGCCTCGGGTACGGACCGCGTCGGGCCGCCGTCGCTGGTCGGGCGGGATCGCGAACTGCGCCGCGTCACGGATGCGTTGGCGTCGCTGCCCGCGCTCGTCCTGGTCGAGGGCGAGGCCGGCATCGGCAAGAGCCGGCTGGTCCGCGAGGCGCTGGGGCGGGCCGACGCCGTGGGCGGAGTGCGCCATCTGGTCGCGATGTGCCCGCCGTTCCGCGAGGCGCTGACCCTCGGCGCCGTTGTCGACGCTGTGCGCCAGGCCGTGGCGGGCCCGGCGGAACTCGGGCTGTCGGCGCTGGCGGGGGCGCTGCGGCCGGTGCTGCCGGAGTGGTCGGACGAACTCCCGCCGCCGCCCCCGGCCGCGGCCGACGCCTCGGTCGCGCGGCACCGTCTGATGCGCGCGCTCGCCGAGGTGCTGGACCGGGCCGGGATCGGCGTGCTGGTCGTCGAGGACCTGCACTGGGCGGACGCGGCGACACTGGAGTTCCTGGTGTTCCTCGCCTCCCGCAGACCGCACCCGATCAGCCTCGTGCTGACCTACCGCCCCGAGGAGGTGCCGGCCGACTCCCTGCTCCTGCGGTTGTCCTCGCGCCCCTCCCCCGACGTCCACCACGTCCGTGTGGCGCTGACCGCGCTGACGGTGGACGACACCCGCGCGCTGGTCTCGTCGATGCTCGCCGGCGAGCACGTGTCGACGGCCTTCGCCGCCTTCCTGCACGACCACACCGAGGGCGTGCCGCTCGCGGTGGAGGAGTGCGTGCTGCTGATGCACGACCGGTCCGACCTCGTACGCCGGGACGGGGAGTGGATCCGGCGCACGCTGGACGAGATCGCGGTGCCTCCCACCATCCGCGACGCGGTGACCGAGCGGGCCGCCCGGCTCGGCCCGGCGGCACGCCGGGTGCTGCTGGCCGCCGCCGTCCTGGCGGACGCGGCCCCCGCGGCCCAGCTCACCGCGCTCGCCGCGCCGCCCGCCGGTGACGGCGGCCTGGCGGACGGCACCGACGCCGGGGAGGGCGGGACGCCCGGCGGCGACGCCGTGACCGACGCCGTGCACAGCGGCCTGCTGGTCGAGGACGACGCAGGGCGTGTCGCCTACCGGCACGTCCTGGCCGCCCGCGCCGTCTACGACCAGGCGCGCCCGGACGAGCGCCGGGACCTGCACCGCCGGGCCGCCGAACTGCTGGAGGCCACGCATCCACGGCCCGTCGGCCGGCTGGCCCACCACCTGCGGCAGGCCGGCGACGTCGACGGCTGGAGCCGCTACGCCCAGCAGGCCGCCGAGCTCGCGGTCGCGTCCGGGGACCACGCGCGCGCCGCCACGCTGCTGCTGGACCTGATCGACGAGCCGTCGCTGCCCGCGGCCGCGGTCGCGCCGCTGGTGGGGAAGCTGCCGCTGCTGGCGTTCACCGGTGACGCCCGGCGGGCCGAACTCCTCGCCAGGCTGCGGGGACTGCTCGACGGCGGGCAGCTCGGCCCGCGCGACCGGGCCGAAGTACGCGGCCAGCTCGGCAGGTTGCTGCGTCACCTGGGCGAGTACGCGGCGGCGGCCGACGAGTTGGAGCAGGCCGTCCCGGAGATCGGCGAGCCGTCGTACGCGGTCGCCTGGGCGATGACGGCGCTCGGCGTCCCGGTCCCCAATGATCTGACGGCCGCGGCCCATCTGCACTGGCTGGAGCGCGCGCGGCGGATGGCCGAGGAGGCCTCGCTCGCGGAGCACGACCGGGTCGCGTTGTTCGTCGACCGGACGACGGCGCTGCTCGACCTGGGCGAGGAGTCCGGCTGGGAGGGTGCCGCGGAGCTGATGCGCATGGCCGCGGACGGGCGCCTGCATCCGCGGGTCGCGGTGCAGGTGGCGCGCGGCGCGCTGAACGTCGGCAACGCGGGCATGCGCTGGGGTCTCGCCGAGCAGGCCAGGCCCGGGCTGGCCGCCGCGGTCGAGCTCGCCGAACGGCACGACTACCTCCAGGTACGGGACACCGCGCTGGTCACCCTCGTCCATCTCGACCTGTTCAGCGGTGCGTGGGAGGGCCTGGCCGAGCGGGCGGCGCTGTGGCAGGACCTGCCGGAGGAACCGGTGTTCCGGATGGACACGCTGCTGGTGTCGGCTGTGCTGCGGACCGCCGTGGAGGGGCCGGGTCCGCAGGTCGAGGCGGACCTGCGCGAGGTGGCCGCGGACGGCGAGCGGCGCGGCATCGTCGACCTGTGGCTGGAGCCGGTGGCGGCGCTGGCCGCGCTGCGGCTGGCCGCCGGGGACGCCCAGGGGGCGATCGACCTGACGGACGCCCCGATGCGGCTGGTGGCGGTCAAGGAGCTGTGGCTGTGGGCGACCGACGTGGCGCCGCCGCGGGTGGCCGCGCTGCTGGCGCTGGGCCGCGCCGCCGAGGCTCGCGCGCTGGTCGAGCGTTTCGCGGCCGCGGAGCGCGGGCGGCGCGCTCCGGCCCCGCGCGCGGCGCTGCTGGTCTGCACGGCGCTGCTGACCGAGGCCGGGCAGGACCCGGAGGCCGCCGCACGGGACTGGCTGGCGGCCGCGGAGGCCTGGGCCGCGGTGCCGCGGCCGTACGCGTCGCTGCGGGCACGCGAGCGCGCGGCGGCCTGCCTGCGCGCGGCCGGCAACCGGTTCGCCGGTGTCCGGGAGGCGGAGGCGGTGATCGCCGGGTATGCCGCGCTCGGGGCGGCGTACGACGAGGAGCGGGCCCGCAAGGCGCTGACCGGTGGCGGCCGGGGGTACGGGGACCAGTTGTCGCCGCGGGAGCTGGAGGTCGTCCGCCTGGTCGCCGAAGGGCTGACGAACCGGCAGATCGCGCAGGCGCTGTCACGTTCCCCGAAGACCGTGGCGGCCCAGCTGAACTCGGCGATGCGCAAACGCGGCGTGACCTCGCGGACGGCACTGGCCGTCTCGATCACCCAGCCGCACCCGCCGGCCGACGGCTCCCCCATCCCCGGGGCGGGGTGACGCCGTTCGCCGTCGGCGGCCTCCACCCCATGCCGTGTGCTCGCCCGGGCGCGCGGATGAGGTGCGGCCCCCCGGGCATGGTGGGACTCTGGAACCCGAAGTGCCCGGGGCGACCCGTGCTTCCCGGGCGGAGCCGGCGAGGGCGCCACCGCCCCGGGACGGAACAGCAGGTCAGCCGACACCCGCGGAGTGGTCGACGCCATGGACAGCACGCGAACGGAACAACCGGCGCAACGGCCCCTGACCCCCCTGGCCGCGGTCGCGGCCGGCGTCCTGGCCGGCGTGGTCGGGACGGCCACCATGGACGCGGTGCGCTACGTCAGGTACCGGCGCGCCGGCGGCAAGGACAGCCCGAAGGACTGGGAGTTCCCGCCCGTCCACGACTGGGACGCGGCTCCCGACCCGGGTCAGGTCGCGAAACGTCTGGTCGAGGGGTTCACCCAGCGTGAGCTTCCCGCCCGCTGGGCGTGGCTGACCAGCACCGCCGCGCACTGGGCGTACGGGTCCGCCGCGGCGGCGCTGTACGGCATCGCGGCGGGGTCCGCCCGGCGGGCCCATCCGCTGTACGGCCTGCCGTTCGGCGCGGCGGTCTGGGCGGCGGGCTATGTCGCCCTGCCGGAGGCCGGCCTGTACCAACCGATCTGGAAGTACCCCCCGAAGGTCCTGGCGGACGATCTCACCGCGCACCTCGGCTACGGCATGGGGACGGGGATGTCCTTCTGGCTGGCCGTCACGGCGTACACCCGGTGCCACGGTCGCCACACGGACACGTAGAGGGCCGCGGCCGAACGGACGGGCAGGGCCCGGGAGCCGAGGCTCCCGGGCCCTGCCGGATGCGGCCGCTGTCAGGAGCGGGCGGCCGTCGTGGAGCCGGCCGGCCGGGTCGCCGTCTCACCTCGCGGTGACACGGCGGCCGGTGGCGCGCCGGCGGGGTGTGCCGCACCGGTGGTTCCGGTACCGGTCGAGGCGGTGGGCGCCTGAACGGTCAGGGCGACCGGGACGGTGACCCCGCCGTAGACGGAGTCGGTCTCGATGCCCAGGGCCGCGGTGACCGTGCCCGGCCCGGTGAGGCTCGTGCCGCGCGCGCTGAGCCTGAGCCGCACGGTCACCGGCCGTCCGGGTTCGACCGTCAGGGTCGTTCTGTCGGCCGACAGCCACGGGACGTCGGTCGGGCCGCTCTCCGGGTAGCCGGACAGCTTCCACCCGGTGACCTGCCAGCCGCCGACCGAGGAGAAGCCGTCCGGGCCCGCCGCGCCGGTGGCGCCGAGGCTGACGCTGTCGGTCAGCGGCAGCGCGGTCCACCAGTTCATCGTGGGGTCGTAGGCGTACACCGCGTTGACGGCCACGGACCCGCCGTCGATGGCGCCGCCGGCGACGATCATCTTCCCGCCGCCGGTGCCGGTGGCCGCGTACGACATGTCCAGCGGCATGCTGGCGATCGGCTTCCAGTTGTCGGCGGCCGGGTTGTACACGTAGGCGTCCCGGTAGCCCTGGCCGCCGGCGCAGTACAGCTTGCCGGACAGGGCCGAGCAGGACTCCGCGATGACCTCGTGCGGGTAGGGGTGGGCGGCGTGCCAGGTGTCCGTCTTCGGGTCGTAGACGCTCACCGTGGACGTCACCTTCGTGGCGATGTCGATGTTGCCGCCGCTCAGCTTGCGCAGGACGAGCCGCTCACCGCCGACGGCGTAGAGCTTGCCGTCGACGACCGCTCCGCCGCCCAGCGTCGTGGCCGCCGGATTGCTCGCGCCGGTGGTCCAGGCGTTCTTCGCGGGGTCGTAGATCTGGATGGGGCCGACGTTGCCCGCGAAGGGGTCGGTCTGCTGGCCGCCCGCGACGTAGAGCTTCCCGCCGATGAAGCCGCCGACCGGGCCGACCGAGGCGTAGGGTGCGTCGGCCTCGGTGTGCCAGGTTCCGGACGCGGTGTCGTAGGCGTAGAGGTCCTTCAGGGAGTCGAAGGCGTCGTCCCCGCCCAGTCCGGTGTACAGCACACCGTTGTAGGTGCCGGCCACGCGGCTCCAGCCCATGACGGGCAGGTCGGGCAGCGCCGACCAGGCAGGGCCGTCACCGGCCGCGGCCTGGGCCGCCTTGGCGCCCGCCGCGGCGCTCTTGAGGGCGGGCAGCGTCGCGGGCAGGCCGGGCTTCCCGGAGGCGCGGGTCAGCGGGACACGCAGCGGGGAGACGGCGGGCTTCCCGGCGCTCCGGGCCGAGCGGGTGGCGGTCCCGGTGCCGGTCGTGGCGGCGCCGGGGAACTCGTTCAGTTTGACGGTCATGGGGCCGTCGCCGGTGTTGGTGAGGGTCAGGGTGCCGGTCGCCGAGCCGTGGCCGGAGACCGTGGCGCCGACCGGGCCGCCGCTGACCTCCAGGCGGCCGGAGTGCGCCGCGATCCGGACGTCGGTGATGCGGTCGGCCCTGACGTCGGCCTTCGCCGTGGCGGTGTCGTAGCCGTACGCCGTCGCGGTCAGGGTGCGGTGGCCGGTCCGGGCCGAGAACAGTTCGAACGCGCCGTCGCGGTCGCCCTGGGCGCCGTTGCCGCCGTGCAGCAGGGCGCTGGTGGTGGAGCCGGAGGTGCCCTCGACGGACACGGTCGCGTCGTCGAGCGCCTGCCCGGCCAGGGTGTCCTGCACGTCGCCGGTGATCAGGCCGCCGGCCTCCGGCGTGGCCCAGGAGCTGCCGGCGCGCACGTCGTCGATGTTCCAGGCGGAGATGACGGCGACGTCGCTGGACGCGTGGAACCGCCACTGGACGGTGACGGGCTTGCTGCTGACCGGCAGTTCGTAGGTCTGGTAGCCCTGCGTTCCCGGCCGCAGTTTCGCGAGGGTCGTCCAGCTCGCGCCGTGGTCGGTGCTGTAGTCGAGTTGGTCGGTGCCGTCGAGGACGAGGGTGGCGAAGGTCAGGAACGGCGTCCGCCCGGCGGGAATCTGCACCTCCGGGGTGGTCAGCGAGGCGTCGACGGTCCCGAAGACGCCGTAGTCGCCGCCGACCGACACGTAGTTGTACGCGGACTCGCTCCCGGTCTCGGCGGGATTGCGTGTCCCGACGGCCCAGGCCGGGCCCTCGGTGGCCTTCGTCGTCCAGCCCGCCGGCAGCGACGTGCTTCCCTCGAAGGTCTCGGTGGCGCCGGTGTCGTGCTGGGCGTAGCCGGGCGCGGCGGTCACCGACGCCAGCGTCTCGACGCTCAGAGCGATGTCGCGGACGGTGTCCTTGGCGCCGGTCGTCACGACCGCGTCCTGCTTGAGGTAGCCGTCCAGGGTCGTGCTGGTGTGCAGCGTGTAGCTGCCGCCGGCCGGCAGCCGCAGCGAGTAGGCGCCGGTGGCCGGGTCGTTGTGGACGGGCGCTATCTCGTTGCCGTCGTCGACGGTGATCGTGGCGGGCAGCGGCCATCCGTGGCCGCTGCCGTCGGCGACCTTGCCGCTGACGGTCACCATCGGCGCGGCGGCCAGCGACACGTCGGCCGTGGTGGTGGCGTCCGCGGTGACGGTGGTGTGCGCGGTCTTCGTCACGTACCCGAACGCGCTGACGCTGATGTCGGTGTCGCCCGGGACGAGCTTCATCCGGTAGGTGCCGTCGGCCGCGGTCTCGGTGGTGGCCGGGGAGTCCCCGCCGGCCACGACCTTGGCGCCCGCGATCGGCTTGCCCGCGGCGTCGGTGACGGTGCCGGCCAGGACGCCGGACTGCTGACCGGTGAAGGCCGCGGTGCCGTTCGGCGTGCCCAGACCGGTGGGGCCGTCGTAACCGGGTCCCGCGGTGCACAGGTAGGCCGGGGCGCAGGTGCCGTTGCTGCCCGTGGTCACGTCGTTGACGCTGCCGCTGTGGGCGTACGGGTAGCTGTTGGGGTACGTGCCCTCGGCCACCGGGCCGGCCACCGCGTAGGTCGCGGCGATGATCGGCGAGGAGGCGCTGGTGCCGCCGTACTGGGCCCAGCCGGACTGCCCGAAGGTGTCGTAGACCGCGACGCCGGTGACCGGGTCGGCGACCGCGGAGACGTCGGCGACGGTGCGGTGGCCGCAGCCGGTGTCCTTCTGGAAGGACGGCTTCGGCTCGATCACCGAGCAGCCCGAACCGGGGCCGCCGCCATGGCTGTTCCAGACCGACTCGGTCCAGCCGCGGGCCGTCGACGGGTCCCGCACCAGAGAGGTGCCGCCCACGGAGGTGACATGCGGCGAGGACGCGGGGAACGAGACGCCGTAGTTGCCGTCGCCGCTGGAGGCGACCACGGCGACGCCCGGGTGGTCGTAGTAGTGCTCGTAGTCGCTGATGAACGACGGCTCGCCGCTGCCCGGAGTGGCGGTGTACCCGCTTCCGTAGCTGTTGGACACGTAGTCCGCGCCGAGGGCGACGGCCTTGTCCACCGCGGCGCCGAGGTCGTCGAACCCGGCGCTCTCCGCCTCGACGAGCAGGATGTTGGCCTTGGGCGCGACGGCAGACACCATGTCGAGGTCGAGCGAGATCTCCGCGCCCCAGTCGGCGTTGGCGGCCGGGTAGTTGCCCTGCTGACCGGACTGGTTGACCTTGACGAACTGGCCGGGGGCCAGCGGGGCCTCGCCGAACTGGGCGCGGTAGACGGCGAGGTCGGACGCCGCGTTCGGGTTGTCGTAGGCGTCGACGATCGCGACGGTGGCGCCGCCACCGCCGTCCGCGGGCAGCCCGTAGGCGGCGGCGAGGTCGGCGGGGCCGAGTCCGTGGGGCGCTTCCGCGGCCGACCGCAGCCCCGTGCCGCCGGCCACGCCGTTGAGCTTGAGCGCGAAACAGCGGGCCTCGTGAGTGGACTTCGGCGCCGAGCACGAGGCACTCACCGCAGGTGCGGCAGCCGACGCCTGGCGCGGAGCGGCCGGCTGCGCGGGGGCGGCGGCCACCACCGGTGCCGCGGCGAACACCCCCAGCCCCGCGGCTATCAGGAGTGACACAGGAGCACGCAGGCGCGCGCGTCTCTGCATGTTCGTTCCCTTCGTTCGGCAGTTGCCCGACTCGGATCGGTTCGTCTCCGGCGAACGCGTCCCCCTCCGCCGCCCGGCCCCGTCCCGTGCCCATCCGGATCTCCGTCGCCGTCGTTCTGGTTCCGCCCCGCCGTCGGTGAACTCCGCGTTCACAGACGTTCCTTGCTGCACGGCCGCCCCAAGAACGGCCTGCGGAAACTGTGGACCGGCGGCGCGGCCCGAGCTATCCGGCAGATGACCTAAAGTTGAACGCGGTACCGCCTGGCCGTGCGGTCGCGTCAGACCCGGCGGCCCACCGCCTCCGCCGTCCCCGCACCCGGCCGACGGCCTCACCGACCCCACTCCCCGCCGGTTTCGTACGCGCGTTCCAGGGGTGAATGTGCGGCTTGACCCGGGTGTCCGACGGGACGGGATGGCACGCTGCTTCGCGTGGGGGAAGTGCGCCGGAGGGGGCGCGCGGCGGGGGGCGAGGGGGCGTTCATGACGATGGGGCAGAGTGCCGGCGGAGCTGTCGCCGAGCCGGGTCCGTTATCCGGGGCCGCTGACGGCCGGCGCAGGGCGGTGCCGCGGCACGTCGCGTGCGTCATGGACGGCAACGGACGGTGGGCCGCCCAGCGGTCCCTGCCGCGCACGTCCGGGCATCGCGCCGCCGAGACCACGGTGATCGACGTCATCGAGGCGGCGCGGACCGCGGGCGTCGGCTGGCTGAGCCTGTACGCGTTCTCCACCGAGAACTGGGGACGGCCCACGGCCGAGGTCGACTACCTGATGCGGCTGGTGCGCAGAGTGGTGCGCAAGCACGCGCCGCTGCTGCACGCGCGCGGCATCCGCTGCCGCTTCCTCGGGGTCGGCGACCGCCGCATCCCGGCCGCCCTGACGCGGGACTTCACCGACCTGATGACGCTGACCGGCGGCAACCGGGGCATGACGCTGACCGTCGCCTTCGACCACGGCGGGCGCCGGGACATCGTGGAGGCGGCCCGGTCGCTGATCCGCGCCGGAGTGCCCGCCGAGGAGGTGGACGAGACCATGTTCGCCGGCCATCTGCCGTTCCCCGACACACCCGACGTGGATCTGGTCATCCGGACCTCGGGCGAGCAGCGCATCTCCAACTTCATGCTCTGGCAGGTCGCCTACGCCGAGTGGGTCTTCCCGCCGGTGCTGTGGCCCGACTTCCGCGCACCGCACTTCCTCGAGTGCCTGCACACCTACCGGCAGCGCGATCGCCGCTTCGGCGGCGTCCTGCCGCGGCAGGTCCCGCCGCAGAGCCCGCAATAGATCCGCCGCAGCGCCCGCAGCAGACGACCCAGCAGATCACGCTTCAGATCACGCCGCAGGTCCCGCCGCAGAACGGAGACGCCCGATCGTGACCGACGCACACCGCAGCCGCTCCGCACCCGCCCAGGACACCACCGCGCCCGGCCCGAACGCCTCGCCGTTCGGGGCGGGTTCGCAGTTCCAGCAGTTCTTCGACGACCCGCGCTGGGCGCTGGCCATGGTCCGCGCGACCGTCCTGGAGGCGGCCCACCCGCAGGTGGGCGCCGCGCTGATCGACAACTCGACGTTCGTCGCCCACCCCTGGCGACGGCTGCGCAACACCCTGCGCAGCCTGCAGCGCATGTTCGGCGACGACGACCAGGTACGGCAGCGCGAGGCGGCACGGCTCAACCGCCTCCATGCCCGGCTGACCGGAACCGGCCCGGACGACCGGCCGTACGACGCGATGGACCCGGCGGTGCGGGCCTGGGTGGTGGCGACGCTGTTCGAGAGCATCGTCACCATGTGCCGGTTGAGCGGGCAGGCCCTCGAACAGGACGCCATGGAACGGCTGTACGCCGAGTTCCAGGCCTATCTGGCCGTCCTCGGCGACGCGGCCGGCCACCTGCCGGACACGCTCACCGGGTTCTGGGTCTACTACGACCGGGTGGTGGCGCAGGAACTGGAGAACACCGAGGCGATGCGGATCATCCTCTACCGCCTCTTCGACCACCTGCCCGCCCCACCGCTGCTGAGCGGTCTGCCCACGCTGTGGGCCACCGGCCGCGCCGTCGCCGGGCCGCTCATCGGGGTGATCACCGTGGCGTCGCTCCCCGAGCCCTTCCGCCGCAGGGCCGGGCTCCCCGAGGTGCCCGGTGCCCGCACCCTCATGCAGGGCGCCTATCTGACGGTGGGCCTGGCCCGGTTCCTGCCCGACGGCTGGGTCCGGGCCGAGGACGTCGCCGACCTGCTGGCCCTCTCCCCCGGCAGCGACGACCCGCGCGCCCGGACGGTGGCGGCGCTGCACGACCGCATCAAACGGGCCGGAGCACTCATCCGCCTCGTGACGCCCCTCCCCCGCCAGGCGGAGCCCGCCGAGCCGGGCGACGGGCGGCGCGGCGCCGAGGACTTCTTCCGCGAGGTGCTGGACCAGACCGGCGACGGTTATCTCGACTGGCCGGATCTCGCTGCCATGGCCCGCGAACTGTCCACCCGCCTCGACCTGGACGAACCCGAGGAGACCCG
>NZ_JAINZZ010000109.1 GCF_019890725.1 Actinacidiphila acidipaludis
TGGCCTGACCCCGGATCCAGGATCCGGGGTCAGGCCATTTTTGCGTCTGGGGTAGAGTCGGCGCGCAACGTCCGCACGTCGTAACAAGCAGGAGGGGACCCGGTGGAGGTCCAGGAGACACGGGTGCAAACGGATCGGATCTTCACGATCCCCAACATCCTGAGTATGGCGCGCCTGGTGGGCGTCCCGGTGTTCCTGTGGCTCATTCTCTGGCCCGAGTTCGGCGGCCCCAAGGTCGACGGCTGGGCCCTGCTGGTGCTGGCGTTCAGCGGTGTGAGCGACTACCTGGACGGCAAACTCGCCCGGCGCTGGAACCAGATCAGCAGCCTGGGCCGCATCCTCGACCCGGCCGCGGACCGGCTCTACGTGCTGTCCACCCTGGTGGGCCTCACCTGGCGGGACATCCTGCCGCTCTGGCTCACCGTGCTGCTGCTGGCCCGAGAGGCCATGATGGGCGTGATGCTGCTGATTCTGCGGAGGCACCGCTACGGCCCACCCCAGGTGAACTTCATCGGGAAAGCGGCTACCTTCAACCTCATGTACGCCTTTCCGCTGCTGCTGCTCAGCGACAGCAGCGGATGGCTCGGGACTGTGGCGTCTGTTTTCGGCTGGGCGTTCACAGGATGGGGTACAACCCTGTACTGGTGGGCAGGGATCCTCTATGTGGTGCAGGTCCGGCAGCTTGTGCGGGCGGACGCCACGGCTGACTGAGTCACGAGGAGGACGTTTTCGACATGAAGGCGGTTGTGATGGCCGGCGGCGAAGGTACTCGCCTCCGCCCAATGACCTCGAGCATGCCCAAGCCGCTGCTGCCGGTGGTGAATCGCCCGATCATGCAGCACGTTCTGACACTGCTGAAGCGGCACGGACTGACTGAGACGGTGGTCACAGTCCAGTTCCTCGCCTCCCTGGTGAAGAATTACTTCGGGGACGGCGAGGACTTCGGAATGGACCTCACCTACGCGCACGAGGAAAAGCCGCTCGGGACGGCCGGAAGCGTCAAGAACGCCGAAGAGGCGCTGAAGGACGAGCCCTTCCTCGTGATTTCCGGTGACGCGCTCACCGATTTCGATCTGACGGATCTCATCGAATTTCACAAGTCCAAGGGCGCACTCGTCACGGTGTGCCTGACGCGTGTGCCCAACCCTTTGGAATTCGGTATCACGATCGTTGACGACGAGGGCCGGGTCGAGCGTTTCCTGGAGAAACCGACCTGGGGCCAGGTGTTCTCCGACACGGTGAACACCGGTATTTACGTCATGGAACCCGAGGTCTTCAACTACGTCGAGCCCGATGTGTCGGTCGACTGGTCGGGCGACGTCTTCCCGCAGCTGATGAAGGAAGGAAAGCCCATCTACGGCTACATCGCCGAGGGCTACTGGGAGGACGTCGGAACCCACGAGAGCTATGTGAAGGCCCAGGCGGACGTTCTCGAGGGCAAGGTCGACGTCGACATCGACGGCTTCGAGATCTCCCCTGGCGTCTGGGTGGCCGAAGGCGCAGAGGTCCACCCCGACGCCGTGCTGCGCGGCCCGCTCTACATCGGCGACTACGCGAAGGTCGAAGCCGGCGCGGAGATCCGCGAGCACAGCGTCATCGGATCCAACGTCGTCGTGAAGACCGGCGCTTTCCTGCACAAGGCCGTGATCGCCGACAACGTCTATGTCGGCCCGCAGACGAATCTGCGCGGTTGTGTGATCGGCAAGAACACCGACGTGATGCGAGCGGCGCGGATCGACGAGGGCGCGGTCATCGGTGACGAGTGCCTGATCGGCGAGGAGTCGATCATCTCGGGCAACGTCCGCGTGTACCCGTTCAAGACCGTCGAGGCCGGCGCGTTCGTCAACACCTCGGTCATCTGGGAGTCCCGCGGACAGGCGCACCTCTTCGGTGCCCGTGGTGTCACCGGCATCCTCAACGTGGAGATCACCCCCGAACTGGCCGTCCGGCTGGCCGGGGCCTACGCCACGACGCTGAAGAAGGGCGCGACCGTCACCACGGCCCGCGACCACTCCCGCGGCGCCCGTGCGCTCAAGCGCGCGGTGATCTCGGCGCTGCAGACCAGCGCCATCGAGGTCCGGGACCTGGAGAACGTGCCGATGCCCGTGGCGCGTCAGCAGACCGCGCGCGGCAGTGCCGGCGGCATCATGATCAGGACCACGCCGGGCCGCCCGGACTCCCTGGACATCATGTTCTTCGACGAGCGCGGTGCCGACCTGTCCGCGGCCGGCCAGCGCAAGCTCGACCGGGTCTTCGCGCGGCAGGAGTACCGCCGCGCGTTCCCCGGCGAGATCGGCGACCTGCGGTTCCCCGCCACGGTCTTCGACTCGTACACCGGCGCCCTGCTGCGGGCCGTCGACACGTCGGGCATCGCCGACTCCGGGCTGAAGGTGGTCGTGGACGCGGCCAACGGCAGCGCCGGCCTGGTGCTGCCCAGCCTCCTCGGCCGGCTCGGCGTGGACGCGCTGACCATCAACCCCGGCCTGGACGAGGCACGGCCCACCGAGACCGAGGAGGGCCGCCGGGCGGGCCTCGTACGGCTCGGCGAGATCGTCGCCTCGGCGCGGGCCGCGTTCGGCGTGCGCTTCGACCCGGTCGGCGAGCGGCTGTCGCTGGTGGACGAGCAGGGACGGATCGTCGAGGACGACCGTGCGCTGCTGGTCCTGCTCGACCTGGTGGCGGCCGAGCGCCGCAGCGGTCGGGTGGCCCTTCCGGTGACCACCACGCGCATTGCCGAGCAGGTCGCGGCCTACCACGGCACGCAGGTCACCTGGACGACGACGTCACCCGACGACCTGACGCGGGTCGGCCGCGAGGAAGGCACGATCTTCGGCGGCGACGGCCGCGGCGGCATCATCGTCCCGGAGTTCAGCAGCGTCTTCGACGGTGCCGCGGCGTTCGTACGGCTGATCGGCCTGGTGGCCCGGACGCAGCTCACCCTCAGCCAGATCGACGCCCGGATCCCGCGGGCGCACGTCCTCAAGCGGGACGTGCCGACGCCGTGGGCGGTCAAGGGATCGGTCATGCGCAAGGTCGTGGAGTTGGCCGGTGAGCGGTCGGTGGACACGACCGACGGCGTGCGCGTGGTGGAGCCCGACGGGCGCTGGGTGATGGTGCTGCCCGACCCGGCGGAGGCAGTGACGCACCTGTGGGCCGAGGGTCCGGACGACGCCTCCGCGCAGGCCATGCTCGAGGAGTGGTCGGAGATCGTCGAGAGCGCCGGCCCGTGATCGGACGCCGTTAGGGGTCGCTGCGAGGGGGCCATTCGAGTGTGAAGGCCCCGACGTGCAACGATGTGCGGCATGCCGCAGCAGCCACCCGTTCGGAGCAGCCCCGTGCCCGGGGCTGCTCAGCGGCGCCCGGACGCGTCGATGTCGCTGCTCACCAACGTCATGGAGCACAGCCTCGACGACGGGTACGCGGAGGCCGCCGCACGCCGCGGCGCCGTCGGCACGTCGCGGCTGCCGTCGGCGCTGAGCGGGCGGCTGTGGCTCGCGGCCGGGCTGGTGCTGGCCGCGATCGTGGTGACGCTCGGTGCGGCCCAGGCGCAGTTCTCGGCGCCCACCGAGGCCAAGGAGCGGCAGAACCTCATCGACCGGATCCAGACCGAGACCCGCGGCGCGGACGCCCTGCAACGGAACGTCGACGCGCTGCGGGACACGGTCTCCGCCGAGCAGCAGTCCGCGCTGGGCGACCAGGGAGGGGCGGGGAACGCCGCGCTGCTCGAACTGCTCGCGGGCGCAACCCCCGTGGCCGGACCGGGCGTCAAGTTGGTCGTGGACGATGCCAAGGAGGCGTCGCAGGGGAACACCGGCGGCCCGCGGGAGAGCAGCAGCTTCTCGGACACCGGGCGGGTCAGGGACCGCGACATGCAGCGAGTGGTCAACGGCCTGTGGGCGTCCGGCGCCGAGGCGATCTCGGTGAACGGGCAGCGCCTGACCGTGCTGTCGGCCATTCGGGCGGCGGGTGAGGCCATACTGGTCGACAACAAACCGCTGGCACCGCCCTACACGGTGCTGGCGATCGGGGACGGGAAGCGGTTGAGCAGCACATTCCAGGACAGCGCGGACGGTCAGTACCTGCAGGTGCTGAAGGACGACTACGGGATCCGCGCGAGCATGGGCGTCCAGGACGAACTGCGGCTGCCCGCCGCGCCGAGCATCGTCGTGCGGTATGCCACGCCGGTCCCCGGCAATGAGAAGGCCGACAGTGCCGCGAACGGGAAGGGTTCGAAGTGATCGCCGTACTGGGCCTCGTCGTGGGAGTCGTGGTCGGCCTCGTGTTGCGCCCCGTCGTGCCGTCCGGGGTGGAGCCGTACCTGCCCATCGCCGTGGTCGCCGCGCTCGACGCGGTGTTCGGCGGTGTCCGGGCCATGCTCGACGGGATATTCGACGACAAGGTGTTCGTCGTGTCGTTCCTGTCCAACGTCGTCGTCGCGGCCCTGATCGTCTTCCTGGGCGACAAGCTCGGCGTGGGCGCGCAGCTGTCGACCGGTGTCGTGGTCGTCCTCGGTATCCGGATCTTCTCCAACGCGGCCGCCATTCGCCGGCACGTCTTCCGGGCGTGACACACGCATGAGCGACGACACCACCCCCCACGAGCCCGGCGAGCGGCCCGAGCACGGGCCGGCGCGGGAGCCGGCCGGCGCGGCGCGCGAGGACGGGCACAGCGCGGACCACCGGCCCGAGCAGCAAGCGGAACACCGCGCGGAGCACAAAGCGGAACACCGGGCCGAGCACAGGGCGGAGCACAGGGCCGAGCACAAGCGCGTGGGCCAGGCCGCGGCCGAGGGCCCGGCGGCCGCCGCCGGCGTGGACGGCGAAGGCCGGGAAGGCCAAGGCGGGGAAGGCGGGGAACCCTCCGTCACCGGCCGCCAGCGCCTGGCGCGGGGCCTGTGGCCGCCGCGGCTCTCCCGTGCCCAGCTGATCGTGGCCCTGCTGCTGTTCGTCCTCGGACTGGGCCTGGCCATCCAGGTGCGCACGACGAGCGACAACGGCGCGCTGCGCGGCGCCCGCCAGGAGGACCTGGTCCGCATCCTGACCGAGCTGGACAACCGCAGTCAGCGGCTCCAGGACGAGAAGCGCGGGCTGGACAGCCAGCGCTCCCAGCTGGAGACCAGCTCCAACCAGGCTGCCGAGGCGCTCAAGCAGACCCAGCAGAAGGAGGCCCAGCTGGGCATCCTGGCCGGCACGGTCCGCGCCGAGGGCACGGGGATCACGCTGACGATCACCGACCCGCACGGCGGCGTGGAGGCCGACTCCCTGCTGGACGCGCTGCAGGAGCTGCGGGCGGCGGGGGCCGAGGCCATCCAGATCAACGACGTGCGCGTGGTCGCGGACACGTACTTCACCCAGGGTGCGGACGGCGTCCGGATCGACGGGCACAAGGTGTCACAGCCGTACGTCTTCAAGGTGATCGGCAATCCGCAGGACCTGGAACCGGCGCTGAACATCCCCGGGGGAGTCGTGCAGACGCTGGAGAAGGAGCAGGCCACGGCCGATGTGGTGCGATCGCAGAAGATCGTCGTGGACGCCTTGCGGCCGTCGAAGCAGCCTGACTACGCTCGGTCATCCCAGTGAGGCAGGGGGTCTGGGAAACGGTCGGGTGCTGAGTGGTGGAAACTGTGAGTAGCGAGGGTTGGTCCTGCCCCACGGGCGGGTCTGCTTCTTTCAAGGGGAATCGCCCGTGAAGTTGTTTGGGAAGTTGTTCGGCAAGAGCGCGCGGCAGTCCGGGGACCCGGCGACGGCGCGTCACCGTGCCCCGCGGCACCTGACCGAGGAGGGCCAGGGCGGTCCCGGGGACCGCCCGCTGTTCAGGAACGACGTGGCGGGACCGGGCGGGGATTTTTCCGGCGGCCACGGCGTGGCGCCTGTTGACCCCGCTTCGGCCGGACGCATAGGTTTCGGGGATCCAGCGACGTCAGCCACGGGTGGAGGGTTCGGCTTGCCGGTTTGCAGCAGGTGTGGACACACCAACGCGGAGGCCAGCCGCTTCTGCTCGAACTGTGGTGCGCCGCTGAGGGCGGGCGGCGCGCCCTTCGAGCGCCCCTCGGAGACCACGTCCACCATCTCCATCTCGGGGATCGAGGCGTACGAGGCCGAGGCCACCGGGCAGACGCCGGTGCCGTCGCTGTCGCCGGAGGCGCAGTCCGCGGTCGCCGCGCTGCCGCCCGGTTCCGCGCTGCTGATCGTGCGGCGCGGCCCGAACTCCGGGAGCCGCTTCCTGCTGGACGGTGAGCTGACCACCGCGGGACGCCATCCGCAGAGCGACATCTTCCTGGACGACGTCACCGTCTCCCGGCGCCACGTGGAGTTCCGGCGCGGTCCGGACGGCGGCTTCACCGTGTCCGACGTGGGCAGCCTGAACGGCACCTACGTCAACCGCGAGCGGATCGACTCGGTGGCGCTGGCCAACGGCGACGAGGTGCAGATCGGCAAGTACCGGTTGGTCTTCTACGCGAGCCAGCGGGGCATCTGACCCCGCCGGCCCCCGCCCGGATCCGTCCGGGCGGGTCCCCGAGGGAGGGTGTGCAGTGCCGAGAACACCAGGCGGTGCCGGAAGCGGCACCGCCGCCCCCTCCGCGGACGGCGTGCTGCTGAGCATCGGCGCGGTGCTCAGCAGGCTGCGGGACGAGTTCCCCGAGGTCACCGTCTCCAAGATCCGCTTCCTGGAGGCGGAGGGTCTGGTGGAGCCGCAGCGGACCCCGTCGGGGTACCGCAAGTTCGGCCCGCGGGACGTGGAGCGGCTGGCGTACGTGCTGCGGGTGCAGCGCGACCACTATCTGCCGCTGCGGGTGATCCGGGAGCATCTGGACGCCCTGGACCGCGGTGAGCCGGGCACCCTGGCCCCGCTGGAGGGCGGCCGGAAGAAAGTGGCGCTGCCGGGGCCCGCGGGCCCTCAGGACGCCGTGGAGGACCCGGAGGCGGGCGGCGACGTCCTGGCGGAGCTGCGGGTCGGCCGCGAGGAGCTGCTGGCGGCGACCGGCGCGGACGACGCCGAGCTGGAGCAGTGGGAGTCCTACGGGCTGGTGGCGGCCGGCCGGGACGGCGGCTACGACGCGGAGACGGTGAACATCGCCCGGCTGATCGTGGAACTCGGGCGGTTCGGCCTGGAGCCCCGCCACCTGCGGGCGGTGAAGGCCGCCGCGGACCGGGAGGCCGGCCTGGTGGAGCAGGTCGTCGCGCCGCTGCGGCGGCACCGCAACCCGCAGACCCGGACGCACGCCGAGACCACGGCCAGGGAACTGGCCTCGCTGTCCGTTCGGCTGCATGCCGCGATGGTTCAGTCCGCATTGCGCGTACGCCTGCCCTGAGGCGTGATTCCGGGGCCGACGGGCTTCCGGGAGGGGGTCCGGCGGCCGCGCCGGGGACTGCCCGACTACCCAAACCCGGCGAGCACGGCCTAGGGTTGCTGTGTGAACGAGCTCGACGTTGTGGGTGTCCGGGTCGAAATGCCCTCGAACCAACCGATCGTGCTCCTGCGTGAAGTGGGAGGCGACCGGTACCTGCCCATCTGGATCGGGCCGGGAGAGGCGACGGCCATCGCCTTCGCGCAGCAGGGCATGACTCCTGCGCGCCCGCTCACGCACGACCTCTTCAAGGACGTGCTCGAGGCGGTCGGGCAGAGCCTCACCGAGGTGCGCATCACGGATCTGCGGGAAGGCGTCTTCTACGCGGAGCTGGTGTTCGCCAGCGGTGTCGAGGTCAGTGCCCGCCCGTCCGACGCCATAGCGCTCGCTCTGCGCACCGGCACGCCGATCTACGGCAGTGACGGCGTGCTGGACGACGCGGGGATCGCGATCCCGGACGAGCAGGAGGACGAGGTGGAGAAGTTCCGCGAGTTCCTCGACCAGATCTCGCCGGAGGACTTCGGTACCAGCAACCAATAGGGGCTGGGCAAGGTTGCTCCACCGTGCGGGCATCCGGGGAGTCGTTCCCGGTGCGCGGTCGGATGAAACCACTCGTGGGGTGAATATCACTCGGCGTGCCGAGTGTGGCGATCGTTGACGCACCCCTGGCGACTGCCTACCGTCAAGGTGGAAAGTCTCGTGGCACATGCGCGCGGCTGCGAGGCGGCGAAGGACGGAGGGCGGCGTGAGAAGCACCGGAGACGGCCGGGTGCCCGGCGGTGCGTTTCCTCTCCGCGGGGGGAACCTGGCCCGGGTGGCCCCGGATGACTCCGGCGGCGGCTCCGCCCCCGACACCACGGGGGAGCAGATCGGCTACCGCGGACCCACAGCGTGCGCGGCGACCGGCATCACCTACCGCCAGCTCGACTACTGGGCCCGCACCGGCCTGGTCGAGCCGAGCGTGCGGCCGGCCTACGGGTCCGGCACCCAGCGGCTCTACGGCTTCCGCGACGTGGTCGTGCTGAAGATCGTCAAGCGGCTGCTGGACACCGGCGTCTCGCTGCAGAACATCCGCACCGCCGTCCAGCACCTGCGGTCCGTCGGGCCCTCCGAGCTGGCCCGCATGACGCTGATGAGCGACGGCGCGACCGTCTACGAGTGCACCTCGCCCGACGAGGTCGTCGAGCTCCTCCAGGGCGGCCAGGGCATCTTCGGCATCGCGGTCGGCGTGGTCTGGCGGGACGTGGAGAGCGCCCTGTCGCAGATGCACGGCGAGCGCGTGGACACCGGCGAGACCCTCGTCGGGCACAACCCGGCCGACGAACTGGCCCGGCGCCGCAACCGCGCCGTCTGACCCCTCCCGCCGGCCGTCACGGCCACCGCCACCCCGCCACGGGACCGAACCGGGCGGGACACGGCCGCCGCACCGTACACGTGTACGGCCGATGTCGGTGGCATGCGGCACGATCGACAGTGTGAGAAGTGCGCCGACGATCCTCCACCTGGACATGGACGCGTTCTTCGCCGCGGTGGAGCAGGCGTCCAAGCCCAGTCTGCGGGGCAAGCCGGTCGTGGTCGGCGGCCTCGGGCCCCGCGGCGTGGTGTCGACCGCGTCCTACGAGGCGCGGGTGCACGGCGTCCACTCCGCGATGGCCATGGCGCACGCCCGGCGGCTCTGCCCCAACGCCGCCTACCTCTTCCCGCGCTTCGGCATCTACCGCAGCATCAGTGAGACGGTGATGGCTCTGCTCGGCGAGGTGTCGCCGCTGATAGAACCGCTCAGCCTCGACGAGGCCTTCGTCGACCTGGAGGCCGGCGACCTGGCCGACGACCCGCGCGCGGTCGCCGAGGGCCTGCGCGCCCGCATCCGGGCCATCACCGGCCTGACCGCCTCGGTGGGCCTGGCCGGCTCCAAACTGCTCGCCAAGATCGCCTCCGAGCAGGCCAAGCCGGACGGCCTGGTCGTGGTCCAGCCCGGCACCGAGCGCGCCCTGCTCGACCCGCTGCCGGTCCGCACCCTGTGGGGCGTCGGCCCGGCCACCGCGGAACACCTGCGCAAGGCCGGCATCGTCACCGTCGCCGAGATCGTGCACGCCGGGGAGGCGGAACTCGTCCGGCTGCTCGGCAAGGCCCACGGCGCCTCGCTGCACGCCATGGCCGCGGGCCTCGACAACCGCCCGGTGGTCGCCGACCGGGACGTGAAGTCCATCTCCGTCGAGGACACCTTCGACAGCGACCTGCACGACCGCGCCCACGTCCGCTACGAGATCGACCGGCTCGCCGACCGCTGCGTGCAGCGGCTCCGCGGCGCCGGGCGGTCCGGCCGGACGGTGGTCGTCAAGGTCCGGCGGTACGACTTCTCGACGCTCACCCGCTCCGAGACGCTGCGCGCCCCCACCGACGACCCCGCCGTGGTGCGGGAGACCGCCCGCCGGCTGGTGGAGGCGGTGGACACCACGGGCGGGGTGCGGCTGCTCGGCGTCGGCGTCGCCGGGCTCGCCGACTTCACGCAGGAGGACCTGTTCGCGCAGCACGCGGGCGAGCAGGAACCCGGTGAGGAGTTCGTTCCGGAACTGCCCGCCGAACCGCGTCCCCAGCCGGACCGCACCCACCACTGGCTGCCGGGTCAGGACGTCACGCACGAGGAGTACGGCGCCGGCTGGGTGCAGGGCAGCGGGGTCGGCCGGGTCACCGTGCGCTTCGAGGTGCCGACGGACACCGTGCCGGGGCGGGTGCGGACCTTCGCCGTGGACGACCCGGCCCTGGCACACACCGAACCGCTCCCCCTGGTCGCGGCCGGCGGTCAGTCGCCGGCCACCTCGCCGAAGTCGCGGTCGGGCGGCGGAGGCGAGTCGGAGCCCGACCTCGGCACGTCCATGCCGTAGTGGTGGTAGAGCTGCAGTTCCTGCTCGGGGGACAGGTGCCGGCCCACGCCGAAGTCCGGCGCGTCCCTGATCAGGGCCTTGCGGTAGGGCACCCGCAGCACGTCGTTCACCACCTCGCTGGGCTCCAGCGGCACGAAGGCGT
>NZ_JAINZZ010000011.1 GCF_019890725.1 Actinacidiphila acidipaludis
GAGGGCTGCACCTGATCGACTTGGAGAACTTCTGCCTCGACCGCCCTGAGTGGGATCTGGTGGTGTCGGCCCACGAGTACGACCGGTTGGGGTGGGTGAGCCGGGACGAGTACCTCGCGTTCGTCGACGGGTACGGCCGGGACCTGCGCGACTGGCCCGGCTTCGGCGTCCTGGCCGCCGTCCAGGAGTTCAAGATGACGACGTGGCTCATGCAGAACATCGCAGAGGGCCCGCACGTGGCCGAGGAGGTTCGGGCTCGGCTCGCCTCGCTCCGAGACGATGAGGCGCCGCGGAACTGGCGGCCGTACTGACGCCGATGAGTCCAATGATCTGTGTGGGGCGACTACACGCGGCCCGATCGGCCGTTGGTTACGAACTGGTCGAGCGATTGCTCCAGCAACTCCAGAAAGTGCCGCAGATCATCAGCGACCTTGTCGAGTTCTGGCTCATCGAGCGAGGCCGTCCGAGTCCGGTACACCGCGCCAGCGGGGGCCAGTACGTAGGACAGACCACCGCCGTTTGAGCCGATGACCAAGCCGCCTTCGTTCCGGTCGACGCCAAGCTCGACCGCCCCGTACTCGTTGAGCATGACCAGAACATCAGTCGCCGAATGGATGAAGTATCCGTTACCGACGTCCTCCCAGGTCATAGACCCGACGCGGTGGTAGAAGGTGACCAGATCAACGGGTGCCAGGTTCATCCGGGCAAGTACCTCTGCTGCCGCCTGATCGTCCTGATCGGCCTCACGGACGCTATTGGTCCCGGCGGGATACCCCTGTCGATGCTCAAACTCGTCGGTCATTGCCTGGAGGGAACGGGAGACCCTGGCCACCCATGAAGCCAGCCAGGCATCCGTAAGCGAACGATCACTCATGGGTCTGGATCATGGCAGCAGGTCGAGTTACTCCTCCAGCTCGGCGCGAGCGATGACCACCCTCTCCTCAAAGGCCCGGACCACAGGGACCGAGGAACAGTCGCTGATCTCACGCTGGAAGTCCTCGATGTAACGGACGAAGCGCGCCGACTGCAACGACTCCCCTTCGTCTACCGCCAGGGTGGCCGTCGCAACGGCACTTTCAAGGTCGCCGTTCAGGTACTGGCCCTGTGCCAGGACCATTCGGCAGAACCCGAGGGTGCGGGCGTACTGCGGGTCGGTCTGGGCAACGGCCTGCTCTGCGAATCGCAGGGATTCGGCGGGCCGCTTGAGGTCGCGGAAGCAGTGGGAAAACTCGCCGATGATCTCTGCCTCGTCCACGTAGGCGAGGTACTCGGGGTCCTCTGCCGTGGCGGCCCGTTCGAAGAACTGCTCGGCCTCGTTCATCGCGCGCGATGCGCCGGCCACGTCCTGCGCGCTCGACAGGGCACGTGCCTCGTGGGCGGCAAAGATGGCGTTGGCGCGAGGAGTGGCCTGGCCTCTGCCACCTTCGAGGGCCGCGCGGGCGAGTTGGGCGGCACGGGCCGTCTGCCCGAGGTAGTTCGCTTGGTGGCTCATGTTGGCGAGAATCGTCGAGCCCAATAGGCGGTCATCGATGACCTGTGTCAGCCGGAGCCCGGAGATGAAGTAGCGGTGGGCCAGCGCGTGATCCCCGATGTCGTACGCGGTCCAGCCGAGTACTTCGGCGATCTCGGCGGCTGCTGCGAAGAGCGCGGCGCCTACCTTCTCGCTGTAGCTGGCCTTCAGCAGGGGGAGAACTTCATGACGGAAGTAGTGCCGCAATGTCGTGTGACCGTGTCCGCCTCCGTAAAGGAAGTCGAGCCGTGTAAACATCGCGGTTGCCGTACGTATGGCCATGACGTCGCGCATGCCGACTCGGCGCGTTCCTGGGACATCGGTTAGTCCGTCTGGCCGCGAGACCATCCAAGACAACACGGCCGAGTCGACCTCGCTGTCAGCCATGAACGCGGCGCCGTCCGGATGCTCGTCGCCCGGTCGGAGTTGAGTGAGCCCGTCAAGGGCTGCCAGCGCTTCGTCAAGGGAGGCTGCGTAGCCCGGACTGAGCGGCATTCGGCGTGGATGATTGAGGCCCGCAAAGCCGATATCAGCGGGCGTGATGGTGCGTCCCAGCTTGTCGCTCAGGGCCTCCGCCACATACGCAGCGGTCGCCGCCTGAATGCCGCTGCCGTCGAGCCAGCGCTGCACGGCAATGTGCGTGGTGCCGAGGTGGGCACCGTGCATCAGTGCCACGTCGCGCACTCGTCGCGCCAAGCCCTTGTTGGAGGCGCCGGCTTCGGCCATCACCGCCGCTAACCGGTGGTTTGGCTCCTTGCTCATGATCCCCCTGTCATCGCGTGATGACGGCAAGTGTCCATCCTGTCACGCAATTCCCGCACGGTGCACGGGGTTCACGGCTGAACCCCCCCCACGTAGTCACGTGAACCCCCGTGATCACGCGAACCCCTCTGTGAACGCTGCCGCTTGAGTCTTGACCGCCATTGACTTGCTGCACACAGCGGCGCACCAAGCCGCCGACGGACGGAGGACAACGCGATGACTTCGCGAGAAACCCACCGCCGGCCTCTGCGCACGGCGCATCCCGCGCCGATGGAGCCCGGCATCCTCGCCGGATCGGAACGCTTCCGTTCGGTGACCCTCGACGCGGACGCGCCTGACACGGGCTCGGTCGTCCGTCGCACCGCTTTCTCAGTGCTGAACAACTGGGGACTTCACCCTCTGGTGGACGACGTCACCCTGTGCCTCTCCGAGCTGGTGGGGAACGCAGTCCAGCACGCGGTACCCGATGGCTGGCACTCAGGCGCGAGCCGAGGGCGCCACGTGACGGTGACCCTCCGGGCCTGGCCGACATGCCTGTTCCTGGAGGTGTCGGACGAGGACTCCACACCCCCCATGCTCCCCGCGGGGGACTTCGTTCTCACCGACGACTCGAAGGCATCGTCAGACGCTCTGCTCGCCGACAGCGGTCGGGGACTCCTGATCATCCAATCCCTCTCCGACGCCGCTTGGTGGGCGCCCCGCGACGAGGGCGGCAAAAGCGTCTTCTGTCGCTTCGACCACGACCGCTGCCCACTCCCTACCGCCGACCAGACTCCGCAGCCGTCCATGGCAGCCGGACCGATCTCACTCCCCAGGTCCGGGTGACGGCGCGGTAGCGCCTGAGCTCTGGTCAAGCTCGGGCGGCAGGACGGCCTCCCGGCCCTTCCCCCAAGCCGGGAGGCCGTCCCCCACAACGACCACACAACCGCATACGCAGAACCGGACCACCCCTCCGCCTGGCAGCTTCCGGGGTGGTCCGGCGTAGGGGTCACGCTGGACCCCGGTGCCGAATGGTACCGGGGCTCTTGCCATGCCTTGGCCAACGCGGCACACCACGGCCACAGACCAGCCACCGCGTGGAAAGAGTGACGTGATCCCGATGCCTCCCACCGACCAACCCACCTTTGAAGGCGACGAGTTCGACCCGGCCACGATGCTCTGGTCTCCCGGCATCGACTACGTCCACGGCTGGCGCGAGGCGACCGACACAGCCGCGGAACTCCTCGATGCGCTCAGGGCCGCCGGCATCGACACGACGCCCATCGCGACGCGAGCCGACACTTCCCACGACGGCACAGGGTGGTCCGCCTGGCGCTACCCGTCGAAACCGCTCAGCACCTCACGGCCCTGGCGAAATGTGCGGCCCCTCGCTCCCGGCGCGCCGGCTGATGTGGGCCGCGCCCCGTTGGTGCTGGTCCACGCCCTGAGCTTGGGAATCACGGGGCCTCGACGTGACGAAACAAGCTCTGACCTGCCGGAATGGTGTTTCTGGGAGAGCTTGGAGGGACCCGCAGTTGACTGCCGTTGACCGGGGTGCACCGCTCGGTCGGGCACGGGTCGGGCACGTTCTGCCTTCGGGACGCGGTCGCAGCCTGCCCTCGAACCACCACGGGCAGGACTTGTACGCCCGACTCGGCTATCAGTACACCAGTCCCTACCACGCTGGCGGAGCCGAGTTCGATCTCATGCTGCTGCAGGTGGCCAGTGCATCTTGACTGGGGGCAGCAACACGGTATTCAGGCTGCCCTGCCCAGTTTCCCTTGAACCGCTCTTTTACGCTCCGGGCTGCCAGCTCTGCGTGGTGGCGGAGGGGTCTGCATCGGGCGATGTCCGCTCGTAGGCGGGTGCGTTCCACGATTCCAGGAGGCGCAGTGCCTCGTCGGTGGGTGAGCCGGGCTCGATGTTGTAGACATAGAGGGTCTGGTCCTCGTCGCCGGGTACAGGAAAGGACTCGAAGGCGAAGTGGAGGTCGCCGACGACGGGGTGGTGATGGAGTTTCGCGCCGTAGGTACAGCGCAGGACCCGGTGGTCGTTCCACCAGGTGGTGAACTGTGTTGAGCGCAGCGTGAGTCCACCGACCAGGTCGGCGAGTTGGCGGTCGTGGGGGCGGCGGCCGGCCTCCAGGCGGAGGATGGCCACGGTTTCGGCGGCCACGCGTTCCCAGTCGCCGACGGTTTCTTGGGCGGTGGGGTCCAGCAGGTAGTACCGGGCCAGGTTGCGGGCAGGCGCGGGTAGGGCGTCGAAGTCGGTGATCACTGCGCGAGCCAGCCGGTTGCTGGCCAGGACGTCGGTCCGTCGCCCGAGGACGAACGCCGGAACCCGCTGCGCTTCCAGCATCAGGTGCAGTCCGGGGCGCACTCGCTGCAGGGCCGTCCTGGACCGGCGGGCGGCAGTGCTCGGCCGCCTCAGCAGATCCTGCATGTACCGCATCTCGGAGGGGTCCAGTTGCAGCGCCCGGCCGAGGGCCTCCAGCACCTCGGGTGAGGGGTTGCCGGCCCGCCCATGCTCCAGGCGTGTGTAGTACACCGTGCTCATGCCGGCGAGCCGGGCGACCTCGTCCCGTCGCAGGCCCGGAACCCGGCGCGTGCTGCCGTCGTGCGGCAATCCTGCCTGGTCAGGGTCCAGACGGCTACGCCGCGTGCGCAGGAAATCGGCAAACTCGCTTCGACTGTCCTCAGGGACAGTGTCGCTCCGGCATGTGCGGTACATCCGAGCCTGAGGAGTCCTGTCGGTACCCCTCTCGCCAGGGTCCGGCACGTGCCCTTTTCGGTGGGTGCGGCGGTGGTCTGCTGGATGAGCGGTCCGGTTCGTTGCGGTCCGCCGCTGAAGATCCACGGAAGGCACCCCCATGACCTTGCAGTCCTCTGTCGCCCCGCTCACTGGCCGTGTCGCCGCCATCACCGGTGCTTCGAGCGGCATCGGTGAGGCGACCGCCGAGCACCTGGCATCGCTGGGTGCGAAGGTCGCCGTGCTGGCCCGGCGCGAGGACCGGCTCACGGAGCTGGTCTCGCACATCGAGAAGAACGGCGGCACCGCGCTCGCGATCGCCGCAGACGTCACTGACGCCGATGCCCTGCGGGCGGCCGCCGAGCGGGTCAGGGACGAGCTCGGCGGCGCCGACATCCTGTTCAACAATGCGGGCGTGATGCTTCCGGCCCCCATCGAGGAGCTGGCCACCGGCCAGTGGCAGCACCAGATCGACCTGAACATCACCGGCTTGATGAACGCCATCGGCGCGTTCGTCCCGCAACTGGTCGAGACGGCCGCCGAGCGTGGCGTCGGCGACCTGATCAACACCTCTTCGATCACGGCGAAGAACCTGTTCCCGAACTTCGCGGTGTACTCGGGCACCAAGGCGTACGTGACGCACCTGTCGCGGCACCTGCGCATGGAGCTGGGCCCGAAGAAGGTGCGGGTCTCGGCGATCGAGCCCGGCATCGTCGGCACGGAGCTGCAGAGCCACGTCACCGACACTGGTGCGCGGGAGTGGCTCGCCGGATCCAGGGATGCGATGGAGTGGCTGACGTCGGAGGATGTTGCTCACACGGTTGGGTTCCTCGCCTCGCAGCCGCCGCGCGTCAATCTTGAGCAGGTCACGATCATGCCGACCGGCCAGCTCAGCTGACCGCACTCCGCATGTCGTGTGACCCGTCGTCCACAGTGTGGGCGACGGGCTGCATCACGATGCCGGGCCTGGGTGGTGTTTGAGCTGCCCAGGCACCGGCGGCGCGTCGCCCCACCGGCGTATGGCTACCTCTGATCGCATCGAGGCCACGCCGCCCGGCCACGTGATCGCCCATCCGGCGGACGTCCGGACGCGATGTGACCGCACCCCACCTACGGTCGGAGACGTGTCATGCGCGGCCGTGGAGCCGCCTGGGCGAAGGAGGGGCCATGGCCGTACCCAGTCCGCGCCGAAGAAGCTACCCGGAAGGTCTCGGCGGCGAGATGATCGCCGAGTTCCTGGGCACTTTCGTCGTGATCCTGCTGGGCTGCGGCTCCGTGGCCGTCTCCGTTGTCGGGTTGCCCGGCTCGGGCCGGCAGGTAGAGGCGTTCGGGGCCGCCAACTGGCTCATCATCTCGTGGGGCTGGGGCTTCGCCGTCGCGTTCGGCGTGTACATCGCCGGCGGCATCAGCGGCGCGCACCTCAACCCCGCGGTCACCCTGGCGTTCGCGGTGCGCCGCACGCTGTCCTGGCGCAAGGTCGCCCCCTACTGGGCCGCTCAGCTCCTCGGCGCCTTCGTCGGCGCCGCGCTCGTCTACGCCGCCTACCGCTGGGCAATCGACGCATTCAACGTGAAAGCCGGCACCGCACGGGAGCAGTCGCTCAACACCTTCTCGATCTTCGCCACGTTCCCGGCCGAGTTCTTCGGCGACTCCTGGTGGGGGCCATTGCTCGACCAGATCGTCGGCACCGCGGTCCTCCTCATGGGAGTCTGCGCACTCATCGACATCAAGAACCTGGCGCCGAAGGCCAACCTCGGTCCGTTCCTGATCGGCCTGGTCGTCTTCGCTATCGGCCTGACTTTCGGCACGAACGCCGGTTACGCCATCAACCCCGCCAGGGATTTCGGACCCAGGCTCTTCACATTCTTCGAGGGCTGGGGTTCTCTGTCTCTCCCCGGGAATTTCAAGTGGTTCAGCAACTACTGGTGGATCCCGATCGTCGGCCCGCTCATCGGAGGGGTCCTCGGCTCCCAGGCGTACGACAGGCTCATCCCGCCCGTGATCAGGGCGCGTAGCGCGCCGAGCGAGGCTGGACGCGGAGACCTCGCGTAACGCCTGCGCCGAGCACAGGCCGCGCCACGTTTGCGCTGCAGAGAATGCAGGGTGCGCTCCTCCGAGCTAAAATTCGCGCTTCTGTCTATGGCGGATAGGACCGTCAAGGCCGCCGCATGAGTCGACGTCCGCCCGCTTGCGGTCACCGTGCGTGCTGTTTACGCCAGAGCTAGCCTTGTATCTGCAGCCAGCCCCGACGCGGCATGCAGCCTCGGGCGTCATGTGCCGTGATGTCTATGGGGCGTGAAAGACGAAAGGCAATTCCCGGAGGAGAGCACGATGCCCTTTTCTCAGCCGACTCAGGGCTTCCGGAACTACTACGAGCGCTCGGGCGAGGGGACGCCCGTCGTCCTCGTGCACGGCAATCCCGGTGATCACATGGAGTACTCACGCGTGGTCCCGCTGCTCGGGGACGACGTCGAGGTGGTGACGCCTGACCTGCGCGGGTACGGGAAGTCCGACAAGCACCTGGAGGACGTGGGCAATGCCTACTCCCTCACCGGCCAGGTGGACGGCGTCATCGCACTCATCGACGAGCTGGGAATCAGCGACGCGGTGCTCTGCGGGTACGACGTCGGCAGCTTCACCGTGCAGACCATCGCGATGAAGCGCCCGGACCTGGCGCACTCCCTGGTCATCGCCCCGCCCACCTTGGGCGTCGGCCGCCGAATCCTGGAGGAGAAGGCCGTCAATGCCTTCCTGCACGCCATCCTCTACAAGACGCGACTGGTGGAGGACCTGATCGACGGCAAGCCCGAGGCCGTCCGCGCGGCCCTGCGCGAGAACCTCGAGAGCTGGTCGCCCCCGGGGTCACCTGCGCCGGAGGCACTCCTGGACCACCTCACCGAAAACCACTCGGCGCCCGGGGCGTTCGTCGCCGGCGCCATGTGGTTCCGGTACCCAGAGGGAAACCCCATCACCTTCTACGCCAACGAAACCAAGCCGGAGCCCGCTGATCGCTTCTCCAAGAACGTCACCATCCTCTGGCCGGACAGTGATGCACTCTTCCCCGTGGAATGGAGTGACACGCTGGGCGACTACTACAGCGACTTCGATCTCCACATCATGGAGAACACGGGCCACTTCAGCCCGGTCGACTCCCCCGAGACGTGGGCGGAGCACATCCGCAAGCACGTCCAGGCCGCGGCACGGCAGCACGCCCACGCCTGACCAGCCAGCCCTCGCCGCCGGCGCTTGCGTTGCCCGCGCCGGCAACCCAAGCGCCGGCGGCGAGTTTCCGCACCGCTCTGCATAAGGTGTGTACGTACGCAGAGGAACGGCCATGGATGAGCCTCAACAGTTCCACCACAACATGTTCCGGCACGGTGGTGTCCGCACCCACTACGTGACCGCCGGCACGCCCCCTGGTGAGGGCGGGGACGGCCGGACGCTCGTGCTGGTCCACGGCTGGCCCCAGACATGGCGGGAGTTCCGCCTGATCGTGGGCCCCCTCGCTGCCGACGGCTGGTTCGTCGTCGCCCCGGATGTGCGGGGGGCCGGAGGGTCCTCGAAGCCCGAGGGTGGCTACGACAAGCAGACGATGGCACGCGACCTGAGGGCGCTGCTCGACCACCTCGGCGTGACCACGCCGGTCACCCTCTTCGGTCACGACCTGGGGATGCTGGTGACGTACGCGTACGCCACGCTCTACCCCGACGATGTCGATCGCCTCATCGTCGCCGAAGCCCCGATCCCCGGCACCAAGGTCTACGAGAGCGTGCTGGCTACGACCGCGTTCAGCAAGGACCCGCTGTGGCATTTCCACTTCCACGGTGCGCCCGACAACGCCGCCGAGCAGCTCATCGCGGGCAACGAGTTCGCCTACATCCGCTCGTTCTACGTCAAGCTCAGCGCGAACCCGGACGCCATCCCGATCTCGGAGGCCGAGCACTACGTGGCCGACTACACCGCTCCAGGGGCCATGCGGGCGGGCATCGAGCTCTTCCGGGCCTTCGAGAAGGACGCGCAGGACAACCAGCGCGTCTTGGCGGACAAGGGCAAGCTCACCCTCCCCGTCCTCGGCATCGGGGGCACGGCGAGCTTCTTCCTGCCGGTGGCGGAGCAGATGCTCTCCGAGGTCGCCGAAGACGTCACCGTCCAACCGATCGAGGAATCCGGCCACTGGCTAGCCGAAGAACAGCCCGACAAAGTCCTCGAACGGCTCCGCGAGTTCACGCACGTACCCCGAGCGGCCGCCTGAGCTGTACGACCCGCACGCCTGTCGCGGCGGGCGGAATGATGTCCGACCCGCCACCGTATGGTGACCACCCTCCCCCGGAAGGTCGGTGAGGCAGGTGACGGTCGTCGACACCCCCGCGGATTCTGGGAGGTGCTGGATGTGTTGAGCACTACGTCGTCGGGTGCAGATTGGACGTGATCCACTGGGTCGCCTGCCAGGTGGCTTTCAGCGCGGGATCCGCAGGACCCGACTGCCAGCTGTCGGCCACGGCGAACGAGACGAAGTACGTCGCGGCAAGTCCTCCCACACCCGTGGTGACGGCGAACAGGCCCTTCTCGTCCGGGAGGTACATCGCGGCCAGCACTTCGAAGGATGCCAGGACCGACAGGATCGAGATCACGACCGGGACCGAGGTGTACATGACCGCCGGGGGTATGTTCGCCGTGTGATCACGTTCCGCACCGATCGCAGCGAGTCCGACGGAGCCTGTGAGCCCCCCTATCGTCGCCACGACGAGCAGACCGCAGGCCAACAGCACCAGCTTTTCGGTGTGCGGCGGCTTGTTCGAGGTGAAGAGGACGGTCACCGTGGGAATGGCGAGCGCCCCGAAGGCGCCCACGATGGGGGCATACGAAGCCGCCCCCTTGCGTATGTCGTAGCGGCCTTCGGCCGTAGGTCCCCCTGAGCTGTTGGTCATGGCCTGACGATAGGTGGGCGTACTCACCCAAGCTCTGCGTATTGCGGCCACGGTTACCTTTTCGGAAGCTCTCCCGCCTTCCGGTCACCACGCCTACGTCAGGCTGCCGGACAGGAGGAGGCGGCCGAGGGGGGTGCAGGTGTGGCGGACGTGTTTGCCGTCGCGGACGGTGGCGACCAGGCCGGCCGCGCGCAGGGTCTTGGCGTGGGCTGAGGCCGAGCCTGCGCTGACGCCCAGGGTGCGGGCGAGTCCCGTCGTGCTCTGCGGCTCGGTCAGCAGATGGAGGGCCAGCGCCCGGGTCGCGCCGAGCAGCGCGGCCAGCGGGTCGGTGGGCGCGCCCGGCGCGGGCACCAGCGGCAGCGGTGTCAGCGCGCTGTAGACCAGGAGCAGCGAGCCGTCCGGGTGCCGGGTCCTGAGCGGCACGCCGCGCCAGAGCAGCGAGGGCATCAGGGTCAGCCCCCCGCCGCCGAGGACGACCGTCGTCTGACCGCGGCCGGGCAGCCGCAGATCGGCCCCGGACCAGGCCGCGCCGGGGACGAGCCCGGCCAGCATCGCCCGCAGCCCCTGCTGTTGCTGCACCTGCGTGCGCCACGCGACGTCCGCCGCGTATCCCGCACGCAGCCGGGGCCACCACGGCTCCAGCAGCGCGTCATGGGTCCGGGCCAGCGTGGACGTCAACTCCCGCCAGGCGCGCGCCTCGTGGCGTTCGAGCGCGGAGGCCCATGAACTGCCGGGCCCGGGGCGGCCGTTCCACAACCGCCGCAGTTCGGCGCTGACACGGGGCTGCGGCGTCGCCGCCACGCGGTCGAGCGCCTCGTCCAGCGCGAACACCGGTGGGTCCAGGAACGTCGGGCCGAGGCCGTCGGAGCGCAGGAGCTGGAGCAGGCGGCCGGCGGCCGCGCCGTTGCGTGACGACATCCCGGCCGACGTCGTGCGGCCCCAGCGCGTGAGGGCCGGGTCGCGGCTGCCCGCGCGCAGCACCGACAGCGCGAGGCCGGTCTCCACCAGTGGCGCGGGCCCGGGCGCGAACCGGACCCGCAGCAGGTCCTCGACGGTGAAGCGCAGAGTGAGCATGCGGGTTCTCCTCCCCGACCGCCGGCCCGCCAGGGGTCAGGCCGCGCCCGGCCTGCCTCGTTTCGGGCTCTGCGGAAAGGTTGGCCGACCAGGGGCCCGCCGCGCCAGGCTCACACCCGTACCGGACAGACCGGGCGCCCGGCTCGACGACGACGTACAGACCGGACGCCCCGGCTCGACGGCAACCGCACGCCCCGAGCGCCCACCTCACCCCGGACCAGGCCCAACACGCCCTGCCCGCACCCCCGTTCACCCGAACCTCGCCTCACCCCCGGAGCCCCGCATGAACCCCCTCCCCAGGACCGCCGCCCTCGCGGCCGCGGCAACCGCGGCGGTCACCGCCCTCGTCCTCCCCGCGGGCACGGCGCAGGCCGCGGCCGCCGTGCCGCCGCCCCCGCTGCCCGGCCCCTGGCAGCCTTACCACGCCAAGCCGTTCACCGACGCGGCCGGAGACGTCTGCGACTTCGCACTCCGCGGCGACGTCGTCCAGGACGGCGAGCAGATCCGGACGCTGGCCGTGGACGCGGCGGGGACGCCCACCGCCCAGGAGATCACCGGTCCGCTGGTCCTGCGGTTCACCGACGAGGCGACCGGCGGCTCCGTGGACCGCGACCTGGCCGGCACCGCGTGGCTGTTCCACCACGCCGACGGCAGCCAGACCTGGGTGGTCGACGGCCACCTCGGGCTCGGCACCCACGCCGCCAACCCCTATCAGGCGCGCGGCTATGCGGTGCTGACCGGCGGGCTGGTCCTGAGCATCGGCACCGATCACTACCCGCACGTCACCGCCCACGCGGGGCCCACGGAGGATCTCTGTGCGACCCTCGCGTCGCTGCCGGGCGGGGGACGGTAGCGACGCACACCGCCCCCGGGCGCCGGATCCGAGCGGATCCGGGACCGGGGGCGGTGCGGCCGGGCCCTGTTCAGGGCAGGGTCCGGCCACCGGCCGGGGGCCGTCCCTCCCCGGCCGGTCGTTGTGGGCGGCGCTCGGCCTCGTCGGGGCGCCGAACCATCAGCGGCAGCGCGGTCCGGCGCCCGGCCTCAGCCCATCCCGGCATGGGGGCCTGGCACTCGGCCCCACAACCGGTAGCGGCACTCGGGCCCCTCAGCCGATCCGCGCGCGGGAGCTCAGGCCCCTCAGGCGATCCCGGCGATCTCCGCCAGCCGCCGCGCCTCCGCCCGGGTCGACCGCGCCAACGCGTCCTCGTCGGCACGGGTGAGCCGGCCGTTCTCCACCACCGCTGTGCCGTTGACGAGCGACAGGGTCACGGGCGCGGCGGCGCCGAAGACGAGTGCGGCGACCGGATCGGCGATCGAGGCGTGGGCGATGCCGTCGAGCTTCCACAGCACCAGGTCGGCGAGCTTGCCGGCCTCCAGCGACCCGATCTCGGCCGTGCGGCCGAGGACTTGGGCACCGCCGTAGGTTCCGAGCCGCAGCGCCTGGCGGGCGTTGAGCGCCTTCTCGCCACCGCCGAGGCGGTTGATGAGCAGGGCGTTGCGCAACTCGGTGTGCAGCTCGCCGGATTCGTTGGAGGCCGTGCCGTCCACGCCGAGGCCCACGGGGACTCCCGCCGCCAGCATGTCGGGCACGCGCGCGATCCCGGCTGCCAGGCGGGCGTTGGACGACGGGCAGTGCGCGACGCCGGTGCCGGTGCGGGCGAAGGCCGCGATGTCGGAGTCGTTCATGTGGACGCAGTGCGCCATCCACACGTCGGCGCCGAGCCATCCGGTGGACTCGAAGTAGTCCGTGGGGCCCATGCCGAACAGTTCGTGGCAGAACTTCTCCTCCTCCATCGTCTCGCTGCCGTGGGTGTGCAGCCGCACGCCCTTGCGGCGCGCCAACCGCGCTGATTCCCGCATCAGTTCGGTGGAGACGGAGAACGGGGAGCAGGGCGCGGCGGCGATCTGCAGCATCGACCCGAAGGAGGCGTCGTGGTGGGTGTCGATGGCCTCCTCGGTGGCCAGCAGGGCGCCTTCGGTGGTCTCCACCGCGAAGTCCGGCGGGAGGCCGCCCGCGGACTCGCCGCGGTCCATCGAGCCGCGGGCGGCGGTGAACCGCACGCCGAGTTCGGCCGCGGCGCGGATCTCCGCGCCCAGCAGGTCGCCGGCGCCGCGCGGGAAGACGTAGTGGTGGTCCATCGCGGTCGTCACACCGCCGCGGGCCATGACGGCGAGCGATCCGGCGGCGGCCGCGTACACCATCGGCTCGTCGATCCGCGCCCACGTCGGGTAGAGCTCGACCAGCCAGTTGAAGAGGTTGCTGTCCTGGGCCAGCCCTCGGGTGATCCACTGGTAGAAGTGGTGGTGGGTGTTGACCAGCCCGGGGGTGACCAGGTGGCCGGTGGCGTCGACGCGGCGGGTGACGTTCTCCAGTCCGGCGGGCGCCGGTCCGGCGCCCACGGACTCGATGACGTCGTCCGCGACGACCACGTGCCCGGTGGCGTACTCGGTGTCGTGGGCGTCGACGGTGGCGACGGCCGCGTTCTCGATGACGATGCGCTGGGTCATGTGCGTGTGTGCCTCTCGTCGGTCCGCGCGGTCAGTCCGTCACCGGGATGCGGGCCTCGGCGCCGTCGCGCAGCACCGTGCCCTCGATGAGGCCGTAGGGGCGGTCGGCGGCGACGTAGACCTCGTTGTCGTTCTTCAGGCCGAACGGCTCCAGGTCGACCAGGAAGTGGTGCTTGTTCGGCAGCGACAGCCGGACCTCGTCGATGCCGGCGTGGTGCTCGATGACCCGCGACCCCATCGCGTACAGGGTCTGCTGCAGCGAGAGCGAGTACGTGCCGGCGAACGCCTCCAGCAGGTGGCCGCGCACCTGTGCGTAGGTCTCCTCCCAGGCCGGCGCGTCCCCGTTCTCGGCGCCGTCGCCCTCGGTCTCGTCCTCGCCGGTCCACGAGAACCGCCATCGGGCGGTCACCTCGGTGGCCAGGATGCGGTCGTGCGTCTCTTTCAGGGTGGTGTACTCGTCCTTGGCGTAGCCCCAGAACTCCGAGTCGGTGGAGTTGAGCACGACCAGGTCCTTCAGCCCGGATATGACCTGGAAGCCCCGCCCGTCGAAGGTGATCTCGGTGGTGCGGGTCTCCTGGCCGGTGCGGGCGAAGGAGTGACCGGTGGCGCCGATCCGCTCCCAGCCGTACTCCTCGATCCGGATGCGGGCGCGGTGGATCTGCTCCTGGCTGGTGACGAAGTGCCGGGCCAGGTGGACGCCGAACGCCTCGGCGGACTCGATGCCGTGCTCCTTGGCGAACGCGAACACGGTGTTCTTGGTGGTGTCGGTCGGCAGCACGTTGGCGTTGGAGCCGGAGTAGTGCACGTCGTCCATCGCGCCGGACAGGGCGACGGACACGTTGAGGTCCTTGATGCGGTGGGTGGCGCCGTCGCGGACGATCCGCACGACACGGTTCTCCGCTTTTCCGTACTGGTTCTGGCCGAGCAGGGTCGGGCGGGCAGGGCGGGAATCGGCGGTCATCGGTGCTAGCTCCCTCGGTATACGGAGTAGCCGAACGGATTGAGCAGCAGCGGCACGTGGTAGTGCTCGCCCGGCGTGACGGCGAAGACGACCGTCACCTCGGGGAAGAACACCGGGGCGTCGCTGTCCCTTGAGCGGGGGGCGTCCTGCTGGGCCTCGGCTTGATGGGTGAAGCAGCGGGTGAAGTACGGCTCGACGGCGAAGTCCAGCCGGACGTGGGTGGTGCCTTCCGGCACCGCGGGCAGGTCCTTGCAGCGGCCGTCGGCGTCGGTGGCCGAGGTCCCGTGCGCCGTCCAGCGCGCCGATGTCCCGGCGCGCACCGAGAGGGTCACCGCGACGCCGGTCGCCGGCCGGCCGCGGCTGGTGTCGAGGATGTGGGTGGACACGGAGGCCGTGCCGACGGGCGCCTCGGGTGCGGGTGCGGACGTCATGCGGGGTCCTCCTGGGCGGCGGCGAGCCGGGTGAGCCGGACACGGTTGATCTTTCCCAGCTCGGCGCGGACGATCTCGCGCTCGGTCCGCGCGTCGTTGCCGATCCGCTCCGCGAGCGCGGCGAGCATCTGCGCGCCGGTGCGCCCGGTGGCGCAGATCAGGAAGACGTGCCCGTGCGCGTCCTGGTACGCGAGGTTGAGCCGGAGCAGTTCCTCGCGCTCCTCGTCCGCCACGCCGCTCTGCTCGCGGGCGGAGGTCGCGTCGCCGGGCCTGGGCCGCCCGATCGGGGGGTGGCCGGCCATGGCCTCGCCGAGGTCGTCGGCGGTCAGTGCGGCCGTCGCCGTGTCGCTCGCCGCGAGCAGGTCGTCGAGGCGGGCGTAGGGCCGTCCGGCGGCCAGCGCCGTGCCCCAGGCCGTGCTGCCGCACACCTCGTGCAGGAGTGCGGCGGCCTCGGACGGGGACGCGGCGTTGAGCCGGGTGAGACCCGGCGATGCGCTGGAAGTCACCCTCGCAACGTAGGAGCCGCCGCGGCGCAGCGTCAACAGTTTGTTGAAAAATCGCGGGGCCCGGCCGCTGGGCACGGCTCCGCGAGGGGACCGCTCACTGCGCGTCGCGCGCGGCGTTCTCCCTGTTCAGGTAGTTGTAGACGGTGAACCGGCTGACGCCGAGGGCGGAGGCGACGGTCTCCACTCCGTGCCGGACCGAGAACGCGCCGCGCTCCTCCAGGATCCGGACGACGTTCTGCTTCTCCTTGCGGCCGAGCTGCGCCAGCGGGCCGTGGCGGCGCTCGAAGTCGGCGAGGATGTGGTCCAGCGAATCGGCCAGATGCGGCAACCGCACCGCGACCACGGGCTCACCCTCCCAGCTCAGCACCACGTCGTCACCGCGGGCCTCCCCGGGCGGCACCAGTTCGGCGCCCATCGCGTCCGCCAGCGGCCTGACCGCCTCGGCGAAGGGGTGACCTGCGGCGGCGGCCCGGGCGGTGTGGTCCGCGCGGCCGGTCGAGGGAGTCATGCCAAGGCCTCGCCCTCGGCGCCGTCCCGCTCGGGCAGCGCGTTGACCTGCAGGGACACCCGGGTGGCGCCGGCCGCCAGGCTCCGCCGCAGCACCTCGGCCACGGTCTCGACCACGGCCTCCACCGACCCCTCGGCGGTGTTGCCGAACGGGCCGACGTCGACCGCCTCCAGGGCGCCGCTCTCCACGACCTCGCGGGCGGCCAGGGCGTGCTCCGGCGGCTCCTCCAGGTCGAACGGCTCGGTCGTGAATTCCAGCCTCAGTCTCACGGGGCCCCCACGGCGACTGCACGGGCGCGCAGCCGGCGACTCGCTCACGGCCCTCCACCTCGGAGGGCGCCTGAGAGGCGACCTTAACCGACCGGGCCGGACCCGCAAGGCGGGTGCACATGGCCGCACCCGGGGCAGCAGTCCCCCGTAACCGACCGGCCGAACGAGCGAACGACCGACAGGCCGATCAGCCGACCGACCGGCCGCCAACCGCCTCGGCCGACCCGCGGATCGCACCCGCGGCCCCGCGCGCCACCGCCACCCACACCGCCACCGCCACCCACACCGACACCGACACCGACACCGACACCGAGCACCGTCGACGTCCCCGGACCCGGCGGCACTTGACACCGCACCTCAGACTGCTTCACTGTTCCACAAGACAGAAATTAACTTCCGCATTACGGAAGGAATGCCTCTCGTGAGCTTCACCGACGAGCGCTTCGATGTGAACCTGTCGATCCTGTTCACCGAACTCCCGCTCCTGGAACGCCCGGCCGCCGCGGCCGCCGCCGGCTTCGACGCCGTCGAACTGTGGTGGCCCTGGGTCGACGACCCGGCACCGGCCCAGGCCGAACTCGACGCGCTGCGTTCCGCCCTGGAGGCGGCGGGCACCCGGCTGGTGGGCCTCAACTTCTACGCGGGACGGCTGCCCGGCCCCGACCGGGGCGCCCTCTCGATCCCGGGCGTCGAGTCCGAGCGCTTCCGGGCGAACGTCCCGGTGGCGGCGGAGTTCGCCGCGTCCCTCGGGTGCACGGCGCTCAACGCCCTGTACGGCAACCGGGTGGACGGGGTCGCCCCCGCCGAGCAGGACCAACTCGCCCTGGAGAATCTGGTGTTCGCCGCCCGGGCGGCGAGCCAGGTGGGCGCCGACCTGCTGATCGAGGCGCTCAACGCACCGGAGTCGCCGCAGTATCCGCTGGTGAGCGCGGAGTCGGCGGTCGAGGTGGTGGGCCGGGTCAACGACACCACCGGTCTGGACAACGCCCGCTTCCTGCTCGACCTCTACCACCTGGCGGTCAATGGCGAGGACCTCCCCTCCGTCATCAAGCGGTTCGCCTCGCGCACCGGCCATGTGCAGATCGCCGACACCCCGGGCCGCGGCGCGCCGGGCACCGGCTCCCTGCCGCTGGCCGAACTCCTCGCGCAGCTCCGGGCGGCCGGGTACACCGGCTGGACCGGCCTGGAGTACAAGCCGTCCACCGACGGCAGTGCGGCGAGCTTCGGCTGGCGCGGCTGAACACCGCGCTCCCCCGACGCGAACGCCGGACCTGGCCCCCACCCCCTGATCCGCCCCCTTCCCCTGAGAGGAACTCATGAGCACCAACCTCCCCAAGATCGCCTGGATCGGGCTCGGGATCATGGGGTCGCCCATGGCCGAGAACCTCGTCCGCGCCGGGTACGAGGTCACCGGCTACACCCTGGAACCGGCCAAGCTGGAACGGCTGGCGGCGAACGGGGGGAAGGCGGCGGCGTCCGTGGCCGAGGCGGTGAAGGACGCCGACGTGATCTTCACGATGGTGCCGGCCTCCCCCCAGGTCGAGGCCGTCGCCTACGGCACGGACGGCATCCTGGCGAACGCCCGGCCGGGCGCGCTGCTGATCGACGCCTCCTCGATCACCCCGCAGACCTCGATCGACCTGGCGAAGGCCGCCGCGGCCAAGGGGATCCGGGTGCTGGACGCACCCGTCTCGGGAGGTGAGGCGGGAGCCGTCGAGGCCGTGCTGTCCATCATGGTCGGCGGCGAGCAGGCCGACTTCGACGCGGCCAGGCCACTGCTGGACGTGCTCGGCAGGACGGTCGTGCTGTGCGGCCCGCACGGTGCCGGCCAGACGGTGAAGGCCGCCAACCAGCTCATCGTCGCGGTCAACATCCAGGCGTGCGCGGAGGCCGTGGTCTTCCTGGAGAAGTCCGGGGTGGACCTGGCCGCGGCCCTGGAGGTGCTGAACGGCGGACTGGCCGGCTCGACCGTGCTGACCCGCAAGAAGGACAACTTCCTGCGGCGCGACTTCGCCCCGGGCTTCCGGATCGACCTGCACCACAAGGACATGGGCATCGTCACCGACGCGGCCCGCACCGTGGGCGCCGCGCTGCCGGTCGGCGCGGTGGTGGCGAACCTCGTGGCGGCACTGCGCGCCCAGGGCGACGGCGGCCTCGACCACTCGGCGCTGCTGCGCGGGGTGGAGCGGCTCTCGGGCGTGCCGGTCGGGAGCTGACGGTCCCGGTCGTGGGCTGAACAGCCCTGCGGTGTGCCGGCCGGGAACCGGCCCGCACACCCATCGACACCGCCCGGCGGTGCGTGACAGTCCTGTCGCGCCAAAACGCACCGCCGGGCGGATCACCCACACAGCGTCACCCGGCGCGATCAACTCAGCTCGCGTCACACCCCGCGCCGACCGGGTTCCCGATGGCTCGTCTCGGCCGCAGGAAGGGTCACGGTCTGTCCCGATCCCGAGCTCAGGCGCCCGCTCTTCCTGCACTATGGGTGCGGACACCGTGCGGCTGAAGGCGCCGCGCCCGACCGGGAGTTCGATCCATGGCAGAGAGCGTGCTGGTGCGCTGTCCGGCCTGTGGGCAGGAACGCAGCTACACCGCCCCGACGTTCCCGTGCGCCTGCGGAGCGCCGCTCGCGCCGCCGGTGCTGCTCGGCGGCCTGCCCGTCCAGGTGCGGCACCGCTCGTGGGACGACTCGTGGGTCCGGCTGCGCTGCCCGGACTGCGGGCGCGCCGACCAGTGGCCGCAGCCCGAATTCGACTGCTCGTGCGGCGCGTTGGTGCGGCTGCCGGTCAGCGGCGAGGACGGTCTGACCGCGGAGGACGCGGGACCGCTGCCGCCGGTGCCGGGCGCCGCGCCGGTGCCGGCGGGCCAGGCGCCGCCGCCGACGACGAGCCGGCCGCCGTTCCGGCCGGTGACCATCCGCACCGCCCGGGACGCCCTGACGGCCGCCGCCCAGTACCTGAAGTGGCTGGGTTTCGGTGGAGTGCGGCTCGCGGGCGACCGGAGCGCGAACGGGATCGACCTGCGCGGAGACGGCCTGGTCGCCCAGGTCGACCCGGCGACGATGCCCACGCCGCTGCGTGACGTCGAGTGCCTCTGGCTCAACTGCGCGAACGAGGACGCCACCGGCGCGTTCTTCTCGCTCGCCGGGTACGCGCACGACGCCCGGTTGCGCGCCGACCAGTTGGGCGTGCCGTTGTTCGTGATGGACCTGACCGGCACGCCGCAGCCGGTCAACGACGCGGCGGACGAACTGATCAGACGCGGCACCGACGTGGTTCCCTGAGCCCTACCCCTACCCCCCTCCTGCGCCCGGCCGCTGCCCGCGACCGGGCGCTCTGGCGTGCGCCGGCGGGCACCGGAGGCCCCGTCCCGCCGTACGCCCGGGGGTCCTTGAGGTCCGCGCCGCGGCAGCCGGGGGCTCTTGACGCCCGCGCCGCGACAGACCTATGTTCCTTTCATATAGCAGAACATGATTTCCGCATAGTGGAAGAACTAGGCGGAAGGCAGCTTGCGAGAGGGAGTCCCCATGCCCCGTATGACCGCCGCCCGCGCCGCCGTGGAGATCCTGAAGCTGGAGGGCGTCGACGTCGCCTTCGGCGTGCCCGGTGCCGCGATCAACCCCTTCTACGCGGCCCTCAGGGCGCACGGCGGCATCCGGCACACGCTGGCCCGTCACGTCGAGGGCGCCTCGCACATGGCCGAGGGCTACACCCGCACCCACCCGGGCAACATCGGCGTCTGCGTCGGTACTTCGGGACCGGCCGGCACCGACATGATCACCGGCCTGTACTCCGCCGGCGGCGACTCCGTGCCGATCCTGTGCATCACCGGGCAGGCGCCGAGGGCGGTGATCCACAAGGAGGACTTCCAGGCCGTCGACATCGCCGCGATCGCCGGTCCGGTCACCAAGAAGGCCACCACCGTGCTGGAGGCCGCGCAGGTCCCCGGCGTCTTCCAGCAGGCGTTCCACCTGATGCGCTCGGGACGGCCGGGCCCGGTCCTGATCGATCTGCCGATCGACGTGCAGCAGACCGAGATCGAGTTCGACCCCGCCACGTACCAGCCGCTGCCGGTCTACAAGCCGGCCGCGTCACGCGCCCAGATCGACAAGGCGATGACGTACCTGCTGGCCGCCGAACGCCCGCTGATCGTCGCGGGCGGCGGCGTCATCAACGCCGACGCCGCCGACCTGCTGGTGGAGTTCGCCGAACTCACCGGCACCCCGGTCGTGCCCACCCTGATGGGCTGGGGCGCGATCCCGGACGACCACGAGCTCAACGCGGGCATGGTCGGGCTGCAGACCTCCCACCGCTACGGCAACGCGACGTTCCTGGAGTCGGACTTCGTGCTGGGCGTCGGCAACCGCTGGGCCAACCGGCACACCGGGTACAAGCTCGACGTCTACCGGCGCGGGCGCACCTTCGTGCACGTCGACATCGAGCCCACCCAGATCGGCCGCATCTTCCCGCCGGACTACGGCATCACCTCGGACGCCAGGGCCGCCCTGGAACTCTTCGTCGAGGCCGCGAGGGAACTGAGGGCGGCCGGCCGGCTGCCCGACCGCTCGGCCTGGATCGCCGACCACCTGCGGCGCAAGGGCACCCTGCACCGCCGCACCCACTTCGACGACATCCCGATGAAGCCGCAGCGGGTCTACGAGGAGATGAACCGCGCGTTCGGCCCGGAGACGCGCTACGTCACCACGATCGGCCTCTCCCAGATCGCCGGCGCGCAGATGCTGCACGTCTACCGGCCGCGGCACTGGATCAACTGCGGTCAGGCCGGCCCGCTGGGCTGGACCGTGCCGGCCGCGCTCGGCGTCGCCGTCGCCGACCCCGGGGCCCAGGTGGTGGCGCTGTCCGGGGACTACGACTTCCAGTTCATGATCGAGGAGCTGGCCGTCGGCGCGCAGCACCGCATCCCCTATGTGCACGTGCTGGTCAACAACGCGTACCTGGGCCTGATCCGGCAGGCGCAGCTCGGCCTGGACATGGACTTCCAGGTCAACCTGGAGTTCGAGAACCTCAACTCCCCCGAGATCGGCGTCTACGGCGTCGACCACGTGAAGGTCGCCGAGGGCCTGGGCTGCAGGGCGATCCGCGTCACCGACCCGGCCGAACTGGGGCCGGCGTTCGAGCAGGCGAAGAAGCTCGCCGCCGAACACCGGGTGCCGGTGATCGTGGAGGCCGTCCTGGAGCGGATCACCAACGTCGCGATGTCCACCACGGCCGACATCTCCGACGTCCGGGAGTTCGAGGAGTTGGCCACGGCACCGGGTCACGCCCCGACCGCGCTCATCCCGCAGGCCTGAAGTCCTCCCGCAGCTCCACCTTGCGGACCTTGCCGCTGACCGTCATCGGGAAGGCGTCGAGGATCCGCAGGTGGCGCGGCACCTTGAAGTGCGCGAGCCGGCCGGCGCAGAATTCCGCGAGCTCCGCCAGGGTGGGCGGGTCCGCCGGGTCGCGGGGGATCACGCAGGCGAGGATCTCCTCGCCGTACCGCTCGTCGGGCACGCCCACCACCTGGACGTCGGAGATCTTGGGGTGGGTGTAGAGAAACTCCTCGATCTCCCGCGGGTAGACGTTCTCCCCGCCCCGGATGATCATGTCCTTGATCCGGCCGACGACGGCGAGATAGCCGTCGTCCCGCATCACCGCCAGGTCCCCGGTGTGCATCCACCGGCCGGCGTCCACCGCCTCGGCGGTGCGTTCCGGCTCCTCCCAGTAGCCGAGCATCACCGAGTAGCCCCGGGTGCACAGTTCACCGGCGGTGCCGCGCGGCACGGTGACGCCGGCCACCGGGTCCACCACCTTCACCTCGATGTGCGGCAGCACCCGGCCGACCGTCTCGGTGCGGTGTTCCAGGTCGTCGTCGCGGCGTGTCTGGGTCGACACCGGCGACGTCTCGGTCATGCCGTAGCAGATCGACACCTCGGCCATGTGCATCTCGGCCATCACCCGCTTCATCACCTCGGCCGGGCACGGCGAGCCCGCCATGATCCCGGTCCGCAGCGACGTCAGGTCGTACGACGCGAAGTCGGGCAGGCCGAGTTCGGCGATGAACATCGTCGGGACGCCGTACAGCGAGGTGCACCGCTCCTGCTGGACCGCGCGCAGCGTGGCCGCCGGGTCGAACGCGGGCGCGGGGATGACGATGCACGCGCCGTGGGAGGTGGCGCCGAGGTTGCCCATGACCATGCCGAAGCAGTGGTAGAAGGGCACCGGCAGGCAGACCCGGTCCTGCTCGGTGTAGCCGACGGTGTCGCCCACGAAGTAGCCGTTGTTGAGGATGTTGTGGTGCGAGAGGGTGGCGCCCTTGGGGAACCCGGTGGTGCCCGAGGTGTACTGGATGTTGACCGGCTCGTCGCAGCTCAGTCCGGCCTCGGCGGCCGCCAGGTAACCGGCGTCCAAGGAGCCCCCGGCGGCGACCAGTTCGTCCCACGCGGGGTCACCGATGTGCACGACCTGCCGCAACCGCGGGCAGCGCACGCGCACCTCGGCGGCCATGGCGCGGTAGTCGCTGGTGCGGTACTCGGTCGAGGCGATCAGCAGCCGCACGCCCGCCTGGTTGAGCACGAATTCCAACTCGTGCGTGCGGTAGGCCGGGTTGATGTTCACCATGATCGCGCCGAGCCGCGCGGTGGCGTACTGCACCATGACCCACTCGGGGCAGTTGAGGGCCCAGATGCCCACCCGGTCGCCCTTGCGCACCCCGGACGCGGCCAGTCCGCGGGCGAGTTCGGCGACCGCCGCGCCGAACCCGGCGTAGGTCCAGCGGCGGCCGCTCGGTACGTCCACGAGCGCGTCGCGATCGGGGTGGGCGGCGATCGCCCGGTCCAGGTTGCGCCCGATGGTCTCGCCCAGCAGCGGCCTGGTGCCGGTGCCGTGCGCGTACGACGGCTCGCCCGTGCCGCCCGGCGCGGTCGCGGCGCCGGCACCCGTGGCGGTCACCGGTGGTCCTCCTCGCGGAACTCCCGGCTGCCGTCGTGCATGGTGGCCTCGCGCAGCTGGACCCGGCGGATCTTGCCGGAGACGGTCTTCGGCAGCTCGGCGAACTCCAGCCGCCGGACCCGCTTGTAGGGCGCCAGCACCGCACGGGAGTGGGCGAAGATCGCCTTCGCGGTGGCGCCGTCCGGCTCCCAGCCCGCGGCGAGCACCACGTACGCCTTGGGCACCGACAGCCGCAGGTCGTCCGGCGCGGGCACCACGGCCGCCTCGGCGACCGCCTCGTGCTCCAGCAGCGCGCTCTCCAGCTCGAACGGGGAGATCTTGTAGTCGGAGGACTTGAACACGTCGTCGGCACGGCCGATGTAGGTGATGTAGCCGTCGGCGTCCCGGCGGCCGATGTCACCGGTGCGGTAGTAACCGCCGCCCATGGACTCCTCGGTGAGGTCCGGCGCGCCGGCGTACCCGGTCATCAGGCCGACCGGCCGCTCGCTCAGGTCCAGGCAGATCTCGCCCTCGTTGCCGGGCACCCCGCTGACCGGATCGATCAGGGTGACGGTGTAGCCGGGTGTGGGCCGGCCCATCGAGCCGGGCTTCACCGGCTGCCCGGGGGTGTTGGCGACCTGCACGGCGGTCTCGGTCTGGCCGAAGCCGTCCCGGATGACGACGCCCCAGTGGCGTTTGACGTGCTCGATGACCTCGGGGTTCAGCGGCTCGCCGGCCGCCACCACGGCCCGCGGCGGGGTGGCCAGCGCGCTCAGGTCGGCCTGGATGAGCATCCGCCACACCGTCGGCGGCGCGCAGAAGCTCGTCACCCCGGCACGGGCCATCGACGCCATCAGCGCGGCCGCGTCGAACCGGGTGTAGTTGTGCACGAAGACCGTGGCCTCGGCGTTCCACGGCGCGAACAGGCTCGACCAGGCGTGCTTGGCCCACCCGGGCGAGGAGATGTTCAGGTGCACGTCGCCGGGGCGCAGCCCGATCCAGTACATCGTGGCCAGGTGCCCGGCCGGGTACGACAGATGGGTGTGCTCGACCAGCTTGGGCTTGGCGGTGGTGCCCGACGTGAAATACAGCATCAGCGGATCGGCCGACCGGGTGAGGCCGTCGGGGGTGAAGCCGGGGTCGGCCCCGTAGGCGTCCTCGTAGGCGAGCCAGCCGGACGGGGCGCCGCCGACCGCGACGCGGGTGTAGTCGCCGGGGACCTCGTCGAACTTCGCGGTGTCCGCGGACCGCGCGACGGTGTGCCGCACGCCGCCGCGCTCCACCCGGTCGCGCAGGTCGGCCGGGCCCAGCAGCGGGGTCGCCGGGATCACCACGGCCCGCAGCTTCATGGCGGCCAGCGCCGTCTCCCACTGCTCGACCTGGTTGCCGAGCATCACCAGCACCCGGTCCCCCGCCCGCACGCCGTGCGCCCGCAGCCAGTTCGCGACCCGGGAGGAGCGCTCGGCCATCTCCCGGTAGGAGATCCGGACCTCGGTGCCGTCCTCCTCCACGATCCACAGCGCGGACCTGGAACCCGTCTCCGGGTCCGCCGCGACGACGTCGAACCAGTCCAGCGCCCAGTTGAAGTTTTCCGGCCGCGGCCAGCGGAATCCGTCGCGGGCGGCCGTATAGTCCTCCCGATGCCGTAGCAGGAAGTCCCGGGCACCACGGAATTCCGCGGTCGCCTCCGATGCCTCCATGTCTCCTCCTCGTCTACGGCCCCTGAGTAGCATCGTGCGTGAGTGACGTGGGTCTCACTACCCCCGGACGGGGGTGAGGGGGTGTGGAGCGTGGACGCAGCTCGCGGCGAGTCGGTCGACGTCCGTGCGGCACTGCTGCGGATGCGCAGGTCGGGACTGCTCCCCGTGGCCTTCGGCGGACTCGTCCCGGTGTCCGCGGGCGCGGCCCAGCCGCAGACCCCCGGGGGCCGCGCGTTCCGCATCACCGAACTGTCGGGGACCGGCGGCGAGTCGCTGCGCGGCCTCGCCATCACCACCGGAAACGGTCTCGGCGGCAAGGCGCTGGCGATGGGCCGCCCCTGCGCCGTCACCGACTACCGCTCCTCGCGGGTCATCAGCCACGAGTACGACGCGGCGGTGGCCGCCGAGGGCCTGCGCTCGGTCCTCGCGGTGCCGATCGTGGTGCACCGGCGGGTGCGCGGGGTGCTCTACGGAGCCCTGCGCCAGCCGTACGCGCTGGGCGACCGCCCGATGACCCTGGCCCAGGACGCGGTCCGCGAACTGGAGCAGGCGCTGGCCGTGCGCGACGAGGCGTACCGGCTGCTGTCCTACGCGCAGCAGCCGGCCGCCGGTGACCGCAGGGCCTGGGAGGAGGTCCGCGAGGCGCACGCCGAACTGCGCGCGCTGGCCGGGCGGATACCCGACCCGCACCTGCGGCAGGAACTGCTCGGCGCGTGCGCGCGGCTGGCCTCCGCCTCGGGCCCGGCCACCGCGCCTCCCCCGCGGGCCATGCCGCCGGCCCAGCTGACCCCGCGCGAGCTGGACGTGCTGGCCTCGGTGGCCTCCGGCGCCACTAACGCGGTGGCGGCGGCGCGGCTGCGGCTGCGCCCGGAGACGGTGAAGAGCTATCTGCGCTCGGCGATGCGGAAGCTGGGCGCGCACACCCGTCTGGAGGCGGTCGTCGCGGCCCGCAGGGCCGGTCTGCTGCCCTGACGCCCGTGCCATCCGGCCCTGACGGCCCGCTGTTCCGGCCGGCCCGCCGTCCCGGGCCGCCCGCGATGCCCGGAAAAGCAGCAGCGGTCGCCGGCCCCGCGGACGTACGCTCCGGCACATCGCCGGGGCGGCGTGTGGGTCGTGGGTGGAGGAGGACGGGATGTCGGTCGACCGGCTGCTGGGGTTCGCGGCGCTCTCACTGGTACTGGTGCTGATCCCCGGCCCCAGCGTGCTCTTCGTCCTGGGCCGCGCCCTGGCGCACGGCCGGCGCACCGCCCTGGGGAGCGTGCTGGGCAACGGCATCGGCGCCTACGCGCTGGCCACGCTGGTCTCGGTCGGGCTCGGCGAGGTGGTGTCCCGGTCGGCGATGGTGTTCATGGCGCTGAAGCTGGCGGGCGCGGCGTATCTGGTGTTCCTCGGGGTCAAGGCCTGGCGGCACCGCGGGGCGCTGTCGATGTCGGCGGCCGAGGCCGAGCAGGCGCCGCCCGCGGCCCGCGGTGATCTGCGCACCCTGTGGGAGGGCTTCGTGGTCGGGGTGACCAACCCCAAGACGATGGTCTTCTTCGCCGCCGTGCTGCCGCAGTTCGTGGACCGCGGCGCGGGCCGGGTGCACGAGCAGATGCTGCTGCTGGCGCTGGTGTTCACGGTGCTCGCGCTGATCTGCGACAGCATGTGGGCGATCGGCGCGTCGGCGGCCCGCGCCTGGTTCGCCAGTTCCCCGCGCCGGCTGGCCGCGGTGGGCGGCACCGGCGGTCTGGCCATGATCGGCCTGGGGGTCACGGTCGCGGTCACCGGCCGCGCGGACAACTAGAGTCCGCGGACCACCGCACTGACCTGCGGTTCCGGTGACGGCTCTGGACGAATGTGAGGAGCGGCACACCGCGCCGACATGCGAAACGTTTGCGTTTCGATAGGGGCGGTCGTACGGTTTTTGGAGTACGAAACCGTTTCGTTCTTCCTGCGGTCTGCCGCATCCGTCCCACCTCAGGAGTCCTCCCATGTCACAGAGCTCCACCGACGCCGCAGCGGGCGCGGACGCGCTCCGGAAGGCGCCGGCCGTCCCGTCCCAGGGCAGCGCGCCCGAGGGCGAGCGGCCCGGCCACCGCTGGTGGGTGCTGGGCGTCATCGCCATCGCCCAGCTCATGGTCGTCCTCGACGCGACCGTCGTGAACATCGCCCTCCCCTCGGCCCAGCACGCCCTGGGCTTCTCCGACAACAACCGGCAGTGGATCGTCACGGCCTACTCGCTGGCCTTCGGCTCCCTGCTGCTGCTCGGCGGACGGCTGGCCGACCTGATCGGCCGCAAGATCGTCTTCCTCGTCGGCGTGATCGGTTTCGCGGGCGCCTCCGCCCTGGCCGGCGCCGCCCAGAACTTCGAGGTGCTGGTCACCGGACGCGCCCTGCAGGGCCTGTTCGGCGCGCTGCTGGCACCCGCCGCGCTGTCGCTGCTCAACACCACGTTCACCGACGCCAAGGAACGCGCCAAGGCGTTCGGCATCTACGGCGCGATCGCGGGCGCCGGCGGCGGCATCGGCCTGCTGCTCGGCGGTGTGCTGACCGAGCACCTGAGCTGGCGCTGGACGCTCTACGTCAACCTGATCTTCGCGGTCCTCGCCTTCATCGGCGGTCTGACCTTCCTGCGCAAGGGCGCCCCGGCCGACCGGCCCAAGCTGGACCTCCCGGGCACCGTGCTGGTCACCGCCGGTCTGTTCAGCGTCGTCTACGGCTTCTCCAACGCCGAGACGCACCACTGGGGTTCGCCGCTGACCTGGGGCTTCCTGGTCCTGGGCGCCGCGCTCGTGGCCGCGTTCAGCTGGTGGCAGACCAAGGCCGAGCACCCGCTGCTGCCGCTGCGCGTCCTGCTGGACCGCAACCGGGGTGCGTCGTTCACCGTGCTGGCGATCTCCGGTGCCGGAATGTTCGGCGTCTTCCTCTTCCTGACCTACTACCTGCAGGCTTCCCTGCACTACTCGCCGGTCAAGACCGGCCTGGGCTTCCTGCCGATGATCGGCGCGCTGATGGTGGCCGCCCAGCTCGTCACCAACACGCTGCTGCCGCGGCTCGGCCCCAAGCCGATCGTGCCGCTGGGTATGGCGATGGCGGTCGGCGGCATGGCCTGGCTGACCACGCTGGACCTGCACAGCACCTACGCCGCGAACGTGCTGCCCCCGCTGCTCGTCATGGGCTTCGGCCTCGGCCTGGTGATGCCCGCGGCGATGTCCGTGGCCACCGAGGGCATCGGAGAGCACGACGCGGGTGTGGCCTCCGCCGCGGTCAACACGATGCAGCAGGTGGGTGGTTCGATCGGCACCGCGCTGCTGAACACCCTGGCCGCGAGCGCCGCGACACACTACCTGGCGGGCAGGAAGCCCACGCCGGACGTGCTCGCGCAGGCGCAGCTGCACAGCTACTCGACCGCGTACTGGTGGTCGGCCGGCATCTTCGCGGTCGGCGCGGTGCTCACGCTGCTGATGTACCGCAAGGGCCGGGTGGAGACCGGCGACGGTACGCAGGCCGTGCACATGTGACGGCCCCCTGGACCCCCCGGCTGCTCGTGAGCGGAGAACGGCCGGGGCGGGGGCCGGCCCCCGGGTGATCGTGGGGACGGGAAACCCGGGCCCGTCGGCCCCCTCTTCTTGCCGCCGCACCCGCCTCCGCGGGTGCGGCGGCCGAACCGCCCCGGCGGTGCGCCACCCCCGTGCGCACCGCCGGGGCGGTCTCATTTGTCCGCGGTCCTGTCCGCGGTGAGCCTGCCCGCCGCGCCCCAGCTGTCGGTGGGGACCTCGTGGATCCAGACCTGCACGGTCTCGGCGGGGATCTGGTAGGCGTCCACGAACGCGTCGGTGATCTTCCGGACCAGGTCCCGCTTGAGCTCGACGGTACGCGGGCCCTGCTGCACGGTGACGATCGGCATGACGGAACTCCCTGTTCACAGGCGGTGGTTCCGGTCCCTCCGGACCGCCCTTCGGTGTGCCTCCAGTCCACCGCCCCCGGCGCCCCGCACCAAGAAGCACTCCGCGACCGCAGCCATCACGGATCGAGATCGCCGTCCGCCGCGGCTGCTTCCAGCAGCAACTCCACGGCCCGCGACCGCCGTTCACGCCGTACCGCGAGACCGGTGGTGAGGGCCAGGCCCGCGCCGCGGAACGGCAGGAACGCCACCCGGGGAGCGTGCAGCCGGGCGGCCTGCGAGGCGTACACGACCGTCCACATCGCGGTGCCCGCGCCGATCGCGGCGAGGTTGTCCTGCAGGGACCCGGCGGGCGGCCCCGGCACCGGCTCGAACCCGGCGGCGTGGCAGGCGGTCACGACGAGGTCCACGAGCGGCGGGTTGGTCCGCCGGGCGACCAGGCGCAGCGGCAGCGCGGCCAGCTCGGCCAGGGCGACGTCCGGCCCGGCGGCCAGCGGATGCCGGGCGGGCAGTACGGCCAGCAGCGGGTCGGGCCACAGCGGGACGACCTCCACCCCGTCACCGCCGTCGGCGTTCCCGCCCGTCCCGCCCCGCTCCCGGTCGCCGCGCAGGAACGCCGCGTCCAGGCTGCCCGCGGAGACCATGGCGAGCCGCTCCCTGGCCGGGGCCGCCACCAGGTCGACGCTCACCGCGGGGGCCCGTCGGGCATAGGCGTCCAGGACCCGGTCGAGATGGACGCCAAGACCCGAGCTGGTGCCCAGCCGGAGCGTGGCCGTCCCGTCCCCGGTGAGGTCGGCGACCGCCGCCCGGGCCCGGTCGGCCGCGGCCAGCACCGCCCGCGCCTCGGGCAGGAACCGGGCGCCCGCCTCGGTGAGCCGGACGTGGCGCGGCGACCGGTCGAAGAGATCGGCGCCCAGGTCGCGCTCCAGCCGCCGCACCTGCTGGCTGACCGCCGACTGCACGATGTGCAGCCGCTCCGCCGCCCGCCCGAAGTGCAGTTCCTCGGCGACGGTCACGAAGTACCTGAGCTGGCGCAGTTCCACCCGCCGATCGTACGGAGCGCGGCACCGGCGCCCGGGCGGGGGACGGGCGCGTGGGTCCCGGGGCGCAGGGGGCGGACGCTGGTGGCGCGGGCACGGGTCGCGGGCTCCGGGCATGCGGGTGCATTTGGGCCGGTCCCGCCGCCGCGTCGCGCCCGCGGGCCGACGACGCGCGGCAGGCTGCTGGGATCACCTCCCGCCCGCCCCGGAAAGGCCCTGCGATGAACCCCCGCCGCCGTCCCCGAGGTCACGCCCTGCCGCGCGTCCTCGTCCGCGTTCCCGGCTGCCTCGCCCTCGTCTGCGGTCTGCTGCTGTGCGGCGCGGGCACGTCCCCGGCGGCGACCGCCTGGGCCGACCCCACGGCGACGCGCCTGCTGCCGCTGCCGCCCGGGGGCGACCGCTCGGGCGCCGCGGTGGTGACCGCGCGGGTCCTGCCGGCCAGCGCCGTGGTCGACCGCGAGGAGAACGGCGACTTCACGCTGTCGGTGACCAACACAGGCGCGGCGGCGGCCTACGACGTCCGGGTGCTGCTCGACGACGCCCAGCCGGGCAACGGCGTCGGGTCCGCGGACGGCCGCTGTCTGAGCCGGCTCGACGCCTCCTCACCGGCGGACCTGTGGTGCGAACTCGGCGACGTGGCGGCCCGGCAGACCGTCTCGGTGATTGTCCACACGTACATGGGGAGCTGCGCCGGGGCCGATCAGCTCGCCTCCGCACCGCGGTCGCCCGCACCGGCCTTCCGCTGGCACATCACGTACACCGACGCCGGCACGAAGCGGACCGCGAACGGCCCCACTCCGCAGTGGAGTTGCTCCGCCGCGGCATGAGGGACCCGCGACGGCCGCGGGCGCGCCGACGGCAGGACGACGGTCCGGGCGGCCGTGGTCCGGGGAACGTCGGCCAGGGCAGTGACCCGGACGGCCGGACCGTACGGTCCGTACGGCCCGTACGGGCTTAAAGCTGTGGCCGGGGGTCGTCCCGCCCGGTACGCTCACGGCGTGTTCCTTCTCTGTGCGTAGGCCGCGGACCCGCGGCGCCCCGACCCAGCCGACCGGACGCCCGTGACGGGCGGGTCCGACGGGCGGGCGCACGCGTCGTCCGTCCCTATCCGGCCTTCGCAGAGGAAGCACTCCCATGTCTTCGCCACGCCCGGCGGCGTCGTCGTACGCCGCCGTCCTTCGCCTGCCCCACGCCCGCCGCACCTTCGGCGCCGCCCTGTTCGGGCGGCTCGGCTACGGGGTCGTGTCCCTGTCCCTCGTCCTGTCGCTGGCCGCCGCCACCGGTTCCCTGCCGGCCGGCGGTCTGTTCGGCACCGAGTTCGCCGCCGTCTCGGTCGTGCTGGCGCCGGCCAGGGCGGGGCTGATCGACCGCTGGGGGGCGCGCCGCGCGCTGCCCGCGCTGGCCCTGCCGTTCGCCTCGGCGCTGTTCGTCCTGGCCGCCTGCGCCCACGCGGCGGCCGGCACCCCCCGGTGGCTGTTCGCCGTCCTGGTCGCGGCGGTGGGCGCGTCGTGCCCGCCGCTCGGGCCGACCATGCGGGCCCTGTGGTCGGCGATGGCGCCGGACGACGCCGTACTGCAACGGGCGTTCAGCCTGGACACCGTCGCCGAGGAACTCATCTTCCTGGCCGGCCCGTTGCTGGTCGTCGCGATCCACCCGGTACCGGGTCTTGTGCTGTCGGGCGCGGTGATCGCGGGCGGCACGCTGGCGATGGTGAGTTCCCCCGCCGCCCGGCTGATCGCCCCCGTCCCCAAGGAGACGTCCGCACCTCTGCGGCTGCTGGCGCCCGAGGGCGCCGGGGTCCGGCGGGCGGCCGCCGCGGCCTTCGGCATGGGCGTCTGCCTGGCCGCCGTGTACCTCTACGTGATCGCGGCCGCCGACCGGGCGCACCACCCGGCGGCCGCGGGCTGGATCCTGGCGGCGCAGTCCGCGGGCAGCGCGCTGGGCGGCCTGCTGTACGGACGGGTGCGGTGGCGGCTGGACGCGGCCGCCCGGCTGCCGTACCTGCTGCTGGTGATGGCCGCGCTGGTGGCCGTGACGGCGGCCGCGCCCTCGCTGCCGGTGCTCGGCCTGTGCGTCGCCGTCGGCGGCCTGCTCACCTCCCCCACCCTGTCGACGGCCTATCTCGCCGCGAGCAGGCTCGCCCCCGAAGGGACCGCCACACGCGCCACCACCTGGGCCAACTCCGCGATCAACGCCGGGTCTTCGGCGGGCGGCGGGCTCGCCGCCCTGCTGGTGGACCGGGCCGCGCTGCCGGTGTGCTTCCTGCTGGCCGCCGCCGCCCCGGCGTGCGCGGCGCTCGCCGCCCGCGGCCGGACGTCGCCCCGGGGACGGGGCCGGGAGCCGCTGCGGGCCGCTGGGGCCGGCGGGACACAGCAGGGGGCCGCCGGGGAGGACGTGCCTGGAGACGGCGGGACCCGGCCGCGCTCGGCCGCCGGGGAAGACGTGCCCGGGGCCGGCGGGACACAGCAGGGGGCCGCCGCAGAGCAGGCGCCCGGAGTCGACGGGAACCCCGCGCCCACGCTCAGCGGGACGTGAGCACCGCCGTCAGCGCCGGTGCGTACAGCTCCTCGATCTGTTCCGGTGTCAGCGCCAGTGCGGGCGGCAGGCGCAGCAGGTAGCGGGTGAGCGCCAGGCCCAGCAACTGGGCCGAGACCAGCGCCGCCCGGGCCGGTGCGTCCGGTCCGGGCGGCAGCGCCGCGGCGACCGCGGGGGCGACCTGGCGGGCGAAGATGTCCCGCATCCGGGCGGCCGCCTGGTCGTTGGTGACCGCCGAGCGCAGCAGCACCAGCAGCGCGTCGTCGGTGGGGTCGCCCTCCCAGCGGTCCAGGAAGTGCCGGATGAACAGCGCGGGGACGCGGTCGGGCGGTACGTCCCGCACGTCGGGCAGGTGCAGGTCGATGGCCAGCGCCGCCTCGAACAACTGCTCCTTGCTGCCGAAGTAGCGCATCACCATCGACGCGTCGATCCCCGCGTCGGCGGCCACGCCGCGGATGGTGGTGCGCTCGTAGCCCTGCTCCGCGAAACGCGAGCGCGCGGCGGCCAGGATCGCCGCCTTGGTCGCCTCCGAGGTGCGGCGGGGCCGGTCGCCCGCCGTGCCGTCAACAGCTTCGGTCTTCATGGCAACAACTGTAGGCCAACACGTGTTGACACACCACAGCGCTTGGGTTCACGATGTCAACAGACGTTGGCCAACAACCGTTGGCCTCTCTCTGTGAAGGGGGCATCCCATGACTGCCGGGGCACTTCCCGCCACCACCCACGTCGCGATCGTCGGCGCCGGGCCGACCGGCCTGGCGCTCGCGGTCACCCTCGCCCAGGCCGGAATCGACTTCGTCCTGCTCGACCGGCAGGCCGAGGGCGCCAACACCTCGCGCGCCGCCGTGGTGCACGCCCGCACCCTGGAGGTGCTGGACACCCTCGGCGCGTCGTCGGAGCTGCTACGGCGCGGCCTGCTCGTCGACCGGTTCACCGTCCGCGACGGCCGCCGCGAGCTGGCCCGGCTGTCCTTCGCCGGGCTGCCCACGCCGCACCCGTACACGCTGATGGTTCCGCAGAGCGAGACCGAGGACGTGCTGCTGGCCCGGCTGCGGGAACTCGGCGGCGACGTGCACCGGCCCTGCGAGGTGACCGCCGCCGAGCAGGACGCGGACGGCGTCACCCTGACGACCGCGGGCGGCGAGACGCTGCGGGCGCGGTACGCGGTCGGCGCCGACGGCATGCACAGCGCGGTCCGCCAGGCCGCCGGGATCGACTTCACCGGCGGCGCCTACGGGCAGTCGTTCGTCCTGGCCGACGTCACCATGGACTGGCGGCCGGGACGCGACGAGGTGTCGCTGAACTTCCACGCGGACGGGCTCGTGGTCGTCGCGCCCCTCCCGCACGGGCACCACCGGGTCGTCGCGATCGTCGACGAGGCGCCGGCCGACCCGGACACCGCCTATGTGCAGGCCCTGCTGGACGCGCGCTCCCCCGGCCAGGCCAGGGTCACCGCGGTGGTGTGGGGATCGCGGTTCCGCGTGCACCACCGGGTCGCCGACGCCTACCGCGCCGGGCGCCTGCTGCTGGCCGGCGACGCCGCCCATGTGCACAGCCCGGCGGGCGGCCAGGGCATGAACACCGGCATCCAGGACGCCTACGCCCTCGGCCGCGCCCTCGCGGAGGACCGGCTCGACGACTACGAGGCCGTGCGCCGCCCGGTGGCCCGGCGCGTGGTCGCCTTCACCGACCGCATGACCCGCATGGCCACGCTGCGGCGCGCCCCGGCCCGCGCGCTGCGCAACGCGGTCCTGCCGGTGGTGAGCCGCGTCCCGGCGTTCCGCCGCAGCCTGACCACCGAACTCGCCGAGCTCAACTACCGCTGAAACGCGGCACCGAGAGCGGCCGGTGTCACCCGTTCGGAGGTGTCCGCGGCGGCCGCGAGGGACTCCGCGGGCCGGGCGCGCGCCGGCAGGGCGACACGCCCTGGTGGCGGCTCCGACCCTGCGCGGAGGGGTGCCGCGGCGGGCTCGCGGGCCCGTCCGCGCGCCCGCCCACTGGATGGACAGGTCGCATGCGGACCCTGGCGCCGGGTTACCGTTGCCGCATGCACGTGAGCCAGCACCAGCCTTCCAGCGGGCCCGAGCCGGAGCCGGGAGCCGACGGGAAGCGCTCGCTGTACGTGCCGGTCAGGCGGGGGCCGGCGGGGTCCGTGGTCCGCCTGTGGCGCACGCCCTTCGGGACGCGGACGGCCGTGGCGTTCACCTCCGACCGGCGGCTGCGTTCGGTTCTGGGCCCCACCCAGCCGTGGATCCGCCTCTCCGAGACGGCACTTCGCCGCATGGTGGAACCGCTGGGAGCCCTGCTCCTGACCGTCGACCCGCTGCTGACCGCGCGTCCCCCGGCCTCCTGGTCGGCCGCCGAAGCGGCACCCCAGGCCGTGGCCGAAACCGTGCCCGAAACCCTGGCCGAAGCCGTACCCGAGGCCGTGCCCGGCACGGCGCCCGCGTCCGGCGGCACCGACGCGGCCGCACCGGAGGCCGCGGCACCCTGACCGCGGACCGTCAGCCGCGGGCCTCGAAAGCAGGGACGTCAACGACAGCGACGTCGACGGCAGGGACGTCAGCCGCAGGGACGCCGGCCGCAGGCGCACCGGCCGTGAACGCGTCCCGGGACGCGGAACCTCACACGCTGTAAGGCACGGGGTTGACTTCGTCGGGTGCGTGACCGGCGCGCTCGTGGGCCTTGCGCACGGCGTCCGCCGAAGGCGCCTCGGACAGGCAGTACACGTTGCCGGAGGCCGGGTCGGCCCAGGCGCGCTCGAACTGCACGCCCTCCTCCTGCTGCACGGCGAGGTCGGCTTCGTGCGCTTCCTTGAGCTGGTCGGCGGTGATGCCCTTCATCCCGCGGTGGACATCCATGAACGTCGCCATGGCGTCTCACTCCTCCGCTGCTGTGGCAGGGGCTGCTCTGCTGCTCCCCTGTCTCCATGATGCGCTCATTCGTCCCGCCCGGCGTGGCGGGGAGCGCTCAGGGCGCGGGCTGGACGTCGCCGATCATCTGGGCCGGGACGTCGGCGCGGCCGGCGAGGTCCCCCGGCGGGATGCCCGGGTGATGGCCGAGCGACGGGCGCGCGGAGATGGCCGGCCCGATGTCGTCCAGCGCCAGCCGGGAGACGATCCGGTAGCGGTCGCCGCGGTAGACGGAGTGCACGTACTCCACAGGGCGTCCGGTGGCGTCGCGGGTGAGCCGTTCGAAGAGCAGGGCTGGCGACAGCACGGGGACACCGATCAGCCGCGCCTCCTCCTCGTTCGTCACGGTCGGCTCGATCGACTGCACGGCCTCGTGGACGCGCACGCCGTGCCGGTCGCGCAGCAGGTCGTAGAAGTCTCCGGCCTCCATGTCGGCGGGACGCAGACCGGGGACGAGCGCCGCGGGCACGTGCAGGTACTCGATGGCCATCGGCTCGTCGTCGACCAGCCGCAGCCGCGCGATGTAGGTGATCTCGGCGGCGGGCGAGATCCGCAGCCGGCGGCCGACGCGTGCACCGGCCCGGACCGTGGTGAACTCCAGCACCCGGCTGGCCCACGTGCCGGACGCCTGCGGGAGGCGGTGGCTGTCGCGGTCCGGCGCGAGTTCCTGGGTGATCTTCGCGCGGGCCACGAACATCCCGCGGCCGTGCTCGCGCACCAGCAGCCCGGTGGCGACGAGTTCGTCGACCGCCGAGCGCAACGTCGGCCGTGAGACGCCGAGTTGCTCGCACAGGACGCGCTCGGACGGGATGGGGTCGCCCGGCGAGCGGGACTCGACGAGCTCCATGAGGTGCTCGCGGACCCGTTCGCGCTTCAGCGGGGAGCGCGCCGGCTCGCTGACCATGACGTGGTGTGCCCCTTCCCCGGGACCGCCCGGGCTGCCCCCGGCCGTGCTGTGCCCCGAGACTAGCCAGACACTGACCAGTTGGCCAGCACTGGTCAGCAACCACGGTCCCTTGCGGGCCCGGAGAGTGGCCGGATCAGCCCAAGTCTCGGTACGACATCGTGAAATGCCTTTCTGGTCCGGCCCCTTGACGACCTCGGTGGTCTCTGCCACCTTCACTTACCAGCTCCATACCAGTTGCCAAGTGGTAAGGTCCGCTCGCACCGGGAGACCACCTCGTGATCATTCCGCGCCCCACCCGGCTGACCCGTCTGCCGGGCCGGTTCACCTTCGACGCGACCACGGCCCTGCGGGCGCCGGACGGCGCGCTCGGCGCCGCCGGGCTGCTGCGCACGCTGCTCGCGCCGGCGACCGGGCTGCCCCTGCCGGTGTCCTCCGACGGCGCGGTGGTCCTCGCGGTGGATCCCGGTCTGCGCGGTCTCGGCGTGGAGGGCTACGAACTGTCCGTCGACCCGGACGCTGTGCTGCTGCGCGCGGCCCACCGCCAGGGCCTGCTGCGCGGCGTCCAGACGCTGCGCCAGCTCCTGCCCGCCGAGGCCCTGTCGGCCGGCCCGGTGACCGGTGTGCCGTGGCGGGTGCCGTGCGTGCGGATCACCGACGTGCCGCGGTACGCCTGGCGCGGCGCGCTGATCGACGTGGCCCGGCGCTTCCAGCCGCTGCCCTACCTCAAGCGGTTCACCGATCTGCTGGCGCTGCACAAGCTCAACGTGCTGCACCTGCACCTGACCGACGACCAGGGCTGGCGGATGCCGGTCGCCGCCCTGCCGCGGCTCACCGAGGTCGGCGGGACGCGCGCCCGCACGATGGCCGGCCGAGCCGGCAGCGGCACGTTCGACGACGTCCCGCACAGCGGCGCCTACACCGCGGCCGAACTGCGCGACCTGGTGGCGTACGCGGCCGAACGCGGGGTCACGGTGGTGCCCGAGATCGAGATGCCCGGCCACGTCAGGTCCGCCCTCGCCGCCTACCCGGAACTGGGCAACGTGCCGGGCCGCGCGCTGGACGTGTGGACCGAGTGGGGGGTGTGCGAGCAGGTGCTCGGCATGCACGACGAGGCGCTGGACTTCTGCCGGACCGTGCTCGGCGAGGTGATGGACGTCTTCCCGTCGCGGTACGTGCACGTGGGCGGCGACGAGTGCCCGGTCACCGAGTGGGAGCGGACGCCGGCCGCGCGGCAGCGGGCCGCGGAGCTCGGACTGCCCGCGCCCAAGGCGCTGCACGGCTGGTTCCTCGGGCGGATCGGCTCGTTCCTGCTGGAGTCCGGGCGCACCCCGCTGTGCTGGGCCGAGGACTCCGGCACGCTGCCGCGGGAGTTCACCGTGATGCCGTGGCGGGACGCCGCGCACGGACTGGCCGCCGCCCGGCGTGGTCACGACGTCGTGATGGCCCCGCACCGGGCCACGTACCTGGACTATCCGCAGACCGGCGACCCGGGCGAACCGCTGGGCCAGGCGGGCGAGATCGTCGACGTGGCGGCGGTGCACCGCGGCAGCGGGCCGCCGCCCTGGGAGCCGGAGGCGGCGGCCCGGGTGCTGGGCACGCAGGCGCAGTTGTGGACCGAGTTCGTGCCGACCGCCGAGCACGCCGAGTACCTGCTGTTCCCACGGCTGTGCGCGCTCGCCGACCGCGCGTGGAACCCGGCGGGCACGTGGGCGGCCGACGTGCTGCCCGCCCTGCACGCCCACACGGCCCGGCTGACCGCGCTGGGCATCCGCCACGGGCACCTCCCGCCCGTCCCCGAGCCGGCCCCGGAACCGGACCCCTGACGCGACCGCGGCGCACCACCGCGATCCGTCCCCCCGCACCATCCGCACAACCGCGTATCCCGCACAACCGCGTATCCCGCACAACCGCAGCACCGCAGCACTCACCGGAAACCCTGGGCCCGAACCCGGGCCCGTCGCGCGCCCCACACGTCCGAAAGGGATCACCGTGTCAGGAAAGCTCCACGTCCCCGCAAGAATCCGCACCGCGATGGCGGTGTGCACGGCGGCCGGCCTCGCCTGTGCCGCGCTCACCGCGCTGCCCGCCTCCGCCGCCCAGGACTCGCTCACCGCCCAGTACCGCACCAGCGCGTCCGGCGCGACCGCCGACCAGGTCGAGCCGTGGCTGGAGGTCACCAACACCGGTTCCACGACCGTCCCGTTGAGCAACGTGACACTGCGCTACTACTTCAAGTCCGACGGCCCCGGCGTCACCTACCGGTTCGCCTGCTCCTGGGCGGTCAAGGGCTGCGCCAACGTCACCGGGACGTTCGGCACACTCGCCAACCCGACCGCGACGGCCGACCGCTACCTGGAGATCGGCTTCACCGCGGGCGCCGGATCGCTCGCCCCCGGGCAGAACACCGGCGACCTCCAGCTGCGCTTCTACCGCGCCGACTGGCAGACGATCACCCAGTCCGACGACTACTCGTTCAACGGCGCGCAGACGTCCTACGCCAACTGGCCGAAGGTGACCGTGCAGGACGGCGGCAGCCTGGTGTGGGGCACCGCGCCCGCGGGCAACGACCCGACGCAGCCGCCCACCAGCCCGCCTCCCACGGGCGGCGGCGGCACCCCGAACGGGCCGACGATGTTCGACGACTTCAGCTACACCAGCAGCAGTGACCCGGCGGTCCAGCAGCACGGCTGGACGGTGAAGTCCGGGCAGGGCGGCCCGGGTGTGGCCGGGGCGACCTGGTCCCCGCAGGACCTGACGTTCGTCGCCGACGGCTCGGGCAAGGTGATGAACCTCAAGCTGACCACCGACGGCACGGCGTCCGGCACGCGCGAGACCGAGATCCAGACCACCGCGCGGAAGTTCAAGAACGGCACCTACGCGGCCCGGGTGAAGTTCAACGACACCCCTACCGGCGGCCCCGACGGCGACCACGTCAACCAGACGTTCTTCACCTTCACGCCGCTGAACGCCCCGATGGACCCGGACTACAGCGAGCAGGACTTCGAGTACCTGCCCAACGGCGGCTGGGGCGAGACCCAGAACATCATGTACGAGACGTCCTGGGAGACCTACAACCCCGACCCGTGGAACGCCGTCAACATCCACGGCCAGCAGTACGGCAGCCTCGACGGCTGGCACAACCTGCAGATCACCATCGACAACTCCTACATCACCTACTACATCGACGGGCAGCAGGTCGCCCAGCACGGTGAGCCGTACCTGCCCGAGACCCCGCAGTGGATCGACTTCAACCACTGGCTGATCGACACCGCGGGCCAGACCAGCAGCACGCCGCGCTCGTACAACGAGCAGGTGGACTACGTCTACTACGTCAAGGACCAGGTGCTCACCCCGGCGCAGGTGCAGTCGGCGGTGACCGGGCTGCGCAGCGCGGGCACCACGTTCGAGGACAACGTCCCCGCGAGCTGACCGGATCCGCGACCGCCCGTCCCCGTTCCGCGCGGGGGCGGGCGGTCGAATCCGCTCCCGGACTTTTCCGTTATCCGCGGGTCGTGGCACCGTCTCCTGTTCGAAGGGCCGTCGGCGCGAGCGGGCGCCGGCGGCGGAGAGAGGAGAGCGGGACATGCGTGCAGGCGACCGGGTCGGGCCGGACCCCGCGGTCGTGGCCGCCGCGCGGTCGGGCGACCAGCAGGCATTGGACGCGCTCGTCGCCGAGTGCCTGCCGCTGGTCTACAACATCGTCGGCCGGGCCCTCGACGGTCACGACGACGTCGACGACGTCGTGCAGGAGACGCTGCTGCGGGTCGTCCGGGGGCTCGGTGAACTGCGCGACCCCACGGCCTTCCGCTCGTGGCTGGTGGCCATCGCGGTCCGGCAGGTGCGCGACCGCGAGCAGGCCCGCAAGGCGGCCTGGCACCAGCAGACCGCCCTGGACGCCGCCGAGTTGATCGCCGACCCGGCCTCCGACTTCGCCGCCCTCACCATCATCGGGCTCGGACTGACCGACCAGCGCCGGGAGATCGCCGAGGCCACCCGCTGGCTGGACGGCGACGACCGGACGCTGCTCGCGCTGTGGTGGCTGGAGGAGACCGGCGACATCGGCCGGTCGGAACTCGCCGGCGCGCTCGGCCTGACCCGGCAGCACGCGGCGGTCCGCGTCCAGCGCATGAAGGAGCAACTGGACATCTCCCGCACGGTGGTGCGTGCCCTCGGCACCCTCGGCTCGGCCGACGCGTGCGCCGGGCTGCGGGAGCTGACGGCCGGCTGGGACGGCGTGCCCAGCCCGCTGTGGCGCAAGCGGTTCGCCCGCCATGTGCGCGGCTGCGGGCTCTGCGGACCGCGCAGCGCCGCGCTGCTGCCGATGGACCGGTTGCTCAGCGGCCTCCCCCTGCTGCCGGTGCCGCTCCCGCTCGCCGCCCACCTGCTCCCCGGCACCGCCCACCTGGCCGCGAGCCCGGTGTCCGCGGCCCAGGCCCCCGGCCCGCACCAGCCCGCCCCGCAGCCGCACTCCGGCGACCCCGCCCCCGGCGCCGCGCACTCCGCCGCCGGGCACCCCCAGCCCCCCACCCAGGCCGTGGCCCCACACGCGGCCCAGCGCACCGCTCCGCGACCTCGCCCCCCACGGCGGAGCGGTGCGCACGGGGGCGGCCGCGGCGGCCTGCGGGCCCGGCTGTGGCACACGCCGTTCGGCGCGCCCGCCACCGCGGTCGCCGCGGTCGCCGCCGTCACCGCGGCCGCTCTGCTCGCGGTCCACCTGGCCTCCGGCTCCTCGGCCCCCGCCGCCGACGCGGCACCGCGGCACACCGTCGCCGCGCCGGCCACCCCCGCGCCGCCGCCGGCCACGCCCACCGCCTCCCCCACGACGTCCTCGCCGCGGACCACGGCCTCGCGCCGTCCGACGCCGAAGGCCACCACCCGCAGGCCGGCGGTCCCCGCCGCACCACCCGCACCGCCGGCGGCCACACCCCGCAAGGGCGTGGGCGTCTGGAGCTTCGACGGCGTGAACACCGCGCTCGCCCGTTCCGGCGCCGGCTGGTACTACACCTGGTCCACCACGCACGCCGGCATCAGCGGGCCGGGCTTCGTCCCGATGGTCTGGGGCGCCGGCAGCGCGGACGCGGCCTCGCTGGCCCGCGCCCGGCAGGCCGGGCCGTACCTGCTCGGCTTCAACGAGCCGGACATGGCGGGACAGTCGAACATGACGGTCGACCAGGCGCTCGCGCTGTGGCCGTCGCTGATGTCCACCGGCCGGGTGCTGGGCAGCCCCGCTGTCGCGTACGGCGCAGACACGCCCGGCGGCTGGCTGGACCGCTTCATGAGCGGCGCTGCGGCCAAGGGCTACCGTGTCGACTTCATCGCCCTGCACTGGTACGGAGGCGACTTCACCACACCGGACGCCGTCGCCCAGCTCCAGCGGTACCTGGAGGCCGTGCACAACCGCTACCACAAGCCGGTGTGGCTCACCGAGTTCGCGCTCATCGACTTCTCGCACGGCACGCGGTTCCCCACCGACGCCCAGCAGGCCGCTTTCGTCACCGCGGCCACCGCCATGCTGGACGGGCTGCCCTGGCTCCAGCGGTACGCCTGGTTCGGGCTGCCCGCCAAGGACGGCGGCCCCAGCAGCGGCCTCTTCCACGGCGGCGCGGTGCCGACCGCGGCCGGCACCGCCTTCGAGAAGGCCCGCTGACGCCCGCGCGGCGCGCCGACGCGGCGCGCGACCGTCAGCGGGGAGCGGTGAACCGCACCGAGTGCGCCAGGCCGGGGTGGGCGGCGGCCAGCAGCCGCGCGCCCTCGCGTTCGAGGGCGTCCCAGTCGGTCCCGGTGAGCGGGGCGAACGGGGTGACGACGACGGCCGCGGCGCCGCGGTCGCGGGCCTCCTTGTCGAACTGCCAGGTGCCGCCGACGAATCCGTCGACCAGGATGGTGCCGCTCACCAGGCCGTTGACGGTGATCACCCGGTTCTTGTCGGCCGTGGCGAGGACGCGGGTGCGGTCGGCGTGGGAGAGCAGCAGGTTGTCGAAGTCGGCGACGAAGCGGGCCGGGACCTCGGTCGCCGGGTCCGCGAGAACCGCCTCGGGCAGGTCGTAGAGCACGCGGCCGTCGTCCTCGGCGGTGTAGGCGCGCAGTTCGAGAGCGGCGAACGCCTTCCTCAGCCCGGTGCGGCCCGACCACTTCTGCATGTCGGCGGGGGTGGCCGGCCCGAACGCGGCGAGGTAGCGGCGGACCAGTTCCTGCTCGCCCGGGCCGCCGGACCCGTCCTGCTCCCCGGCGCTCTCCCGCGCACCGCCCGGCTCACCGACCCAGGTGCCGAGCAGCGCGTACCGCACGCCGCCGCTCGCGCCCCACAGCCCGCGCGGCGGCACCTGCACCAGCGGCTCGCAGACCCGGAGGGCCTGCAGCAGCGAGTCGGCCCGGGCGTCCGGCCAGCGAGCACCCAGCGCGCCGCGCAACTCGCCCGGGGTCATGGGCTGTTCGGCGAGCAGCGCGCGGCCGTACGCGGCCACGGCGGTGAGATCCACGCCGGCGAAACCCGGTGCCCAGGTGGAGGTGCGCAGCGTGCGGTCCAGCGCCGGCTGGGTCCAGGCGCGCAGCCGCAGCGCGTCGGCCGCCGTCATCAGGTGGACGGTGCCGCGCATCGCCACCAGGCGGACGAGCCGGCGCTCGGTGAGGAGCGTGCCGGGTTCGGCGAAGTCGAAGTCCTCCAGGCGGGTCCACAGCCCGAGATACGGCGAGGACGGCACCTGGGACTGGAGCCCCAGGAGCCGGGCGACGGCCGTCTCGGTGCCGGCCGCCGCGCGCCGCAGCAGCATCTGGCGGTCGAGCAGGGTGCGGTTGAGCGTGCGCCGATCCAGCGCCAGGTTCCCCATGTCCTCACCGTAGGCCCCCTTGCGGACACCCCCGGTCCGCAATCAGGGCGGTCGCGGCCCGGGGGGACGCGTCAGGCCGCGGGCGGTCCGAGGCGCCGGTGCGGGCTGGGCGGCACGGGGTGGATCGGGGTGCGGGCGCCGGTGAGCGGCGCGCCGGAGCCGCCGTAGCGGTGCGCGACGATCTCGGCGGCGATGGACAGCGCCGTCTCCTCGGGCGTGCGTGCTCCCAGGTCGAGCCCGATCGGCGAGTGCAGGCGGCTGAGGTCGAGCTCCCCCAGGCCCGCGTCGCGCAGCTTGTCGAGGCGTTCCAGGTGGGTGCGGCGCGAGCCCATCGCCCCGACGTAGGCGACCGGCAGCCGCAGGGCCCGCTGCAGCAGCGGCACGTCGAACTTCGCGTCATGGGTGAGCACGCAGATCGCCGTGCGGCCGTCCAGCCGCCCGGCCTGGACCTCGCGGTCCAGATAGCGGTGCGGCCAGTCCACCACGAGCTCGTCGGCCTCCGGGAAGCGCAGCGGGGTGGCGAACACCGGCCGCGCGTCGCACACGGTCACCCGGTACCCGAGGAACCGCCCGGCCCGCACCAGCGCCGCCGCGAAGTCGATCGCCCCGAAGACCAGCAGCCGCGGCGGCGGCACGCTGGACTCGACGAGCAGCGTCAGCGGCTCCCCGCACCGGCTGCCGTCGGCGCCGATCGTGACCGTGCCGGTGCGGCCCGCCTCCAGCATGGCGTGGGCCTCGGCGCCGGCCGTCCGGTCGCGCTCCGGATCGCCGAGCGAGCCGTCGCGGGTGCCGTCGCCGCGGACCAGCAGGGCGCGGCCCAGCAGGTCCGCGGGCCCGCCGACGACCCGGGCGACCGCCGCCGCCTCGCCCGCGACGGACGCGGCGAGCGCGCCGGCCAGCTCCGGGCGGGCGGCGGGGTCGACCCGCTGGATGAGGATGTCGAGCTCGCCGCCGCAGGTCAGGCCGACCGCGAAGGCGTCCTCGTCGGAGTAGCCGAAGCGTTCGAGGAGAGTGCCGGGGCCGTCGCCGGACAGTGCCTCGCGGCACAGGTCGTAGACGGCGCCCTCCACGCACCCGCCGGACACGCTGCCGATCACGTTGCCCTCGCCGTCGACCGCGAGCGCCGCGCCGGGCTGCCGCGGGGCGCTGCCGCCGGTGGCGACGACCGTCGCCACGGCGAAGGGCAGGCCGCGTCCGCACCAGCGGTGCAGCTCCTCGGCGATGTCCAGCATGGGGCTCAACTCCTCGTGACGTCCGGTGCCTGCTCGTCGGAACGGGACCGGCTACCCGACCCCGAGCCAGGCCTCGATGGGATGCAGGGCGAAGTAGACGCAGAAGACGGCCGTCAGGATCCACATGAAGATCCCCGGCTCGCGCCACTTGCCCTGGGCGGCCTTGATCGCGGTCCAGGACACGACACCCGCTCCGACACCCGCGGTGATCGAGTACGTGAAGGGCATGAGCGCCACGGTCATGAAGACCGGCACCGACACCGACCGGTCGGACCAGTCGACGTGCCGGGCGTTGCTCATCATCATCGCACCGATGACCACCAGAGCGGCGGCCGCGACCTGGCCGGGGACGATCTGCGCGAGCGGGGTGAAGAACAGCCCGAGCGCGAAGAGGACGCCGGTGACCACGGACGACAGGCCGGTGCGGGACCCCTCGCCGACGCCGGTCGCCGACTCGATGAAGACGGTCTGCCCGGAGGCGCCCGCGACACCGCCGATGGCCCCGCCGGCGCCGTCGATGAACAGCGCCTTGGACAGGCCCGGCATCCGGCCGCGCGCGTCGGCCAGCCCGGCCTCGGTGCCCACGCCGATGATCGTGGCCATCGCGTCGAAGAAGCCGGCCAGCACCAGGGTGAAGACGATCACCCCGACGGTCATGCCGCCGATCGACCCCCAGCCGCCGAACTCCACGTGCCCGAAGAGTGAGAAGTCCGGCATGGAGACGGCGCTGCCCTGCAGCCTGGGCGCGCTGCCTCCCCAGTCGGCGGCGGTCAGGTGTCCGGCGGCGTTGACGATCACGGCGAGTACCGTCCCGGTGACGATGCCGATCAGGATGGCACCGGGGATGTTGCGGGCCTGCAGCATGAAGATGAGCAGCAGCGTGACACAGAACAGCAGGACCGGCCAGCCGGCGAGCCGGCCGCCGGCGCCGAGGGTGACGGGGGCGCTGCCGTGCGGGTCGCCCTTGCCCACGAACCCGGCGTTGACCAGCCCGATCATCGCGATGAACAGGCCGATGCCGATGGTGATGCCGTGCTTGAGGGCGAGGGGTATCGCGTTCATCACGATCTCCCGCAGCCCGGTGACCACCAGCAGCACGATCACGCCGCCGTAGATGACGCACATCCCCATGGCCTGCGGCCAGGTCATGTTGGGCGCGACCTGGGTGGAGATGACGCCGGCGACGCTGAGTCCGGCGGCGAGGGCCAGCGGGACCTTGCCGACGAAGCCCATCAGGAGGGTGGACACCGCCGCCGCGAGCGCGGTCGCGGTGATCAGTGCGGCGTGCGGCAGCTTGTGGCCGTCCGCGTCCGGGCCGGACAGCAGGAGCGGGTTGAGCAGCAGGATGTAGCACATCGCCATGAAGGTCGTGATGCCGCCGCGTACCTCGCGGGGGACCGACGAGCCTCGGTCGGAGATGTGGAAGTACCGGTCGAGCCACGATCTTCCGGCGGGGACACGCGAGCCGGGGCCCGCGTCCTCCGCCGCGGTGCGCGGCTCCACTGGCGTCTGGGTCATGGTGCCAACTCCCAAGGTTCACAGGGGCACCCGCACAGCTGTGCGGGATTTGGGATGCTGCTTGGCCTGCACGACCCGGGGGACGGCCCGAGGCGAACGATTGCCTTGCCGCCGTCCGGGGAGCGCGGCGCCCGTGATGGCCGCGCCCCGGACGGAGTTCCTACGATCCGGTGAGGTGCTCGGGCCGGACCGGCGTCCTGTTCAGCTCCAGCCCGGTCGCCTGCCGGATGGCGGCGAGGACGGCGGGGGTGGAGGACAGGGTCGGGGCCTCGCCGATGCCGCGCAACCCGTACGGGGCGTGCTCGTCGGCCAGTTCGAGGACGTCGACCGGGATGGTCGGCGTGTCGAGGATGGTGGGGATCAGGTAGTCGGTGAAGGACGGGTTGCGGACCTTGGCGGTGACCGGGTCGACGATGATCTCCTCCATCACCGCGACGCCGAGGCCCTGCGTGGTGCCGCCCTGGATCTGCCCGACGACCGACAGCGGGTTGAGCGCCTTGCCGACGTCCTGCGCGCAGGCCAGTTCGACCACCTTGACCAGCCCGAGCTCGGTGTCGACCTCGACGACGGCGCGGTGCGCGGCGAAGGAGTACTGCACATGGCCGTTGCCCTGGCCGGTGCGCAGGTCGAACGCCTGGGTGGGCCGGTGCCGGAACTCCAGTTCCAGCTCGACCGCCTCGCCCTCCAGGACGTCGGCGAGGTCGGCGAGCGCCTCGCCGCCGTCGGTGACGACCTTGCCCGCCTCCAGCAGCAGTTCGGCGGTGGCCCACGCCGGGTGGTAGGTGCCGAACTTGCGCCGGCCGATGTCCAGCACCTTCTCCCGGACGGCCTCGCAGGTGTTCTTCACCGCGCCGCCGGTCATGTAGGTCTGCCGGGAGGCGGAGGTGGAACCGGCCGAGCCGACCTGGGTGTCGGCGGGCTGGATGGTCACCTGGGTGACGCCCAGCTCGGACCGGGCGATCTGGGCGTGCACGGTGACGCCGCCCTGCCCGACCTCGGCCATCGCGGTGTGCACGGTCGCCACCGGCTCGCCGTTGATGACCTCCATCCGCACGCGGGCGGTGGAGTAGTCGTCGAAGCCCTCGGAGAAGCCGACGTTCTTGATGCCGACCGCGTAGCCGACGCCGCGCACGACGCCCTCGCCGTGGGTGGTGTTGGACAGGCCGCCGGGCAGCGCGCGCACGTCGGCCCCCTCGGTGGTCTCCCACTGCCGCTCGGGCGGCAGCGGGCGGGACTTGACCCGGCGCAGCAGTTCGGCGACCGGCGCCGGCGAGTCCACGACCTGGCCGGTCGGCATGACCGTGCCCTGTTCCATGGCGTTGATCTGCCGGAACTCCACCGGGTCCAGACCGAGTTCGGCGGCGACCTTGTCCATCTGCGCCTCGTAGGCGAAGCACGCCTGGACCGCGCCGAAGCCGCGCATCGCCCCGCACGGCGGGTTGTTGGTGTAGAGCGCGACGGCCTCGATGTCGACGTCCTCGACGACGTACGGGCCGATGGACAGGGACGCGGCGTTGCCGACCACCGCGGGTGAGGCCGAGGCGTAGGCGCCGCCGTCGAGCACGATCCGGCACTTCACGTGGGTGAGCCGGCCGTCGCGGGTCGCGCCGTGCTCGTAGTGGAGCCTGGCCGGGTGGCGGTGGACGTGGCCGAAGAACGACTCGAAGCGGTTGTAGACGATCTTGACCGGCTTGCCGGTGCGCAGCGCCAGCAGGCAGCCGTGGATCTGCATCGACAGGTCCTCGCGCCCGCCGAACGCGCCGCCGACGCCGGACAGCGTCATCCGGACCTTCTTCTCCGGCAGGCCCAGCACCGGCGCGATCTGCCGCAGGTCGGAGTGGAGCCACTGCGTCGCCACGTACAGGTCGACGCCGCCGTCCTCGGCGGGCACCGCGAGTCCGGACTCCGGGCCGAGGAACGCCTGGTCCTGCATGCCGAAGACGTAGTCGCCGGTGACGATCACGTCGGCCCGGGCGGCGGCGGCCGCCGCGTCGCCGCGGACGATCGGCTGGCGGTGCACGATGTTGGGGTGCGGGACGTGGCCGCTGTGGTGGTCGTCGCGGTGCTCGTGGACCAGCACGGCGTCCGGGCCGGTCGCGGACGCCTCGTCGGTGACGATCGGCAGTTCCTCGTACACGACGCGGATCTTCGCCGCCGCCCGGCGGGCGGTCTCCGGGTGGTCGGCGGCGACCAGCGCCACCGGCTCGCCGTGGTGGCGGACCTTGCCGTGGGCCAGCACCGGGGTGTCCCGGATCTCCAGGCCGTAGTGCTTCACCTCGGTCGGCAGGTCGTCGTAGGTCAGCACCGCGTAGACGCCGGAGGTGGCCAGCGCCTCCGCGGTGTCGATGGACGCGATCCTGGCGTGGGCGACGGTGCTGCGCAGGGTGTAGCCCCACAGCATGTCCTCGTGCCACAGGTCGGAGGAGTAGGCGAACTCGCCGGTGACCTTGAGGATCCCGTCGGGACGCAGCGTGGACTCGCCGATGCCGCCCTTGGTCAGGCCGTCCTGGGTGCCCTGGGTCAGGCTGGTGGGCGTGCGGCCGGGGGCGGTCGCGGCCCGGGTCCGGTGCGCGGTCATGCTCACACCGCCTCTCCGGTACGGGCGGCCGCCAGGCGGACCGCGTCCAGGATCTTCTCGTAGCCGGTGCAGCGGCACAGGTTGCCCGACAGGGCCTCGCGGATGTCGCCGTCCGTCGGCTCGGGGTTGCGTTCCAGCAGTTCGTCGGCGGCGACCAGCAGACCGGGGGTGCAGAACCCGCACTGCACGGCGCCGGCGTCGACGAACGCCTGCTGCACGGTGGACAGCCGGCCGTCCTCCCCCGCCAGTCCCTCGACGGTGACGACCTCGCGGCCCTCGGCCTGGCCGGCCGCGACCAGGCACGAGCAGACCGGCACGCCGTCCAGCCGGACGGTGCACGAGCCGCACTCACCCTGCTCGCAGGCGTTCTTGGAGCCCGGCAGGCCCATCCGCTCGCGCAGCACGTACAGCAGGGACTCGCCCTCCCAGACGTCGTCCGCCTCCTGCCTGCGGCCGTTGACGGTGAAGGTCACGCGCATGGCTGGTTCCTCTCGTCCTGCTGCTTGCCGCGGTACTGCTCCCAGGTCCAGCCGAGGGTGCGGCGGGCCATCACGGCCAGCGCGTGCCGCCGGTAGGACGCGGTGCCGCGCACGTCGTCGATCGGGTTGGCGGCGCCGGCCACCAGGTCGGCGAACTGCCGTGCCACCGCGGGCGGTACGGCCTTGCCGTTGTCCCAGAAGCCGCCCTCCTCCAGGGCCGCGGTGAGGAACTCCTCAGCGGTCGTGGCGCGGATCGGGGTCGGGGCGGCCGAGCCGATGCCGGTGCGGACCGTGCGCGTGTCGGGGTGGAGCGCGATGCCGAACGCGCAGACGGCGATGACCATGGCGTTGCGGGTGCCGACCTTGGAGAACTGCTGCGGTCCTGTGGCCTTCTTCAGGCGCACCGCGCGGATCAGCTCGTCCGGGGCGAGCGCGTTGCGCTTCACGCCGAGGTAGAAGTCGTCGATCGGGATCATGCGGGTGCCGCGGACCGACACCGCCTCGACCTCGCCGCCGCCGGCCAGCAGCGCCGGATGGGCGTCGCCGGCCGGCGAGGCGGTGCCGAGGTTGCCGCCGACGCCGCCGCGGTTGCGGATCTGCGGGGAGGCGACCGTGTGGGCGGCGAGCGCCAGCCCCGGCAGTTCGGCGCGCAGGGACTCCATGATCCGGCTGTACGGCACGGAGGCGCCGAGCGTCACGGTGTCCTCGCCGACCTCCCACTCCTGGAGCTCGGCGACGCGGTTCAGGTCCATCAGGTACTCGGGCCTGCGGTGGTCGAAGTTGATCTCGACCATCACGTCCGTGCCGCCCGCGATGGGCACGGCTGAGGGGTGCTCGGCCTTGGCGGCGAGCGCCTCCTGCCATGTGGCGGGACGCAGGAAGTCCATGGGGTCTCTTCTCGGTCTCTCGTCGGCCGCGCCGGCGGTCCGGACGCCCCGGGGGTCCCGGGGAATCCGCGGCGGGCGGGTGGAGCGTTGCGGAGGGGAGGTGCGGGGTGAGGAGGAGAGGGCGGTGGAGCCGGGGCCCTCCTCTGGAGCCATTCACGCGGTGTGGCCTCAGTACACGGCCGTGCGGCCGTCCGGGTGCAGTCACTGAAACCATGAAGCACTTGGCTGGCCAGGCCGTGGGTCTTGTAGATTCCTCCTAAAGGGTTCGTCCGGAAACCTCACCGCTTCCCACCGGTCACACCGGTGGACCAGCGGCGCCGACTTCGGACGGGGCTTCCCCACCGTGCACCCCGCACGGCCCACGCACCTCCACGACAAGGCGACGACGATGCGGCTCCGCGCACTGCTGGACACCGACGCTCTGGGCCTGCGCCTGCTCAGCGGCGCGGACGAGCTCGACCGGACGGTCCGCGGTGTCATGACCACCGACCTGCGCGACCCCAGCCGCTACCTCAACGGCGGCGAACTGGTCCTCACCGGCCTGGCCTGGCGGCACGGGCCCGAGGACTCCGAGCCGTTCGTCCGGATCCTGGCCGCGGCGGGCGTCGCGGCCCTCGCGGCGGGCGAGGCGGAGCTCAGCGCGATCCCGGACGACCTCGTCACGGCCTGCACCCGCAACCGCCTGCCGCTGTTCGCCGTCGACGAGCAGGTCGCGTTCGCGACGGTCACCGAGTACGTGGTCCGGCAGGTCTCCGGCGAGCGGGCCGGGGACCTCGCGGCGGTCGTCGACCGGCACCGCCGGCTGATGTCCGCGGGACCCGCCGGCGGCGGCCCCGACGCGGTGCTCGACCTGCTCGGCAGCGACCTGGACCTGCACGCCTGGGTGCTGTCCTCCACCGGCCGCGAGATAGGCGGGTCCGGCTACCCGCTGCCCGCCGCGGTCCGGGCGGAGCTGGCCGGCGCCCAGCAGGCCGCGTCCCGCACCGGACGCCCGGCCCCGCACCGGGTGGCCGCCCAGGGCGGCCGGGTCTACTCGCTCTTCCCGGTCCGCGCGGGCGAGGGCGGCACGGACATCCGGGCCAGCGTGCTCTCCGACTGGTTCCTCGCGGTGGAGGCCGACGCCGGCGAGTGGCCGGCCGAGCGACTCGACCTGCTGCACGGGGTGACGCAGCTGATCGCCGTGGAACGCGACCGGAGGGACGCGGCGCGCACGATGCGGCGGCGGCTGGCCGCGGAGGTCTTCGAGCTCGTGCAGGGCGGGGCGCCGCCCGCGGAGATCGGCGCCCGGCTGCGCGCCGCGGCGCCCGTGCTGATGCCCGGCGTGGCCGGGGAGCCGCAGTGGCAGATCGTGGTCGCCCGGGTGGACTGGGCCGACTCCGACGTGCCGCCGGGCCCGGTGGCGCAGGCGCTGCTGGAGGAGGCGCTGGCGGACCCGGCGGCGGCCGGACCCGAGGATGCCGACCGGATCGCCGTCGCACACACCGAGGACAAGGCGATGGCACTGGTGCCGCTGGTCCGGCGGCCCTCCGAGGGCGCGGACGGCGCCGACGGCGCGGAGGACGCGGAGCCCGAGCCCCTGGCGGCCGAACAGCTCCAGCAGGCACTGCGCGGGCCGCTGTCCCGCGGCCTGGGCGAGGACGGCCGGCTGACGATCGGCGTCAGCGCGGCCGTGCACTCGCCCGAGGGGCTGCGCGGCGCCCTGGAGGAGGCCCGGCACGCCCGCCGGGTCGCCGCCGCCCGCGGGGGCCGGGTGTGCGTGGCCGGCCACGAGGAGCTGGCCTCCCACGTCCTGCTGCTGCCGTTCGTCCCGGACGACGTACGGCGGGCGTTCACCGCCCGCCTGCTGGACCCGCTCCGCGCCTACGACCGCAGGCACCGGGCCGAGCTGATCCCCACGCTGGAGGCGTTCCTGGAGTGCGACGGCTCATGGACCCGCTGTGCTGCGCGGCTCCACCTCCACGTCAATACGCTCCGCTACCGGGTGGGGCGGATCGAGCAGCTCACAGGTCGCGACCTGTCCCGCCTCGAGGACAAACTCGACTTCTTCCTTGCCCTCCGCCTCAGCTAACCCCTCGCCTCCCGCTCGGGGCCCGCCCCCGAATCACGTGCCGCCGCCCCTTGACCGGCTTCCGGGCTGCCCCCGGGCCGCCGTTCCCGTCCTTCGCCCGGTGGTGGGTTGCTCGCGCTGGGGCCACCTCCCGGACGGAGTCTGGGGGACCTCGCGCCCCTGGATCACGTGCCGTTCGTCCACACGTTGGGGGCAGTACGGAAGCGTCTCCTCGGACTTGTGCGTGACCGTTTGTCCGTAGGAAGTCCCGGGCGGATGCACAAGTCCTTGCGGGGAGCGCTTCCTCCCCACCCCCTGGTCGTCCATGGGGTGGGGAGGCCTGGGCAGTACGGCGGTACCCCTGGACTGCCCCTGCGGCCACTTTCACTGCCAGGGGGTGGGGAGGAAGCGCTCCCCGCAGGAATGTGCATCCGCCCGACCAGCCAATTCGTAAGTAGCCGCCATGCACAGTCCGAGGAGACGCTTCCGGACTGCCCCCGACAAGTGGACGAACGGCAAGCGATAACAGGGGCGCGGGGTCCCCCAGGCTCCGCCCGCAAGCTGCCCCCAGCGCGACAAGCCACAGCCGGCCGGCAGACGGCAAACAAGGGCCAGGGGCACCCCCGAAGCCGAGGGCACAGGGCGACCCGCAGAGATGGCCAGGCGAGCCCAGCCCGCCAAGGGCGACCCGCAGAGATGGCCGGGCGAGCCCAGCCCGCCAAGGGCGAGCCTCAGGGCGCCATCGCCGGAGCCAACCACGTGGGAATGCCGTTGAGCAGCGCATAGAGCCGCGCCGCCTCACCACGGAGGCGCCCCGCCTCCTCCTCCCCCGCCACATCCGCCAGCGCCAGCAACGCTGGCGCCGTACCGACCAGATGCCCGAGCGCCACCCGAATCCGCAGGGACTCGGCGAATCCGTGCCGCGCCTCGGCCATGTCCCCCTCGGCCGCCGCGAGCCCCGCGAGATGCCGCCACGTGAACGACGTGAGGAACGTGTCGCCGTGCGCCACGGCCCCGGCGTGCGCCCGCCGGTACGCCGCCCGCGCCGCCACCGCGTTGGCCGCGAGGTTCTCCGCCACCAGTCCGCGGCGGAAGTCCAGCAGCGGCCGCCCGGGCGACGCCGGGGACAGCAGCGCCGCACTCCGGCCGAAGGCCGACCGCGCCTCGTCGGCCCGGTCCCGGACCGAGAACAGGGTCGCCCCGTACGCCAGGTACCCGCGCTCGGAGGCGGCAGCACCCCGCTCCTCGTCGGTCGAGGCCAGCGCCTCGGCCTTGCGCAGCGCGTCCTCGGCCTCCGCCCACCCGGCGACGTGGTAGAAACACCCCTCGACCAGCAGTTCCGCCCTGCTCAGCGCCGCCCCGGCGTCGTCGTCGCAGAAGGGCGCCAGCAGCGCCGCCGCCTCCGCCCAGCAGCCGCGTGCGCGCAACCGCCAGACGTCCGGTGTCCCGACCACAGATTCCGACAGGGCGGTGTCTGCCACAGCTTCTCCCCCAAGCACGTCGTCGAGCCCGCGTGAGCAACAGTGGCCGAAGTCCAGCACGGGCAAGTGCCCCGCGCCAAGGGGTCGGAGATCACTTCTTGTGAACGGGATCACTTTCACGAGCGGACAAACCATCTCACCTTCGCGGCGCCCGGCGGGTGCGGAAACGGCGAAACGGCGAAACTCCGGCACGTGAATCGGGTACGCGAACCCGGCACCCGGGTCCGGCACCCGGGTACGGCAGCGGCCTATCCCCAGGCGGAGCCGGTGAAGTGCTCGCGGGCCAGCGCTTCCACGGTGACCACGTCACCGGCGATCAGCGCCTCCAGCAGCACACGGTGCTCGGTGGCGTCGGCGAGCAGCGCCCCCTGCCGCCCGCGCGGCACCTCCTGCGGCACCGGCCACTGCGCCCGCCGGTGGAGCTCGTCCGCGACGGAGACCAGGTGAACGTTGCCCGACAGCTCCAGCAGCGCCCGGTGGAACGCCCGGTCCGACTCCGCGTAGGCGGCCCGGTCGCCGCCGGCCGCGGCCGCGAGCGTCGCGTCGGCCAGCGGTCGCAGAACGAGCCACCGGGACGACGGCAGGCTGCGGGCGAGCCCCAGCACGACCGGCACCTCCAGCAGCGCCCGGACCTCGGCCAGCTCCCGCAGGTCGCGAGCCGTGCGCTCGGCGATCCGGAAGCCGCGGTTCGGCAGGATCTCGACCGCCCCGTCCTGGGCGAGGAGCTGCATGGCCTCCCGCACCGGCGTCGCGGAGACCCCGTAGCCGAGAGCCAGCGCCGGAGCGGAGTGCACCGACCCGGGAGCCAGGGACCCGTTGATGATCGCCGCGCGCAGCTCCCGCAGCACCTGGTCCCGTACCGACAGCCGTATCGGCGCGGCTCGCTCCACCGGGTCCTGCCCCTCCCGGCCTCCTTTCGGCCGTACGTCCGAGGCCACCCGTCACCCGGGCGGCGTACTGCCGTTAGGTTAAACCCCACCAGTGATCGCTAAGGTAAGCCTTACCATGCCAGCGACCTGCTCCTCCTCGTACGCACGGCTGTCGGCGGCCTTCCCGGGCCTGCATGTGACCGCCGGCACACCGCCGCGCGGTCCCGGCTGGGTCGGTGCGGCGGAGCTGGCGCGGGGCGGCCCGGAGCTGACCGCGTTCATCGCCGGGGACGCGGACCGCCTCACCGGGGAGCACGGCCGGACGCCGCGGCCCGACGTCGCGGCCGGCCTCGCACTGCACCGCTACCTCTGGCCCGCCTGCCTGCTCTTCACCGTGCCGTGGTTCCTGCACCGGCGGGTGCCCCGACTCCCCGTCGAGGACGTGGCGTTCCACCCGGCGACGGGCCGATTCGCCGTCGACACACGGCAGTTGACGGGACTGCTGGGCGACCCCGTGCTGCGCGGTCCCGGCCGGCACGCGACCGTGCGCACCGAGGACGCGCTGCGCGGCGCGTTGCGCGCGGCACTGGCCGAGCATCTGACGCCGGTGCTGCGGGGGTTCGCCCCGCACGTGCGGCGCGGTCCGCGCACCCTGTGGCGCAACGCGACCGACGAGGTCGCCGAAGGGCTGTGGTACATCGCGCGGTTGCTCGGCGAGGAGGACCGCGCGGTCGCCGAACTGCGCGCCCTGCTGCCGGCCGGCGCCCGCTTCGGCACCGGCGGCTCAGCGGCCTCCCGGGCACCCGGGGGCCCGGCGCGCACCCGCCTCACATGCTGCCTGTTCTACACCGTGAGCCCCTCCGGCACCTGCGCCGGCTGCCCCCGCGCGACGGACGGCCCGCGGTTGCGGCACCCGGCGCACGCGGGATGATCGCGCACGCTACGATCTCGCTCAACTCAGCTGTTCTGGCACGACAGTTCGAGCACGCTCCTCGTACGCGTGCTCTTGCGCCATAACGTCTGCACGTATCCGCGCTTTTCGCGATGATGTCGGCCGTGAGCCGTCCCGCGGCCCGAGCGCGACGGAAGCGACACGAGGAATTCGCACATGAGAATGACCGACATATCGCTGGACTGGACGGTCTCGGCCGCCATCGGCCTGATCGTGCTCGCGGCCTGCGTCCTCGTGGTCCGCAACCGGCGCGAGTCCGGTGAGGACGCCACCACCGACTCGTGGGAGCGCAGCGAACAGCGTCGGCGCAAGAAGGAGGCGCTCTACGGCAGCGCCAGCTATGTGCTGCTGTTCTGCTGTGCCGCGGTGGCCGCGGCGCTCTCCTTCCACGGCCTGGTCGGCTTCGGCCAGGAGAACCTGGGGCTGAGCGGCGGCTGGGAGTACCTGGTCCCGTTCGGCCTGGACGGTGCCGCCATGTTCTGCTCGGTGCTCGCGGTGCGTGAGGCCAGCCACGGTGACGCCGCCCTCGGCTCGCGCCTGCTGGTGTGGCTGTTCGCGGGTGCCGCCGCCTGGTTCAACTGGGTGCACGCGCCGCGCGGGATGGGCCACGCCGGCGCGCCGCAGTTCTTCGCGGGCATGTCGCTGTCGGCCGCGGTGCTCTTCGACCGTGCCCTGAAGCAGACCCGCCGGGCGGCCCTGCGGGAGCAGGGACTGGTGCCGCGCCCGCTGCCGCAGATCCGCATGGTGCGGTGGCTGCGTGCGCCGCGCGAGACGTACGCCGCCTGGTCGCTGATGCTGCTGGAGGGTGTGCGGTCGCTGGACGAGGCGGTCGAGGAGGTCCGCGAGGACAAGCTGCAGCGCGAGCAGAACGCCATGCGGCGGCGTGACCACGAGCGCATGGAGCGCGCGAAGCTCAAGGCGCTCAGCCGCGGGCACCGCCCGTGGCCGCGCGGCGGCCGTGGCGGGCGCCAGGTGGAGCTGCCGGCGGGCAGCTCGGCGGGCGCCGGTCAGGCCGCATCGGAGCCTGCCATAGTGGCGACTCCGGAGCTGCCGGCGGGTGAACTGCCGGTGCGGGGCCGTCCGGCCCTGCAGCCCGTCCGTGAAGAGGTCGCGGCACCCTCCGCCGGCACCGTCGACCTGACGGCCGAGGACGACACGATGACGCTTCCGCGACTGGACTCGCTCGAGCGCAAACTCGCCGAGATGGAGCGGCAGTTCGGCTGACCTCAGCCGCTGTCCCCGCCGAAGTTCCGCCCGGCCTGACTGCCGGGCACGCCCTCGCCCGTCCGGCCCCGCCGGCTCGGGCGGGGGCTTCCTTCGTCCGCCCCCGGGTGCGTCCCGCGGGCAGCGCACGGAGCCTCAGGCGGCGCGGAGTTCGAACCAGACGACCTTCCCGGAGCCCCGGGGGCGCACCCCCCACGCGTCGGACAGCGCCTCGACCAGCAGCAGTCCGCGCCCGGACGTCCCGTGCTCCCCGGCGGCGGCCGACCTCGCCTCGTCCTGTGCCGCCCCCGCCGGGGGCCGCCGGGTGAGCGAATCCCCCACCTCTATGCGCAGCCGGTTCCCCGGCCCGGGCGACAGCGTCGCGGTCAGGTCCGCCCCTCCCCCGGTGTGCCGCAGCGCGTTGGTGACTAGCTCGGTGGTCAGCAGCTCCGCCGTGTCGACGAGCGCCGGCACTCCCCACCGCCGCAGGTTGTCCCGTAACAGTCTTCGCGTCTCGGCCACGGCGGGAAGGTCGGCCTTCCCCACCGAATGTCGCAGCCGGTGCCCCGTGATGTTCGTCGGACTCCCCCGTTCTGTCCGTGCTTCCTTCACTGGACTAGGCATGCCCACCTCGGGTGCGTCCACTCCCCGGCCCGGCCACTGCCTGCCGCGCCCCGGCGCACACGCGGCCGCCTCCTGCCACACGTCGGACGAATGTCCCGTCGGAGGTACCGAGTTGGGGCTCAGGCGTCCCAGACGGTCACCGCCGTACGGTCGTCGGCGTATCCCTTCACGCGGGTCTGGACGTCCGAGAGGTAGGCCGCCAGGCCGGGGACCGCTGCGCCACCCCAGCGCGCCGCCAGGTGCGTCGACAACTGCGGCTCGCCTCTGAGGGGTTCGGCCAGGCCGTCGCTGCACATCAGCAGAGCGTCGCCCGGCTGGGCCACGGTCGCCCGGAACCGGAAGGGCGCCGAGGCCTCGTCGGGCGCCAGGTCGAGGTCCTGCCAGGTCCCGCCGCGGATGCGGAACAGCCCGCCCTCCCCGACGCCGAAGAAGAGCCGGATCCGGCACTCGGGATCGGCGGGCAGCAGGAGGCAGCGCAGGGACGCGGTGTAGGCGCCCTCCTCCAGGCCCAGATCCTCACCCCGGGCGCGCAACCGGCCGTAGCAGCGGTCGGTCAGCCGGTGCAGCCCGGACTTCAGCGAGCCACGGCGGGCCGCCCGCAGATCCTCCGCCAGCCGGGCCCTGCTGCGTCCCACTGCTCCGGCCATCCAGCGCACGGTGTCCTGCGCCGCGCGGTGCGCCTCGTCCGACCCCCGCGCGCCGCTCGCCATGGCGACGAGCAGCAACGCGTCCTCGCCGCCGCCGAAGCGCGCGGTGAGCAGGGCGTCCCTGCGGGGCTGACCGCGGTACCGGGCTGAGTCGCCGCGCAGCGAGACGGTGCGCAGGGTGAGCCGGCCGTACCGGGCGCCGTCGAGCACGGTGTCGGGGACGAGGCCGTCCAGCCCGTCCGGGTCCGCCTCGGGCCAGGCCGTCGGCTCGGCCCCGTACGTCGGCGGGCGGCCGCCCACCACCTCGGGGTCGCCCACCTCCGGCCCGGCGATTCCGGCCCGCACGGCCTCGTCCGCCGCCACCCACCCCGGCGGCAGCTCCGGGGCCCAGCGCACTGGCCCCTCCACGAAGCGCGTGGGCCGCCCCTGAGTCGGCGCTTCCGTCGTGCTCTCGTCGGCGGCAGGCGGGGACGCGGCCGCAGCCTCCCGCTGTGACGCGGACGTCCCGTCTCCGTCCCGGGGTTCGGGAACGCATCCCGCGCCGCGCGCAACCTCGGTCTCGGGCCCGGACTCGGGCTGTACGTCCTCGCTCGCGGAGCTGGTCCCGTGCGTTGCCTCCGGCCCCGGATCGGCTGGATCGGCCCCGGAACCGGAACCAGGCGCAGGCTGGGGCTCGGGGCCGGCGCCCGAGGCGAACGGCGCTTCCGGCTGCGGCTCCTCGGCCTGGCGGTCAGCGTCCGCAGCCGGTTCGGGCGGAGCTTCGTGCCCACGATCCGCCCTCCATGTCTCCGGCTCGACCGACGCCGGGTGCTCGGGCTCAACTCCCGCCTCCGAGGGCGGTTCCGGGTCGGCTTCCTGCTCACCGCTCGCCAAGTCGGCTTCGATGGGGTGAGCCTCGGGAGAGGACCCGTGCGGTGCGTCGGCCTCTGCGGGCGAATTCTCCTGGGCGGCCGCCACCGGCTCGGCCTCGTCGTCGAGTTGCGCTCCTGACGGTCTGTCACCGATCTCGACCTCAGCCTCACCCCGGTTCTCCGCCACGGCTTCGGGCTCGGCCCAGGTCCCGGGAGCCGACTCGGGCGAACCATCGTCCCGACGCCCCGCCCACCACGCCTCGGACCCGGCATCCGGCCCGGACGACACACCCCGGCCGGACTCCGCCTCCGCACCGAACACGGCGGAAGGCTCGGAGACGGCCTCCCGCCCGGCCTCCGTCCCGTGCCCGGAAGCCGACTCGGGCGGAGCCTCCGTCCCGCGTCCCACCCACCAAACGTCGGACCCATCCGCCGACGTCGATTTTGCGCCTTCCCGGGCTTCGGCCTCGGGCGCGGGGCCGAATTCGCCAGCCGGCTGGCCCTCGTTCTCCCGTTCGGGCTTGCGCCGGCCCCCAGGAAGGGGCTCGGCCGACGTGTCCTGCCTGCCCTCCGACCACCAGAAGTCGGACCCAGCGGCGTCCGGCGCCGCCGACGTCTCCCGCCCCGCGTCGCGCGGCTCGTCCCGGTACTCGACGGGTGGCTCGTCCGCTTCCTCGGACTCGGGAACGGGCGGCTGCGCGCCCCGGTCCGTCCATGCCGGCTCTTGCGGCGCCCTTTCCGCCGCGTCCGGTGCGGGTTCGGCCGCAGACGGGGCGCTGTGGCCGGGCACCTGCGGTGTGCCCCAACTCTCCGCGGCCGAAGGGGCCGTCGGCTCGGTCGGGGGCGGCAGTGTCGTACGGGGGCGGGGAGTGACCCAGGCGGCCCAGGGCTGGGCGGGGGGCGGTTCGTGAGCGGCCGGCGGGGCGGCGGGCGCGTTCTCCTGTTCGGCAGCCCGCGTCGGTTCGGGGAAGGTCGGCGGTGCCGACCAGACGTCCCAGGGCCGCGACTCGGGCTCCTCGACGGGCGGCGCGGGCTCCGGCGGCGGGCCGAAGGTGGGCGGCGCGGCCCACGGGTCCCAGGTCCCCACCCCACCGGCCTGCTCGTCCTCGAACTCGGCCGGCTCGGGCCCGACATCGTCCGCAGCCGGTTCGGGCCCGTCCTCGCCCCAAGTCCCGCCCGAATCAGCGTCCTTCAGCGGCGCCCGGGTGTCATCCGCCGCTCGGCGCGCATACGGCACGTCCTCGCCCTGCGACGGCTGCGGCACCTCCCCGTACCACGCCTGAACCGGCACGTCGCCGCTGCCCTCGTCCGACAACCGGCGTGGCCGCTCGGCTCCTTGGCCCCGCACATCCGGAGCGGCATCAGCCTGCCGCCGGTCGGCGCCGTCGTCCGTCGAGGATTCCGGAGCGCTGTCCGCCCGCCACCGCTCGTCCCGTCGGGCATCCGCCTCCGCGGTCCGCCCCTGCGGGATATCGGGGCGATCCTGTCTCCACCCCGGCGGCTCGTCCCGGACGCCCGGGGAGTCCCAGGCCCCCGGCCACTCCTCCGACGTGCCCCGGGCCGCCTCCTCGACCTCGCCGCCGGGCGACCCTTCGGCGCCCCGCTCGCCCGCCTGCGCGGGCACCCCGCCACCGGGCGCCGGCTCGGGGTCGCGCGGCGCGGGTGGCACGTTGCGGGTCGGGCGGGGCCAGGAGGGAGGCGGCGGCGGCGCGGTCGGACGGCGCAGCCGCATCGTCTCGCTGCGCGGTGGGGGCGGCGGTGACATCGCGTCCACCGCCGAGTCGAAGTGCTCGTCGACGGAGGGGCCGTTCCCGCCGCGGGCAGCGCCCGGCGCACCGGAGGCGGCGTCCTCGCCGTACAACTGCCGCCACCAGTCTTCCTCTTGACCGCTGTGCGCGTCGCCCTGCTGGCTCATGCCCTTATTGTCCACCGCGGGGCCCGGGAGGAAACGCGAAACGCCGGGGCCGGCCCCGCCCCCACAGCCAGGGCCGCCCCGGTGCCCGTCTCTCGCCCCGTTGGCACGTGCAGGCCGTGCCGATACGCGGAGACGGTGACGATCACACTGGCATGCCGCACCGCGGAGAGGAGAAGATGACCGCGGCGGAAAGCCGCCGTGGCTCATTTCCGCCATCCGGTGGACGCATGATCGCGGCACCACCAGTGAACACGCAGGCGAAGCCGAGCGAGGGGGGAACGTCGTTGCTCAGTGCCATAGGTCTCGACGACGCACAGGAAGTGGCGTACCGCGCACTGGTCAGTCTGGGCGCGGCGGACGTCGGCGACCTGTCGCACCGGCTCGGCCTGGCCGAGGACGACACGGCGCGGCTGCTGCGGCGGCTGGAGGTGCACGGGCTGGTCGCGCAGTCGTCCGCCCGGCCGGGGCGCTGGGTCGCGGCGCCGCCCGCCGTCGCGCTCTCCGCGCTGCTGACCCGCCAGCGCCACGAGCTGGAGCAGGCGGAGCTGGCGGCGGCGCTGCTGGCGGAGGAGTTCCGGGCCGAGGCGACCGAGCCGGCAGTACACGACCTGCTGGAGGTGGTGACCGGGGCGAACGCCGTCGCGCAGCGCTTCCTGCAGCTTCAGTTCGGCGCCGAGACCGAGGTGTGCGCGCTGGTCACGGACAAGCCGATGGCCGTCAGCGGGCTGGAGAACGAGGCGGAGGAGGACGCCGCCCGGCGGGGCGTCGCGTACCGGGTGGTCGTCGAGCGCGACGTCGTGACCGGCCCGAACAGTGTCACCGAGCTCTCCGCGGCGCTGGGCCGGGACGAGCAGGTACGGGTGGTGGACCGGGTGCCGACCAAGCTCGTGGTGGCGGACCGGTCCGTGGCGATGGTCCCGCTGACCCGCCGCAGCGCGCAGCCCGCCGCGCTGGTGGTGCACGCCAGCGGCCTGCTGGAGTCGCTGATGGGCCTGTTCGAAGGGGTGTGGCGGCAGGCCATGCCGCTGCGGCTGGGCGCGCCGGGCATCGTCGCCGAGGATCCGGCCGAGGCGCCGGACGGCACGGATCTGCAGATCCTCTCCCTGCTGCTGGCCGGCCTCACCGACGCGTCCGCGGCCAAGCAGCTCGATCTGGGCCTGCGGACCGTGCAGCGCCGGGTGAAGCGGCTGATGGAGATCGCCGACGTGACGACCCGGCTGCAGCTCGGCTGGCAGGCGTACGAACGGGGCTGGGTCGCGCGCGAGCCGTCGTGAGGGGACGGGCGGGGAGCGGCGGCGCCCGGGGGTGACGGGCGCTCGGCCACGAGGGTGCCGGCCCCGAGGGCGCGAAGGCACCCCGGAGAGCTGTCGCGGAGGTGGCCTACGCGCGGCCGGAGGGTGACGCCCGCCGTGCACGGCCCGCCGCCGCGGTGCGGCCGTATAACGCCCAGGTCGCGATGACCTCCGCCGGGCGGCGGACGGCAGGTGATTCGGGCAGGGTGGCCTTCATGGGGACCGGACAGGAGGTGCTGATCGGCGCGGTGATGCTGCTCGGCCTCGTGGGCGTGTCGGCCCCCGGCGTGCCCGGCACGCTGTTGTGCTGGGCGGCCCTGCTGTGGTGGGCGACGCTACGGCACACGGGGCTGAACTGGGCCGTGCTGGCGGTGGCGACGGGTGTGCTGGCGCTGGGCCAGGTCGTGGTGTGGCTGATGCCGTCCCGCCGCATCCGCGACTCCGGCGTGAGCTGGCGGAACGTGATCACCGCGGGGGCTTTCGGGATCGCCGGGTTCTTCCTGGTGCCGGTGATCGGCGGGGTGCTGGGTTTCGTGGGGTTCCTCTACGTCCGCGAGCGGGTGCGGCTGGGCGGCGGCCACCGCACCGCGTGGGCGGCGACCCGCCGGGCCATGCGGGCCGTCGGCGGATCGGTCCTGGTCGAACTGATGGCCTGCCTCCTGGTCACGGGCACGTGGCTGGCCGCGGTCATCATCAGCTGACGCCCCCCGCCCCCCGCATCGCTCCCGGCCGCGCCCCCGTCCCGGTGAAGCCCGGTGTGGCCCAGCGTCCCCTACTCCTCGATCCCCCACCCGAAGATCTTGTAGGGCCGGATCCGGATGAGCTCGGGACTCAGCCCCGCGCCGTGGTCGTGGGGGCCCTCCACCTGCTCGGCGGTGCCGCGGATCTCCACGCCCCGCACCTTCCAGGGGTTGACCGAGGCCACGTCGTCCACGACCAGCGACACATACGGGTTGCCCGCGATGTTCCGCCATTTGCGGGTCTTCCCCATCTGCCAGCCGCCGATGTCCACGCTGCCGTCCGCACGGAGGAAGAAGCCCACCGGGTTGACCTGCGGGCGGCCCTCACGGTCCACCGTGCCCAGCCGGCCCAGGCGCTGCCCGCGCAGATAGGCCAGCTCGTTGTCGGTCAGCTCGGTGCGCAGTGCCCTGCCGCCGCCCGCCGCCCGGGTCCCCTGGTTGTTCGCGTCGTTCGTCGTCATACCGTCAGCCTCACACCCCGTGGGGTCCGCGGCATCGGGCGGTGGACCCAGAGGGCGCGGCGCCCGGAACCGGGCCGTTGGTCGTAGGACCCCTTTCCCAAAAAAGGGCGCGGCACCGCCGCCGGCCGCCGGGCGGGACATCCGCCCGGCCCGGCACAACAGCTCGCGACCGGTGAGGCGTAACCGCCCGCGGACACGGGGAGAACCGCTGAACCGGGTCAGAGAGCGCTCTCACGCAGCGCCCGGTGACCGGATACGCTGTGCCCGTCGAGAAATTGGTCCCCGAATTTCTGTTATCCGCGCGTGAAGGAGCCCTCCGTTGTCCGACCCGAGCCTGGCGCACCGTCCCACTCTGGAGGCCGTCGCCGCACGGGCCGGTGTGTCGCGGGCGACCGCGTCGCGGGTGGTCAACGGCAGTGACGGCGTGCGAGCCCCGCTGGCCGAGCGGGTGCGGCGCGCGGTCGACGAGCTCGGCTATGTGCCCAACCAGGCCGCCCGCACCCTGGTGACCCGCCGCAACGACGCCATCGCCGTGGTCGTCGCGGAACCCGAGACGCGCTTCTTCTCCGACCCCTTCTTCGCCCAGCAGGTGCGGGGCATCAGCAAGGAACTCACCGCGCACGACAACCAGTTGGTGCTGCTGCTGACCGAGGGCGCGGCGGACTACGAGCGGGTGGGCCGCTATCTGGCCGGCGGCCACGTCGACGGCGCCCTGCTCTTCTCGCTGCACGACGACGACACCCTGCCGGGGCTCGCCCGCCGGGCCGGTGTGCCGACCGTGATCGGCGGCCGACCCGGCTGGTCGGACGCCGACACGCTCTACGTCGACTGCGACAACCGCGGCGGCGCGCGCGAGGCGGTGCGTCATCTGCTCGACGGCGGACGGCGCCGGATCGCCCACATCGCCGGGCCGCTGGACCAGACCGCGTCCGTCGACCGGCTGGAGGGGTTCCGGGACGCGCTGCCCGGCACCGACCCGGGGATGATCATCGAGGGCGACTTCACGCCGGAGGGCGGCGCCCGGGCGATGGCGGACCTGCTGGACCGCTGCCCCGACCTGGACGCGGTGTTCGCGGCCTCCGACGTGATGGCGTCGGGCGCGCTGCGGGTTCTGCGGACGCGCGGGGTGCGGGTCCCGGAGGACGTCGCGATGGTCGGCTTCGACGACATCGTCTCGGTCGCCGAGTGGACCGACCCGCCGCTGACCACGATCCGCCAGGACATCGAGGAGATGGGCCGGATGATGGCCCGTCTGCTGCTGCGCCGGGTCTCCCCCGGTCCGGGGCAGCAGGAGTCGCCCGCTCTGTCCTCGATCGTCACGCCGACCCAACTGGTGGTGCGGGCTTCGGCCTGACGGCCCCGCTGCCCCCGGCCGGAACGCCCTCCACGGTTCCGCGCCCTCCTGACGGCTGATCACTCACCCCTGTCCGCAGGCCCCCGCAGACCCCACAGACCCCCCGCAGGCCTCACGCGACACCGCTGTCACCTCGTCGAACGGTCATGTTCGACACACATCCCGATGTTGCCGGTTGGAAACGGCGGGCAAAGGGAAAGTCACGGTCAGACAGCGAACGTGGTGCTGCGGTGAAGGCCGCGCGTGGATACGAGGAGGGTTCGACATGGCCTACAGCGTCATTCTCGGGATCGTGATCGTCGCACTCGTGGTCGCCGGCGTCGTCGGGTCGTTCTGGAGCGCGGGAAGTCCGATCGGAGTCCGCCGCCGCCCCGGACGGCGCGGCGGCGCGGGATGAGGCGGCGGGCCGGACGGTCCGGACGAGGTGTGCCGGACGGGACGTGCCGGACCTGACGAGCCGGACCCGACGTGCCGGACGGGGGTGCCCCAGGGGGTGACGCCGTCTCCCGGTGTTTCGGCGGTCGCCGCGCCCGCCGCTGATCGGTTGATCCGATGAAGCGGCGGGCGCGGCGGCGCGCTCAGTAGACGCGGCGGTGACCGCCGCCGCCACCCCTCTTGCGTTCGTACATCTCCCTCCCGGCGGCCGAGCGCTGCTTCCACTCGCGCCGCATCTCGGCGCGCAGCCGCTGGTCGGTGCGCGAGGCGATCCAGGCGTTCTCCCGCAGCAGCTTGCGGTAGCTGTCCAGGCGGCGGTGCGGCAGCGTGCCGTCCTCCAGCGCGGCCAGCACCGCGCAGCCCGGCTCGGACTGGTGCGAGCAGTCCTGGAACCGGCAGTCCGCGGCGAGCGCCTCGATCTCCGCGAAGACCTGGGAGACGCCGGACTCGGCGTCCCACAGGCCCACACCGCGCAGCCCTGGGGTGTCGATGAGGACCCCGCCGTCGGGCAGCGGCAGCATGTCGCGCGTGGTGGTCGTGTGCCGGCCCTTGCCGTCGGCGTCGCGGATGGCCTGCACCTCCTGTGCGTACGCGCCCGTCAGGGCGTTGGTCAGCGTGGACTTGCCCGCGCCGGACTGGCCGAGGAGTACCGCGGTGCCGCCGCCCAGGACCGCGGCGAGGACGTCCAGCCCTTCGCCGGTGGCCGCGCTCGCCACCACCACCTGGACGCCGGGGGCGGCGGCCTCGGCGTCGGCGAGCAGGTACGTGACGTCGGGCACCAGGTCGGCCTTGGTCAGCACCACGAGCGGCTCGGCGCCGCTCTCCCAGGCCAGCGACAGGAACCGTTCCAGCCGCCCGAGGTCCAGTTCGGCCGCCAGCGACACGCAGACGACCGCGTGGTCGACGTTGGCCGCGAGCACCTGGCCCTCGGACCGCTTGGACGACGTCGAGCGCACGAACTGGCTGCGGCGCGGCAGCAGTTCACGCACCAGACGGGGATCGGCGCCGGCCGGGTCGACCGCCGCCCAGTCCCCGGTGCAGACGATGCGCATCGGGTCGGGCGGCATCACCAGCGAGGTGTCGGCGCGGACGGTTCCGTCGGGCGTGAACACGTCGCACGCGTTGCGGTCCACCCGCACCACCCGCCCGGGCACGAGCCCCTGCGCGGCGTACGGTGCGAACTCCGCCTCCCACACGTCGTCCCAGCCGTAGGGGACGAGGGCGTGCGAGGAGGCGTCACGGAATGAGAAAGACAAGGGGAACCCTTCGACAGGGGCGGCCCCGGCGTCCGCGCGCGAGCGGCGCGGCAGAAGAGAGGGAAGGTGGGTCAGCCGGAGACCACGGGAGAGGAAACGATCTGCTGAGAGCGGGCAGCGCCCATCACGAAGACAGCCATCGGTTCACACCTCCCGGATCACATCAACGGCCGACACGGTGGCCGGAACGGCTCCCGCGGGAACACTTGGGACGTTAGCGGGTCCGGTTGCGGGGCGCCACCGATTTATGGACCGCACGTGCACCGGCCGCTGGTGAGCGCCACCCGCCTCCCCTGGTGCGCCGACCCAGGGAAGGTGGACGCGGGCCGATGGTGGAGAGTACGGGCATGGAGTTCTTCTGCTACCACCGCGACCGGCCCGGTTCCGAGGGGCTGCGCGACGCGCTGCTGGAGGACCACTGGTCCTACATGGACGGCTTCGCCGAGGAGATGATCGCCCGCGGGCCGACGATCGACCGCGAACTCGACGTGGCGACGGGCAGCGTGCACGTCCTCGACCTGCCGGACCCGGCGGCCGCGCGGGAGTTCGCGTTCCGGGAGCCGTGCTACCAGGCCGGCGCGTACCGGGACGTCATGGTGCGGCGGTGGCGCAACCTGCTCGGGCGCACGATGTGGGAGTTCTCCGGCGGACGCACCGGCGGCAACCGCTACTTCGTGCTCGGTCTCGGCGAGGGTGCGGGCGCCGATCTCGAACCGCCCGCCGAGCCAGACGAGTTGATCGCCTACGGCCCGCTGCTGTCGGACGACGCGACGACCTGGCTGGGCACGGCGGTCCTGCTCCGCGCACCCGACGCGGCCACCGCCCGCACCGTCCTGACCGCCGGGGCGTACGCCTCCGTCGAGGTCCACGACTGGCAGTTCGGCGGCCGCCAGTAGTGCCCGCCGCACGGGAGATCCCCGGGCGGCCTTCAACCGGCCACAACCGCGGAGGCCTTACGGCAGAAGCGCGGCGACGCGGTCGCGGACGGCGTCCTTGCCCTGGGGGCCGGTGCGGAGGAGCCGCTGGGGGGCGTCCGGGTCGCGCGTCAGGATGTGCAGGCGGCCGTCATTGCGGGAGAGCACCATGTCGGTGGTGTCGCCGGCGATCTCGGCCGAGCCCTCGGCCGTGTAGTCGATCACCGTCACCAGGGCCGACCGTTCGGCGTCGGCGAGGAGCGCGTCGCCGTCCACCTCGCGCCCGCCGTCCGGCGACGAGCCGGTGGGGAGCCACTCGGTGAGGATGTCCAGGGCCTGGTCCATGGTGTAGAGGCCGATCTGGTGGACGCCGAGCGCGTCGATGCGGACCATCATGCAGATCCGCTCGGGCTGCGGCAGCAGCAGGATCCGCCAGGGCTCGCCCGCCTGCGTCCCGGTGGCGCGGGCGTCCAGCACGGTCCGGGCCCGCTGCTGGAAGGCCACGGCGATCCCGAGGTCGCCGCGGACCTGCACCTGCTCGCTGGTCGAACCGGCCAGCAGCAGTTCGCGGGCGGCCAGCGAGCGCACGGCCTCGGCCAGCACCTCGTCGGAGGGCCGGGCCTCCAGGAAGTCCACGATCGCGTCGACGGCGGTGAGTTCGGCGATGGTGTAGGCGCCGAGCAGCACCGGCCCGGTATTCACCAGGCTGACGACGGCGGACACCAGTCCGGTCGGCAGTGAGGCCGCCCCCGGGCTCTGGCCCGGGTTCTGCGCCCCCGATCCCGGCGGCGGCTGCTCGTCACTCATCTGCGCCTCCCGTTCGCGTCGACCCCTGCCCTGGCAGTTGGTGGGACTCGGCGAGCACCTGGGCGGCGACGAGCGAGGGCGTCTCGGTCACCCACACCTCGGAGTTGCCGAACAGGCCGCGCCCGCCCCGCTCGGTCAGCGCCTGGCCCAGCTCGCCGGCCAGGTCCTGCCGGTCCGGGGGCGGGAAGCGGACGGCCAGGTCCTGGGACACGGACGTCACGTCGTCGTCCTCCTCGATCCGGCGCAGGGCCGCCGTCAGCGCGCGTGCGACGGGCGGCGACAGGGACGTCGAGGTGGCCACCACCGGCGCCAGGTACATCGGGTGCCGCTCGGTCATCCGGGACAGGCCCCAGGGGCCGACGTTGCTGCGGGTGACCCGGTAGACGACGTAGTCCATGAGGTGCTTGAGGTCGTCCGGCCCGGGCAGTTTGCGTTTGCCGAACGCGGCCGGGGTCTTCTCCAGCTGGACCCAGGTGCCCTGCGCGGTGCGTCCGTGCAGCTTCTCCCGCACCACGTGGCCGCGCATCCCGATGTCGGGGTAGCGGGTCTTGTCGATGTCGCGGTGGTGGCTGGACAGCCGCGGCCGGCTGAGCCCGTCGAACTTCCAACCGTCGTACAGCGCCGGGTCGTCGACCAGCACGTGGCCGCCGCACAGCACGTCGTGGAGCTGCGGGACCTGCATGCCGTGCCGCTCCAGGTCCGAGAGGATCACCGCCTCCTCGGGGCTGAGCCGGCGGGTCGCCGCGACCAGGCCCTTGCGGTAGGCGCCGGCCCGGGCGGTGATCTCGATCATCAGCCGGACCCGTTCGCGGATCTGTTCCGCCTGACGGGCCCGCGCGTCGTCGCGGGCAGCCGCACCGGACCGCCCGGACCGTGTGACGCCCGCCAGGGGGTGCTTGCGATCCACCCCGCCAGTACAGCACAGCGGGCTCCGGCCCGCGCGCGGGCGAGGGCCGCCGGGAATCGTTGCCCAGGTCGGCACCGCCGCGGGCGTCGTCGCAGGCCGGAGGGGTGACGGTCAGGCCGTCATGGCCCGCTCGCCCCCTTCCGCGTCCACGGCGTCCTCGGCGCACGCGGCGGCGAGCTGGTCCAGCGACAGGTTCAGCGCGTGGGCCAGGGCCGCCACGGTGAAGAAGGCGGGGGTCGGCGCCCGGCCGGTCTCGATCTTGCGGAGCGTCTCGGCGGACACCCCGGCGGCCGCCGCGACCTCGACCATGCTGCGGTCACCGCGGGCCTGGCGCAGCAGGGTTCCGAAGCGCTCTCCGCGTCGCCGTTCCTGCGGGCTCAGAGGAACTCTCACCATGCCCGTGATACTAATACCGGTATAAGTATTGGGTGACATCGCCTCGCAGGGAGTACGGCCATGGTGGAGATCAAGACGGACGCGGCACTGGAGAAGATGCGGGAGGCCGGGCGGGTCGTGGCCCACGCGCTCGAGGCCGCCCGCGCGGCGGCAGCCGTGGGAGTCCGCCTGCGCGAGCTGGACGAAGCCGCCCGCGGCGTTCTCGCCGAGGCCGGCGCGCGCTCCCCGTTCCTGGGCTACCGGCCGTCCTTCGCCCCGGTCCCGTTCCCCGCCGTGATCTGCGCCTCGGTGAACGACGCCGTCGTGCACGGCATCCCGGACGACTACCGCCTGCGGGACGGCGATCTGGTCAGCGTGGACTGCGGCGCCGAGCTCGACGGCTGGACCGGCGACGCCGCGATCAGCTTCACCGTCGGCACGCCCCGCCCGGCGGACGTCGAACTCATCGCGGCCACCCAGCAGGCGCTGGACGCCGGCATCGCGGCGGCCACCGTCGGCCACCGCATCGGCGACATCTCGCACGCCATCAGCAGGATCGCCCGCAAGGCCGGGTGCGGCATGCCGGTCGACTTCGGCGGCCACGGGATCGGCCGCCGGATGCACGAGGACCCGCACGTCGCCAACCACGGCCGCCCAGGACGCGGCTTCCCGCTGCGTCACGGCCTGGCGCTCGCCCTGGAGCCGATGTTCATGGCGGGCGGCCGCAACGACTACCGCACCGACCTGGACGGCTGGACCCTCCGGACCACCGACGGCAGCCGCGCCGCCCACATCGAGCACACCGTCGCCATCACCGCCGACGGCCCCCGCGTCCTCACGCTGCCGTGAGCGAAAACCCTCGGCGATCGCCCGTGAGCCGCGCGCGGCCGGCCATTCCTTTTGTCACCCGCTTCTCACCCGCTTCTCACGTTGTTCGCCGGAGACATGGACACCGGCCAGGCCGTGTGCTGTCATGCCACGTGCGAGTTGTACAACGATGAAACGCCCGCCGGCAGGCCGCACCTCCCTGTCGCACCCCCTGCGCCGCCGAGTTCGGACCGATCGCTGCCGGATCCGGGTGACCGGCGCTCTGACAACGCTGTCATAGGGGGTGGGTGGGCGGAACACCAGCGCCGGTGCCCGCACCGGCACGGCTCACGACGCGGGCCGAAAGGCCCTGCTTCAGAACGGAGTTGTCCGTGAGAGGAAGTTCAGCCAGGCGCACGCGCCACGCCCTGCGACGGCGGGCCACGGTCGCCGCCGTCGCCGGCAGCTTGGCGGCCATGACGATGGCCGGCGCAGGACAGGTGTCGGCGACCGCGCCTGACACGGCCCACCCCCGGATTCCGACGGTGACCTCCGGCGACGCGCGGTTCGAGGTGCTGTCCCCGACGCTCATCCGCACCGAGTACGCGCAGGACGGCACGTTCACCGACGCGGCGACGTTCAACGCCGTCGGCCGCGACGGCTTCGCCCCGGCGTCGTACACCACGAGCACGTCCGACGGGTGGCTGACGATCACCACGGACGCCATGACCCTGCGCTACCAGGTCGGTTCGGGGCCGTTCGACGCCCAGAACCTGACGGTGCGGCTGACCGCCGGCGGTTCACCGGTGACCGCCACCCCCTGGCAGCAACTGACCTGCGGTGTCGGGGCGCTGTGCGAGGCCGAGCGCCTGCCGTCCAGCGGAGTGAGCGTCGCCACCGACCACACGGGCTACACCGGCGCCGGCTTCGTCGCCGGCTTCCAGGGCTCCGGCAGCTCCATGTCGGCCACGGTCGACGTCCCCACGGCGGGCGCCTACCAGTTCGACACGCGCTACGCCAACGCCGTCGGCGGGGACGGCCAGAACACCACCCGCACCCTGACCCTCACGGTGGACGGCGGCGCGGCGCAGACCGTCTCGCTGCCGCCCACCGGCGACTGGAACACCTGGAAGCTGGCGACCAGTTCGGTGCAGCTCCCGGCGGGCCACCACACCGTCACCCTGTCCAGGACCGCGACCGACTCGGGCAACGTCAACGTCGACAGCGTCGCCCTGGTGAACCCGGGCGCCGCCTTCCCGTCGACCGCGTCGACCGCGATCACCGACTGCCGCTTCGGGGTGAGCTGCGAGGCCGAGGCCGCGCGCATCGCGGGCTCGGCGAAGGTCGCCACCGACCACGGCTCCTACTCCGGCACCGGGTTCCTCGCCGAGCTCAACCAGGGTTCGAGCGTGTCCGCGCACATCGTGGGGGTGCCGGCCGACGGGACGTACGCGCTGCAGGTGCGGTACGCCAACTCCCAGGGCGGTGACGGCCTCAACCAGACGCGCACCGCCTCGGTGACCACGGGCGGCACCACCCGGACGCTCTCCCTGCCGGCGACCGGCAGCTGGGACACCTGGCAGACGGCGTCGGTCCCGGTCACGCTGACCGCGGGCGCCGACGACATCACCCTCGGCTGCCCGGACGCCACGAGCTGCCACATCAACCTCGACACGCTCGGCGTCACCGCGACCGGCGCGCAGGCCCCGCAGCCGCACCTGGCGCTCGGCGGCTACCGCCGCAGCCTGGACGGGTTCAACGGCGACAACGGCGCCCCGGCCACCACGCCGGGTCTGCTGTACAAGGACGGCTGGTACCTGCTCGACGACACCGGCTCGGCGCTGTACGACACCGCCACCCGCAAGGTCACCCAGCGTCCGGCGACGCCGGGTTCGCCGTACCAGGACGGCTATGTCTTCGGGTACGGCCACGACTACAAGCAGGCCCTGTCGGACCTGTCGACACTGACCGGACTGGCCGAGCTGCTGCCCGAGTGGGCCTACGGCGTCTGGTACTCGGAGTACTTCGACCGCACGGCCGCCGACTACGAGAACACGATCCTGCCGGCGTTCCGTTCCGAGGGCGTGCCGCTGGACGTCCTGGTCACCGACACCGACTTCAAGTCGCCGAACACCTGGAGCGGTTGGGAGATCGACCAGAGCAAGTTCCCCGATCCGAAGGCGTTCTTCGACTGGGCCGCCTCGCAGGGCCTGCACAACACGCTCAACATCCACCCGAGCATCCTCAGTTCCGACCCGCAGTTCGCGCAGGCGCAGGCGACGGCCAAGGGCAAGCTGCAGAAGGGCGGTTGCTCGGGCGCCGCGGCGAGCGGCGCCGGTGACTGCTACACCTTCGACTGGGGCGACCCGGACCAGCTCAAGGCGTACATGGACCTGCACCAGACCATGGACCAGCAGGGCAACGACTTCTGGTGGCTGGACTGGTGCTGCGACAACTCGCAGTCCTCGCTGCAGGGCGTGACCCCGGACGCGTGGATCAACCAGCAGTACGCGACCGACGCGGACAAGACCATCGGCCGCGGGTTCGTCATCTCCCGCGCCTACGGTTCGCTGCAGGCCGGCGGGTACAGCGGCCAGCAGGGGCTGCCGACCGGGCCGTGGGCGGACAAGCGCACCACGATCCACTTCACCGGTGACACCTCCTCCACGTGGGGCACGCTGCGGGCCGAGGTCGGCTACACGCCCGGTGAGGCCGCGGCGACCGGCATGTCGGCGATCAGCCACGACATCGGCGGCCACAACGACACGACGGGCCTGAAGGGTTCGGAGACCTACACCTCGGGCGGCACCACGCAGACCACGCACAAGCTGCCCGACGACATGTACGCCCGCTGGGTGCAGCTCGCGACGTTCCAGCCGATCGACCGGCTGCACAGCAACCACAGCGACCGGCTGCCGTGGCAGTACGGCACGGCGGCCCGCGCCTCCGCGGACAAGTTCCTCAACCTGCGCGAGAACCTGGTGCCGTACACCTACTCGCTGGCGCAGGAGGCCAACGCCACCGGGGTTCCGGTGACCCGCCCGATGTACCTGGAGTACCCGGACGAGGCGCAGGCGTACACGACGGCGAACAGCGAGTACTTCTACGGTTCCGACATGCTGGTCGCGCCGGTCACCACGCCCGGGACCACGGCGAGCACGTCGGTGTGGTTCCCGCCGGGCAGCCAGTGGACGGACTACTTCACCGGCAGGACCTACGCGGGCGGCACCACGCAGACCATCACCTCGGGTCTCGACACCATGCCGGTGTTCGTCCGCGCCGGGGCCGTCATCCCGACCCGCACCGGCAACGTCACCGCACAGGACAAGGCGCCGCTGACGAAGGTCACGCTGACCGTCGCCGCGGGCGGCTCCGGCTCGACCACCCTGTACGAGGACGACGGCAAGCCGGCCACCGGGCACGGCCACAGCGCCACGACCGCGATCCGCTACCAGGAGACGGACGCGGGGCACACGCTGACCATCGCGGGCGCCGCCGGCGGCTTCGCCGGGCAGGTGACGTCGCGCCAGTGGACGGTCGCACTCGTCGGCACCGACGAGCCGACCTCGGTCTCGGCGGGTACCGGGCGGCTGTCGCCGGCCGACTACCACTACGACGCGGCCACCCGCACCCTGACCGTCACGCTGCCGCCGCGCAACGTGCACACCAAGGTCACCGTCAGCTTCCGCTGACATCCGGTCCGCCGGGGACCGGGTCCCGCACGGGATCCGGCCCCCGGCCGGCGACAGGAACTACGAGGGCCCGCACGCGACGCGCGTGCGGGCCCTCGTAGTTCCGGCTGCCGGGCCGGGTCAGCCCGGCGACAGGCGGTACAGCACCGCGCCGCCCGCGTCGAGTTCGACGTCCAGCACGGCGGGCCGGCGCACCGGCCGGTAGCCGCCGTCGGCGGGCACGAACCGGTCGACGCCCGCCACGTGCGCCGGGTTGGTGCCCAGGTGGACCGTCGCGGCGGCGTCCGGGTCGCGGTTGGCGACGAGCAGGTACCGGGTGCCGTCGTCCTGGGCGGACCTGAAGATGCCGAGCACCGCCGCGTCCCCCGTGGCGGAGGTCAGGTGCTCGCCGGCGGTGAAGGCGACGGCGCTGGGCGGCAGCGGGGTGTCGTTGGCGTGCTGCACCGACTCCGAGACCAGCGGCTTGAGTTGGCGGCCGACCGGCTGCAGCCAGTGCCGGTTCAGCGTCTTCGCCGCCCCGTACAGCGGGGTGCGCTTGCCGTCGACGCTGATCAGCGCCTGCGTGAACCCCTCGCCGCGGGCCGGGTCGGGCGTCCAGTAGGTGAAGTACTGGATGCCCTTGCAGCCGTAGGCGAGGCTGATGTTGACCTGCCAGGCGAGCTGGGAGGCGGTCGGCACCCGGTGGCCGTTGTAGCCCACCGACTGGACGTAGGTCCACGCCGGGAGGCCGGACTTCAGCGACGCGTCGCGGAAGATCGCCCAGTTGTCGAAGTAGTCGAGGTCGATGCCGTCACTGAGGATCGGGTAGCGGTCGAAGGAGATCAGCGGCGGCCGGACGGTGTCGATGTAGTCCTGCACGAAGGCGGCGTACCCCGGGCCGTTGCCGGGCCAGAGGTTGGAGTACGGCAGGAGGTTCGGCGCCACCTGGCCGACGATGCGGGTGAGCGCGCCGACGGTGGGGAAGCGCGACTGCGCCGGCTCGTCGAAGACGTTGAACCCGGCGAGCGAGGAGTGTCCGGTGTAGCTGCCGAGCGCGGCCCGCACCCAGGCGGTGGCGTCGGAGGTGGTCAGCGACGACGGCACGCTCCGGTCGTCGGTGACGGCCATGTAGTGGGCGATCGCCTCGATGCGCGGGTCGCCGGCGATCAGCACCCGCAGACCGGTCTGGTCGGCCATCTTCAGCGCCCAGCCGCCGCTCTGCTCGTCGAACTGGTAGTTGCCGGTGATCAGGAAGGTGAATCCGGCGTCGCTGATCTCCTGGTAGCGCTCCAGGGTGGTCTCGAAGGGGTGCGGCGGCCAGAAGAGCCCGATCGGGAAGTCGGGGCCGCCGGTCAGCGGGAGGTCCGCGGAGGCGGCGGAGGCCGCAGGGGCCGCCGCGGGCGTGGCGCCCGCGGTCCTGCCTCCCGCGGAGGCGCGGGCGCCGGTCCCGGTGCCGGGGTCCGCGGCGGCATGCCCGGCGGACAGGCCGCCGGCGGCGAGCACCCCGGCCCCCAGCCCCGCGGCCTGCAGCAGAGTGCGGCGGTCGAGCGGGCGAGACGTGCCGGTGGACGAGGGTGTCTGCTCTGACATCTCTGACATGGCCTACTCCGATCGTTGGTACGCCTGTACGACGAGGGGTGGCTGCAGATCCGGTCAAGCGCGCCGGCGTGTGGGGCATCGGCGAAAAGGGCGGAGCTCTCCGAGGGAGCTCCGCGGCCCGCGCGGCCGCGGGCGGACGGCACACATGCTGGCAGACACCGATGATTCAAACAACCATCATGTGCAGACCCGATGAATGCATCATGCAGACCCCGCGGAGCGCGTCGCGCGACCGCGCGGAACCCGTCGCGGGGAGGGGGCTCAGCGCGCGCGGCGCCCCTTCGCCACGTGCCCGCTCGCGATGTGCCCGGTCAGGGCCATGGACGCGCTCGCGCGCGGATAGGTCAGCTGGGCCACGCGGACGTAGAGGCAGTCGATGAGCACCAGCACCGAGTGCCGGGCCCCGATGCTGCCGGAGCGGAAGCTGGTCTCCCCGGTGGTGGCGATGAGCCGGATCTCCGCCGCGCGGGCCAGCGGCGACTTCGGGTCGGCGGTGATCGCGACCGTGGTGGCGCCCCGCTCGCGGGCGAGCTCGAAGGGCTCGATCGTCTCCCGGGTCGATCCCGAGTGGGAGATGCCGATGGCCGCGTCGGCGGGCGTCAGCAGGGCCGCCGAGGTGGCGGCGGCGTGCACCTCGTTCCAGCCGCGCACCGCGCAGCCGATGCCGAAGAGCCGCAGTTCGGTCTCGACCGCGACGGCTCCGCTGCCGCCGACGCCGTACACGTCGATCCGCCGGGCCCGCGCGACGGCCTGCGCGGCGCGTTCCAGCGCGGCGAGGTCGACGGTCTCCAGCGTCCGCTGCACCGCGCCCAGATCGGCCTGGCCGACGACGGTGACGACCCGTTCCAGGTCGTCGTCCGGTGAGATGTCCGGCCCTATCTCGGAGGTGCCCCAGTTGGCCTCGGCGCCGCGGGCCCCCTCGCGGGCCAGCTCGATCTGCAGGTGCTGGTAGGAGTCCAGGCCGACGGCGCGGCAGAAACGGGTGACGGTGGGCTGCGAGGTCCCGGTACGCCGGCCGAGTTCCGCGGCCGAGCAGCCGATCACCGAGCCGGGATCGGCCAGGACCAGGTCGGCGACCTTGCGCAACGAGCCGGTCAGGCGCGGCAGTTCGGCCCGGATGAGCGCCGTGACGTCCGAGCGCGCGGCCCCCTGGCCGAAGCCCTTGGCATCCATGCGGCTCCCTGGTCCTTCGTGTCCGCGACCCTGCGGCCGTCGGGTGTGTGGTACCGGCGGTCGGTGGGCGCGGGCGCCGGTGCGGGCGGTCGGTGCGGGCGGTGCGGTCGACCGTCGGCCTTCGGCCCCTGAGTGGCGCGATTATGGCATTCGGATCGCACCGGTTCTACCAATTCGGCCATTCAGCGGCCGGCCCGCCGCGCCCGAGCCCTGGGGCCGGTTCCGGCGTGCCCGAGCCCCGGGGCGGCATCGGCCCGTCCGCCCGCCGATGCCGCCCCGGGCGGATGGGCCGATCCTGGAAAGAGGCAGGGGAAAGAGGCAGGGGAAAGAAGCAGGGGCGAGGGGCAGGACGTACGGGGCGGAGGCGAGGCTCATGGGCGACGGGGTTCCGGCGACGATGCGGGCGTGGGTGGCACGCGCGGACCGGCGCGGCTCGATCGAGGCCGCCGAGCTGCCCGTGCCCCGGCCGGGTCCGGGCGAGGTGCTGGTCCGGGTGCGGGCCTGCGGCGTCTGCCGGACCGACCTGCACGTCCGCGACCAGGATCTGCCGCCGCACCGGGACCGGGTGGTGCCCGGGCACGAAGCGGTCGGCACGGTCGTCGCGGCGGGCGGGGAGACCGCGGGGCCGGCGCCCGGCACGCTGGTCGGCGTTCCGTGGCTGCGCAGCACGTGCGGCACCTGCCGCTACTGCACCCACGGGCAGGAGAACCTGTGCCCGTACTCGGCGTACACCGGCTGGGACGCCGACGGCGGCTACGCCGAGTACGTGGTGGTGCCCGCGGCCTACGCGTACGAGCTGCCGGCCGGCTACCGCGACGAGGAGCTGGCGCCGCTGCTGTGCGCGGGCATCATCGGCTACCGGGCGCTGCGGCGGGCCGAGCTGCCGGAGGGCGGCCGGCTCGGCGTCTACGGGTTCGGCGGGTCCGCTCATCTCACCGCGCAACTGGCGATCGCCCAGGGCGCCGAGGTCCATGTCTTCACCCGCTCCCCCGCCGCCCAGCGGCTCGCCCTGGAGCTGGGCGCCACCTCGGCCGGGGACTCCGGGGCCACGCCGCCCGCGCCCCTGGACGCGGCGATCCTCTTCGCCCCGGTCGGCGACCTGGTCCCGGTGGTGCTGGAGGCGCTGGGCAGCGGCGGCACCCTCAGCATCGCGGGCATCCACCTGTCGGCGATCCCGTCGCTGGACTACCAGCGGCACCTGTTCCGCGAGCGGACGGTCCGCAGCGTGACGGCCAACACCCGTGACGACGGGCGGGAGTTCCTGGCCGCGGCCGGCCGGCACGGGGTGACACCCACGGTGCAGGTCTACCCGTTCACCAGGGCCGACGCCGCCCTCGACGATCTGTTCGCCGACCGGGTCAACGGCGCCGCGGTGCTGCGCGTCGCCGAGCCGGACTGAGGCCCCGGGCTCTCACGCGGCCGGCGGCGGTGCGGTGCTCTTGCGGACCACCAGGCTGGTGGCCAGTTCCATCCGGGTCGTGGTGGTCACCCCGGCCTGGAGCCGCAGCAGCATCTCGGAGGCCGCCTCGGCCATCTTCCGCAGCGGCTGGTGGACGGTGGTCAGGGCGGGCCGCGACCATTTGGCGACGGCGACGTCGTCGTAGCCGACCACCGACAGGTCGTGCGGTGTGCGCAGGCCCAGACTGCTCGCCGCCTCCAGGACGCCGATGGCCTGCAGATCGCTGCCGGCGAAGATGGCGGTGGGCCGGCCGGGGCGTTCCAGCATGGCCAGGGCCCGGTCGTAGCCGCCCTCGACGTGGAAGTCGCCGTGGGCGATGTGTGCCGGGTCGACCTCCAGGCCGGCCGTCGCCATGGCCGAGCGGAAGCCGTCGAGCCGGGCCAGCGAGCACATCATGTCCTCGGGCCCGGTGATGATGCCGATCCGCCGGTGCCCGCAGTCGATGAGGTGCCGGGTGGCGGCCAGTCCGCCGGACCAGTTCGCCGAGCCCACCGACGGGACGTCGGGCGCCGGGTCGCCGGCCGGATCGATGATCACGAACGGGATGGAACGCGCCCTGAGCTGCTGCTTGTACTCCTGCGGCAGCGCCGAGAACATCAGGATCACACCCAGCGGGCGCCGCCGCAGCACGCCCTCGATCCACTCCGGGCCGGGGGCGTGCCGAGTGCCGCTCTCGGTGAGCACGACGCCGGCGCCGCTGTCCCGCGCGACCTTCTCGACGCCGAGGATCAGCTCCATCGCCCAGATCGCGTCCAGCTCGTGGAAGACGATCTCGATCAGCGGCGCCTCGGGAGCCGATCGGGCGTTGCGCCGGTAGCCGTGGGCCTCCAGCAGCCGTTCGACCTTGCGCCGGGTGTGCGGGGAAACGTCCTGTCTGCCGTTGAGGACCTTCGAAACTGTCGGGACGGAGACCCCCGCAGTTTCGGCGATCTGAGCCAGGGTTACTTTCGCGGGCCGCTCCTCGTCATCCATGGCACGGCAGCGTACGACACATCTCCAGGTAACGCTTGAATAACCCGAGCCGGGAGGGTTGACCCCTCCACGAGTGGACCTTAGCGTCACAGCGCGCAGCAAATTTCGGCGATGACGCCGAAAACTTTCGGAAAGGCTGGACGATGAAGAAGCGCGCATGGCTCTCACGCGCCGCGGCTGGCGGCGTGACGCTCGCACTCGGTCTGTCCCTGGCCGCCTGCGGTGGCAGCAGCTCCGGCAGCGGCGGCTCCGGCACCTTCAAGGTTCTTGTCTACGGTGACGCGAGCAACAAGGTCGAAAAGCAGATCGTCGACACGTTCAACAAGACCTCGAAGGTCAAGGCGGTCCTGCAGACCATCCCCGGTGCGGACTACCAGCAGAAACTGCAGACGATCATCAACACCAAGCAGGCCCCCGACGTCTTCTTCAACTGGGGCGGCGGCAGCATCGCGCCCTTCGTCAAGGCCGGCCTGCTCATGCCGCTGGACGACTTCATCGCCAAGGACCCGAACCTGAAGTCCAAGTTCCTGCCGTCCGTGTTCAACAGCGCGGTCGTGGACGGCAAGTCGTACGGCATACCGATGCGCGGCACCCAGCCCGTGCTGCTCTTCGACAACCAGAAGGTGCTGTCGGACGCGGGCCTGACCGCCCCCAAGACCTGGGACGACCTGCTCAACGCGGTGAAGGTCCTCAAGGCCAAGCACATCACCCCGATCGCGCTCGGCGGCGGCGACCAGTGGCCGACCCTGATGTGGTACGAGTACATGTACGACCGCATCGCGGGCCCGGGCCTGTTCGAGAAGGCCATGGGCGGCGACAAGTCCGCCTGGGACAGCGACGACAGCCGCAAGGCCCTGTCGCAGCTCAAGCAGCTCGTCGACGCGGGCGCCTTCGGCAGCAACTTCGACTCGGTGAAGTACACCGACGGCGGCTCGGTCGCGCTCGTCGCCCAGGGCAAGGCCGGCTTCGAGCTGATGGGCTCCTGGTACTACTCCCAGCAGCAGCAGGACAACCCGGACTTCGCCAAGAGCGGCCTGGGCTACAGCTCCTTCCCGACCGTCTCCGGCGGCAAGGGCGACCCGAACGACGTCGTGGGCAACACCAACAACTTCTACTCGGTGCTGAAGAAGACCAAGTACCCGGACGCGGTGGCCCAGTTCCTGAAGCTCCAGTACTCCGACGAGTTCGTCAAGGCGCAGATGGCCATCGGCAACCTGCCCACCACGACCAACACCCAGAACTTCCTGGACACCTCGGCCAGCCCGGACTACTCGAAGTTCCAGTTCAACCTGGTCAAGTCGGCGCCCTCGTTCCAGCTCTCGTGGGACCAGGCCTACCCGCAGACGGCCAGTGAGGCCATGCACACCGCGGTCCAGGAGTTCTTCGACGGCAAGATCGACGCCGACGGATTCATCAAGGCCATGCAGGCCCTGCCCACGTCCTGAACCGGGAACCCGACATGACCACCTTTGCTGACACCAGGGTGGAGAGGAGGCGCCGGCCCGCACGCCGGACCGGCGCCACCGTCGCCCGCCCGGGCTTCGTCTGGGCGGCGCCCGCCACCTTGTTCTTCCTGCTCTTCGCCGTGCTCCCGCTGGTCCTGGTCGCGGTGCTGTCCTTCACCGACTGGGACGGCCTGGGCGCGCCCCAGTACGCCGGCCTGGACAACTGGAAGGCGCTGATCCACGACCACACCATGATCCAGAGCCTGTGGCTCAGCGTGCTGATCACGGTGCTGGGCGTCGCCGTGCAGACACCGCTGAGCATCCTGCTCGGCGTCTGGGCGGCCGGCCACCAGCGCAACCGGGCGATCCTGTCCGCGGTCTACTTCGTGCCGCTGCTGCTGTCGGCGACCGCGGTCTCCATCCTGTGGCGGGCCCTGCTCGACCCCAACTTCGGTGTGCCGTCGCAGGCCAGGTGGCTGTTCGGGGACGGCAACCTGTTCGGCAAGCAGGCCAGCGCCATCGGGGTCCTGGTCTTCGTGGGCGCCTGGCAGTACACGCCCTTCCACACGCTGATCTACCAGGGCGCGGCCCGCGCCATCCCGCAGGTGCTCTACCAGGCGGCGCAGATCGACGGCGCGAGCACCGTGCGGCAGTTCTGGCACATCACCCTGCCGCAACTGCGCAACACCATGATCACCTCGATGATCCTCATGGTCGTCGGCGGTCTCACCACGTTCGACACGGTGCTGATCCTCACCCAGGGCGGTCCGGGCACCGACACCACCATCAGCGCCTACTACATGTACGAACAGGCGTTCAAGAGCTTCGACTTCGGCGGCGGCTCGGCCATCGCCCTAGTGCTGGTGCTCGTCGCCACCGTCATCTCGCTGATCGTCGTCAAGGTCTCCGGCTACGACAAGATGCGCAGCTCGTCGGAAGGGCTGTGATGAAGCGCCGTCCCAACTACCTCGCCGGACTCGGGTCCCTGGTCTGGCTGTTCCTGATCGGCCTGCCGCTGTACGTGATGCTCGCGGCCACCCTGCAGGACCGCTCCGACTACGCGGCGAACGGCCCGCTGGCCTTCCCCAAGCACATCACGCTGCACAACTACACCCAGGACTTCTCCAACGGCTTCGGCCACTTCTTCCTGAACACCGTGCTGGTCACCGCGGCGGTCGTGGCGATCGTGCTGCTGGTGATCCCGCCGCTGTCCTACGCCATCGTGCGCAGCCGCGGCCCGATCACCACCGGCGTCTTCCGGCTCTTCCTGCTCGGCCTGGCGATCCCGGCGCAGGCCGTGATCGTCCCGATGTTCTACGTGATCAGCAAGGCCGGCCTCTACGACAACCTGATCGGCGTGATCCTGCCGACGGCGGCCTTCTCGCTGCCGGTCTGCGCCCTGGTGCTCACCGGGGTGATGCGGGACATCACCAGCGACCTCTACGAGGCCATGGCGATGGACGGCGCCTCGCCGTCCCGGGTGTTCTTCCAGCTCGTGCTGCCGCTGTCCAAGGGCGGGCTGTCCACCATCGTGGTGTTCTCCGCGCTCCAGGCGTGGAACGGCTTCCTCTTCCCGCTGGTGCTGACCCAGTCCGACTCGTCGAAGGTCATCACCCTGGGCCTCTTCAACTTCCAGACCGAGCACGGCATCGACATCCCCGGCCTGCTGGCCGCCGTCGTCCTGTCGATGCTGCCCATCTTCATCGTCTACCTGTTCGCCCGCCGTGCCCTGGTCCAAGGGCTCATGGGCGTCGGAGGAAAGTGACCGACACCGTGGTCGAAGTGACAGAATCCGCTGCCGCCGCCTGGCGCGACCCCGCCCTGCGGCCCGAGGCCCGGGCCGACGCCCTGATCGCCGCGATGACTCTGCAGGAGAAGGTCGCCCAGCTCTTCGGCGTGTGGGTGGGTGCGTCCGGCGAAGGCGGCGAAGTCGCCCCCCACCAGCACGAGATGGAGGAGGAGGTGTCCCTGGAGGACCTGCTGCCGCAGGGTCTGGGACAGCTCACCCGGTCCTTCGGCACCGCCCCCGTGGATCCCGCTCTCGGCGCGCTGTCGCTGGTGCGCACCCAGCGCAGGATCGCCGCGACCAACCGTTTCGGCATCCCGGCCGTCGCCCACGAGGAGTGCCTCGCGGGCTTCGCCACCTGGGGCGCCACCGCCTACCCGGTCCCGCTGACCTGGGGCGCCACCTTCAACCCCGAGCTGGTCCGCGGCATGGCCGCGCGGATCGGCCGGGACATGCGCTCGGTCGGCGTCCACCAGGGCCTGGCGCCCGTCCTGGACGTGGTGCGCGACGCCCGCTGGGGACGGGTGGAGGAGACCATCGGCGAGGACCCGTACCTGGTCGGCACGGTCGCCACCGCCTACATCCAGGGTCTGGAGTCTGCCGGGATCGTCGCCACCCTCAAGCACTTCGCCGGGTACTCGGCCTCCCGCACCGGCCGGAACCTGGCGCCGGTCGGCATGGGCGCCCGGGAACGCGCCGACGTCATGCTGCTGCCGTTCGAGATGGCGGTCCGCGAGAGCGGCGCCCGCTCGGTCATGCACGCCTACACCGACACCGACGGCGTGCCGTCCGCGGCCGACGAGCGGCTGCTGACCGGTCTGCTGCGGGACACCTGGGGCTTCACCGGCACGGTCGTCGCCGACTACTTCGGCATCGCGTTCCTCAAGACCCTGCACGGCGTGGCCGGCACCTTCGGCGAGGCGGCCGGCGCCGCGCTCGCGGCCGGTGTCGACGTCGAACTGCCGACCGTGAAGACGTTCGGCGAGCCGCTGCTGAAGGCCATCGCCGACGGGCAGGTGGACGAGGCGCTGGTGGACCGCGCGCTGCACCGCGTCCTGACGCAGAAGGCCCAGCTCGGCCTGCTCGACCCCGACTGGGACCCGGTGCCCGCCGCGCTGGCCGGTGCGGGCGAGGACGTGGAGACCCTGCGCGGCACCGTCGGCCTGGACAGTGCCGGCAACCGCGAGGTCGCCCGTCAGGTCGCCGAGCAGGGCGTGGTGCTGCTCCGCAACGACGGCATCCTGCCGCTGGCCGCGCGCCCGAGGATCGCGCTGATCGGCCCCAACGCCGACAGCGCCATGGCCGTGCTGGGCTGCTACGCCTTCCCGGTGCACGTGGGCACGCAGTACCCCGAGATCCCGGTCGGCATCGACCTGCCCACGCTGCGCGAGGTGCTGGCGGCCGAGTTCCCCGGCGGTGAGATCGTCACCGCCGAGGGCTGCGGCGTCGACGAGGCGGGCACCGGCGGCTTCGCCGAGGCGGTCGCGGCGGCCCGGGAGGCCGACGTGGTCGTGCTCGCCCTCGGCGACCGGGCCGGACTGTTCGGCCGCGGCACCAGTGGCGAGGGCTGCGACGCCGAGTCGCTGGCCCTGCCCGGCGTGCAGCAGCAGTTGCTCGACACGCTCCTGGACACCGGCACCCCGGTGGTCGTCACGCTGCTCGCCGGACGTCCGTACGCGCTGGGCCGCGCGGTCGGCGAGGCGGCGGCGATCGTGCAGTCGTTCTTCCCCGGCGAGGAGGGCACCGCGGCGATCGCGGGCGTGCTCAGCGGCCGGGTCAACCCGTCGGGCCGGCTGCCGGTCAGCATCCCGCGGCGGCCCGGTGTGCAGCCGTCCACGTATCTGGCCGCCCGGCTCGGCCAGGCCACGGACGTCTCCAACATCGACCCCACCCCGGCGTTCGGTTTCGGCCACGGCCTGTCGTACACCACCTTCCAGTGGACCTCGCTGGACGTGGAATCCCTGCAGGCGGAGACGGACGGGGAGGTGCGGATGTCCTTCACCGTGCGCAACACCGGGGAGCGCGCGGGCGCCGAGGTCGTCCAGGTGTACCTGCACGATCCCGTCGCCTCGGTCGTGCAGCCCGTGCAGCGGCTGATCGCCTACCGGCGGCTGGATCTGGCGCCGGGCGAGGAGGCCCGGGTCCACCTGAGCGTGCCGACCGACCTCGCGTCGTTCACCGGCCGCGACGGGCACCGCGTCGTCGAGCCCGGCGACCTCGAACTGCGGCTCGGCGCCTCGTCGACCGACCTGCGCCTGACAGTCGGCTGCACGCTGACCGGCCCGGTACGGCGGCTGGACCACACCCGCCGGATGCACGCCGCGTTCACCGTCGCGCCGCGGACGGCCGACTGACCCGGGCACGTCATCGGGGCCGGCGGGCCCGCCGTCCGGGCGGACCTGCCGGCCCCCGGCGTTTCCGGGGGCCGAGCACCGCGGGCACGGGCGCCCCGGGGCCCGGCGCGAACCGGGCGCGGGACGGGCGACGCGCCCGGGCGCGACCGGCGCCGAGGGCGTACGCTGCACCGGTACCACGGGCGCACCGCGGATCCGGTGACCCCGCCCGGCCGAGCCCGTCGGAGGCGATCGCCCTGATCACGCTGGATCTGCACCCGATCTTCCGCAACAACCGCGACATCGACCTGGCCCTGCGGGAGACGCTGTTCCGCGCCGCCCGGACCGGCGAGGACGTCATCGAGATCATCCCCGGCAAGGGCACCGGCCAGCTCAAGAAGCGCGTGCTGGCGTTCCTCGCCCAGAAGCACATCAAGAAGCTCTACGCGCGCGTGGAGACCGACGCCACCAACACCGGCCGCGTACTGGTGCGCCTGCGCTGACTCAGCGGGGACAGCGGGCACGGCAGGCGCGCCGGGCATGGCAGGCACCGCACTTACGCTGGTGAAGTACCGGGCGGCGCACGGGAGTTGCGGGCGCCGGGCACGCGGGGACAGGCCGCGAAAGCGCTCAGCGCGGCCGGCCGGAGAGCCGGACGAAGCGGTGCCCGGCCGCCAGCATGCGCGGCAGCACCGCGGCGAGGCCCTCCGCGGTCCCGCCCTCGGGGTGGTTCATGTGGCAGATGACGACCGCGCCGTGCGGCGCCGCCCCGACGGTGGCCCGCACCTGGGCCGGACTGAAGGTCGCGCCGCCGTCGCCGTTCACCGAGAAGGCCGCCACCCGCTCGCCCAGGTCGGCGACGATCCGCGAGGCGACGTCGTCGCAGTAGGCGGTGCCGGGCCGGAAGAACCGCGGCGGGAGGCCCGTCAGCCGGGTGAGCTTGAGGTGGTTGCCGGCCACCTCGTCGAAGACCTCGCCGGCGTCGCGCGTGCCGGGGATGCCGTAGGCGGACCGTCCGGAGACCGACAGCGGACGGTGGCGCGTCCCGTGGTTGCCGATCTCGAACAGCGGATCGGCGGCCAGGCGCCGGAAGACCGACGGATTGGCGTCGATCCAGCGGGAGTTGATGAACAGCGTGGCCGGGATCTCGTGCCGGCGCAGCAGGTCGACCAGCGCCCGGTCGTACCCGCTGCCGCCGTGCCCGCCGCACGCGTCGAAGGTCAGCGCGATCTCGCGGCGGCCGGGCGGCAGCGCGCGCAGCACGCCGGGTGCGTCGAACCCCCAGGTGTGCGGGGTGCGGTGGCCGTAACGCGCCACGATCTCGGCGCGGGTGACGGGCAGCCGGGTGGCGGCCGGCTGCCCGGGTTGCTGCCGCGCCGGGCCGCTCGCGGGACGAGCGCCGGGAGCCGGCCCCGACCCGGTGAGGCCGGCCCCCGACGGGACCCGGTCCGGGTGGCCCGAGCAGCCGGCCGCCGGCATCGCTGCTCCGGCTGCGGCCGCTGCCAGCAGCGCGCGGCGGCTGAGCGCCATCGGCGCCTCCTCCTCGTCCGTGCCCGCGGCCGTCCCGTCCGCGGGGCGGGGTCGCGGGGCTCCGGCGCCGCCCTGTGCGCGCCGGTCGGGTGGGAAGAGGGCAGGACACCCGCGTGCGTTCCACCCGTGCGCCGGCGCAGGATGGGAGCGCGCCCGGCGCGGTCACCAGGAACACGGGGAGACCACCGGGCGACGGCGTGGCGGGCGGGGTCGCCGCGGTGACGGGATCGTAGGGACGACGCAGCAGGAGGTGGCCCGTGCGGGCCGTGGTGTTCGAGGAGTTCGGCGGGCCGGTGCGGGTGCGCGAGGTGCCGGAGCCGGCCGTGCCGCGGGACGGCGTGGTGGTCCGGGTGGAGGCGACCGGCCTGTGCCGCAGCGACTGGCACGGCTGGCTCGGCCACGACCCGGACATCACGCTGCCGCACGTGCCGGGCCACGAACTCGCCGGCGTGGTCGAGGCCGCCGGTCCCGGCGTCACCCGGTGGCGGCCCGGCGACCGGGTGACCGTCCCGTTCGTGTGCGCGTGCGGGCGCTGCCCGGCCTGTGCCCGCGGCGACCAGCAGGTGTGCGAGAACCAGCAGCAGCCCGGCTTCACCCACTGGGGCTCGTACGCGCAGTACGTGGCCCTGCACCAGGCGGACGTCAACCTGGTGGCGCTGCCCGACGGCATGGCGTACGCCACCGCGGCCGCTCTCGGCTGCCGGTTCGCCACCGCCTACCGCGCGGTGGTCTCCCAGGGCCGCGCCCGGCCCGGCACCTGGGTGGCCGTGCACGGCTGCGGCGGCGTCGGCCTGTCCGCGATCATGATCGCCGCGGCCCTCGGGGCCCGGGTGGTGGCGGTCGACACCTCCGCGGCCGCGCTGGAGCGGGCCAGGGCGCTGGGCGCGGCCGTGTGCGTCGACGCCGCGGACACCGGCGGCGACACCGCGGCCGCGGTGCGCGAGGCGACGGGCGGCGGCGCCCATGTGTCCCTGGACGCGCTGGGGTCGGCGCGGACCTGCGCCGCGTCCGTCGCCGGGCTGCGGGTGCGCGGCCGTCACGTGCAGGTCGGCCTGCTGCCGGGCGGTGCGACGGCGGTTCCGATGGACCGGGTGGTCGCCCTGGAACTCGAACTGCTGGGCAGCCACGGCATGGCCGCGCACGCCTACCCGGAGATGATGCGCCAGGTGGCGGCGGGGGTGCTGCGGCCCGATCTGCTGCTGGGCGACCGGATCGGGCTCGACGAGGCGCCTGCCGCGCTGACGGCGCTGAGCGACGGTTCGCCGGCGGGGATCACCGTCATCGAGCCGCCGCGCTGAGCCGGCGGGACCGTCGCGAGGGCCGGGGGCGGACCACCCGCCTCCCGGCCCCGGTCACCACTCCCAGTCGGGGGCCAGTGCGCAGGCCATGAAGTGCGTCAGGGCCCATCGCTCCCAGACCCGGGCCTGGACGCCGACGGCGTTCACCATGAACCGGCGGCACTCCGCGCACTCCTCGCGGGGCTTGGGTTCCGCTCCGTGCTCGTCGAGGTGGTGGGTGGCCCAACCGTAGAGGAAAGCACCGGGGTTGGGCGTGGCGGGATCGCGGAAGCGCGCCTCCAGTTCGCCACAGCGGGCACATTGCAGGCCCTCTACACCTCTGCTCACGTCACGAGCCTACGGTGTCCCACCCGGCGACGGGCGAAATTCCCCGCAGTGCCCTCGAACGGGCGGCCGACCGGGGCCCCTCGGCGGCGCACCGCGTCAACGGACAGCGCACGCACAGGGATTGACAGTGTTCGGGCGGGACGGCCAGACTCCCCGGGAGAGCGCTCTCCAGATCACCTCCCGGCACAGCACGCGCCGTTCGCACCGCGCGCACCGTTCACGTCACGACGACCGCACCGCGGTGCGCTCGGCGCGGCCGAGCCCGGAGCCTCCCCCCAGCCGGTGCCGTGACGCCGCCGCCCACCGGGCGGCGGCGTGCCCGCGCGGCACCGGCATCAGACCCCGTGGAGTTGCAGATGAGCCTTCTGTCCCGCCTGCTCAGCACGATGAGACGGCACCGGCCGCTGACCGCGGTCGTGGCCGTCATGGCGCTCGCGCTCGGCGGCGCCCTCAGCGCCACGACCGGCACCGCGCAGGCGGCGGACACCCTGCTGTCGCAGGGCAGGACCGCCACCGCCTCGTCCACCGAGAACGCCGGCACCCCCGCCTCCGCCGCCGTCGACGGCGACACCGGCACCCGCTGGTCGTCGGCCGCCTCGGACCCGCAGTGGCTGCAGGTCGACCTCGGTTCGACCGCCACGATCAGCTCCGTCACCCTCAACTGGGAGGCGGCGTACGGGAAGGCGTTCAAGATCCAGGTCTCCGGCGACGGCCAGAACTGGACGGACGTCTACTCCACCACGACCGGCACCGGGGGCGTGCAACAGCTCGCCGTAAACGGTTCCGGGCGTTATGTCCGGATGTACGGGACGGCCCGCGGCACCGGCTACGGCTACTCGCTGTGGGAGTTCCAGGTCTACGGCAGCCAGTCCGCGTCCGGCGGCTGCGGCACCACGAACGCCGCCCTGAACCGCACCGCGACGGCGTCGTCCACCGAGAACGCCGGCACCCCGGCGTCCGCGGCCTTCGACGGCGACACCGGCACCCGCTGGTCGTCGGCCGCCTCGGACCCGCAGTGGCTGCAGGTCGACCTCGGCGCGTCGGCGACGGTCTGCCAGGTGAGCCTCACCTGGGAGACCGCCTACGCCACGGCGTTCAAGATCCAGGTCTCCGCCGACGGCCAGAACTGGACGGACGTCTACTCCACCACCACCGGCACCGGCGGCACCCAGACGCTCCCGGTCAGCGGCACCGGACGCTACGTGCGGATGTACGGCACCGCGCGGGCCACCGGATACGGCTACTCCCTCTGGGAGTTCGGGGTGTACACGGGCGGCGGAGGCGGCACCACCTCCCCGCCTCCCGGCGGCGGCGACTTCTCCGGCACGGTGATCTCGGCCTTCAAGCCGGTCAAGGCGTCCTCCTACGAGGGCGCGAACGCGCCGGCCGCCGCTCTCGACGGCCGCACCACCACCCGCTGGTCCAGCCTCTACACCGACAACGAGTGGCTCCAGGTGGACCTCGGCGGTCCGGCCACCATCAGCGGCGTGGTCCTCAACTGGGAGTCGGCGTACGGGTCCGGCTACCGCATCGAGGTCTCCGACAACGCCACCGCCTGGACGCCCCTCTACACGACCACCACAGGCAAGGGCGGCGTGGAGAAGCTCCCGGTCACCGGCAAGGGCCGCTATGTGCGCTTCTACGGCACGCAGCGGGCCACCGGATACGGCTACTCCCTCTGGGAGTTCCAGGTCTACGGCACGGTCGACAGCGGGGCGGCCACGCCGCCGATGCTCTCCGCTCCGACCAAGGCCCCGGCGACCACCGGCCAGTTCGCGCTGGGCGCCCCCGCGGACAAGGCCATGGTGACCAACACCCGCCGGCCCGCGCTGTCCTGGGCCGCGGTGGGCGGCACCGCGCACTACGAGGTGTGGATCAACATCAGCCGCACCGACTACGACTGGACCGCCTCGGGCAGCCTGCTCGACCTCTACACCAAGGTCGCCGAGCCCACCGGTACCAGCTACACGCCGACCTGGGACATCTCCGACCGCTGGACGTACAAGTGGTTCGTCGTCGCGGTGAGCGGCTCGGGGGCCAGGACCACGTCCGACGTCCGGCAGTTCAGCGTCTACCTGCCCGACGTCGAGCAGGTGGCCGACGGCGTGAACATCGTCAACGGCGCCCGCGACCTCAACAAGGACGGCACGATCGAGCCGTACGAGGACTGGCGGCTGCCGGTCGACACGCGGGTGAACGATCTCCTCGGCAGGATGACGCTGGAGGAGAAGGCGTACCAGATGTTCTACAACGTGCAGCAGTACCCCATGTCCGGCTGGCACTTCGGCCCCGCCCAGCCCGCCGACCTCAACAACGTGCTGCTGTCCACGGCCGCCACCCGGCTCGGCATCCCGCCGGTCTCCGCCGGCGACACCACGGCCGGCTACCAGACCACCTATCCGCTGCAGAGCACACTGTCCGCGGGCAAGGACTATCCGCTGGACTACCAGCTCGGCAACATGCAGCGGGAGGAGGAGCTGGAGGTCGGGGCGCGCGGCACGCTGTCGCCGCTGGCCGAGGTCGGCACCAAGGTGCTCTACCCGCGCATCCAGGAGGGCGGCGGCGAGAACGCCGACGTGGCCGCGGCCCAGCTGCGAGCTCTGGTCGCGGGCCTGCAGGGCGGCCCCGAGCTGAACCCGGGTTCGGTGCTCGCCACGGTCAAGCACTGGCCGGGCGAGGGGGCCGGCGGCGAGGCCGGGATCGTCTACGACGGGGTCACGATCAAATACCACATGATCCCGTTCAGGGCGGCGATGGACGCCGGCGCGGTGAACATCATGCCGGGCTACGCGGGCAGTTCGTACCTCGACCCGGGCGGCCCCGGCGCGGGCGACAGCGCGAAGATCCTCACCTACCTGCGGCAGAACCTCGGGTACACCGGGCTGATCACCACGGACTGGCTGCCGTCGAGCGCGTGGATCAACGCGGCCAACGCCGGCTCGGACGTGATGGGCGGCGCCGACCCGGGCGCCACCGGCTTCACCATGGCGAGCTTCGAGCAGCAGGTGCCGCTGACCCGGATCAACGACGCGGTGGGCCGGATCCTGAAGCTCAAGTTCGAGCTCGGCGTCTTCGACCACCCGTACGGCGACCCCGTGAACGGCCCGTACCGGTTCCACCAGCCGTCGTACGTGCAGCTGGCGAACCAGGCGTCGCGGGAGTCCAACACCCTGCTGAAGAACGACGGGGTGCTGCCGCTGAAGCTGAACTCGGGCGACAGCATCGTGGTGGCGGGCGACCGGGCGACCGACGGCGCCTCCTGCTGCATCTGGTCGAGCTACTTCCACCCGGACTACGGCTCCCTGGACCAGTTCGACGCCCTGAAGGCGAGAGCCGGGCAGAGCGGGGTGAACGTCTACCAGGGCAGCGGCCCGGCCCCGAAGGTCGCGGTGGTGTACGTCGGCGAACCGTCGTACACCCATGCCACCGCGTGGCCGGACACCCAGCCGTATCTGCCGGCCGACCAACTGGCCCTGATCCAGAACTTCAAGAACCAGGGCACCAAGGTGGTGGTCGTGCTGACGCTGCCCCGGCCGATCGTGATCAGCGACTGGAACAACCTCGCGGACGCGATCGTGGTGACCTACCGCGGAGGTGAGGAGGTCGGGCCGGCCACGGCCAGCCTGCTCTTCGGCGACTACACCCCGCACGGCCACCTGCCGTGGCAGCTGCCGCGCAGCCTCGACCAGATCCTCAAGCCGGGCGGCGGCGACACCCAGGCCGACGCCAACGAGGCCTGGGACCTGCCGTACGACCTGGGTGCCACGGCGGCCGAGCGCGCGGACATCCGGGCGCACATCGACGCCGGCCAGACCGTCCCGACGACGTACGGCAACCCGCTGTACCCGTACGGGGCCGGGCTGACGAGCTGGGCGGCCGGCTGATCCGCGGCCCGTCCCGCTCCACCGCCGCTGCCCGCCGGACGCGCTCCGGCGGGCAGCACGCGTCCTCCCCGGACGGACGAGCCGGGGTGCCGCCCCGGGGACCCTCTGCGATCCTTGCCGCGAGGCTTCCAGAAGGGCATCACAGGAAGGTCCCCGGAAGATGGCCGCACCTGTACGGACCGACCCCGCGCAGAACTACCCGGGGTTCATCGTCCCGGCCGGGCACACCGAGCCGGTCCCCCGCCGCATCCGCGCCTATCTCGACGGCCGCCCGGTCCTGGACACCCAGCGGGCCCGGTACGTCTGGGAGTGGCCGGGCTACCCGCAGTACAGCATTCCGGTCGAGGACCTGACCGGCGCGGTGCTGGAGGACGAGGGCCGTACCGAGGAGCGCGAGCCGGGGCCCGCGCGGCTGCACGCGCTGCGGGCCGGCGAGACACTGCGGCGCGGCGCGGCGTGGGTGTGGCAGCACGGCGCCAACGAGGGCCTGGAGGGCACGGTCCGCTTCGAGTGGAACGCCGTCGACGCCTGGTTCGAGGAGGACGAGCAGGTGTTCGTCCACCCCCGCAACCCCTACACCCGCGTCGACGCGCTGCGTTCGGGCCGCCGGGTGCGGGTGGAGGTCGACGGCACGCTGCTGGCCGACGCGCCGACGTGCGTGACCGTCTTCGAGACCGGGCTCCCCACCCGCTACTACGTCGACCGCGTCCATGTGGACCTGACGAAGATGCAGCCCTCCGACACCGTGACGGCGTGCCCCTACAAGGGCACCACCAGCGGATACTGGTCGGCGCACACCACCGCCGGTGTCCACCGTGACATCGCCTGGGCGTACGACTTCCCGACCCGCCAGCTGCAGCCCATCACCGGGCTGATCTGCTTCTACAACGAGCGCGTCGACCTCACCGTGGACGGCCTGCTGCTCCCCCGGCCCGCCCCGGCCAGCCCCGCGTCGCTGCGCAGTACGACGTCCGGCTCGTAGGTTCGCACGAGCGAGCCCCTTCGGGTGGTTCACCCGGTCCATGCGATGCGACAGATGACTTCCGCCTCGCAGATGCGGCACTATCATCGGCACATGCACACGTACCGGATCGGTGAGGCCGCCGCACTGATGGGAGTCAGCGCCGACACCCTGCGGCGGTGGGTCGACAGCGGCCGGCTGCAGGCCGAGCGGGACGAGCAGGACCGGCGGATCATCCCCGGGCCCGCGCTCGCCGCGTTCGCGCGCGAACTCAAGCGCGAGGAGAAGGCCCGCGCGGGTTCGTCGGCCCGCAACCGCTTCGCCGGGATCGTCACCGAGGTGATCCTCGGCGACGTCTCGGCACAGATCGAGATCCAGGCGGGACCGTTCCGGGTGGTGGCGATGATCAGCCGCGAGTCGGCCGAGGAGCTGGCCCTGGAGCCGGGCGTCCCCGCCGTCGCGGTGATCAAGTCCACCAACGTGGTCGTGGAGACGCCGTGACCGAGCCGGGCCCGCGCCCGGTCGTGACCCGCGCCCGAGGGGCGCGGCAGAGAGGGAGACGTCCTGTGACAACCCGTACCGCGCTGCGCCGCCTCACCGGGACCGCGGCGGCCGGCGCCGCCGCGCTGCTGGCCCTGACCGCCTGCTCCTCCTCGTCCTCCGACTCCTCCCAGGCCCCCGACTCCGGGAAGACGTCGGCGAGTTCGTCCGCCTCCACCCCGGCGAAGGTCTCCGGCACGGTCACGGTGTTCGCCGCGGCCTCCCTGAAGGAGAGCTTCACCACGCTCGGCGACGAGTTCGCCCGGACCTACCCGGGCGCCAAGGTGGTCTTCAACTTCGGCGGCAGCGACACCCTGGCGGCCAGCATCACCGGCGGCGCCCCCGCGGACGTCTTCGCCGCGGCGAGCCCGAAGACCATGAAGACCGTCACCGACGCGGGCGACGCCACCGGCACGCCGGCCACGTTCGTGCGCAACCAGCTGGAGATCGCGACCCTGCCGGGCAACCCGGACCACATCGCCTCGCTGAAGGACCTCACCAAGCCGGGGCTGAAGGTCGCGCTGTGCGCGAAGACCGTGCCCTGCGGCGCCGCGGCCCAGACCGCGCTGACCGCCGGCGGCCTGAAGCTGACCCCGGTCTCCTACGAGCAGGACGTCAAGTCGGCCCTGACGAAGGTGGAGTTGAAGGAGGTCGACGCCTCGGTGGTCTACCGCACCGATGTGAAGGCCGCGGGCGGCAAGGTGGGCGGCGTGGACTTCCCGGAGTCGGCCGGGGCGATCAACGCCTATCCGATCGTGGCGCTGAAGGGCGCGCCGAACCCGTCGGGCGCGCAGGCCTTCATCGCGCTGGTGCAGTCCGCCGAGGGCCAGAAGGTGCTGGGCCAGGCCGGCTTCCTCAAGCCGTGACCCGGCGGGTTCGTGGCAACGCCATCCAAAAGCCCGCTCGCCCGGCCGTTCACACGGCCGTTCACACGGCCGCTTGCCGGGCCGTTCACAGGGCCGTTCACAGGGCCGTTCCTGCACGGGAATACGTGACACAGCGATGAGTTCGACGGTGACACGCCCCGGCACGGGCCGGCGGCCAGGGCGCGGGCGGGGCTTCGGCGGCCGGCGGTTCGGCAGGGGCGGCGGCGGGGTGCCGGCGGCCCTGCTGCTGCCCGCGCTGGCCGGCATGGCCTTCCTGCTGCTGCCCCTGGTGGCACTGCTGATCCGCGCGCCCTGGCGGAGCCTGCCGCAGCAGCTGTCCAGCCCGGGCGTGTGGCAGGCGCTGCGGCTGTCGCTGGTGACGGCGACCTCCGCCACCGCCGTCGCGCTCGTGCTGGGCGTGCCGCTGGCCTGGCTGCTGGCCCGCACCTCCTTCCCCGGCCGCCGGCTCGTACGGGCCCTGGTGACGCTGCCGTTGGTGCTGCCGCCGGTGGTGGGCGGCGTCGCGCTGCTGCTGGCGCTGGGCCGCAACGGCGTGGTGGGGCGCTGGCTGGACTCGGCGTTCGGGATCACCCTGCCGTTCACCACGGCCGGGGTGGTGGTCGCCGAGGCGTTCGTGGCGATGCCGTTCCTGGTGATCAGTGTCGAGGGCACGCTGCGGGCCGCGGACACCCGCTACGAGGAGGCGGCGGCGACCCTGGGCGCGTCGCGGTTCACCGCGTTCCGCCGGGTGACGCTGCCGATGACCGCGCCGGGGGTGGCGGCCGGGGCCGTCCTGGCCTGGGCGCGCGCACTGGGCGAGTTCGGGGCGACGATCACCTTCGCGGGCAGCTTCCCCGGCCGCACCCAGACGATGCCGCTGGCCGTCTACCTGGCGCTGCAGGACGACCCGGCGGCCGCGGTCTCGCTGAGCCTGGTGCTGCTCGCGGTGTCGGTCGCGGTCCTGGCGGGTCTGCGGGACCGCTGGACCGCGGGGGCGGGGGCGGCGTGACGCGCGCGGGGCGACGCGACCAGGGCGCGGACGGGGTGACGGACGGGGTGACGGGTGCGGTGGACCAGGTGACCGGGACGCCGCCCGGGCTCGACGCCCGTCTCGTGGTGGAGCGCGAGGCGTTCCGGCTCGACATCGGCCTGCGTGTGGCACCCGGCGAGGTGCTGGCGTTGCTCGGGCCGAACGGCGCGGGCAAGACCACCGCGCTGCGGGCGCTGGCCGGGCTGACCCCGCTGACCGGCGGCGGGCTGCGGCTGGACGGGGTCCCGCTGGAGGAGCCCGGGCGGCGGTGGCGGGTGGCGCCCGAACACCGGCCGGTCGGCGTGATCTTCCAGGACTACCTGCTCTTCCCGCATCTGTCCGCGCTGGACAACGTGGCGTTCGGCCCGCGCTGCCAGGGCGTGCCGAAGGCCCGGGCGCGGGACCGCGCGGCCGAACTCCTGGCGCGCATGGGCCTGTCCGACCACGCCGGGGCCAAGCCGCGCCGGCTGTCCGGCGGGCAGGCGCAGCGTGTCGCGCTGGCCAGGGCGCTGGCCACCGAACCGCGCCTGCTGCTCCTCGACGAGCCGCTGGCCGCCCTGGACGCCCGGGCGCGGCTGGACGTGCGGGCCGAACTGCGCCGCCATCTGGCCGCGTTCGAGGCGGTCGCGGTGCTGGTCACCCATGATCCGCTGGACGCGATGGTGCTGGCCGACCGGCTGATGGTCGTCGAGGACGGGTCGGTGGTGCAGGAGGGCACTCCGGCCGAGATCGCCCGCCGGCCGCGCACCGACTACATCGCCCGTCTGGTCGGGCTGAACCTGTACCAGGGGAAGGCCCACGGCCATCTGGTCACCATCGCGCCCGGGCTGACCCTGACCACCACGGAGAAGCTCACCGGTCCGGCCTTCGTGGCCTTCCCGCCCAGCGCGGTCACGCTGCACCGCGACCGGCCCGACTCCAGTGCCCGCAACGCCTGGCAGGCCCGGATCACCGGCATGGAGACGCACGGCGACCAGATCCGGGTGGCGCTCACCGGCGAGGCGGACGGACTGCCGCTGGCCGCCGACCTGACGACGGTGGCGGTCGCCGAACTCGGCCTGGACACCGGGGCGCTGGTGTGGGCCGGCGTCAAGGCGGCCCAGACGCACGCCTATCCGGCCTGACGGCCCTGCCTCGCGGACACCGGATCGCGGGACACCGGGACACCGGGACACCCGGTCGTCCCGGGCCCGGTGGATCCATCGCCGGAACGCCCGTCCATGGCCGCATAAAGGTCTGGACTTGCATTCACGTCGATGACCTGCGCTCGAATCCGTAACCGATTACCCGAGCTCTCCGGTCACGGAAGTGAAGTCTGTTCAAGTCCTTGACTGAGGGGCGTTCGCACCGCGATCCTTCCCAACCACGGAGGACAGCAGGGTTCCTGACTGCCGTTCCCCCGTGAAGCGGATCCCCCCGTCGTTCCCCCGCTGTTCGTCACGCTGTTCCCCCGCTGTTTCAGGAGCCCCCCATGCGCAGCTTCTTCCGCAGCAGTCCCCCCACCCTGTCCCGTAAACGCTTTCGGCGAGCGGCCGTTCCGGTGGCCCTCGCCGCCGCCGCGGCGGCCGTCTTCGCCGCCCTCCCCGGAGCGGGCGCCGCGACCGCCGCCATCCCGGCCGCCGCGCCCGCTCCGGCCGCAGCACCCGCCGTCGCCGCCGCGCCGGCCGTCTTCCAGCACCCGGGCGTCCTCGTCAGCCGGCCGCAGCTCGACTTCGTCAAGAGCAAGGTCCAGGCGAACGCCGAACCCTGGAAGAGCGCGTACAACCAGATGATGGTGAGCGGTTACGCCTCGCTGTCGCGAACTCCCGCCCCCCGCGCGGTCGTCGAGTGCGGCTCCTACTCCAACCCCAACTACGGCTGCACGGACGAGCGGCAGGACGCCATCGCCGCCTACACCGACGCGCTGGCCTGGTACATCACCGGCAACAGCGCCTACGCGCAGAAGTCGATCCAGCTCATGAACGCGTGGGCGTCGACCATCACCAGCCACACCAACAGCAACGCGCCGCTGCAGACCGGCTGGGCGGGCTCGGTGTGGCCGCGCGCGGCCGAGATCATCCGCTACACCTACTCCGGCTGGTCCTCCGCCGACGTCGACCGGTTCTCCACGATGCTGCGCACCGTCTACCTCCCCGAGGTCATCAACGGCTCGAACAGCAACGGGAACTGGGAGCTGACGATGATGGAGGCCGCCGTCGGCATCTCCGTCTTCCTCAACGACGGCGCGGACTACGACAAGGCGATCACCCGGTACCTCAACCGCGTCGCGGCGTACGTCTACCTCTCCTCTGACGGCTCCCTGCCCAAGACCGTGCCGGGCAGCGGCCTGACCACCTCGTCGCAGATCATCGGCTACTGGCAGGGTCAGTCGACGTTCGTGGACGGCCTCACGCAGGAGACCTGCCGGGACTTCACCCACACCGGGTACGGGATCGCGTCCATCTCCGACGTCGCCGAGACCGCCGCCATCCAGGGCCAGGACCTGTACCCGCAGGTCGGTGAGCGGCTGCGGCAGGCGCTGGGCTTCCAGTCCAAGTACGAGCTGGGCACGGCCGTCCCGTCGTGGCTGTGCGGCGGCACCCTGCACCTGGGCCTCGGGCCGGTCACCGAGGTGGGCTTCAACGCCCTGCACAACCGGCTCGGCATCGCGATGACCAACACCCAGACGCTCACCGAGTCGCGGCGCCCGGCCGGGAGCAACGACCTGTTCGTGGCGTGGGAGACGCTGACCAACGCCGACAACCCGGACGTCGTCCCCGGCTCGGCGCCGACCCCGCCGCCCACGACGCCGCCCACCACTCCCCCGACCGGCGGCGCCGGCGGGCCGATCACCGGGATCGGCGGCACGTGCGTGGACGTGGCGGGCGCGAGCAGCGCCAACGGGACCGCGGTCCAGCTCTACGACTGCAACGGCACCGCCGCGCAGACCTGGACGGCCGGCGCGGGCGGCACGCTGCAGGCACTCGGCAAGTGCATGGACGTCACGGCCGCCGGCACCGCCAACGGCTCCCAGGTGCAGCTCTACGACTGCAACGGCACCGGCTCCCAGGTGTGGCAGCCCGGGGCGAACAACTCCTTGGTCAACCCGCAGTCCGGCAAGTGCCTGGACGCCACGGGCCAGAGCTCGGCCAACGGCACACGGCTGCAGATCTGGAGCTGCACGGGAGCGGCCAACCAGAGCTGGACCCTGCCGGGCTAGCCCTTCGGCCCGGGCCGTCGCGGGGCCGGGCCGCATCCGAGCCGGATCCGCCGGGCGGGCAACAGGGGCGTGCGCGAGGTGGCCCTTCGCGGACAACGCCCTGCGGATCCCCGGGCCGGACGTCCGATTCGTTCAAGACGACGGACGTCCGGCCCGCCTAGCGTGCCGGGTATGAGGACACGCATCACACCCCGCATCGACCTGATCGGCCTGGTGGTCGCCGACATGGCGGCCTCGCTGGCCTTCTACCGTCTCCTGGGTCTCGGCCTGCCGCCCGAGGCGGACGGCGAGCCGCACGTCGAGGTGACGCTGCCCGGCGGGCTGCGCCTGGCCTGGGACACGGTCGCGACGGTCCGCTCCTTCGACCCGGACTGGACGCCCGCGACGGGCTCCCGCATCTCGCCGGCCTTCGACTGCGGCAGCCCGGCGGGCGTGGACGCGGTCTACGCCGAGCTGACGGAGGCCGGTCACCACGGCCACCTCAAGCCGTGGGACGCCTTCTGGGGTCAGCGCTACGCCGTCGTCCTCGACCCCGACGGCAACGCGGTGGACCTGTTCGCCGCGTCCTGACGACCGGGGAAACCCGGACGGGCATCCACACCCCCACCCGCTGCCGGGTCACCGCCCGCCGGGTGCGCATCGGCCGGCGGCGGACGCAGCAACTCCCCCAGCGGCACGCCCGCCAGGGCCCGCACCTCGCGGGCCAGGTGCGGCTGGTCGGCGAAGCCGGCCTCCACCGCGACCTCGGCGTAGGGCCGGCCGGCCCGGGCCAGCGCCAGGGCGCGCTGGAGGCGCAGCACCCGGGCGAGGGTCTTCGGGCCGTACCCGAACGCGGCCTCGCAGCGGCGGCGCACCTGCCGCTCCCCGAGGCCGGTCCCGGCCGCCGCGGCGGCGATCGTGCCGCCCGCGGACAGCGCCCGCGCCACGGCCGCCGGCAGGGCGTCCGCCGGTCCGGCCGCGCGCATCCGGGCGACGGCCCAGGTCTCCAGCACGGCGGCCGGGTCGTCGCCCGCCCGTTCGGCCAGCTCCCGCGCCAGGGCGCCCGGCCAGAGCGCGTCCAGCGGCACCCGCCGGTCCCGCAGTTCGGCGGCGGGCGCGCCCAGCACCGACGGGCCGACGCCGGGGGCGAAGCGCAGCCCGGCGTAGCTGCTGCCCGGGCGGTCCTCCGAGAGGTGGGCGACGGTGTCGGGGCCGGCGATCAGCAGCCGGCCGTCGTGCCAGACGAGGTCCATACAGCCGTCGGGCAGCACCCGGTAGCGCCCGCCGCCGTCGGTGCGGGTCCACACCGTCAGCCCCGGTGCGCCTCCGCTCCACTCCCGGTACGCGCCCACCGCTCCATTCTCGCCCGCCCGCCCCGCCGGGCACGACCCTCGCGCGGCGCGGAGAGGGCCCGGTCCCGGCGCCGGGTCCGTCAGCGCGGGTCGTGGTGGTCCTCGGTCTTCCAGGGTGACGCCTGCGGCGGGATGGACGGCAGGGGCGGCACGGGACGGCCGGGCCCGGGGGCCTCGGGGCGCCGGGCGCGCAGCCGGGAGCGGAGGTCGCCGTGCGGCAGGAAGTCCGCCCAGCGCTCGGGGTACTCCGCCGGGGGCGCGTCCTCGTCGCCCGCGGCCTGGCGGGCCCGGCGGGCGGCGGCGCGGGCGACGACGCCGGCGGCCGCGGCCTCCCGCAGCCGGGCGTTCTCCTCGCGTGCCGCGGCGGTGGCCAGTGACGGCCACACCCGGTCGACCGCGGCGTTGACCGCGGCCCCGACCAGGACCGCGAACGCCGAGACGCCTATCCACAGCAGCACGGCGACCGGCGCGGCCAGCGAGCCGTAGATCGTCGGCCCCTCGACGGCGTGGGTGAGGTAGATCCGCAGCACGAAACTGCCGACCACCCACATCAGCAGCGCGACCAGCGCCCCCGGCACGTCCTCGTGCCACGGCGCCCGGACCGGCACCGACACGTGGTAGAGCGTGGTGAGGAAGGCGACCGACGCGAAGAGCACGAACGGCCAGTACAGGACGTGGACGGTGCCCGCGCCGCCGGGCAGCACCTCGGTCACCGCGTCGGGCCCGACCACCACCAGCGGCAGCACCGCCGCGCCCAGGACCAGCGCGACGACGTACAGCACCAGGGACATCAGGCGGGTGCGGACGATGCCGCGGCGGCCCTCCAGCCCGTACATGATCGTGATCGTGTCGACGAAGACGTTGACCGCGCGGGACCCCGACCACAGGGCGATCAGGAACCCCAGCGAGATCAGGTCCGGGCGGCGGCCGTGGAAGACGTCGTCGACGAGCGGTTTGACGAGCTGGTTGACGCCCTTGTCGGAGAGCACGGTGGCGGACGCGCGCAGGATGTTGTCGCGGATGTGGTCGATGGTGTCGAGGCCGACGACGGTGTCGACGTAGCCGAGCGCGCCGACCAGGCCGAGCAGCAGCGGCGGCAGCGAGAGCAGCACGAAGAACGCCGCCTCGGCGGCGAGCCCGGTGACCCGGTACTCCATGCAGGAGTTCACCGTGTCCTTCAGCAGCAGCCACGCCACCTTGCGCTTGGAGACGTTGCGGTACAGCGCCCGCGCGCGACGCCACCGGCCCGGGCGGCGGTGGCTTCTTCCTTCTGCTGCTTGCACCCCCTTACGTTAGCTGCCATGACAGCCCCCACTCACACGGTGACGAATCAGGCTCCGCCCCTGGTCGGGCACGATGTCTACCGCACGGACCGCGCGCTGACCGAGGCGGTCGCCCGGCACGCGGACCCGTCCCGGCTGGCGGAGATCGACGCCGAGCTGCGCGTCCTCGGCGTCGCGGCCGGCTCCGCGCAGGCGCAGAAGTGGGGCGAGCAGGCCAACGCCCACGGGCCGGTGCTGCGCACGCACGACCGCTACGGCAACCGGATCGACGAGGTCGACTTCCATCCGTCGTGGCACCGGCTGCTCGGGCACGCCGTCACCGCGGGGCTGACCGACGCCTGGTCGCGGCCGGACGGCCACCTGCGGCGGGCGGCGGGCTTCCTGGTGTGGACGCAGGCCGAGGCGGGCCACGGCTGCCCGGTGTCGATGACGCACGCCGCGGTGCCGGCGCTGCGCGCGGACCCGGAACTGGCCGCCGAGTGGGAGCCGCGGCTGCGGTCCCGGGTGTACGACCCGCGGCTGGTACCCGCGGACGAGAAGCCCGGCGCCCTGTTCGGGATGGGCATGACGGAGAAGCAGGGCGGCTCGGACGTCCGGGCCAACACCACCCGCGCCGAACCGCTGGCGGAGGCGGGCACGTACGCGCTGACCGGCCACAAGTGGTTCTGCTCCGCCCCGATGTCGGACGGCTTCCTGGTGCTGGCGCAGGTGGACGACGCCGGGGAGGACCGGCTGACCTGCTTCCTGGTGCCGCGGGTCCTGGCGGACGGCACGCGCAACCGGTTCGCGATCCAGCGGCTCAAGGACAAGCTGGGCAACCGCTCCAACGCGTCGTCGGAGGTGGAGTTCGGCGGCACGTGGGCCCGCCGCGTCGGTGAGGTGGGCCGCGGGGTCCCGACCATCATCGAGATGGTCGCGGCGACGCGGCTGGACTGCGCACTGGGCTCGGCGGCCCTGATGCGGCAGGCGGTAGCGCAGGCGGTGCACCACGCGACGTACCGCCGGGCGTTCGGCGGGCCGCTGATCGACAAGCCGCTGATGCGGAACGTCCTGGCCGACATGGCGCTGGAGTCCGAGGCGGCGACCACCACCGCGCTGCGGCTGGCCGCCGCGTACGACGCGGACACCGAGCACGAGCGGGCGTTCCGGCGGCTCGCGGTGGCCGTCACCAAGTTCTGGGTGACCAAGCGCTGCCCGGTGGTCGCGGCCGAGGCCCTGGAGTGCCTGGGCGGCAACGGCTACGTCGAGGAGTCGGGCCTGCCGGGGCTGTTCCGCGAGTCGCCGCTGAACTCGGTGTGGGAGGGCTCGGGCAACGTCCAGGCGCTGGACGTGCTGCGGGTGCTGCAGCGCGAACCGCACGCGCTGAACGCGTTCCTCACCGAGATCGGCCGGGCCCGCGGCGCCGACCACCGGCTGGACACGGCGGTCAAGGACCTGCTGGGCGAACTCGGGGACCTGGAGGGCATCGAGGCGCGGGCCCGCGGCATCGTCGAGCAGATGGCGCTGGTCCTGCAGGGCTCGCTACTCGTCAGGTTCGCCCCGCCCGCGGTGGCCGACGCCTTCGCCGCGTCCCGTCTCGGCGGCGACTGGGGCCACACCTTCGGCACCCTCCCCCCGACCCTCGACCTCGCGTCCCTCGTCACCCGCGCCCGGCCCGTCCCGGAGGACTAGCGAGACCTCGGAGGTGGAGGACCGGAAGCAAAGAGGGTGGTGCCGCGCCGACTCGGCACCACCCCGCCTTGGTGGCCGGCCGTACCGCGCAGGTGCAATCAAGCACCCGAGTACGGTGACGCGGCGTCACTCTCCGTCCTGGTCGCGTAGGCTCGCAACGGTTGCAGTCCGTTGCACGCACGCCCGTGGCCGTCCGGGCACCGCACCGGGCGGTGAACGAGGAACGAGCCAGGGGCGGGGCGACGTGACGCATCTACCGATCGGAACGGGGCGACTGGACGGGCTCGACGTCCACAGCTCGCCCCATCTGCTGGCGTCGGTCAGGGAGGCCACCCTCGCCGGCACGGTCCCGCCCGAACGACCACGCGCGGTGATCGGCGCGTCCTGGTCCCGCGTGCTGCACCAGGGCGTCGATCCAGATGTCGGCCGGCACAACGGCCTGCTCGGCACGGACGAGATCGAGCACCGACGGCGGTCCTCGCCGATCGGCGGGATCCTGCCGGTGCTGCGCGAGGGGCTGGTCTCGGTGGCGGACGCCGCTTGGCACATCATGGTCGTCACCGACGCGGACGGCCGGCTGCTGTGGCGCGACGGGAGCCTGGCGGTCCGCAAGAGCGCCGACCGGCTGGGGTTCGCCGAAGGCGCCTCCTGGGCCGAGGACGTGGTCGGCACCAACGCGATCGGCACGGCGCTGGTGACCCGCGCCCCGCTGCAGGTCCACTCCGCCGAGCACTTCGTGCGCACCCACCACGGCTGGACCTGCGCCGCCGCGCCGCTGCACGACCCACGGGACGGCCGGCTGCTCGGCGTCGTCGACGTCAGCGGTCCGGCGGCGACGCTGCACCCGGCCACCCTGTCGCTGGTCGCCGCCGTGACCCGGGTCGCCGAGGCCGAGTTGCGGGCCCGGCACTGGGCGGCGGTCGAGGGGCTGCGGGCGATGGCCGCGCCGATCCTGGCCCGGATCGGCGGGCAGGCGCTGGCCGTCGACCGGAACGGCTGGACCGCGGCGGTGACCGGGATGGCGCCGGCCGACCGGGTCGCCCTTCCGGCGGCGATGCGGGCCGGTTCGCTGTGGCTGCCGTCGCTGGGGATGTGCACGGCGGAACCGCTGCCCGGCGGCTGGCTGATCCGCGTCGACGGCCGGGAGCACCCGCCGGGCGCCGGCCGGGTGGTGCTGGACCTGAGCCGGCCGCGGACGGCCACGGTGACGGTGTCCGGGGCGGCCGGCAGCTGGACACAGACCCTCAGTCCGCGCCACGCCGAGCTGCTGTTCGTGCTGGCGCTGCACCGGGACGGCCGGACCGCGGCGGAGCTCGCCGGTGACCTGTTCGGCGACCGGAGCCGCACGGTGACCGTCCGCGCCGAACTGTCGCGGCTGCGGAGGAACCTCGCCGGCGTGCTGGCCCACCGACCCTACCGGTTCGCCGAGGGCGTGGAGGTGGAGCTGGTGCGTCCGCGGGACCCGCTCGATCTGCTGCCGCACTCGGTCGCCCCGGTGGTGCTGGCCGCCCGGGGCTGAGGCCGGGGCGGGGGCGGCCGTCGTCCGTGCCGGAGGACGCCTTTAGGGTGAACGCCATGAGCACCCCCGTGACCACCTGGTACCTGGAGCAGACCGCACCGGAGGACCTGCGCCCGGCGTCCGCGCCGGCGCTTCCCGGCGTCCGGGTCGAGCGGGCCGAGGTGCCCTCGGGGGAACTCGGCCGCTTCCTGTACACGGCGGTGGGCGGCGACGTGTCGTGGACCGACCGGCTGCCGTGGCCGGCCGGGCAGTGGCAGACGCACCTGGAGCGCCCCGGATCCGAGCTGTGGGTGGCCTACGAACGGGGCACGCCCGCCGGGTACATCGAGCTGGACGCCCAGGACGCCGCGGACGGGGCCGTCGTCGAGATCGCCTACTTCGGGCTGCTGCCGGCCTTCCGCGGCCGGGGCATCGGCGGCCATCTGCTGTCGTACGGCACGGCCCGTGCCTGGGATCTGGCGGGCCGCTGGGCCGGGCGGCCGGAGACCCGGCGGGTGTGGGTGCACACCTGCTCGCTCGACGGCCCCTACGCGCTGGGCAATTACCAGCGCCGCGGCTTCCGCGTGACCCACACCACAGTGTCTCACTGAATGAGATGATCGAGTCCACATGACGGATAATGGTGGACTGCCGGAAGACCCGCGTGCCACGCTTTCGTCATGTCGCGCACTGGAATCGCCTTGGTAGGTCGGCCGCACGTCGACTTCTGCCGCGTGTCCAGCGCCATCTGTCCGGCGGGCTGACCGCACTCGGCACCATCTCCCGCCCTCCCCGTCGTCGTGGATGCGTGCGGTTCCCCGCTGCCCACTGAGCCTCATCGCCAGGCGTTTCCCCAGGCCGCAGGGTTCCTCTCGCGCTGTTCCGACCGCCTACGAGCCTGCCAGAAGGACGCATCGCCATGGCTGCCAGCCCCGATCACCCCCAGACCCCGGCCCGGAGCGCCCCGGCGGCCGCCCGCCGCAAGTCCGGGCGCCACCGCGGCGAGGGCCAGTGGGCCAAGGGCCACTTCACTCCGCTCAACGGCAACGAGCAGACGAAGAAGGACGACGACGGTCTCAATGTGCGGACACGTATTGAGACGATCTACGCCCACGCGGGTTTCGACTCGATCGACGGCGCGGACCTGCGCGGACGCATGCGCTGGTGGGGTCTGTACACCCAGCGCCGGCCCGGGATCGACGGCGGCCGCACCGCCGTGCTGGAGCCGGAGGAGCTCGACGACCGCTACTTCATGATGCGGGTGCGCGTCGACGGCGGTCGGCTGACGGTGGCCCAGCTGCGGGTCATCGGCGAGGTCTCGCAGGAGTTCGCCCGCGGCACCGCCGACATCACCGACCGTCAGAACATCCAGCTGCACTGGATCCGGATCGAGGACGTGCCGGAGATCTGGCGGCGACTGGAGGCCGTGGGCCTGTCCACCACCGAGGCGTGCGGCGACGTGCCGCGCGTCATCATCGGCTCCCCCGTCGCCGGCATCGCCGAGGACGAGATCATCGACGGCTCCTGGGCGATCGAGGAGATCACCTCCCGCTACATCGGCAGCAAGGAGTTCTCCAACCTGCCGCGCAAGTTCAAGACCGCGATCTCCGGCTCGCCGCTGCTGGACGTCGTCCACGAGATCAACGACGTGTCGTTCGTCGGCGTCGACCACCCCGAGCACGGCCCGGGATTCGACCTGTGGGTCGGCGGCGGCCTGTCCACCAACCCGCGGCTGGGCGAGCGCCTCGGCGCCTGGGTGCCGCTGGCCGAGGTGCCCGAGGTGTGGGCCGGTGTCGTCGGCATCTTCCGCGACTACGGCTACCGGCGGCTGCGCTCGCGTGCCCGGCTGAAGTTCCTGCTCGCCGACTGGGGGGCGGAGAAGTTCCGCCAGGTGCTCCAGGACGAGTACCTGAAGCGCGCACTCGTCGACGGGCCCGCCCCCGCGGCGCCCTCACAGGTCTGGCGCGACCACATCGGTGTGCACCGGCAGAAGGACGGCCGCTACTACGTCGGCTTCGCGCCGCGCGTCGGCCGGGTCGACGGCGCCACCCTCACCAAGATCTCCGCGATCGCCGCCGACCACGGCTCGGACCGGCTGCGCACCACCACCGACCAGAAGATGCTGGTGCTGGACGTGACCGAGGACCGGGTCGAGTCGCTGACCGCGGCCCTGGAGGCACTGGACCTGCGGGTGCGGCCCTCGTCGTTCCGGCGCGGCACGCTGGCCTGCACCGGCATCGAGTTCTGCAAGCTGGCCATCGTCGAGACCAAGGAGCGCGCCTCCACGCTGATCGACGAACTCGAGCGGCGCCTGCCGGAGTTCGACGAGCCGATCGGCATCAACATCAACGGCTGCCCGAACTCCTGCGCCCGCATCCAGACCGCGGACATCGGCCTGAAGGGCCAGCTCGTCACCGACGCCGCCGGCAACCAGGTCGAGGGCTACCAGGTCCACCTCGGCGGCAGCCTCGGCCTCGACCCCGGCTTCGGCCGCAAGGTCCGCGGCCTGAAGGTGACCGCCACCGAACTCCCGGACTACGTCGAGCGCGTGCTGGTCCGCTTCCAGGAGCAGCGCACCGACGGCGAACGCTTCGCGCAGTGGGCGGCGCGGGCCGCCGAGGAGGACCTGGCATGACCGAGCGCGCCGCGCCGTTCTACTGCCCCTACTGCGGGGACGAGGACCTGCGTCCGTCCGCCGAGGGCCACGGCACCTGGGAGTGCCGGGCCTGCAACCGCGCGTTCCGGCTGGCCTTCCTCGGCCTGCTCGCCGAGGGCTTCGCGCCCTCGTCCCCGCCGCAGCACTCCGCATCGGACTCCCCGCATGGAGGCGCTTCGTGACCACCGCTCAGCACAGCGCGGAAGAACTCGAGAAGCTGGCCGTCCGGGCCGGCCGCGACCTGGAGGAGGCGTCCGCGCAGGAGGTGCTGCGCTGGGCCGCCGACACCTTCGGGCGGCGCTTCTGCGTCACCTCCTCGATGGAGGACGCGGTCGTGGCGCACCTGGCCTCGCGGGCGCTGCCCGGCGTGGACGTCGTCTTCCTGGACACCGGCTACCACTTCCCGGAGACCATCGGCACCCGGGACGCGGTCGCCGCCGTGATGGACGTCAACGTCATCACCATCACCCCGCGGCAGACCGTCGCCGAGCAGGACGCCGAGTACGGTCCCCGGCTGCACGACCGGGACCCGGACCGCTGCTGCGCGCTGCGCAAGGTGGCGCCGCTGGAGGAGGGGCTGCGCGGCTACGACGCCTGGGCGACCGGGCTGCGCCGTGACGAGTCCCCGACCCGCGCGAACACCCCGGTGGTCGGTTGGGACGCCCGCCGGCGCAAGGTGAAGGTCGCCCCGATCGCACGCTGGACACAGGACGACGTGGAGCGCTACGTCGCCGAGCACGGCGTGCTCACCAACCCGCTGCTGATGGACGGTTACGCCTCCGTCGGCTGCGCGCCCTGCACCCGCCGGGTGCTGGCGGGCGAGGACGCGCGCGCCGGCCGCTGGGCGGGCCTGGGCAAGACCGAGTGCGGGATCCACCAGTGACGACACGTGCGACGACGGTTCAGGAGAGCGGGATGAGCACGGGGGCCACGGTCTGGCTGACCGGTCTGCCGAGCGCGGGCAAGACCACCATCGCGACCGCGCTGGCCGAGGAACTGCGGGAGGAGGGCCGCCGGGTCGAGGTGCTCGACGGCGACGAGATCCGCGAGTTCCTGTCCGCGGGGCTGGGGTTCAGCCGCGAGGACCGGCACACCAACGTGCAGCGGATCGGCTTCGTCGCCGAACTCCTCGCCTCCCACGGGGTGCTGGTGCTGGTGCCGGTCATCGCCCCGTACGCCGACAGCCGCGAGGCGGTGCGCAAGCGCCACCAGCAGCAGGGCACCGGCTACGTCGAGGTCCACGTCGCCACCCCCGTCGATGTCTGCTCGGTCCGCGACGTCAAGGGGCTCTACGCCAAGCAGGCCGCGGGCGAACTGACCGGCCTGACCGGCGTGGACGACCCGTACGAGGTGCCCGAGGACCCCGATCTGCGGATCGAGACCCAGGGCCGCACCGTCCAGCAGTCCGCAGCGGCCGTCCGCGCGCTGCTCGTCGAGAGGGGACTGGCGGGCGACGCACCCGCGGCCACCGGGCCGCGGCCAACAGCGATCTCCGAGCCATCCCGCCGCGGGGGCGGAGAAGCCCGCGAAAGGGGACAGGCGGGCGACGCACCCGCGGCCACCGGGCCGCGGCCAACAGCGATCTCCGAGCCATCCCGCCGCGGGGGCGGAGAAGCCCGCGAAAGGGGCACAGCATGACGACGACCGTTGCGCACAGCGACGCCACCGACAGTCCCTACGCGCTCTCGCACCTGGACGCGCTGGAGTCCGAGGCGGTGCACATCTTCCGCGAGGTGGCGGGCGAGTTCGAGCGGCCGGTGGTGCTCTTCTCCGGCGGCAAGGACTCCATCGTGATGCTGCACCTGGCGCTGAAGGCGTTCGCGCCGGCCGCGGTGCCCTTCGCGCTGCTGCACGTCGACACCGGCCACAACTTCCCGGAGGTGCTGGAGTTCCGCGACCGCACGGTCGCCGAGCACTCGCTGCGGCTGCACGTGGCCAGCGTGCAGGACTACATCGACGACGGCCGGCTGCGCGAACGCCCCGACGGCACCCGCAACCCGCTGCAGACGGTGCCGCTGACCGACGCCATCCGCGAGCTGCGGTTCGACGCGGTGTTCGGCGGCGGCCGCCGTGACGAGGAGAAGGCCCGCGCCAAGGAACGGGTGTTCAGCCTGCGCGACGAGTTCTCGCAGTGGGACCCGCGCCGCCAGCGCCCCGAACTGTGGTCGCTCTACAACGGCCGGCACGCGCCGGGCGAGCACGTGCGGGTCTTCCCGCTGTCCAACTGGACCGAGCTGGACGTCTGGCAGTACATCGCCCGCGAGGACATCGCCCTGCCGCAGATCTACTTCGCCCACGAGCGCGAGGTGTTCAAGCGGTCGGGCATGTGGCTGACCGCCGGCGAGTGGGGCGGCCCGAAGGACGGCGAGCAGTCGGAGAACCGGCTGGTGCGCTACCGCACGGTCGGCGACATGTCCTGCACCGGCGCGGTGGACTCCGACGCCACCACGCTCGACGCGGTGATCGCCGAGATCGCCGCCTCCCGGCTGACCGAGCGGGGCGCCACCCGGGCGGACGACAAGATGTCCGAGGCCGCCATGGAGGACCGCAAGCGCGAGGGGTACTTCTAGCCATGACCAGCACCACGAACCCGATCACCGCCGAGGCCCTGTCGGCGACGACGCTGCTGCGTTTCGCCACCGCCGGCTCGGTGGACGACGGCAAGTCGACCCTGGTCGGCCGGCTGCTGCACGACTCCAAGTCGGTCCTCACCGACCAGTTGGAGGCCGTGGAGCGCGCCTCGCAGAGCCGCGGCCAGGAGGCGCCCGACCTGGCGCTGCTCACCGACGGCCTGCGCGCCGAGCGCGAGCAGGGCATCACCATCGACGTCGCCTACCGCTACTTCGCCACCGCCCGGCGCCGCTTCATCCTGGCCGACACCCCGGGCCACGTGCAGTACACCCGCAACATGGTCACCGGCGCGTCCACCGCCGAGCTGGCCGTGGTGCTGGTCGACGCCCGCAACGGCGTGGTCGAGCAGACCCGCCGGCACGCCGCGGTCGCCGCACTGCTGCGGGTGCCGCACGTCGTCCTCGCCGTGAACAAGATGGACCTGGTCGACTACGCCGAGCCCGTCTTCGCCGCGATCGCCGAGGAGTTCACCTCCTACGCCGCCTCCCTGGGCGTCCCGGACATCACCGCGATCCCGATCTCGGCGCTGGCCGGGGACAACGTGGTGGAGCCCTCGGCCCACATGGACTGGTACGGCGGCCCGACGGTGCTGGAGCACCTGGAGACGGTCCCGGTCAGCCACGACCTGACGGGGTGCCTGCCGCGCTTCCCGGTGCAGTACGTGATCCGCCCGCAGACCGCCGAGCACCCCGACTACCGCGGCTACGCCGGCCAGATCGCCTCCGGGATGTTCCGGGTGGGCGACCCGGTGACGGTGCTGCCGTCCGGCCGCACCACCACCATCGCGGGCATCGACGCGCTCGGCAGCAGCGTGGACACCGCCTGGGCGCCCCAGTCGGTGACGCTGCTGCTCGCCGACGACCTGGACGTCTCGCGCGGCGACCTGATCGCGCCGGCCGGCGCGGCGCCGGCCGTCACCCAGGACGTCCGGGCGACCGTCTGCCATCTGCACGAACGGCCGCTGCGGGTCGGCGAGCGGGTGCTGCTCAAGCACGCCACCCGCACCGTCAAGGCGATCGTGAAGGAACTGCCGTACCGGATCGACCTGTCGCACGGTCTGGCGCACGACAACGACCCCGAGCACCTGGAGGTCAACGACATCGGCGCGGTGGTGCTGCGCACCGCCGAGCCGCTGCCGCTGGACGCGTACGCCGACTCCCGGCTCACCGGGTCGTTCCTGCTCATCGACCCGGCCGACGGCACCACGTTGACGGCCGGCATGGCCGGCGAGGCGTTCGCCGAGCGGGCGTCGGCCGCCGCGGCGGCGGCCGACGACGAGGGATGGGACTTCTGACGGTGTCCCGTCCGGCCCGTGAGGCCTTCTCAGGATTCGCGAAGGAGGGCGGCCGCGTCGGCAGCGGTTCGCTCGGCTCGGGCACGGGCGGCGTCGCGCGATGTGTGCGCTGACGTCCCGCACCGTGGCGCGCGGTTGCCGCGCCACGGCTGCCCGCTGCTCGATCCGAGCCGCAGCACACCCCGTGCTGCGCATCTTCCGAAGACCTGACGAACCTCCGGCCGCGCCGTAGAGCCACGCTCACGCGCGACACGCCGGGCCTGACGAGAGGACACATCCGTGTCTGCCCAGCCCCGTCCAGCGTTCCGTCCCTCCTCCCGCCGCAGACTCCTGGCCGCGGCCGCCGCGCTGCCGATCCTCCTCGGCGCACTGGCCGCCTGCGGCTACGGCTCCGACAAGCCGAAGGACGACCCGGCCGCCGCGCCCGCGGCCGCCGGCGCCAAGAAGCTCTCCGCCGACCAGGTGAAGATCGGCTACTTCCCGAACCTCACGCACGCCACTCCGCTGGTCGGCCTCAAGGAGGGCCTGTTCCAGAAGGAGCTCGGCGCGACGAAGGTCAAGGAGTACACCTTCAACGCCGGCCCCGCCGAGATCGAGGCGCTCAACGCCGGATCCATCGACATCGGCTGGATCGGCCCCTCCCCGGCCATCAACGGCTACACCAAGTCCGGCGGCAGCGACCTGCGGATCATCTCCGGCTCGGCGTCCGGCGGCGTGAAGCTGGTGGTCAACCCGAAGAAGATCACGAGCCTCGCGGACGTCAAGGGCAAGAAGATCGCCACCCCGCAGCTCGGCAACACCCAGGACGTCGCGCTGCTGCACTGGATCAGCTCCCAGGGCTGGAAGGTCGACGCGCAGAGCGGCAAGGGCGACGTGTCGGTCATCCGCACCGACAACAAGATCACCCCGGACGCCTACAAGAACGGCTCCATCGACGGCGCGTGGGTGCCGGAGCCCACCGCCTCCAAGCTGGTCGCCGAAGGCGGGAAGGTGCTGCTGGACGAGAGCACCCTGTGGCCGGACAAGAAGTTCGTGATCACCAACGTGATCGTGTCGCAGAAGTTCCTCACCGCCCACCCCGACGTCGTCGAGGCGGTGCTGCGGGGCTCGGTGAACACCAACGCGTGGATCAAGGCCAACCCCGACCGGGCCAAGGCGGACGCCAACGACGAGTTGAAGCGGCTGACGCAGAAGGCCCTGCCGGCGAACGTCCTCGACCCGGCCTGGCAGTCCATCCAGGTCCTCGACGACCCGCTGGCCGCCACCGCAGGCCAGGAGGCGCAGAACGCCGTGTCCGCCGGCCTGCTCAAGGCGCCGAAGCTGAACGGCATCTACGACCTGACGCTGCTCAACAAGATCCTCAAGGAACAGGGCAGGCCCACCGTGTCCGCCGCCGGACTCGGCACGCAGTAGGCGGCCCGCGCCCGGCCGGCGGCACCGGCCGGGCGCGCACCGCGGCAGCCACCCCCAGCAGCTCCCAGACGCCAGCACCCATCAGACCAGGAGGTGACACCGATGGCCGACACTCTCACCAGTGCCGCCGCGCCCGGCACGCAGACCGCCGCCCCCGCGGCGCGGATCGACCATGTGTCGAAGGCGTTCGGCCGTCCCGGCGCCCAGCAGCTCGTGCTGGACGACATCGTCCTCGACGTGCGGCCGGGCGAGTTCGTCTGCCTCCTCGGCGCGTCGGGATGCGGCAAGTCCACGCTGCTCAACCTGGTCGCCGGGCTCGACCGGCCGTCCACCGGGACCATCGCCACTCCCGGCGGGCGGCCCGCCCTGATGTTCCAGGAGCACGCCCTGTTCCCGTGGCTGACCGCGGGCAGGAACATCGAACTGGCCCTGCGGCTGCGCGGGGTGCCGCGCGAGGAACGCCGCCCGGAGGCCGAGCGGCTGCTGTCGCTGGTCCGCCTGGGCGGCGCCTACGGCAAGCGGGTGCACGAACTGTCCGGCGGCATGCGGCAGCGGGTCGCGCTGGCCCGGGCCCTGGCCCAGGACAGCCAACTGCTGCTGATGGACGAGCCGTTCGCGGCACTCGACGCGATCACCCGGGACGTCCTGCACGACGAGCTGACCCGCATCTGGTCGGAGACCGACCTGTCGGTGCTGTTCGTCACGCACAACGTGCGCGAGGCGGTCCGGCTGGCCCAGCGCGTGGTGCTGATGTCCTCCCGTCCGGGCCGCGTCAGCCGCGAGTGGGTCATCGACATCCCGCAGCCGCGCCGCATCGAGGACGCGGACGTGGCCGACCTGTCCGTCGAGATCACCGAACACCTGCGTGGGGAGATCCGCCGCCATGGCCAGCACTGACACCGGGACCGCCGGTCGGCGCAACGCGCCCGAGGACACCCCGGCGGGCGGGCCGCAGGACGACGCCACGACCGGCAAGGCCGCGGCGCCCGCGCGCGACGGCGGCGACCTGTCCGGTCTGGAGGCCGGGCTCGACGCGCTGGAGACGGTCACCGTCGCCCGTTCGCCGCTGGGCCGGCTGCTGCTGAGCAAGGTGCTGCCGCCGCTCACCGCGATCGTGCTGGTGCTCGTGGTGTGGCAGCTCGCGGCATGGGGCAAGGTGGCCGACCCGACGAAGCTGCCCAGCCCGTCGGACGTCGGCCAGGCGCTGGCCGACCGGTGGCAGGCCGGCGACCTGTTCTCCATCATCTGGACCAGCGTCGAGCGCGGCCTGCTGGGCTTCCTGGCCGCGCTGGCCATCGGCACCCCGCTGGGCCTGGTGGTGGCCCGGGTGAGCTTCGTGCGGGCGGCCATCGGCCCGATCCTGTCCGGCCTGCAGTCCCTGCCGTCGGTGGCGTGGGTGCCGGCCGCGGTGATCTGGCTGGGCATCAACGACTCCGCGATGTACGCGGTGATCCTGCTGGGCGCGGTGCCGTCGATCGCCAACGGCCTGGTGTCCGGGATCGACCAGGTCCCGCCGCTGTACCTGCGGGCCGGCCGCACCATCGGCGCGACCGGGCTGCGCGGCGCCTGGTACGTGCTGCTGCCCGCGGCGCTGCCCGGCTACGTCGCCGGGCTGAAACAGGGCTGGGCGTTCTCCTGGCGCTCCCTGATGGCCGCCGAGCTCATCGCCTCCTCCCCCGACCTGGGCGTGGGCCTGGGCCGCTACCTGGAGAACATGCGCGAGGGCTCGGACATGGCCGGAGTCCTGCTCGGTATCCTGCTCATCCTGTTCGTCGGCATCGCCATCGACCAGATCGTCTTCAGCCCGCTGGAGCGCTGGGTGCTGCGCAGCCGCGGCCTGACCGCCAGGAGCCAGTGAGCGTGCGCCCCGCCTTCCCGCCTCCCCCGCCGGCCGCGCCCCCGCTGCTGGTGGTCGCGCACGGCTCCCGGGACCCGCGGCACGCGGCGACCGTGCACGAGCTGACCCGGCGGGTGGCGGGCGCCCGGCCGGGGCTGCGGGTGGAGACGGCCTTCCTGGACTTCACCGCGCCCTCGGTCCCGCAGGCGCTGCGCCGCCTCGCCGCCGACGGGGTCCGGGACGCGGTGGCCCTGCCCCTGCTACTGACACGGGCGTTCCATGCCAAGTCCGACATTCCCGCCGTACTGCGCGAGGTGACGGCCGAGTTGCCCGCGCTGCGCATCACGACCGCCGACGTCCTGGGCCCCGCCCCGCTGCTGACCGCCGCCCTCGAGCGGCGGCTGCGCGAGGCCGGGCTGCGCGACCGCGACCGCGCCGCCACCGGCGTCGTGCTGGCCGCCGCGGGGTCCACCGACCCCGAGGCGCGGGCGGTGATCGCCGGCGTCGCCCGCCGCTGGCAGCGCACCGGGTGGCGGGCGGTTCGTCCCGCTTTCGCCTCCGCCGCGTTGCCCCGGACGGAGGACGTTGTGCGGCAGCTCAGAGATGAGGGCGTAAGGTCGGTCGCGGTCGCACCGTACGTCATCGCGCCCGGCTTCCTGCCGGACCGCATCGTGCGCGGCTCCCGGGAAGCCGGGGCGGACGTGCTTGCTCCCGTACTCGGGGCGGCACCGGAGCTGGTGGAGCTGCTGCTGCGCCGCTACGACGAAGCACGCCTGCCGGTCGGCAACCAGATAGTTGCCTGAGGGCAACCATGTGGCGGTCTCGTCGGTCGAACGACTGAGGCTTCCGGAGCCTTGAGACCTGGAGGACGACACCGGAAACGGCGGATGCATGACCCAGACCGAGGAGATATTCCAACCCGGCGGGACAGGAGACGGAGGCGATAGCAAGGCCGACTCGGGGGGTACGGCGGCACCGGCACGCAAGGCGCCGCTGCCGAGGGCGACACCGGTCACGGTGACGCCGGCTCAACGGCCGGGGGTCCGCAAGGACCGGCTGGCCGCGCTGGACGGGCTGCGTTTCGCGGCCGCCATGGCGGTGGTGCTGTTCCACTTCATGGGCCAGACCAAGTGGTCGATGATCGGTATCTGGGGCCGGCCGTACGAGGAGACCTTCCCGTCCGTCCACCGGTACTTCGCCTTCGGGCGTCTGGGCGTCGAGCTGTTCTTCCTGATCAGCGGGTTCGTCATCTGCATGAGCGCGTGGGGCCGCACGCCACGGGACTTCTTCATCTCCCGGGTGACCCGGCTCTATCCCATGTACTGGGTGGCGATCGTGCTGTCCGCGGCGGTGATCTACTTCACCGACAGCCCGTTCGGGCACCCCAATCCGCGGCTGCTCTTCGCGAACTTCACGATGATGCAGCGGCCGCTGGGCGTGGACAACCTCGACCCGGTGTACTGGACGCTCTGGCCCGAGCTGTGCTTCTACCTGATGTTCTCGGTGGTGGTGTGGAAGGGCCTGAGCTACCGGCGGGTGGTGATCTTCTGCGGCGTGTGGACGGTCGCGGCGGTCATCGCCCCGAGCGCCGGCCTGCCGCTGCTCACGCTGATCGTCAACCCCACGTCGGCGCCGTACTTCATCGCGGGCATGGCGTTCTACCTGATGTACCGCTACCGGTCGACGCCGTTGCTGTGGGGCATCGTCGGCATGTCGTGGCTGCTGGCGCTGCACTTCCTGCTCGCGCCGAGCGGCGGCACCAACAACTGGGGCACCTGGTCGCCGTGGCGGGGATGGCTGATCCTGGTCATCACCCTGTTCTACGCGGCGGTCGCGGCGATCGCGCTGGGCTGGACCCGCTGGATCCGCTGGCGGTTGCTGACCACGGCGGGCACGCTGACGTTTCCGCTGTACCTGCTGCACGACGTGACGGGGATGACGTTCGCCCACTACTACGGGGACCGGATGGACCCGCGGCTGCTGGTCGCGGTCTCCGTGGCGGTGCTGGTGGCGCTGTCGTACCTGGTGCACCGGTTCGCCGAGCGGCCGATCGCGCTGGCCATGCGGCGGTCCCTGAACACCGCGGCGTTCAGCCTGCAACCCCCCACACCGCGCCGCTGACCTGCGGCGCGAGCCCGCCCCGCGGTTTCCCGGCGGCTCTCCGGCGGTGATCACTGTAAGGGCCATCCTTCCTTCGGGGGTGGGGTTCTCCCCACCCCTGAGGGGGAGAACGCCCACCGGGAAGTCACCAGTTGGCCGGATGGGTCGTACCGCCCCCGCCCCATAGCGTCGTGAGTGGCAAGAGCGGCAGTCGCCGCCACCACCACGATCCTTACAAGGGGGCACCCCGTGAGTCGCGTACGCGCGCACGGCAGCAGGATGGGCATCGCGGCGGCGATGGGCAGCTGGAGCGCCCGGCACCGCTGGGCGGCGGTGGGCGGATGGCTGCTGCTCGTCGTCCTGGTCATGGTCATCGGCCAGGCGGCCGGCCGCTCCGACGTCGACGAGGACCGCTCGATGCCGGGCGAGGTCTCGCAGGCCGCCACCATCAACGACAACGCCGGACTGGCGGACACGGCCGGCGAAATGGTCCTGGTCCAGGCCCGTCACACCGGCACCACGGCGGACGACCCCGCCTTCCGGGCCGCGGTCGCCGACGTGGTGAGCGCGGTGAAGGCCACCGGCAAGGTCACCGCCGTCACGTCGCCGTACACCACCAAAGCGGTCTCCGCCGACCACCGCTCGGCGCTCGTGCGGTTCGACATGACCGGACCGAAGGACGACGCCGCCGACCAGGTGCAGCCGGTGCTCGACGCGGTCGCCGGGGTCCAGAACCGGCACCAGGACCTGAGGATCGCCGAGTTCGGCGACGCCAGCGGCAACAAGGCCGTCAACAACGCCTTCGGCTCGGACTTCAAGACCGCCGAGTACTCGGCCGTGCCGGTGGCGCTGGGCATCCTGCTCATCGCGTTCGGCGCGCTGGTCGCCGCGCTGCTGCCGGTGGTGCTGGCCATGACCGCGTTCCTCGGCGCGACCGGCGTGGTCGCCCTGGTCAGCCACTCGGTGCCGATGAGCGACACCGCCAACTCCGTGATGCTGCTGGTGGGCCTGGCCGTCGGCGTCGACTACTGCCTGTTCTACCTGCGCCGGGAACGCGAGGAACGCGCGGCCGGACACGACCCGGCGACCGCCCTGCGGATCGCGGCCGCGACCTCCGGCCGGGCGATCCTGATCTCCGGCATCACCGTGATCGTGGCGATGGCCGGCATGCTCTTCACCGGCATCGGCGACTTCGAGGCCATGGGCGTCGCGACCATGATCGTGGTCGCGATCGCGATGATCGGCTCGGTCACCGTGCTGCCCGCCCTGCTGTCGCTGCTCGGCGAGCGGGTCGAGAAGGGCCGCCTGCCGTTCCTGAACCGCGGTGCGAAGACCGCGTCCGGCGGCGCCCGGAGCGGCGCCGGCAGCAGCCGCTTCTGGCGGACCGTGCTCCGGCCGGTGCTGCGCAACCCCAGGGCGGCGACCGTCCTGGCCGGCGGTGCGCTGGTGGCGATCGCGATCCCCGCGTTCGGCATGCACACCGCGAACCTGTCCATGGACCAGGAGCTCGGCGACCACCTGCCGATCATCCAGACCTACGAGGCGATCAACACCGCGTTCCCCGGCGGCCCGGACCCCGCGCACGTCGTCCTCAAGGCCGACGACATCACCGCGCCCGCGGTCACCAGGGCCATCGCCGGCTTCCGCGCCGAGGCCGTCTCCTCCGGGGCCAGCCGGGGCCCGGTCACCGTGACCGTGCACGCGGCGCAGAACGTCGCGCAGATCGACGTGCCGCTGGCGGGCGGCACGGACCGCGCCCAGGCCGAGGCCGACCTGCGGCTGCTGCGGGACCACGTCCGGCCCGACACCCTCGGCAAGGTCAGCGGGCTGCAGGCCCCGATCACCGGTGAGACCGCCGGGTCGATGGACTTCAACCACAAGATCACCAGCAGCGTGCCGCCGGTCTTCGCCTTCGTGACCGTCTTCGCCTTCCTGCTGATGCTGCTGTCCTTCCGGTCGCTGACCATCGCCGTGACCTCGATCGCGCTGAACCTGCTCTCGGTGGGCGCCGCCTACGGCGTGCTGACCATGGTCTTCCAGCACGGCTGGGGCGCCTCGCTGGTCGGCGCCACGGGCACCGGAGCCGTGGTGGCCTGGCTGCCGCTGTTCCTCTTCGTGATCCTGTTCGGCCTGAGCATGGACTACCACGTGTTCGTGGTCTCCCGGATCCGCGAGGCCCGGATGCGCGGCCTGAGCACCAAGGCCGCCATCGAGCAGGGCATCACCTCCACCGCGGGCGTGGTGACCAGCGCGGCGGTGATCATGGTGGCGGTGTTCGCGATCTTCGGGACGCTGTCGATGCAGAGCATGAAGCAGATGGGCGTCGGCCTGGCCTTCGCGGTGCTGATCGACGCCACCGTCATCCGCGGAGTGCTGCTGCCGGCCGTGATGAGCCTGCTCGGCGACCGCAACTGGTACCTGCCGCGCTGGATGCACCGGCTGCCCGACCTCACCCACGACGAGCCGGTCGTGGCGGCCGCCCCGGTCGCCGGCGGGCACCCGGCGCCGCCCGCGCCGCCGGTTCCGGTCGCGCCGACGGCCCCCGGCCGCTACTGACCCCGACACGGCCGCGGCCGCCCGCCCCCAGGAGCGGGACCGGCCGCGGCCAGGGCACAGCGCCCCCGTACCCGTCGGGTACGGGGGCGCTGTCGGTGCCCGCTAGTACGGTGGAGAACATGACCGCAAGGGACAGTGCAAGTGCCGTGGCGGCGCCGGCCCCCGGCGAGGTGGAACAGCACCTGGAGGAGTACCGCGTCGAGCTGACCGGGTACTGCTACCGGATGCTCGGCTCGGTCTTCGAGGCCGAGGACGCCGTGCAGGAGACCCTGGTCCGCGCCTGGCGGGCGGCCGACCGCTTCGAGGGACGGTCGTCGCTGCGCTCCTGGCTGTACCGGATCGCCACCAATGTGTGCCTGGACAGCCTCAACGCGGGCAAGCGCCGGGCCCGGCCGATGGACCTGTCCCCCGCGTCGCACGCCGACGCGGTGCTGCCGGACATGACGCCGGAGTCGATGTGGGTCGAGCCGGTGCCGGACATCCGCGCCGTCCCGTCCTCGGGCGACCCGGCCGACGTGGTGGTGTCCCGCGAGACCATCCGGCTGGCGTTCGTGGCCGCCCTGCAGCACCTGCCGCCGCGGCAGCGGGCGGTGCTGATCCTGCGCGAGGTGCTGGCGTGGAAGGCCAGCGAGACCGCCGAGCTGCTCGGCACCACCGTCGCCTCGGTCAACAGCGCCCTGCAGCGCGCCCGCGCCACGCTCGCCGACGCCGGTGTGGCCGCCGACTCCGCGCCGGCGGCGCCCATGGACGGCGATCAGGAGGCGCTGCTCGCCCGTTACGTCGACGCGTTCGAGCGCTACGACCTGGACTCGCTGACCAGCCTGCTGCACGAGGACGCCACGCTGAACATGCCCCCGTTCCCGCTCTGGCTGCGGGGCCACGAGGACATACGCGCCTGGTTCCTGGGCACCGGCATCGGCTGCAGGGGATCGCGGCTGCTGCCGGTCACCGCCAACGGCGCACCGGGGTTCGGCCAGTACCGGCCCGATCCCGGCGGCGGCCACCGCGCCTGGGCGCTCCAGGTGCTGGACATCACCGACGGCCGGATCACCGGGCTGACCTCATTCCTCGACACCCCGCGGCTCTTCCCCCTCTTCGGCCTCCCACTCGAACTCCCCGCCTAGCCCGGCCAGTTCCACCAGCGCCCGCAGATCCGCCGAGGCACCGCACAGCCGCACCCGGTGACCGGTGCGGCGCGCCGCCAGCCGCAGCCGGGCCAGCGCCGCGACCGCGCCGAGCCCGGCCAGGGGCTCGCCCTCCGGCGGCGCACCGGCCGCCGGCAGCCCGCTGACGTCCACGACGACCAGGTCGTCACCGGAGTCCGGGGTGGACGGTTCCCGCGTGCCACCGGCCGCCGCCACAGTGCTCCTCCTCGCCGCCGGCCCCCGGACGAAGGCCCCTGTCATACCGACCGTGCGGGCCGCCGTAACTCATCGGGGTCCGGGCGTTTCCGGCCGGTCGTCCTGCTGATCCGCGCGGAAAAGCGGGAAACCCGGCGCAACTGCGGGGCGTGACGGTGCGAGACTTGCACGTGTCCGAACGAATGGCCGTTGACCGCGGCATATGCGAACGGACCGACGAACCGGCAGGCGGACGGACATTCGAGAGGCTGGGCATGGCGGACGCGGTGTTCACGCAGGAACGGGCGCGGGCGGTACTGGACGCGGCGGGCCACCCCGACGCCGAGCTGATCTCCTTCGGCGAGAACGCGGTGTACGCCGCCGGGCGCCTGGTCATCAAGGTCGGCCGCAGTGCCGAGCTGGTGGACCGTGCCCGCCGCGAGGTGCGCACCGCGGACTGGCTCGCCAAGCACGACGTGCCCGCGGTGCGGTCGGCCGAGTCCGAGGTCAGGCTGGTCGAGGGGCACCCCGTCTCCTACTGGCAGCGCCTCCCCGAGGCGCTGCGGCCCGCGGAACCCGCCGACGTCGCCCCGCTGCTGCGCCGCGTCCACGCGCTGCCGGAACCCGACTTCGGGCTCCCGCGGCGGGATCTGCTGGGCGGGGTGGAACGCTGGCTGCGGCTGGCCGGCGACGCCATCGACCCGGCCGACGCGGCGTATCTGCGCAAACGGCGTGACGGCTTCGCCGCGTCCGCGGCCGCTCTGGAGCCGCATCTGCCGCCCGGCCCGATCCACGGCGACGCACTCCCCCGCAACGTGCACATCGGCCCCGACGGGCCCGTCCTCGTCGACCTGGAGACGTTCTCCTCGGACCTGCGGGAGCACGACCTGGTCGTCCAGACCCTCAGCCGTGACCGCTACGGAGTCCCCGCCGCCGCCTACGACGCCTTCACCGCCGCGTACGGCTGGGACGTCGCCACCTGGCCCGGCTGCGACGTGCTGCGCGGCGCCCGCGAGACCGCGAGCTGCGCCTGGGTCGCCCAGCACGCGCCCGCCAACCCGGCCGCCCTCACGGAGTTCCGCCGCCGTGTCGCCTCGTTGCGCGCGGCCGACGCCACGGTCCGCTGGTACCCGTTCTGACAGATGTCCGCCGTGCCGCGTCCGGGCCGATCGGCCGCGCGGGGCGGGGAGCCGGGCGTCAGCCCGCGACGGGCGCGGAGGCGCGGAGGGGCCAGGCGGTGTCCACGGCGGTGTCGGTCGCCCCCTTCTTGCGGAGCCAGGCGGCGAAGTCCTCGGCCCACGCGGCGTACCAGCCGGCCTGCCGCGACTGGAGGTCGGCGAGGTCGGCCTCGGCCAGCTCCGGGAAACGCAGCGCCAGCGCGCGGGCCACCCGGACCGCGGCGAGCGCGTCCACACCCGCGTCGTGGGCGCCGTCCAGGGCGACCCCGTAGACCTGGCAGGCGGCCTGGAGCGTCCGCTTGCCGCGCCGGAACCTGTCCAGCGCCCGGTCCAGCACGAGCGGATCGACGACCGGCCCCGGTGACGCCCCCGCGGGCACCAGCGGCGGCAGCGCGTACCGCTTCAACTCCTCATCCAGAAGGGTGAGATCGAAGGGCGCGTTGTAGACGACGACGGGGACGCCCCGCGCCCAGTGCCCGCGCACCGCGTCCGCGACCTCCGCGACCACTTCCGGCGCCGGCCGCCCCTCGGCCGCCGCCCGTTGCGTGCTGACGCCGTGTATGGCCGTGGTCTCCGCCGGGATCGGCACCCCCGGGTCGGCGAGCCAGGCCCGGTGCCGCACCGGCTCGCCGCTCTTCACCTCGGTGACCGCGGCGGTGACGATCCGCGCCTGGTGCGGATCCGTGCCGGTGGTCTCCAGGTCGAAGCCGACCAGCAGATCCTCATGCCATGCCATGGCGCGTCCTTCCACCCGATTTCCCCCGTGTGCCCTGCCATCATCCCGTGGGCCACTGACAGTCCCGCGCGCCGGGGGCGGGTGACGGCCGGGTCAGGACACCGGCCGCGAATCGGCCCAGATCCCCTCGAACTCCTCGCGGTAGACCTCGAAGAGGCCGCCCTCGGCGGGCCGTTCGCCCTCGACCACCCGGCGCGACCCGCCGCGCAGCACCATGACCGGGACCTCCATCCCGCGGGCGCGCCGCAGGTAGGTCTGCACGACCGCGAGACCGTCCCCGCTGTCGCCGTCCACGAGGTACGCGGTGAACCGCGGCGTCTCGTCGAACACCTGGATCTCGAACGCGCCCTGGTCCCGCACCCGGGCCCGCACCCGGCGCATGTGCATGATGTTCATCTCCACCGAGCGCCCCAGCTCACCGCGGCCGAGGCCCAGTTCGCGCTCGCGCCGGCGCACCGCGCTGCTGGCGGGGTTGAGGAACGCCAGCCGCACCCGGCAGCCGGACTCCGCCAGCCGCACCAGCCGCCGCCCGGAGTAGTTCTGCACCAGCAGGTTGAGGCCGATGCCGATGGCGTCCAGCCGCCGGGCGCCGGCGAACAGGTCCTCGACCGGGAGCTGCCGCTGCAGCCGGACCCGGTCGGGGTACACCCCGATGACGTCGGCGTACCGGTCGGCCACCAGGTGCTCGACCACGTCGACGGGCAGGCGCTGCGTCGCGTCGCGCGCGGCCCCGGCGCCGAGCAGTTCCAGCAGCCGTGCCGAGGCGCGTTCTGCCTGGTCCAGGACGGTCCGCGTCAGCGCCCGGTTGCGCGAGACGACGTGCCGGGCGACCTCCAGTTCGTCCAGCGCGAGTTCCAGTTCGCGCCGGTCGTCGAAGTACGGCTCGAAGCACGGCCAGTGCTGGACGACCAGCTCCCGGAGCTGGGGCAGCGTCAGAAAGCTCAGGACGTTGTCGTCGGCGGGGTCCAGCAGGAAGCCCTTGCGCCGGCTGACCTCACGGACGGCCACCGCGCGCTGCACCCACTCGCTGCCGGCCGGGCCGGCCGCGGCCACCACCCACTCCTCGCCGTGCACCGGCTCGTAGATCGGGCGCAGCACGGCGTTGACGACGGCCCGCAGGCGCTGCTCGACGAGGTTGAGCCACACATAGGCCCGCCCGGCCCGGCGTGCGCGGGTCCGCACCTCGGCCCAGGCGTCGGCACCCCAGTCCAGTTCCGCTCCGATCTCCAGCGGGGCGGCAAGGGTGACCGCGCCGCTCGGATTCTCGGCGCTGGCGTCGCCAGCGACGTGCCGGTCGCCCTGCTCACCGCCACCCGGGAGCATCAGACCTCCGGACGTCACCGTTCCACCGCCTCCCACCCCCGTCCACGATCAAGGAAGGGTACTGCGGTGCGAGGGGTGCCGCAGCCGTATCGACCCTACTTCACGACTACCGGAAAACCCCATCACCCTTGCGGTAGCAGCCTGTTGTGGCTAGGTCACCCTGAGGTGGGACCTGATGGGAGGATGCGGGTTGGCAACCCAACTGCCGGGCACGCGGAAGATGTCCCACGAGGTCCGGTTACGGAGTGGAAGAGTCACTACATGCAAGTCTGGCCGGGTCATTCGTATCCTCTCGGCGCCACGTTCGACGGCGCGGGCACCAACTTCGCCGTCTTCTCCGAGGTGGCGTCGCGGATCGAGCTGTGTCTGCTGCACGACGACGGGTCGGAGACCGCGGTCGAACTGCGGGAGGCCGACGCCTTCGTCCGCCACGCCTACCTGCCGGGGGTGATGCCGGGTCAGCGGTACGGGTTCCGGGTGCACGGCCCCTACGACCCCGCGCGCGGCCACCGCTGCAACTCCGCGAAGCTGCTCCTCGACCCCTACGCCAAGGCGATGAGCGGCAGCATCGACTGGGACGAGGCCGTCTACGGCTACCGCTTCGGGCACCCCGACTCGCGGAACGACCTGGACTCCGCCCCGCACACGATGACCTCGGTGGTGGTGAACCCGTACTTCGACTGGGCGGACGACCGGGCCCCGCGCATCGACTACCACCGGACGATCATCTACGAGGGCCACGTCAAGGGCCTGACGATGACCCATCCCGGGCTGCCGGAGGAGATCCGCGGCACCTACGCGGCACTCGCGCACCCGGCGGTGATCAGCCATCTGGTGGAACTCGGGGTGACCACCCTGGAACTGATGCCGGTCCACCAGTTCATCCAGGACCACCGGTTGTCGGACGCGGGACTCGCCAACTACTGGGGTTACAACACCATCGGATTCTTCGCGCCGCACAACGGCTACAGCTCGCTGGGCGACCGGGGCCAGCAGGTGCTGGAGTTCAAGACGGCGGTGCGGGCGCTGCACCGGGCGGGCATCGAGGTGATCCTCGACGTGGTCTACAACCACACCGCCGAGGGCAGCCACCTGGGCCCGACGCTGTCGCTGCGCGGCCTGGACAACGCCTCGTACTACCGGCTGAGCGGCGACAAGCGGTACTACACCGACACCACGGGCACCGGGAACAGCCTGCTCATGCGCAGCCCGCACGTGCTGCAGATGATCATGGACAGCCTGCGCTACTGGGTGACCGAGATGCACGTGGACGGTTTCCGGTTCGACCTCGCGGCCACGCTGGCCCGGCAGTTCCACGAGGTGGACCGGCTGTCGTCGTTCTTCGACCTGGTGCAGCAGGACCCGGTGGTCTCGCAGGTGAAGCTGATCGCCGAGCCGTGGGACGTCGGCGAGGGCGGCTACCAGGTGGGCAACTTCCCACCGCTGTGGACGGAGTGGAACGGCAAGTTCCGGGACACCGTGCGCGACCTGTGGCGCGGGGAGAGCGCGACGCTCGCCGAGTTCGCCTCCCGGCTGACCGGCTCCTCCGACCTCTACCAGGACGACGGCCGCCGCCCGCTGGCCTCCATCAACTTCGTGACCTGCCACGACGGCTTCACCCTGCGCGACATGGTGTCGTACAACGAGAAGCACAACGAGGCCAACGGCGAGCACAACCGCGACGGCGAGAGCCACAACCGGTCCTGGAACTGCGGCGCGGAGGGCGAGACCGAGGACCGCGGGGTGCAGACGCTGCGCGGCCGGCAGATGCGGAACTTCATCGCGACGCTGATGCTCTCGCAGGGCGTGCCGATGCTCAGCCACGGCGACGAGTTCGGCCGCACCCAGGGCGGCAACAACAACGCCTACTGCCAGGACAACGATCTGTCGTGGATCGCCTGGCCGGGCAAGCCCGGCACGTCGGAGGACGACGACGAGGCGCTGCGGCTGCACGACTTCGTGCGCTCGATGGTCTGGCTGCGCCGTGACCACCCGGTCTTCCGGCGCCGCCGGTTCTTCCACGGCCGCCCGGTCGAGGGCACGCACGACGAGCTCTCGGACATCGCGTGGTTCACCGCCGAGGGCCAGGAGATGACGCAGCGCGACTGGCAGGCGGCGCACGCCCGCTCCCTGGTGGTGTTCCTCAACGGCAACGCCATCTCGGAGCCGGGCCCGCGGGGCGAACGGGTGACCGACGACTCGTTCCTGCTGATGTTCAACGCCGCCCCTCGCGCCCAGGAGTTCGTCGTGCCGGTGAACCACGGCAAGGAGTGGCAGCTGGTGGTGGACACCGAGCGGCCGGAGAGCGTGGTGCCCGGGACCGGCGAACTGGTGGCCGCGGGCGACCGGCTGCTGCTGGCCGACCGGAGCATGGTGGTGCTGCAGCGGCCGGCGGACTGAGCGGGCCGGGGCCCGGAGGGCTGGGGTCCGGAGGGCTGGGCCGGCGGGTCCCGAGGGCTGGGCGGGGTCCGGGGTCCCGCCGGGGCGTCCGGCCCGTCCGGCGCGCCGCGGGGACCGAAATCCTCCGGGACGTTCGGTCCGTCCGACGCGCCATGGCCGCCGATCCGGGGTAGAGAAGACCCCATGAGCGGACACCCGGCGACGCCCGGCTCGACCTACCGGATACAGGTGCAGCCCGGCTTCACCTTCGCCGACACGGCGGGCGCGGTGCCGTATCTCGCGGCCCTCGGCGTCACCCATCTGCACCTGTCGCCGGTCCTGGAGGCCGTGCCCGGCTCCCGGCACGGCTACGACGTGGTGGACCACACCCGGGTGCGGGCCGCACTCGGCGGCGAGGAGGGCCTGCGGGAGCTCTCCAGAACGGCCGGGGAGCACGGCCTCGGGCTGATCGTGGACATCGTCCCCAACCACATGGCGCTCCCGGCCCCCGAGCACCTCAACGCCCCGCTGTGGGCCGTCCTGCGCGACGGCCCGTCCTCGCCGTACGCCCCGTGGTTCGACATCGACTGGGACGCGCTCGGCGGCAAGGTGCTGCTGCCGGTGCTGGGCGAGCCGGTGCCGGACGTCCTCGGCGACCTGTCGGTGATCACGGACAAGGCCGCGGGCGGCCGGGTCCTGCGCTACTACGACCACCGCTTCCCGCTGCGCCCCGGCACGGAGGAGCTGCCGCTGCCGGAACTGCTGGAAGCCCAGTGGTACCGGCTCGCCTACTGGCGCACGGCCCGCACCGACCTGAACTACCGCCGTTTCTTCACCATCTCCGACCTGATCGCGGTCCGGGTGGAACGGCCCGAGGTCTTCGACGCCACCCACGCCACGGTGCTGCGCCTGCTGCGCGACGACGTCGTCGACGGGCTGCGCATCGATCACCCGGACGGCCTCGCGGATCCCGCGGCCTACCTGCGGCGGCTGGCCGAGGCGGCCGGCGGGCGGTGGACGGTGGTGGAGAAGATCCTCCAGCGCGACGAGGAACTGCCGCCGGACTGGACGTGCGCCGGGACCACCGGGTACGACGCGCTGGACCGCATCGACGGGCTGTTCACCGACCCGGCGGGGGTCGCCGAACTGAGCGACTTCTACCGGGAGTTCACGGGTGTCCCGGACGACCGCGGCGGCCGGTGGGCGGCCACCGCGCGACGCGCCGCGTACCGGGTGGTGACGCACGACCTGGCCGCGGAGGTGGGGCGCCTGACGCGGGCGGGGTCGCGGGCGGTGGGGGGTTCCGAAGCGGCGGGCGACGAGGACGGCTCGGGCGGTGCCGCGGAGTCCGGGTCCGGGATCGGGTCCGGGGTGCTGGCGGACGCGATCCGCGAGACGCTGGTCCGCATCCCGGTCTACCGTCCGTACGTCGAGCCGGGCCGGCCGGCGTCGGACACCGATGTCGCACTGGTGGAGTCGGCCGTCGAGGCCGCCCGCGCGGAGTGCGCGCCCGCGCTGTCGGCGGCGCTGGACGCCGTGCGGGACCTGGCACTGGGCCGAACGGCTGAAGCCCTTGGGCTCTCGGGAGCCGCCGGGGAGGCGGCCACGGACTTCGCGGTGCGGTTCGCCCAGGTCGCGTCCGCGCTGCACGCGAAGTCGGTCGAGGACACCGGTTTCTACCGGTACGTGCCGCTGCTGTCGCTGTGCGAGGTGGGCCGCGACCCCGGCCGGCCGGCGACGACGCCCGAGGAGTTCCACGCGTACTGCGCCCGGATGCTGCGGGAGCGCCCGGCCACGGGGACCGTGCTGTCCACGCACGACACCAAGCGCAGCGCCGACGTGCGGCTGCGGCTGGCCGTGCTGTCGGAGCGGCCGGCGGCCTGGCGGGAGTGGCTCGCGGCCCGGGACGAGCGGGCGGAGCGGCTGGGGGCCCCGGCGGCGCCGGACCGGCACACCCAGTACACGGTCTTCCAGACCGCCGCCGGCCTCGGCTTCTGCACTCCGGAACGGCTGGTGCCCGCCGCGCTGAAGGCCGTCCGGGAGGCGGGCCTGCGCACGTCGTGGACCGAGGCGGACGAGGCGTACGAGAAGGCGGTCGCCGACTTCACGGACGAGGGGCCGTGCGGGGTGCAGGTGTACGACGTCGGGGAGTTCGTCCGGAGCCTGGAGCCGTATGCCGCGGCCAACAGCCTGGGGGCGGCCCTGCTGCACCTGACGATGCCGGGCGTCCCGGACGTCTACCAGGGCACGGAGTACCCGGTGTACACGCTGGTCGACCCGGACAACCGGGGGCCGCTGACCCGCCCGGAGCCGGGGACGACGCGGGTGGGCGTGGCACGGACCCTGCAGAGGCTGCTGGACGGGGCGGAGCCGCGCGGCTTCGACGAGGCCAAGCTCCATCTCACCGCGGTGGCGCTGCGCCTGCGGCGGGAGCACCCCGAGTGGTACGGGCCGTCCGCCGGGTACCGCCCGCTGACCGCGGAGGGGTCGGCCGCCGGCCACGTGGTCGCCTTCCTGCGCGGGGACGGAGCGGTGAGCGTGGTCACGCGGCTGTCCCGGCGGCTGGAGGAGACCGGGGGCTGGGGCGACACGGTGCTGCCGCTGCCGGCGGGCCGCTGGACCGACGCTCTCCGTTCCGGCGAGTTCGAGGGCACGGTCCCCCTCGCCACCCTTCTCTCCGCCGGGCCCGTCGCCCTCCTCACCCGCACATGACGCGTGCGTTTCGCCCGTCGGGTCCTCGGGGTGCCTTCCCGGGCGAAGCCCGGCGGACCCGGCACACCTGACGGGGCATGTCCGGTTTCCGGGTACGGGGCCGGTCCGCGAGGCATCGTCAACCGCGTCGTCGCCACCAGCGCTGCTTCGGTTCGTGTTCCCGGGGACGCGGTTCAGTCGCCTCGGGCGCGGACGAAGCCTTCATGGCGAGGTCGCGCAGGGCGGTGCGAAGGCGGTCGAAGGGAGCGATGGGATGGTGACCGTCGCCCGGCAGCAGCACCCCCGCGCAGATCAGCTTGAACGCGTCTCCGCCCCTGGGAATGCCGGTGAACACCGGTGCTCCGACGCACCGTTGAGGAACGACGCCGACCCAGTGGACGTCGCCCACCTTGTCACGCGTGATCTCCCCGACCGCGACGATGAGCTCCCGGGCGCCCGTCTCGGGATCGACGTCATGGCCGAGCAGATACGCCGCGGCAGGCTCCGCGCCGAGAGCGGCGATGTCCTCGCCCTTCGCTGCGATGCCATCGGTGATCTCATCCGTCGTCCAGCGCCACCCTTTCCGAGCGCCGTGCGCGTGCAGGCCGGTGGTGGACATCACCGCGACGCCGAGGCCGTCCAAGTGCGTCCACTCCTTCGAGAAGCCGACCATGAGCAGTTTCTCCGCGCTCATCGTGGGCTCGCACAGCTCGGGCCGGAGCGTAGCTCCAAGTTCGGTAGTCTCGGCCGTCGTGAGTCAGAGTGGTTCGCAGGCGGCGGCCTTCTTCCGGGACGTGCCCCGGACCGGGGTGGTGTGGTGGGTCCGGGATGACGAGGGGACTCCGGCTCCCCTCTCCGATGACGGCACGCGGAGTCTTCCGTTCTGGTCGACCGCGGCGCGTGCACAAAGGGCCGCGGACATCTGGGGACACGGCCTACGGGTTGAATCCATGGCCGTGGCCGTGTGGCGCGATCGCGAACTGCCCGACGCCGACCGGGAGGGGCTCCTGATCGGCATCAACTGGAGCGGGCCGCGCCTCGTCGGATGGAGCTTCACCCCGACGGAAGTCCTCAACCGGCTGGCAGCGGCGGGCACAGCCGCACGATCGGGCTGACACCCGGCCGCATCCTCCCTGGCAGCCGGGGACGGCTATGGCACGGTTCAAGTCGCAGGCCGGACTCCGTCCAGCGGTACGAGATGGACGAGGGGCACCCCTGAACTGCCCCTGCGGCCCCGATTACTGCCAGGGGGCGGGGAGGAAGCGATCCCCGCAGGAATGTGCATCCGCCCGACCAGCCAATTCGTAGGAACCCGCCATGCACAGTCCGAGGAGACGCTTCCGGACTGCCCCCGACAAATGGACGAACGGCAAGCGATAACAGGGGCGCGGGGTCCCCCAGGCTCCGCCCGCAAGCTGCCCCCAGCGCGAGCAACAACAACGGCGCCGCACACGGCAGACAAGCCCCCGGGGCACCCCCGGAACCCGGAGCCGGGCGGACCTCAGGCGGAGCCGCCACCCCGGCCGATCAGAAAGCCGAAGCCACCAGCAACTCCACGAACTCCCGTGCCGCCCCAGCGAGATCCCCCCGCGAGAACGCGAAAAGCGGCCGCCGCCAAGCCGGATCGACCCCCACCGCCGCGCACTCGAAAGGAATCGCGTAGGCCGGCGCGGCCACCACCCCCACCCCTGCCGCAGCCATCCGCACCGCCGTGGACGTGTGCTCCGTCCGCACCGCCGTCCGCGGCACGAACCCGGCCTGCTCGCACGCCAGGTCGATGAAGGGCCGACCGTCGACGACGGGCTCCATCGCACAGCGGACCCAGTCCCGCCCGGCCAGCTCGGCCAGCGCGATCCGCCCGCGTACGGGCGGCCCGGCACCCGCCCGGGCCCGCGGCACCCCGCCATCACCCCGGCCCATCCCCACGCCGGCCGGCACCGACGCCGACACCGGCAACCGCACCGGCTCCGGCACCGGCACTGAAACCGGCAGCACCGCGGCCAGCGGATCGTCCGGGGGAAGAACGACAAGCACCTCCTCCTCCCCGATCTCCCGCAGCACCCACTCCCCGGCCGAGCGCCCAGCGGGCCGGTGGCCGACCGCCAGGTCCGCGACCCCCCGCTCCATCCCGTCCACCAGGTCCGCGCCCCGCGCGTACTCGTGCAGGACCAGTTCGACGCCCGGATGCCCCCGCCGCCACGCCGCGAAGACCGGCGGCAAAAGGCCGGACGCCACCGCGTGCACCGCGGCGACGTGCAGTTCCCCGCCCTCCGCCCCGGCCGCGGCCCGCGCCGCCCGCTCGGCCTGGACGGCGCTGCGCACCGCCCGTTCGGCGTGCGGCAGGAACGCCCGGCCCATCGCCGTCAGCCGCACCCCGCGCGGCAGCCGCTCCACCAGGTCGCCCCCGACGTGCCGTTCCAGCGCCTTCAGCTGGTGCGACAGTGCGGACTGCGTGACGTGCAGGGTCTCCGCGGCCCGGGTGAACGACCCCGACTCGACGACCGTGAGGAAGTACTCCATCTGCCGCAGGCTCATGGGCGTCACCCTAAGCGCGGGCACCCCGCCGGTCCATGACCGTTCTTCATCGAACCCAGCACATCTTGGCCTTGGACTCATGGCGGGCCCCCGTCCGAGACTGCCCTCATGGACGTGACCCCGGACCGGACAGCCAGTCGACCCCCGCACCGCACCCAGAGCCCCACCCCCGTCGGGGAAACCGACGTCATCGTGATCGGCGGCGGCACCGGCGGCTACAGCACCGCCCTGCGAGCCGCCGCCCTCGGCCTGGACGTCGTGCTGTTCGAGCGCGACCTGGTCGGCGGCACCTGCCTGCACCGCGGCTGCATCCCCAGCAAGGCCATGCTGCACGCCGCCGAGCTGGTCGACGGCGTCGCCGAGGCCCGCGACCGCTGGGGCGTCAAGGCCACCGTCGACGGCATCGACTGGGCCGCGCTGACCGGCACCCGGGACGACATCGTCGCGCGCAACCACCGCGGAGTGGAGGCCCATCTGGCGCGCGCCGGCGTGCGGGTGGTGCGCGCCTCGGCCCGTCTCACCGGCCCCCGTACGGTCACCGCGGAGCCGGCCGGCGCCCGAACCGCCATGACGCGGGGGCCCGCCGGCGCGGCCGAGGACGCTCCGGCCTACCGCGCCCGCCGCGCCCTCGTCCTGGCCACCGGCTCCCGCCCGCGCCTGCTCCCCGGTCTCGTACCGGACGGCCACCGGATCGTGACGAGCGACGACGCGCTCTTCGCCCCCGGCCTGCCCGAGTCCGTGCTGGTACTGGGCGGCGGCGCCATCGGCGTCGAGTACGCGTCCCTGCACCGCTCGATGGGCGCGCGGGTGGTGCTGGTGGAGGCCGCCGACCGGCTGCTGCCACTGGAGGACGCGGACGTCTCCCGTCACCTGGCGCGGGCACTGCGCAAACGCGGCGTCGAGGTGCTGACCGGCGCGCTCCTGACCGGCGCCGAGACCCGTGACGACGGTGTACGGGCGGTGGTGCGCACCGCCCGCGGCGAGGATCTCGACCTCGGCGTGGAGCGGCTGCTGGTGGCGGTGGGCAGGACGCCGGTGACCGACGGCCTGGACCTGGCGGCGGCCGGGCTGACCACGGACGGGCGCGGGTACGTGCCGCCCGCCGACTGGGCGCGGCTGGAGACCGCGGTGCCGGGCGTGCACGTGGTCGGGGACCTGCTGCCGCCGCCGTCGCCCGGGCTGGCGCACGCCTCCTTCGCCGAGGGCCTGCTGGTCGCGGAGCTCCTGGCCGGCGGCTCACCTCGGCCGGTGGACTATGCGGCGGTGCCGCGGGTGACGTACTCGAGTCCGCAGACCGCGGCGGTGGGGCTGACCGAGCGGCAGGCGCGGGACCGCGGTGCGGACGTGGTGGTGAACTCGATGCCGATGACCGCGGTGGCCAAGGGGATGGTGCACGGACAGGGCGGCATGGTGAAGGTGGTGGCCGAACGGCACGGCCCGGTGCTGGGCGTGCACCTGGTCGGCCCGAACGTGTCGGAGATGATCGCCGAGGGCCAGCTGATCGTGGGCTGGGACGCGGAGGCCGCCGACGTGGCGCAGCACGTCCATCCGCACCCGACCCTGTCGGAGGCCGTCGGGGAGGACTTCCTGACGCTGGGCGGGCGCGCCCTGCACCAGGTATGAGGACGCCGGGTCCCGGCGCAACCCGTCCCCGGCCCGCGGCCCCCGGCCGCACCGGGGCCCGTCCGGCAGCCGCGAGCCCGGCCACTCCGCCGGAAATCCGCTGGACCCCCGGGACCGGCCCGGCTAGGGTCGCGGCACGCCCATGGGACCGGAGAGGAGGCGAGAGCGATGACGATCGACCTGCCGCGCTCCCGCCCGTCCGCCGGGCGTCCCTGACCTCCACGGGAGCGCACGTCTTCCGAGGATTCAGGAACTCTCAATGTCCGATCTGCACATCCGCCCGCTCCTCGCCGGCGAGTCCGCCCTGTTCACCTCGCTGCCCGACGCCGGCCTGGTCGGCCGTCCGCTGCTGGGGCAGCCCTTCGCCACCGTGGACGAGGGCGGCGAATACCGCCCCGAGTGGTCCTGGGTCGCGCTGCGCGACGGCGCCGTGGTGGCCCGCGCCGCCTGGTGGGGCAAGGAGAGCGACACCCGGCCGATGGCCCTGGACTGGCTGGACTTCGCCCCGGGCGAGCAGGCCGCCGCGGCCGAACTGCTGCGCGCCGCACCGCTGCACGCCGAGTACGACCTGATGCTGCCCACCGGCTGGCGCGACGACCCGGCGGTCCGCGCCGAGGCGGAGGGCCGGATGGCCGCCGCCGAGCAGGGCGGTCTTCGCCGCCTCGTCGAGCGCTACCGCTACACGTGGACGGCGGAGCGTGATCCGCTGCCGCCGCGCACGGGACGGCTGGAGTACCGGCCGGAACCGGACGACACGGCGTTCCGCGCGGTGATGGCCCGCATCATGGAGAGCACGCTGGACGCCCACGACCGCCGCATGCTCGACGACCAGGGTCTGGAGGCCGCGCTGGACGAGAGCCTGGGGTTCCTGGAGTGGCTGCCCTCGCCGAAGGACTGGCGGCGGATCGCCCACGCTCCGGACGGCGGGATCGCCGGCCTGCACGTCCCGGCGGAGAACCCCGGCGGGCCCTGCGTCGGCTTCATCGCGGTGGTCCCGGAGTACCGGGGCCGCGGCTACGCCTACGACCTGCTGGCGGAGTGCACCAACGACCTGGCCGACCGCGGGGCCACCCGCATCGCGGCCGCGACCGACCAGGGGAACTTCCCGATGGCCGCCGCGTTCGCCAAAGCGGGCTATCCGGTGACACAGGAGCGTGTGAACTTCGTCTGAAACACCGGGTGTCCGGGCATGGATGTGGTCGGGAGCGAGTCAACCGGAGCTGACGGGAGCCGTGTGTGCTGTTCGAGGTGTGGGCGCCGGACGCCCAGCAGGTGGAGATCCTGATCGACGACCGCACGCACCGCCTCGGCCCTGACCCGTCACGGACGGGGTGGTGGCGGGCGGATCTGCCGGCCGGGGACGGCACGAGGTACGCGTACGTGCTCGACGGCGGTCCGCCGCTGCCCGATCCGCGCTCGCGGCGGCAGCCGGACGGCCCCGACGGGGCGTCCGCGGTGGTCGACCACGACGCCCACGCGTGGTCGGTGCCGTGGCCGGGCCGGGGGCTGTCCGGCGCGGTGCTGTACGAGCTGCACATCGGCACGTTCACCCCCGAGGGCACCTTCGACGCGGCGATCGAACGGCTGCCGCACCTGGCCCGCCTGGGCGTCACACACATCGAGCTGATGCCGGTGTGCCCGTTCCCCGGCACCAACGGGTGGGGCTACGAAGGCGTGTCGCTGTGGTCGGTGCACGAACCGTACGGCGGCCCCGAGGCGATGAAGCGCTTTGTCGACGCGGCGCACGGGCACTGCCTGGGCGTCGTGCTCGACGTGGTGCACAACCACCTCGGCCCCTCGGGCAACCATCTCCCGCCGTTCGGCCCGTACTTCACCGACCGGCACCACACGCCGTGGGGCGACGCGGTGAACCTCGACGCGCCCGGCTCCGACGAGGTGCGGGAGTTCCTCATCGGCAGCGCGCTGGCGTGGCTGCGGGACTACCGGCTGGACGGGCTGCGGCTGGACGCGGTGCACGCGCTGGTCGACACCCGTGCGCTGCACTTCCTGGAGGAGCTGTCGACGGCGGTGGACGGCCTGTCGGCGGCGCTGGGCCGTCCGCTCTTCCTGATCGCCGAGTCCGATCTGAACGACCCGCGGACCACGACGTCCCGGGAGGCCGGCGGCCTGGGTCTGCACGCGCAGTGGAACGACGACTTCCACCACGCGCTGCACACCGCGGTCACCGGTGAGGCGCAGGGCTACTACGCCGACTTCGCCGCGGCCGGTCCCGCCGGTCTCGCCAAGGTGCTGACCCACGGCTTCTTCCACGACGGGAGCTGGTCGTCGTTCCGCGGCCGCCACCACGGGCGTCCGCTGGACCCGGCGGCGACGTCCGGCGGGCGGCTGCTGGGCTACGCGCAGACGCACGACCAGATCGGCAACCGGGCCACCGGGGACCGGCTGACGGCGGAGCGGCTCGGCGCCGCGGCCGCGCTCGTGCTCACCGCGCCCTTCACCCCGATGCTGTTCATGGGCGAGGAGTGGGGGGCCACGACGCCCTGGCAGTTCTTCACCGACCACGGCGACCCGGAACTGGCGGCGGCCATCACCCGGGGCAGGCGCCGGGAGTTCGCCCAGCACGGCTGGTCCGAGGACGAGGTGCCCGACCCGCAGGCCCCGGCCACCCGCAACCGCTCGGTGCTGGACTGGGCCGAGCCGGACAAGCCGGAGCACCGCGAACTGCTGGAGTGGTACCGGTCGCTGATCGCGCTGCGCCGGGCCGAACCGGCGCTGGCCGAAGGGCCGCTGGACGAGGTGGCCGCGACCGCCGGGGGGCGCACCCTGCGGGTGGCCCGCGGCCCGTTCCGCATCCTGGTCAACTTCTCCGACACCCCCGCGCGGGTGCCGCTGAACGCGCCGTGCGAGGTCCTGCTGGCCCGTCCCGCGTGCACGCCGGCGCCGGGCCCGGCCGTCCAGTTGCCGCCGCGCGGGGCCGCGGTCCTGCGGGTCCGCGACGAGGGCGGGGACGCTACGGTGAACGGGTGACCACGACCGAGGACCGCGAACCGCTCGCCGACTGCGTGCTGTGCGGGGAGCAGACGGAGTACCCCGCCACCACCAAGGGCGCCACGCTGTGCCCGGTGTGCGAGTGGCAGGAGGCCCAGCGGACGGCCTGCTCGGGCTGAGGGCTGAGCGCGGCGCCTGACCGGGGCGCCGGCGGTGGTGCGCCGGCGCGGTGCGTCCCGTGCGACGCGCCCGTGCGGCACGCCGGAGCGATCCGGGACGGCCGCCCGGTCAGCTGCTGAGCAGCCGCGCCCGGCTGGCCTCCACGTCGAACGTGCCCGGCGGGTACTGCGGGTCGATCAGCTCCAGGTGCTCCAGCAGCAGCTTGCTGATCGCCCAGTTGCGGTACCACTTGCGGTCGGCGGGCACCACGTGCCAGGGCGCGGCCTCGGTCGAGCACCGTTCCAGCACCGTCTGGTACGCCTCCTGGTAGGCGGGCCACATCGCGCGCTCCTCGATGTCGCCGACGGTGAACTTCCAGTGCTTGGACGGCCGGTCCAGCCGCGCCAGCAGCCGCTCGCGCTGTTCGTCGTAGCCGATGTGCAGGAACACCTTGAGCACGGTGCAGCCCTCCTCGGCCAGGGACCGCTCGAACCGGTTGATGGCGTCGTAGCGGCGGCGCCAGGTGGCCCGCGGCACCAGGTCGTGGACGCGGACGATCAGCACGTCCTCGTAGTGCGAGCGGTCGAAGACGCCGATCTCGCCGGCAGCCGGCAGCGCCTTGCGGACCCGCCACAGGAACGGGTGCGCCCGCTCCTCCGCTGTGGGGGTCTTGAAGGCGGTGACGCGCACGCCGGTGGGGTTCAGGCCGGTGGCGACGTGCTTGATGGTGCCGCCCTTGCCTGAGGTATCCATGCCCTGGAGCACCACCAGCAGGCGGCGCGGGTCGCCGGCGGTGCTCTGGGCGAACAGCCGCTCCTGCAGTTCGGCGAGACGCAGCCGCATGGCATCGGTCTCGATGCGGGCCTGGTCCTTGCCGGCGGGCCCGCCCGGGGTGCCGGACGGGTCGATCGCGGTCAGGTCGACCGGGCCGCTGCCGGGCGCCACGCGCAGCCGGGAGCGCAGATCCCCGTCGCGGCCCGGGTCGCCGTCCGTGCCGCCGGCCGGGCGGTGACCGTGGCCGCCGCCCGGACGATCATCATGAGCGTTCCCCTCGCCGCGGGCCGCACCGTGACCGCCACCCTTGCCGGGGTCCTTCTCGCGGCCCGTGCGGTGGTGCTTCTCCTTGCCGCCGTGCTTCGCCATGCCCCGATCCTGCGCCGGATCGGGGCCGGGCGCCAGCGTCGTCCGCCGCCGCCGGTACCGCGTCTCAGCGGTCGGCCGAGCCGTCCTGCCCCGCGTCGTGCGCGGGCTCCCGGCCGGCGTCCCGCGCGCTCTCGTCCCCGGCGTCGCGGGCGAGCGCGGTGAGCCGGGAGATGGCCCGGAAGTACTTCTTGCGGTAGCCGCCGGCCAGCATGTCCTCGGTGAACAGCCGGTCGAACGACACGCCGGAGGCCATCACCGGTATCTCGCGGTCGTAGAGGCGGTCGGCCAGGACCACCAGGCGCAGCGCGGTGGCCTGGTCGGTGATCGGCTCGACGCCGCGCAGGAACAGCGCCCGCACGCCGTCGCACAGCGCGCCGTAGCGGCTGGGGTGGACGGCGGCCAGGTGCGCGGTGAGCGTCCCGAAGTCGTCCAGGGCCGCGCCCGGGGTGCGGTGGGCGGCCTCCGTCACCTCGTCGTCACCGGCCGGGCGGGGGGCGGCGGGCAGGCCGCGGTGCCGGTAGTCCTCGCCGTCGATCCGCAGCGAGGCGAACCGGGCGGACAGGCCCTGTATCTCGCGCATGAAGTCGGCGGCCGCGAACCGGCCCTCGCCGAGCTTGCCGGGGAGGGTGTTGGACGTCGCGGCGAGCCGGACGCCGGCGTCGGCGAGCCGGCCGAGCAGCGTGGAGACCAGGACGGTGTCACCGGGGTCGTCGAGCTCGAACTCGTCGATGCAGACCAGGCGGTGGCCGCTGAGCGCGGTGACGGCCTGCTGGAAGCCCAGGGCGCCGACGAGGTTGGTCAGCTCCACGAAGGTGCCGAACGCCTTCTGCTCGCGCGGCGCAGGGGTGGCGTGCCAGACGCTGGCCAGCAGGTGGGTCTTGCCGACTCCGTAGCCGCCGTCGAGGTACACACCGGTCGGGCCCTGCGGTGCCGGCGGCTCCCGCCGGAACCAGCGCCGGCGCTCCCCGGCGGTGCCTCCGGCACGGGTGCCGGTCTGCTCGGCGAAGGCCCGCAGCCGGCGGACGGCCTCGGCCTGGCTGGGCTGCCGCTCGTCGGGGACGTAGGTGTCGAAGCGGACGGAGTCGAAGCGCGGCGGCGGCACCATGTCGGCCACCAGCCGGGCGGTGTCCACCTTCGGCGTGCGGGCGCTCAGGGCCTCCGGCCCGGTGGTGGGGACGGCGTCGGTCGCGGTGAGGGAGGAGGACACGACTCCCCATGGTAGTGCGGGCGCGCCACCGCCTTGGCCCAGTGTGGCGCAGCCCACGCCGCCGCTCCGTGCCACACTGCGCGGCATGCAACGGCTGTTTCCCGCACCCGGCCGGGGTGACGACGCGCAGGTGTTCACCGAGGGGCTGAGCACGCCCCTGGAGCTCGCGGACGTGTACGCGTACCCGCCGCGGGCGGCCGGGCCGTATCTGCGCGCGAACATGGTGGCCAGTCTGGACGGCGCCGCTCGCGCGGAGGGCCGCTCGGCGCCGCTGTCCTCGGACGCCGACATGCGGATCTTCGGCACGCTGCGGGCGCTGGCCGACGTGGTGCTGGTGGGCGCCGAGACCGTGCGGCAGGAGGGCTACCGCCCGGCGAGGGCCCGGGCGGCGTTCGCGGCCCGGCGGGCCGCCGACGGCCAGCAGCCGGCCGCGGTCATCGCCGTCATCAGCCGCAGCCTGGAGCTGGACCTCACGGCCCCGCTCTTCACCGGCCCGCTGGTCCCCACCCTGGTGCTGACCGGGGCCGGTGCGAAGGACGAGGACGTCGCGGCCGTCCACGCGGCCGGTGCGCGGGTGGTGGTCGCCGGCGAGGGCGACGGGGTGGACCCGGCCCGTGCGGTGCGGGAGCTGACCGCCCTGGGCCTGACGCGGATGCTGCACGAGGGCGGCCCCCGGGTGCTGGCCCAGTTCGCGGCGGCCGACGTGATCGACGAGCTGTGCCTGACCCTGGCCCCGCTGCTGGCCGGCGGTGAGGCGCCGCGGATCATGAACGGGCCCGGCGTCGTCCCGCTGTCCCGTTTCGCGCCGCTGTCGGTGCTGGAGGAGGACGGCTTCCTGTTCACCCGCTACGTCCGCGCCTAGCGGACGTCAACGGCGCCGCGGAAACCCCCGGAACTCACCAAAAAAGCGGATTCTTCTGTTCCGCTTCGCGTCGCGAGGGAACACTTACCCCGGTGCCCTGTGAGGATTCGGGGCAGGCCTCACGTGTAGACGCCGCACGAGTAGACAAGGACGCCTCCGTGTTCACGACCGTACTCATGATCGAGAAGCCGCTCGCCCCTGCCGACATCGAGCTGGTCACCACGCTCCACGGCGACGAGCAGGTCTCCTTCGTCGTGCTGATGCAGCCCCGCGGCGACCAGGACCGGCTGCTGCGCGCGGTGGACGACGTGGCGCTCGGCTACCTGGACGACGCCGCGCACGAGGGCGAGGTGCCCGAGGGCCAGGAGGCCCTGCCGCCGGCCGAGCGGGCGCTGGCGTACTCGCTGGACGCGCTGCGCGCCACCGGCGCGGACGCGGTGGGCGAGCTGGTCGAGCGGCACCCGCTGGACCTGCTGAAGACGGTCGTCGAGCGGACCGGCGCCGACGAGGTGATCGTGCTGACCGCGCCGCACTTCGTCGAGGAGTTCTTCCACCGCGACTGGACCTCGCGCGCCCGGCACAAGGTGGGCGTGCCGGTGCTGAAGCTCTTCGCGCAGCACGAACCGGAGGGGCACGAGGCCGAGGGCGACAAGCACCCCGGGTGATGGTGGGAGAATCGGGCCGCAGACCTGTCGCCGAGCACGCACCCCGGGAGATCCGCGCATGAGCACGCCCACCCCGTCCCTGCCGCCCGCCCTGGAACGCCCGCACTTCATCGGGATCGGCGGCGCCGGGATGTCGGGCATCGCGAAGATCCTGGCCCAGCGCGGGGCCGCGGTGGCGGGCAGCGACACCAAGGACTCCGAGACCGCGGAGGCGCTGCGCGCCCTGGGCGTGACCGTGCACATCGGGCACGATGCCGCGCACCTGGCCGAGACCACCACGGCCGTGGTGGTCTCCAGCGCGATCCGCCAGGAGAACCCGGAGCTGGCCGCGGCCCGCGAGCGGGGCGTGCCGGTGGTGCACCGCAGCGACGCGCTGGCCGCGCTGATGGACGGCGCCCGGCCGATCGCGGTGGCCGGCACCCACGGCAAGACCACCACGACCTCGATGCTGGCGGTCGCCCTCGGTGCCCTCGGCCTGGAGCCGTCCTACGCCATCGGCGGCGACCTGGACGCGCCGGGCTCCAACGCGCACCACGGCGGCGGCGCGATCTTCGTCGCCGAGGCGGACGAGAGCGACCGCAGCTTCCACGCCTACTCCCCCGAGGTCGCGATCGTCCTCAACGTGGAGCTGGACCACCACGCCAACTACGCGTCGATGGAGGAGATCTACGACTCCTTCGTGACCTTCGCCGGCAAGATCCGCCCGGGCGGCACCCTGGTGGTCTCCGCCGACCAGCCGGGCGCGGTCGAGCTGACCGCGCGGGTGCGCGACCGGCTCGACCGCCCGGACCTGGGGATCGTCACGGTCGGCGCGGCCGAGCACGCCGACGTGCGGATCACCGCCGTCACGCCGCGCGGGCTGACCAGCGAGGTCACCGTGGTGCTCGACGGCCGGCCGCTGACCTTCACCGTCTCCGTGCCCGGCCGCCACTACGCCCACAACGCCGTGGCCGCGCTCGCCGCGGGGGTCGCGATGGGCGTCCCGGTGGAGGAGCTGGCCGAGGCGCTGGCGAAGTACACCGGCGTCCGGCGCCGGCTGCAGCTCAAGGGCGAGGCCGCGGGCGTCCAGGTCATCGACTCCTACGCGCACCACCCGACCGAGATGACCGCCGACCTGGAGGCGATCCGGAGCGCCGCGGGTCCCGACGCCCGGGTGCTGGTGGTCTTCCAGCCGCACCTGTTCAGCCGCACCCGGGAGCTGGGCGCGGAGATGGGCGCGGCCCTGGCGCTGGCCGACGCGTCGCTGGTGCTGGACATCTACCCGGCCCGCGAGGACCCGGTCCCCGGGATCACCAGCGCCCTGGTGATCGAGGCCGCCCGGGCGGCCGGCGCGGACGTGGCCGCCGAGCACGACAAGGGACGGGTCCCGGAGGTCGTGGCAGGAATGGCGAAGCCGGGTGATCTCGTTCTCACCATGGGGGCGGGTGACGTGACCGACCTGGGTCCGCTGGTACTCGCCCGCCTCAGCGGCTGAGGAGACCCCATGGCGTATGAAGTGAACAAGACCGACGAGCAGTGGCGTGCCGAGCTCTCCCCGCAGGAGTACGCGGTCCTGCGGCAGGCCGGGACCGAGCGCCCGTTCACCGGTGAGTACACCGACACCAAGACCGAGGGCGTGTACGCGTGCCGCGCCTGCGGCGCGGAGCTCTTCCGCTCCGACACCAAGTTCGAGTCGCACTGCGGCTGGCCGTCCTTCTACGACCCCGCCGACTCCGACGCGGTGGAGCTGATCCAGGACCGGTCGCTCGGGATGGTCAGGACCGAGGTGCGCTGTGCGCGCTGCGGCTCCCACCTCGGCCACGTCTTCGAGGGCGAGGGGTACGGCACCCCGACCGACCAGCGGTACTGCATCAACTCGATCTCACTGCGGTTGGCTCCCGAGGAGTGAGCGGCGACACGGCGGCCGCGTGACCCCCGATGCGTTTCACGCGGCCGCCGTGCGAGGCGGGTGAGCGGGGAGATCCCCTCCCGGTCCGGCACGGGGTGAAACCCGTCCCGGACCGGGGTGGTCGCGCCCCGGCGGCTCAGCCCTCCCCGTCCGCGGCGGCCGGCAGGCCGTCGCGGATCGCGTCCATCACCGACGAGTCGGTGAGCGTGGTGACGTCGCCCAGTTCCCGGTTCTCCGCGACGTCGCGCAGCAGGCGGCGCATGATCTTGCCCGACCGGGTCTTGGGCAGCTCGGCCACGACGAGGATCTGCCGGGGACGGGCGATCGGCCCGATCTCCTTGGCCACGTGCGCCCGCAGCTCGGTGGCCAGCGCGTCGCCGGTGGAGCCGTCGCCCCCGGCGCCGCCGCGCAGGATCACGAACGCGACGATCCCCTGCCCGGTGGTGGCGTCGGCCGCGCCGACCACGGCGGCCTCGGCCACGCGGGGATGGGAGACCAGCGCGGACTCCACCTCGGTGGTGGAGATCCGGTGCCCCGACACGTTCATCACGTCGTCGACCCGGCCCAGCAGCCAGATGTCGCCGTCCTCGTCCTTCTTGGCGCCGTCGCCGGCGAAGTACCAGCCGGGGAAACGCGACCAGTAGGTGTCGATGTACCGCTGCTCGTCACCCCAGATGGTGCGCAGCATCGACGGCCACGGCCGGGTCAGCACCAGGTAGCCGCCGGAGCCGTTGGGCACCGGCTTGCCCGTGTCGTCCACGACGTCCGCGTGGATGCCCGGCAGCGGCCGCAGCGCCGATCCCGGCTTGAGCGTGGCCACGCTCGGCAGCGGGCTGATCATGTGCGCGCCGGTCTCGGTCTGCCACCAGGTGTCGACCACCGGGCAGCGGTCCGAGCCGATGGCCTGGCGGTACCAGATCCACGCCTCGGGGTTGATCGGCTCGCCGACCGATCCCAGCAGCCGCAGCGACGACAGGTCGAAGCGGGCGGGGATCTCCTCGCCCCACTTCATGAAGGTGCGGATCGCGGTGGGCGCGCAGTACAGGATCGTCACCCCGTACTTCTGCACGATCTCCCACCAGCGGCCCTGATGCGGGGTGTCCGGCGTGCCCTCGTACAGCACCGACGTGACGCCGTTGGCGAGCGGCCCGTAGACGATGTACGAGTGGCCGGTGACCCAGCCGATGTCGGCGGCCGTCCAGTAGACGTCCTGCTCGGGTTTGACGTCGAACACCGCCCAGTGCGACCACGCGACCTGGGTCAGGTAGCCGCCGGAGGTGTGCAGGATGCCCTTGGGACGGGCCGTCGTGCCCGAGGTGTACATGATGTAGAGCGGGTGCTCGCTGTCGAACGCCTCCGGCTCGTGCTCGGCCGGCTGGGCGGCGACCAGGTCGTGCCACCACACGTCGCGGCCCTCGGTCCAGGCCACGTCCTGGCCGGTGCGCCGGACGACCAGGACGCTGCGCACGTCCGGGCACGCCTCCAGCGCCTCGTCCACGGCGGGCTTGAGCGCCGAGGCCGCGCCCTTGCGGTAGCCGCCGTCGGCGGTGATCACGACGCGCGCGTCGCAGTCCAGGACGCGGCCGCGCAGCGCGTCCGCGGAGAACCCGCCGAAGACCACCGTGTGCGGGGCGCCGATGCGGGCGCAGGCCAGCATCGCGACGACGGTCTCCGGGATCATCGGCATGTACAGCGCCACCCGGTCGCCGGCCCGCACGCCCAGCGACAGCAGGGCGTTCGCGGCCCGGCAGACCTCGTCCTTCAGGTCGGCGTAGGTCAGCGTGCGGGTGTCGCCCGGCTCGCCCTCCCAGTGGAAGGCGACCCGGTCGCCGAGGCCGTCCCGGACGTGCCGGTCCAGGCAGTTGGCCGCCACGTTGAGCCGGCCGCCGGTGAACCAGCGGGCGAACGGCGCCCGGCTCCAGTCGAGCACCTGCGTCCAGGGCTCGGCCCACTCCAGCCGGGCGGCCGCGGCCGCCCAGAACGCCTCGCCGTCGGCGTCGGCCGCAGCGAAGGCGTCGGCACCGGCGTTGGCCGCCGCCGCCAGCCCGGAGGGCGGCGGGAAGCGCCGCTCCTCCCGCAGCAGGTTGGCCAGGGTCGCGCCGTCGCCGTCCATCAGTGGGCCTCGCCCGCGACCGGGCCGCCGCTCCGGCCGGCACCGAGCCGGACCCGCGATCCGACGCCCGGGAAGACCGGCAGCACGTTCTCCTTCCACGTCGCGTTGGTGACGGCGGCGAACGACGCGTACCAGGCGCAGAGCGCGGTGATCAGGCCGACCCAGCCGCCGACCTTGGTCATGCCGGTGGACTCGGCGAACTCGGCGATCGTCAGCACGATGAAGGTGAGCGACAGGGTGGCGAACACCGCGAGGGTCGCGCCGTTGGTGCGCAGGGCGGCCACGGTCATGTAGACGGTGAAGATCGCCCAGATCAGCAGGTAGAGCCCGGTGGCCTGGTGCGCGGTGCCCGCCGGAAGGTCACCGGCGACGAACTTCACATAGGCGGCGTACGACAGCCAGAACGCGCCGTAGGAGACGAAGGCCGTCGAGCCGAAGGTGTTGCCCTTGCGGAACTCCCAGAGCCCGGCGAGGAGTTGGGCCAGGCCGCCGTAGAAGAGGGCGAGCGGCAGCACCACGGCGAGCAGGTTCTGGTCGATGAGGTGGGCGTTGAAGGAGCTCAGGACGAACGTGGTGGCGGCGAAGCCGGCGAGTCCCAGCGGGCCGGGGTCGGCGATCGCGTCGGCGGCGGGCGCAGGGGTCGGGGCGGGGGTGCTCATCTGCGGTTTCCCTCCTCATCGAGGAACGGCAGGGGGATGTCGGACCCGGACTCGGGCCCGCTGTCACGCTAGGAACGGATCCGGCCACCCGGCCAGGGACCGGCCGCGGACGTCGCCCAGCGGTACCGCCGGTTCGCCGGACGGTCGCTCCGGTACGCCGAGCGGTCGCTCCCGTGCGCCCAACGGCCCTGGCACTCCGTGCAGTTCAGACGGCACGCCGGGCCGCGCGGGAGGACGGCGCCGCGGTCGCCGCCCGGGTGGCCGGATTCCGCTCAGCGCGCGGGCGGCAGGGGTTCGGTGACGGCGGGCGGCAGCGAGCCGACCTCCTCCGGCAGGTGCATGCGCAGCATCACCCGGTCCACCGCGTCGGCCGACAGCCGGTGGCGGGTCAGCAGCGACCCGGCGATCATCACGGCGAACGCGATGGGGACCGTCCAGGCCGCGGGCTGTTCCAGCAGCGCCGCCGACCAGCCGCTGCCCGCCCCGCGCACGCTCGTCAGCACCACCGCGCACGCCGCCAGGCCGCCGCCGACCACCAGCCCCAGCAGGGCGCCCGCGTCCGTCAGCCCGCGCCACCAGATACCGAGGACCAGCAGCGGGCAGAACGACGACGCGGCGACCGCGAACGCCAGCCCGATCGCGTCCGCCACCGGCAGCCCGGCGGTGGCCGTGGCCATCACCAGCGGCGGGCCGCCGGCCAGCAGCGTCGACCAGCGGAAGGCCCGGGCCGACCCGTGCATCAGGTCCTGCGAGAGCACCCCGGCCACCGAGACGGTCAGCCCGGAGGCCGTCGACACGAAGGCGGCGAACGCCCCCGCGGTGGCCAGTGCCGCCAGCAGCCGTCCCCCGCCGCCCGCCTCGGTGAGCTGCGGCAGCACCAGCACGGCGGTGTCGGTCTGCCCGGTGAGCAGCAGTTGCGGCGCGAAGATCCGCCCGAGCGCGCCGTACACCGTGGGCAACAGGTAGAAGACGCTCAGCAGCACCAGGACCAGCAGCGTGGTGCGGCGGGCCGCCCGGCCGTCGGGGTTGGTGTAGAAGCGCACCAGCACGTGCGGCAGGCCCATCGTGCCCAGGAACGTCGCCAGCAGGATCGAGTAGACCGCGTACAGCGGGTGGGAGCGCCCGCCGGCGCCCGACAGCGGGTTCGCCCAGGAGGCGCCGGTGGCGGGGGCCAGTCCCTCGCGGTGCGGGACGGCGGCGCCCGCGGGGAACCGCAGGCTGGTGTCCGGGCCGGCGGTGTGCTCGCCGCGCTCCAGCCGTACGGGGGCGCCCGCGCCGGGGTCGCCGCCGGTGGGTCCGGGCCCCGGGCCCGAGGCGTACGTCGCGCCGTCGAGAGCCCCCCGGACGCCGACGGTGACCGCCGTGCGGACGTCGAACCGGACCTGGCCGTCGAGCCGGACGACCGTGGTGTGCGGAAAGCGCGGCACGTCGGGTCCGGTGAGCGCGGGCGCGCCGGCCGAGCGCCAGGCGAGCACCAGGAAGACCGCGGGCACGGCGATCGCGGTCAGCTTGAGCCAGAAGTGGAAGCCCTGGACGAGGGTGACGCTGCGCATGCCGCCGGCCGCCGCCACGCCCGTGACGGCCGCCGCCACGACCACCGCTCCGGCCCAGCGCGGCGCCCCGGTGACCGTCTGGAGGGTCAGCCCGGCGCCCTGGAGCTGCGGTACCAGGTAGAGCCAGGCGATGACCGCGACGAGCACGCTCGCCACCCGCCGCACCGCCACCGAGCCGAGCCGCTCCTCGGCGAAGTCCGGCAGGGTGTAGGCGCCCGAGCGGCGCAGCGGCGCGGCGACCAGGAGCAGCAGCACCAGGTAGCCGGCGGTGTAGCCCACCGGGTAGGCGAGCATGTCGACACCGTAGGCCATCACCAGTCCGGCCACGCCGAGGAAGGACGCGGCGGACAGGTACTCGCCGCCGATCGCGGAGGCGTTCCACAGCGGGGACACCTCACGGGAGGCCACGTAGAAGTCGGAGGTGGCCCGGGACAGGCGCAGCCCGTAGACGCCGATGGCGACGGTCGCCGCCAGCACGATGGCGAGGGCGGCCAGCCCGAGTGCGGGGTTCACCGGACGCCCGGAGTGGTGTCGCCGCCGGTGGTGGCTGGGGGCGGGGTCCCCGGGCCGGGGCCGGGATCGGCGCGATCGGGGTCCGCGGCCGCCGCGCCGCCGGCGGCTTCCGCTCCGCTCCGGGACGCGTGCGCGGGGCCGGGTACCGGCACCCCGGCGGCTTTGGGGTCCGGGGGTGAACCGGGGCCCGCGCCGGGCGCGTTGAGCATGTCGGTGAAGTCCCGCTCCACCCGCTCGGCGTGGCGGACGTGGAACCAGGCCACCCCGACCATCACCGGATAGGCGACCGCCCCCAGCAGCAGCCACGGCAGCCGGATGCCGACGACCTCGACCGTGCGCAGGCCCGGCAGCAGCGCGAACGCGGCGGGCAGACCGCCCAGCACCACCGTGAGCACCGCCAGCACGCCCAGCGCCAGCCGCAACTGGTCCCGGACCAGGGCGCGCAGATAGATCTGACCGAGCCGCGGCTGGGCGTGCAGGTCCTGCGCGCGGGCGCGGGCCGACCAGCCGCTGGAGCGGTTCCGGCGCGGCGCGGTGACCGCGACACGGCGCGACGGCGGCGGCGTCCCGGTCACGACGGCCCGTCACCGGGCGCGGGCGCCCACCGCACGAGCAGGTCCCGCAGTTCGCGGGTGTGCCGCCGGGCCACCGGCAGCTCCCGGCCCGCGACCCGGACCGTCCACCGGCCGGCGTCGGAGCGCAGCTCCTCGACGTGCCGCAGCGACACCAGATAGCCGCGGTGGATGCGCAGGAAGCCGTGCGGCGCCCAGCGTTCCTCCAGGACCGCGAGGGAGACCCGTACCAGCGGCGCGCGCCCTCCGGCGTGCAGCCGCACGTAGTCCCCCTGGGCCTCGGCGTAGGCGACCTCGTCGCGCGACACGAACCGGGTGACGCCGCCGAGGTCGACGGGGATGCGCTCGTCGGCCCGGTCGGCCCGGTCGGGGCGCCCGGCACCCGGGCCGCCAGGGCCCGCGGGCCCGCCGAGGTGTCCCGCGCCGCCGGAACCGTCCGCGCCGCCCGGGACTCCGAAACCGGGACCGGTGCCGGGGCCGGTGCCGCCCGCCGCCGCCCCGTCGATGAGCTCGGCGACCCGCCGCACCGCCTCGGCCAGCCTCTCCCGGCCCACCGGCTTGAGCAGGTAGTCGCACGCCTTGAGGGCGAAGGCGTCGACGGCGAAGTCCTCGTAGGCGGTGACGAACACGACGGCCGGCGGGTGAGCGAAGCGCCGGAGCACGCGCACCAGGTCGAGCCCGTCCAGGCCGGGCATGCGGATGTCGAGGAACACCGCGTCGACCGCCTCGCACTCCAGCAGCCGCAGCGCCGCGTCGCTGCTGCCCGCCGAGAGCACCCGCCCGATGCGGTGGTCGCCGCGCAGCAGATAGGTCAGGTCCTCCAGGGCGGGCGGTTCGTCGTCGACGGCCAGGACCCGCAGCGGCGTCCTCACGCGCGCACCCCCGTCCGGTACTTGGGCACCCGGACGTTGACCTTCGTCCCGGCGCCCGGGGCGGTCTCCACGACGAGCCCGTACTCGTCGCCGAAGACCGCGCGCAGCCGTTCGTCGACGTTGCCCAGGCCGAGCGAGTCGCCCTCGCCCTCCCCGGCAAGCTGCACGCGCACCTCCTCGGGGTCCATGCCCACCCCGTCGTCCTCCACACTGATCCGGCACTCCGCGCCCGCGTCCTCGGCCCGGATCGTGACCCGGCCCGGCGTCGGTTTGGGACCCAGGCCGTGCCGCACCGCGTTCTCCACGATCGGCTGCAGGCACAGGAACGGCACGGCCACCGGCAGCACCTCGGGAGCGATCAGCAGGTCGACCTGGAGCCGGGAGCCGAACCGGGCGCGCTCCAGCCGCAAGTAGCGGTCAACGGACCGCAGTTCCTCGGCGAGGGTACTGAACTGGCCATGCCGCCGCAGGCTGTAACGCGTCAACTCGGCGAATTCCAGCAGCAGTTCACGCGCCTGGTCGGGATCGGTACGGACGAACGACGCGATCGCGGTCAGCGAGTTGTAGACGAAGTGCGGGGATATCTGGGCGCGCAGGGCCCGCAGTTCCGCCTCCACCATCCGGGTCCTGGACCGGTCGAGCTCGGCGAGTTCGAGCTGTGCGATCACCCAGTGCGCGACCTCGCCGGCGGCCCGCACCAGGCCCGCCGAGACCTGCCGCCCGTAGACGGACAGCGCGCCGACCACCAGGCCGTCGACCACCAGCGGCACCACGACGGCGCTGCGCACCGGGCAGTCCAGGTCGCCGCACTCGACGAGCTCGGCGGGCACCACCCAGGGGCGTCCGGTCTCCATCGCCTCCCGCGCGTGCTCGACCGCGGCCGGCGCGTGCCGGCGGCCGGGACCCTCCCAGGCCAGCAGCTCGCCGTCGCCGACGACGGCCAGCGCGGGCGTGCCCAGCAGGGCGCGCAGATGGCGGGCGGCGCGGCGGGCGGAGTCCGGATTGAGGCCGTCCCGCAGCGGAGGCGCGGCCAGCGACGCCTCGTGCAGGGTGGCGAAGGCCGCCCGGTCGGCGGGCGTGCCGAACCCGCGCCGGCCGCGCACCAGCCAGAACAGTCCCGCCGCGGCACCGGCGACGACCAGCGCGACGGCCACCACGGTGATCACGGACCCCATGCCCCCGCATTATGGCCAGCGAGCGGGAGGCCGGACAGGTCCCGGGACGGGTATTCACGATTCCCGACGACCCGGACGACCCCGACGGCCCGCGGGCCGGCGCACGGTGCGGCGGGCGCCCGACTGGCGGACGCGCGATGGCGGCTCGCCGCGCGGTGGCCGACGGTATGACATAAGCGGGCCATCGGCCGGGCGTTCGGAACACAGTGAGGAGCGAGGGTGAGCGGAACGGCGACAGGCGGCAGGTCCCGGAACCTGGTTCTCGCGGCGATGATCTTCGCGGTGGCGATGACCTTCATCGACCAGACGATCGTGTCGATCGCGGCACCGAACATCCAGCAGGAGCTGAGCCTGTCGACCACCGGCCTGCAGTGGGCCGTCAACGCCTACCTGCTGACGCTGGCCGCGTTCTTCGCCTACGGCGGGCGGCTCGCCGACACCGTCGGCCACCGCACGGTCGTCGTCGCCGGGGTGATCATCTTCGCCACCTCGTCACTGCTGTGCGGTCTGACCCCCAAGGGCGGGGCGGCCGAGGCGTGGATCGTGGCGTTCCGCGCGGTGCAGGGGGTCGGCGGCGCGATCATGTTCCCGGCGGCGCTGGGCATCGTGGTGCAGACGTTCGCGCTCCGCGAGCGGGGGCGGGCGCTGGCCCTGTTCTTCGGCATCGCGGGCGGGCTGACGGCGATCGGCCCGATTCTCGGCGGCTATCTGACGCAGTGGACGTGGCGGGCGATCTTCTGGGTCAACGTGCCCGTCGCCGTCGTCGCCCTGGTGCTCATCGCGATCGCCAAGCCGGTGACCGAGCACCGGCCGGCGCCGATGGACTACCGCGGTCTGGCGCTGATCGCCGGCGGCGTGGGCCTGAGCGTGTTCGGCTTCCAGCAGGCGCAGATCTGGCACTGGTCGAACCCGGGCATCGGGCTGTGCATCGCGGGCGGCCTGCTGCTGCTCGTGGCCTTCTATCTGGTCGAGCTGCGCACACCGTCGCCGCTGATGCAGGTGCGGATCTTCCGCAACCGGGCGTTCGGCGTGGAGAACCTCGTGCTGGGCATCTCCATGCTGGTGTTCGTGCCGCTGTTCTTCTTCGCCAGCGAGTACGCACAGATCGGCCTGGGCAAGTCGGCCTCGGAGGCCGGTATCTACCTGCTGTACTTCTTCATCGGGTTCGTCATCGCCTCCCAGATCGGCGGGCGCATGCTGGACCGCGGCGGGGCGAAGCGGCCGGTCGTGCTGGGGTGCGTGCTGGCGGCCGTGGGCTTCCTGCTGCTCGCCGGCCAGGTCACGGACCTCGATTTCGGCAGCCAGCAGTGGTACGTGATCCTGGCCGGGGCCGGCATGGGACTCATGCTGACGCCCGCGACGACCGACGCGGTGAACCGGGCCGGGCGGCTGTCGTACGGCGAGGCGACGGGCATCACGCAGACGGTCCGCAACTTCGCGGCGAGCCTCGGGCTGGCGGTGCTGGGCACGATTTCGGTGTCGGTGTTCCAGTCGCATCTGCGCGGGTCGCTCATCGCGCAGGGGGTGCCGGCGTCCCAGGCCTCGGCCCGGGCCCAGTCCCTCGCGCAGTCGCGCAGCGCGTCCTCGGGGGCGGGCTCCATCCCCCATTACGTCCGGCTGGACTTCGCGTACTCCACGCGGACGGTGTTCTACGTCATGGCCGGGATCATGGCGGTGGCCGCGGTCGTCGCGAAGTTCGGGCTGCGCCCCGGCGTCCAGCCCGAGGACGAGGCGTCCCCTTCCCCCCGGCCCACCTCCCGCACCCCTCCACCTCCCGTCCACGACTGACCTTTCGGCTTCCGGGGTGCCCCGCGCCTTCTCAGGGCCTTGCCCTGCCCCTTGCGGTGCATTGCCGTCTGCTGCCTCGTCGTGGCTTGTCGCGTTGGGGGCACCTCTTGGACGAAGTCTGGGGGACCTCGCGCCCTTTCGGGGCTCGTCCTGCCCCTTGCGGTGCGTTGCCGTCTACTGCGCCGTCGTGGCTGTTCGCGCAGTTCCCCGCGCCCCTGAATCACGTGCCGTTCGTCCACTTGTCGGGGGCAGTCCGGAAGCGTCTCCTCGGACTTGTGCGTGACCGTTCTTCCGTCCGGCTGGGCGGGGGTGTGCACAAGTCCTTGCGGGGAGCGCTTCCTCCCCACCCCCTTGGTGGTCCATGGAGCCGCCTGGGCAGGACCGGGGTACCCCGGTAACACCCCCTGCGGCCACTTTCACTGCCAGGGGGTGGGGAGGAAGCGCTCCCCGCAGGAATGTGCATCCGCCC
>NZ_JAINZZ010000110.1 GCF_019890725.1 Actinacidiphila acidipaludis
CGAGGACCAGCTCGAGGAAGCTCAGCGCATCAACGCCGAGCTGCGCCGTGACAAGGCCAAGGCCGCCGACCCGCCGCCGGAACAGCCTTCCTGACCGCGTCCGCTACTCCTGTTCTGAGCTGAGTCTCCTATGTCCGAATGATCGCCGAAGGTGACCACTTGGGCTCGCAACATGCCGCAGTCCCGCCCGGCCCGGGCGGTCAGTGGGCGGGTTCGTCGGCGTAGGGGAGGTCCTGGGGGAGCAGCAGGGTCAGCGCCTCCAGATCGGGGGTGGCGGCCGAGCCCAGGCGGCCGGCCTGGCGGGTCATCATCGTCTCCACCAGCTGCCGGGCCAGGCGCGCGTTGCCGAAGGAGCGGGTCCGGGGTACGGCGTCCAGGTGCGTGCGCAGCGCCTCCACCGTCTGCGGAGCGCACCGGTAACCCGCGCCCGAGGCCATCTCCTGCACGATCTCCAGGAGTTCCACCGTGGTGTAGTCCTCGAACCGCACCTGCCGCGAGAACCTGCTGGCCAGCCCGGGGTTGGAGGCCAGGAAGCGGGCCATCTCCTCGGTGTAGCCGGCGGCGATGACGACCACCTCGTCGCGGTGGTCCTCCATCAGCTTCAGCAGGGTGTCGACGGCCTCCCGGCCGAAGTCCTGCGGCGCGTTCTCCGGCGTGAGCGTGTACGCCTCGTCGATGAACAGCACACCGCCCAGGGCCCGTTCGAAGGCCTCCGTGGTGAGCTGTGCGGTGTGGCCGATGTACCGGCCGACGAGGTCGGCGCGAGCCACCTCCACGAGCTGGCCGCGCGCCAGCACCCCGAAGGACCGCAGCAGGTCGGCGTACAGCCGGGCCACGGTCGTCTTGCCGGTGCCCGGGGGGCCGGAGAAGACCAGGTGGTGGCTGACCTTCGGGGCGGGCAGCCCCACCGCCTGCCGCTGCCGGGCCGTGGTGAGCAGGTCCAGGATGCCGCCGACCTCCCGCTTGACCGCGCCCAGGCCGATCATGCCGCGCAGCCGCGCCAGCACGTCGGAGTCGCCCGGTTCGCTCCGGCCCCCGGCCCGGACCTCGGCCGCCTCCTCCTCGCCGACGTCCTCCGGCAGGATCTCCAGCAGATCGCTCTCCCCGGCCTCCGGCATCGACGCCAGCCGGAACGACTGCCGGTCCACCATCTCCTCGAACACCCGCCGCGCGGCACGGCCGTTGCCGAACGTCGCGTCCCGCTTCATCCGCGAGAAGCGCAGCCCCAGCGCCTGGAGCGCCAGCGGGTCCAGCAGGTACCGGTGGGCCGCGCACATGCTCTCGGTGATGGTGACCAGCTCCTCCACCGAGTAGTTGGCGAACTCGATGGTGCGGGTGAAGCGGGACGCCAGGCCGGGATTGGCGGCGAGGAAGGCCGTCATCTCCTTGGAGTAGCCGGCGACGATGACGACCACCTCGTCGCGGTGGTCCTCCATCAACTTCACCAGGGTGTCGATCGCCTCCTGGCCGAAGTTCGCGCCCGAGCCCTTCCCGTCCGACAGCAGGGTGTACGCCTCGTCGATGAACAGCACGCCGCCCAGCGCCCGTTCGAAGACCTCCGTGGTCTTGATCGCGGTGCCGCCGATCACCTGGGCGACCAGGTCCGAGCGGGACACCTCCGTGATGTGCCCCGACCGCAGCAGGCCCAGCTCGGCCAGGATGCCGCCGTACAACCGGGCCACCGTCGTCTTGCCGGTGCCGGGCGGGCCGGCGAAGATCAGATGGCGGCTCATCGGCGGTGCGGGTATGCCGAGTTGAGCCCGACGCTGGGCCAACCGTCCGAGGTTGACGAGGGTGTTCACCTGGTGCTTGACACCGGCCAGGCCCACCAGCGCGTCGAGTTCCGCGAACGGCCCGGTCGGCGGCTGCGGTTCGCTCTCGGCGCCGGCCGTCTGCTGCCCGTCCGCCGCGGAGCCGTCGAGGGTGGCCGGTTCCGCGCCGGGCCAGGCGTCGGGGGCCTGGTTGCCGGTGCTGGTCAACTCGGTGACCGACAGTCGCGGGCCGGGCCGGCCGGCCCGCAGCCCGGCGCCCCTGCTGCCGCGGACCGTGCACGAGGTCACCGTCACCTGCTCGGCGCTGTCCACCCGGATGCCGTCGCCGCCGCTGTCCACCACCTCGCAGCCGCTGAGCGCGCTGCGGCCACCCGCCGCGATGAGCACACCGTGCGAGGCCGCGCCGGTGCACCGCACCCGCACCAGCGAGATCTCCCCGCCGTCGTCCACACTGACCCCGCAGCCGCTCGCCCCGGCGACCTCGCAGTCCCGCAAGGAGCCCAGGCCGCGCGCGCCCACCGACACCCCGGCCGAACCGGCGCCGCGGACCACCGTGTTGCCGATGTGCGGGTTGCCGTGGCCCTCGATGCGCACCCCGTGGCCGACCGCATCCTCGACCACGCACTCCTCCAGCCGGCCCCGGCCGTCCTCGGCGACCAGCACCCCCGGACCCTTGGCCGCCACCACCCGGGCGCGCCGCAGCAGCGGGTTCGCCCCGGACCTGATGGCGATCCCGACGCCTCCCGCGCCCTCGACGGTCAACCGGTCGAACTCGGCCGCGGACTCCTCCGCCAGCAGCACGCCGATGCCCTCCGGGTCCGCGACCCGGGCGCCGGTGAGCACCGGCGCGCTGGACTCCGCCACGTGCACCGCAGGTCCTTTCGCCGCGGTGAACGCACACCCGTCGTAGGTACCCCGTGACCGGCCCGCCACCGCCAGCCCCGAACCCCCGGTGCGCGCGGTGGAGCACCGGACCAGGTACGGGTCGCAGCCACCGGCCACCACCACGCCGTGCCCGTACGTGTCGCTGATCCGCACCTCCTCCAACGTGGTGCGGGCCGACGTGGCCAGGTACGCGCCGACCGATGCGGAGTGCACGTCGGTACGCGACACCGTCAGCGTGGTCGACCCCTCCAGCGCCAGTGCCGGCTTGTCGGTCGAGGAGATCTCGCAGTCCTCCATGGATCCGCGCGAACTCCCGTTGGCCAAGAGCCCGTTGCCGCGCGCGTCACGCAGCGTGCAGCCGCGCACCGCGGCCCGGCCCTGCTCGCTGATCACGATCGCCGAGGTGCCCAGGTGCTCCAGCACGCAGTCTTCGACGACGCTGCCGGTGGTGCCGGTCTCCACCACGCCGGCGCCGATCGGGTTGGTCACCCGGCAGCGGCGCATGGCCAGCGAGCCGGTGCCGCGGCTGAGCAGTGCCGTCCAGCCGGTGCCGGTGATCTCGCAGCCGTCGAGCGCGACCTGGCCGCGCGCCGCGTCCACCACCGGCAGGTCGCCCTCGCCGCCGCGCAGCGTCAGGTCGGTCAGCAGCACCGCGTCCGCGGCGAGCGTGACCGCTGTGCCCCGGACGGGCTCGATCCGCACGCTGCCGCGCGGCCCGTCGGCGACGATCGTCACCCGGGTGCGGACCGTGAGCGCCTCGGCGTAGACGCCCGGCCGCAGGCTGACCACGGCCCCCGAGCGGGCGCGGGCGAGCGCGTCGCCGATCGTCCGGAACTCGCCTGAGCCGTCCTGGGCGACGGTCAGAATCTGGCGTGCCACGGCCGATCCTCCTCCTCATGTCCCGTTGCCGGGTGGTGTGTTGCTGCGCTGTGGCGCCGGTCCGCCCTGCTGGTCCGCGGCCGGTCCGGCGCCGGTGCCGTTCCTGCCGCCGGGCCCGTCGCCGTCGCCGTGCTGATCTGCACGATACGGGTCACCGACCGGCTTCCGGAGTCGTGATCACGTCCTGGTCCTCCCCGGTCAGGATGGCGAGCACCTGATCGGACACCGAGGACGGCTCCGGGCCCTGTCCGCCGAATGGCTCCGGGCCCGGTCCTGGAACCGGCTCCGCACCAGGCCCCACGGCCGGTTCGGGGCCTGACCCGGCAGCCGGTTCCGGCACCGTCTCGGCCGAGGCGCGCACCGGCCCGCCGAACAGCGCCCGTTCCCCGGGTCCCCGGCCGCCCGTGGCCGAGGGGCCGCGCCCCGGCGGCGGCGTGAGGTCGATGCGCAACGGCGGTCCGGGCGGGGGCGCGTCCTCGTCCGCGGTGCCGGGCAGCGGGTCCACCGTGACGTCTCCGGCGGCGGTGCGCAGGACGAGCGGGCGGCCCAAGGCCGACGCGATCACGCGCGCCGCCAGCGCCCCGGCGGGGGAGTCCGGCCGGGCCCCCGACGCCATGGCGTGGAACAGCGGCTCCACCTCGCCTCCGGCGGCCGCCAGCCGCTCCGCGAGCGTTCCCAGGTTGCCGATGTCCAGCGCCCAGTCGACGGCCCGCTCGCGCACCTGCGTGGCGGACGGCGCGTCCAGTGTCCCGGCCAGCGTCCGCGCCACGTGCCCGTAGAGGCTGCCGGCGGCCGGGGCGGCCTGCGGCGGGCCGAACCTCAGCAGGGCGAGGTGGCGTCCCAGGCGGATCTCGGGGGTGGAAAGGGCCAGGGCCTGGGCGCCGTAGACGCGGTGCTCCTCGGCGATGCCGGCCCGGATGCCGCTGAACGGGCCGTCGAGCGGCGCGGACACCGCGTGCGAGGCCACGTTGACCCTCTTGCCCCCGAGGATCTCCGCGCTCTTCTTCGGCAGTTGGGTGGTGGCCGGTCCCAGGTCGCCGCCGTGTGGGCGCAGGAACTCCTCGGACTGGAACGTGCCGGCGTCGCCCGGCCGGTACGCCGATCGATAGGGACCGAGCTTCACGCCCTTCTTGGCGCCGCGGGGGTTGCTGCCGAGGTCGTTGTTGAAGTAGCGGCCGATGTGGTTGGCCAGGCCCTGCTGCGGCAGCTTGTTCTTGGTGAGGAGGTCGTGGGCGAGGCGGGAGACGTCGGTGACGGTGGCGCCTTCGCGGTAGTCGGTGACGAAGGCGAGGCCGCGTTCGGGCAGCCGGCCGTTCTCGGCGTCGCCGCGCGCCTGCTGGACGATCTCCTCACGGCTCTGCGGCAGATGTGCGGGACCGCTTCCCGGTGCGCGGGTGGCGGGGACGTCCACCGTGTCGGGGAGGTCCTGGAGTTGCGGCTGGTAACGCCGCCCGAGCTCCCAGGCGTTGAGGCGGTTGAGGTCCTGGGCGAGACGCGCGAACTCGGCCTGCCCCTCGCCGAAACGCAGCCGTGGCCCCTGAGCGGTGTCCAGCAGGGTCGCGGGCCCGTCGATGAAGAGGTTGGGCTCGGGCGCGTAGGGGAGCAGCGGGTGGATGAGGGCCTGCTGCTCGCGGTCGGCCATGTCGGCCTGGATGGCCCGGTCCAACCGGTCCAGGAACTCCGCGCGTTGCTCCGGGTCGGACCACTGCTCCGGGACGCCGGGCCGGGACGGCCCAGGGGCGTCGTCGGTGTCCATGGCGTCGTCGCCGTACGCGACCATGTCCTCGTCGCCGTCCTGCGCGGGGCGGGTGAAGCGGGCATCGATCCGCTGGACGAGGTCGCCCATGTCCGGTGCGTCCGGCACCCGGTAGCCGCCGGCCATCATCAACGGCCGCAGGGGACGCGGCGAGTCGCTCATCTCGTCGTCGTCGGTGGCGGAGCCGTGCGCCGAGCCGGCGTCGGAGCCGTCGCCCTGGCCCGCCAGCAGTCCGGCGAAGTGGTCGAACACGTGGTCGCCGGAGGGCACCAGCCGGGAGGAGTCGTCGAAGTCCTGCACGGAGACGTACGGGTGGCGGTCCCGGCCCATGAACCAGGACACCAGCGCACGCGTGTGCGGGCTGTGCAGCACGTCGTTGCGCATCCGGCCGTACGGGAACGAACCGCGGAACGTCGAGCCGACCAGCGCCACGGGCGCCGGGAACCCCTCGATGACCGGTCTGGCGGCGGCCATCGCCTCGCGCAGCGCCGCCACCTCGTCCTCAGGCGCGTTGACGCCGATGACGAATGCCACGTCGGAGTGTCCGTACCCGCGCAGTCCGGCGGTCATCCGCTGGAGCACGGCGGGCAGGTCGCCCAGGTTCCGGTGGCCGACGACCGCGTTCACGACGAACGCGAGGTCGCGGTCGCCGCCCACGCTGCGGGAGACGAAGTCGAGGTAGCCGTCCTCCGTGAGCGGCTGGGCCGGGCCGCCCGGGACGGCCCGGTGGAAGGCCGGGTTGGCGACCGTCGGAACGTCGGGGCGCAGGGCACCGGTGACGGTGGGCCCCGGCCGGCCGATCCCGTGGTGGGCGGCAGGGGGCGTGTCGTGGTGCGAGACGGCAGCCGTCGTGTCGTGGCGCGGAGCGGGAACGCCCGGGGCGTCGGGCTGCGGCTCGGGGCTGCCGGGGCGGGAGTCCTGGACCGGGGAGTCCGCGGGAAGGGCGTCCAGGTCCATGGGAGTGGCCGGGCGGGTCTCGTGGGCGATCGGGCTGCCAGGGCGCAGGGGGCTGCCCGGACGTGAATCCAGGTCCATGGGGCTGCCTGGACGCGAGGTCAGGTCGATGCGGCTGCCCGGGCGGGGTTCCGGGGCCGCGGGGCCGGCGGCGGGTGACGGGGGCGGCGTCGGCCCGTCCTCGCCGGAGGCCATCTCGACGTCCTCGTCGGGAAGGTGGTGCGCCGCGGCGCCGTCGGACGGCTCGACGGCATGGGCTCCGTTGACCGCGGACGGGCCGGTGCCGGCGGGGCTGCCATCGGCGGGCAGGTCCCGGGGGCGGAGGCCGGGCGCCTGGACGTCCTGCGGGACGGGCGAGGGCTCGCGTGTCGGTGGGGCGTCGGCCATCTGCACGTCGCCGCCCGGGCTCAGCGGACTCGCGCCCTCGGCGGGGCCATCGGAGACGGTGACCGGGCCGGGGAGGAGTTGGTTGTCGGGGCCGAGCGCGATCGCGTGGATGGCATCGGTGGGGGCGATGCCGGACGGCGTGGTGGACCACGCCGCTGACTGGGGGTCGATGTACAGGATCTCGCCGTTCCAGTTCACGACGTTGACGGCGTGCCCGTCGCTGCCCTGGCTGGTGCGGACCAGGGCGGCGGAGCCGTGGCCGGCCCGCACCAGCCGGTCGGCGACGCCCGCCAGAGCCACCGTCCCGTATCCCATAGGCTCCATCAGCCCGTTGGCCCACTCCTGGAGGCGGTGCACACCGCTGTACGGGGAGTCAGGCTCGCCCGCGGGGACGGTGCGGCTGCCGGCGACCTGTGGGCTGCCGTGCCAGGTGGCGTGGAAGGCCATGGAGGCGTCCACGCAGTTCACGCCCCGGCCCGGGTCGTGGCCGGGACCGGCGGCGTTGATCCGGGGCAGGTAGGCCCGCGGATCGGCGAAGGGCAGCGGCTCACCGGCGGCGTCCCGGGGGACGGCGGCGAGCAGCGCGGCGTGCTCCTCCGGAGTGGCCGGCAGGTAGGCGCCGTCCAGCGAGAAGGCCCGCACCGGGGCGAAGCCGGGAACCGGGTCCGGTAGCGCGCCGCGGGCGGCGTCCTCCGAGCCCAGGACGCCCGTGCGGTAGACCCGTCGCTGCCGCTTGGCCGGCGGCTCGTCGCGCTCGGCCTGGTGGGACGCCCCGCCCTCCTCCTCGTGCGGCCGGAGCCCGGCCGGAGGCCGCTCGTCGACCGCGGGCTCCGGATCCTCGGCCCGCCGCTTGCCGCCGCCTGTGCCGCCGGTCGTGGTCACCTGGGCGTGGCCCGGCGGGCGGGTGAGGTCGACGTGCAGCGGCGGTCCGGGCGGCGGCGCGTCCACCGCGCGGAGGCCGGTGGGCAGCGGGTCGGCGGTGACGTCGCCCGTCGGGGTGTGCAGGACCAGCGGCCGGTCGAGCGCCGAGGCGATCGCCCTGGCGGCGGTGAGCTGGGGCGGGGTCAGGGCGGTGAAGCCGTTCCGGCTGCTGCCCGTGGCCATGGCGTGGAAGAGCGACTCGACGTCGCCGCCGTGCGCCGCCTGGTCGGCGAGAGCCCGCAGGTTGCCCGTGTCCAGCGCCCACTGCAACGTCCGGGATCGCACGTCGCCCGCTGAGGGGCCGCCGTTCGCCGCGCGGCCGCCGCCGGCCGGGGAGAGCGCCGAGGCCACCTGCCCGTACAGGCTCCGGGCCGGCGGCGCGCCTGCCGCCGGGTCGAACTGCACCATCGCCAGCCTGCGTCCCAGGCGGATCTCGGGGGTGGACAGGGCCAGGGCCTGGGCGCCGTAGACGCGGTGCTCGTCCGCGATGCCGGCCCGGATGCCGCTGAACGGGCCGTCGAGCGGCGCCGACAGCGCCTGCGTCATGACGTTGACCTTCTTGCCGCCCAGGACGTCGGCTTTCTTCTTGGGCAGTTCGGTGGTGGCGGCTCCGACCTCCGGGCCGTGCGGGCGCAGGAACTCCTCGGCGGTGTAGGTGTTCTGATCGCCGGGCCGGTAGGTCCTGCGGTAGTCGGACAGCTTCAGGCCCTTCTTGGCGCCGCGGGGGTTGCTGCCGAGGTCGTTGTTGAAGTAGCGGCCGAGGTGGTTGGCCAGACCCTCCTGGGCCAGCTTCCCCTTGGTGAGGAGGTCGTGGGCGAGGCGGGAGACGTCGGTGACGGTGGCCCCTTCGCGGTAGTCGGTGACGAAGGCGAGGCCGCGTTCGGGCAGCCGGCCGTTCTCGGCGTCGCCGCGTGCCTGCTGGACGATCTCCTCCTGGCTCCGCGGGAGGTGTCCGGACGCGCCGGGGACGCGGGTGGTGGGGACGTCCACGGTGTGCGGAAGGCCCTGGAGCTGAGGTTCGTAGCGCCGGCCGAGCTCCCAGGCGTTGAGGCGGTTGAGGTCCTGCGCGAGACGGGTGAACTCGGCCTGGCCCTCGCCGAATCGCAGCCGGGGACCCTGAGCGGTGTCGAGGAGCGTGGCGGGGCCGTCGACGAAGAGGTTGGGCTCGGGCGCGTAGGGGAGCAGCGGGTGGATGAGGGCCTGCTGCTCGCGGTCGGCCATGTCGGCCTGGATGGCCCGGTCCAACCGGTCCAGGAAGTCGGCGCGTTGCTCCGGGTCGGACCACTGTTCCGGGACGCCGTGCCGGGACGGGCCGGGGACGTCGTCTGTGTCCATGACGTCGTCGGTGCCGGGTCCGGGCTGGGTGAAGCGGGCGTCGATCCGCTGGACGAGGTCGCCCATGTCCGGTGCGTCCGGCACCCGGTAGCCGCCCGCGACCATCAACGGCCTGATCGGCCGAGGAGACGTGTCCATCTCCTCGTCACCGGAGTCGGAGCCGTGCACCGAGCCGGCGTCGGAGCCGTCGCCCTGGTCCGCCAGCAGTCCGGCGACGTGGTCGAACACGTGGGCGCCGGAGGGGACCCGCCGGGAGGAGTCGTCGAAGTCCTGCACGGACACGTACGGATGGTCGCCGTTGCGCATGAACGCCTTGACCAGGCCGCGGGTCTGCGGGCTGTGCAGGACGTCGTTGCGCATCTGCCCGTACGGGAACGCGCCGCGGAACGTCGCGGGCACGAGGGCCACGGGGACGTGCAGTCCGTCGACGACGGGCTGCGCGGCGGCCAGCGCCTGCCGCAGCTCCGCCACCTCACCCTCCGGCGCGTTGACGCCGACGACGAACGCCACCTTGCCGTGGAAGCCCTGGAGGCCCTCGGTGACCCGGTTCAGCACCGTGCCCAGGGAGTCCAGCCCGCGGTACCCCACCATCATGTTGACGACGAACGCCAGCCCGCGGTCGGAGCCGACGCTGTGCGAGACGAAGCCGAGGTAGTCCTGCTCGGAGATCGGCGAGGCGTCGCGGTCCTCGGGGTGAACGGCCTGCTGGAACGCGGAGTTGACCGCCGACGGGACGTCCGTCCGCCGCGCACCCGTGGTGCTCGGTGCCGGCGCGGGATGGTGCGGCACCGGCGCGGGAGCTTCCTGGGCGGACCGCGAGGGCATCGGGGTGTGCTCGATCGG
>NZ_JAINZZ010000111.1 GCF_019890725.1 Actinacidiphila acidipaludis
GAGGGACGGGGGGGGGGGGGGCCCGCGGGGGGCGGGCTTCCCGAGGGGGTGACAGCCGAGGCCGGGTCCGCCGACGCCCTGTGGCGGGGGCCCTGCCTCACGGGCTTCTGCCCGCCGCTGCTCGCGGCCCCGCCGCGATCGGGCCCGGGCTCTTGTCGCCCGGCTCGCTGATGCCTCCCGCGCCCGCGTCACCCCTCGGCCCGGGTGCGTTTTTCACCAGGGGAGGGGGCCGGACCGGTCGATGAACCGGCCCGTCGGGCCGTCTGGTCCGATCGTGGCGAGGGTCACGATGGAGTCGGCCCCGTCGCTGACGCTGTGTCCGAGTCCGCTGGTGAAGTCGGTCGCGGTCTGGCCGGGGTCCGCGGCGTTGACCTTCACGTCCTTCAGCGCCTTGGCGTACTGCGTCGTGAGCATCAGCACCGCGGCCTTCGAGGCGCTGTAGAGCGGCAGGGTGTACTGCGACTCCACCCGTGCCGGGTCCTGGGTCATGCCGAAGGAGCCCATCCCGCTGGCGACGTTGACGACGACGGGGTTCGGTGACCTGCGCAGCAGGGGGAGAAAGGCGTGGACGACACGCACGATCCCCACGACGTTCACGTCGAGCACGGCGCTCATGTCGGCTGCGGTGTACTCCTCGGGGGGCCGACCCTGCCCAGGACGCCCGCGTTGTTGACCAGCACATCGATCGCGCCCTCGTGCTCGGCGACGTCCGCGGCCGCGGCCCGGACCGAGGCGTCGTCGGTCACGTCGATCCGGACGAACCGCGCGCCGAGCGACGCGGCCGCGGCCCGGCCGCGCTCGCGGTCGCGGGCGCCGAGCAGGACGGTGTGCCCCGCGTCGATGAGGCGGGCAGCGGTCTCGAATCCGAGGGACTTGTTGGCCCCGGTGATGAAGGTGGTGGTCATGCCGGCTCCTCGTGGTAAGAACAGCGCTCTCGTGCGCTGTTCACACAGCTCATGCTGGGTCGCCGCGGGGAACGGTGGGAGCCACGGAACTTCCTGGTACCGCGCGTACCACCCAGCGGCCGTTCGGCCGGGCGAGGCGCGGGCGGACCGTCAGCCCTGGGAGGAGGAGATGCTCTGGACCCCGATGGCCGCGAGGAGTTCGAGTTTGCTGCGGGCGCCGGTTCCCGGCTGCGGCGCGTACACCACGAGACGCAGGTTGGTGTCCTGGGTGTTGAGGATGTCGGAGTTCAAGGCGATGTCGCCCACGTCCGGGTGCCGGACGCGTTTGTGGGCGCTCTGGTGACCGCCCACCGCCCGGCGGCTCCACAGCTCGCCGAACCGCGGGCTGTGCCGCAGCCTCGACACCAGCGCGGCCAGGTCCGGATCGTCGAGGTACCGGCTCGTCGTCGCGCGCAGGTCGGCGACGAGGGACTCCTCGAATGCGGCCCGCTCGGTCGCCGTCTGCCGGACGCGGGGCAGCTCGCCCAGGAACTGCCGGACCAGGACGTTGCGATCGCCCGCGCCGGGCGCCGCGGGATCGCCGAAGGTGGCGGCGAACAGCGGGTTCCAGTGCAGCAACTGCCAGGTGGCGTCGTAGACCGCCAGCGGGTTGCCGGCCAGCTGGTCCACGATCCGGTGCAGGCTTCCCGGAATCATCCGTGGCACCCGGCCAGGATCCGCCGCGTGCCCGGCCATGCGCAGGAGGTGGGCGTGCTCGTCGTCGGACAGCTGCAGGGCCCGGGCCAGGGACGAGCAGACCTGCGCCGAGGGTGTTCCCGCCCGTCCCTGCTCCAGCCGGACCACGTACTCCACCGAGATGCCGGCCAGTGCCGCCACCTCCGCACGGCGCAGACCCGGGACCCGCCGCGGGGAGCCGTGTGCCAGGCCCACCGCCGCGGGTTCCAGCCGGTCACGCCACGCCCGCAGCGCAGCACCGAGTCGATCCATGCACACCATCCTCACGTACATCCGGTCCGGCTGGGCCCTGCCGGCCCGGTCCCCTGACGTCGAACCGCCGGGCCGGGCGAGACGCAGCCGCGGCCCGGCGCACGGTGACGACGTGAGCGTGCGCACCACCCGCACGACGTGGATCGCCCGCCGTCCCCGATCCCGCGGGGGGGGGGCTCTATGTCTTTCGTCCAGTCGGGGGTGGTCATGTGGTGGCTGCTTCGGGCTGGCGTGGGTCGTAGAAGGTGCCGTCGCGGAGCATGGCGAATAGGACGCTGATGCGGTGGCGGGCCAGGCGGAGGAGGGCCTGGGTGTGGGTTTTGCCTCGGGTCCTGCATGTGTCGTAGTAGGTGCGGGAGGCGGGGTCGTGCAGGGCGGCGAACGCGGATAGGAACATTGCGCGTTTGAGTTGCCGGTTCCCGCTTCTTGGTGCGTGCTCGCCGTGGATCGAGGTTCTGGAGGACTTGGTCGCCGGTGCGAGGCCGGCGTAGGAGGCCAGGTGGGCGGCGCTCGGGAAGGTGCTGCCGTCGCCGACGGTGACCAGGAGGACTGCGGCGGTCCTGACGCCGACGCCGGGCATCGACGTCAGGACCTGGGAAAGAGGGTGGGCCTCCAGCAGCTGGCTGATCTGGACTTCCAGGGTCCGGCGTTGCTCGTGGACTGCTGCCAGGGATCGGGCCAGGGACGGGACGACGATGTCGAGGGTGCCGGTGCCCGGGGCGATGACGGTCTGCTCGTCGAGGGCGGCGAAAATGTCGTCGACCAGCCGGGTGGCCATGCGCGGAGCCTTCGGGCGGATCAGCTCGACGAGCCTGCGGCGGCCGGCTTTGCTGAGTGCGGCAGGGGATCCATGGCGTTCCAGCAGCCAGGTCACGGCCTGATGGTCAAGGCGGTGTCCCAGGACGCGCTCCAAGCTGGGGTGGAACTGGGTGAGCAGGCCCCGTATCCGGTTCGATGTGCGGGTGGCCTCGGCGGCGAGGTCCTGGTCAAAGCCCATGAGAACGGTGAGCTCGGCTGTGATCTCGTCAGTTACTTCCAGCGAGCGCAGGGTGTGCGGCATCGTGCGTGCAGCGTCTGCGATGACCGCGGCGTCCTTCGCGTCGGTCTTCGCCTCGCCCGGGTAGAGATCGGCGATCCGGCGCATGGCAAGGGCCGGCAGGTAGGCGACCTGGCAACCCGCGTCACGGGCCACGGCCAGCGGCAGAGCGCCGATGGAGGCGGGTTGGTCCACGACTACCAGGACGGTGCCGAACTTCGCGGTGAGTTTGTCGAAGGCGGCCCGCAGCTTCGGTTCGCTGTTGGGCAGCGGCTTGTCGAAGACCTTCTTGCCGGCCGGGGTGAGTCCGTGGCTGCGGTGCGTGCTCTTGCCGACGTCCAGCCCGAGGAAGATGCCCACGTCGTTGGTGTCGATCACCGTGCCCCCACGTTGTTCGTTACGGTGCTGGCCAGGGCTTCGGGGCCGTTCTCGCGCATCCACGTTATGCAGGCCTGCCGCCCGCAGGTGGCCGGGCATTGCGCCAGGCCGGGCGGCGGCCGGACCTCTCATCAGCGTCTCCGACGGCACCCCTCGGGCCCGGTGACACCACCCCCCAGGTCATCCGTTCGACAGGGGGCAAAAGTCATGCCGGGCCCGGAGGCCAGCGGCCCTCTTGCAGGACCGCGAAAAACATAACGGGGGGGCCGCGCCCGGCAGGCCGAGGGCCAGCTCAGCGGCTGGGGGTCAGCCAGCCGCGCTCCTGGGCGAGCAGCGCGATCTGGAAGTGGTTGCGCGCGCCCAGCGCCGTGCCGATGTCACTGATGTCCTTCTGCACGGTGCGCCGGCTCACCCCCAGCGTGCGGGCGATCGTCTCCTGCTTCATGCCGAGCGAGAGCAGCCGCAGCACCTCGCGGGTCCGCGGGTTCGGCGTGTCGGCGGCGGGCTCCGGCGGCACCGGGCGGGTCTGTTGTCCCCAGGGCACCCCGTGCCCCCACAGGCTCTCGAACAGCGCCGCCAGCACGTGCAGCAGCGTGGGGGAGTGCACCAGCAGCGAGCCGGCCGCCGCGTCGTCCCGCCGCAGCGGCATGATCGCGGTGGTGCCGTCGAAGATCACCAGCTTCATCGGCAGTCCGCTGGACAGCCGCACCTGGCCACCGATCTCGACACCGCGCCGCGCGGTCTGCAGCGACACCTCGTCGGTGAGGGTGTCGCTGTCGTACACCGACCGGAAGCGCACGCCGGCGCGAATCGCCGCCGCCTGCACGGCCAGCCGGTCCGGCACCCCGTCGACAGCCGCCACGTACGGCGGCATCACCAGGTGCAGCACCTCGTGCCGGGCGGCCCGCAGCTGATGGGCGTAGCGAGCGGTGACCCGTTCCTGGGTGTCGAGGATCTCGAACTGGTCGGACGCGAAACGGTGGTTGGTCACCGAGATGTGCACCTCGTGCAGCAGTTCGGCGTGGTTCTCCAGACTCGCCAGCTCCTGGCGGCGGCGGGCCAGGAGGCTGCCCAGCGCGGGGCGCGGCGGGCTGGCGCTCCAGCGGGCCCCGCGCCCGCTGACCCGCACGGCGAGCAGTTCGGACTCCAGCAGCCGAAGGGCCCGCGCGGCGGCGGACGCCGACGTGCCCACGGCCGCGGCCGCCTCGGCGGGAACCGTCTCCGGGTGCCCGACCAGGTACTCCAGGATCCGCCCCGCCAGCGGCGGCAGCCCCAGCCCGTTCCAGGGGACCTGCGGGATCTGCGGCTCCGCGGCCATCGGGCGGCCCCTGCTGTCGTTCACCGGTGGAATCGCAGTGATCCTAACCCCGGCCCCACGCACGCCGGTTGGGCGGGGGAGCGTTCCCACGGCGCCGCGACCGGGTCCGCAAAGCCACCCCACCCCGGGCATCCCCTGGCCAACCGCCGCCCGGCGCACCGCTCGTGCGTCGCGCCAAAGCGCAACTGCGCTCAGCCGCACCGGCATTTCCTTGTCCCAGCCGGCACACCCGCCGCAAGGTGATCAGCAACCTTCCGCCGCACACCCCGGTACACCGCCGCGCCGCCCCCGACCCCTCCGGCGTTCGCGGCGGCAGGGACCGGCAGGAGCTCCCCCCACGCAGAAGGACCCGCACCGCGCCGCCCGAAGTCCTCTCGTGCAAGGAGCATGTTGATGTACCGACATGGAAGAAGGGCAGCCGCCGCGCTGGCCCTGCTGGTCCCCCTGGTGGCGGCCGGCCCGGTCGCCGCCGCGCCCGCCCACGGCCTGGCACCTGCCGCGCCCGCGACGCACCGCCTCACCCTCGCCGACGGCTCGAAGGTGGTCTGGTCCGACGACGGCACCGGCACCCTCACCGACCCGCAGGGCCGCACCCGCGCCTTCCCGGTGCCGCACTCGGCCGGCCGCACCGGACTGGGGGCCACGATCACCCCCTCCACCACCGCGATGACCGCCCGCGCCCGGCAAAGCCGCGCGGCCTCGTACACCCTCGGCGCGCAGCAGGGCGCCGCCGCCCAGCAGGCACCGGTGCAGCCGATGAACACCGGCCCGGTGAAGCTGCCCACCGCCGCGAAGGCCGCGCTGCGGCAGGACGCGCGCACCGCGCCCGGGCCCGGCGCGGCCCCCGGCCTGCCCGCCAACGACGGCCTGAGCACGTCCTTCCAGTCCTACCTCAACGCCCAGGGCGTGGACGCCGCCGGCGCCTTCGCGGACGCGGCCGCCTACCTGCACGCGCTGCCCGGCGCGGGACAGATCGTCACCAACGTCTCCGTCGGTGACCTCACCGACCAGTCGATGGCCGACAACGGTGACGACTACGTACGCGCCTACGGCCCCACCACCGTCGTCGAGAACGGCCGGCGCTATCTCGACGAGCCGTCGATGCCGCTCATCCCGACCTACACGGCGGACAACAACGCCCGGCTCGACCCGCTCGGCTCGACCGAGGGGCAGGACCCCAACCTCGGCGAGGTGCTCCTGGACTTCTCGATGATGGCCCCGCTCCCGCACGACCGGCAGCGCCCCGGTGCCACCGGCTCCGGCGCCACCGACCTGCTCGGCATCGCCCCGGGCGCCCAGTACCGCCTGGTGGTGCCGCAGGAGGCCAGCTACGAAGGCATCGCCGCGGCGCTGAAGGCCGCCGCGAACCAAAAGCCCCGGCCGAACGTCATCACCGCCAGCCTCGGCTTCGGCACCGACGAGGAGATCGGCTTCCCCGGCCGCTACCTGGAGGACGACCCGACGATCCGGGCCACCGTGACCTCCATCGTGAAGTCCGGGATCGCCGTGGTCGTCTCCTCCAACGACGGCACCCGGCTCGCCCTGCCCGTCTCCGTCGGCCCCGACGGCGGCAGCACCCCCACCGACACCACCACCAGGGCAAGCGCCCAGACCGACATCGACGACGTGGAGCCCACCACCACGCCCTCGAAGGTGGTCGACAGCGGCGTCATCGCGGCCGGCGCCACCACCACCGACGACACGCTGAGCTCCGCCGACACCAAGCAGCGCGTCTACCCGACAACCCGCTACAACGGCTCGGCCGCCTACTCCTCCGGCTTCGGCACCCGCGTGAACCTCGCCGCCCCCGGCGACGACCTGCCGTCCCTGATGCATGTGTGCACCTCGAACCCGTGCGCCGCGCAGGACGTCGAGGTCGTGCTCAACGGCGGGACCTCAGCCTCGGCCCCCGAGATCGCCGCCGCCGTCGCCGACGTGCTCCAAGCCGCCGAGGCCACCCACCAGCGCCTGACCCCGGGCCAGGTCCGCGACCTGCTGGTGTCCACCGGCAGCCGGATCGCCCAGCCGCCGCAGGCCGACCAGCCGCTGACCATGGGCACCCAGCTCGACGTCACCGCCGCCGTGGAGAAGGTCCTCGCCAAGCGCTACCGCATCGCGCCCAAGCCCGTCCGGCTCTCCGTCGCCCAGCGGCAGCTGCTGCCCACCGGCTCCGCCACCGCCTTCTTCGAGTCAACCGACCCGGCGGCGATCGACCTGTCCGGGCCCGCCGACGGCAACGGCACTCCCTCCGGCCAGAACGCCGTCTCGCCGATCACCCTCGGCCTCGACATGACCGGCGACCGGGGCGGCCTGACCTACCGGGTCCAGATCGCCGGCGCCTCCTTCACCACCCGGCAGCCGAGCCTGCGTCTGACGCCCACGCAGATCCTGAGCGCGGCCGGACTTCCGCTCGCTTCCGGCACCGCCCGCAGCGTGCCCGTCACCTTCCAGGCGCTGCGCGCCGGCAACGTCGTCGGGCAGCTCTCGCAGAAGCTGACCTTCCTCGCCGACGACGGCACCTACGCCCAGGCGCTCGCCCCCGCCGCCCCCGGCACCACTCCACTCGGCCGGCCGGTAACCGTCTCCTACGACCTGACCGGCGTACGCGGCGTGGACCACCCCCGCCTGGTGCTCTCGTCCGTCGGCCACTACACCCCGAGCGCGGCGGTGGACGACTTCAACGTCCAGTGGTCCGCACCGCTCACCGCGGCCAAGGGCACCGTGACGATCCCCGCTTCCGCCTTCACCGCGGGCGGTGCCGGACTCTACGGCGTCGGTGTCCAGCAGGCCCTCCTGGCCGGAGTGCTGCCGGTCTACGGCGACTTCCGCGCCCTGCGGATCGGCCCTGCCGCCGACCAACGGCCGACCGCCCCGCTGCTGACCACCGCCGGCTACACCGCCGCGCACGCCGCTGACACCGCCCGCAGCACCCCGAAGACGACGGTGAGTTGGGACGCAAGCGGCGTGTCCGGCGCGGACGGCGCCGAGTTCGAGGTGATGTCACCCGGGCCGACGCTCTACGGCTCGCTGAACACCGCCACCAACCAGAACGGCAGCCGCCGCGATGACGACGGCTTCAACCACGCCTCCACGCTCACCGTCAAGCTCCCCTCGGTGAAGGGCCGCACCGTGCTCGACCTCGCCGCCCTCAAACTCCCCACCGGGCTGCAGTACCCGGTGCGGGTGCTCGCCACCCGGCACGGCTCACCGATCGGCCAGGCCTCCCCGACGTCGTTCCTGCAGTACCGCGACGGCGACCAGTTGACCGGGACCATCGAGGGCTTCACCGTCTCCGGAAGCACGGCGCTGATCTCGACCGACGCCTTCACCTACACCGGCGGCAGCCAGCTGTACCACCTGGACCGCTCGGCCACCACCGGCTACGACCTGGCCACCGGCACCGCGGGCGATTCCGTCGCCGAGTCCACCGACGGGCAGACCATGCAGGAGGTGCTCGGCACCGACCCGGCCACCGGCCACGCCCTGATCATCCACACCCCGTTCGCCGGCTCCACCGCCGAGATCGACGTGGAGAACCCCGCCACCGGGGCTCCGGTGAAGGTCACCGCGCTCTCCGACCTGATCACCGGCAGCGGCTACCTGGAGGGCGGCACGGTGGACGCCGCCCGCCACCGCGGCCTGGTCACCACCTACGAGCCCGACAGCGGCCTCAGCCGGGTCTGGCCGGTCGACATGACCACCGGAGTGGTGGGCACGCCGCTGGCGCTGAACCCGCACAACCTCTACCGCTCCTACAACAGCGTCTCGGTGGACGCCTCCACCGGCCAGGTGTTCGTCGCCACCGCCGGCACCATGGGCCCGTGCCTGTCCGGCCGCGTTCCCTACGGCGCGGTCCGCGCGGACTTCACCACCGGCACCGTCACGGACGTCACCTCGATGCCGTCGTGCGTGTCGGCGCTGCTGCCCGACGGCAAGGGCGACAGGCTCTACGCGGCCGTGGGCGCCGCCCAGCCCGACCCCGAGGGCGGCGACTTCCCCACCGGCACCTGGCTGACCGCTGACCAGAAGACGCTGACCACCGCCCACACGGCCGACACCGGCACCCGCGGCCCGGTCTGGCCCGCGCTGGACACCACCCGTCACCTCGCCGTGGAGGCGAGCCTCTACGAGAACGCAGTCGAGACCGACAACAACGCCATGAGCGAGATCACCGTGCTCGACCCGGCGACCGGCACCGTGCTGGCCCGCCACGCGGTCGCCAACCTCGTCGACTCCACCGTCGCCGGCTCCAATTTCGACTTCACCGGACGGCAGGGGCTGTTCCTGGACCCGCACACCCGCACCGGGTGGGTCGTGAACGGCTGGGGCACCGGACTGGAGCGGTTCTCCTACTGACCTACGGACCGGGGCGTGTCCGGCAAGCACCCCGCGCGGCCGCGCCCTTCGGGCGGCGGCGCCACCTTCCCCGGCACGCCCCGGCCGGCACACCCCACCGCCCGCGCCCGCGAGGTCCGCCGTTCCGGCGCGCACCTCGCGGGCCCGGGCCCGGGCCCGGCAGTTCCTGTCAGGCGGTCTCCCGCGGTTCGCGGGGGCCCGGCCGGGCCCCCGGCGGCCGCAGGCCGTCCATCAGCAGGTCGAGCAGGCGGCCGGCTCTGGCCTGGTGGGCGGGCGGGGGGAACACGGTGAAGATGCCGATGAGTGCGGCGGCGATGTCCTCGGCGGTGACGTCGGGGCGAAGGCTGCCGGCTGCGCGGCCC
>NZ_JAINZZ010000112.1 GCF_019890725.1 Actinacidiphila acidipaludis
GGGGTTCCTGTTCCGGCGCCGGCCGTCGGTCGGCATCGACCCCTCCTTCGGTGACGAGCGGCTCGCGGCACTGCGGGCGGCGGCCCGCGAGGGGGCTCGGCGGTGGCCGGAGATCCGGACCGCACTGAGCGGTGCCCAGGACCCCGAGGACCTCACCTTCCTGGTGGAGGGGCTGCGCTCCGTCGCCGGGCTGGAGCGGTGGATCGGCGAGGTGATCGCCGCCGAGCCGGACGAGCCCCTTCCGCTGCTGGTCTCCGGCGCCCGGCACGTCGGGTGGGCCTGGCACGCCAGGAGCGGGCTCGCGGCCCGGTACGTGTCCGACGAGCAGTGGGCGCTGTTCCGCGGCCGGCTGGAGACCGCGCAGGAGCAGCTGCTCGCGGCCGCGGAGAGCGCGCCGGACCTGGCCGCACCCTGGTACTTCCTGCAGATCACCGCCCGGGGACTGCGGGCCGGCGCGAACCGAGCCGGCGCGGACGTCGAGGAGCAGCGGTTCACGGCCGCCTGCCGCCACGCGCCCGGGCATCTCGCGGCCCACCGCGAGCGTCTGCTGCAGCTGACCCCGGCCTGGGGCGGATCGCGCGAGGAGATGCACGGCTTCGCGCGGCGGTCGATGCTCGCGGCTCCCGCGGGCAGCCCGCTGGGTGAACTCGTCGCCGCGGCCTTTCTGGAGGAGTGGCTGGACCGCGGCGGAGATCCGGAATCGGTGTACATGCGCAGCGGCCAGGTGCTGGGCGCGCTGCACGAGGCCGCGGACCGCTCGGTGCGGCAGCAGTCGTTCGTGCGGGAGCGGGACTGGCCGCTGACCTTCAACACCTTCGCGATGGCCTTCGCCCTGGCCGGTGACGAGGTCGCCGCCCGCCCGCTGTTCCGGGCGATCGGCGACCGGGCCACCGAGATGCCCTGGCGCTACCTGGACGACCGCTCGCCGCTCGTGCCGTTCCTGGAGTGGCGGTCCCGCGTCAACCGCTGATGAGCCGCCATCGTCCGGATCACCTGTCGGACCGCGCCCGATCCCGGGTTCACGCCTCTGGACGCCCTCGCCGCTGCGGCCCGACCCTGGGGCCATGCCGACCGCACCGGATGACCTCCGCACCCCGTACGCCCTGGATCCGGCCGCGCTGCGGCACTTCGGCGACCACGGCTTCGTCCATCTGACCGGGGTCGTGGACCCCGCCACGGTCGCCGCCTACGAGCCCGAGGTCACCGCGAAGGTCATCGACCTCAACACCCAGCATCTGCCGCTGGCCGAACGCGACACCTACGGCAAGGCGTTCCTGCAGGTCACCAATCTGTGGCAGCACAGCGAGAAGGTGCGGGAGCTGGTCTTCGCCGAACGGCTGGCGGGGATCGCGGCAGCGCTCCTCGGTGTGCCGTCGGTGCGGCTCTACCACGACCAGGCGCTGTACAAGGAGCCCGGCGGCGGCATCACTCCCTGGCATGCCGACCAGTACTACTGGCCGCTGTCCACGGACCGGACGGTGACGGTGTGGCTGCCGCTCCAGGAGACCCCCGCCGCGATGGGACCGCTGGCCTTCGCCGCGGGCAGCCACCGCTTCGAACACGGCCGGGACCTGCCGATCAGTGACGCGTCCGAGCGGGAGCTGCAGAAGGCCCTGGCCGAACGGGACTTCCCGCTGGTGGAGGAGCCGTACGGGCTCGGGGACGCGAGTTTCCACGGCGGCTGGACGTTCCACCGTGCCGCGCCGAACCACTCCGGGGAGCCGCGCCGCGTGATGACGGTCATCTACATGGACGCCCGCATCACCGTGAGCGAGCCCACGAACGACTTCCAGCGCGCCGACCTCCGTACCTGGATGCCCGGCACGGCCGTCGGCGCGACGCCCGAGTCACCGCTCAACCCGGTGCTGTACCCGGCGTGACGACAGGACGCAGGGCCGGCCCGGCGTCAGGGTCGCCGTCCGGGCCGCCGAGCAGCGGCGCCAGGACGCGCTGGAGGTCGGCCGCCTCGCGGTAGTGCAGGGCGGTCATGCCGGCCGCCCTGGCCCCTTCCGCGTTGGCCAGGTTGTCGTCCACGAACAGGCACCGCTGCATCGGAACGCCGGCGCGCTCGGCGGCGATCGCGTAGATGGCGGGGTCGGGTTTGGCGACGCCCACGCGTGAGCTGTTGACGATGTGGTCGGCCACGTCGGCGAGTCCGAGCAGGGCGAGGTCGTCGTCCAGCCAGACGGTGGCGTTGGTGACCAGCGCGACGGGGAGGACCCGGCGAACCCGCGCGATGAGGTCCAGGACGACCTGGTCGGTCCAGGCGGGCGCTTGGACGAAGGTCTCGGCGAGGGAGGCGGCCGTCGCGGCGGGGACCAGAGCGGTGAGACCGGCGGCGATGGACGCGGTCCACTCGCTGCGAGTCAACCGGCCCAGCAGCAGGGGCACTTGACGTTCAGGCTCGAAGGCGACGCGCAGGGTGGTGCCGGGTTCGAGCCCGGCGGCCTGCTCGTCGCGGTGGAGTGCGCGGTGGTCGAAGTAGCGGATGACGCCGTCGATGTCGCACAGCAGGGCGTCGAAGTCGCGGTGCCGGTCCATGGCCGGAGATCATGCCAGAAGGGACCGGATCGTGTGTCCGGCGAGGGTGCCGGAGCACCCCCGGCCCGCGGTGGGACGGCACGCGGGCCGGAGGCGGCTCCAAGGCGCCTGCTGCTGGTCCACGGGCCCCGTCAGGCCGGTGTGCCGCCCGCGAAGTCGCTGTTGAACGTGGTCTCGACGGTGCTCGCCACGGACTGGGCGACGCCGGTGCCGGTGAGGATCAGGCCCAGCTCCCGGTTGCTGCTCAGCGAGTTGCTGCTGATGTTCATCGAGCCCGCCTCGACCTCCTGGGTGGTCAGGCCGTAGTCGGCGACCATCGCCTTGGCGTGGATGTAGAAGCCGTTGGGGTCGGAGTAGCCCACCACCTTGCCGCCGGCGGCCTTGATCGCCGAGACCTCGCTGGCGTAGTCGGAGGGCGTCTCCAGGACCACGCGCACGGCCACGCCCGCCTTGGCCCGGGCGACGATGGCGTTGACCACCGTGCTGTCGCTGAGTTCCAGTTCCTCCACGTCGAGCTTGGTGGTGGCGCTGTTCACGATGGACAGCAGCCGGTTGCGGGAGTCGGTGGGCGACCAGAGGAGGTGGTCGCCGTCGGTCGGGGTGATCGAACTTCCCGCGTAGTCGGCGTTGAAGACCTTCTCGATGGAGGCGACGTCGCGGGTGTCGTCGTCGAACACCCCGTAGTCCCGGCTGGTCGTGTAGTACTGCGAGGTCAGGTTGCCCGTGAGGATCAGGGACTCGGTGGCGTCCACGGTGATGGTCTTCTGGTGGGTGTACACGAACGCCGACGGCGACCAGACGACGCCCACGCCGGCACCCGTCAGGGCCTTGTAGGCCGTGTTGTTCGCGGTCTGGTGCGCGCGGTCCAGGACGACCCTGACCGTGACGCCCTTGTTCTTCAGGGCTATCAGGTCGTTGACCGCGGTGGTGTCCTCCAGCTCGTACATCGTCATGTCGAGGGAGGTGGTGGCCGAGTTGATGAAGCTGTAGATGGTGGGCTGGCTGCCGCTCTGCGAGAACGCGAACGCCGTGTAACTGGCGGCGTTCGCGGGGACGGCGGTGGCGATGACCGCGGCGGCGGCCGCCACGGCGACACCGGCACGACCGAGGACCTTCGACAGCATGCGTGACTCCTCGTCAGTTGACGGCCACGTCGGAGGGCTGACGCCCGGGCTCCCGCCGTGGCCGGCCGAGGAACGAGGCCGTCCGGGGAGGGAGCGAGCAGGAAGACCGACCGAGCAGTTGTGGCGGGCGTGTGCATGACACCACGCGCGTAGAACGCTGTGAAGGGCGAGGTGGTGAACAAGTGGTGACCGGCTGTCCGGCAGGCGGACATTGCGGACACCGCGCAGGTGGGAGCGGTTCACGCAATCCCCGTGGGATCGCAAAATCTTGGTATCCGGCGCCCCGGGCGGGATGCTGACCGCGCAGGCTGCCGCAGTGCCTGGCGGCGCACCGCATGGGCGCCGGTCAGCTTTGACTCAGCGCGCGCCCCGGCCGGTTCCGGGACTCAAGGCCCCGCCGGAGCCGTCCGGTCCAGCCATCCCGACACCGCGGCGTGCCAGCCGAGTTGGAAGCGGGTGGCGGCGCCCACGGACTCCATCAGGCGCTGCAGTCGCCGCTGGACGGTCCGGTGACCCATGCCGAGCTGGCGGGCGATGGCGGCGTCGGTGAGGCCGACGTGCAGCAGCGCGACGATCTTCCGGTCGACCGCGTCGAGCCGCTCCGCGGCGGGCTCGCCTTCGGCGTCCCGTTGCCCCCGGCCGGGCGGACGCAGCCGCCAGCCCTGCTCGAAGCAGAGCTCGAACAACGTGATGAGGGCGGTGAGCAGGCCTCCGCGGTGCACGACGAGCGCCGCCGGCTCCCCGGATGCGTCACGCCCGGGATCCAGCGAGAGCAGGGCCAGATCGCGGTCGGCGATCACGAGGTGGGTGGGGACGTCGTCGACGACGGAGATCCGCCGGCCGCGTGCGGCGCTCTCGGCCAGCAGACGGGCGGTGGCGCCGTCCTCCAGCCAGCTCCGTTGGACGACCGTTCGCACCCTCACGCCGCGCCGGACGGCGTCACGTTCGGCGTCGTCGAGGTAGTCGCCGGTGGCGCTCACGGTGCCGGCGGGCATCGCCGGGACCATGGCACGCAGTTCGTACCGGGCCTCCCGTTCGACCGCGGCGAGCCGGCGGCGGATCGCATCGGTTCCGGTCAGCACCTCGACCGGAGCCGCGGAACTGCGGGACCGGGCGGTGCGATGGCGTTCGGCGAGGTCGGCGAGCTGCTGCTCGACCTGGTACAGGGCGGCCCTGCGAGCTTCCAGCAGGGGTCCGAGCGCGAGGATCGGCGGAGATGCGTGGTACCGCTCCCCCGCCTCGTCCCGGTCCACGCCGGCCAGTCCGCGGCCGACGAGTGCGTCGAGGTGGCGCCGGATCTCGTCCTCGCCGGCATCTGATGAGGACGTGAGGGCGGCGGGATCGCAGTCGGGGTGGTCGACGAGCCGCCGGTAGACGGCGTCCTGCTCGGCGTCGAGTCCCAGCAGCGTGAGCAGCGAGGGATCCGGCGTCTGCGGCTGCGGTTCCGGCCCGGCCAAAGGCCTCTCTCCCTCCGTCCGCTGCCGTGGGCGACCACCGTAGCGGAACGGGAGTCCTGACGCTACTGGGGCGCGTGTGACGGCATGTGACGGTGGGCAGACGTGCGGGGCGGTCGTTCGCGACCGGCCCGCACGCGTGCTTTCTGCTTCACCTGCCCGTCAGCGGAGGGCCTTCAGGGCCTTGTCCGCGCCCGGTGCGCCGAGCTTGACGAAGACCGGGGTGACGCCGAGCGGGGCCTGGTAGCCGGTCAGGGTCGCCGGGCCGTGGACCGCCCGGTGGCGGCTGACGTCGTACCAGGTGCCCGCGGGCAGGTGGACGCTTCGCGTGGTGCCGGTGCCGAGGTCGGGCGCCGCGAGGACGGCCGGTCCGAGCATCCACTCGTCGGTGATCGTGTACGCCGCCTGGTCCTGCGGGAAGTCGAAGAACAGCGGGCGCATGATCGGGTCACCGTTGGCCAGGGTGTGCTGCACCTGTTCCCAGATGTACGGGGCGAGCCGCTCGTGCTGCTGGATCGCGGCCCGGTACAGGTCGATCGTCTGCTGGTCGTAGGTGACCTGCTTGCCGGTCGTGTTGTCGTTGGTCTCCACCGGCGAGGTGGAGGCGTACATCAGCGGCATCAGCGACGCCGCCTGCGCCCACCGGACCAGGACCTCCTTGGTCGCGGGCGGCTGGCCGCTCGAGCCGCCGATCATGTCGGTCTCCACGAACGGGTAGCCGATGGTGGAGATCGCCAGGTTCTGTGTGACGGACGCCTGCAGGGAGTTCCAGCCGGTGCCCTTGTCGACCTGCCGGGTCACGAAGCCGGCCTGGTGGGCGTTGCTGGTCCAGTGCACGCGCACACCCACGCCCTGCTGGTCGAACTGGTCGGTCAGCTCGGCGCCGAGGCGCTGGTAGTCGGACGGCGCGTACCCGGCGTCGGGGGTGCAGTGCTCGTCGAAGAACCGGGTGTCGAACTTGAACCCGTCGATGCCGTAGGCGCTCATCAGCTTCTTGAGGTTGCCGACGTACCAGGCCTGGGCGTCCGGGTTGGCGAGGTCGACGATCCCTGCGGTGCCGTTCCACCAGGAGACCGTGCAGGGCTTGGACGGGTCGGCGGCGGACTTCAGCAGGTAGCCGTGGTCGACGGCGTACTGGTAGTTGACGGAGTCCAGGTTGATCCAGAGGGTCACCCACAGCCCGAAGTCGTCGCCCATGGCGTGCAGGCGGTCCGACAGGCCCTTGGGGTCGGGGAAGGTGGCCGGGTTGAACGTCAGGTTGCCGTACTCGGACTCCCAGCGGTCGTCGAGCTGGATGGTGTGCCCGTCGAGTCCGTTGTCGTGGAGTTCGGTGGCGTAGTCGAGCAGCTTCTGCTGCGTGACCTTGGTGTAGAACTGCGCCCACGAGTTCCACAGCGGCTTCGCGTACTGCTCGTACGTGGCGTCGCTCTTGGCGGGCTTGCCGACGATGCCGATGTAGTCGCGGTAGACGGCGAGCGGGGTGGACTCCACGAAGACGGTGGCCTTGTAGGTGGAGGGCGCGTCGACGGTGAACCGCCCGAGGCCGTCCTTGCCGCCGTTGATCGACACGTCCATGGAGTCGCCGGTGTCGACCCGCAGGCCGGTGGAGCTGGAGGTGTACCAGAAGGGGTCGATCATGTTGTAGGACGCCGGTCCGAACCCGCTGTGGACGACCTGGCCGCTCTCCAGCGGCCACGGTTCGTCGGTGCCGGGGCCTCCGTTGGGCGTCGCGGTCTCGCCGTGGCCGTACCAGTGGCCGGCCGAGGCCAGGTCGTAGGCGAGGCCGAGCTGGTCGGCGCCGCCGCCGGTGACGTCCCAGTCGAGCTGGTAGCGGTCGGCCTGCGGCGTGATCCGGGCGGTCACGGTGGCGCCCGGGAGGGTGGTGGCGGCGGTGAGGGTGAGCACACCGTCGTGCCAGTTCCAGTCGGTGACGTCGGTGGCGTGCTGCCACTGACCGCCGGCGTGGAAGCGCAGCGCGCCGGTGTCGCCGCCGGCGGTGCCGAGTACCGTCCGGCCCGACCGCTTGGTGGTGAGGGCGAGTTCGCCGGTCGCGACCTCCAGCCGGTAGCCGGGGGTGTCCGTGCCGGCCGGCTGCGCCAGGACGACGGCGCCGGCCGCCTTGCTGACGCTGGGTCCGGCGGCGGGTTGCTGGGCGGCGGCCGGAGACGAGGTGACCGGGGACAGGAACGTCCCCGTCACGGCAAGCAGTGTGGCGGCGAGCAGAGTGCCGCGAGGAATGCTCCATCGTGCGTGCACGCGTCTTCTCCCACAGAGACAGTGATGAGTCGCTGAGCAGTGCTGCAAGATCCTGAGCGATGCATGTCATGTTCACGCAGGATTCGGCAGGTGTCAACGCGGCTTGCGGAAATGACGCGCCGCACGGAGCGCCTCATCGGGCCAGCGGCACCTCGGCATGAACACCCGTGTCCTGCAAGGGCTGGTAGCCCTGCGCCAGCAGATGCGCGGTCAGTGACAGGGCCCCCTTGCCCGGGGTCCTGTCGCTGACGGTGACCGCCGTCCGGTACGCGCCGCCCGGTCCCAGGTCGACGGTCGCCCCGGGAGTGACGACGGCGGCGAGCGTCCCGCCGGGCGCGGACGTCAGCGTCACCGGGCTGCCTCCCGCCGTCACGGTGAGATCGTCCGGCGCCAGCCCGCCGGGACGGGAGAACACCAGCCGGGTGCCGACCGAGGTGTACTCGGGGCCGCCGCTCGGGCTGCTGAAGGTGACCGAGCCGCTGAGCAGCCCGGCCGGGCGGGCGGAACCGGACCCGGCGGACATCGTGATGCGCGCCTGTCCGGCCGGGTGGGCGGCGGTGAACTCGTAGACGGTGCCGTTGACGGCGATGTTGTCGACGTAGGTGTCCAGGCCGGCCTTCGCGTCCCGCGGTCCGCCGACGTTCGCGGCGACCGCGGTCGCTCCGTCGCCCGGGGCGTCGCAGGCGGAGGCGTAGGCGCTCAGCGGATGACTCGTTCCCGCCGCGAACGAGCCGACCGGGCGGGAGGTGACCCAGAGCGAGGCGGGTCCCGCGACGAAGTGCCGCCAGGTGTCCGCGATCGCGCCGGTACGGCCCTGGGCGTCCACCGCGAGCTGCGGCTGGAAGCTGAGCGTGCTCGCCGCGCCCCGGCACACCGAAAGCAGTTGCAGGCTCGCGCCGTAGCGGACGGCCGACGCAGTCGACGTCCAGCTTCTGACGTACAGGTCGTAGGACGGCGCCAGCGAGGCGATGCCGCTCAGCGGCACCTTGCGGTTGAAGGGGTGCACGGCCTGGGCCTGGCGGGCTGCCCCTTTGCCTGCCGTCACCGCGAGGTGCAGGCTGCCGTCGAAATGGGCCGGGTCGGCGAAGGGCACGACCTGCTGGACGCCGGCCGGGAGGCCGGCGGTCGCCGGGGTGTCCTGCAGCCGCAGCCAGGAGCCGGACGGTCCGAGGTCGCCGGCGGTGACCTGCTGGAGGGCGTAGGCGGTGGCCCCCGCGGGCGGCGGCGAGCCGAGCAGGGGCAGGATCGCGGCGGCCGCCACGGCGGTGGTCGCGGTCAGAGACGCGGTCAGAGACGCGGTCAAGCGGGACATGGCGCTGAGCTCCCGTCAGCAGGACTGTGGTCGCGGAGCAGATGCGTCCCACCGCCGCGCCGCCGCGACTCCTGCCGCCGCCGATCTCACCCGGACGGCCCGACCCGGCGGGGGCCGCGCCTCGGCGACGGCCCGGTTCAGGTCCCGGCCGGCTCCCCCTCCTCCTCCTTCTTCCCGGTGACGATGCGGCGGATGGTGTCCAGGGGCAGCTTCGGCGTGCCGTCGGCGAAGAGCAGGCCGTTCGTCTCCTGCGCGGTGTCCTTGAACTGGGTGTAGCAGAAGCCGGCCACCAGGGGGCTCGATCGCAGCGCGCCGAACAGGTCGCCGAGCAGCGCCGCGAACTGGGTGTCGGAGCTGGTGCGGGTGTAGGAGAAGTCGCCGTCGTCGGCGCGCAGCGACAGGCCGCCGAACTCGGTGATCATCAGCGGGAGGCCGTCCGCGCGGAACCGCTCGGTCTGCGCTGTGGTCACGGCGAGCACGCGGCCCTG
>NZ_JAINZZ010000113.1 GCF_019890725.1 Actinacidiphila acidipaludis
GGGGAACATGGGGGGGGCCGCCGGAACCGCCGGTCCGGCGGACTCCGGGGACGCGCGATGAGCGGGTACCGGGACGGACCGGACCGGCAAGCCGGCCCACGTCCGCTACACCTGCGAGAGCACCATCCCGGCCCCGCCGAGCAGCGCCACGTCGTCCACGGCCGCCGTGCTGACCAGGACCCGCGGCTGCTCGGCGCCGTCCCAGACGACGTCGGAGCGCAGCCGCTCCTCGATCAGCCCGCGGAACCGCTCGCCGCCCTCGCGCGCCTCGCCGTGCAGCACGAACAGGCCGGGCGCGAAGAGCTGCTGGATGTTCACCAGTCCCAGGGCGACGTTCTCGGCGTACTCGGCGAGCACCTGCCCGGCCGCCGCGTCCTCGCGCTCCACCAGCGCACCGAGGGATATCGCGTCCCCGAGTCCCGCGGCCCGCGCCCGGGCCCGCAGCCAGCGGGTGGTGGCGACGGTCTTCCAGCATCCCCGGCTGCCGCAGGTGCAGCGCTCCCCGCTGGCCGAGACGGTCATGTGGGCGCCGCTGCGGCCGCCGGGCGGGGCGAGCACCTGACCGGCGTAGAGGATGCCCACGCCGAGCACCTCGCCGGTCGAGACCGACGCGAAGGTGCGGCGGCCGCGGCCGGGACCGAACCACCGGTCGCCGAGTACCTGGAGCCGGGCGTGGTGCTCCACCCTGACCGGCACTCCGGTCAGCGCCCGCAGCCGCTCCGCCACCGGGTAGCCCCGCAGCGCCGGCACGTCGTTGACCTCGGTGATCAGACCCGCGTCGGGGTCCACCAGACCGGCCGCCGCGACGCCGATGCCCTGCGGGGCGCCGCCGGCGAACACGCCGGCGGCACGGGCGAGCGCGGCGTCGAGGTCGGCGGGCACGGCGGTCGCCGCGTCGTAGCCGGTCTCGGTCCGCTCCAGGACTCTGCCGGACATGTCCAGCACCGCGGCCCTGATGCGGCCCGGCACCAGTTCGACCGCCCCCAGCCTGCGCGGAGCGCGCGGCGCGACCGGTTCCGGCTCGGGGTCGGGCACCAGGCGCAGGGGGAAACGTTCGTCGGTCATGGCCCGACTCTGCCACGACCGGGATTGAGGAAGGTAGCGCTGTGATCCACCGGAAACTGTCCGAGGCCACCTGGCGGGAGGTGCGCGCGGCCGGGGAGCGGGGGATCGCCCTGCTCCCCATCGGCTCCCAGGAACAGCACGCCGCCCATCTGCCCATGGGCACCGACACCCTGCTCGCCGAGGAGGTGCTCGACCGGGCCACGGCCCTGCTCGGGCGGGAGGGCGACGTCGCCGAGCTGGTGCGGCTGCCCGCGCTGCCCTTCGGCCACAGCCCGCACCACCTGTTCGCCGCAGCGGTGTCGCTGAGCGCGGCCACCCTGGGGGCGGTGCTCGACGACGTCCTGGACTCGCTCGCCACGTCCGGTTACCGCCGGATCATGGTGGTCAACGGGCACGGCGGGAACGACGAGATGATGCGGCTGGCCGTCAAGCGGTTCGCGCTGCGCTCCGACGTCACCGTCGCCGCCTGCTCGTACTGGACGGTCACGGCCGGGGAGGGCGACGGGGAACGGCCCGACGTCACGCCCGGGCACGCCGGCTGGTTCGAGACGTCGCTGATGCTGGCGGCCCGCCCGGACCTCGTCCGCACCCCGGTTCCGGCCCGCGGACCGGTGGAGCCGCCGCCGCTGTTCGACAACCCGCCGTATCCGGGCCTGACCGTGGAGCGCCACGGGGAGTGGGCCAGGGTCGGCGGGTCGACCGACGACGCGTCGTCGGCCGACGCGGAGCGCGGCCGGCGGCTGCTGGACGCACGGGCCGCCGGACTGGCCCGCGCGATCCGGGCGTTCGACGCGGCCACCCGCTGAGCCGGGCCGCGGTCCCCGCCGCAACCGCAACCGCCGCACCCGCAACCGCCGGATCCGGCACGACCGGGCCCGGCACCACCGAGTTGGAGAGAAGAAGCATGAAGATCGTCGATGTCGACGTGTGGGTCGTCAACCTGCCGCTGGTCAACCCGTTCACCAGCTCTTTCGAGACGAAGACCGGAGAGACCCGCACGGTGGTGCGCATCAGGACCGACAGCGGCGTCGAGGGGTGGGGCGAGACCATGTGGGGACGCCCGGTCGCGGCGATCGTCCGGACGCTGGCCGAGGATCTCGTCGGCACCAGTCCGTTCGCGCTCGAACGCTTCCATCGAAGGCATCACATGGTGCCGTTCTTCCACGGCTACCTCGGGTACGCGGCGCTCGCCGCGATCGACGTGGCGTGCTGGGACGCGATGGGCAAGGCGACCGGGCAGCCGGTGACGGACCTGCTGGGCGGCCGGGTCCGCGACGAGGTGCCGATCACGGCCCTCGTCACACGCGCCGACGCCCCCGGGGCGAGCGGCCCGGCGCTGGCCGCGGCCCTGGCCGAGCACGCCGTGCGGGTGGTCGACGAGGGCGGCTTCGAGGCCGTCAAGCTCAAGGGCACCAAGGACGTCCAGGGGGATGTGGCCATCCTGCGGGCCCTGCGCGCGGCCCTTCCCGGGGTGAACCTGCGGGTCGACCCCAACGCGGCCTGGTCGGTGCCGGACTCGGTGCGGGCGGGCATCGCCCTGGAGGAGCTGGACCTGGAGTACCTGGAGGACCCGTGCTCCGGCATCGAGGGCATGAGCCAGGTGAAGGCGAAGGTCCGGATCCCGCTGTGCACCAACATGTGCGTCGTGCGGTTCGAGGAGTTCGCGCCCGCGATGCGGCTGAACGCCGTCGACGTCATCCACGGTGACGTCTACAAATGGGGCGGCATCGCGGCCACCAAGGCGCTCGCCGCGCACTGCGAGACCTTCGGGCTCGGCATGAACCTGCACAGCGGCGGCGAGTTGGGCATCGCGACCGCGGCGCACCTCGCGGTCGTCGCCAGTACGCCGGTGCTCTCACGGGCCATCGACAGCATGTACTACCTGCACGCCGACGACATCATCGAGCCGCTGCACCTGGAGAGCGGGCGGCTCCGGGTCCCGGAGGGGCCCGGCCTGGGCGTGACCGTGGACGAGGACAAGCTGCGGCACTTCGCCGCGGTCAACGAGCGCGAGGGAGACCTGACCCGATGAGCGGGCACGGCAGGCAGGCGGTACGGACCGGCGAGGCGCCGCGTCCGGCGGGAGCGTACAGCCAGGGCGTGTTGGCGGGCGGGCTGCTCTTCACGTCCGGGTTCGGTCCGCAGGATCCGGCGACCGGCGCGGTGGCCGGGACGGTCGAGGAGCAGACGGCGCAGGTCCTGCGCAACGTCCGGGCGGTGCTCGCCGCGCGGGGCCTGACCCTGGACGACGTGGTCAAGGTGACGGTCCATCTGCAGCACCTGCGCCGCGACTTCGGCGCCTACGACGCGGTCTACCGGGAGTTCTTCACCGAGCCGTACCCGGTGCGCACCACCGTCGGGTCCGACCTGATGGACATCCTCGTGGAGATCGACGTCGTGGCAGTCCTCCCCCAGTGAGCAGTGGGCCGCCCGGCCGTGATGGCCGGGCGGCCCGTGCCGTGAACGCCGTCCAGGAAGGGTCAGCCAGTGAAGGTGCCGGTGCCGGTCGCGGACCGGATGCTGCCGTCGCCGCGCCGCAACGCCTCGGCGGCCTCGTCGCACGTCATGCCGGTCAGCAGCATCACGATCGCGGTCTTCGCGTGACCGCCGGCCTGCGCCAGGGCCCGCTCGGCGTCGTCCGGTTCGGCGCCGGTGGCCTGGACGACGATGCGCCGGGCCCGGTCCACGAGCTTGGCGTTGGTGGCCCGCACGTCGACCATGAGGTTCCCGTAGACCTTGCCCAGCCGGACCATCGTGGCCGTGGAGAGCATGTTGCAGACGAGTTTCTCGGCGGTGCCGGCCTTCAGCCGGGTGGAGCCGGTGAGCACTTCGGGGCCGGTGACGACCTCGATGGCGACGTCGGCGTGCCGGCTCACCTCGGCGTCCGCGTTGCAGGCGACGGACACCGTGGCGGCGCCGGTCGCGCGCGCGTGGCGCAGGCCGCCGATCACATAGGGCGTGCGGCCGCTGGCGGCCAGTCCGACGAGCACGTCCGCGGAGGACAGTCCGGCCGCCTCGAGGTCGGCCACCGCCAGTTCCGGGTCGTCCTCGGCTCCTTCGACGGCGGTGATGAACGCGCCGGGGCCGCCCGCGAGCAGGCCCATGACCTGCTCAGGCGCGGTACCGAAGGTGGGCGGGCACTCGACGGCGTCCAGAAGCCCGATCCGGCCGCTGGTGCCCGCGCCGAGGTAGATCAGCCGCCCGCCCCGCCGCAGCGCGGCCTCGGCGGCCGCGACGGCTTCGGCGATCCGGGGCAGGGCCCGGCGCACCGCGAGCGCCACGGTCTGGTCCTCGTCGTTCATGGCGGTGAGCAGGTCCGCGACCGGCATGCCGTCGAGGTGGGCGGTGCGCTCGTTGCGGGTCTCGGTGCCGAGGGTGCCCAGCGTGCTGAGGTCCGTGCTGAGTGCCGTGCTGCGTGCCGTGCTGGTGTCCACGGGGCGTCGTCGTTCCTTTCCGGGTGGTGCAGGCGCGGGCGGCGGTCAGCCGCCCGACGGGGTGCGCCGGACCGGTGGGCGCTTGCGTCGTTGCACGGCGCCGTAGGTCCGCTGGAGCGCTGTGGCCGTCACGTCGAAGGAGCGCTGTGCCACTCCGACGAACAGGCAGTCGACGACCGCGAGTTGGGCGATGCGGCTGACCGTCGCGCCGGACCGGAAGGGCGTCTCGCGGGCGCAGGTGGTCAGCACGATGTCGGCGCCGTCGGCCAGACTCGATCGCGGGAAGTTGGTGAGGGCCACGGTGGTGGCGCCGAGTTCGCGGGCCGCCTCCAGCGGCTCGACGGCGTCGGGGGTCTCGCCGGAGTGGGAGATCGCCACGGCGACGTCGCCGGGGCCGAGCAGCGCGGCGGCGGTCAGCGCCGCGTGCACGTCGGTCCAGATGAAGGCGATCAGGCCGATGCGGTGCAGCTTCTGCTGGAGGTCCTGGCCGACGAAGGCGCTCGCGCCGACGCCGAAGATGTCGATCCTGCGGGCGCCGGCGACGGCGTCGACCGCACGGCCCAGTTCGGCGATGTCGATGCCGGCGCAGGACTCCTCCAGCGCCCGGACCTCGTTGTAGATGATCTTGCGGACGACGTCCTCGAGCTGGTCGTCGGCGCTTATGTCCGTGCCCAGGGCGGGCCGGTCACCCCCGAGGGCGTTCTCGTGGGCCGCCGCCGCGGCCAGGGCCAGGCGCAGTTGGGGGTAGTGGGTCAGACCCACCGCCCGGCAGAAGCGCAGGACCGTCGCCGCCGAGGTGGCGGCCCGCTCGGCCAGCGCGCTGATGGCCAGGCCCGCCGCCTGGGCCGGGTCGGCCAGGACGATGTCGGCCACGCGCCGCTCGGAGGGTGCCAGGTCGGGCAGCGCGCCGCGGATGCGCTTGAGGACGTCGACCGCGGCGGGGTCGTGCGACGACTCCTCCGGTGTGCGACGTGAGACCTGGCGGGCCATGGATCCTCCTGGATGGGTGGGCGTCAGCGTAGTCTTCCAGGCCACCGGTTGGCAAAAAGTAACGTGCGGATCGATGCAAAGTTACTTATTGACATCCGGAGGAGGTTGTTCCGATACTCGCTCGACTGCACCGCACGCCGTCCGTCACAGGTCACGGCGCGCCGGCCGCGGTCCCGAACGGCAAGAGAAGGGCAGGGAGATGTCGGCAGTACTGGCCGTGGACCTCGGCAAGACCGGCTGCCGTGCCCAGATCTGGGACGGCCCGGTCGGCCGGACCCTGGCGGCGGGCGAGGCGCCCGGCGCACCGGGACTGGCCGAATCCGGCGGTGTCGCGGCGGCCCTGTCCGCGGTGCTCGGCGCGGCCCGTCCGCTGCTGGCCCACCTCGGCGAGCGGCGTCCGGCCGGGATCTGCGTGGGCGCGGCCGGAGCCGCCGCCGCCCCCGAGGCCGCCCGTGAACTGGCCGGGCTGCTCCTGGCGGAGCTGCCCGTCGGCGAAGCCGCGGTCACCAGCGACGCGGTGACCGCCCACGCGGGCGCCCTCGGCGGAGCCACCGGCGTGGTGCTCGCCGCGGGCACCGGCGCCGTCACGATCGGCCTCGGCGACGGCGGGACCTTCGCCCGGGTCGACGGCTGGGGTCCCTGGCTCGGCGACGAGGGCAGCGGCGCGTGGATCGGCCGCACGGGCCTGAGCGCCGCGCTGCGCGCCCAGGACGGCCGCGGCCCCGCGACGTCCCTGACCGACGCGGCGGCCGCCGTGTTCGGACCTCTGGACCGGCTGCCCCAGGCCGTCGGCGGCACGAGCAATCCGGCCCGGGCCGCGGCCTCCTTCGCCCCCTCGGTCGCGGGCGCGGCGGCCTCCGGCGACGCGGTCGCCGCCGCCGTCCTGCGCGACGCCGCGGCCCACCTGGCCGAGGCGGTCGCCGCGGCCGCTCGCGCCGTGGCCGGCGACGGCCCGGTGCCCGTCGCCCTCACCGGCGGCCTGACCCACCTCGGCGCACCCCTCACCGGTCCCCTGCGCGCGCTGCTCGCGCGGTCCACGCCGCCGCTGGACATCCGCCCGGCTCTCGGCGACCCGCTGGACGGGGCGCGGCGGCTGGCCCTCGGCGGCTGCGCCGCCCACGAACCCTTCGTCGTCCGCGTCGGCCGGACCGGCCGGTCCGACCGGAACCACCTCCTCGCGGCGTCGCCCTGAGGCCGGGCCGCACCGCTCGGGCCGGACTCCCCCTCCGGCCGGCGGCCCACCCGATCCCATCGTCCCCGGTGACACCACCGGCCAGTTGTAAGGAGTGAGCGTGCGTCAACTCGACCTCGTGGTGATCGCCGTCTACCTCGTCGCCATCGCATGGATCGGCCTGCGCCTGTCCGGACGGCAGAAGTCGGCGAAGGACTACTTCGTCGGCGAGGGTCACATGCCCTGGTGGACCGTGTCGTTCTCGGTGGTCGCCACCGAGACCAGCGTCCTGACGGTCATCAGCGTTCCCGGCGGCGCCTACAGCGGCCAGGGCTTCGGCAACGTCGAACTCGCCCTCGGCTACGTCATAGGCCGCATCGTGGTCGCCACGGTCCTGATCCCGCTGTACAAGCGGGGCGGCTTCGTCAGCGCCTACCAGTACCTCGGGCACCGCTTCGGCCTGAAGCTCCAGGGCCTGGCGTCGGTGACGTTCGTGTTCACCCGGCTGCTCGCCGAGGGCGTGCGGCTGTTCGCGTCGGCCATCCCGATCAAGCTGCTCCTCGACGAACTCGGCGTGCACGCCGGCTACAAGGTCATCATCCTGGTGCTCACCCTGATCACCGTCGTCTACACCTACCTGGGCGGCATCAAGGCGGTCATCTGGACCGACGCCATCCAGATGGGCCTCTACCTCGGCGGCGCCATCCTCGCCGTCGCGGTGCTCACCGGGCACGTCGGCGGCCACGGCTTCTCCCAGGGCCTGCACAACGGCGAGTTCAAGCTCTTCGACACCAACTTCGCGCTGGACCACATCCTGACGAGCTCGTTCGCGCTGCCCACCGCCATCATCGGCGGCGCCATCTTCGCGATGGCCAGCCACGGTTCCGACCAGCTCATCGTGCAGCGCATCCTGGCCACCCGCACCCTGCGGGACGGCCAGAAGGCGATGATCGCCTCCGGCATCTTCGTCACGATCCAGTTCGCCGCGTTCTCGCTCGTCGGCGCCCTGCTCTGGTCGTACAACAAGGGTGCCAGCTTCAAGGACCTCGGGCTGAAGAGCTCCGACAACCTGTACCCGCAGTTCATCCTGCACAGCCTGCCGGTCGGCATCTCGGGCCTGCTCGTGGCGGGCATCCTGGGCGCCGCGATGGGCTCGCTGTCCTCGGCGCTCAACTCGATGTCGAACTCGACGGTCTCGGACATCGCGCACAACCTCTTCAAGGCGTCGCCCTCCGACGAGACGCTGCTGAAGCTCGCCCGGGTCATGACCCTGGTGTGGGCGGTGCTCATGGCGATCTTCGCCTGTGCGTTCAGCACCAGCTCCGGCAACGTCTACCTGACCGGTCTGACCATCGCCGGGTACACCTACGGCGCGCTGCTCGGCGCGTTCCTGCTGGGCCGGCTGGTCAAGCGGGCCAACGAGATCGACGCGGTCGTCGCGTTCGTGGTGACGGTGGGCGTCATGACCTACATCGTGCGCGACGTGAAGATCGACGTGTCGGTGGCCGGCGCGACCGTGCCCACCGCGATCGCCGCACAATGGCTGGTGCCGATCGGCGTCGTGATCACGCTCGTCGTCGGCGGAGTGATGAGCCTGTTCCACGGCGCACCGGCCGCGGCTCCGGCCCTGGAGGCCAACGGCCCCGACCACGGCACCGACCACGGCGCCGACGCGGACGCGCTCGACACGGCGGCCGGCAGGCCGTGACCCGACTCCGGGCGGGGCAGCCGCGATCCGGCGCGCCCCGCCCGGTCCCACGTCCGCCCGACGGGCCGGACGCCGCGCGGCGGTTCGCCCCCGCCTCGGCGCCCGGCCCGGCCCTCCGAACGAGTGGAGCACCATGCGCGTCATCGGCCTGATGTCCGGCACCTCCTACGACGCGATCGAGGCCGCGGCGGCCGACATCACGCTGGAGGGCGACACTCTCGTGCTCCGCCCTCTGGGCCGGGTGAGCACGCAGTACCCGCAGGAGCTGCGCGACGCCATCACCGCGGCCCT
>NZ_JAINZZ010000114.1 GCF_019890725.1 Actinacidiphila acidipaludis
GCGCGCCCCGCCCCCGACCCCCGCCCCGCGTTGTCCCGTGACGGCCCCCGGCATGCCCGGGGGTGTCCCCTCCACGGCGGGGCCCGGCCGCCCCGGGCCCCGCCGCACCGCCGAGCCCCTGACGGCACCGCACCCAGCCCCGCGCGGCCGCGCCCGAACCCGTGCCCCCCGGCTGCCGTGCCCGAACCCGTGCCCCCGGTCCCTGTCCCGCCTCGGACTTTGCCCCGTGGCGGACCAGGCCGCCCCATCCACCCGGCCGCCGTGCCGAACCCGTGCCGCCGCACTCCACCCGCGCAGCCACGCCCGGAGAGCGGGCCACGGCCGGGGACCGGCCACAGCACCAACCGCCGCTGACGCACGGGCCGTTCACGCCGACCACCCCACCGTTGACCGCCCCGCGGGCCCCACCGCGCTGCCGCACACCGCTGAACGCCCGCCGCTCGCCGAGGGCTGGCCGCCAGCGGCCGCTGCTGTACAGGCAGTTCGCTGCTCGCCGGCCCCCGGCCCCCGGCACCCGGCAGCCGGCACCCGGCCCCCGGCCCAGCGCCCGCCCGTGCCGGCCCCCGGCCCAGCGCCCGCCCGTGCCGACCGCCGCTCGCCCACCGGCTGCCGTGCTGGCTGCTCCGCCGCCCGTCGACGGCTGTTCGCCACCGGCCGCTGCGGTAAGGGCAGTTCGCTGCCCACTGGCCCCCGGTTCAGCGTCCGCCGGCGCCGACCGCCGTCGCCCACCTTCCGCCGCTCGGGTGCCCGCCGCTCGCCCACCGGCCGCCGTGCTGGCCGCTCCGTCGCCCGCCTGCCCCCCTTCGGCCGCTGCGTGAGGGCGGTTCACTGCTCGCCGGCCCCGGTCCAGCGCCCTCCCGCCCACCTTCCGCCGCTCGGGTGCCCGGCGCCCGGGCCCACCGGCTGCCGTGCTGGCCGCTCCGTCGCCCGCCCGATGGCTGTTCGCCATCGGCGGCTGCTGTACAGGCAGTTCGCTGCTCGCCGGCCCCCGGCCCCCGGCTCAGCGTCCGCCCGCGCCGACCCCCGCCGCCCACCTCCCGCCGCTCGGGTGCCCGCCGCTCGCCGACCGGCGGCCGTGCTGGCCGCTCCGTCGCCCGCCTGGCCCCTTCGGCCGCTGCGTGAGGGCGGTTCACTGCTCGCCGGCCTTCGCCGTGCTGACTGCCGGCCGCCGCCCACTGCCCGGCCGCTGACCGTGGTCCCTCGCCCACCGGTCGCCGACTGTGGACCGTTGCCTGCCGGCTGGTGATCGTTTTCGGGGTGGGACGCCACCGCCCCGTGCGGGCAGCGGGTGCTGTCCGGACGGGGCGGTGGCGTTGGGGGTGCCGGCCGGGGGGGTGCAAGGGCCGTCAGGGGGTTGGTCCTTGCCGGATCCCGCGTGCCGCGAGCTCGGGTGGTGGGGGGGTCAGGCGGCGTAGAGGTCGAAGGTGGAGGTGCGGCGGGGGCCGGCGGTGATGTCCAGGCGGGGGTCGACGGCGAGCATGGCCTGGTGCATGCGCTGGAGTTGGGGAGAGGGTTCGACGCCGAGTTCGTCGATGAGGCGTTGCCGCATGCGGCGGTAGACGTCCAGGGCGGCTGCCTGCCGGCCTGACCGGTAGAGGGCGACCATGGCCTGGGAGTGCAGTCCTTCGTGCTGGGGGTGGCGGGCGATCAGGTCGGTGAGTTCGGCGATCATCTCCACGTGCCGGCCCAGCCGCAGTTCGGCGTCGATCCACCGTTCCTGGGCCACCAGGCGGCTTTGGGCCAGGCGCATCACCTCGATCTCCAGCACCGGTCCGACACGCACGTCGACCAGGGCCGGGCCCTGCCACAGTTGCAGTGCCTGGCGCAGCAGGTGGGCCGCGGCCTCGTCCTTGCCCTCCTCGAAGGCCCGGCGGCCCTCGGTGACCAGGCGCTCGTAGCGGTAGACGTCGACGGCTTCGGCGGGTATCTGCAGCAGGTAGCCGCCGTGCCGGGTGGCCAGCACGTCCTTGGCCGACACCGCGACCTGCGGGCCCATCGCCGCGCCCAGCATCCGCCGCAGTTGCAGGATGTAGGTCTGCAGGGTGGTCAGGGAACTGGGCGGCAGGTCGGTTCCCCAGGCCTCCTCCATCAAGGTCGGCACCGGCACGACCCGGCCGGGGTGGAGGGCCAGCAGCGCCAGGATCTGCCGGGGCTTGCCCGCGCTGGGGACGATCGAGACCCCGTTGACGTCGGCATCCAGCGAGCCCAGCACGTTGATGTTCATGCTTCCTCCCGTTGTGTTGCGTGGTCGTCAAGATGCGGAGCGTGATCAGGTCTCCGATGGTGTCGCGGGCGCCGAGCGCGCGGCGGGTGCCGCAAGCAGCCCTGCACCGCCTCTGGACCGCGGCCCCAGCCGCTCTCGAGCGGCCCTGCAGCGCCCGGCGGGCCCGCCCCACCCGCCCCGGCGCGCCCGCGCGCCGCCCGTACCCGCCGCGACCTGCTGTAACGGGCGGGACGGATGTGCCGTGATGGACGGATGCGATTCATCTTCCCCCGCCCCCGACAGCCCCGCCCACCCCACTGCCGCACCCCGCCCACCCCGCCCCCGCACACCCCGCCCGCCTTCCGCCGCCCTTCCGCCGCCCTTCCGTCTGCCCCGCGCCCGCCCGGGCTGCCGCCGCCCCCGCCGCACCCGCCGCGCCGGCGCCCCGCCGCGCGGGTCCGGGCGCGGGCGCGGGGTGAAGGACTGCTGCGGGCACGGCAGTTGCCGCCCCGGCCCGACCCGTGCCCGGCACACGCCCGTGCCCGGGCCCGGGGCCGCCGGCCCCGTCGCGGCCCCGGGCGCGTCCTCGTCGCGGTCGGGGGGTGCGGTTCCGGATGGCGGCCGACACCCGGTCCGGACGGCGGCCCGGCGGCGGCGGGGCGGCGGGGTTTCGTCGTCGGGCCGCCGGCGGGCGGGCGGTGTGCGGGTGGGCGGCGCGCGGGGGCGGATTGCGTGACGTCCGCCCCCGGCCGGGTGCTCGCGGGGACCGCGGGGTGGGATGCGGCTCGACCGGTTTCCCAGTGGTTGTCCAGGGGTTGCCGATCGCGCCTCGGCCGGCCGCGGGGGGTGGGGGGTGCTGTCACCAGGGCGGTTTCGGTGGCCGCTGCACACACCCCCCATGCGTGTGATCCACGTCACTTCCTGGTGGCCTTGGCGTGGCAGTGGCCGCAGTGTCACGATTTCCGCACGCCTTCCCTGCCCGAAAACAGTGAACGGGGCAGTGGGCCGATACGGCGCCGGCGCCGGTCGGCCGGAAAAACCGCGGGGGCGTGCACACCCCCTTCTTCCGTCCTCCTTATCCCCTCGCGGGCCCGCCCGCGGCGGAAAACCCGCCGGGCGGTGTATGCGCCCGGCGGCGGGAACGGGAAATCCGGGCCGCCGCATCCGCCCGGGCCGCTGATTCCGTCCGGGCCGCAAAAGATCCCCCGCGGACAACCCCCGCTCTTTTTCCGTGGCCCGGACATCCCGCACCCCGCACCCCGCACCCGCACCCCGCACCTCGTATTCCGCGTCCCGCGTCCCGGGTCCCGGGTCCGGCATTTCAGCTCCCCGCGCCCCGACCACGGCACCCCGGCCACCGCGCTTTCAGCCCCTGCTTTTTGCTGCGGTGGGGGAGGGGTGGGCGGGGGCCGGTGCTGTGCAGGCGTCACTGCCGGGGATGTTCCCGCGCCGTGCCGTACCTGCCGCCCAGGTGCCCAGGTGCCCAGGTGCCCGGGTGCCCGGGTGTCCGGGTGCCGGGGCGCCGGGGCGCCGGGGCGCCGGGGCGCATGGCTGTGCTGCCGGGTCCTGTGTCCGGGGCGAACGCTCCCGGGCGAACGGTCCGGGGCGGCGGTCGCGGGTGGTGGTGCGGGCGGAGGGTGTGGGGGGGTTCGGGGTTGAGGAGGGGGGTTGGCAGGCCGTTGGGGGCTTGTCGTGGGCTCGTCGTTCCACTGCCCTTGCTGTCGAGAGAAGTGGATTCCGGATAATGGCAAGGCTATGCAAGCCGGCTATGAGCGCGCCGGAACATGTGATCACGGTGGAAGAGACGCTGGAGTTTGCCGAGAAAGCGCATGCCGGCAAGCCGCAGCTTCCGTTGGCGCTTCGGTTGATCCGTAACACGGGTGTGAAGAAGCGTCACATCGTCCAGCCGATCGAGATGACGTTGCGGCATCCGGGGTTCGCCGAACGCAACCGGATCTATGAGGTGGAGTCGAAGAAGCGCTGCCCGCAGGTGATCGAGGAGGCGCTGGCGAACGCGGAACTGACGGCCCGGGACATCGATGTGATCATCTATGTGTCGTGCACGGGGTTCTTGATGCCGTCGCTGACGGCGTGGCTCATCAACAAGATGGGTTTTCGTTCCGACACCCGGCAGATCCCGATCGCGCAGCTGGGCTGTGCGGCGGGCGGCGCGGCGATCAACCGGGCGCACGACTTCTGCCTGGCGCATCCGGGCAGCAACGCGCTGATCGTCTCGTGCGAGTTGTGCTCGCTGTGCTACCAGCCGAGTGCCGATGACATCGGGTCGCTGCTGTCGGACGGGCTGTTCGGTGACGCGGTGGCCGCGGCGTGTGTGCGCGGGTCGGGTGGCCGGGGCATCGAGCTGGAACGCAATGCCTCGTATCTGATCCCGAACACCGAGGAGTGGATCTCCTACGCGGTGCGGGACACCGGGTTCCATTTCCAGCTCGACAAGCGGGTGCCGGGCACGATGGAGCCGCTGGCTCCGGTGCTGCGGGAGCTGGCGAAGGACCACAGCTGGGAGGCGGGCAACCTCGACTTCTATCTGGTGCACGCCGGCGGCCCGCGGATCCTGGACGACCTGGCGAAGTTCCTGGAGGTCGACCGGGAGGTGTTCCGGCACTCGTGGGCGACGCTGACGCAGTACGGCAACATCGCCTCGGCGGTGGTGCTGGAGGCCGCGCGGCGGCTGTTCGAGGAGGACCCGCCGGCGGTCGGCGCGACGGGGCTGATCGCCGGGTTCGGTCCGGGGATCACCGCGGAGATGGCGCTGGGCACCTGGGCCGACGACGTCACGCAGGAGGTGCGATGAACACCCCGGCGTCCCCGGCGCCTCTGACCGCGACTGCCTGGCCGTCCCGCACCCCGGCGTCCCCGGCCCCGCTGTCCCCGGTCCCGCTGTCCCCGGTCCCGCTGTCCCCGGTCCCGCTGGCGTTCCGCACCTCGCTGCTGACGTTGCGGGACTCCTGGTCGCGGCTGCCGGTGGTGGGGGGTGGTGTGGGGTGACGGGTCTGGTGCTGGGTCCGGGTGCGGGCCGGCGGCTGGTCACTCCGGCGCAGGAGGTGACGTTCAAGGCCACCGGTGCGCAGGGTTCGTCGGTGTCGGTGTTCGAGGTCGTGGTGCCGCCGGGCTTCGACGTGGGCGCGCATGTGCATGCCCGGTCGCAGGAGTTCTTCTACGTGCTGGACGGCGAGCTGGAGCTGCTGGCGTTCGAGCCGGTGCGGCGCAGCGCGCGGGACTGGCATCTGTGGCAGTCCGAGCAGGGCGACAAGGCGGTGCGGGCGGGTGCGGGGTCGAGCATGCTCGTGCCGTCGGGTGTGCCGCACGCGTTCCGTAATGCCGGTGATGTGCCGGCGCGGATGCTGTTCACCTGTTTTCCCTCGCCCGATCACGAGCGGTATTTCGAGGAGATCGCCGAGATCTGGTCGCGGGGCGCGGACGGGGTGGATCCGCGGGCGGTGGAGGAGATGCGGTCGCGTTACGACGTCGCGCAGATCACGCCGCTGCGTTACCAGCCGCCCGCGCCGCCCGTGCCGGGTGTCCCGGGCGGGCCGGGTGGGCTCAAGGACGGGAGGTGAAGCCGGGCATGGACGCGATTTCGCTGGTCCACGCGTCGCTGGGGGAGCAGGAACTGGCGGCGGTGGCGGAGGTGTTCGCCTCCGGCTGGCCGGCCGGGCAGGGTCCGGCGGGCAAGCGCCTGGAGGCGCAGCTGGCGCAGCGTTATCAGGTCGGGGACGCGGTCGCGGTCAGCAACTGCGGGGCCGCGCTGCATCTGGCGCTGATGGCGCTGGGGGTCTCCGCGGGCGACGAGGTGATCGTCGCGGACTACACCTTCCCCGCCCCGGCGCAGGCGGTGCGGTATCTGGACGCGGTCCCGGTCTTCGCCGATGTGCGGGCCGACACCGGGACGGTGGATCCGCAGGCGGTCGCCGATCTGGTCACCGACCGCACGGTCGGGGTGATCGCGGTGGACACCCTCGGGCTTCCGGCCGACTACGCCGAGCTGCGGGCGATCACCGGCCGGCACGGGCTGTTCCTGGTCGAGGACGCGGCCTGCGCGGTCGGCGCGACCTACCGGGGTGCGCCGGCCGGGGCGCTGGCCGAGATCGGCTGCCTGTCCTTCCACGGCCGCAAGGGCGCCAGTTGCGGTGAGGGCGGTGCGGTGCTGGCCGCCGATCCCAAGGTCGGTGCGGACGTGCGGCTGCGGTCGTCGTTCGGTATCGGCTCGATCTTCGACATGGGGTCGGTGGTGGGCCTGCCGATCCCGCAGTTCACCGAGATCGGCTACAACTTCAAGCTGTCCGACATCGCCGCGGCGATCTTGTCGGTGCAGCTGGGCCGGATCGAGGAGCTGCTGGCGCGCCGCAGCGCGGTCGCCGACGCCTACGGGCAGCTGCTGGCCGGCCAGGAACTGCTGAGGCTGCCGCACGTGCCGCAGGACCGCACCCACGCCTGGCAGTCCTACCTGATCACCCTGGACCCGCGGGTGGACCGGGCCGGGGTCGCCGCCCAGCTGCGCGGTCAGGGCATCGGCTGCGGGCACGGGGCGTGGGCCAGTCATCTGCAGCCGGTCTTCGCCTCCGGGCAGTCCTGCCCGGTCTCGGCGGACCTGTTCGCCCGCAGCCTGGCCATTCCCATGCACGCCGAACTGACCGACAGCCAGGTCGAGCAGGTCGCCGACGCGTTGATCAGCGCGGTCGCCGCCCACACCCCGGCCGGCCTGGTGGGAGGAGCAGCATGACCACCACCCCCGCAACCCCCGCAACCCCCGACCCCGCCACCGGCCCCGCCGCCGGTCCCGGCGCTGCGGCAGCGGGGCATCCGCTGGACGCGTCCTGGCAGTCCGCCCCCGCCCCCGCTCTCGCCGGTCCGGCCGGTGGGGTGGGGCAGGTGCCGAGTCCGGACGGGGTGCTGCGGCTGATCAACGGCTACTGGGCGACCGGTGTGCTGGCGGCGGCTTGCGAGCACCGGCTGTTCACGCATCTGGCCGCGGGTGCGGCCGACGCCGACGCCCTGGCGGCGGCGGCGCGGATCTCGCAGCGCGGTGCGCAGGCGCTGCTGGACGCGCTGGTCGCACTGGGCCTGGTGGAGCTGGAGGGGGGCCGGTATGTCAACGGTCCCGCGGCCGCGACGTATCTGGTGGAGGACAGCCCCGTCTCGCTGGCGGCCTTCGCGCGGCTGAAACTCAAGCACATGGGTGCGCTGGCCGATCTGCCGCAGGTGGTGCGGGCCGGCGGGCCGGTGACCGACGCGGTGGTGGAGGTCGCCGACAATCCGCACTGGCGGGAGCTGGTGCTGGCCATCGCCCCGCAGTCGGTGCCCGCGGCGCGTGTGGCGGCCCGGGTGCTGGACCTGGCCGGCGCCGGGCCGCAAGAGATCCTGGACGTCGGCGGCGGCTCGGGGGTGTATGCGGCGACCTGGCTGCAGGCCAACCCCGCCGCGCACGCCACCCAGCTGGACTGGGCGCCGATCAACGCCATCGCCCGCTCGCTGATGGACGAACGGGGCCTGTCGGACCGGTTCACCACCATCGACGGGGACTTCCACACCACCGACTTCGGCACCGGCGTCTACGACGTGGCGCTGTACTCCCACATCGCGCACCAGGAAGGCCCCGGCAGCAACATCGAGGTCTTCACCCGGCTGCGGCAGGCCCTGCGGCCCGGCGGGGCGCTGGTGGTGTGCGACTACATCGTCGACGACGACCGCAGCGGCCCGGCGTTCCCGCTGGTGTTCGCCTCCGAGATGCTCCTGAAGAGCCGACTTCATCAAGACT
>NZ_JAINZZ010000115.1 GCF_019890725.1 Actinacidiphila acidipaludis
GGACCGGTCGAGGACGATCTGGGGTTCGGCCTGGACGACTTGCCGGGGGATGCCGTCGATCTCGGGGAACGTCGTGCGCAGCGCTTCGTGCCGGTCGGTGACGTCCCGCAGCGCCGCTTCCAGCGCGCCCGCGTCCAACCCGCCCGTCAGGCGAAGCCCGAACGCCAGGTTGTAGGAGGAACTCGCGGTGTCCATCCGGTTGATGAACCACAGTCGGCGCTGTGCGTAGGAGAGCGGCAGGCGTTCCGGCCTGACCATGGGGCGGATGCTGTCGCGGGCGCGGTCGGCGCCGGTCAGGGTGCCGGCGAGCCGGGCGGGTGTGGGGTGTTCGAACAGGGCGCGGATGGGCAGTTCGACGCCGAGGGCCGAGCGGACCCGGGAGACGAGGCGGGTCGCCAGCAGGGAGTGGCCGCCGAGGTCGAAGAAGTTGTCGTCGGTGCCGACCCGGGTGGCGCCGAGGATCTCGGCGAACAGCCCGCACAGGATCTCCTCCTGCGGGGTCCGCGGGGCGCGTGCGCCCGGGCCGCCGGAGATCTCGGGGGCGGGCAGCGCCCGCCGGTTCAGCTTGCCGTTCGCCGTCAGCGGCAGCTCCGGGAGGAGCACGCACGCCGAGGGCACCATGTACTCCGGCAGGGAGCCGGCCGCGTGGCGGCGCAGCGCCGCGGGGTCCGGGGTGGTGCCCGCGGCCGCCACGACGTACGCCACGAGGCGCTTGTCGCCGGGGGTGTCCTCGCGGACGACGACGGCGACCCGGGCCACGTCCTCCCGCGCGGCGAGCACCGTCTCGATCTCACCGAGCTCGATGCGGAAGCCGCGGATCTTGACCTGGTCGTCGACCCGGCCGACGTACTCGACCTGGCCGTCGGGGGCCCACCGCGTCACATCGCCGGTGCGGTACATGCGCGAGCCGGGCGGGCCGTACGGGTCGGCGACGAAGCGTTCGGCGCTCAGGGACGGCCGGTTGAGGTAGCCGCGGGCCACCTGCACGCCCGCGATGTACAGCTCGCCCTCCACCCCGACCGGCACCGGCCGCAGCGCCGCGTCCAGCACGTACACGCGGGTGTTGTGCAGCGGGCGGCCGATGGGCGGGGCGCCGCGGAGCGGTGCGTCACCGGCCCACATCGTGGCGTAGACGGTGGCCTCGGTGGGGCCGTAGATGTCGGCGACCCGGACGCTGGAGAAGGCCGGCGGGACGTCGGCGCCCTGGGCGGTCACCTGCTCGCCGCTGAAGACGAGCGTGTCCGCGGACATCGCCACTTCGCCCTGCGCCACCAGGTGCAGCAGCGCCGACTGCACGCCGCCCACCATGGTCGCCGGGCTGTCGGCGGGCTGGTCGGCGAGCGCGAGCAGGTCCCGCAGCACCTCGACGGTGCCGCCGCACAGCAGCGGCCCGTAGATCTCGAAGACCGAGATGTCGAAGCTCAGCGATGTGGTGAACAGCACGTGCCGGAAGCGTTCGAGGCCGAACTCCCCGATCGCGCAGGCCGCCAGGTTCGCCACGCTGTCCTGCTGGACCACCACGCCCTTGGGGCGGCCGGTCGAGCCGGAGGTGTAGCTGACGTAGGCGGGGTTGGCGGGCCGCAGCGGCGCCACCCGGTCGGCGTCGGTGGGGTCGTGGGCGGGCAGCGCCGCCAGCGCCGCCCGCAGTTCCGGCGCGTCCAGCCGGATCTCGCGGGTCGTGCTGTCCGGCGGTAGCTGTCCCGCGGTCTCCGCCGCGGTGAGGACCACGGCCGGTGCCGCGTCCCGCAGCATGTAGGCGACGCGGTCCGCGGGATAGCTCAGGTCCAGCGGCAGATAGCCGGCGCCGGACTTCAGCACCGCGAGGACGGCGACCAGCAGGTCGGCGGTGCGCGGGAGCGCCAGGGCGACGAGCTGCTCGGGGCGGACCCCGAGGCCGATGAGGTGGTGCGCGAGCCGGTTGGCCCGGGCGTTCGTCTCGGCGTAGGTCAGCGACTCCCCGGCGTGGACCAGCGCGACGGCGTCGGGCGTGCGGGCCACCTGGGCCTCGAAGAGCCCGGCGAGCGGCCCGGACGGCAGCTCGCGCGCGGTGTCGTTCCACTCCACCAGCACCCGGTGCCGCTCGGCGGGGTGCAGCAGGTCGATCGTGCCCACCCGCCGGCCGGAGTCCTCGGCGACGGCCTCGAAGATCCGCACCAGCCGGTCCGTGAGCGCGGCGGCGTCGTCCTCGCCGTACAGGTCGGTACGGTACGACAGCCGCATCACCAGCCGGTCGCCGGACATCGCGGCGAGCGTCACCGGGTAGTGCGTGGCGTCCCGGGCGCCCGCGCCGGAGACCCGCACCCCGGCCACGACCGGGTTGAGCGCGGCCGGGTCGGCGGGGAAGTTCTCGAAGAGCACCAGGGTGTCGAAGAGCGTCCCGAGGCCCGCCTGCCGCTGGATGTCGGTCAGCCCGAGGAACTGGTGGTCCATCAGCGCGGTCTGCTCGTCCTGGAGCCGGGTGAAGAAGGCGTCCAGGGTCTCGGCGGGACGGGTGCGCACCCGGACCGGCAGGGTGTTGATGAACAGCCCCACCATCGTCTCCACGCCGGGCAGTTCCGGCGGGCGGCCGGACACCGTCGCGCCGAACACGACGTCGTCCCGCCCGGTCAGCGCGGCCAGCAGCAGTCCCCAGGCGCCCTGCACCAGCGTGTTCATCGTCCAGCCGCGGCGGCGGGCCAGCGCGGACAGCCGGCCGGTCAGCTCCTCCGGCAGCGACACGAAGTGGTCGGCCGCGGGGGCGGGCGCGCCGCCGGCCGCGTCGGCGGCCAGCAGCGTCGGCTCGGTGACCCCGTCCAGCGCCTGCCGCCACGCTCGCGCGGCCGGCTCCCGCTCCTGCCGGGCCAGCCACGCCAGGTAGTCCCGGTACGGGGTCACCGGCGGCAGGCCGTCCGGGTCGCCGCCCTCGGCCAGCAGCCCGTACAGCGCGAACAGGTCGCCGGTGACCAGCGGCGACGACCAGCCGTCCATCACGATGTGGTGGTTGGTGACCACCAGCCGGTACTCGTCAGGACCCATCGTGACCAGGGAGAACCGGATCAGCGGCGGCCGGGCGGTGTCGAACCCGCGCGCCCGGTCGGCGTCGGTGAGGCGGCGGAACGCCTCCTCCCGTTCGTCCTCGGGCGTGGCGCTCAGGTCGACCTCGTCCCAGGGCACGCGGACCTGGCGCCGGACGATCTGCAGCGGCGGCCGGTCGTCGGACAGGCGGAACCCGACGCGCAGCACCGCGTGCCGCCGCACCAGGGCCTCGGCGGCCTTGCGCAGCGCATCCGCGTCCAGCGTGCCGTCGAGCCGGTGGGCGACCTGCACGATGTAGGGGTCGTCCGCGCCGCCGTCGAACGCGGCGTGGAACAACAGCCCTTCCTGCAAGGGCGACAGCGGCAGGATGTCCTCGATCTGTGCCGCGCGGGACCGTTTCGTCGTCTTCACGGTCAGCTGCTCCGCTCTGCGTCGAGTTCGCCGTCCAGTTCGCCGTCCAGCTCGTCGTCGAGGTCGTCGTCGTCCTCGAACTCCCCCTCCAGCGCGTCGATCTGCTCCTGCGTCATGGCCACCAGCGCGATGTCGGACGGCGTGACGCCCGCCGCGCCGCCCTGTTCCGCGTGCGTGATCAGGGCCGTCAGGACCCGCTCCCACGTCGCGCTGAGGTCGCGGATATCGGCCTCGTCGAAGAGCATCTCCGGCCAGGACCAGGCCGCCGCCAGCCGTGGGCCGTCGGCGTACTCCCTGGTCAGGGCGTTGAGTTCCATGCTGTGCGCCATCGGCGCGTCATGGTCGCGCAGGCCGGGCACATGCTCGGCGGCCGGCGACCAGTCCGCCGGGTCGGGGGAGCCGTGGGCCACCCGGCCCAGGTAGTTGAAGCCGATCTGCCGGGGCAGCGCGTCCGCGAGCACGGCCGCGGTCTCCTGGTTCAGGTGCCGCAGCATGCCGAAGCCCAGGCCCTTGTCGGGCAGGCCGCGCAGTTGCTCCTTGACGCGCTTGAGCACGTCGCCGACCGCGTCGCCGCCGGCCCACACCGCGTCCCAGTCGAGCGGCCCGAGGTCCAGGGCCACCGGGAAGATGCTGGTGAACCAGCCGACCGTGCGCGACAGATCGACGCCCTTGACGAACTCCTCCCGGCCGTGGCCCTCCAGGTCCACCAGCACCGCGGTGCTGTCGTCGCCGGCCCGGCGCCGCCGCCAGTCCGCGACGGCCAGCGCGAGCGCGGTCAGCAGGACGTCGTTGACGCCGGCGTTGAAGGCGCTGGGCACCGTGGTGAGCAGCGACGAGGTCGCCTCGGTCGGCAGCTCCTGCGCGACGTACCGCAGGGTCCCCATCACGTCCTGCGTCGGGTCCAGCGGGCGGTCGCTCAGCAGCATGTCCGGCGTGTCGAGGATCCCCTCCCACAGGGCCATCTCCTGGCCGCGCCGCGCGTCGTGCGCGCCGCTGACCAGGTGCTCGGCCCACCGCTTGAACGAGGTCCCCACCGGCTGGAGCTGCGGCGCGCGCCCGGCGGACACCGCGGTCCAGGCCGTGGCCAGGTCGGTGGTCAGGATCCGCCAGGAGACACCGTCGACGATCAGGTGGTGCAGCACCAGCAGCAGCCGGCCCTGCTCCCGCGGTCCCGCGTCGAACCACACGGCCTGGAACATCGCGCCGGCCTCCGGGGCGATGCGCTCGCCGGCCGCCTCGATCTCGGCGGCGAGCAGGTCGGCCCGCGCGTCGGCGTCGAGGCCGGTGACGTCCCGCCGGGTGATGCGGTCGGCGGCCGGGCAGCTCCCGGCCGGCCTGATCTCCAGCTCCCAGGGACCGCCGCCGTCCGGCCGGACCAGCCGCATCCGCAGCACGTCGTGGTGGTCCAGCAGTGTCCGGACGATCGTCTCGAGCTGCTCGGCGGTCATCCCGGCCGGCGCGTTCAGGTACGACGTCTGCGAGAACCGGCCGATGGGGCCGCCGCGTTCGCGCATCTCGTGGATGACCGGGGTGAGCGGCACCGTGCCGACGCCCGTGTCGGCGGTCCCGCCGACGTCACCGCCCACCGCGCCCGCGGCGGCCGCGATCGCCTCGACGGTCTTGTGCTGGAACACCATCCGGGGCGCGATCGCCAGGCCGGCCTTGCGGGCGCGGCTGACGAGCTGGATCGAGACGATGCTGTCGCCGCCGAGGTCGAAGAAGTTGGCGTCGACGCCGACCTGCGGCAGCTTGAGCAGCTCCTTGAAGAGCCCCACCAGGATCTCCTCCTGGGGCGTGCGCGGCGGGCGCACGGCGGCCTCGGCCCGGAACTCCGGCGCGGGCAGCGCCCGGCGGTCCAGCTTGCCGTTCGGCGTCAGCGGCAGCTCGCTCAGCGCGACCACGGCCGCCGGCACCATGTACTCCGGCAGGACGTCGCCGAGCGCCTTGCGCAGCACCGACGCGTCCAGTGCCGCACCGGCGTCCGGCCCGGCAGCCGCTGCCGCGGGCACCACGTAGCCGACGAGCTGACGCCGCCCCGGCTCGTCCTCCCGGACGGCGGCGGCCGCCTGGGCGACCTCGGGCAGCGCGGCCAGGGCGGCCTCGACCTCGCCGAGTTCGATGCGGAAGCCGCGGATCTTGACCTGGTCGTCGGTGCGTCCCAGGTACTGCAGCCGGCCGTCGGCACGCCACTTCACCAGGTCGCCGGTGCGGTACATGCGGGAGCCCGCGGGACCGAAGGGGTCGGCGAGGAAGCGTTCGGCGGTCAGCGACGGGCGGTTGAGGTAGCCGCGGGCGAGCTGCTCCCCCGCGACGTACAGCTCGCCGGCCGCGCCCGGGACGGCCGGCCGCAGCCGCTCGTCCAGCACGTACACCCGGGTGTTCCACACCGGGCGGCCGATCGGCGCGCTCTGGCCGGTATCGGCGGCGCCGGGCGTGACGGCGTCGGTGAGGGCGTCCGTCACCGCGTTGACGGTGGTCTCGGTCGGCCCGTACTCGTTGACCACGCGCACGTCCCAGGCGGCGGCGACGTCCGCGGCCAGCGCGGCGGGCAGCGCCTCGCCGCCGGAGAGCAGCACCCGGATGCCCCGGCCCCGCTCGTCCAGCGGCATCGCCGCCAGCAGCGACGGCACGAACTGGGCGACGGTGACACCGTGCCTGCCCACGTGCGTCATGAGCTGCTCGGGGTCGCGGCTCGCCTCGTCGGACGCCAGCGCCATCGTCGCTCCGCTGAGCAGCGACAGCCACAGCTCCACCCCGGCCGCGTCGAAGCTCACCGGTGTCCTGGCCAGCACGACGTCGGACTCGGTCACCTGGGTCGCGTCGAGCAGCCACAGCACCTGGTTGGCCAGCCCGCGCTGGGTGACGGTGACGCCCTTGGGGACGCCCGTCGAGCCGGACGTGTAGATCACATAGACCGGGTGCTGCGCGGCGATCGGCGCGAGCCGGCCGTCGCCGTCGGTCAGGTCGGTCTCCGCCCGGCCGGCCAGCTCCGCCGCGGTCTCCGGCTCGTCCAGCAGGAGGGTCCCGGCGGGCGCGCCGAGCCCGGTCCGGCTCGTGGTGACCAGCAGGGCGGGAGCGGCGTCCGCCAGCATCCGGGCCACGCGGTCGGCCGGGTGGGACGGGTCGACCGGCAGGTAGGCGGCGCCGGTCTTGGCGACGGCCAGCAGCGCGGTGACGAGCTCCACCGAGCGCGGCAGGGCGACCGCGACGATCCGCTCGGGACCCGCGCCCCGCTCGGCCAGCAGCCGGGCCAGGCGGTTGGCCCGGGCGTTGAGCTCGGCGTAGGTGACGGACGTGTCCTCGTGGACCACCGCGGTGTTGCCCGGCGTCCGGGCGGCCTGCGCCTCGAAGAGCTCGGGGAGTGTGGCGTCGGGGACGGTGCGGGCGGTGGCGTTCCAGTCGTTGAGGACGCGGTTGCGTTCGTCGGGGCTGAAAACGTCGATGCTGCTGAGCGGGCGGGTGGGGTCGGCGGCGACGGCCCGGAGGACGCGCACCAGCCGGTCGGCGAGCGACCGCGCCGTGTCCTCGTCGAACAGGTCCCGGCTGTACTGCAGGAACGCCGCGATGCCCGCCGGGGTGCCGTCGTCCGCGAACTGCTCGGTGAGGTCCACCGCCAGGTCCACCTTGCTGGTGGCGATGTCCACCGGCTGGTGCGCCGTCTCCACACCCGGGAGGTCGAGGACGGGGGCGGGGTTGTTCTGGAGGGCA
>NZ_JAINZZ010000116.1 GCF_019890725.1 Actinacidiphila acidipaludis
AACCCCCTCTTCCAAATCATGCTCGCCCTCCAGAACAACCCCGCCCCCGTCCTCGACCTCCCGGGGATCAGCGGTGAGCTGGAGCAGCGTCGGACGCCGACGGCCAAGTTCGACCTGACCTTCGACCTGGTCGAGGTGCACGGGGAGGACAGCGCGCCGGGCGGTGTCGAGGGCGTGCTGGAGTACAGCACCGAACTGTTCGACGAGCAGACCGCCGAGGCTCTGGCGCAGCGGCTGGTGCGCGTCCTCGAGGCGGTCGCGGCCGACCCGGAGCAGCGGATCGGGCAGATCGAGCTGCTGTCCGGCACCGAGCGCGAACGGCTGCTGGTGGAGCGCAACGGCACGGCGTACGACCTGCGGCCGGCCACGCTGGCCGCGCTGATCGAGGCGCAGGTGGCCAGGACCCCGGAGAGCACCGCGGTGGTGTCCCCGGACGAGTCGCTGACGTACGCCGAGCTCAACGCGCGCGCGAACCGGCTGGCCCGGCATCTCATCGCGCGCGGCATCGGGCCCGAGCAGACGGTGGCGCTCGCCCTGCCGCGCTCGGTGCACATGATCACCGCGCTGCTCGCGGTGCTCAAGTCGGGAGCGGCCTATCTGCCGATCGCGCCGGACTATCCGTCCGAGCGGATCGCGTTCATGCTCCAGGACGCCCGTCCGGCACTGGTCGTCACCACGGCCGCCGTCCGGCGCGGCCTACCCGCCGGCGCGGGGTCCGGCGTGCTGGTGCTGGACGACGACGCCCTGGCCGAGAGTCTCGCCGGTGAGCTCCACCACGACGTGGAGGACACCGAGCGGACCGCGCCGGCCCGGGTGGACCACCCGGCGTACGTGATCTACACCTCCGGTTCGACCGGCACGCCCAAGGGCGTCGCGGTGACGCACCGCGGCATGGCGGCCTTCTCGGCGAGCGAGGTCACCCGCTTCTTCGTCACGCCCGACAGCCGGATCCTGCAGTTCTCCTCGCCGAGCTTCGACGCGGCGGTGCTGGAGGTGTGCATGGCCCTGCCGGTCGGCGCGGCGCTCGTGGTGCCGCCGCCGGGCCCGCTGGCCGGTGAGCCGCTGGCCGAGTTCCTGGCGCGGTACGAGGTGACGCACGCGCTCATCCCTCCGGCCGCGCTGGCCAGCGTGCCGGCCGTCGACCTGCCCGCGTTCCGCACCCTGATCGTCGGCGGTGAGGCGTGCTCGGCGGAGCTGGTGGCCCGCTGGTCGCCCGGCCGCCGGATGGTGAACGCCTACGGGCCCACCGAGTCGACCGTCGCGGCCACGACGAGCGCGCCGCTGACGCCGGCCCTGACGGCGCCGCCCATCGGCCGCCCGGTGTGGAACACCCGGGTCTACGTGCTGGACGGCGGTCTGCGGCCGGTGCCGGACGGGGTGCCGGGCGAGCTGTACATCGCGGGCGACGGGCTGGCCCGCGGCTACCTCAACCGTCCCTCGCTGACCGCGGAACGCTTCGTCGCCAACCCCTTCGGCCCGGCCGGCGCCCGCATGTACCGCACCGGCGACATCGTCGCGTGGACGTCCGAGGGGGAGCTGCGGTTCGCCGGGCGGGCCGACGGCCAGGTGAAGATCCGCGGCTTCCGCATCGAACTCGCCGAGGTGGAGGCGGTGCTGGCCCGGCACGAGGGCGCCGGCGAGAGCGTGGTCGTGGTCCGCGAGGACCGCCCCGGGCAGCGCCGGCTGGTCGGCTACGTGGTGCCCCCGCCCGGTGCGGCCCACCCGGACCTGGGGGTGCTGCGCAAGTACGCCGAGCAGATGCTGCCGGACTACATGGTGCCGTCCGCGTTCGTGGCGCTGGACGCGCTGCCGCTGACCCCGAACGGCAAGCTCGACCGGCGGGCGCTGCCCGCGCCGGAGGGCGCGACGGGTTCGGGCCGCGGCCCCGGCAACGAGCGGGAGCGCGTCCTGTGCGAGGTGTTCGCGCAGGTGCTGGGCGTGCCTGAAGTGAGCCTGGACGACAACTTCTTCGACCTCGGCGGCGACAGCATCGCCTCCATCCAGCTCGTCAGCGCCGCGCGCAGGGCCGGGCTGACCATCACCCCGCGGGACGTCTTCCGGCACCGCACGGTCGAGGCGCTGGCCCTGTCGGCGAGCGACCCGGCCGAGGCCGCGGACGGGTCGCTCGCCGACAGAGCCAGGGACGCCGGCCCGGACACCGGGACGGGACGCGTACCGCTCACCCCGATCATCGCGTGGCAGCAGTCCCGCGGCGGCCCGATCGGCCGCTTCAGCCAGACGACCCTCGTGCGCGTACCGGCCGGCCTGGACCTGGCGTCCGTGACGGCGGCGCTGCGCACCCTGCTGGACCACCACGACGCCCTGCGGATGCGGCTGGACCGGCCGCAGGACGGCCTCTGGGCGCTGGAGATCGGCCCGCGCGGCTCCGTATCCGCCGACGGGTGCGTGGTGCGGGCCGACGTCTCGGCGACGGCCGAGGACGAACTGCCCGATGTCATCGGGGCGGAGACCGACCGGGCGCTCGACCGGCTCGATCCGGAGGCCGGGCGGATGGTCCAGGCGGTGTGGTTCGACGCGGGACCCGGCCGGCCCGGGCGGCTGCTGCTGGCGCTGCACCACCTGGTGGTGGACGGGGTGTCCTGGCGGATCCTGCTGCCGGACCTCGCCGAGGCGTGGCAGGCGGCGCGGGACGGCCGCGCCGCCCGGCTGGAGCCGGTCGGCACGTCCTTCCGCCGCTGGGCCGAGCACCTGACCACCTCCGCCCAGGACCCGGCAAGAACCGGCGAACTCCCGCTGTGGACGGCGATGTCGGACCACGCGGAGCCGCTGCTCGGCAACCGCCCGCTGGACCCCGCGGTCGACACCGCCGGCAACGCGCGGTCCCTGACCCTCTCGCTGCCGCCGGACCGGGCGGCTCCGCTGCTGACCACCGTCCCCGCGACGTTCAACGGGGGCGTCAACGACGTCCTGCTGACCGCGCTCGCGCTGGCCGTCGGCGGCCGGCGACGCCACCAGGGCGGCGGCACGGCCGTGCTGGTGGACCTGGAGGGGCACGGCCGGGAGGAGTTCACCGAGGGCGTGGACCTGTCCCGGACCGTCGGCTGGTTCACCAGCCTGTTCCCGGTCCGCCTCGACCCCGGCCACCTGGACCTCGGCGAGGTCCGGGCGGGCGGCCCGGCGGCGGGCGAGGCGCTCAAGCGGGTCAAGGAGCAGCTGCGCGCCCTGCCGGACCACGGCCTGGGGTACGGGCTGCTGCGCCACCTCAATCCCCGCACCGCCGCGGCGCTGGCCGGACGGCCCGGGCCGCAGATCTCGTTCAACTACCTCGGCCGGTTCGCCGCGCCGCAGGGCGCCGCCGTGCCGGACTGGACCCCGGACCCGCTGGCCGACGTGCTGGGCGCCGGTGCCGACCCGGCGATGCCGCTCGCGCACGTCCTCGAACTGAACGCGGTGACGCGCGACACCGCCGACGGCCCGTGGCTGGAGGCGGTGTGGTCCTGGCCGGACGGGGTGCTCGCCGAGCACGAGGTCCGCGCCCTGGCCGACGCCTGGTTCGACGCGCTCGACGCGTTGACCGCGCACGCCGGCCGGACCGGCGCCGGCGGCTGGACGCCCTCGGACCTGCCGCTGGTGTCGCTGTCCCAGGCCGAAATCGACTTGTTGGAAACCGAGTGGAGGAACCCCTCATGAGTACGTCGGGACTCGCTGATGTTCTGCCCCTGTCCCCGCTGCAAGAGGGCATCTTGTTCCTCGGCCTGTACGACGAGGGGGCGGTCGACGCCTACACCGTGCAGCTCGGTTTCGACCTGGACGGGCCGCTCGACCCCGACCGGCTCGAGGCCGCGGGTCTGGCGCTGCTGGACCGCCACCCGAACCTGCGGGCCGCCTTCCGGCACGAGAAGCTGAGCCGCCCGGTGCAGGTGATCCCCAAGCGCGCCGAGCCGGAGTGGCGGCACGCCGACCTCGGCCGGCTGACGGGCGCCGACCGCGACGCGGCGCTGGCCGGGCTGCTGGCGGAGGACCGGGCCCGGCGCTTCGACCTGGCGCGGCCCCCGCTGGTCCGCTTCACCCTGGTCAGGCTCGGCGAGGACCACCACCACCTGGTGGTCTCGCTGCACCACATCCTGCTCGACGGCTGGTCCTTCCCGCTGCTCGTCGACGACCTGTTCGCCCTGTACGAGACCGCCGGCGATGCCACCGGGCTGCCTAAGGTCACCCCGTACCGCGACTACCTGGCGTGGCTGGCCCGCCAGGACCGCGACGCGGCCGGCCGGGCGTGGAGCCGGGCGCTGGAGGGCTTCAGCGAGCCGACGCTGCTGGCCCCGGAGGCCGGCAGCAACGTGCGGGTGGCCCCGCGCGAGCTGACCGCCGAACTGCCGCCGGAGCTCACCGCGGCGCTGGCGGAGCTGGCCCGCGGCCGCGGCTGGACCATGAACACGCTGGTGCAGGGCGCCTGGGGACTGCTGCTGGCCGCGCTGACCGGCCGTGACGACGTGGTGTTCGGAGCCACCGTCGCGGGCCGCCCGCCCGAGCTCCCCGGCGTGGAGACGATGGTCGGGCTGTTCATCAACACCCTGCCGGCGCGGGCCCGCCTGGATCCGGCCGAGCCGGTGAGCGCCTTCCTCAGCCGCCTCCAGGACCAGCAGTCCGGCCTGATCGAGCACCAGCACCTGGGACTCACCGACATCCAGCGGCAGGCCGGGCTCGGCGCGCTCTTCGACACCCTCGCGGTCTTCGAGAACTACCCGCTCGACCCCGGTGCGCTCGACCGGAGCACCGGGGGCGTCCGCGTCTCCGGCTTCACCGGCCGCGACGCCACGCACTACCCGCTGAGCCTCATCGCGTACCCGGGCGAGCGGATCCGGCTGCGCTTCGGATACCGCCCGGACGTGCTGGACGAGGACGCCGTCCAGGCGCTCGCCGGCCGGCTGGTGCGGGTCTTCGAGGCCATCGCGGCCGACCCCGACCGGCGGACCGGCCGGATCGACGTCCTCGGCGCGGCCGAGCGCGACCGGGTGCTGGTGGAGTGGAACACCACCACGCACGACGTGGCGCCGGCGACGCTGCCCGCGCTGTTCGAGGCGTGGGCCGGGCGCGCGCCGGAGCGCACCGCTGTGGTCGTCGGGGACGAGCGGCTGCCCTACGGCGAACTCAACGCGCGGGCCAACCGCCTGGCCCGGCTGCTGATCGCCAGGGGCGCGGGCCCCGAGGGGTTCGTCGCCCTGGCGGTGCCGCGTTCCGCCGAGCTGATCGTCGCGCTGCTGGCGGTCCTCAAGACCGGCGCCGCGTACGTCCCGGTGGACCCGGACTACCCGGCCGAGCGGATCGGGTACATCCTCGGGCAGTCGCGGCCGGCCCTGCTGCTGACCACCGCCGCCACCGCTGCGGTGCTGGACGGGCACGGCGTGGACACGCTGGTCCTGGACACCCCGGACGGCGTCGCCGCGCAGGCGGCGCACACCGACGGCGACGTGACGGACGCCGAGCGGCGGACCCCGCTGTCCGCCGCGCACCCGGCGTACGTCATCTACACCTCGGGCTCCACCGGCCGCCCCAAGGGCGTGGCCGTCCCGCACGAGGGCATCGTGAACCGGCTGGCCTGGATGCAGGCGCAGTACGGGCTGACCGAGGACGACCGGGTGCTGCAGAAGACCCCGTCCGGGTTCGACGTGTCGGTGTGGGAGTTCTTCTGGCCCCTCACCGAGGGCGCCACGCTCGTCGTCGCCAAGCCCGGCGGGCACCGCGACCCCGCGTACCTCGCCGGTCTGATCCGCGAACAGCGGGTGACCACCGCCCACTTCGTGCCGTCGATGCTGCACGCCTTCCTCCAGGAGCCCGCCGCCGCCGGGTGCACCGGGCTGCGACGGGTGATCTCCAGCGGCGAGGCGCTGCCCGGTGAGCTGCGCGACCGGTTCTTCACCGTGCTGGCCGCCGCCGAGCTGCACAACCTGTACGGGCCGACCGAGGCCTCCGTCGACGTCACCTTCCAGCCGTGCGCGGCGGACGACCGCCCAGGCCCCGTCCCGATCGGCCGCCCGGTGTGGAACACCCGGCTGTACGTGCTGGACGCGGCGCTGCGGCCGGTGCCGCCGGGCACGAACGGCGAACTGTACATCGCGGGGGTGCAGTTGGCGCGCGGCTACCTCGACCGGCCGGCCCTGACCGCCGAGCGGTTCGTCGCCGACCCGTACGGCCCTGCCGGGTCGCGCATGTACCGCACCGGCGACCTCGCCCGCTGGACCGCCGACGGCACGCTGGAGTACGTCGGCCGCACCGACGACCAGGTCAAGATCCGCGGCCTGCGCATCGAGCTCGGTGAGATCGAGACGGTGCTCGCGGAGCGGGAGGACGTGGCCCAGGCCACCGTCGTCGCCCGCGAGGACACCCCCGGCGACCAGCGGCTCGTCGCCTACCTGGTGCCCGCGCCCGGGACGGCCGCGCCGGACGCCGAGACCCTGCGCGCCCACCTCCGGCAGTCGCTGCCGGACTACATGGTCCCGGCCGCCTTCGTCACGCTCGACGAGCTGCCGCTGACGGCGAACGGCAAGCTGGACCGGCGGGCGCTGCCCGCCCCCGAGATCTCCGGCGGCCCGGGCGCACGCGCCCCGCGGACCCCGCAGGAGGAGATCCTGTGCGGGCTGTTCGCCGAGATCCTCGGCGCCACCCGGGTCGGCGCCGACGACAACTTCTTCGACCTCGGCGGCCACTCCCTGCTGGCGACCCGCCTCGTCTCCCGGGTCCGCTCGGCTCTCGGCGTCGAACTGCCCATCCGCGCCCTGTTCGAACACCCCACACCCGCCCGGCTCGCCGGCACCCTGACCGGCGCCGACCGCGCCCGCGACAGCGTCCGCCCCATGGTCAGGCCCGAGGTCGTGCCGCTGTCGCACGCGCAGCGCGGGCAGTGGTTCCTCAACCGCTTCGCGGAGGGGAGCGCCCAGTACAACGTCTTCTTCTCCGTGCGGCTGCACGGTGACGTGGACGCGGGGGCGCTGGAGGCGGCGCTGCGGGACGTCAGCGACCGGCACGAAGCGCTGCGCACCACGTTCCCCGAGATCGACGGCATCCCCCGGCAAGTCGTCCAGGCCGAACCCCAGATCAC
>NZ_JAINZZ010000117.1 GCF_019890725.1 Actinacidiphila acidipaludis
CCGCCTCGACCTGGACGAACCCGAGGAGACCCGGCTCTACAACGCCTTCGCCGACTGGTGGCGTGAACTGCAGACCGCCCTCGACACCGACGGCGACGGCCGCGTCAGCGCCCGCGAGTACGCCGCCGCCGTCCCTTTCCTGGCCGGCCCCGCGCTGATCAAGGTCGCCGAGGTCCTCTTCGACGCCACCGACAAGGACGGCAACCAGGAGATCGACGCCGACGAGTACCAGGCGCTGTTCCGGACCGCGTTCCACCGCGAGACCGCGGGCGCCGGGCCCGTCTGCGGCCGCAGCGCCTTCGTCAGCGACTTCCTGTCCTTCATGTCAGGCCGGCGCCGCTCCACCCCGTACGACCCGCTGCTCGCCCAGGCCTGAGCACCGCCGCAGGTATGCGGAACGCCACCGGGCCGTCGCACGCCGCGTCCACGAGGAGCTCTTGTCGCGGCTGCGGCAGGCGCGGGCGGCCATCCGGGTGCCGCACGCGGAACTGCACTGCAGATCCGACGAGTTGCGGGTCTTGTCGAACATGCCGGTGTGGCAGGACGGGTCCTTGCACCTCTTCAGCCGGGCCCGGCCGCCGCGCGCCGCGAGGTCGGCCGCGGCGGCCGGCAGCGCGCCGAAGCCCCCGGCCGGTGCGCGCTTCGCGCCGGCACCGGCGTGGTCCTCGCACGTCGGCGGCGACGGGAAGCTCGTCACCGGCCAGAGCCCCTGCCTCGGCCGCGGCCGCCGCCCGGACCGTGCTGGCCGAGCTCGCCGCCCGGGCCGCGGCTCCGGCCGCCGGAGGCCGCGGAAGCCCGCCTCCGGCGGCGCCGTCCTGTGGCGGCGTCGCCGGCGCTACGCCGTCCCACCGCCGTGCGGCGCTGGACGATCCGGCTCCACGTCGACCGTGCGGCGCAGCTGCTCCAGCGTCGTCGGCAGCGGCGACCACCCGTAACGCCCGGCCATCAGGCCGTTCAGCGCGACCGCGCCCCGTGTGTACGCCTTGCGGATCCCCTGCGGCCGCAGCGCGAAACCGGGCTCCCCCTGCCACTGGTTGGCCTTCAGCGACACCCACAACGCCGACTGCGTGCCCTGCAGGCGGGCGACCAGACCGGCACGCACCCGCAGCCACTGCCGCAGCGCCACCGCGGTGCCGGGCCGCAGCGCGTACCGCTCCACCGCCGGTCCGCCCTCGCCGAGCCGCTCCAGCGCGGCCAGCACCTTCGCCCGCGAGCCCGGCGCGACGCCCCCGCGCCCGGTCATCACCCGGTGCACCACGTCCTCGCCCACGCCGGCCTGCCCGGCGACCACCCGCTGCGGCAGGTCCGAGGCGTTCTGCGGGCTGCGGCGCACCCACACCGTCCCCTCCCCCGCCCCCAGGTCGTCCAGCCGCATCGCCGCCAGCTCGGAGGAGCGCGCGCCGGTGTCCAGCACCACGGCCACCAGGGCCAGCAGCCGCACCCGGTCCTCCTTGGACAAGGCGATCCCGCCGCGTTCCACCGGCGCGTCCGACGCCATGTCGGCCAGCTTGCGGTACAGCACGGGCAGTTGAGCCGGGGGCACCACGGCCTTGGGCTCCGGCTGGGCCACCGTCGGCAGCCACACGGCCTCACCCGGGCACACCTCCGCGGCCAGGATGCCCAGACAGTCCCGCACGATCCGCAGCGTCGCGCCCGACGGCGCCTTGCCGACGTCGCGTTCCCGCATCCACAGCCGGCCCGTCGTGGCCAGTCGCCAGAACGTCCGCAGCGCCTCGTCGCCGAACAGCTCACCGGACCGCGCCGGCGGCGTCACCCCGTCCGGCCAGTGCTCCAGGGCCCGTCCCCACATCGCGGCGACCATCCGCAACTGCCGGGCCCGCGACGGCGACACGCCGTCGGCCAGTCCGTCGACGACCCCGTCCAGCGTCCGCACCGCCGGCGCCCGGCCGGCCACGTCTGTCTGCGCCATGCCGACCAGTCTGCCGCCCACCACCCACACCGGACGCGTCCGGCGCCCGGACCTCCTGAAACGCCACCGGGGGCGCCGGCCGCGTCGGGCCGGCGCCCCCCGGTGGGAGAGCTGACGGGAGTTACAGGCCGAGGTCCATGGCCAGGCAGGAGTAGTGCTGCCACGAGCCCTCCGGGTCGTACGCCGCGTTCACCACGCTGCTCGGCCCGGCCGGGACCTCCTGGGTCATGTCCTCGAACCGGATCGGTTCGGGGAGGCTGCCGAACCGCGCGTGCCGTATCGCCGCGTCCGCGTCCTTCGCGAGTTCGCTGCTCATGACCGTTCTCCACTTCGCCGATCCTGGGCCACGTTCTCCCTCTGGCCCTGACTGACCTCAGAGTGCACCTTCCGGCGTCACCAGTCAAGACGGTGACGGAGGTCACCTCGCGCAACGGCCGCCAGTGGGCCCGCGCACTCAGAGCGTGACCGTCTTGTACTCGGTGTACGTGCCGAGGCCGACCGCCCCGTACTCCCGGCCGATCCCGCTGGCCTTGAAGCCGCCGAACGGGCCGTCGAAGGCCACCGAGGCCCCGTTGACCGTCACGGTCCCGGTCCGGATACGGCGGGCGACGTCCAGCGCGTGCTCGGGGTCGGACGACCAGACACCGCCGGACAGGCCGTACTCGGAGTCGTTGGCGATCCGGACGGCGTCGTCCTCGTCGTCGTACGCGATGACGACCAGGACCGGGCCGAATATCTCCTCCTGCGCGATCCGCATGGAGTTGTCGACATCGGCGAACACCGTGGGGGTGACGTAGTTCCCCTTCTCCAGGCCCTCGGGGATCTGCGGACCGCCGGTGACCAGACGGGCGCCCTCCTCGATGCCGATCCGGATGTAGTCGCGCACCCGCTCCTGCTGGTCGGGGCGGATCATCGGGCCGATGAAGGTGTCCGGATCGTTGGGGTCGCCCACCTTGAGGGACTCCACGAGTCCCTTGAGCGCAGCCACGACCTCCTCGTAACGGCCGCGCGGGGCCAGGATCCGGGTCTGGGCGATGCACGACTCGCCGTTGTTGAGCAGGGAGCCGAACTTCAGGCCGGCGACGGCCTGTGCGACGTCGGCGTCCGGCAGGATCACTGCGGCGGACTTGCCGCCGAGCTCCAGACTGACCCGCTTGAGCTGCTCGCCCGCCAGGGACGCGATACGGCGGCCGGCGCGCGTCGAGCCGGTGAAGGCGATCTTGTCGACCTCCGGGTGCGACACCAGGTACTCACTGGTCTCCCGGTCCGCGGGCAGCACGCTCACCACGCCCTCGGGCAGGCCCACCCGCTCCAGCAGTTCGGCGAGGAAGCCCATGCTCAGGGAGTTCTCCGGGGACACCTTGAGGACCACCGAGTTGCCCGCGAGCAGGGCGGGGATGATCTTCGAAGTCGCCGACGAGAACGGCGAGTTCCACGGGATCACAGCGGCCACGACGCCCACCGCCTCACGGCGCACGACACTGCGCACCGGGGACGCCGGGTCGGAGGGGACCAGCGTCTCCTCCCAGCCGAACTCCTCCGCGGCCTTGAGGTAGGCGTTCGCCTGGCGGGTCAGCCCGGGCTGGCCCGCGCGGGTGAACCAGCCCGCGGAACCGTTCTCCAGCGAGATCAGCTCCGCGACCTTGCCGGCCTGCTCCTCGCGCAGCGCGTTGAACCTGCGCAGGACCGCGATCCGCTCCTCCGGCGGGGTCTGACGCCACACGCCCGACTCGAAGGACCCGCGCGCCGCGGCCACCGCGCGGTCGACGTCGGCGGCCCGCGCCTGGGCCGCCCGGCCGATCACCGCGTTGTCGTGCGGCGAGAGGATGTCGAGCAGGTCGTCGGAGCTGGGGGCGGTCCAGGAGCCTCCGATGAAGAGCCGGTCGTAGATGATCACGCGCTTCTCACTTCCACTGCACTCACGTGTTTCCTTAACTGTCACTCTACTGTAGCACTTCGACTCTGAAGAGGCACGCCAGCGAGACGTCGGGCCCGTCACACATGAGGCCGCCGACGCCCCGGCGCGGCACGACGCGGAACGGCCGGCCGGACCCGATTCCCAGGTCCGGCCGGCCGTGCCGCGTCGGCGGCAGCGAGCGTGGTCGTCACGATCGGTCACGCGGCGGGCAGTGACTCCTCGGAGCCGGCGTCGGCGGCCTGCGGGGGCCGGACGACCGAAGGCGGCTGGTGCTCGGCGGCGCGCCCCTGGGTGCGGGCCGGCTTGAGGAACACCGCGAGCAGCGTGCCGGCGACGAGGGCGGGCGCGACCCAGAGGTACCCGGCGGCCGTGGCGTGGGCGAACGCGTCCCGCGCGGTGTCGCGCAGCCCGGCGGGGAGCTGGGCGATGGTGCCGGGGCGGGCCGGGTCGAAGCCGCCCGTGACCGGCAGGCTCCGGGTGCGGTGGGCGAAGCCCGCGTTGAGGAGGGCTCCGAAGACGGCGACGCCGAAGGCCGCGCCGATGGAGCGGGCGAAGGTGACCACCGCGCTGGCGGCACCGAGGTCGGCGGTGGGGACGCTGTTCTGGACGGTGGTCATGACGACCATGGGCACCATGCCGATGCCGAGCCCGGTGACGAGGAAGTATCCGCTCAGGACGAGGGTGCCGGTGCCGCCGCCGATGGTGCCGAGCAGCAGCAGTCCCGCCAGGTTGGCGAGCAGGCCCGCGAGCAGGATCCGCCGCAGCAGGGCCGCGCGGGCCGCCCAGCGGCCGGCGAGGGTCTGGCTCATCACCAGACCGGCCACCAGCGGCAGCATGAAGAAGCCGGAGAGGGTGGCCGAGACCCCGCGGACGATCTGCAGATAGGTCGGCAGGTAGACCAGGACCGCGAACATGGCCGCGTTGGCGGCGAAGCCGATCAGCGAGGAGAAGACCACGGTCCGGGAGGCGAAGACGGCCGGCGGCAGCACCGGTGCGGCGGCCCGGCGCTCGACGGGTACCAGCAGCGCGGCCAGCAGGACGGTGGCGGCGATCAGACCGGCGATGGACGGCGAGGTCCAGCCCCAGCGCTCCCCGAACGAGGTGACGAGCACCAGCCCGGTGGCGATCGCGGCCAGCAGGAGGGATCCCAGGTAGTCGATGCGTGCCGCGGTCCGCCGGGTGGCGGCGGGCAGCGCCCGGGCCGCGATGACCAGGGCAACGGCGCCGACCGGCAGGTTGACCAGGAAGGCCCAGCGCCAGGAGAGCTGGTCGGTGAAGACACCGCCCAGCAGCGGGCCGACGATGCTGGCGACGCCGTAGACCGAGCCGAACATGCCCTGGTAGCGGCCGCGTTCACCCGGGCGGACGATGTCGCCGACCAGGGCGAAGGTGAGCACGATCATGCCGCCGCCGCCCATGCCCTGCAGCACGCGGGCGCCGATGAGTTCCGGCAGGTCCTGCGCCAGCCCGCAGGCCACCGACGCGATGAGGAAGATCGAGGTCGACGCCAGGTAGAGGGACTTGCGGCCGAACATGTCGCCGAGCTTGCCCCACAGCGGCGTGACGGCCGTCGACGCCAGGAGATAGGCGGCGCTCACCCACGCGATGTCGTCGAACCCGTTGAGGTCCTCCGCTATCCGCGGCAGCGCGGTGGAGACGATCGTCTGGTCCAGAGCCGCCAGGAGAACGGCCAGGATCAGCGCGCTCATGGCGGCGAGGACACCCCCTGACGGGGATGCGGACTGCTGTGCCTTCGGCATCGGACATGCCCTTTCTGCGAAGTGGCGGGCGGGGTGCCGGACACGGCGCGGCGGTCGAGCCGCAACCGATGACACCTCCGATTAACTGTCACTCTACTGTAGCACTTATAGAGGAGACATCTACTTCACTGAGGCAATAAAAGACGCAGACTCCACAGAAGCGCCGCTACACTCAGGAGGGTGAGAGCCGACGCAGCACGCAATCTGGAAGCCGTCCTGACGACCGGAGCCCGCATGCTCGCCACCGATCCGGGTGCGAGCATCGCCGGCATCGCCACCGCGGCAGGGGTCGACCGGCGGACCGTCTACCGGCGGTTCGCCTCCCGCGAGGACCTCCTCGCGGCCATCTACGAATCCCGGCTGACCGCCATCGAGCACGCCATCTCCGACGCCCGGCTCCGCGAGGCGCCCGTGACCGTCGCCCTGCACCGCTACGTCGAGAACATCATCACGGTGAACCGCACCTGGCCGGTCGACCTGACGCGGATGCTCGCCGACGATGCCGTCCGCGCGCGGCGGGACGCCAGCGTCGACGAGGTCGACGCCTTCCTCCGACGCGCCACCGACGAGGGCCTGCTGCGCTCCGACGTGCCCGACGGCTGGGCCTCGGCGCTGCTGCCGCAGCTGACGCACCTGGTCTCCCGGCAACT
>NZ_JAINZZ010000118.1 GCF_019890725.1 Actinacidiphila acidipaludis
GAGCACCCGCAGGACGGCGCGCGACATCCGGGTGACGTGCAGCGGGACGCCCGTCTCCTCGGCTTCCTCGCGCAACCGCAGCAGCACGTTCAGACCGGAGCAGTCCAGGAAGTCGACGCCGTCCAGGTCGACGTCCAGGCCGCCGTGCGCGCCGCGCAGGGTCTCGCCGAGGACGCGCTGCAGCAGGGGCGCGGTGCCGAGGTCGATCTCACCGTGCACGGCGGCCCGGGCGCGGCCCGCCGTCTCGGTCAGCCGCACCTCCAGGGTGGAGTGCGGGTCCCTGATCATGGTGCCGGACGGCGGTACGACGGAGCCGGAGGCGGGTTCGGAGGGACACGTAGGCGCGGTGGGCTGCGCGGGCGCGCTGGCGGTCGGGACGAGCTCGATGCCGATCATCACACACCGTTCCCCTTCGAGGGCGGCAGCCGGTTGGTCAGGTCAGTCCAGGATGCTGGCGCGAAGCTCACCCGTCAATGAATACACGAAAATAGGTTCACGTATGCGCTGACGTGAATGGTACGTCGTACGATGTCGTGCATGGACGATGCCCTGCACCCTCGGACGGGATGGACCTTCCTCACCAATCACGCGCGCGTCCTGGCCGCCATCGCCCGCGACCCCGGCGTACGGGTACGTGACATCGCCGCGCGGTGCCTGCTCACCGAGCGTGCCGTGCAGAAGATCATCGCCGATCTGGAGACGGACGGCTATCTCATGCACACCCGCAGTGGCCGCTCCAACCGGTACGAGATCCCCGAGGGAACCGTCCTGCGCCACCCCGCCGATGCCGGCCCCACCGTCGCCGACCTCCTCGCGCTGCTCGCCGTCCACGACCACGGCACGGCCACTCGGGAGGACGCCCGCCGCCGGGACGAGATCAGCTCAGGAACGCATCCAGCGTGACCGGCAGGTCCCGGATCCGGACGCCCGTCGCGTTGTAGGCGGCGTTGGCCACCGCCGCCGCGGTGCCGACGATCCCGATCTCCCCGATCCCCTTCGAGCCCATCGCGTTGACGTGCGGATCGTCCTCATCGAGCCAGGACACGTCCAGGCTCCCGATGTCGGCGTTGGTGGCGATGTGGTACTCGGCGAAGTCGTGGTTGGCGACCTGACCGATGGACGGGTCGACGTGGCTCTGCTCATACAGGGCCATCGACAGCCCCATGGTCATCCCACCCAGCAACTGTGACCTTGCCGTCTTCGGGTTGATGATGCGGCCCGCCGCGAACACCCCCACCAGGCGCGGCGCCCGCACCTCGCCGGTGTCGGCGTCCACCCGGACCTCGGCGAACTGGGCGCCGAAGGCGTACATGGCGTACCGCTCGGTGTCCGGGTTGTCGCCCGTCTCACCGACGGCCTCGGCGCCTTCCGCGGGTGACCGGCCGTGCTGCCCACGCAGTTCACGGGCGGCGTGCACGATGGCAGAGCCCCAGCAGGTGATGCCCGACGAGCCGCCGGCCACGGTGGCCGGCGGCAGCGCCGTGTCGCCGATCCGCAGGTCGACGTGCTCGACCGGCACTTCCAGCGCGTCCGCGGCGATCTGCGTCAGCGCCGTCCAGGTGCCGGTGCCCAGGTCGGCCGCGCCGATGGACACGGTGTAGCGCCCGCCCGCCTCGGCCCGGACACGCGCTGCCGACCCAGGCATCCGGAAGACCGGGTAGACCGAGGCGGAGACGCCCAGCCCGACCAGGGCGCCGTTCTCGCGTCGCGCGCCGGGGGTGGGGTCGCGCCGCTCCCAGCCGATGCGCCGCGCACCCTCGCGCAGGCAGGCCACCAGGTTGCGGCTGGAGAACGGGTGCCCGGTCTCGGGGTCGGTCTCCGGCTCGTTGCGCACGCGCAGTTCGACCGGGTCGAGCCCGCAGGCCTCGGCGAGTTCGTCCATCGCCACCTCGGCCGCGAACATGCCCGGGCACTCGCCGGGCGCGCGCATCCAGGACGGGACGGGCACATCCAGCCGCGTCACTCGGTGAGTGGTACGGCGGTTCGGCGCGGCGTACATCATGCGGGCCGCCACCGCCGTCTGCTCGGTGAACTCCTTGATCCGCGCGGTCTGCGAGATCGCCTCCACGCTGATCGCGGAGAACCGTCCGTCACGGTCGGCGCCGAGCCTGACGCGCTGGAGGGTGGGGGTGCGGTAGCCGGCGAGGAAGAACATCTGCTGCCGCGTGAGCGCGAGCTTCACCGGCCGGCCGGGCAGCTGACGGGCGGCCATCGCGGCGAGTACGACGTGCGCGTGCGCGTTGCCCTTCGAGCCGAAGCCGCCGCCGACGTGCGGGGAGATCACCCGCACCTGCTCGGGGTCCAGCCCGAAGAGCGGGGCGACGGACTTGCGCACCATGTGCACGCCCTGCGTGGAGTCGTACAGGGTGAGCTGCCCGTCGTCCCAGACGGCGATGGTGGAGTGCGGCTCCATCGGGTTGTTGTGGAGCGTGGGCGTCGTGTAGGTCTGATCGACCGTCACGTCCGCCGACGCCAGCGCCGCCTCGACGTCGCCCTGGACCTGGTCGGTGTCATAGCCGCCGTTGACGCTGTCCGGGGCGTACAGGCCCTCGTGCCCGGCGCGCAGCACGACGTCGTGCGGCTGCTCGTCGTACGCCGTCCGCACCAGGCTCGCCGCATGCCGGGCGGTCTCCGGGCTGGTGGCGACCACACCGCCGATGATCTGGCCGCGGAAGGCGACGCCGCCGGACTGGAGGATCGCCAGTTCGCCGTCGCTGGTGTCGGCCAGCCGCGGGGCGTTGAGGTGGGTGAGGACGGCGAGCACGCCCGGCACGGCCTCGGCGGCGCCGGTCTCGATGGCGGTGATCCGGCCGGCGGCGACGGTCGCCTGCACCGGGTGCAGGTACAGCGGCTGCGTCTGGGGATGCTCGAAGGCGTATCGGGCGGTCCCGGTGACTTTCGCCGGGCCGTCGAGGCGATCGAGCGGGACACCCATCGCCCGCGGTGTGAGGCGCTGTTCCGTCGTCGTCATCGGGCCGTCTCCTCGCTGAGTTCGCGCAGCACCGCCACGAGCGTGCCGCGGACGAGCGGCACCTTGAACGCGTTGCCCTCGACCGGTTCCGCGGCGGCGAGTTCCGCGTCCGCGGCCCTGCGGAAGCTGTCGGCGGTCGCCGGGGCGCCGCGCAGTTCCCGCTCGGCCACGGACGCCCGCCACGGCTTGTGCGCGACACCGCCCAGCGCGATCCGCACATCGGCCACCGTCCCGTCGCGGACGTCCAGGACGGCCGCGACCGACACCAGCGCGAACGCGTACGAGGCCCGGTCACGCACCTTGCGGTAGCGGGAGCGCATGCCCTCGGGCAGCGGCGGCAGGTCCACCGCGGTGATCAGCTCGCCGTGCTGCAGCACCGTGTCGCGCTGGGGCTCGTCGCCGGGCAGCCGGTGGAAGTCGGTGAGCGGGACGGCGCGTTCGCCGTCCCGCCCGCGCACCCGGACCACGGCGTCCAGCGCGGCCATCGCGACTGCCATGTCCGAGGGGTGGGTGGCGATGCACGCCGACGAGGCGCCCAGGATCGCGTGGTAGCGCTGGTAGCCCCGCAGCGCGGAGCAGCCGGACCCGGGCTCGCGCTTGCCGCAGGGGGTGGTGACGTCCTGGAAGTACACGCAGCGGGTGCGCTGCAGCAGGTTGCCGCCGGTGGTCGCGAGGTTGCGCAGCTGACCGGACGCGCCGGACAGCAGGGCCTGGGCGAGCACCGGGTACCGCTCCCGGACGAGCCGGTCGGCGGCCAGGTCACTGTTGCGGACGGTGCCACCGACCCGCACCCCGCCGTCCGCCAGCGGTTCGATCCGGTCCAGGCCCAGGCGGGTCACGTCCACCAGCAGGTCCGGCGCCGTCACACCGAGGCGGAGATGGTCGACGAGATTGGTGCCGCCGCCGAGGAACGCGGCCGAGGGGTTGAGGGCGAGCATGGCGACGGCCCCGTCGATGTCGTCCGCGCGCCGGTAGTCGAACGGCCTCACCGCGCGACCTCCGCGATGGCCGGGACGATGCCGGCGTAGGCTCCGCAGCGGCACAGGTTGCCGCTCATCCGTTCGCTGATCTCGGCGTCCGTCAGTTCGACGGGTGCGGTCAGGTCCGCGCTGACCGCGCTCGGCCAGCCGGCCTCCGCCTCGGTCAGCATCCCGACCGCGGAGCAGATCTGCCCCGGCGTGCAGTAACCGCACTGGAAGCCGTCGTGCCGGACGAAGGACTCCTGCAGCGGGTGCAGGGTGTCGCCGTCCGCCAGGCCCTCGACGGTGGTGATCTCGGCCTCGTCATGGGCGACGGCCAGGGCCAGGCAGCTGTTCACCCGTCTGCCGTCCAGCAGGATCGTGCAGGCCCCGCACTGGCCGTGGTCGCAGCCCTTCTTGGGACCGGTCACGCCGAGGCGTTCGCGCAGCGCGTCCAGCAGGCTGGTCCGGGTGTCCAGGGTCAACCGCCGCTGCCGGCCGTCGACCCGCAGGCTGACCTCGACTTCCACAGCATCCACAGCACGCCGCTCCTTTGCCGCATCGGGGAGGAGTGGTGGGTACCCGCCCGGCGGACGCGCGTACCACGAAAGGCCGCAGCGGGGCCTGCCTGGCCTACAGCCTTCCCCGCGGCGGGGTCAGCGCTCGGCGACCAGCAGGGTCTGCACCACGCGGCCGCAGTCCCCGAGCCGGTCGTCGAGCCGGCCGGACGCCAGGCCCGAACCACCGGGGCTGGCCGCGGTGGCGGACGTCAGGCAGAGCCACTCCCCCACCGGATCCCGGTGGAGCGCCACGGTGATGTCGGTGTTGATGACCAGCCGTCGCACGAAGTCGAGCTCCGAGGCGATCGCCCAGTTGCTGTCGGCGAGGGTGAGGGCCCGGGTCAGCGGGGAGTCCTCCTCACCGGCCACCAACGGAATGCGCTGGCGCGCCCAGGCCACGCCCGGCCCGGGCGTGTCGAATCCGCTGCCCTGCGCGAACCGCCACTCCATGGCGGCGATGTAACCGTCA
>NZ_JAINZZ010000119.1 GCF_019890725.1 Actinacidiphila acidipaludis
CGACGCCCACCGCCGGGCCCCCTTCCACCGCGCCTGCCCCGAAGGTACCTGCCTGTCAGGGCGGCTGTCGTCACCCGGCAGGGGGCTCGGATATTCGAGCGGTACGGCTACTGTGGGACGGATGACGACCGGGGACCCCGCCGTACCGCGCACACTCGCGGAGGACCTGCGCGCTCGTGACGACGCCGCGCTGGCCCTGCTGCTGCGCGCCCGCCCCGACCTGCTCTCCCCCGTGCCCAACGACCTGACGCAGCTCGCCACCCGGGCGGCCACCCGCAGCTCGGTGCTGCGCACCCTGGACCGGCTCGACGCCTTCACCCACCAGGTGGCCGAGGCGCTGGCGGTCGCGCCCGACCCCTGCGACGAGGAGACCCTGGGCGTCCTGATGACCGGGGTGCGCGACGGTAACGCCGAGGGCGGCCCGCTGCTCCCCGGCGCCGAGCCGCTCGCACCCGGGGAGGCCGAGGCCGTCGCCGCCGCGCTGCCCCAGGCGGTGCGGACGCTGCGGGTGCGCGGGGTGCTGTGGGGCGGCGAGGGCCGGCTGCGGCTGGTGCGCACCGCCCGCGACGTGCTGGCGCCGTCCCCGTCGGTCGCCTCGGCCACCGGGCTCGGGCCGTCCGTCGGCGAGGCGACGGCGGGCATGTCGCCGTCCCGGCTGCAGGAGATCGTGGCCGACGCGGGGCTGCCGCCCACGCACGACCCGACCAGCGCGATCGTGGCGCTGACCGGCCTGTTCGGCGACGCGGGCCGGCTGCGCGCGCTGCTGGACCAGGCGCCGGACGGGGTGCCCGGGGTCCTGGAGCGGCTGGTGTGGGGGCCGCCCTACGGCGAGGTGCGTGACGCGACCACGCCGGTGCGCGCGGCCGGCGCGGACGAGCCGGTGCCGCCGGTGCAGTGGCTGCTGGCCCGCGGCCTGCTGCTGCCGGCGGGGCAGCACACCGTCGTGCTGCCCCGGGAGGCCGCGCTGACGCTGCGCGGCGGCCGGGCGCACCGCAACCCGGAACCGGCGCCGCCGGCGGTGGAGTCCGTGGTCCGTACCGAGCGCACCGTGGACATGACGGCGGCCGGGCAGGCGTTCACCGCGATCCGCACCGTCACCGAGCTGCTGACGGAGTGGCAGACCGGCGGGCCGCCGGTGCTGCGCAGCGGCGGCATGAGCGTGCGCGAGCTCAAGCGCACCGCGGCCGCCCTCGACCTGCCCGAGCCGCAGGCCGCCTTCTGGCTCGAACTCGCCTACGCCGCGGGGCTGGTGGCCGCCGACGGCGAGGTCGACGAGGTGTACGCGCCGACGCCCGCCGCCGACGAGTGGCTGCAGATGCCGGCCGAGCGGCAGTGGACGGCGCTGGCCACGGCGTGGCTCGCCACGACCCGCACGCCCGGTCTGGTCGGCACCCGGGACGCCAAGGGGCGGGCGCTGTCGGCGCTCGGCCCCGACCTGGACCGTTCGCTGACGCCGCGGGTGCGGCGCGGGGCACTGCGGGTGCTCGCCGAGCTGCCGGCCGGCTCGGCCGCCGCCCGGGAGTCGCTGCTGGCCCGGCTGCGCTGGCTGCGGCCGCTGCGCGGCGGCGCGGACGCGCTGCGCACCGATCTGCTGGGCTGGACGCTGGAGGAGGCGGAGGCACTGGGGATCACCGGCCGCGGCGCGCTGGCCGGGCAGGCCCGGCCGCTGCTGCAGTCGCCGCCGGACGCCGCCGAGGCCGCCGCCCTGCTGGGGCCGCTGCTGCCGGAGCCGCTGGACCACGTGCTGCTGCAGGCCGATCTGACGGCGGTGGCCCCGGGCCCGCTGATCGCGGCGCTCGCGGAGACCCTGAACGTGCTGGCCGACGTGGAGTCGAAGGGCGGCGCCACCGTCTACCGCTTCACACCCGAGTCGGTGCGGCGGGCGCTGGACGCCGGGCGCAGCGCGTCGGAGCTGCAGGCGTTCCTGGCCGCGCACTCCCGCACCCCGGTCCCGCAGCCGCTGAGTTATCTCGTCGACGACGTCGCCCGCCGCCACGGCACGCTGCGGGTCGGCGCCGCCTCGGCGTACCTGCGCTGCGACGACGACGCGCTGCTGACCGAGCTGCTGGCCGACCGCCGCGCCTCGGGCCTGGGCCTGCGGCGTCTGGCGCCGACGGTGGTGGCGTCGCAGAGCGACCCGACGACGCTGCTGGAACGGCTGCGGTCGATGGGCCTGGCGCCGGCCGCCGAGTCGGCGGACGGCGACGTGCTGATCACCCGGGCCGACGCCCGCCGCACGCCGCCGCGCACCCCGCCGGTGCCGGTGACCGACGGGCCGCCGGTCCCCGACGAGGCGCTGCTGGGCGCCGCCGTGAAGGCGATCCGCGCGGGCGACCGGGCGGCGACGGCCGTGCGCCGATCCGCCGCGCCGGCCGGTGACGGGCTGCCCCGCTCGCCCGCCGCCGACACGCTGGCCACCGTGCAGGCCGCGGTGCTGGCCGGCGACTCCCTGTGGATCGGGTACGTCAACGCCGACGGCGCCGCCAGCCAGCGGGTCATCGCGCCGGTGCGGGTCGAGGGCGGCTATGTGACCGCCTACGACCACACCGCGGACGAGGTGCGCACCTTCGCGCTGCACCGCATCACGGGCGTGTCCGAGCTGGCGGACGACCCCGCGTGAGGCCGTAGCGGTGCCACCAGTGCTCGCGGCGGGGATGCAGGGCCCGCCCGAGCCGGCGGCCGAGCAGCAGGTAACCCAGCAGCGCGCCGGTGGTGTTGAGGATGACGTCGTCGATGTCGAAGGCCCGGCCCTCGACGATCATGCCCTGCGCCGTCTCGACCATGACCATCACCAGCGCCGTGACGACGGCGACCCGCAGCAGGCCGCGGGCCCGCGGGAACAGCATCGGCAGCAGCACGCCGAACGGCACGCCGAGCAGGACGTTGCCGCCGATCTGCTTGATGCTGTCGCGGATGGCCGGCTGGTCGAGGTAGGCGCGGATGGAGGCGCCCGGCTTCAGGTTGGTGTGCACCAGCGAGTCGGAGGCCGGCGACGGCACGAGCGTCACCTTGGCCAGCGCCACGGCGAAGCCCACCATGCAGACCAGGGCGATGGCCATGACGGCCGCCCGGGCCAGCACCGAGCCGAGGCTGCGGCGCTGCAGCACGGGCGGTGGCGGATCCTGGGCGTCCTGGCCGCGGGGAGTCGCGCGCGTCCTCGGCGCGGACCTGCCCGCCGTTCCTCCGGCCGCGCCGCCGCCCTTCAGCAGGGCGGCCCAGCGCCCGGGCGCGGTGGTCGGAGCGGCCTTGGCCTTCGACGCACCCCCGGCCCGGGCTCCGGTCCTGCCCTTGGTCCCCGCCCTGGTCCTGGCGCCGGTCCCGGCCTTCGCGCCGCTCTTGGCGGCCGCGCCCGCCCTGGTGCTCCCGGAGTTCTTGGTGGTCTTGGAGTTCTTGGTGGTCTTGCTGCCCCGCGTCCCCGTTGCCGATCCGCTCGTGGTCCTGGTCGTGGACCGTGTCGTGTCCTGCGCTGACGTACCGACGAGCCGGCGGCGGTACCAGGGCGTGGCCCCGGACGCCGCGGGCGCCTTCTTCTTCTCGGGCTGGCTCGGCGCCGGTCGGAACAGCGCCATCCTCAAAGCCATGATGTGCACTTCCCCCTCGCCTGGACGGCCGGTCCCGGGGCGTTTACCCGGGACCGGCCGCCGTACGCCGCGCCGAGCGGCGGCGTCACGCGAGGGCGAGGATCAGCCGTGCCGTCCGCGCCTGCGGGTGTAGACGACGATGGCGCCACCGGTGGCCAGCGCGCCGGCGGCCGCGGCCGCGGTCCAGACGACCCCGTCCGCACCGGTGTGCGGCAGGTGCCCGCCGGGCGGACGCGTGTGATGGGTCGGCGGGGTGTGCGTCGGGTACGTCGGGGGCGTGTGCGTGGGGTGCGTCGGAGGCGTGTGGGTCGGGTACGTCGGAGGAGTCGACGGCGGAGTGGTCGGAGGGGTCGTCGGAGGCGTCGTGGTGGGCGGGGTGTGGGTCGGGGGCGTGTGGGTGGGGTGCGTCGGGGGCGTGTGGGTCGGGTACGTGGGCGGGGTGTGCGTCGGGGGGTGAGGGTGGTGGTGGTGCGGCGGGTGATGGTGGTGGTGGTGTCCCGGCGGGGTGTGCGTCGGGTACGTCGGCGGGTGGTACGGCGGGTGGTGATGGTGGTGGTGCCCGGGCGAGGTCGGCGGGCAGCTGGTGCTCGCGCTGGGGGACGGCCGGCCGGTGTCGGACGGGCTCGGCGAGGCCCAGCCGGAGTCCGAGTCCGAACCGCCGCCCGAGCCCCAGTCGTCGTCGGAGCCCTGGCCGGCGTCGGAACCCTGACCGCTGCCGGAAGCCTGACCGGCGTCCGAGCCCTGACCGCTGTCCTGGCCCTGACCGCTGTCCGAGCCCTGACCGGCGTCGGAACCCTGACCGGCGTCAGAGCCCGTTGCGGCGGCGGAGTCCTGGCCGCTGTCGTCGAAGACGGAGTCGCCGGCGTCGCTGGCGGAGTACGACGACCTGCTGCCGCCGTCGTCCGCCGTCACACCTGAGGCGGAACCGGGGAGCAGCAGGCCGGCGGCGGCGATGACTCCCGCCCCGACGACGGCCGTGGACGCCGCGACCGCACGGAACGTCCCCCGGCGGCGCGGCTCGGTGGGGGGATGCGTCTGCTGGTGATCCATGGGGGCAGAAAACATCAAATAGGACTTTCATTCCTTATCGCCACGAAGGTCCGACCCGCAGATTCCCACGGATGGAGCCCGTGACCTGGGCCGCCCGGGCCGCGGCCCCCCTCCGAGGGTCACCGAGGGCCACTGAGGGCCACCCCCCCCCCCCCCCCCCCCCCCCCCCCCCCCCCCCTCCCCCCCCCCCCCCCCCGCCCCCCCCCCCCCCCCCCCGCCCC
>NZ_JAINZZ010000012.1 GCF_019890725.1 Actinacidiphila acidipaludis
ATGCTCGCGTCCACTGTTTGGTTCCCGGGTTGCGAACAGTCGCACCGGTGAACAGATCACTCAACTGAAAAGTGTGCTTGTTCGCTCGGACTCTGTCGCCGTCTCGTTTGTGCGAGGCGACCCGATAGTGTTTCGGTGGTCATAGCGTTAGGGAAACGCCCGGTTACATTCCGAACCCGGAAGCTAAGCCTTTCAGCGCCGATGGTACTGCAGGGGGGACCCTGTGGGAGAGTAGGACGCCGCCGAACAATCTTTCTGGACCCTCGGTCCTGGCCTGAGCGCTGGGACCGGGGGTCTTTGTTTTTTCCTCCGCACGCCTTCCGAAGCGCGCCCACCCCGCCGTTGCGGGAGACTTGCACTGCAGCAGCACGATCCGACAGGAGTCACGTCGATGTCCAACTCACCCGAAGACCGGCCCGATCGCCCCGAGCGTCGGGACTCGCGTGGTGGCGGCTACCGCCGTGAGGACCGACGTGACGACCGTCCCCGCGGTCCGCGTCGCGACGACGACCGCGGCGGTTTCCGCCGTGACGACCGTCCCCGCGATGACCGCCGCGATGACCGTCCTCGTGATGACCGTCCTCGCTACGACCGTCCCCGTGACGACCGGTCAGGCGGCGGCTTCCGCCGCGACGATCGTCCCCGCGGCGACCGCAACTTCCGCCGTGACGACCGCCCCGCCGGCGGCCAGCGCCGCGACGACCGCCGTGACGACCGTGGTGGCTTCCGCCGCGACGACCGCCCCCGCGATGACCGTCCGCGTTTTGACCGTCCGCGTGAGGACCGTCCTGGTGGCGGTTTCCGTCGTGACGACCGGCCGCGCTACGACCGTCCCCGTGACGACCGTCCCGGCGGTGGCTTCCGTCGTGACGACCGCCCGCGTGACGACCGTCGCGACGAGCGCCCCCGTTACGACCGGGACCGCCCGCGCGAGGACCGTCCCCGTGACGACCGCCGGGATGAGCGTCCCCGCTACGACCGCCCGCGTGACGACCGTCCGCGCGGCCCGCGTCGTGAGGACGACCGCGGTGGCTTCCGCCGGGACGGGGACGACCGCGGCGGTTTCCGCCGTGACGACCGCCGTGACGACCGTCCCCGTGGCCCCCGCCGCGAGGGTGGCGACCGTGACCGCGGCGAGCGCGGTTCCGGCCGGCGTCCGGTCGTGCAGGGCCGTGGCCGGTTCGAGAACCGGGACGCGCGGGACGACCGCCGCCAGGACCGTGAGCCGATCCGCCGCCTGCCGATCCCGGAGGAGGTCACCGGGCAGGAGATCGACCCGAGCGTCCGCCAGGAGCTGATGAGCCTGCCGAAGACCCTCGCCGAGGACGTGGCACGCAACCTCGTGATGGTGGCGCGGCTGCTCGACGAGGACCCGGAGCAGGCGTACGCGTACTCGCGCGTGGCCCTGCGGCTGGCGTCCCGTGTCGCCGCCGTGCGTGAGGCGGCGGGCTTCGCCTCCTACGCGACCGAGCGGTACGGCGAGGCGCTCGCCGAGTTCCGGGCGACCCGCCGGATGACCGGCACCGTCGACCTGTGGCCGGTGATGGCGGACTGCGAGCGCGGTCTCGGCCGTCCCGAGCGGGCCCTGGAGATGGCGGGTGCGCCCGAGGTGCACAAGCTGGACAAGGCCGGCCAGGTGGAGATGCGGCTGGTGGCCGCCGGCGCTCGCCAGGACATGGGCCAGGCCGACGCGGCCGTGGTGACCCTGCAGAGTTCGGAGCTCGCCTCCAACGCGGTGCACCCGTGGACCGCGCGGCTGCGGTACGCGTACGCCGATGCCCTGCTGGCCGTCGGACGCGACAGCGAGGCGCGCGACTGGTTCGCCAAGGCCGCGGAGGCCGACCACGACGGCACGACGGACGCCTCCGACCGGCTGGCGCAGCTCGACGGCGTGCAGTTCGTGGACGCCTTCGACGAGGAATCGGCCGGGGGCGACCACAAGGACGCGGCCGAGAGCGGCGCCGCTGCGGCCGCCGAGGACCGGGTCCTGCCCGAGGGCGAGCTGGACGCACGTCCCGCTCAGGACGCCGTCACTGACACGAAGGCCGACGAAGACACCGAAGCCGACGAAGACACCGACGCCGACGACGCCGACGACGACCAGGACGGCGACGACAAGGCCGACGCACCGGCTGCCGCGGCCGGCGCCGCCGAGGACGCGAACGACGACCTGACGGACGAGGTGGACCCGTCCTCGTTCCTGGACTCGCCGTTCCGTGCGCCCGGCCGGCCGGAGCGCGACGACGACTGACGACCGCGAACCCAGAGGGCGGCACCCGCACACGCGGGTGCCGCCCTCTGGCGTTTCAGGTCAGGTCGAGCGCGCGCATGACCAGTCCGCTGGCCGGCTTCGGCCCGAAGGACGTGGACTTGCGCGGCATCATCACGCCTTCGCGGGCCAGTTCCAGGACCACGCGCTCGGCCACGGGATGCATCAGCACCGTCGTGCCGCCGAGGCGTTCGGCAAGTTCCACGGCGGCGTCGGTGGCATGGATGTAGCGGATGTGCTCGGGCGCGTCCGGCACCTGCCAGACGGTGTCGAGCAGCAGATGGTGCAGCACCGACGCGTCCAGCCGGCGCCAGGCCTCCGGACGGTCGGCGGGTACGGCCGCGGCGACGCGTTCCGGGTCCGGCCGGTCCAGCAGGTGGAAGCCGTCGCCCGCCAGCACGAAGGCGTTGCCGTCGGCGGCCGCCTCGGCGAGGGCCGCCAGGGCGGCGTCCAGCGAGTCGCCGAGAGCCCTCACCCGGAAGACGTCCCGCGCGGCCTCCAGGGCGGCGGCGACGGGCAGTTGGGGCAGTACGCGGTGGATCGCCCGGACCCGCAGGGGGTAGCGGGCGGAGTCGACGAGCAGCACCAGGCCGTAGTCCCACGGACTGCCCGCCCGGTGCGCCGCCTGGAGCCGCCGGTAGGTGGCCCAGCGGTGGTGGCCGTCGGCGATCAGCGCCTGGCGGGCGGACAGATCGGCGTCGATGGCGGCCAGGTCGCCGGGGTCGGTCACCGCCCACAGCCGGTGGCGGACACCGTCCTCGGTGGTGGTGGCCAGCAGCGGCTCGGCTTTCTCCGCGGTGCGCTCGACGACGCGTGCGGTCGCGTCCCCGTCGCGGTAGGTCAGCAGCAGCGGTTCGAGATTGGCGCGAGTGGCCGTCATCAGCGCGGCCCGGTCGGCGACCGGGCCCGGCATGACGTCCTCGTGCGGCAGCACCACGCCGTCCTCGGGCGCGCTGAGCCGCAGGGCGCCGATCACCCCGCGCTGGAGGTGGTCGCCGTCGCGCTGCTCGTAGACGTAGACGGCGGGCCGCGCGTCGGCGGCCAGCACGCCTTCGTCGAGCCAGCGGGCCAGGGTGCGGGCGGCCTTGCGGTTCCGGGCCTCCGCGGTGGCGGCGTCCGGGAGGATGAGCCGGACCACGTTGTACGGGTCGGCGGTCTCCAGGTGGCGCTGACCGTCGGGGCGCACCACGACGTCGTACGGCGGCGAGGTCACGGCGGCCAGGCTGCCGACGCGCCCGGGGACGTACCGCAGGCCCCGGAACGGCGTCAGACGCAGGCCGGTCCCCTCGGCTGGACTGGAGTTGCTCATCCGCGCATGCTACGTCCGCGCGGCGTGGGAGATGATCGGGTGGGGAGAGACCGGCACACGAACGAGGAGCGAGCACGTCATGACCCACAGGACCCGGCCGGACGGCAGCGGGCAGCCTCTCGACGCCGCGTACGACACCGCGCTGCTGGACCTCGACGGGGTCGTCTACGCCGGCGGTGACGCGATCGCCCACGCGGTCGAGTCGCTGGCGACGGCCCGCGAGCACGGTATGCACCTGGCGTACGTGACCAACAACGCCGCCCGCACACCGCAGAGCGTGGCCGACCATCTGACCCGCCTCGGCGTGCCCGCGGCCGCCGACGAGGTGATCACCTCCGCGCAGGCGGTGGCCCGGCTGATCGCCGATCAGGTGCCGGCCGGCGCGAAGGTGCTGGCGGTGGGCGGTGAGGGCCTGATGGCGGCCCTGCGCGAGCGGGGCCTGGTGCCCGTGGAGTCGGCGGACGACGGCCCGGCGGCGGCCGTGCAGGGGTACTCGCCGGACCTGCGCTGGGCGCAGCTGGCGGAGATGGCCTACGCGGTGAACGCGGGCGTGCCGTGGTTCGCGTCCAACACCGACCTGACGATTCCCAGCGGCCGGGGCATCGCGCCGGGCAACGGCGCCGCGGTGCAGGCCGTGCGGACCGCGACCGGTGGTGACCCGCAGGTGGCGGGGAAGCCGCTGCCGCCGATGCACCGGGAGACGGTGATCAGGACGGGAGCGCGGCGGCCGCTGGTGGTCGGCGACCGGCTCGACACGGACATCGAGGGCGCGTTCGCCGGCGGTGTCGACTCCTTGCTGGTCCTCACCGGCGTGACCACTCCGGCGGCGCTGCTGGCGGCCGAGCCGCGGCACCGGCCCACCTATGTGGGCGCGGACCTGCGGGACCTGCTGCGCGCGCAGCCCGAGGTGTCCGGGACGGACGGCGGCTTCGCGTGCGGCGGCTGGACGGCGACCGCGACGGACGACGACCTGGTCCTGGAGGGTGAGGGCGAGGCCCTCGACGGCCTGCGGGCGCTGTGCGCGGCGGCCTGGTCCGCCGCGGGGGAGGACTCGTGCCGGCTGGACGCCGGCAAGGCCCTCTCCCGGCTGGAGCTGTAGGCGGAGTCCGGCCGCGGCCGGAGGCCTGGTCGGCCCCGCCGCGGCCGGGCTCCCGTGCTCGGGCGCTCGGCTTCGGGCGCTCATGTCCGGTGTCGCGGCCGGGCTCCCCGGCCGGCGCGCTGGGCGTCGGACGCTCGGGCGGCGGACTCTCAGGCGTCGGCCGCAGCCGACGCCGCCTCCAGCAGGTCGTCCTCGGTCGTGCCCTGCCGCCAGTAGCCGGTGAAGGTGACGGCCCGGCGGTCGAGGCCGCGCTCGCCGACCAGATGGCGGCGCAGCGCGCGGACGCACGCCGCCTCGCCGGCGATCCAGGCGTACGGGGTTCCGGCGGGCAGGTCCGCGGCGCGCACGGCGTCCACCGCGGAGCGCGGCCGCAGCAGCCATGTGACGTCCGCGTCGGCCTTGGTGGGGAGGTGGGTCCGGTCGTCGGGGTGGCCGGTCTGGATCCACGCCCTGACCGGCAGTCCCGCGGGCAGCCACTCCAGGATTCCGGCGATGGCCGGCAGCGCGGTCTCGTCACCGGTGAGCAGCACCCAGTCGGTGCCTTCCGGCAGCCGGAAGTCGACGCCGCCGTTGTCCTCGGTGACCGGCGCCAGGACGGAGACCCGGTCGCCGGGCGCGGCTCGGCAGGCCCAGCGGGAGGCGGGTCCGGTGTCGCCGTGCAGGGCGAAGTCGACGTCGATCTCGGGGGGTTCGGACCGCGACCCGCGGATGGTGTAGGTGCGCATGACGCCGCGCACCCCGGGGTCGAGGGCCCGCCAGCGCGGGTACCACTGGCTGTCGAGGACGTCCGGGAGGACCGGCGCCGCCTGCCCGGGGTGCGGCAGGAACAGCTTGAAGCGCTGGTCGCGGCCGCCGTTGACGACGGCGGCCAGGTCGTCGCCGCCGAGGACGACGCGCATCAGGCTGGGCGAGAGCCGCCGGGTGCGCACGACGCGCGGGTGGAAGAAGGCGTAGGTGGCGTCGGACACGGCGTCAGCTCACCTTCTTCGCGGCGGTGACGGCCTTGGTGAGCGCCTCGATCTGCGCGGCGCACCTGCCGTAGGAGAAGATCGGTTCGCTGGGCCAGGCCAGGACCTGGTTCGCCTTGACCGCGGGCAGCCGGGCCCACGTGGGCTTGCCGGCCAGGTCCTTGGGCTGCAGCGTCGCCGAGCGGTCGTCGAGCATGATGACGTCGGCCTTGTACTTGTCGGCGTTCTCCCAGCTCAGCGTCTCGAAGAAGCCGCCCTGCACCTTGTCGGGGACGATGAAGTCGACGCCCAGACCGCGGTAGTAGCTGAGGTCCGCGGCCGAGGAGGGTGTGGAGACGTAGAACGCGTCGGCCGCGCCGGACGAGGCCATGACCGTGATGCCCGGACGGGCCTTGACGGCCGCCCGCAGGTCAGCGGACGCCTGCTCGAACCGAGTCTTCTGGGCGGCGTTGCCCGTCGCGTTCATGTCCGCGCCGAGCGACGCGGCGAGTTCGGCGTACCGCCGCAGGGGCGTGGTGAGCGGGACACCGGCGACGCCGATGCCCACGCTCGGGGCGATCGCGAGGATCTTCTTCGCACTCTCGTCGGGCACGTACCAGAGCGTCGGGGCCTCGTACATGTGGCTGATCAGCAGGCCGGGTGAGAGGGCCGCGTACTTCTCGATCGAGAACTCACCCCAGGTGTTGCCGATGACGGTGAGCTTGCCGACGTCGAGGTCGCCGGCCTGGGCGTCGGCCGAGCCGTTCTTGAGCTCGGTGGGGCCGAACACCCCCGCGCACTCAACGCCGTAGTCGTGCAGCGCGGCCGCCGCGCCGACGTAGGCGACGAGACGGGCGGGCGCGTGGTCCAGCTTCAGGGTCTTCTTGCGGTCGTCGGTGAACGTCCAGGGGCCGGCGGGCGTGGTGGCCGCGCCGGACGCGGATGTCGGGGCCGTCCCCGCGTTCGCGTCGGAGGACCCGGACGAGGCGCCGCACGCGGCGAGCAACGTGCCGAGGCCGACGGTGCCACCGGCCGCGAGAAGGCCACGGCGGGACATTCCGGTCGCCATCTCGGACGCTGTTCCGGACGTCATTCCGGACGCCTTTCCGGACGCAAGGGAAGAACGCGAAGGGTGCATGGGCGGCTGCCGCTCTGCTCGGAGGTGCGTGGGCAAGGTTAGGCTAACCTAACCTTCGTGTTGGTCGAACGTCACTCCCCGCCGGCCCGGGACACCGGAGCCGCCCCCCAGCCGCCGCGCGGCGGCCCCCCGCACCCGAACGTGCGGCGAACCGCCGGACTCCTGCTGGCCGTTGGGCTGCTGCTGGTCGTCGTGGCCGCGAGCATCGCCCTCGGCGCCAAGGACATCCCCCTCGGCCAGGTCGGGCACGGCCTGTTCCACGCCACCGGTACCGACAACGACGTGGTCGTCCGGGAACTGCGGGTCCCCCGCACGCTGCTGGGCCTGCTCGTCGGCGCCGCCCTCGGCCTCGCGGGCGCGGCGATGCAGGCGCTGACCCGCAACCCGCTGGCCGACCCCGGGCTGCTCGGCGTCAATGCCGGTGCCGCGGCCGCCGTCGTCACCGCCATCAGCTTCTTCGGAGTCAGCAGTACCACCGGCTACGTGTGGTGGGCGCTGGGCGGGGCCGCCGTGGTCTCCGTGCTGGTGTACGCCGTCGGCGGCAGCCGGTCCGCGACCCCGGTCCGGCTCGCGCTGGCCGGCACCGCGGTCACCGCGCTCCTGCAGGGCGTCACCAGTGCGGTCGAACTCACCGACCACGCCGCCCTGGACCGCATGCGCTTCTGGGAGGTCGGCTCGCTCGCCGCCGCGAACATGACCACCGTCCGCCAGGTCGCACCGTTCATCGCCGCCGGCGCGCTGCTCGCGCTCGCCTCCGCCCGCGCGCTCAACGCCGTCGCCCTGGGCGACGACACCGCCCGGGCCCTCGGCGCCCGGCTGACCCGCACGCGTGCCGTGGTGATGCTCGCCGTCACCCTGCTGTGCGGCGGCGCGACCGCGGCCTGCGGCCCGATCGTCTTCGTCGGGCTGATGGTCCCGCACGTCGTGCGCGGGGTCACCGGACCCGACCTGCGCTGGATCCTGCCCTACACCGCCGTGTTGTCACCCGCGCTGCTGCTCGGTTCCGACGTCCTGGGACGGCTCGTCGCCCGGCCCGCGGAACTCCAGGTCGGCATCGTCACCGCGGTCCTCGGCGGACCGGTGTTCATCGCCCTCGTCCGCCGCCGAAGGATGGCCGAACTGTGACCGGCACCTCCCGGGCCCCCGAGCGCGCCGCGGTTCCGGCCCCCGCCCCGATCCGGGCGCCGCGCACCCGCGGCGGCCTGTCGCTGCGGATCGACGCGCGGGCCGCCCTGGTGTGCGCCGTTCTGCTGCTCGCCGCGCTCGGCGTGTCCGTTCTCCTCATCGGCACCGGCGACTTCCGCATCGCGCCGCTGGACGTACTGCGCACCCTCACCGGACAGGGCACCCCCGCGCAGGAGTTCATCGTCCGGGACCTGCGGCTGCCGCGCGTCGTCGTCGCGCTGCTGGTCGGCGCGGCGCTCGGCATGGCGGGCGCCGCGTTCCAGAGCGTCTCCCGCAACCCGCTCGGCAGCCCCGACGTCATCGGATTCGGCCAGGGGTCCGCGGCCGGCGCGCTCATCGTCATCGTGCTGCTCAAGGGCACCGCCTACCAGGTCGCCGCGGGGTCGGTGGCCGGCGGCCTGGTCACCGGCCTCGGCGTCTACCTGCTCGCCTGGAAACGCGGCGTACAGGGCTACCGGCTCGTCCTCGTCGGCATCGGCGCCTCCGCGGTGCTCGCCGCGGTCAAGAGCTACCTGCTGGTCCGCGCCGACTTCGTGGACGCCGCCCGGGCGGTGGTGTGGCTCACCGGCTCGCTCGACGGGCGCGGCTGGGAGCAGGTGTGGCCGCTGCTCGGCGCGTGCGCGGTCCTGATGCCGCTGCTGCTGTGGCAGGGACCGGCGCTGCGCCTCACCGAGATGGGCGACGACACCGCCCGCGGCCTCGGCGTGCGGGTCGAACGGGTCCGTCTCGTCACCGTGCTGGCCGCCGTGCTGCTCACCGCCTTCGCGACCGCGGCCGCCGGTCCCGTCGGCTTCATCGCGCTCACCGCGCCCCAGCTCGCCCGCCGGCTGACCAGGTCGCCCGGCGTCGGGCTGCTGCCGTCCGCCCTGATGGGTTCGGCCCTGCTGGTCGGCGCCGACCTGGCGGCGCAGCGAGCCTTCGGCAGCGGCCAGGTCCCCGTCGGCGTCGCCACCGGCGTGCTGGGCGGCGGCTATCTGCTCTGGCTGCTCGTCACCGAACGACGGGCGGGCCGGATATGACCGCTGAGCCGACACGTCGTCACCATCACCAGGAGAGGCACCGCATGACACCCCTTAGCGACAAGTCGACCTCGTCGCGGCCGCCCGGCGGCCGGCAGCGCCTGACCGCCGAGTCGGTGACGCTCGCCTACGACCGGCGGATGGTGGCGGAGGACCTCTCGGTCGCGATCCCCGACCAGTCGTTCACCGTCATCGTGGGCCCCAACGCCTGCGGCAAGTCCACCCTGCTGCGAGCGCTGTCCCGGCTGCTGAAGCCCGCCCGGGGCCGCGTCCTGCTGGACGGTCAGGCCATCGGGTCGCTGCCCGCCCGGACGGTCGCCCGCACGCTCGGCCTGCTCCCGCAGAGCTCGGTCGCGCCCGACGGCATCACCGTCGCCAGGCTGGTCGCCCGCGGCCGCTACCCGCACCAGGGCCTGCTGCGGCAGTGGTCGGCCGAGGACCAACGGATCGTCGACGAATCGATGGCGGCCACCGGCGTCGCCGCCCTGGCCGATCGCCATGTCGACGAACTGTCCGGCGGTCAGCGGCAGCGGGTGTGGATCGCCATGGCCCTGGCCCAGCAGACGCCGCTGCTGCTCCTGGACGAGCCGACGACCTACCTGGACATCCAGCACCAGATCGACGTCCTCGACCTGTGCGCGGAGCTGCACGAACAGCACGGCCGCACCCTCGTGGCGGTGCTGCACGACCTCAACCAGGCCGCCCGGTACGCCACCCACCTGATCGCGCTGCGCGACGGCCGGATCGAGGCGCAGGGACCGCCCGGCGAGATCCTGACCGCCGAACTGGTCGAGCGGGTCTTCGGCGTGTCGTGCCGGGTCATCGACGACCCGGAGAGCGGCACCCCGCTCGTGGTCCCGGCGGCCAGGCGCCCGGGCGCCACCAGGACGGCGGTGTCCGGCGCCGGCACTTCCGGCGCGGCGGCAGCGACCGCGGACGGCCCCTCCGCTACAGCAGGGAACGCAGCCGCAGGACATCCCGCAGGCTCGCCTGCACCTTGACCCGGCCGCTGCCCCACGCCTTCGCGAAGTGGAGGTCGCCACCCACCATGGCCAGCAGATCGTCGCCGGCCATCGACAGGCGGATCTCGGCCTTTTCGGCGGGCACGCCGGGCACGGCCCGCACGTCGCGGATCCGGCCGTCCTTCAGCCGGCCGACGAACGTGACGTCGAGATCGGTGATCCGGCAGCTCAGCGAGCGGTCGAGGGCGGCGGCCGAACCGGCCTCGCCGTCGGCTCCGGCGAGGTTCTCCGAGAACCGGTCGAGCGCGTCGCGGCACTCCTCGATGGTGGCCATGGTGCGGTCTTCCCCCGTCGTGGGTTGCGTCCGGATGACCGTACCGCAGGCACCGTCACCGAGACGTGGCGCCCGGAGGCGGTAGCGTCGGACGCGTCGGACAACGGCGAGGCGAGGAGTGAGAGCGATGCGGGACGCGCTGCGTACCTGTCTGCAGATCGCGGGCGGCCTGACCGAGGCGACCCGGCGGCGCACGGTCGACGCGGCCAGGGATCTGCTCGATCAGGCGGGAATCGACGTCGGCGCACTCCAGCACCGGCTGGGATCCGCCGTTCCCGCGGAGGTGCAGACCCTCGCCGACGAACTGATGGCCACCGGACGGGCCAACCGCGACCTGATCGTGGGGCTGGTGCGCGAGGAGGTCGACAAGGCCGTCGGCCGGATGGGCCGGGTGGCCGACGAGGTCACCAAGGTGGGCGTCATCCTGGAATCGCTGGAACGGCGTATCCGCAACCTGGAGACTCCGGAAGCCGAGAAGCCGGCGCCGCCGCCGTCCGAACCGGCGCCGTCCCCCACGGTGGAACACGTGCGGGTGGAGCCCGAGAAGGGTCCCGCGAAAAAGGCGGCGGCGAAGAAGGCCGCGCCCGCCAAGAAGGCGCCCGCTGCGAAGAAGACCGCCCCGGCGAAGAAGACTGCCCGGGCCCAGAAGACCGCGACCGCGCCCGAGCAGAACGGCGCCGCCCCGGCGAAGAAGACCGCCGCCGCCAAGAAGACGGCCGCGGCGAAGAAGCGGACGGCGGCCGCCCGGAAGACGGCCACCGCCGCCGCGACGAAGACCGCCCCCGGCGGTGAGGTGTCCGCCGCGAAGAAGGCGTCCGTCCGGGCGAAGAAGGCCGCCTCGGCGAAGAAGGCCACGTCCGCCCAGCCGGCCTCGGCGAAGAAGACGGCGGCCAAGAAGACGACCGCGGCGAAGAAGGCCGCCCCGAAGAAGACCGCGCCGGCCGGGAAGACGACGGCCGCCGCGCCCGAGGCGGCTGCCGCTTCCCCGTCCTCCGCCGCGCCCAGCACCTCCGCCGGGCCCAGCACCTCCGCCGGGCCCGCGACGTCTGCGACGCCCGCCACGGCTCCGAGCGCCGCCGGCACGGCCGCGTCCGCCGCGCAGGCCCCGGGCGGCCGGCTTCCGGCCAGGAAGGCGCCCGCCGAGCAGGCCGCGGCGAAGAAGACGACGGCGAGGAAGACCACCGCGAAGAAGACGGCGACGGCCAAGAAGGCCGCGGGTTCGGTGCCCGCGACGCCCGCCACCGTCGCCGAGAAGGCCGCGGCCAAGAAGACCGCGCCCGCGAAGAAGACCACCGGCACGGCCCGTCCGGCCGCCGGCACGGCCCGGGAGCCCGGCGATGAGTGACGGCACCCCGGCCTGGGTCCGGGACCGCGACGAGGACCGGGCCGCGCCCGGCCCCGCCGCCGTTCCCGGACCGGGCACCCCCGCCGCGGCAGCCGGGCAGGGCGCTCCCGCAGCCGACGCCGGTCGGCCCGCCGCGGAGGGGGAGCCCGGGGACGGTTCGGCGGCCGCACCCGCCCCCGCCGAGCCGCAGCCGCTGGGGGTCACCGTCGCCCGGACGGGGAATGCTGACGTGGACGCCGCCGTTGAGCGGCTGGGGGACGCGGACGAACTGCCGGTGCACGACCACATCCCGGTCTACGAGGATGTGCACGCCGGGCTGCGCAACGCACTCGCCGCGCTGGACGAGAACAGGGGCTGAACCGTACGTGGCACGACGCCGACTCGACGCTGAGCTGGTGCGCCGGAACCTCGCGCGCTCACGGGAGCACGCGAGCCAGTTGATTGCCGCCGGCCGGGTCACGGTGGGCGGCACCACCGCGACCAAGCCGGCCACGCAGGTGGAGACCAGCGCGGCCGTCGTCGTGGCCGCGGACGCGGACGAGCCCGACTACGTCTCGCGCGGCGGCCACAAACTGGCAGGCGCCTTCGCTGCGTTCCTGCCCAAGGGCCTGGCCGTGAAGGGCCGCCGCGCGCTGGACGCGGGCGCCTCCACCGGCGGTTTCACCGACGTGCTGCTGCGCAACGGAGCCGCCGAGGTCCTCGCCGTCGACGTCGGCTACGGCCAGCTCGCCTGGTCGCTGCAGAGCGACGACCGCGTCATCGTCAAGGACCGCACCAACGTACGGGAGTTGACGCTCGAGGCGATCGACGGCCGGGCCGCCGACATCGTCGTGGGCGACCTGTCGTTCATCCCGCTCGGGCTGGTGCTGCCCGCCCTGGTCCGCTGCTCCGCGCCGGACGCGGACCTCGTGCTGATGGTGAAGCCGCAGTTCGAGGTCGGCAAGGAACGGCTGGGCAGCGGCGGTGTCGTCCGCAGCACCCAGCTGCGCGCCGAGAGCGTCCGCAAGGTCGCCGGGCAGGCCGCCGAGCTGGGGCTGGGCGTGCTCGGCGTCACAGCCAGCCCGCTGCCGGGCCCGTCCGGGAACGTGGAGTACTTTCTCTGGCTGCGCGCCGGCGCGCCCGCGCTGGATCCGGCCGAAGTCGACCGTGCTGTGGCGGAGGGGCCGCGTTGACCGTGACGAGTGACACCCAGAACCGGACCGTCTTCCTGCTCACCCACACCGGGCGGGACGCGGCGATCCGCAGCGCCGAACGGGTCGTCGACGGACTGCTGCGCTGCGGCATCGGCGTCCGGGTGCTGGAGGACGAGGCCGCCGACCTGCCGCTGCCCGACCGGGTCGAGCTGGTCGGCGAGATCGGGCCCGGCGCCGTGCAGGGCTGCGAGCTGATCATCGTGCTGGGCGGGGACGGGACGCTGCTGCGCGGCGCCGAGTTCGCCCGCGCCTCCGGCGTCCCCATGCTCGGCGTCAACCTCGGGCGCGTCGGCTTCCTCGCCGAGGCCGAGCGCGACGACCTGGACAAGGTCGTCGACCGCGTCGTCACCCGCGAGTACGAGGTCGAGGAGCGGATGACGCTCGACGTCCTGGTCCGCAACGACGGCCACATCGTGCACACCGACTGGGCGCTCAACGAGGCCTCGGTGGAGAAGGCGTCCCGGGAACGGCTGCTGGAGGTCGTCACCGAGGTCGACGGCCGCCCGGTGTCCGCGTTCGGCGGCGACGGCGTCGTCTGCGCCACACCCACCGGATCCACCGCCTACGCCTTCTCCGCGGGCGGCCCGGTCGTCTGGCCGGAGGTGGAGGCGCTGCTCATGGTGCCGATCAGCGCGCACGCGCTGTTCGCCAAGCCGCTCGTCACCTCCCCGACGTCGGTGCTGGCCGTCGAGGTGCAGCCGCAGACCCCGCACGGCGTGCTGTGGTGCGACGGCCGCAGGACCGTCGAGCTGTCGGCCGGCGCCCGGGTCGAGGTCCGCCGCGGCGCCGTGCCGGTCCGGCTGGCCCGGCTGCACCACGCCTCGTTCACCGACCGCCTGGTGGCGAAGTTCGCGCTGCCCGTCTCCGGCTGGCGCGGCGCGCCCCACTGAACCGGAGGCGTCGCCCGTCGCGCGGGGGGTGGCAAACCTCGTATGGTCGTATCCGTGTTGGAGGAAATGCGGATCCGGTCGCTGGGTGTCATCGAGGACGCCGTGGTGGAGCTCTCACCCGGCTTCACCGCGGTCACCGGCGAGACCGGCGCGGGCAAGACCATGGTCGTCACCAGCCTCGGGCTGCTGCTCGGCGGCCGCGCCGACCCGGCGCTGGTGCGGATCGGCGCCAAGCAGGCCCTCGTCGAGGGCCGCATCACACTCGGCGCCGACGCGCGGGCGGCCGTCCGTGCGGAGGAGGCGGGCGCCGAACTCGACGACGGCGCGCTGCTGATCAGCCGGACCGTCTCGGCCGAGGGCCGCTCCCGGGCGCACGTCGGAGGCCGCAGCGTCCCCGTCGGGCTGCTCGGCGAACTCGCCGACGACCTGGTGGCGGTGCACGGCCAGACCGACCAGCAGGGGCTGCTGCGGCCCGCCCGGCAGCGCGAGGCGCTCGACCGGTACGCCGGCGACGCGGTGGCCGTGCCGCTCGCGAAGTACGGCGCCGCGTACCGGCGGCTGCGCGAGGTCGCCGCCGAGCTGGACGAGCTGACCACGCGGGCCCGCGAGCGCGCCCAGGAAGCCGATCTGCTGCGGTTCGGCATCGAGGAGATCTCCGCCGCCGAGCCGCAGCCCGGCGAGGACACCGAACTCGCCGCCGAGGCCGAGCGCCTCGGGCACGCCGAGGCCCTGGCCTCCGCGGCCACGCTCGCGCACGCGGCGATGGCGGGCAACCCCGAGGACCCCGAGGGCGTCGACGCCGGCACACTCGTGGCCGGCGCTCAGCGCGCGCTGGACGCGGTCGCCGCACACGACCCGGTGCTGTCCGCGCTGGCCGCGCGCCTCGGCGAGGTCGGCATCCTGCTCGCCGACGTGGCCGGCGAACTGGCCGGATACGCGGACGACCTCGACGCGGACCCGCTGCGGCTGGCCGCCGTCGAGGAACGCAGGGCGGTGCTGGCGAACCTCGTCCGCAAGTACGGCGCGGACATCGACGGCGTGCTGGCCTGGGGCCAGGACAGCTCGCTGCGGCTCGCCGAGCTCGAGGGCGACGACGACCGCATCGGGGAACTCACCGCCGAGCGGGACGCGTTGCGGGCCGAGCTCAGCGGGCTCGCGCAGGACCTCAGCGACGCGCGCGGCGAGGCGGCGGACCGTTTCGCCGCGGCGGTCACCGCGGAGCTGGCCGAGCTGGCCATGCCGCACGCACGGGTCACCGTCGCGCTGCACCAGACCGAGGCGGCCGACCCCGAGCAGGGCGTCGACGTCGGCGGGCGGGCCGTGCAGTACGGGCCGTCCGGCGCGGACGAGGTCGAACTGCAGCTCGCGCCGCACCCCGGCGCGCCGCCGCGGCCCATCGCCAAGGGCGCGTCCGGCGGTGAGCTGTCCCGGGTGATGCTGGCCGTCGAGGTGGTGTTCGCCGGGTCCGACCCGGTGCCGACGTACCTCTTCGACGAGGTCGACGCCGGTGTCGGCGGCAAGGCGGCCGTCGAGGTCGGACGGCGGCTCGCCCGGCTGGCGCGGACCGCCCAGGTGGTCGTGGTCACCCACCTCCCGCAGGTGGCGGCGTTCGCCGACCGGCAGCTGCTGGTCGAGAAGACGAACGACGGGTCGGTGACCAGGAGTGGGGTCACGGTCCTGGAGGGGGAGGCCCGGGTGCGGGAGCTCTCGCGCATGCTGGCGGGGCTGGAGGACTCGGAGTTGGGGCGGGCGCACGCGGAGGAGTTGCTGGCCGCGGCGAAGGCGTCGCGCTGAGCGCGAACGCCATCCTCTGGGGCAGAGGGCTCGCCCTGCGCGGGCTGCGGGGCCCTCGGGCGGGCTGCCTGGGCTTGACCGGGCTCGGGCCCGGCCTTGCACGGGCTGCGTGGCCATGATCGGGTTCGGGTTCGGCCTTGCGCGGGCTGCGTGAGCTGGTCTGGTTCCGGCCGCGGGCCCGGTTCGTTCGGGCTGCGCCCCGGTTGCCGGGCTCCCGCCCGTGCGGGGTGCCCGCGCCTTGCGGCGCGGTGTGTTCCCACCCGCACCACCCGTGCAGGGGTGATTTCGTCTGCGGGTGGCCCCTGCTGGGGTTGCCCGCCGTTGGCGGGTGCCGCTCCGCGGTGGTGTTCGTGCGGGGCGTTCCCCCCTGCGGGGAGCCCGGGTGCGGGTGGTTCGGCGTCGGGTGTGTGGGGCGGGCGCGTTTGTCCGGGGAGCTCCCCTCTGCGGGCAGCACTCGGCGTCGGCGTGTGCCGAGGGTCCCCGCGGGTCGTGATGGGGCGGGTCCGTTCCCGCCTGCGGGGTGGCTCTCGCTGGGGGTCACCCGGGCGCAGGGGTGGGGGGCTTGAGGGTGGATGGGGGAAAGGCGGAGGGGATCCCTTTCGGGGCACCGTTGCGGGTAGGTTGCGTGCGGGGGGAGGGGGCGGGGCACGTGTGGGGGAGGCAGGGGACGAGGGAAACGGGAGAGGGCTCGGGATGAGCGGGAGCAACGGGCGGCTGTCCGTCGGCGCGGCCGCGGCGGCGGCGACACGTGCCGCGTACCGGCAGCTTCGGCGTCGGCCCCCCGTGGAAGCGCGCATGTGGCAGCGGACCAACCACGCGGGCCGCGGCGTCGAGCTGTACGGGGGCCTGGCCGCCGCGGCGGGTGCCGCGACCGCGATGGCCACCGCGCGGGGCCTGAGCCTGCGGGCGCGGGCCGCCGCCGTCGGAGCCGCGCTGGCCGCGGGGGCCTGCGGGGCGTACGACGACCAGAAGGGCTCCGCGGACGAGCGCGGGTTCGGCGCCCACCTGGGGGCACTGCGTGAGGGCCGCCTCACCTCGGGCGGAGTGAAGCTCCTGGGCATCGGCGCCGCCGGCCTCGCCGCAGGCGTCCTGCTCAAGTCCCGCCCGCTGGACCGCGTGCTGGCCGGCGTGGTGATAGCCGGCACGGCGCACGCCGTGAACCTGCTCGACGTCGCGCCCGGCCGCGCCGCGAAGGCGGTCATCACCGTCGGCGCCCCCGGCCTGCTCCGCGCGGGCACCGGCGGCGTGCTGGCCGCCGCCCCCGTCGGCGCCGCGGCCGCCGTCCTCGGCGACGACCTGAGCGAGCGGACGATGCTGGGCGACGCGGGCGCGCACGCGCTGGGCGCCGCGCTCGGCGCGGCCATCGCCGCCGCCAACGGCCGGATCGGGCTGATGATGCACGCCCTCGCGCTCGCCGCACTGACCGGCGCCGGCGACAGGATCTCCACCGACCAGCGGTTGTGGAACGCCCCCGGGGTGCGGCACGTTGATGGCTGGGGGCGCGTGGCCCACCCGTTCGGGTGATCCCCGTGGCGGGTGAGCGGGTGCGAACGCCGCCGAACGCGCAAAGCCATGGCCTCGGCCTGGCATCCTGGGACTGGCCGCCCGAAGCAGCCCGTGGCCGCCCGGGGCCGTTAGCATCCCGCACCGCGCGGCCCCGCACCGTGCCGACCCGTACCGAGTCAGGAGCCGTACCCGCGTGAGCAGCATCGTGAACCCCGCCCCGGGGCAGCAGCTGCACGCCGTGCACGTCCTGAGCACGGCGGCCGGCGCCCACGTCAGCTCGCTGGCCGGGGGGCTGGTGGCCCGCGGGGTGGAGGTCACGGTCTGCGCCCCGGCCGCCGCCGAGTCGGACTACCTCTTCACCGGCACCGGGGCCCGGTTCGTGCCGATCGACCTCGGCCGCCGCACCGCCGCCGACACGCCCGCGATCACCGCGCTGCGGGCGGTGTTCAACGGCGCCGGCGTCGTGCACGCGCACGGCATGCGGGCCGGGCTGCTGGCCGCCCTCGCCCTCGGCGGCCGCCGCACCCCGCTCGTGGTGAGCTGGCACGGCGCCGACCCGCCCGCCGACGACGGCCCCGGTGCGATGGTGCTGCGCTGGCTCGAACGCCGCTGGGTGCGCGGCGCGTCCGTGGTGCTCGGCGTGTCCTCGGACCTGGTCGACCGGGCGCGCAGGTACGGCGCCCACGACGTCCGGCTCGCCCCGACCGCCGTGCCGCGCCCCACGGCCAGACCGCCCCGCCCGCCGGCCGAGGGGGACCGGCAGCGGCAGAAGACGCGTGCCGAATTCGGCGCCTTGGACCGGCCGTTGCTGCTCGCCGTCGGCCGCCTGGAACCGCAGAAGGGCTACGAGCTGCTGCTCGACGCGGCTGCCGGCTGGACAGGTCTGGACCCGCGGCCGCTGGTGGCGATCGCCGGTGAGGGGCCCCAACGGGCCCTGCTGCAACGGCGGATCGAGGCGGAACGGCTGCCGGTGCAGCTCGTCGGGCGCCGCGAGGACCTGCCGGAACTGCTGTCCGCCGCCGACCTGGTGCTGCTGCCCAGCCGCTGGGAGGGCCGTGCCCTGATCGCGCAGGAGGCCCTGCACGCCGGTGTGCCACTGGTGGCCACCGCCGTCGGCGGCACGCCCGAACTCGTGGGCGACGCCGCCGTGCTGGTGCCGTACGGCGACGCGGCCGCGCTGGCCCGCGAGGTCATCCGGCTGCTCGCCGACGACGAGGCCCGCACCGCTCTGGCGGTGGCGGGCCGCGCCCAGGCCGCGACCTGGCCCACCGAGGACGACACGGTGGCCCAAGTGCTCAGCGTCTACGACGAGTTGACACAGACCCGATAGCCCGCCCGAACAGCCTCGGCCATCCCCGTGGCCACGGCGGCGTTCAGGCCCGGAAAGCTCCGCACGCGGTCAGCCGCAGCGCCGTGTCGATCAGCGGCACATGGCTGAACGCCTGCGGGAAGTTGCCGACTTGGCGCTGCCGACGCGGGTCCCACTCCTCGGCGAGCAGGCCCAGGTCGTTGCGCAGGGCCAGCAGCTTCTCGAAGAGCCGCCGCGCCTCCTCCACCCGGCCGATCATCGCCAGGTCGTCGGCGAGCCAGAACGAACAGGCCAGGAAGGCCCCTTCGTCGCCGGGCAGGCCGTCGAGGTTCTGCTCGCCGCTGGCGTCGCTGCCGGACGTGGGGTAGCGCAGCACGAAACCGTCCTCGGTGGACAGCTCGCGCTGGATCGCCTCGATCGTCCCGATCACCCGCTTGTCGTCCGGCGGCAGGAAGCCCATCTGCGGGATCAGCAGCAGCGAGGCGTCCAGTTCCTTCGAGCCGTAGGACTGGGTGAAGGTGTTGCGCTCCCGGTCGTAGCCCTTCTCGCACACGTCGGCGTGGATCTCGTCGCGCAGCGCCTTGAACCGCTCCAGCGGTCCGTCCACCTCGCCGGACTCGATGAGCTTGACCGTGCGGTCCACGGCCACCCACGCCATCACCTTGGAGTGCACGAAGTGGCGGCGCGGGCCGCGCACCTCCCAGATGCCCTCGTCCGGCTCGTTCCAGTGCTTCTCCAGATACCGGATCAGCTTGAGCTGCAGCACGCTGGCGTAGTCGTTGCGGGCCAGGCCGGTCATGTGGCCGAGATGCAGGGCCTCGGTGACCTCGCCGTACACGTCGAGCTGGAGCTGGTGGGCCGCGCCGTTGCCGATCCGCACCGGCGAGGAGTTCTCGTAGCCGGGCAGCCAGTGCAGCTCGTTCTCGCCCAGTTCGCGCTCACCGGCGATGCCGTACATGATCTGCAGGTTCTCCGGGTCGCCGGCGACCGCCCGCAGCAGCCACTCGCGCCAGGCCCTGGCCTCCTCGCGGTAGCCGGTGCGCAGCAGCGACGACAGGGTGATCGCCGCGTCCCGCAGCCAGGTGAACCGGTAGTCCCAGTTGCGCACACCGCCGATGTCCTCGGGCAGCGAGGTCGTGGGGGCGGCCACGATGCCGCCGGTCGGGGCGTAGGTGAGGGCCTTCAGCGTGATCAGCGAGCGGACCACCGCCTCGCGGTACGGCCCGGTGTAGGTGCACTGCTCCACCCAGTCGCGCCAGAAGTCCTCGGTGTTCGTCAGCGCCACCTCGGGCTCGGGGAGCGAGGGCTGCGGCTTGTGCGAGGCCTCCCAGCTGATGGTGAAGGCCACCCGGTCGCCGGGGCCCACCGTGAACTCGGAGTAGGTGGTCAGATCCTGGCCGTAGGTGTCCACGTCGGTGTCCAGCCACACCGAGTCGGGGCCGGCCACGGCCACGGTGCGGTCGCCGACCTTGTGCACCCACGGCACCACCTGGCCGTAGGCGAAGCGCATCCGCAGGGTGGAACACATCGGGACCCGGCCGCTGACGCCCTCCACGATCCGGACGAGCTGCGGCGCGCCGTCACGCGGCGGCATGAAGTCGATCACCCGGACCGTACCCCGCCCGGTGTCCCACTCGGACTCCAGCACGAGCGAATCGCCCCGGTAGCGGCGGCGGGTCGCGCGCGGCGGCTCGGCGCCCGGCCGGTGCGCCGGTCCGACCCGCCAGAACCCGTGCTCCTCGGTGCCCAGCAGCCCGGCGAACACCGCCGGCGAGTCGAAGCGGGGCAGGCACAGCCAGTCCACCGTGCCATCGATGCAGACCAGCGCTGCGGTCTGCATGTCACCGATGAGTGCGTAGTCCTCGATACGCCCTGCCACGTGCAACTCCAGTCGAACACGGCGCCGCCCCGCGGGACGGTCTTGCGGTCTGGGGAAATTCGTCAGATCTGGATCTGTGAACGAGCTCTGCGATCCGGAAATGGGCGGGGTTGGTGCCGTGCCGGTCGGCTCGCGCAATGCGTCCGAGCAGAATACGTCGTCGGGGCGAGCGGTGCGCGCCTCTCGGCGATCTTCACTGGGCCTGTCGGGTGTAGCCCGCGGCGGTGCCCGGCGTGCGCCCGGAGCCAGGACGATCTCACCGCCCGAACCCCGCACGCCTTCCCCGCGAGGTTCGCACGTCTCATCCACGAGTCTCACACACTGCCGCGGGGAACCCCATGATCAGCGGAAAGCCCGGGGTCGTGGGCGGCGTCTGCCGTCGTCGCGCGCGGTCACTGATACCCTGGTAGCCCGTGGGCCGGTGGGCTGAACCACTGAACCGCCGCGACGGCGTCCGGACATGAACGCCGTCCCGACCCTCACCTGCGACCACGGGAGTTCCCTCTTGGCAAGTGCGCCGAAATCCTCGACGACCAAGCACATCTTCGTCACCGGCGGAGTGGCCTCCTCGCTGGGCAAGGGGCTCACCGCCTCCAGCCTCGGCGCGCTGCTCAAGGCGCGCGGCCTGCGGGTCACCATGCAGAAGCTCGACCCGTACCTCAACGTGGACCCGGGCACCATGAACCCGTTCCAGCACGGTGAGGTCTTCGTCACCGACGACGGCGCCGAGACCGACCTCGACATCGGCCACTACGAGCGCTTCCTCGACGTGAACCTGGCGGGCTCGGCCAACGTCACCACCGGCCAGATCTACTCCTCGGTGATCGCCAAGGAGCGGCGCGGCGAGTACCTCGGCGACACCGTGCAGGTCATCCCGCACATCACCAACGAGATCAAGTCGCGGATCCGGCGGATGGCCACCGACGACGTCGACGTGGTGATCACCGAGGTCGGCGGCACCGTCGGCGACATCGAGTCCCTGCCGTTCCTGGAGTCGGTCCGGCAGGTCCGGCACGAGGTCGGCCGCGACAACGTCTTCGTGGTGCACATCTCGCTGCTGCCCTACATCGGCCCCTCCGGCGAGCTGAAGACCAAGCCGACCCAGCACTCGGTCGCCGCGCTGCGCAACATCGGTATCCAGCCGGACGCCATCGTGCTGCGCGCCGACCGCGACGTGCCCACCGCCATCAAGCGCAAGATCTCGCTGATGTGCGACGTCGACGAGGACGCGGTCGTCGCCGCGATCGACGCGCCGTCGATCTACGACATCCCCAAGGTGCTGCACACCGAGGGCCTGGACGCCTACGTCGTCCGCCGGCTGGACCTGCCCTTCCGCGATGTGGACTGGACCCAGTGGGACGACCTGCTCAAGCGGGTCCACGAGCCCGCGCACCAGGTGACCGTCGCCCTGGTCGGCAAGTACATCGACCTGCCCGACGCCTATCTGTCGGTGACCGAGGCCCTGCGGGCCGGCGGCTTCGCCAACAACGCCAAGGTCACGATCAAGTGGGTGACCTCGGACGACTGCAAGACCGCGGCCGGTGCCGCGGCCCAGCTCTCCGGCGTCGACGCGATCTGCGTGCCCGGCGGCTTCGGCGACCGCGGCGTCGACGGCAAGGTCATGGCCATCACCTACGCCCGTGAGAACCGCATCCCGCTCCTCGGACTCTGCCTCGGCCTGCAGTGCATCGTGATCGAGGCGGCCCGCAACCTCGCGGACATCCCGGACGCGAACTCCACCGAGTTCGACCCGGCCACCGCCCACCCGGTGATCTCCACGATGGCCGAGCAACTCGACATCGTCGGCGGCAAGGGCGACCTCGGCGGCACCATGCGGCTCGGCACCTACCCGGCGAAGCTCGCCGAGGGCTCGATCGTCCGCGAGGTCTACGGCGACGAGCCGTACGTCGAGGAGCGGCACCGCCACCGCTACGAGGTCAACAACGCCTACCGCGCCGAGCTGGAGAAGAAGGCCGGCCTGGTGTTCTCCGGCACCTCGCCGGACAACAAGCTGGTCGAGTACGTGGAGTACCCGCGTGAGGTGCACCCGTACCTCGTCGCCACCCAGGCGCACCCCGAGCTGAAGTCCCGGCCGACCCGCCCCCACCCGCTCTTCGCCGGCCTGGTCAAGGCGGCGGTCGCGGCCAGGACGGAGGGCCGGGCATGATCAAGGACACCTCGGAGGAGTGGCCGGTCCGGTCCACCTCCACCCCCTTCACCGGCAAGAAGACCGGTGTGCGCACCGACGAGGTCGTCATGCCGGACGGCGGGGCGGCCGTGCGCGACTACCAGGTGCACCCCGGCTCGGTCGCGGTCCTCGCGCTCGACGACGAGAACCGGGTCCTGGTCCTCAAGCAGTACCGGCACCCGGTCCGGCACAAGCTCTGGGAGATCCCGGCGGGCCTGCTGGACGTCCCCGGGGAGAACCCGCTGCACGCCGCCCAGCGCGAGCTGTACGAGGAGGCGCACGTCAAGGCCGAGGACTGGCGGGTCCTGGTCGACCTCTACACCTCGCCCGGCGGCTCCGACGAGGCCGTGCGGATCTTCCTGGCCCGCGGCGTCTCCGAGGCCGAGGGCGAGCGGTTCGCGGCCTCCGAGGAAGAGGCCGACATGGAGCACGGCAGGGTGCCGCTCGCCGAGCTGGTGCGGGGCGCCCTGGCGGGCGAGCTGCACAACACCTCTCTCGTGACGGGGGCGCTGGCGCTGCAGAGCGCCCTGTCGGGCGACGGGCTGGACGCGCTGCGTCCCGCCGAAGCGCCGTGGCCGGCGCGGCCCTTCACCGCCTGACGGATCCGGCCCTCTGCGGATCTGCTCGCCCGGCCGGTGCGAGAGGTCTGCGGGGGGCCTGACGCGGCGTAGGGCGCGATCATCCGATGGGGTGGTCCTTGCGCCCCTCGGCCGCGTCAAGCCCCGGGGTGGCCTCCCCGCTGTGAACTAGTCTCGACGCACGCCCTGCTCGCCGCCCTCGCGCCGCCGGGCGCGACCGCGACGACCTCAGCAGCCGGGAGCGTGCCCGTGACGGATCAGGCACTCGACCCGCCCCCGCCGGGCTCCGGCACGACCGGCCCGGCCCCGGCCGAACCTGCTTCCGCGGACCGTCCCAAGACCCGCAAGCGCGCCACGGCCGCGCGGAAGAAGCCCGCGGATTCCGCCGAGCCGGCACCCCGGTCGCGGCCCACCCGATCCCCGAAGCGCGGCGCCGCTGCCGCTTCCCCGGCCGAGGCGCCGTCCGAGGGTGCGGTCGCGGGCCGCGGCTCACGACGGGGGAAGTCGGCGGGGGCGGACGCGGAGTCCGAGCGGGGTGCGGGTGCGGGTGCGCGTGCGGGTGGGCGTGCGGTCGCGGGCACCGCGCGGCGGCGTTCGGAGCCGCGAAAATCCGCGAGGACGCGCAGCGCCGCCGAGCCCCTGGAGCCGGCGGGCGTGAAGCAGGCTGCTGCCCCGGGAAGCAGCCCCGAAGTGGCCGAGAACAAGCCCTCGGTCGAGATTCCGGATCACGCGGAGGCCCCGGAGGCGGCAGGATCATCGGGGAGCGCCCCGCGCGGGGCGCGCCGCCAGCCGGCCAGTCGTGCGGCAGCGGGGAGGGAGACCACAGTGACGGCGGGGTCGGGCGGCGAAGGCCGGAATCCGGAGCAGGCTGCCACGGCGCCACCGGGCCCACCCGAGCAGCCCGCGCCGGGGGCCGCAGCGCACGATGAACCCGCGCCCAGGCCCGGAGTTGCGAGGTCCGCCGAGCGTGCTGAGCCCGGGGCCGGGGCGGGGGCCGCAAGGGTTGCCGCGCGTGATGAGCCCGGGGTCTCCGCGACTTCGGCTGTACCGGCTGGGCACGTGCATCCTGATGCCGTGCAGGGCCCGGTGCCTGACCAGGCCGCGTCTGTGCCCGAGGAGCCGAGCGCGTCCGCTACCTCGGCCGTACTGCCCGTGTCTGCGGCCCCTGCCGGGGAGGCGGGCAGGCCCGATGAGTCCGCGTCCGGGGCCGCGGCATTTACAGACGACGAGCCGAGGGTGTCCGCCACCTTGGCCGCACCGCATACGCCCGCGCAGCCCGTTGCCGCACCTTCGCCGACGCCCGCTCCAAAGAGGGGCGGGGGAGCGGACGACGTTGCTGCGTCCGCTTCGGGTGAGGCACCCGCCGCTGAGACTGCGTCCGTGGCGGCGCCTCGCTCGACATCGGCGGACCGCCTGGATCCCGCGTCTCGGCGCATGGTGGACGTTGGCCGAGGACCGGGCAGCGACGGCTCCGCTTCCGCGTCAGGGCCGGTTCAGGAGCGCCCCTCCGATCGAGCCGGGGCCTCCGCCGCGCCCGCTCCCGTATCCCGGCCTGACACGGCTACCTCGCCTTCCGAGGCCGGCCGGGTTCCGAGATCGGCGCACGCACCAGAACGTTCTTTTCAGCCGTCCGCGCCCGGCTCCGCTTCCGCCCCCGGCACGTCGCACCGGCCCGAGGAGCCCACGCCTCCCGCTCACCTGCCCAGGCCCAACGCCGCTTCCGCCTCTGACGCTCGGGTGCCGTCCGCTTCCGGGCACGGCGGCGCAGCCGGTTCCGCCCCTGCGGGTGCCCACGGGCCATCTGCGCGGCCTGGCGCAGCTCCTTTCGCTTCCGCGGCCGGTCCGAATGCGTCGGCTCAGGGCGGTCCCGCGTCGTCCTCCGGGCGGGGCGGTGCGGCTGCGTCCGCCTCTTCGTGGCAGCCGGGTGCTGGCGGTCCGGATGGGGTGTCGCGTCCGGGAGGTGCGTCGGGTGCTGCTGCGGCTGGGGCCACCCCGCCGTCGCGGCCGGGCGCAGCTCCTGCGTCGGTCCAGGGCGGTCCCGCGTCGTCTTCCAGGCAGGCTGGTGCGGCTGCGCCTGCCTCTTCTTCGCAGCCGGGTGCAGGCCGTCCGGATGGGGTGTCGCGTCCGGGCGGTGCGTCGGGTGTTGCCGCGGCTGGGGCCACCCCGCCCACGCAGCCGGGCGCAGCCCCCTCCGCGTCGGTCCAGGGCGGTCCCGCGTCGTCTTCCGGGCGGGGCGGTGCGGCTGCGTCCGCCTCGTCGTCGCAGCCGGGTGCTGCCGCAGCCGGGGCCACCCCGCCGTCGCGGCCAAGCGCACCCCCTTCGTCGGCTCAAGCCCCCGCGTCGTCCTCCGGGCGGGGCGGCGTTGCCCCTGCGGGCCGGGGGCAGGCGTCGGCGTCGGCAACTCCGTCGCGGCCAAGCGCACCCCCTTCGTCCTCGCGGCCGGTGGCCGGGGAATCCGCGGGGCAGCGCGACGCGACCCCCGCTGTCACCGTGGAGCGCGAGCTGCCCCCGGCGGGCGGCGTGGGGTTCGTGGGGCGGGAGCGGGAGCTGGGCGAGTTGCGGGGGGAGATCGGGCGGCCGGGGCTGCGGGTCGCGGGTGGGCGCGAGGCCGAGCGGGGCCGGGTGCTGCTCGTGGTCGGGCGGCCCGGGATCGGCCGGACCGCCGTCGCCCTGGAACTGGCCCGGCAGGTGGCGGCCGACTACCCCGGCGGCAGCTTCTTCGTCCGGCTGACCGGGGAGGGCGGTGAGCCGCTGACCGCGGACCAGCTCGCCGAGGCCCTCGCCCCGGCCGCGGGCCGCCCCGCCCTGCTCGTCCTCGACGACGTCGTCCGCGGCGACCAGCTCGCCGGGGTGCTGCCGTCGGCCGCGGGGAGCCTGGTGGTGGCGACCTCCGGCGGCCCGCTGAGCGGGGTCCCGGACGTCCGCCCCTGCACGCTCGGCGGCCTGGACACACCGGCCGCGGTCGAGCTGGTGGCCCGCACGATCGGCGGCACCCGGGTCACCAACGATCCGCGCGGCGCGGAGACCCTCGTCCAGGAGCTCGGCGGGCACCCCACCGCGCTGCGTCTCGTCGCGGCTTGGCTCGCGGTCCAGCCGCGGCTGTCGCTGTCGGAGACGGCGGCCCGGCTCGCGGCGGTCAAGGAGCCGGGCGAGCTGGTCCGCGCGTTCCGGCTGGTGTACGGGAGCCTGCCGGCGACCGCCGCGAGGATACTGCGGCTGCTGGTGCTGGCCCCGGCCGGGCGGATCGACGCCCAGGTGGCCTCCGCGCTGGCGGGCTGCTCGGTGCCGGCCGCGCAGAACACGCTGGACGACTTCGTGGCCGGCGCTCTGCTGGAGGGCGGCGGCTCGCGCCCGTACCGGGTGCCGGGCTGCCTGGCGCCGCTGCTGCACGCCCTGGTGGAGCGGCTCGACAAGCCGGAAGACGTGCGGCTGGCCCGCGCCCGGATGCTGGAACGCACCGTCCGCCTGCTGCGCTCCTGCGGGGCGACGCTGGCCGGGGAGGCCCTGGACGACGGGCTGCCGCGCACCCTGCGGTTCGCCTCGCGCGAGGACGCCGCCGGCTGGCTCACCGGCCGGCTGCCCGCGCTGATGGCCGCGGCCCGGGCCGCCGTCGCGGACGGCGAGCTGGACACGCTGGCCCGCCGGCTGGTCGCCGCGCTGGTCCGCGCGCTCGTCGCGATGCCCGGGGGCCCGCCGTCCATGGCCGCCGAGCGGTACGAGCTGCATGTCCTGGTCCTGGGCGTGGCCGAGCGGCGCGGACTGCACCGGGAGAAGGCCGCGGCCCTGATCAACCTCGCCGATCTGGACGCCGAGGCCGGGCGCGAGGACGCCGCGCTGGCGAAGTACCGGCAGGCGCTGGACGCGGCCCGCGCGGGGGACGACACCGACGCCGAGGGCCGGATCCTGGAGGCCCTGGGCGGCACCTACCTGGCCCGGCAGGACCTGCCCCGCGCGTGCGACTGGTTCGGGCGGGCGCTGGCCCTGCGCCAGGGCCGGGGCGAGCTGGTCCACCAGGCGCGGCTGCACGCTCGGATCGGTTCCGTCCTCACCTACCAGGGCCGCTACGGGCCGGCGCTGCGCGAGTGGCGTTCGTCGGCCGGGGTGTACAAGCGGTTGGGCGACATCCCGTCGCAGGCCCGGGCGCTGACCGAGGCGGCCCGCGTCCAGGAGTACGCGGGTCATCCCGAGGACGCGTTGCGGACCTGCCGGGACGCGCTGTACTGGGCGCGGCAGGCGGGAGAGCGGCGGCTGGAGGCCGCGGTGCTGCTGCGGCTGGCGGACGCCCTGGACCGGCTGGGGGACAGCAGCGGCGCGGGCCTGCAGCGATCGGCCGCGCAGCGGTTGTTCCGGCCGGGCGAGTTCCCCGCCTTCTGAGGAGCCGCCGCCGGGCGTCGCCCGGGCCTCGTGCCCGGCGGCGTCCGGCCGCCCCCACGCGTCGTCCAGCCGCGGCCGGGGCCGCGTGCGCCGGGCGGGCCGCCGCCGGGGCCGGTTCTGCCTGGTCTTCGACCCCCTCACAGCGCGGCACGCCCGCGCGAGCCTACGAAACAGCCAATGCCTTCGCTCAAACCAACCACTTTGTAAGGCTGGACACCGGCTCGTCCTTCACTAGACTGGGCAACACCGTGAGCAAGGCGGTCAGGTCCGTCGTGTCGTGCCATCTCGCACCATGTCCGGACTCACGTCCGCATTCCTGCGCAACCACTCCCCGTTTCCCTGAGGGCAAGGACCGTGATCGACGTGAAGGTGGGCATCCCCCGCGAGGTCAAGAACAACGAGTTCCGCGTGGCCATCACCCCGGCCGGCGTGCACGAGCTCGTCCGCAACGGCCACGAGGTCGTCGTCGAGCAGGGCGCCGGGAACGGCTCGTCCATCCCGGACGCGGAGTACGTCGCGGCCGGCGCGCGGATCCTGCCTACCGCCGACGAGGTGTGGGAGGCGGCCGACCTGCTGCTGAAGGTCAAGGAGCCGATCGCCGAGGAGTACCACCGGCTGCGCAAGGACCAGACCCTCTTCACCTACTTGCACCTCGCCGCCTCGCGCGAGTGCACCGACGCGCTGCTGGAGTCCGGCACCACCGCGATCGCCTACGAGACGGTCGAGACCGCCAACCGCCAGCTGCCGCTGCTCGCCCCGATGTCCGAGGTGGCCGGCCGACTCGCCCCGCAGGTCGGGGCGTACCACCTGATGCGCTCGGCGGGCGGCCGCGGCGTGCTGCCCGGTGGTGTCCCCGGTGTCCTGGCCGGCACCGCCGTCGTGATCGGCGCCGGCGTCTCCGGCTGGCACGCGGCCACCATCGCGCTGGGCCTGGGCTTCCACGTCACGCTGCTCGACAAGGACGTCAACAAGCTCCGCGAGGCCGACAAGGTCTTCGGCAACCGCGTCCAGACCCTGGCGTCCAACGCCTTCGCGCTGGAGCAGGCCGTGCTCGGCGCGGACCTCGTCATCGGCGCGGTGCTCATCCCCGGCGCCAAGGCCCCCAAGCTCGTCACCAACGAGATGGTCTCCCGCATGAAGCCGGGCTCGGTGCTGGTCGACATCGCCATCGACCAGGGCGGCTGCTTCGAGGACTCGCGGCCCACCACACACGCCGAACCGACCTTCGCCGTGCACGACTCGGTGTTCTACTGCGTCGCCAACATGCCCGGCGCGGTGCCCAACACCTCCACCTACGCGCTCACCAACGCCACGCTGCCGTACATCGTCGAGCTCGCCAACCGCGGCTGGCGGGACGCGCTGAGCCGTGACTCGGCGCTCGCGCTCGGCCTCAACACCCATGAGGGGCAGGTCGTTTACGGTCCGGTGGCCGAAGCGCACGGCCTGCCGCACGTCGATCTGCAGAGCGTGCTGGGCTGATCCGACGGGATCGTCAACTCCAGCGACACGGCCGGGTCTTGGCTGACAGGACCCGGCCGTTCGCGTGGTTACGCCCTTGACAGAAGGGGGTTCGGTTACCGACACATCGTGCCGTGTCCGGCGGATTGTGTTGCTGCGGACCCTCGACACGCCATAGAGTCGCGAAACGTCGGCTGTAGTCACGCTGACCTGTCTAGAAGTTTCCTGGTCACCAAGGAGGTAAGACGACTTGTGAATGAGTCGACATTTGCTCCCGGGGGTGGTCAGCCAGGAACGACCGTCGGTTCTGTTGCGGTCCGCACCTTCGAGTCGCGCCGCGCCGAGACGAGCACAGAAACGTACCCCGCTTACGCCATGGCGCCTTACGACGACGACAACGACCTCCAGGACGGCGAGTTCTACGACCCGGACGCGGAGTACGAACCCGACCCCGAGTACGCCGCCACCCTCGCTCCCGACGCCGCACGCCAGCGCCGCGAGCGCGTCGGCCCCACCGGCCGGCCACTGCCGTACTTCCCGATCCCCAACCCGCTGACCGACCACGGGCCCGCGAAGATCATCGCGATGTGCAACCAGAAGGGCGGCGTGGGCAAGACCACGTCGACCATCAACCTGGGCGCCGCGCTGGCCGAGTACGGCCGCCGGGTGCTGCTGGTCGACTTCGACCCGCAGGGCGCGCTCTCCGTCGGCCTCGGCGTCAACCCGATGGAACTCGACATCACCGTCTACAACCTGCTGATGGAACGCGGGCTGGCGGCCGACGAGGTCCTGCTGAAGACCGCCGTGCCGGGCATGGACCTGCTGCCCAGCAACATCGACCTGTCGGCCGCCGAGGTGCAGCTCGTCAGCGAGGTGGCCCGGGAGTCCGCACTGCAGCGCGCCCTCAAGCCGCTGATGTCGGACTACGACTACGTCGTCATCGACTGCCAGCCGTCGCTCGGCCTGCTCACGGTGAACGCGCTGACCGCCGCCCACTCGGTGATCGTGCCGCTGGAGTGCGAGTTCTTCGCGCTGCGCGGTGTCGCTCTGCTCACCGAGACCATCGAGAAGGTCCGCGAGCGCCTCAACCCGGAGCTCGAACTCGACGGCATCCTCGCCACGATGTACGACTCGCGCACCGTGCACAGCCGCGAGGTGCTGGCCCGCGTGGTCGAGGCGTTCGACGACCACGTCTTCCACACGGTCATCGGCCGCACCGTCCGGTTCCCGGAGACCACGGTGGCGGGTGAGCCGATCACCACCTACGCGTCCAACTCCGTCGGGGCCGCCGCCTATCGCCAGCTCGCCAGGGAGGTGCTCGCCCGGTGCCACGCCGAGTGAGTCTGCCGGGCGCCGACGAACTGTTCCGCACCACCGGGGGAGCCGCGCTCCAGGCACCGCAGTCGCGGCAGCACACCGGTGGCGAGGGGCAGTCCGGGGCGCCGGGAGACACGCGGCTGCGGCCCGTCCCCGACGCCGAGGACAAGGGACGGCCCGCCGCCGCGCCCGACGCCGACGGCGGCGACGCCGCGGAGCACGAGCACGTCGGGCGTGACCGGGGCCGTGACACCGGCCGGGACCCGGGACGCGAGTCCGGGCGTGACGCGGGCCGGGAGTCCGGGCGCGAGCCGGGACGGGACACCGCCCGCGAGACGGGTCTGCCGCCCGCCCAGCGCAGGAACCCGGCCGCCGACCGGCCCGCCGTGCCGTCGGCCTCCGCCACCACCGCCACCGTGACCGCCACGGTCACCCCGCAGGTCCCGGCCGCAGGCCCCGCCGCGGCCAAGAGCCCGGTGCCGCCGCCGGTCACCGCCACCCCTCAGCCCCAGCCGGCCCGCCGCAAGGCGCCCCGGCAGAACCGCCGCCCCAGCGGGCGCGAGCGGCACGACGAGAAGATCACGGTCTACGTCTCCGCCGAGGAGCTGATGGACCTCGAACACGCCCGCCTCGTGCTGCGCGGGGAGCACGGACTCGCCATCGACCGCGGACGCATCGTCCGTGAGGCGGTGGCGGTGGTGCTCGCCGACCTCGAGTCGCGCGGCGACGCCAGCATTCTCGTGCGGCGCCTGCGGGGGCGCTGAGCGGTTCGTCCGCGCGGAGGAGCCGGACGACGGCGGCTCGGCCCTTCCCGGGGCACGGGTCGTCCTGGGGCGCGCTCGCGGGCGCGTGGGGGCGCTCCCGTACGGAGCCCGGGCATTTTCACGCCCCCGGGGAGTCCGGGTCCGCCCGGTGGCGCGATAGCCTGCCTTTTCCGTCACCGCACCCTGGACCTCGATGCCGACCACACCCGACGACCCCGTCGCACCCCGCCGCCGCCTCGGCCGTGGGGGCGCCGCTGCCCCGGCACAGCCGGAGGCCGGGCGGGAGCCGGTCGCGGAGGCCGTGCCGCAGGCCGTGCCGGACCCGGAGCCGGAGCGGGTACCTGCGCCGGAGCCTGAACGTGAGCTTGAGGCAGCGGAGGTCGCCGAGGCCGTGCCGGAGGCGGAACCCGAGCCCGTCATCGAGGCGGATCCCGAGCCCGTCATCGAGGCCCTGGCCGAGCCGCAGCCCCAACCCCCGTCCGAGCCCGCGCCAGAGCCTGAGGCCGCGCCCGGACCGCAGCCCGAGTCCGAAGCCGACGGCAGCGACAACGGCAACCGCTTCACCGTGCGGCTGGCGAACTTCGAGGGACCGTTCGACCTGCTGCTGCAGCTCATCTCGAAGCACAAGCTGGACGTCACCGAGGTGGCGCTGTCCAAGGTGACCAACGAGTTCATGGCGCACATCCACGCCATGGGCCCGGACTGGGACCTCGACCAGACCACCGAGTTCCTGGTGGTCGCCGCCACCCTGCTCGACCTCAAGGCCGCCCGCCTGCTGCCCGCCGCGGAGGTCGAGGACGAGGGGGACCTCGCGCTGCTGGAGGCCCGCGACCTGCTCTTCGCCCGGCTGCTGCAGTACCGCGCGTACAAGCAGATCGCGGCGATCTTCGCCGAGCGGCTGGAGACCGAGGCGCTGCGTTTCCCGCGGACCGTCGGGCTGGAGCCGCAGCACGCCGAGCTGCTGCCCGAGGTCGTGCTGAGCATCGGGCCCGAGCGGTTCGCGCAGCTCGCCGTGAAGGCGATGCAGCCGCGGCCCAAGCCGCAGGTGTACGTCGACCACATCCACGCGCCCCTGGTCAGCGTGCGGGAGCAGGCCGAGCACGTCATCTCCCTGCTGCGGGAACGGGGTTCGGCCAGTTTCGGGGAGCTGACCGCGGACGCGGCCGACACCCTCACCGTCGTCGCCCGCTTTCTCGCGCTGCTGGAGCTGTACCGGGAGAAGGCCGTCGCGCTCGACCAGGAGGAGGCGCTGGGCGCGTTGCAGGTCCGCTGGACCGGCGGCGCGCAGGACGGCGACCCGCCGCTGGTCACCGACGAGTTCGACCGGGAGACCCCCGCCGACCCGGACAAGCGGCGGCCGGCCGCCGCGAACCCGCCGTCGGGCACGGCCACCCAGGCCATCCCGGCGACCTCATCCACCCAGGCCGCCTCCGCCGCCCCGGACGCCGGCGCCGCCGCTCCCGAGGCGAGCACCCCACCCGTGGACACCATCGAGCCCGGCCCGGCCGGGGAGGGAGAGCCGTCATGACCGACCCGGCCGACACCGCGGCCCTGGCCGACCCGGCGCCCTCGGACGTGGAGCTGGAGCCGGGCCCGGCCGAGGGCGACGCCGCACCGGCGGGGCTGCTGTCGGCGGCCACTGCCGAGCTGGAGCTCAAGCCCGCCCTGGAAGCGGTCCTCATGGTCGTCGACGAACCCGCGACCGAGGAGCACCTCGCGAAGGTGCTGGACCGGCCGCGCCGGGCCGTCGCCAAGGCGCTGCGCGAGCTCTCCGACGACTACACGCGCGAGGGCCGCGGCTTCGACCTGCGGCTGGTCGCCGGCGGCTGGCGCTTCTACACCCGGCCCGCCTTCGCACCGGCTGTGGAGAAGTTCGTGCTGGACGGCCAGCAGGCGCGGCTCACGCAGGCCGCGCTGGAGACCCTGGCGGTCGTCGCCTACCGCCAGCCGGTCAGCCGGTCCCGGGTCTCCGCGGTGCGCGGCGTGAACTGCGACGGCGTGATGCGCACCCTCCTGCAGCGGGGGCTGGTGGAGGAAGGTGGGACGGAACCCGAGACAGGTGCGATCCTGTACAGGACGACGAACTACTTCCTGGAACGCATGGGCCTGCGCAGCCTGGACGAGCTGCCCGAGCTCGCCCCGTTCCTGCCGGAGGCGGACGCGGTCGAGGCGGAGTCCCAGGAGGGGCTCCCGTCGTTCGACCCGGACGCGCCGGACGAGACACCGACCAGTTCGATGACCACCTCGATTACGGAAACTTGATGCGAAGCAGCGACAGGAACAGCGGCGGCAACCGGAACCCCCGGGGCGGCAGCGGCAGCGGCAGCGGCAGCGGCAGCGGCGGCGGCGCGAACCGGCGCGGCGGCGGTGCCGACCGCCGGGGCGGAGGGGCCGACCGCCGGGGCGGCGGCGCCGAGCGGCGGGGCGGGGACACCGGCCGCCGCGGCGAGACCCCGCAGCGGCCGAGCAAGCCGCGCCCGGAGGAGCGCCGCTACGACGTCGGCACCACCGGTCAGTCCGGTGCGAACCGGCCCGGTGGCATGCCCCGCACCAAGAGCTCCGGCAACCTGCCCGGCAACCGCGGCCGCTCGAACCCGCCCGCCCGGCCGCGTGAGCTGGACGCGCAGATCGAGGAGCGCAACCGCGAGCGGCACAGCAAGCCGAAGCTGAACCTGCCCAAGACCTTCCCGGGCGCCGAGCAGGAGGGCGAGCGCCTGCAGAAGGTGCTGGCCCGCGCCGGCATGGGCTCCCGGCGCGCCTGCGAGGAGCTCATCGAGCAGCGCAGGGTCGAGGTGAACGGGAAGATCGTCACCGAGCAGGGCATGCGGGTCGACCCCGACCGCGACGAGGTGAAGGTCGACGGGCTCACCGTCGCCACGCAGTCGTACCTGTTCTTCGCGCTGAACAAGCCCGCGGGCGTGGTCTCCACCATGGAGGACCCGGACGGCCGCCAGTGCCTCGGCGACTACGTCACCAACCGCGAGACCCGGCTGTTCCACGTCGGCCGGCTCGACACCGAGACCGAGGGCCTGATCCTGCTCACCAACCACGGTGAGCTGGCCCACCGCCTGACCCACCCCCGGTACGGCGTGAAGAAGACGTACCTCGCCGCGATCCAGGGGCCGCTGCCCCGCGACCTCGGCAAGCAGCTCAAGGACGGCATCGAGCTGGAGGACGGCTGGGCGCGGGCCGACCACTTCCGCATCGTGCAGAACACCGGCAAGAACTACCTGGTCGAGGTCACCCTCCACGAGGGCCGCAAGCACATCGTGCGCCGCATGCTCGCCGAGGCCGGCTTCCCCGTCGACCGCCTGGTGCGCACCAGCTTCGGGCCGATCCCGCTGGGCGACCAGAAGTCCGGCTGGCTGCGCCGCCTCACGAACACCGAGGTGGGCATGCTCATGCGCGAGGTCGAACTCTGACCTCGCCCGCGCGACCGCTGCCCTCGCCGGCGGCGCCGCGCTGACCGCTGCCGCGCCCCTCCCGGTACGGTGACCCGCGCCGCGCGGCGAGGTGATTCCCGTCACGCGGCGGCAGCGGCGAACGACTCCGCCCCCGGGCCGGCCACCGGCCGCCCGGGGGTCTCGCGTCGCCCCGGAAACCGCTCGCGCCGGGCGGCACCCCACGGGTTGGATGACGGCATGACCACACCAGCCCTCCCGGTGACTCCGCCGGCCGGCCCGGCCACCCCGCTGACCGCGGCGGGAGTCCCCGACCTCACCGCGGTCCTCGCCGAGGTCGTCGACCGCGGCCACCCGCTGCTGTTCGCCACGGTCTCCGGCGCGCATCTCTACGGCTTCGCCTCCCGCGACTCCGACGTCGACCTGCGCGGTGTGCACCTGCTGCCCCTGCGCGAGGTCATCGGCCTGCGCGAGGGCGAGCACACGCAGACGCGGATGTGGGACCGCGACGGTCTGGAGATGGACCTGGTCACCCACGACGTGCTGAAGTTCGCCCGCCTCATGCTGCGCCGCAACGGGTACGTCCTCGAACAGCTGCTGTCGCCGCTGGTCGTCCACACCACACCCGTGCACGCGGAGCTCGCGGCCCTCGCGCCGGGCGTCCTCACCCGCGACCACGCCCACCACTACCGCGGCTTCGCCCGTACGCAGTGGCGGCTGTTCCAGAAGAACGGTGAACTCAAGCCGCTGCTCTACACGTTCCGCGTGCTGCTCACCGGCATCCACCTGATGCGGACCGGCGACCTGGAGGCGCACCTGCCGACGCTGCTGGACCTCGTCGACGCGCCCGACTACGTCCCCGCGCTGATCGAGCGGAAGGCCGAGGCCGAGCACGGCCCGGCCGGCGTGGAGCCCGAGCGGGTCGAGGCTGACGTGCTGGCCCTGCACGGGGTGCTGGACGAGGAGCAGACCCGTTCCTCGCTGCCGCAGCGGCCCACGGGCTACGACGCCCTGCACGACCTCGTCGTCCGGACCCGCGCGGCCGCCTGAGCCGGCCGCGCGGTCAGGGACGGGAGGCGGGAGCGGGGAACCGCAGCGGAACGGGGTGCGGGGAGGGCGCGGCGGTGAGGCCGCGCACGCGGATGAGGAAGTCCTGCACGCGGGCGCGGTCGGGCTCCTCGGGCAGCGGCGTCGAGGCGGCGACCGCGTCGCTCTCCTCCTCCAGCCGGCGCATCCAGGACCGCACCTCGTCCCAGGTGCGCTCACCCCGCTTGACCGCCAGCAGCGCCTCCCGGTGCTCGCCGACGTCGATCGTCAGCCGTCCGGTGCGCAGCAGGTCGCGGCAACTGATCAGCAGCCGCAGCAGATGCATGGCGTGCTTCCAGCGCGGCCGGCCCTGGGCGCGGATGTCCGCCTCCAGCTTCCGCAGCTGCTGGGAGGCGTAGCCGCGGAACGACGCGTCGGCCTGCCGAGACAGGAACGCGTCCCGCAGTGCCAGTAGTTCACGGCCGACCGCATCGACGTGCTCGACCAGCGGCGAGTGCAGGCACTCCAGCAGGTTGGGGTTCGACCGCAGCGCCAGCGAGCAGAACCGCTCGATCTCCCACGAGAACTGCTCCTCGCGCGGCCCGGTGACATGGGTCGGCGGCTTGTCGAACCGCCAGTACAGCGGGGTCGGCGCGACGAACACCCCGCGCACGTCGGTGTCACTGCCCTCGGTGGCCAGCCCGAAGGCGCGCGAGCCCATCACGCACGAGTAGACCGTGTGGTTCCGGACCAGGGCGTGCCCCGCGTCCGGCTCGTGCGCCTCATGGGCCTCGGCCGCCTCGGATTCACGCATGAGGGCGATTATCGTCATCTCTCCCCTCCCGCCGCCGGGGTTTTCACGCTTCGCACGGTGATCGGGAGCATTCCGGGAGTGACGATCGTCACGATGTGGCCGTCGCATGAGCGTGGTGCCGGAGCCGCCGAGGGTCGCCGTTCAAGCGTGGCCGCGTCAGCGACCCCCGCGGCGCACCTGGGCGCAGGCGCCCCCGAGCAGCGCGTCTCGCCCTGCGGGCCGCGGGTCCGCGTGGCCCCGGGGGATGACTAGCCTGGTACCGGCACAGAACAGGCCCGCCCGAAGGAGCGAGTGACGTGGACGTGGAGCGACCCGGCAAGGACGTCCTGCGGTGAGGACCGCCCTCGTCATCGGAACCGGCCTGATGGGGACCTCCGCCGCCCTCGCCCTCACCGAACGCGGCGTCGAGGTGCACCTCGCCGACCTCGACGAGTCCGCGGCCAGGACCGCCGCGGCCCTCGGCGCGGGCACCGCCGGCGTGCCGGACGAGCCCGTCGACCTGGTGGTCGTCGCCGTGCCCCCGGCCCACGTCGCCACCACCCTCGCCGACGCGCTGCGCCGCGGCCTCGGCCGCGGCTACCTCGACGTGGCCAGCGTCAAGGGCGGTCCGCGCCGCGACCTGGAGGCGCTCGGCTGCGAGCTCGGCCGCTACATCGGCACCCACCCCATGGCCGGGCGCGAACGCTCGGGCCCGCTCGCCGCCACCGCCGACCTGTTCGAGGGGCGGCCGTGGGTGCTCACCCCGACCGCCGCCACCGACACCGAGGTGCTCAACCTGGCGCTGGAACTGGTCGCGCTGTGCCGCGCGGTGCCCGTCGTCATGGACGCCGACGCCCACGACCGCGCGGTCGCCCTGGTCTCGCACACCCCCCAGCTCGTCTCCAGCATGGTCGCCGCCCGCCTGGAGCACGCCGAGGACAGCGCCGTGCGGCTGTGCGGGCAGGGCATCCTCGACGTCACCAGGATCGCCGGCTCGGAACCCGCGATGTGGATGGACATCCTCACCGCCAACCCCGGCCCGGTCGCCGACGTGCTGGCCGATCTGGCCACCGACCTCGCCGAGACCGTCACCGCGCTGCGCGCCCTGCAGTCCGCCGACGACGGCAAGCGGGCCGGCGGCGCGGCCGGCATCGAGGACATCCTGCGCCGCGGCAACGCGGGCCGCGCGAAGGTCCCCGGCAAGCACGGCGCCGCCCCCAAGGCCTACGAGATCGTGGCGGTGCTCATCGGCGACCAGCCCGGCGAGCTGGCCCGGCTCTTCGCCGACGCCGGCCGGGCCGGGGTCAACATCGAGGACGTCCGCATCGAGCACTCCACCGGACAGCAGGCGGGTCTGGTGAACCTCATGGTCGAGCCGCGCAGCGCGCCCACCCTCACGGCGGCGCTGCGCGAGCGCGGCTGGTCCCTGCGGCAGTAGGCGCGCGCCGGCGGTCCTGCGGCCTTTCCGGAGCCCGCGCACCCCGCAGCGAACCGTCCGCCGCCCCCGCGCCGGCCCGCACCGAGCCCGCACGGACCGTCGCGACGACCCCGCCCGGCCTTCGCGCCGGCCCCGCGAGCTGCGGGGCGGCGTAGGGAGGACGCGGGGGCCGGTAACCTTGGGGGACGGCCGTGGGTGTCCCCGGGCCGCCCGCGCATCCCCCCGTGTACGAGGAAGGTCCCTCCGCTGTGGTCAATACGGTCAACCCGGTGATCGTCGCCATCGACGGCCCCTCCGGCACGGGCAAGTCCAGCACGTCCCGGGCGGTCGCCGAGAAGCTGGGCCTGCGCTACCTGGACACGGGTGCGCAGTACCGCGCGATCACCTGGTGGATGCTGAGCAACGGCGTCGACGTCAACGACCCCGTCGCCGTCGCGGACCAGGCGGGCAAGCCCTCCATCGTCTCCGGCACCGACCCGCTCGCCCCGGCGATCACCGTGGACGGCATCGACGCCGGCGCCCCGATCCGCACCCAGGAGGTCACCGCCGCGGTCAGCGCCGTCAGCGCGGTCCCCGAGGTGCGCACGCGCATGGTGGAGCTGCAGCGCGCCGCGGTCTCCGGAGCGCCCGAGGGCATAGTCGTCGAGGGCCGCGACATCGGCACCACCGTCCTGCCCGACGCCACCGTCAAGATCTTCCTCACCGCCTCCGCCGAGGCCCGCGCCGCCCGCCGCAGCGGTGAGCTGAACGGCGCGGTCACCGTCGCCGCCACCCGCGCCGACCTCATCCGGCGCGACACCGCCGACTCCAGCCGCACGACCTCCCCGCTGGCCAAGGCCGCGGACGCGGTCGAGGTGGACACCACGGAGCTCACCCTCACGCAGGTCATCGAGTGCATCGTGACGCTGGTCGAGGAGAAGCGGACCGGCTCGTGACCTTCCGCTCCCAGCACTCGCCGACGGCCGGGCAGGCCGGGCGGACGCCCGACGCCGGGCCCCCGCACGACCCCCGGCGGTCCCGCTCCGCCCGCGCGGCGGTGCCCGCCCAGCACGCCGACGTGGCCCCGGGCCCGCGCGGCGCCGCGTTCGCGCGCCGGCTGGCGGTCCCCCTGATGGGCGGGCTGTGGCGGACACGGGTGCTCGGCGCGTGGCACGTCCCGGCGCAGGGCCCGGTCATCCTGGCCGGCAACCACAGCCACTACGTCGACGGCCCGCTGCTCGTGGGCACCACCCCGCGTCCCGTGCACTTCCTGGTGAAGAAGCAGGTGTTCGCCGGACCGCTCGACCCGTTCCTGCGGTCGATCGGCCAGATCGCCATCGACCGGGACAACGCCGACCGGACCGCCATAACGGCCGCGCTCGGCGTGCTGGAGCGCGGCGGCGTGCTCGGCATCTTCCCCGAGGGCACCCGCAGCGGCGGCGACTTCGCCGAACTGCGCGCGGGCCTGGCCTACTTCGCGCTGCGCTCCGGCGCTCCCGTCGTCCCGGCCGCGGTGCTCGGCAGTGCCCGCAAGGGCCGGATCGTGCGCCCGCTGCCGCCGCTGCGCGGACGGGTGGACATCGTCTTCGGTGAGCCGTTCACCGCGGGCGACGGCAGCGGACGCCGCACCCGCAGCGCCCTGGACGCCGCCACCCGGCAGATCCAGGAACGGCTGACCGACCACCTGGCCGAGGCCCGGCGGGCCACCGGCCGCTGAACCACCGCTGCCGCCGCCCGGGCGCGGCGGCACCACCGACTTGTCGATCGACGGAGAGACCTCATGGACCAGCATGACGAGCACGGCGACATCGGCGCGCTCGGCGACGCCGAATACGCCGAGTTCATGGAGCTCGCCGCCGAGGAGGGCTTCGACCTCGAGGATGTCGCCGACGACCTCGCCGCGGCGGGCCACGGCCCGCTGCCGGTGCTGGCGGTCGTCGGCCGCCCCAATGTCGGCAAGTCGACTCTGGTGAACCGGATCATCGGCCGCCGTGAGGCGGTCGTCGAGGACCGCCCCGGCGTCACCCGCGACCGCGTGTCGTACGAGGCGAACTGGAACGGCCGGCGGTTCAAGATCGTCGACACCGGCGGCTGGGAGCAGGACGTCCTGGGCATCGACGCCTCGGTCGCCGCACAGGCCGAGTTCGCGATCGAGGCCGCCGACGCGGTGGTGTTCGTGGTGGACTCCACCGTCGGCGCCACCGACACCGACGAGGCCGTCGTGAAGCTGCTGCGCCGGGCCGGCAAGCCGGTGGTGCTGGCGGCCAACAAGGTCGACGGCCCGTCCGGCGAGGCCGACGCGGCCGCGCTGTGGAACCTGGGCCTCGGCGAGCCCTTCCCGGTCTCCTCGCTGCACGGCCGCGGCACCGGCGACCTGCTGGACGCCATCATGGAGGCGCTGCCCGAGGCGCCCGAGCTGACCTTCGGCAACACCGTCGGCGGCCCCCGCCGCATCGCCCTCATCGGCCGGCCGAATGTCGGCAAGTCGTCGCTGCTGAACAAGGTCGCCAACGAGGACCGGGTCGTCGTCAACGAGATGGCCGGCACCACCCGCGACCCGGTCGACGAGCTGATCGAACTCGGCGGCATCACCTGGAAGTTCATCGACACCGCGGGCATCCGCCGCCGCGTCCACCTCACCGAGGGCGCGGACTACTACGCGTCGCTGCGCACCGCTGCCGCGCTGGAGAAGGCCGAGGTCGCGGTGATCCTGATCGACGCCAGCGAGACGCTGGCCGAGCAGGACACCCGGATCATCTCGATGGCGGTCGAGGCCGGCCGCGCCGTCGTCATCGCCTACAACAAGTGGGACCTGCTCGACGAGGAGCGCCGCTACTACCTGGAGCGCGAGATCGAGCGCGACCTCGTCCAGGTGCAGTGGGCGCCGCGGGTGAACGTCTCGGCCCGGACCGGGCGGCACATGGAGAAGCTGGTGCCGGCCGTCGAGGCCGCACTCGCCGGCTGGGAGACCCGGGTGCCCACCGGGCGGCTGAACGCCTTCCTCGGCGAGCTGGTCGCCGCCCACCCGCACCCGATCCGCGGCGGCAAGCAGCCCCGCATCCTCTTCGGCACCCAGGCGGGCACCAAGCCGCCCCGGTTCGTGCTGTTCGCCTCCGGCTTCCTGGAGGCCGGCTACCGGCGGTTCATCGAGCGCCGGCTGCGCGAGGAGTTCGGCTTCGAGGGCACGCCGATCCAGGTGTCCGTGCGCGTGCGGGAGAAGCGCGGCCGCAAGAAGTAGCGGAATTGGAGGGGTCGGCCGGGCCGGACGGGCAGCCGGTCAGAAGTGCGGCCGGCCGTCCACGGGCCGGCCGCGGGGTGTGGACGGCGGGCGCTACGCCGGCCGGTTGCCCGTGTCGTTGCGGCCCGGCGGCAGCGCGGCCGGTCCCGCGCCGCGGTGCCGGCCGCCCGCGCCCAGCGGCGGGTACTGCGCGTGCCAGGCCGCGAAGCCGCGGAACTGCAACTGCTCCTCCCCGCTGCGGTCGCCCGGGAGGGTACGGAACAGCCGGCGGTACTCGGAGTAGAGCGCGTCGTAGATCGGTGTGCCACTGCCTCCCGCGACGTCCTGCGACGTGCGCATGGCCGGGATCGAGCGCTGGAACGGGGACCGGGGAGAGGCGTCAAAGGTGTGCACGTTAACGCCAACGACGGGACGTGCCGCGGGATGCGGGCCGCACGGCTGAATTGCCGATCTTTGACTTCGTCAAACCTGCGCCGGCGCACCGAGGGGCGCGCACGGTCATCCGTGCGCGCCCCTCGGTGCTGCCGATCGCCGGACGGCCGCCGGCGGCTCATGGTGTCCTCGCCGGTCAGGTGCCCGCGAGCGGCATCGTCGCGGCCACCAACTGCCCCCGCGCGCACGCCTTCGCGAGCGCCTCACGCATCAGGTCCTCGCGCGGCTGACGGCCGACCGAACCGGCCGGGCCCGCGTACACGTAGACCTCGTTGCTGCGGTTGACCGCGGCCCGCCAGCCGTCGCTGACCTGGAGCGGCTGGTGCGCCTGCCACCAGGCGGTCGCCGGGCCGCTGCCCGCCCCCGGCTGCAGCACCGCGTGCAGCTTGCCCATCGCCAGCAGCACCGACCAGCCCGGCAGCGCGGAGGGCGCCACCTCCAGGTCCAGCTGCGGCATGAAGCCCTGTTCGATCAGCAGCGGCAGGAAGTCGTCCCCGCCGCCGACGGCGCCGACCCGGGCCACCGGACCGGTCGGCTCCACCACCAGCGCGGGCCGCAGCTGCTCCTCGACCACGATCAGGCCGCAGGTGATCCCCAGCACCGCCTGCCGGGGCGCGGACGCGGTGCCGCGGTCGGCCGGGACCGGCGGCGCGGCGGCCGGCGCGCTGTTCGCCGCGGCCACGTCGCCCGCGCCGGAGATGCTGCGGACGGCGCCCTGGAGCTGCTCCTCGGAGACCGGGACGACCTGGGAGGGGATGCAGGTCGCGTGCGCGAACGCCAGGACCGCGGTCTCGTCGCCCACGAAGAGCACGGTGCTGGTCCGCTCCTGCCCGGTGTCACCGGGAGTGCGGCACGAGGTGCAGTCGTAGGTGCCCGGCGCGTTCTCACCGGTGAGGAGCCGCGTGGTCTCCTCGTCGCCGATCTCGGCTCGTACCTCGTCACTCACGTCGAGCATGGGCGCCACGGGAGTCTCCTTGGAAGTGCGGTGCTGCGGTCGCGATGGGGGCCCGGTGGGTCCGGGCGCCGGGCATGTCCCGGCGCACTGTGACAACGGCCGGTCTGTGCCGGGAGTCACGGTTTGCGGCGGTCCGGATTGCCCGCCGCGGGGTGTGGGCCACCCGGGTGGGGCGCGCGCGGCGCGGTGACGTGTCGGCCGGGAAACGGGGTGGGGGTGTGCTTAGCGTGGCCCGATGATCGAACTGTCGAAATATCGTGAGATTCGTTCGTCACGGCGGGCCAGTGGCGCCGCCCTGGGCGGCGTCCGCGCCGCCACCGCCCTGGCCGCCCTGGGCGCGACCGCCCTGTGGCCGTTGGTCACGGAGACGGCGAGCGCGGCGCCTCCTGAACGCCAAGCCGCCGCGCCGCCCGCGCGATCCGCCCAGGCCGGGCCGCTTCTGGCGGGCCCGGCCACACCCGGCACCAGTCACCCGGGCGCCATGGCGCCCGGCGGCACGCTGTCCGGATCCCTGCGGACGGGCAGCGCGCAGGCAGGAATTCCGCAGGCGGGCAGCGCGCCGTCCGGAACCACGACCACGGGTGCGCAGGCCGGCACCGGCCCCGCCGCAGCTCACCAGGGCGGCTTCCCTCAGGGCCGCCTCCACCAGGGCGGCCTCCATCAGGGCGGTGCGCAGGAGGCGGGCGCCCAGCAGGGCGGCGCTCCGCAGGCGGGCGGGAAGGAGGGCGGCCCTAAGTCCTCCGGCGCCGGGAAGGCCGGGCCGATGAGGTCCGGCGCGAAATCCGGTGCGAAGTCCGGCGCGAGGAAGGCCCGTGCCGGGAAGTCCCGGAGCGGGAAGTCCGGGAAGTCCGCGGCCCGCAGGGCGGGGAGGGGCTCCGCGCAGGCTGTGGCCGTAGGACCGCCCGCCGCCGTCAGCCCGGCGGTCGCGGCCAGTCCGGCCGCCACCGCGCCCGGATCGGTCTGGGACGACATCGCGCAGTGCGAGAGCAGCGGCAACTGGCACATCAACAGCGGCAACGGCTTCTACGGCGGCCTGCAGTTCTACCAGCCCACATGGAAGTCGTACGGCGGCGGCCGGTACGCCCGCCGCGCCGACCTCGCCAGCCGCGTCGAGCAGATCACCGTGGCCCAGAAGGTGCTGCGCAACCAGGGCTGGAACGCCTGGCCGGTGTGCTCCCACCGGGCCGGCCACAAGGGCCGGGTCCACGCGCAGGGAGGCGCCCGGCACACCGTCGCGCGCGGTGAGACCCTGTCGAGCATCGCGTCGGCCTACCACCTGCCCGGCGGGTGGTCGCGGCTCTACCGGTGCAACCAGGCGGCCGTGGGCGCCGATCCCGACCGCCTCGCCGTCGGGACCGTACTCACCCTGCCCTGACTCCCACGGGGTCGGCACGCCCGCGGAACCGCGGTGTTGCTAGGGTCGGCGGACACCCCGCCGGCCCCCGGCGCCGCGGTTCCGCGGGCGCGTGCGGGCACCAGGGCGGGGGTCGGGACACCACATGCGCATCGCATTCCTCATCAACAACGCCTACGGCCTCGGCGGCACGATCCGCACCACCTGCAACCTCGCCGGACAGCTCGCCGCCGACGGCCACGACGTGCAGGTCGTCTCGGTCATCCAGGACCGGGACCGGCCGTACTTCACGTACGACCCGCGGGTGCGGCTGCGCGGCCTGGCCGATCTGCGGCGCGACAGCGAGCACAGCGTCCTGGACGACCCGCGGCGCTCCCGCCCGTCCGCGATCTTCCCGTCCTCCGACCGCCGCCACGCGATGTACAGCGCGCTGACCGACGACCTCATCGGCAAGGCCCTGGCGGACCTCGACACGGACGTGGTGGTGGGCACCCGGCCCGGACTCAACATCCACCTGGCCCAGCAGGCCCCCCGGCGCCTGGTCCGCGTCGCCCAGGAGCACCTCACCCTCGACACCCACTCCACGCGCCTGGTGCTGGCGCTGCGCCGCGCCTATCCGGGCCTGGACGCGGTCACCACGACCACCGAGGCGGACGCGGCCGTCTACCGCCGCCGGATGCCCGGCGTGCGGGTGACCGCCGTGCCCAACAGCGTGCCGCCGTACGCGGGCCCGCCGGCCGACTGCACGGCGCCCGTGGTCGTCGCGGCCGGCCGGCTCGCCGAGGCCAAGCGGTACGACGACCTCATCCGGGCCTTCGCCGTGGTCTGCGCGGCCCGGCCCGACTGGAGCCTGCGGCTCTACGGCAGCGGTGAGAAGCGGGACAGCCTGGCCGCGCTCATCGCCGAACTGGGCGTTGGCAAGAACGTCGCACTGATGGGAGCGGCCACCCCGCTGGAGCCGCAGTTCGCCAAGGCTTCGATGCTCGCGGTCACCTCCACCACCGAGTCCTTCGGCATGACGATCGTGGAGGCCATGCGGGTCGGGCTGCCGGTCGTCGCCACGGACTGCCCGCTGGGACCGCGGGAGATCGTGCGCGACGGGGTCAACGGGCTGCTGGTGCCGCCCCGGGACGTCGACGCCATCGCCGCCGCGCTGCTCTCCCTCGTCGAGGACGACGAGCGGCGCCGGGCCATGGGCCGCGCCGCCCACGCGTCGTCGGAGGCCTACGACCCGGCCCGCATCGCCGACCGGCACCTCCGGCTGTTCCAGGAGTTGCTGGACGGGCGGGCCAAGCCGGCCCACCGGGCCCGCGCGGGGCTGCGGGCCGGTGCGGCCCGCACGGTGGGCGCCGCGCTGTCCGCCGCGGACGCGGCGGGGGCCGCGGCCCGCAAGGGCCGGCGGATGGCGGGCCGGGCGTAGGCACGGGTCCGGGGCCGTTCGTCCTGCTCCTGCCGGCCGGGGCGTCGGCCCGGTGTGGACCCGCCCGCAGCCCCGTGCGGCCTTGGCCGGTTGCCCTGCGTCGGCACGTATGTCGGTTCGGTCCGCACCCCGGACCGTCCCTCGTGATGCGTCGCGCCCTTCTACCCGCGCTCACGGCGAATATGCGATGAAGCTGTGCGGGACTTGTGTGCATCCGGAATTAGGTGACCGGTGAGTATTCGCGCGCACCGCGGGCCGAACGCGCTTACGGTGGCGGTATGTCGGAGCGAGCGAGCTTTCCAGGGAACAATCCGTCCGACGACCTGGACGCATATCCGGGTCTCGAACAGGACGAAGCGGAACGCCGCGCGAGGGAGCGCGGCTGGACCACGGTGCGCAGCCTGCCGCCGGACGCCGTGGTGACGATGGAGTACGTCGTGGGCCGCCTCAACTTCACGGTGGCCGACGGCCGGGTGCGGCGCTGCTGGCTCGGCTGAGCCGGGACCGGAGCGCGAAGGAGCCCCGGAGCGCGAAGGAGCCCCGGACCGCGGTCGGTCCGGGGCTCGTCGGGTTCGTGCGCGCTCGCGGGGCTCAGCCGGCGACGCCGCGCCCGCGCACCTGCTGGTGCACCAGCGGCGGCGCCGGGCGGACCGGGCGGTCACCGGGTGGGCGGCGGCTGCCTCCCGGGGTGAGCGGGGTGCGGTCGTGGCGGCCGATCGGCGGACGGCCCGGCACATGCGGTGCGGACGTGGAACCGGAGGGCGCGGCCGGGGCGCCGCGGGTGCCCGCGCCGACGGTCTGCCGGCTCGGCTCGCCCTCCTGTGCGGTACGCGCGGTGGTCACGGCCGGCTGGAGGGCCGGCACGACCTGCGGCACCCGCGAACGGTGGCGCATGCGTTCCCACCCGGCACTGATCGCTTCCTCGGCGCGGGCCATCGCCGGTTCGAACCAGGGCAGGGCGAGCAGGATCAGCAACCCGGCGGCCCAGCCCAGCAGAACGTCGCTGACCCAGTGCGTGCCGAGGTACACGGTGGTGGCGCCGACGCCGAGCGCGAGCAGCGCGCTGATGACGGAGCCGATCCGCCGCGCCCGCTCGGTCCTGGCCAGATAGGCCAGAACACCCCAGGTCACGACGGCGTTGGCGGTGTGGCCCGACGGAAATATATCGCCGCCGGCGAACATCTCTGCGGAGCCGACGGTCGTCGCGTAGTGCGGACCGAGCCGGCCGAGGCCGTACTTCACGGCCCCCACGGTGATGTTGAGGAGCAGCAGGGAACTGCCGAGGACGAGCAGCGGGTGCAGGGTGCGGTGGCGCCAGGAGCGCCAGCCCAGCCACGCGAGCACCATCACCGCGGTCGGGCCCCGCTGGCCGAGAACCACGAAATAGTCCAGGAATGCGTGGATTTGCGGCCATTGCTTGTATGGCCGCCAGAGCATGACCTGCCAGTCGAGCGTCACCAGTTTGGAGGTGGTGAGAACGCCCACGACGATCGCGACGTACACGGCGACGGTGAGCCAGAACAGCCATACGCGTGTTCGGCTCATCCGCGGCAGTCCGCTCACGGCAGGGCGCTCCTCCACGCGGTGGAGCCTCTCATCGGTACGCACTCAATCGACGTTACAGCGTGTGACGGCATGGAACGGCAGAATCGGCGGCTTTGTAATGACGATGTGATGTGGAGTGCGTCTCACCACCCCTTTGGGTTCGGCCGATTGGCGGGAATGCGAACCACCCTTGGAGTTTATGTTCGGGTGTTGATACTCACACTGTCGTCTTCTTATTTATCGCTTATTTCCCTCTCCTTTCTGTGGGGTTTCCCGCCCGGTATGCCCGCGGGGGAGGCCCTGGGGCGCCCGCCGGCGGGGCCGTCGAGCGTGAGCCGGGCCACGGACGGCCCCGCGGGACTCACGTACTCTGGCGTCTCATCGAGCGCGGAGGTAGGGCCTATGACGCGGCAGGTCAACCGGTGGACCATCCTGCTGGTCCTCTGTGTCAGCCTGCTGATCGTCGCGCTCGACGCGACCGTGCTGCACGTGGCGGTGCCCGCCCTCACCGAGGACCTGCGGCCAGGAGCGCAGCAGTTGCTGTGGATCGTGGACGCCTATCCGCTGGTCGCCGCCTCGCTGCTGATCCTCTTCGGAACCCTCGGCGACCGGATCGGCCGCCGCCGGGTGCTGCTCATGGGCTACGGCCTGTTCGCCGCCGCCTCAGGGCTCGCGGCGTTCGCGCCCGACCCCCAGGTGCTGATCGGCGCACGGGCGCTGCTCGGCGCCGGCGGTGCGATGATCATGCCCGCCACGCTCTCGATCCTGCGTCAGGTCTTCCCCGACCGGCGCGAGCGGGCGACGGCGATCGGCATCTGGAGCGCGGTCGCGGCGGTCGGCGCCGCGGTCGGGCCCGTCCTCGGCGGCTTCCTCGTCGAGCACTTCTGGTGGGGCTCGGTCTTCCTCGTCAACATCCCGCTGATGGCCGTGATGCTCGTCGTCGCCCGGGTGCTCCTGCCCGAGTCGCGCGGCGGCGCCGACGGCCCGTGGGACGTCACCGGCGCGCTGGCCGCGGCCCTCGGCGTCTTCGGCTGCGTGTTCGGCGTCAAGCGGCTCGGCGGCGGAGCCGGGGCGCTGGACGCCATGGTGTGGCTGCCGCTGCTGGCCGGGGCCGCGCTGCTGGTGTGGTTCGTCCGGCGCCAGCGCCGCCGTCCGCATCCGCTGCTGGACGTGCGGATGTTCGCCAACGCGGCCTTCTCCACCTCGGTGGCCTGCATCGTGGTGGCCATGCTTGCGCTGGTCGGCCTGGAACTCATCGCCGTCCAGTACCTGCAACTGGTTCTGGGGCTCAGTCCGTTCCAGACCGGGCTGCGGCTGCTGCCCCTGACCTTCGCGGCCATGGCCGCCGGTCTCGCCGGATCCCGGCTGCTGCGCCGCTACGGGCCGCGGCGCATGGTCTCCGCCGGGTTCGTGCTGACCGCACTGGCGGTGCTGTCGCTGACCGCCATGGGCCAGCGGGACCGGCCAGGGCTGCTCACCACCGCCTTCGTGCTGCTGGGCTTCGGCCTGGAGACCACCCTGTTCGGGGCCTACGAGTCCATGCTCAACGAGGCCCCCGCGCGGCGGGCCGGCAGCGCCGCGGCCATCGGCGAGACCTCGTACCAACTCGGCGCCGGCATGGGGATCGCCCTGCTCGGCAGTGTGATGAACGCCGCCTACACCCCCTCGGCCGCCGGTGTCGGCAGCGCCGACCGCGCGGCGGCCGACCGGTCCCTGGGCGAGGCGTACACCGTCGCGGACCGGATAGGCGGCGCACCGGGCGCGGCGCTCCGGCACGCGGCCCGGCAGTCGTTCGTCTCCGGACTCCACCTCACGCTGGTGGTCAGCGCCGCGCTGCTGCTCGCCGGCGCGTGCGCCGCGCTGCGCCTGCCGCGGGTCATGGTGTGCGTGCCGTGCGAGGATACGCAGGAGACGGCGGCCCCGGCCGCACTGCCCCGCCCGGCGCTGCGGGAGGCCGCGCCCGCCGGCCGCTCTGGACGCGCGGGGGACTGAGCCGTAACGTCGGCCCCGAGCCGTCGACTACCACCGCTAGTTTTCCTGGTCCGGAGGTCCGCCATGTCCGCACCCCACGCCGCCAGGGCGCCGTTCGACCCGCACGACCCGCTGGGCGTCGACGACCTGCTGAGCCCCGAGGACCGCGCGGTGCGCGACACCGTGCGCGACTGGGCCAGGGACCGCGTCCTGCCGCACGTCGCCGACTGGTACGAGCGCGGCGAACTGCCGGTCATCCGGGAACTCGCCCGCGAACTCGGCGCGATCGGGGCGCTGGGCATGCCGCTGACCGGGTACGGCTGCGCCGGGGCGAGCGCCGTCCAGTACGGCCTGGCCTGCCTGGAACTCGAGGCCGCCGACTCCGGGATCCGCTCGATGGTCTCGGTGCAGGGCTCCCTCGCGATGTACGCCATCCACCGCTACGGCTCGGAGGAGCAGCGCCAGGAGTGGCTGCCGCGGATGGCCGCCGGCGAGGTGATCGGCTGCTTCGGCCTGACCGAGCCCGACCACGGCTCCGACCCGGCGAGCATGCGCACCTACGCCAAGCGCGACAACGGCGACTGGGTGCTCAACGGACGCAAGATGTGGATCACCAACGGCAGCGTCGCGGGCGTGGCCGTGGTGTGGGCGCAGACCGAGGAGGGCGTCCGCGGCTTCGCCGTGCCGACCGGCACCCCCGGGTTCTCCGCCCCCGAGATCCACCACAAGTGGAGCCTGCGGGCCTCCGTCACCAGCGAGCTCGTGATGGACGACGTGCGGCTGCCCGGCGACGCCCTGCTGCCGGGCGCCACCGGACTCGGCGGCCCGCTCAGCTGCCTCAACCACGCCCGGTACGGCATCGTGTGGGGGGCGATGGGCGCCGCCCGGTCCTGCTTCGAGGCGGCCCTGGACTACGCCAGGAGCCGAGAGCAGTTCGGCCGGCCGATCGCGGGCTTCCAGCTCACGCAGGCCAAGCTCGCCGACATGGCCGTCGAGCTGCACAAGGGGATCCTGCTCGCCCACCACCTCGGGCGGCGGATGGACGCCGGCAGCCTGCGGCCGGAGCAGGTCAGCTTCGGGAAGCTCAACAACGTGCGCGAGGCGATCGAGATCTGCCGCACCGCCCGCACGATCCTGGGCGCCAACGGGATCTCGCTGGAGTACCCGGTGATGCGGCACGCGACCAACCTGGAGTCCGTGCTGACGTACGAGGGGACGGTCGAGATGCACCAGCTCGTGCTGGGGAAGGCCCTCACCGGGATCGACGCATTTCGGGGGTGAGGCCGCCGCTGCGGGTGGGGGCCGTTCGGTGGGTGGTCCTGCTTCCGCGAGCGGGGCCGGTTCACCGGTGAGGGCCGGCCGGTCACCGGCCCGCGCTCCCGTCGCCCGGGGTTGTGGCTTCGGGCGGGTGGCGAGATCGTGTGGGGCGCCGCTGCCGGTGCCGTCTGCTGGAGGACCTCCGTGACCGAACCCGCCCCCGCGTCGCTGCCCGCCCCGCCCTACTACGCCGTGGTGTTCACCGCCGTGCGCACCGCAGGGGACAACGGCTACACGGAGACCGACGAGCGGCTGATGGAACTTGCCGCCGAGCAGCCGGGCTTCCTCGGCGTGGACGCCGCCCGGGGCGCGAACGGCCTGGGGGTCACGGTGTCGTACTGGAGGGACGAGGAGGCGATCGCCGCCTGGCGCGACCATGCTGAGCACACCCTGGCCCGCGCGTACGGCCGCGAGCACTGGTACACCTCGTACTCGCTGCACGTGGCCAAGGTCGAGCGTGCCCACGGCTTCACGCGCCCGGCGGACCCGGAGTCCGGCGCCGGCCGCGATCAGGCGTCGGTGCCCTCGTAGGCCACGAGTGCGGCCTCACGCATCGCGAACAGGCGGCGGAGCGAGGCCTGGTCCACCTGCTCCTGCGTCAAGGTGACGCTGGCCTCGCCCTCCAGGGCGGCCCACGCCCGGCGAGCCCGCTTGTGGCCTACGCGCCGCGAGTCGCTGCGCAGGAAGCCGGCGCCGGCCGCCAGTCCCGCGGAGGCCAGTGCGAGCAGCGCCGCGGGAGTACGGGCGTCAGCGGTGGCCAGGCCCGCGGCGCCGGACACCCCGGCGAGGAGGGCGGCGGGGAAGCCCAGAATGATGTCGGCGAACGCCCAGAACGCGGCTCTCCGGTCGGCGAGGTGCGTCTTGTGCCGAGCCTCGTCGCGCAGCCGCTCCACCTCGTCGAGCAGACGACTCGCCGGGCCCAGGGCCAGCGCACTCAACGAGGCCGTTCCGATTCCCTCACCGCCATCGGTCATGCCCAGAGTTCAGCACAACCAGCGCTCGTTGCACCCGACTTGGACCGCCTCACCTCGGCGCCCCCGGTGCGGCAGACCCAGCAGGCCCACCGACGACAACCGCCCCCGCGCAGGTCAGCGCAGGGGCGGTGAGGGGGGAGGCTGGTGGATCGTCACGGGCATCAGTTCTGGTTGAAGAAGCCGTCGCCGCCACGGTGGACGTCGCCGTTCATGACGGAGTAGTCGGCCGGGGTCAGCAGGAACACCCGGTTCGCGACGCGCTCGATCGAGCCGCGCAGACCGAAGGTGAGACCCGCGGCGAAGTCGACGACGCGCTTGGCGTCGGCGGACTCCATGCCGGTGAGGTTGACGATCACCGGCACACCTTCGCGGAAGAGCTCCCCGATACCGCGCGCGTCCCGGAAGCCGTCCGGGGTCACCGTGGCGATGCGGCGGCCCTGCTCCTCCGCCGACTCCGTGGCGACGCGCACCCGCGGGTCGGTCACCCACGTGTCCGCGCGCTCGGAGCCCTGGCCGTAGTCGGCGTACTCCTCGTCGTAGTAGCCCTCGCCGCCGTTGTCGTCGACGAGGCCCAGCCAGGCACTCGCCCGTCGAACCGAACCCATGGACGCCTCCTCTCTCACGCGGTCGTACCGTCCGCAGTCCTATCGTCATCCATAATGTGGGCGATGCGCCAAGCGGATAGCCGCCGAGCGAGCGACTTGTGACGGTACTGGCACACACGATAGTGGCGTACCGTCAGGCCGACACAGGGTTAAGAGAGCTGACGATCCGATGGGAACGCTCTCCACTTCCGGGTGATTTACACGGCCGTACGGCCGTACGCCCTCGCCACCCTCCTCCCGCCCCTCCGGCTCCGGTGACCTGCCCCCGAAGCGGCACCTCACACCTACGCGATGCACGAACACCTGGTCAGAAGGTGCGAGAGCGGCCGCCATCGGGCGGATCGGACCTGCCGGCATGCGCAGAGCCCCTCCCGCACGCCGCTTCCACCGCGCACCCCGTGCTCCGTAGTCCGGGTAAGCCGCCGCGTGGACACCGGCGCTCATCGCGGTGTCCGGGGCGGGGCGTGACTACGCCCGGCCGCGGTCCGGCTGCCGCCTGATCGTCCGTCAGAACGTCACTCGTTCGTGCGCCGGACGGGCGACCGCACTGGGCCGCTAGCATGACCGGCGGTCATGTCGTCATGAACGACCGTCGTATCAGTCGTACCGCGGCCGGCAGGGATGACCGGCCCGCCGGGGGGACTGCACGACGCCGGGCACAACGGGGGAGCGGTACATGTTCGGGATCATCAGGCCGTGCCGGCACCGCATGTCCGAGGGGATGGCCGCCTCGTGGCTGGCCCACCTCTGCGGGCTGTGCCTGGCGCTGAGGGACGGCCACGGGCAGTTCGCGCGGGTCGCGACCAACTACGACGGCCTGGTCGTCTCGGTGCTGACCGAGGCGCAGTCGGCACCCGCGGACAGCCGGCGCCGCAAGGCCGGGCCCTGTCCGCTGCGCGGAATGCGCACCGCTCCGGTCGCCACGGGCGAGGGGGCACGGCTGGCCGCCGCGGTCTCGCTCGTGCTGGCCTCGGCGAAGGTCCGCGACCACGTCGACGACGCGGACGGCGCGTTCGCCCGCCGTCCGGTCGCCGCCGCGGCCCGCGGCGTCGCCCGCCGGTGGGACCGGGCCGGCACCCGGGGTGGCGGCGATCTGGGTTTCGACACCGCGGTGCTCCTCGACGCGGTGGGACGGCAGGGCGCGGTGGAGGCGGCCGCCGGACCGGGCACCCCGCTGCTCGCCGTCACCGAGCCGACCGAGACCGCGACCGCCGCGGCCTTCGCGCACACCGCGGTGCTCGCCGGGCGCCCGGCCAACCGCGCCCCGCTGGAGGAGGCAGGGCGGCTGTTCGGGCGCCTTGCGCATCTGCTGGACGCCGTGGAGGACCTGGCCGAGGACACCCGCACAGGCGCGTGGAACCCGCTCGCCGCGACCGGTGCGGGACTGCCTGAGGCCCGGCGGCTGTGCGACGACGCCCTGCACGGCATACGCCTGGCGCTGAAGGACGTCGAGTTCGCGAACAGCGCGTCCGGACGGCTGGCCCACATGCTGCTCGTCCATGAGCTGGGGCGGTCGGTGGACCGGGCGTTCGGGACCGGAGGCTGCGCGCATCAGGCGGGTGCGCCGGATGACGGGGGTGCGCGGGGCGGCCAGGATCCGCAGGGCGTGCGGGGGTTGCTCGGGGTGCTGGGCCCGGACGGCGCTTCGGGGAACCCGTTCGGAGGGAACCCCCACGCCGGGAATCCGTACGGACCTGGGCAGAGCCCGTACGGACCTGGGCAGAGCCCCTACGCGCCCGGGCCCGCCAACCCGTACGCGCCCGGTGGCCCGGGTGGACCGGGCAACTTCCCGCCGCCCGAACCGCCGCGCCGGCGCGGCCTGCTGGCCGGGTGCCTGGTGTACACCGGCATGTGCTGCACCTGCCAGTTGTGCTGCCGCGAGCACGATGACGCGTGGAGCGGCCAGCGGCGTGAGTCGTGGTGCGGCAAGTGCGGCGACTGCTGCGATTGCTGTGACGGGTGCGAGATCTGTGAGTGCTGCGAATGTTGCGAGTGCTGCGATTGCGGTTGCTGAGGTCCGGGCGTTCCGGGGTGGCGGGCGGGCTGCTTGAAGCGGATGGGCGGGGCAAGCGAGGGGTGGCCGTGCGGGCTGCTCGGGCCGGGTGGGGCTGAGGGAAGTGTGCCGCGGGTGTGGCCGTGGCACGGCGGAGCTTGTGTGAAGGCGGGGGTTCGCGCTGGCCCGATGTGCCGGGCCGCGAACGGGTGCGGGGGCTCGCTGGTCAGCGGCGACAACACGACGACGACCACACCCGACCGAAGTCGATGTGGCCGCGGATGACCAGCCGGCAGCTGCGCATGCGGACAGTGCAGCAGCCGCCTCCGGTATCCGTCAACCGCGGCGAGACGCGGTGTCCACACCTCGGACAACCTTTGACAGCCCGCGAAGGCGTCGGCATAGCCTCGTTCAAGGCCCCTTGAGGGCGGCTGTGTTGAGGGACACGGCGTTCGTGTGAAGGCACCCACTACCGATTCCGCATGTCACGGAGCCTTCGCATGCCCGCAGAACCGACATCCGCGTTTCCCTCCCTTCCGTTTGTCCCCGCACAGCCCGTGCCACGGCGGCCCGTCCGCACGTTGCACCTGGCGGCCGCGATCGACTGCCCTGGGGAGCCGCCGGCCACCACCCCCACCGAGCTGGCCCGGCTCGCCGAGCGCGGCGCGCTGGACTTCGTGACGCTGGGCGGCAATGGCCCGCCCGACGCGGTTGAGGCGCTGGCCCCCGTCGCGCGGGCGACGGACCGCATCGGGCTGCTGGCCGTGGCCAGCGCGGGAACGCGGCCGGGCACGGCGGTGGACGTCGCCGCGCTGGACCAGGCGAGTCGCGGTCGCGCGGGATGGGCGGTCGTCGCTCCGGCCGGCGCGATGACGGTGGCGGGCGGTGCCGACAGGACCGGGGGAGGACGGGTCCGGTTCACCCGCGCGGCTGACCGGGGTGAGGGAGGCGGCGGAAGGACCTGGGCCGCCGGATCGGCCGAGGCCGAGATCGCCGCCGCGGTGCGGATCTGGGAGAGCCTGCGGGAGGCCGGGGCGAGCCCGCCGGACTGCCGGCCCGTCCTCGCACTCGACGCCAGCGCGCCCACCGCCCGTCGTACGGCCGCCGGTTTCGCCGACCTCGCCTTCGTGCAGGCGGTTACGCCGGAAGAGGCTCACCGGGCGCGGGACGACCTGCGGACACTGGCCGCGCGGGCGGGGCGCGATGCCGATCGTCTGCTGGTGTTCGCCGACCTCGCGGTCGACCTGGGGAGTGGCGAACTCGGCCAGGAACCGGGCACCGCACCCGTGCCGGTGGCGGACGGCGCGGCCGGTCCGCTGTTCTGCGGCGGGCCGGTCGACCTGGCCGACCTCGTGGCGCAGTGGCACGGCTCGGGTGCGGTGGACGGATTCCGCATCCGGCCGGTGGAGCCCACGCGGGACCTGGAGCGGTTCGTCAATGGGACGGTGGCGCTGCTCCAGCACCGCGGTCTGTTCCGCACCTTCCACCCGGGCGCGACGCTGCGCGAACACCTCGGGCTGCACCGCCCGCCGCGCGGGCCCGTGGCGCCCGTTCCGACAGCCGGTCTGATACCCGGTCCGACCGGCCCACACCCCTCGTCCGAGGCATATGGAAGGCTTGGCTCATGAGCACACAAGCGGTTGAGCAGGCGGTTTACGACTGGCAGCAGTGGCGGGAGGGTCGCCGGGAGCGTGTCTCGGCGCCGCACGGACCGCTGGCACTGGTCGGCACCTACTGGCTGGACGACGTGACGGACGGGGTGATTCCCGGACTCGCCGGCCACTGGTCCCAGCAGGGCGGCGCCGTCGTCCGCGACCTGGACGGCGCGGCCACGGTCCTGCGACCGGACAACGACCCGCTGCTCCTGCCGGACGGCCGCAAGCTGCTGGCGATCGATCGTGAAGGGCTGCTCGCGGTCCGGGTCTGGGACCCCGAGTCCCCGGCGCGGAAGACCTTCGCCGGTATCGACGCCTTCGCCTGGGACGGCCGTTGGGTGGTGCCCGCGGAGTTCACGCCGTTCGAGGCCGCCCGCTCGGTGCAGGTGCCCAACGCCGACGGCCGCGAACGCGGTCTCGGCCTCGCGGGCGAGCTCACCTTCACCGCGGGGGGCGTCACCCACACCCTCGCCGTCGCGGTCGAGGACGGCGGCCGGCTGTGGGCGGTGCTCGCCGACGCCACCAGTGGGACGACCAGCTTCCGGTTCCGCTTCCTGTACACCGAGGCGCCGGCGGCCGACGGCACGCTGACCGTGGATCTCAACCGGACGCAACTGCCGCCGTGCGCCTTCGCGGACGCGTTCATCTGCCCGTTCCCGCCGCCGGGCAACACCCTGCCCTACGCGCTCGAAGCGGGGGAGCGCGCACTTCTCACCAGCTGAGACGCCGTCACTTCGGCCTGCCCCGGCGGTTCCAGGACCGCCGGGGCACGTTTGTGCGCCGATTACCGGACGCGACAGCCCTCTTGTGTGTTGCCTGTGGGATCTGAATACTCCCAGGAGTACTTGTCAGGCGCATGGTGCGTTCGTTAATCGGTGTGACTTGACGGTGCTCCGACAAGTCTCACCCCGGTTCGACCGCGCGCCGCCGACGTGTACACCGACCATCCGCCCTCCACCCCCACAGGAGGAACGAGTGAAGTCCCGTCGCATACCCCTGATCGCGGTGACCTCCGGCCTGCTGGCCGCGACCGCGTTCGCGCTGCCCTCCGCAACCGCCGCCCCCACGGTGAAGGCGACCCCCGACACCGCCGCCTCCGTGGCCGCCCACCTGGGTACGGCCAGCACGGCGGGCAGCTACTACGACACGGTGGGCAGGACCACCGTCGTCAACGTCACCACCCAGACCGCGGCCGACGCCGTGCGCTCCGCCGGCGCCACCCCGCGGCTGGTCGCGCACAGCACCGCGGAACTGCTCAAGGCCGGCGACGCGGCCAGGTCCGCCGACGTCGCGGGCTCCGCCTGGGCCCTCGACCCGCGCTCCGACACCCTCCAGGTCAGCGTCGACAGCCGGGTCAGCGCGTCCCAGTTCGACCGGCTGAAGAAGTCGACCGCCGGCTTCGGCACCGCGGTCCACATCACCCGCGTCTCCGGCACCTTCAGCAAGCTGCTCTCGGGCGGCGACCCGATCCTCACCAGCAGCTGGCGCTGCTCCGTGGGCTTCAACGTCCGCAGCGGCAGCACCTACTACTTCCTGACCGCCGGCCACTGCACCCAGGGCTACCCGGCCTACTACACCAGCTCCGGCACCTACATCGGCCCCACGGTCGGCACCAGCTTCCCCGGCAACGACTACGGCATCGTCCGGTACGACAGCTCCGTCGCCCACGACGGCACCGTCGGCAGCCAGGACATCACCAGCGCCGCCAACGCCTACGTGGGTGAGCACGTCACCCGCCGCGGCTCCACCACCGGCGTGCACAGCGGCACGGTCACCGGCCTCAACGCCACAGTGAACTACGGCAACGGCGAGGTGGTCTCCGGGCTCATCCAGACCAACGTGTGCGCCGAGCCCGGCGACAGCGGCGGCTCCCTGTACGACGGCACCAAGGCCATCGGCCTGACCTCCGGCGGCAGCGGCAACTGCACCTCCGGTGGCACCACCTTCTTCCAGCCCGTGACCGAGGCGCTCAGCGCCTACGGAGTCAGCGTCTACTGACGATTCACCTCACCGTCTGCCCGGTGTCCCGGTCGCTCCCTGCGCGGCCGGGGCACCGGCCTGTTCGGTGCGGGCCTCCCTGCGGTGCACCGGCAGGGGCACGGGAGTACCGGGTCGCCGGCATGGGCCCCGGGCGGCCCATGCGCCCGGCCCTGGCGCCCGGCGCCGTTCGGGGCGGCTGCCAGACTGAACGCCATGCTGGACACGTCGGCGCGCCTGCTGCGTCTGCTCTCCCTCCTCCAGTCACGCCGTGACTGGTCCGGTCCCGACCTGGCCGAGCGTCTCGACGTCACGCCCCGCACCATCCGGCGCGACATGGAACGGCTGCGCGGGCTCGGCTACCCCGTACATGCCTCGCCCGGCACGGCGGGCGGTTACCGGCTGGGCGCCGGCGCCGCCCTGCCGCCCCTCCTGCTGGACGACGAGGAGGCGGTGGCCGTCGCGCTCTGTCTGCGCACCGGCGCGGGCGGCATCGTCGAAGGCATCCAGGAGACCTCCGTCCGGGCGCTGGCCAAGCTCGAACAGGTCCTGCCGTCACGCCTCCGGCACCGCGTCCAGGCCATGCAGGCGGTGACCGTCCAGCCACGGACGACCGGGCCTGCCGTCGGCCAGGAGGTGCTGACGGTGATCGGCGCCGCCTGCCGTGACCACGAACGGCTCCGCTTCGACTACCTCGACCACTCCGGCGCCGCCAGCCGCCGTGAGGTCGAGCCGTACCGGCTGGTGCACCACAACCGCCGCTGGTACCTGCTCGCCTACGACGTCACCCGTGACGACTGGCGGACCTTCCGTGTCGACCGCGTGGAGCCCAAGCCCCCGGCCGGCCCGCGCTTCACCCCACGCGAACTCCCTGACGACGCCGCCTCGTACGTCGCCAAAGGCGTCACCTCCCGGGCCTACCGGTATCAGGCCAGAGTGGTGGTGCACGCCTCCGCGGAGAGCGTCGGGCGGTTCGCCTGGTCCGGATTCGGCACGATCACCGCGCTCGGCGAGGACTCCTGCGAACTCGCCACCGGCTTCGAGTCGCTGGACGCGCTGGCGATGTTCCTCGGTCTGCTCGGCGCGGACTTCGAGGTCAAGGAGCCGCCCGAACTCGTCGACCACCTGCGCGTGGTGGCCGCACGTCTGGCCCGCTCGACCACATCCGCCTGACGCCGCCGAACGCGCCTGCCGCCGGAGAGCCCGGAACCGCCGCGGCGGTGCCTCAGTCCACCGCGCCGCTCGTCCCACCCTGGGCGCGACCCCAACCGTAGGCGCGGTCGGCGCGCAGCCGGATCACCAGCCTGCGGTCGGCCACCATCGCGGCCCGGTACTCGTCCCAGTCCGGGTGCTCGCCCGCGATGGCGCGGTAGACCTCGATCAGCTCCTCCACGGTGGCGTCGTGCGGATCGGCGGCCGTCGGGGTCACCTCGGCGCCCCCCTCGGCGACCAGATACGCCCCCATGTCCGGTGTGGTGACGTAGAAGCTCGCACGCGGGTCCCGCCGCAGGTTGCGGGTCTTGGCGCGGCCGTCGGTGGCCGATATGCGGATCGTCCTGCTCGGCCCGTCATAGGTGAACGACACGTTGGACAACTGCGGCCGGCCGTCCTTCTTCAGCGTCACGAGCACTCCGGTGCTGCGCTCGCGCAGAAGGTCGAACAGGGGGCTGGTGGCAGGCGGCTGGCTCATGATCGCTCCGATGGGATCCGTGGTTCGTGGTTGTGGTCCGTTGCTGTGCCGGGTGCTGTGCCGGGTGTGGTGGCGTCGTGCGGCGGTGCTGCTGGGGGGGGCGCTGGGCCCGGCCGGGTGGTCTCGATGGTGCCCCTGGGTGGTGGGTTCGGCCCTTCGGCCGGCCGGTGGGGTGGAGGGCCGTCCGGGTCTCGGGCCGCGTCCTCCCCCTCTCGTCTCTCCTTCTGTGTCCTCGCTCACAGGTGCCAACGAGGGCGCTCGCACGGTTGTTCCAGTCCGGCCGCTCCTCGTGGCAAGATCACCCGTTCGGCCGAATCGGCTTCCCGCCCGGGCCTCCGTCCGCTGATGAGCCGGCATCTGAGCCCCCGTCTGAGCCCTCGTCTGAGCCCTCTTCCGGGCTCGCGCCCGGCTCTTCTCCGGTCACCCCGGCCGCGTCCTCCCGCAACGGGAAGACCATGGCGGTCACGCCGATGCCCGTCGTGCCGGGCGTGTGCGGCGCCTGGGCCGCCGCGTGCAAGTCGTCGAAGAGGGCGGCCAGTCGGGTCCTGAAGTCCGTCCAGACCTCCGGGGCCACCCACAACTCCGCGTCCGAGGTGACCCCTTCGGTGTCGGGGGCGCGACGGGCGGCGCGTTCCCGGAGGTTGTGCGCGAGCGCCTCGGCGAGCAGGGGCGCGGCCGCCTCGTGCCGCTGGTCGGAGAGCGGCGAACCGTGCACCGCGCGGTAGCGGCGCTCCCGGCCTCCGCGGTTGGTGCGGATCTCGGCGAGTTCCACGACGCCGACCGCGTCCAGCCGTCGTAGGTGCTGGCTGGCCAAGGCGTGTGAAATGCCCAGCTCGCGGGCGAGTTCGGCCGCTGACAACGGCGCGTTCCAGACGAGGGACACCATGCGCAGCCGCACCGGGTGGGCCAGGGCCCGCAGCAAGGGATCGGTCGCCGTCATGCCCCCATTACATCGCGGTCCCTTTCGGTGGTCTCTCCGCCCTGGGGATCCCGCGTGGCCCGCTGTCCCGTTCCGGGGATTGCCGATGCCAACCCCCTAGCAATAACTTGGGAGTCATGACGGTACGAAGGGTCCTGGGGGACCGGGTGGCGGCGACGTACCTGGGCGGGGTGCTGGTGTCCGGATTCGGCGACTCGGCGATGCTGCTGGTCGCGGGGGTGTGGGTGAAGACCCTCACCGGGTCCAGCAGCCTGGCCGCGGTGGTGACCTTCTGCGTGTGGGCGCCGGTGCTCGCCGGTCCCGTCCTGGGCGCCGTCGCCGACCGGGTTCGTCGCAAACCCCTGCTGGTCTGGGTCAACATGGCGCTTGCCGCGCTGCTGCCGCTGCTCCTCGCGGTGCGCGCCGGGCGGGACGTCTGGCTGCTGTTCGCCGTCTTCGTCCTGATCGGTGTCGCCGGTGTGCTGACGGACGCGGCCGAGGCCGGGCTGGTGGTCGCGGCCGTGCCGCCTGCGCTGCGCGGGGACTTCAACGGTCTGCGGATGACCGTCAACGAGGCGATGAAGCTGCTCGCCCCGCTGGCCGGCGCGGGCCTGTTCGTGCGCTTCGGTGGCGCGGCCGTCGCCGTGCTGGACGCCCTCACGTTCGTCCTGGCCGCCGCGACCTTCGCGTCGATCCGGGTCCGTGAACGGCCGTCCGCCCCTCCGGAGTCCGGCTGGCGGGAGCAGACCGCCGAGGGCATCCGGCATCTGCGGCGGCATTCGCTGCTGCGGCGGCTGGTCGCGGCCGGGGCGCTGGCGATGCTTCTGTCGGGGATCAGCAGCGCCGCGATCTTCCAGATGAACGACGTCGGGCTGCACCGGCCGCCGGCCTTCGTCGCCGTGTTGTACGCGGTACAGGGGAGCGGCTCGATCGTGGCCGGAGTCGTGGCCGGCGCGGTCATGCGCCGGCTGCCGGAGGGCGCCTTCGCCGCTGCCGGGCTGCTGCTGTTCACGTCGGGGGCGGCGCTGCGGGCGGTTTCCGAGCTGCCCGTGGTGCTCGTCGGGACCCTCGCGATCGGCGTCGGGCTGCCCTGGGTGATCGTGGCGGCCTTCACCGCGGTGCAGCAGTACACCCGGCCGGCCATGGTGGGGCGGGTGTCGGCTGCCGCGGGCACGGTCGTCTTCGCGCCGACCGCCCTCGCCGCGGCGCTCGGCGCCGGGCTCGTCGCGGTCGCCGACTACCGCCTGCAGCTCATCGCTGTCGGCGTCGCCGGGCCGCCGGCCGCGTGGTTCCTGCTGCTACGGCGAGGTGCGGCCGTGCGGAGCGGCGGCCTGGGGGAGGGGCCGGGCGTCGAGGCCGCGGACACGGGCGGGGAGTCAGACGGGGGCTCCGGCGTCGGCGCTGGGACCGGCCGCGCCCAGCGGGAAGGTCTCCCGGAGGTGCCACCGGTCCCCGTCGCTGACCACGAGATGGACCCCGGCGACCCGGGTGCGCAGCGGTAGCCCCGCGGCGAACTCCCGCTCCACGACCTCGTACGTCTCCTGGGGCCGGCCGCTCGCGACCGTCAGGTGCGGTGCCGTGTCGCCGTACGCGCCCCCGTAAGGCGTCACGTCGGGCCAGCGCCGCGTGACGGCCGTGGTGAGCGCCCGCAGTGGGGCCTGCGGCTCCGGGGCGAGCCACAGCAGGTCGGGGAAACGGCCGAACCCGGCGAAGTCCAGGTCGAACGGCTGATGTCCGGTGAACAGCTCCCGCAGCGTCAGCAGTACCTCGGCGTCGATCCGCTCGGCGGGCAGGAAGGGGTAGAGCACCGTCACGTGGGCCGGCACTCCTCTGCCGCCCTCCGGGTCGTACTTGTCGCGTGCCCCGGCCACCAGAGGATCCGCCTCCGGCACCGTGATCAGCAGTGCCGTCCTGCCCGCCGTCCAGCGCTGGCCCGCCCCGTCGCCCATGCTCCGTATGGTGCCCGCCCGGCGTCGGGCCGCGCCAATTGCCGCCCCTGGGGAGGGCCGCCGGGTGCGGCCCCGCAGCCGGTGGGGCGGCGGGGTACGGGCTGTATCGCCGCAGGTGGAGCGGGCAGGGCGACGCGGAGTGTCGATCGTACGCACGTTCGAAATCTGGTCTATGGTGGGTGACGAGAGGGGCATGGTTGTACCGGGGGTGAGCGCGGCTGGAGGCACGGATGGGCGGTGGCGGGTTCACCCATCTCCACGCCGTATCCGGGTTCTCCCTGCGCTACGGGGCCGGGCACGCGGCGCACCTGGCCGAGCGTGCGGCGGAACGCGGCATGGACGCGCTGGCGCTGACCGACCGGGACACCGTCGCCGGAGTGGTCCGCTTCGCCAAGGCCTGCGAGCGGGCAGGTGTGCGGCCCCTCTTCGGCGCCGGTCTCGCCGTCCCCGGCTACGACGACGGTCCCCGGCAGCCTGCTGCCCGCCGCCGCACGCCGGCGCGCGGCGGCGCCTTCGTCGACGAGGGTGCCCCCCGCGCCGTCTTCCTCGCCAGGAACGGTGAGGGCTGGGCGTCCCTGTGCCGGATGATCTCGGCCGCCCATCGCACGACACCGGGCGTCGGAGTCGCCGACCGCGCGGTCGCTCCCGCCCGGCCGGCCGGCGGCACGGGCCCCCGGCTGGGCTGGGACGACCTGACCGACCGTGGGCTGTACGTGCTGCTCGGGCCGGACTCCGAGGTGGGGCGTGCTCTCGCCGCGGGCCGCCCGGACCGGGCCGCCCGGCTGCTCGGGCCCTGGCGGGAGGTCTACGGCTCCGCGCTGCGCCTGGAGGCCGTCTGCCACAACCGGCAGGGCACCGGGGCCGGATCGCTGCGGCTGGCGGCCCGGATCGTCGGCTTCGCCGCGGAACAGGGCGTGACCGCGGTGCTCAGCAACGCGGTGCGCTACCCCGACCCGGACCAGAGCGAGGTCGCCGACATCCTCGACGCCGCCCGCCGGCTGGTGCCCATCGACACGCACCGGCCCGAGCGGCTGGACAGCGGCGAGCGCTGGCTCAAGGGCGCCGCCGACATGGGCCGCCTCGCCGAGCGGATCGCCGAGGCCGCCGGGCAGGGGCGGACCGGCGCCCACCGGCTGCTGCAGGCGACCGAGGAAACCGCCGCGGGGTGTGTGGTGGATCCCCGGGACGACCTGGGCATCGGCCGGCCGCGCTTCCCCGAGTCCGCGCTCCTGGACGCCAGCGACCGCACCGCCGACCGGATCCTGCACTCGCGCTGTGCCGCCGGCCTGGTCCGCAGGGGCTACGACCGCAAGGCCCGCTACTGGGACCGGCTGGAGGAGGAGCTGCGGATCATCCGGCGGCTGAACTTCGCACCGTACTTCCTCACCGTCGGCCAGGTCGTCGAGGACGTGAAAGAGATGCGGGTGCGGGTGGCCGCCCGTGGCTCGGGCGCCGGTTCGCTGGTCAACCACCTGCTGGGCATCGCGTCCGCGGACCCGCTCGAACACGGACTGCTCATGGAGCGGTTCCTGTCGGTCCACCGCAAGGAGCTGCCCGACATCGACATCGACGTGGAGTCGGCCCGCCGGATCGACGTCTACCAGGCGATCTTCGACCGGTTCGGCGCGGAGCGGGTCGCCACCGTCGCCATGCCCGAGACCTACCGGGTCCGGCACGCGGTGCGGGACGTGGGGGCCGCGCTCGGCATGGACTCGATGGTCGTCGACCGGCTCGCCAAGTCCTTCCCGCACATCCGGGCCAAGGACGCCCGCGCCGCGCTGGCCGAACTCCCCGAACTGCGCGCGGTGTCCGGCGAGGACCACGGGCGGCTGTGGGAGCTCGTCGAGGCGCTGGACGGACTGCCGCGCGGGATCGCCATGCACCCGTGCGGTGTCCTGCTGTCCGACGCGACCCTGCTGGACCGCACCCCGGTGATGCCGACCAGCGGTGAGGGCTTCCCCATGTCGCAGTTCGACAAGGAGGACGTGGAGGACCTCAAGCTGCTCAAGCTCGACGTCCTGGGCGTCCGGATGCAGTCCGCGATGGCCTACGCGGTCGACGAGATCGAACGCGCCACCGGCGAGCGGATCGACCTCGACGATCCCCAGGACGTGCCGCAGGGCGACCAGGCCACCTACGACCTGATCCGGTCGGCGGAGACGCTCGGCTGCTTCCAGATCGAGTCCCCCGGGCAGCGCGACCTGGTCGGCCGGCTGCAGCCCGCGACCTTCCACGACCTGGTGGTCGACATCTCGCTCTTCCGGCCGGGGCCGGTCGCCGCCGACATGGTGCGGCCCTTCATCGAGGCCCGGCACGGCCGTGCGCCGATACGGGTGCCGCACCAGGACCTGGAGAAGGTGCTCCGGGAGACCTACGGAGTGGTGGTCTTCCACGAGCAGGTGATCAGGATCTTCGACGAGATGAGCGGTTGCGGCCTGGCGATCGCGGACGAGCAGCGCCGCGCCCTGTCGGATCCGGAGCGCCAGGGCCAGGTGATGGCCCGGTTCGGCGCGGCCGCGCGGGCCCGCGGTTACTCGTCCGAGGTGATCCGGCAGGCCTCGGAGATCCTGAGGGCGTTCGGCAGTTACGGCTTCTGCAAGGCGCACGCCGTCGCCTTCGCCGTGCCCACCTACCAGTCGGCCTGGCTCAAGGCCCATCGCCCGGCCGCCTTCTATGCCGGGGTGCTCACCCACGACCCCGGCATGTACCCCAAGCGGCTGCTGCTCGCCGACGCCCGGCGGCGCGGTGTGCCGGTGCTGCCGCTGGACGTGAACCGGTCCGACGCGGACTATCGGATCGAACTGGTGTCCGGTAAATGGGGGTTGCGGCTGGGGCTCGCGGACGTGCACGGCATCAGTGAGGCCGAGACCGCACGGCTGGTGGCCGGCCGGCCCTACTCCTCGCTGCAGGACCTGTGGCAGCGGGCCCGGCCCGGGCGCCCGGTCGCCGAACGGCTGGCCCAGGTCGGCGCGCTCGACTCCTTCGGCTCCAACCGCCGCGACCTGCTGCTGCAGATCGCGGAACTCCACCGGCAGGGGCGGACCAAGGGTGCGCTCGAAGGGCAGCTCCCGCTGGCCGGGAACGAGGAGGCTGCCACGCCCGCCGGTCTGCCCGACATGGACGAGGCCGAGCGTCTCGGCGCCGAGCTGGGTGTCCTCGGCATGGACGCCTCCCGTCATCTGATGCACGATCACCACTCCTTCCTGGCCGAGCTGGGGGTTGTGCCCGCGAATTCCCTGCGCGGGGTGCGGCACGGGCAGACGGTGCTGGTCGCCGGGGCCAAGGGCGCCACGCAGACCCCGCCGATCCGCTCCGGCCGGCGCGTCATCTTCACCACGCTCGACGACGGCACCGGTCTGGTGGACTGCGCCTTCTTCGAGGACAGCCACGAAGCGTGCGCCCACACCGTCTTCCATTCCTTCCTGCTGCTGGTGCGGGGCGTGGTCCAGCGGCGCGGGCCGCAGAGCCTGAGCGTGGTCGGCGCGGCCGCGTGGAACCTCGCCGAACTCGCCGAACTCCGCCGCACCGGCGGCCTGGAGGCCGTCGCCGAGCGGCTGGCGGAGGGCTCCGGCGACGAGGGCGTGACCGGTGCCGGCGCCGACGGCGCCGAGGAGAACCCCCCGCATCCCGCGGACGATCGCAGGATCAGGCTGTCCACCGGCTACGAGCTGCATCCCTGGGCCGACCTGCGGCCCGCGGGCAACGGCGCCGCCACCGGTCGCAAGCTGTGGCACTCCAGCCCGGGAAGCGCGGGATGACCATCCGCGAGTGGCGCGAGTCGTCTTCGGCGTGACGGCGACCTGCTGGTTCCTTTGTCCGTCAACCGGCCGTCAACCGACCGGGCGCTCCGAGTTTTTACTCACGCGTTACTAGTCATCTCCTTTCTACTCGTGCGTAACTTGTCGTGTGCCCAGCGCGCGTGATCCGGATCACAGGGCGTGAGTGTGTCGTGTTGCGTCCACTTCCCGACCTGCGAGGAGATCACATGAGGCTGCCCTGGAGACGGCTCCTGGCCGCGCTCTTCCTGGCGACCGCGACAGCGGTCGTCCCCACCGCCGCCGCGTCGGCCAACTCCGCACCGTCCAGCGGCTGGAACGACTTCTCCTGCCGCCCTTCGGCCCAACACCCCCGTCCCGTTGTCCTCGTACACGGGACCTTCGCGAACGGCACCGACAACTGGCTCGTCCTCGCCCCCTATCTGGAGGCGCGCGGATACTGCGTCTTCTCCTTCGACTACGGCATGCTGCCCGGGGAGTCGCTCATCGGCGGGCTCGGCCCGATCGCCGACTCCGCCCAGCAACTGTCGGCCTTCACCGACCGGGTGCTCGCCGCGACGCATGCCGCCAAGGTCGACATCATCGGACACTCGCAGGGCGGCATGATGCCCCGCTACTACCTGAGGTTCCTCGGCGGCGCGGCCAAGGTGAACGCGCTGGTCGGCCTGGCCCCCGACAATCACGGGACGACCCTGGACGGGCTGACCGCACTGCTCCCGTACTTCCCGGGCGCGTCCGGCTTCTTCCAGTCCACGCTCCCCGGACTGGCCGACCAGATCGCCGGATCAGCGTTCCAGCGGCAGCTGAACGCGGGTGGCGACACGGTGCCGGGCGTGCACTACACCGTGATCTCGACGATCTACGACGAGGTCGTCACCCCGTACACCTCGCAGGCCCTGTCCGGACCCGACGTGCACAACGTCGTGCTGCAGAATCTGTGCCCGCTCGACGTCTCCGAGCACGTGACCATCGGGCTGACGGACCGCATCGCCTTCCACGAGGCGGCGAACGCCCTGGACCCCGCCCACGCCACCCCGACGACCTGCCTGTCGGCGTTCAGTTAGCCCACGGCGGGGCTATTCGCGAGCCGTCGGCGAGGGTCGCTTCGAGCCCTACGCTCGTGGAGACCCACATCGCGGCCGGCGCCTCCGTGCGATTGGCGACTTCCAAGGAGGAGCCGGCCGGTGCGATCGCGGCGTCCCCGGCGTGGAGTGTGCGCCTCTCGCCGTCGATGGCGAGCTCCAGCGAGCCGGACAGGACGAGAAAGACCTCTTCGCGTGAGATCCGATGGGCCGGCCCCGACGTGCCGGGCGGAACCTCGCCCCGCCAGGCGCACAACTCCGCGCTGCCGAGTGCCGGCGCGGCGTACGAGACGAAGCGGACGCCCTGCAGTTCATGGACGACGGCGTCGTCCGCGGTGGTGAAAGGCATGACGGACCCCCTGAGATATATAGGCAAGCTGCTTACTCAAGCTGCTTGCCTATATATTCAAGCAGCTTGCGCATTGTGTCAAGCTGTCCCTGTGAACCGATCCGATGCCATGAGCCTGACAGCGTCCCTGCTGACCGCTGCCACCGTGCTCGTCGACGACATCCACAGCGGCGTGGTGGCCCGCGGCTTCACCGATCTGCGCCCCACGCACGGCTTCGTCTTCTCCCGGCTGTCGCCGACCGGAGCCACGGTCACCGAAATCGCCGAGCACCTCGGCGTCACGCGCCAGGCGGCCAGTCAGATCGTCGACGAACTGGTGGCGAAGGGGTACGTCGAGCGCCGGCCGCATCCCGTCGACGCGCGTGCCCGCCTGGTCGTCCTCACCACGCGGGGCGTTCGCTGCACACGCGCCGCCGAGGAAGCCGCCGTCGAGGCGCTGGAGACCTGGGAGGACATCCTCGGCGAGCCGCGGCTGCTGGCGATGCGTGACCAACTGGTCCGGCTCGCTCCCGGAGGGCCGCTGCGGCCCACCCGGTGAAGGACGCCGGTGGGATCCGGCGGCCGCGGACGGGTTGTTCCGAGGCTGTGTCCCGAGCCGCCGCATGGCGGCTCCAGCCGTCCGGGCCGCGTTGTCAGAGGTGGGTGGCAGGCTTTGATCATGACCACCGAGACCGGCAACGGCACCCCCGACGGCTCCGCCGACTCAGAAGACCGCCGATACTGGGACGACGCCGCCGAGCGGTTCGACGACGAGCCCGACCACGGCCTGCGCGACCCCCGGGTCCGCGACGCGTGGGCGATACGCCTGCGGTCGTGGCTGCCGGTGCGGCCGTCCGACGTGCTCGACCTCGGCTGCGGCACCGGCAGCCTCGCGCTGCTCGCCGCCGAGCAGGGGCATCGGGTGACCGCGGTCGACCGGTCGGAACAGATGACCGAGCGCGCGCGGGAGAAACTGGCCGGGACCGGCGCGCGCGTGCTCGTCGGCGACGCCGCACAGCCCCCGGTCGCCGCCGCCTCCTTCGACGTGGTGCTGGTCCGCCACGTCCTGTGGACGCTGCCCGAACCGGAGGCGGTACTGCGCCGCTGGGCCGCGCTGCTGCGGCCGGGCGGCCGCCTGGTCCTGATCGAGGGGCGCTGGGGCACGCTCAGCCCGGTGGGGATCCCCGCCGAGGCGCTGGCCGACCTGGCCGCCCCGCTCGGCGGCGTCACCCGGATCGAACAGCTCTCCCATGCTGAGGAGTTGTGGGGGCGGGCGGTCGAGGACGAGCGGTACGCAGCGGTGATCCGCCCGGCCGCGACCGGGCGGCACAGAGAGATCGTGGACGTCCACCTGGTGCTGCTGCGCGGAGACGACGTCCTCCTCGCCCGCCGGGCCGGCACGGGATACGCCGACGGGTTGCTGCACGCGCCCTCGGGGCACCTGGAGGACGGTGAGGACGTCCGGAGCGGCATGATCCGCGAGGCCCATGAGGAGATCGGCATCGAGTTGGACCCGGGCGACCTGGAGGCGGTGCTCGTCATGCAGCACCGGGCGCCGCAGGGCCAGGCCAGGATCGGCTGGTTCTTCGCCGCCCGCCTGCCCGACGGCGCGCCCGAACCGGTCAACCGCGAACCCGCCAAGTGCTCGGGTATCGGCTGGTATCCGCTGCACGCGCTGCCCGACGACATGGTGGCGTACTGCAGGGCGGGCCTCGAGGCGTACCGGGCGGGGGAGCGGTTCGTGCTCCACCTCCACGAACCGGGTGACACGATCGCCCATGACCCCGCGGGGCCCGACCGGGTGATGCCCTTGTAGGCCCGGGCTGTGCCAGGATCCGGACATGAGTCTGAAGATCACCGTCGACCCGGACGCGGCCACGGCACCGTACGAGCAGTTGCGCGAGCAGATCGCGGAGGAGGCCCGCGCCGGCCGTCTCCCGGTCAACTACAAGCTGCCCACCGTGCGCGGCCTCGCCGAGCAACTCGGGCTCGCCGCCAACACCGTGGCCAAGGCGTACCGGGCACTGGAGGAGGACGGGGTGATCGAGACGCGGGGGCGGCACGGCACCTACATCGCGGCCGCCGACGCCCGCGCCCGCGAACTGGCGGCCGCGGCGAACGCCTATGTCGAGCGGACCCGCCGCCTCGGCCTGGATCGGGAAGGCGCCCGCGCGGCAGTCGAGGAGGCGCTGCGCGCCGCTTATGGCGACGACCAGAGCTGACCGGTCGGCTCAATCCGCTCGGACTCGGTTCTGACCGCGCACCGCGGTCGGCGTGGACTGCCGCCCTGGTACGTCCGGTGTGCTGCCGGCCCCGGTGCTCCTCCCCCTGGGCGCCCGCACGTCCAGCAGGCTGCCGTCGCTCACCAGCGAGCCGGATCCTCCCCCGGCCGGCCCGGCGGCCGTGCCCAGGTCGTGGGAGCGCCTTCGTACCGGACGGGGGGAAGGGCGTACCGCAGCCGGCCCATGGGGGAGTCGGTCTCGGCGAGGTGCGGGGCGGGGTCGAACACGCCGGGTGGCGCGGGCTCATGAGGCAGGCTCAGCAGGTGGGCCGCCGTGGTCGCGAGCGCGCACCGAACGAGTCGGCCGCCGCCGGCGGAAAGACGCGCGGTGAGGGCCCGCAGCACCGCGGCGGCGACCAGATAACCGGTGCCGTGGTCGAGGAACTGTCCCGGCAGCGCGCCGGGACGCCCGTCCGGATCCGCCTGCAGCAGGGCGATGCCGGTCGCGGCCTGGACCAGGCTGTCGAAGCCGCGGCGTCGCGCCCACGGGCCGTCCCAGCCCCAGGCCGACAACTCCGCGACGACCAGGCCCGGATGGCGCTCCTGCAGAGCTGCCGCCGAGAGACCGAAGCGGTCCAGCGCGCCCGGCCGATAGCCGGTCACCACGACGTCGGCGGAGGCGAGAAGCTGGTCGAGGACGGTTTGGCCGCGCGGGTCGGCGAAGTCCAGGCTCGCCGAACGTTTGCCGAATCCGGTGTCGGCATGGGCGTCCCACGCTTCCGGCAGGCGGGGCGAGTCGATACGCAGCACGTCGGCGCCCAGATGCGCCAGCGTGCGGGTGGCGACCGGCCCGGCGATCACCCGGGTGATGTCCAGGACCCGCACTCCCGCAGCGGGCGGGCTGCCCGGTGGCAGCGGCGGCAGAGCCGACACCGGGCCCGGGAACGCGTGCTGCTCGATCAGCGGGCGGGCCGCAGCGGCAAGCCCCGGTGCGCTCGCCGTCCAGTCGTCGGTGGCGCGCACCGCGACCGCCAGGCCGCCGCCCGCGTACACCGTGTCCTCGAACGCGGCGGCCGGGCCCTGGGCCAGCGTCGCCGCCACCCGGGCCACGAGCCTGTCCTCGTCCCCGCTGTCGGGGATGCCCAGCGCGGACAGCAGCCGGGCGCGGTGGTGCGGGTAGTTGGCATGGGTGCGCAGCCAGCCGTCGGCCGTCGGCCAGAACCGGGACAGCGCGGCGAAGGTGGCGCCGGGCCGTCCGTCGATCAGCAGGTGCCGCTCGCTGGTGAAAGCGGTGGCCACGGCTCCGTCGTCCACCGGCACCGCGGGGACCTGACCACCGCCGCGAACCGCGAGGAGTTCGGCCGCGGCCAGTGCACAGCAGGCCGTGGCGGACCGCGCCAGCCGCATGACGGGGACGGCGGCGGCGAGCCCGCCGGGCGTCCCGTACGTCACGCGATCCAGTAGCTCGGGCGCACCGCCGAGCTCCGTCCACAGCGCGGCCGCGACCTCGGCCCCGGCCTGTCCACCGGCCACGGCCCCCGCAACTCCGTTCACAGGTAGAGGCCGTCCGCCGGCTGCGACGGTGCGGGGAGCGCGGCCGAGGCGCCGCGGCGCAGGGCGTAGAGCTCGGCCAGGGTGGCGCCCTCGCGGCCGATGCCGTCGCCGGTGCCGAGCCAGGCCACGGCCTCGGGCCGGGTCAGCGGCCCCACCTCGATCCGGGCCAGGCAGCGACCCGGGCGGACGACCGCCGGATGCAGCCGCTCCAGGTCCTCGTTGGTGGTGATGCCGACCAGGACGTTGCGTCCCTGGCCGAGCAGGCCGTCCGTGAGGTTCAGCAGGCGGGACAGCGCCTGCCCGGTCTCGTGCTTGGCCTGTCCCCGGATCAGCTCGTCGCAGTCCTCCAGGAGCAGCAGCCGCCAGCGACCGCCGGCCGCGTCGTCCTCACCTATGGCGATGTCCATCAGGTAACCGACGTCGTTGAACAGCCGCTCCGGGTCGAGGACGCAGTCGACCTGGCACCATTCGCGCCATGAGCGGGCGAGCGTGCGCAGGGCCGAGGTCTTGCCGGTGCCGGGCGGGCCGTGCAGCAGCAGCAGACGGCCGGTGACGTCGTCCGCCGTCATCTTCATCAGGCCGTCCATCGCGTCCGCGACGGGCGCGGTGTAGTTGCCCCGCAGCTCCTCCCAGGTCGCGGCGGAGATCTGACGGGTCGTGCGGTACGGGCCGCGGCGCGGCGAGACGTACCAGAAGCCCATGGTGACCGCTTCCGGCTGGGGCTCGGGCTCGTCCTCGGCGTCGTCGACCGCGGAGCGCAGCACGCTTTCGGCGAGTTCGTCCGTGACGGCGGCGACCGTGACGTCGGCGCCCCGGCTCCAGCGGGAGATCAGCACGGTCCAGCCGTCGCCCTCGGCGAGTACGGCGCTGCGGTCCTTGTCCCGTGCCTGGCGCAGCACCACCGCGTCCGGCGGCAGCAGGGTCAGCCCGGACTTGACCCGGTCCAGCGACGCGCCCCGGGCGAACGGCTGCTCCCCGGAGATGAACCGGCCCAGGAACAGGGCGTCGACGACGTCCGAGGGGGAGTCGCTGTCGTCCAGGCGCAGGTGGACGGGCAGGGCGCGGTGCGGGTCCACCGGTCCTGCGGGTCGTTCGGCGGGCTCGCTCGGCCTGCTGCGGGGAGTGGGCGGCACTTGCCTCCTCGGGTTCTCAGGTGTCACGGACATGGGCCCATGATCCGCCACCCGGGAACGTTTCGCCCACCGCTTTTCCGTCCCCGGCGCGTCACCCCGGCCGCGCCGGTCACGCCGTCGTGGAGGCGGTGTCATGTCACCCTGCCGCACCTCGAATCCACCGTATGGGCGGATTCGGGGCACAGGTGTGCGGACAGGTACGCGGCATCACTGATCAGGCACCCGGAGGATCCATGCCGACGCCCCCCTCGACGCCGTCCGCGCACTTCTCGTCCGTCCCCTTGTCCCGGCTTACGCTGCTGCTCGCGCTGGTCTTCTCGTCGCTGCTGACGGTGGCAGGGGCGAGCCCGGCCCAGGCGGCCGGACAGCGCTACGTCGCGCTCGGCGACTCCTACTCCAGCGGCCTGGGGGCGGGCGGTTACGCCTCCTCGTCCGGCGCCTGCAAGCGCAGCAGCAAGGCCTATCCGGCCCTGTGGGCCGCCGCGCACGCCCCCGCCTCGTTCGTGTCGAGCGCCTGCGCGGGCGCGCTCACCGGTGACATCGCCGCGCGCCAGCTCGGCCCGGTCAGCGCCTCCACCACTCTGATCAGCGTCAGCGTCGGCGGTCAGGACGCCGGTTTCAGTGACGTCATGACGACATGTGTCTTCTACTCCGAGGCCACCTGCCTCAACCGGGTCGCCCAAGCACGTCGCTTTGTCGACACCAGCATGCCCCGACTGCTCGACAGCACCTACGCGGCCATTCACGCCAAGGGACCGAACGCCCGCGTGGTCGTGCTCGGCTACCCGCACCTCTACCAGGTGCCGGGTGACTGTCTGCTGGGCCTCACCGACGCCTCGCGGAAGGCCATCGACGCGGCCGCCGACGACCTGGACACCGTGATCGCCAAGCGTGCCGCCGACCACGGGTTCGCCTTCGCGGACGTGCGCGGAAGGTTCAAGGGCCACGAACTTTGTTCGGGTGCACCCTGGTTGCACAGTGTCACGCTGCCGGTCGACGAGTCCTACCACCCGACGGCGGACGGCCAGTCCGGCGGCTACCTGCCGGCCTTCACCGCCGCTGTCTGACCTGCGCCGCAGCGGCTGCCGGGCCACGTGGCGAGACCGCCGCAAGGCCCGGCGGCGGATGTGCGGATGTGCCACTGAGTTGTCAACGGCCTTGCACGAAAGGTGAATCCGGCGTGGGAGACGCCTGGGGATGCGCGCGTGACGTGACGGGGCGATAGGGTTACCCTGCCCGTGCCGGGGTGCCCTCGACAGGGTGGGGAGAGTCATGGAACAGATAGCGATGCCGAGCAGGCCGCGAGTGCCTGCCATCACCAACTTCGGTACCAGCGCGTCCAGTGCGCGTCTGGACCGGCACCTCGCCGTGCTCGCCGGGCCTGCCTTGCCGCAGCGCGAGACGGAAGAGGCGACCGTGCTGATGCGGGAACTGACCTCACGCAACACCCCGCACACCAAGGCCAACCGCGGAGCGCGCGTGTCCCTGTTCGCCCCGCTGCGCAGGCTGCGGCGCTCGCTGTTCGGCAACCGCGGCTGACCGCCCCGGCACTCCGAACCGCGGCGCCAGCCGCTCCCGCGTCCCGGCACTCCGCCCTGCCCGACCCCGGTCCAGGGCTCCCCGCTCCCGGCCTCCTCCCCGTCGGAACCTCTGACGGTGGCCCAGCGCTCCGCAAACGGGCTGCCCGGTCCCAGGCCCCGACCCTGCCTGTCCGCGCCTCCCGCGCCCCTCCAGGCCTCTCTGTCGCCTCTCCCCGGCAGTGGCCTGACGGCCGCGCGGGAGGACTCGGACTCGCAGCCCGGGCCGAAGTTCTCATACCAGGGCGAACTGCCCGTCCGGGCCCTCCTCGTGGTGTTCCAGCACGGAGGCCGGCCGGCGCCGCGCCGCCGGCACGGGAAGCACCCCCGCACTCCGCAGCCCCGCCGAAGTCCGTGTGCCCGGCCGCCCGACGTCCGCCAACCGATCGGCGAAAAGCGCGAGTTCCTCCCGCAGCGCGGCGAGCAGCGTCAGGACGCTGATCAGCTCCAGCAGGTCGGAGGTGACTTCGCGGGTCCAGGTGGCCGGCCGCAGCGCCTCCAGCGAGCCCGGGGTCCCCGGATCGGTACGGCGCTCGTACCACTGCTCCAGCACCCGGACCCCGCCCGCTGTCAGCTCCCAGGCGCCGGCGGAGACGGGCGCGACGACGCCCTCGCCGATCCGCAGCGCCGCCTCCTCGGCCTCGTACTCCAGCTCGCCGGGCCGAGGTGCGGCCGGCAAGGGCGAGCGGACGTAGGGGCGGCTGCCGCCGGGCAGGCGCAGCCGGCCGTGTTCGCGGCCCGCGGCGGCGTCGACGGCCCTGGTGGCCCGCGTGTGCAGCCACAGCGACCGTGCGCCCAGGGAGAGCCCGAGGCGCCAGACCTCCGGGTCGACGGGCAGCGGCACGGCGCAGCCGGCCGGACCGGGGCGGGCGGCCGCGGCGATCCAGGCGAGGACGTCACCGGCGGTCACCGGCAGGCCGAGCCGGTCCGCGAGCCAGTCCGTGAGGCCCGGCGCGAGGTTGGGGTCGAGGCCGCCCGGTCGGCGGTACAGCGGGCGTATCAGCCCCGGCTTGCCCGCGGGGGAGCGGCCGTCGGGCAGCAACGCGGAGAAGGACAGGGCCGGTTCGCGCGCGTCGGGGAGCTGTCCCTGCTCGAGCACGAAGATCTGGTGCTCGTCGGCGACCCGCCACAACTCGGGCCGTGCCACGTCGATCAGACGGTGGTCGGGGATCAGCCACTGCTGGTCGAACGCGCCGTGCTGCACCCGGACCGGTTCCGGGCACCGGCCGTCCTCCCGAGCCAGCGCGCTCGTGGGGGTGCGGTGCCCGGGCAACTGGGCGACGGGCGTGCGAAGGCCGCGGGCACGTGTGGTGTGCAGCAGGGATGCCCGGGTGGCGTCGTCGGGCCCGGCGGTGAGCAAGTTCCAACGCGCCCGCAGGCAGGCCGGCTCCGGGGCCATCGGCCAGCCGCGGCCGAGGCGCAGCGGGCGCACGGACCAGGGCATCAGGTCGTGCAGCAAGGGCGCGTCATCGCTCACTGCATGCATGCTACTGACGGCTTCTCGCAGCCTCCACGGTTCGCCGTGGCTCCCCGCTCGGCGTCGGGGCAACGGCCTTGGGGCCCAAAGGGGTTGCCGCCGCCTTGCGTGGCTGGCGGGCGGTGGGGCGCTGGTTCAGGGCGCGTCCATGGTGACGGTGAAGGAGAAGCGGTCGCCCCGGTAGTGGATCCGCACCACGTCCACCGCTCGGCCGGTGTCGTCGTACGTCACCCCGGTGTAGTGCAGTATCGGGCTGAGCAGCGGGACCTGCAGCAGCCGGGCGGTCTCCGGCGCGGCCAGGCGGGCCTCCACCGTGTCGGTGATCCGGCTGATCCGCACGCCCAGCGCGTCCCGCAGCACCTTGGTCATCGGCCAGCGCTCCAGGTCGCCGAGGTCGATGCGGGCGGCGAGGTCCGGGCGCACGAAGTTCTCGGCCCAGTTGGTGGGCTCCCCCTTCTCGTCGCAGCGCAGCCGCCGGTACGCCACGGCCTCCTTGAGGTCGGGGAAGTGCTCGGCGGCCTCCGCGGGGAGCGGCTCGGTGCCGTGGCCGATCACCGACGTGCGGCCGCCCGACTGCTGGGCCACGATCGCGTCGACCGAACCGAGCAGCTTCACCGGAGCCCCCCGTTGCGCCGCCGGCTCTATGAAGGTGCCGCGCCGGCGGTGGCGGGAGATCAGACCCTCGTCCTCCAGTTCCTTGAGGGCCTGGCGCATGGTGAGCACGCTCACTCCGTAGTGCCCGGCGAGGTCGTCCTCGGTGGGCAGGCGCAGCGGGGCTTCCGGGCGCCGGCCCAGTATCGAGGCGCGCAGCGACTGCGAGACCTGGTACCACAGTGGCAGCTTGCGGTTCAGGACCAGCGAGTCGGGAGCGAAGGCGTTCACAGCCCGAAGTGTCTCTCAAGCCCCTCCCAGACCCGGTCGTACCCCTCCTGCCGGTGAGAGCCGCCCAGCGCGAACTCGGTCGGCACGACGGGCCAGCGCGTCTCGAACATGAAGGCCAGGCCGTCGTCGATCTTCTGCGGGACGAGCTCGGCGGTGCTCGCCCGGTCGAAGGTGGTCCGGTCCGGGCCGTGCGCGGACATCATGTTGTGCAGGGAGGCGCCGCCGGGGACGAACCCCTCGGCCTTCGCGTCGTAGGCGCCCTCGACCAGGCCCATGAACTCCGACATCACGTTGCGGTGGAAGTACGGGGGACGGAAGGTGTCCTCCCCGACCAGCCAGCGGGGAGCGAAGACCACGAAGTCCGCGTTCGCCAGGCCGGGAGTGTCGGACGGCGACGTGAGCACCGTGAAGATCGACGGGTCGGGGTGGTCGTAGCTGATCGACCCCAGCACGTTGAACGTGCGCAGGTCGTACAGGTACGGGACGTGGTTGCCGTGCCAGGCCACCACGTCCAGCGGGGAGTGGCCGTAGACCGCGGCCCACAGGTTGCCGCCGAACTTGTTGATCACCTCGGTCTCCTCGTCGCCGTCCTCGTAGGCGGCGACGGGGGCGAGGAAGTCACGGGCGTTGGCCAGGCCGTTGGCGCCGATCGGGCCGAGGTCGGGCAGCTGGAACGGCTGACCGTAGTTCTCGCAGACGTAGCCGCGAGCCGTGCCCTCCGGGAGTTCGACCCGGAAGCGCACACCCCGCGGGATCAGGGCCACGTGGCCGGGCTCGGCCTGCAGCACGCCGAGTTCGGTCCTGATCAGCAGGATGCCGCGCTGCGGCACGATCAGGAACTCCCCGTCGGACGAGGAGAACACCCGGCGTTCCATCGAGCGGTTGGCGGCGTACCAGTGGATGCCGATGCCCTCGCGGCGCAGTACGTCCCCGTTGCCACCCACGGTCACCAGGCCCTGGACGAAGTCCGTGGGCTCGTCGGGCATCGGGAGCGGGCTCCAGCGCAGCCGGTTCGGGTCCGGCTCCACGTCACGGAACGGAGCGCCGCGCAACCAGCCGTTGTCCACCCGGCGGAACGGCGGATGCGCCGCCGAGGGGCGGATGCGGTACAGCCAGCTGCGCCGGTTGCGCGCCCGCGGTTCGGTGAACGCGGTCCCGCTCAACTGCTCCGCGTAGAGCCCGAAGGGCGCGCGCTGCGGGGCGTTGCGCCCTACCGGGAGCGCTCCGGACACGGCCTCACTGCTGTGTTCGTTGCCGAAGCCCGGCGAATAGTCGAGGTCCTTGCCGCCCATGAGGTGCTCCCCGTCCTGTCCTGTCGTCCTGATTCCTATGCTGAGCCATAGGAATCAGGACGGCAAGCCCTCGATTGGGCCTGTGGACAACCCCTGGCGCCGGGCTTGTGGACAACGCCGACGCAGGTCAGGCCCGCTCTGTCAGACTGGAGCGGCTCCTCCCGGCAACCGGGTGGCCAGGGCGCGGACCGTCGCCGCGGCGGCCACCGCGTGCCCGCGCGCCGAGAAGTGCACGAGGTCGGCGCTGTACAGGTCGCGGTCGCCGGCGGCCGGATGCCCGTCCATCCCGACCACCAGCACGCCATGCCGGGCGGCGGCCGCGCCGGTCACGGAGTTCAGTACGCCGACGCCCTGCTCCAGCGGGCTGCCGCGCAGTTCGGGTACGGCCCGCGCCACGTCGGTCAGGGCGTAGGTGAAGACTGTTGTGCCGGGGTTCGCGAGCCCGGCGAACAGGAGGTCCAGTTCCCTGCCCACGCGGGCGGGGGAGAAGCCCGGCAGGAGCAGGTCGTTGCCGCCGCAGACCACGCACACCAGATCGGGCCCGAACCCCGCGGCTGCGGCCGCCTGCCCGGCCCGCACCTGGGCGGCGGTCCGGCCGCGCACGCCGAGGTTGGTGTAGGCCAGATCGGGCGTCGCGGTGCGCAGTACCTCGGCCACCCGGTCCGCCCAGGAGGCCGTCCGGTAGCCGGGCAGCGGGTCGCCCAGCCCCTCGGCGAGGCTGTCGCCGACCACGGCGAAGCGTTTCCAGGGTGCGTCGCGCAGAAGCAGGGCCCCTTCGCCCTCGGCCAGGCAGTGCGGGTCGGCGGCCTCGGCCGGGAACACGGCGGGGTCGTGCGCGTACGGTGTGGCGTTCGCCATCTCAGGACTCCTTGGTGCGGGCCGTGGCCGGAGATGCGGGGGGGAAGCGGGCCATGAGGAGCCCGACGGCCGCGGCAAGGGCGCCCAGTACGCCGCAGGCCAGGTAGACGTCACGGAAGGCCTGCGGCCCGCTCAGGGAGTGGGCGGTGAAGATCGCGCCGGTGGCGGCGACGCCGAGGGCGCCGCCCAACTGCCGTGCCGTGGTGGTCATGCCGACGCCCGAGGCGAACTGCCGAGGCGGCAGGGAGGTCGCGGCCGCGGTGGAGAGCGCGGTCAGCGTGGCGCCGAAGGCCGCACCGCCGACCAGCCCCATCGGCAGCCACAGCGCCAGGAAGCGCGGTTCGGCCCCGAGGTGGGCGTACGTCCAGACGCTGACCAGCGCGTAAGCCGCCATCGAGACGGCCACGACCGCAGGCAGGTGGCGCGGTCGCGCGAGCCTGCCGACCGCCACCGCCGCGACCGCGGAGGTGAGAGCGCCCGGCGTGACCGCGAAGCCGGCCTTGAGCACCGAGTAGTGCCAGACCGTGGTGAGGAACAGCGGACTGCACAGGAGCCAGGCGAAGAGGGCCGCCCCGGTGCAGGCGGCCGCGACGGAGGCCACGGCGAAGGTGGGGTTGCGGAACAGACGCGTTTCGACGGCCGGCACCTCGTGCCGCGCGGACCGTCCCAGCGCGGCGGCGCTGAGCAGCAGTCCGCCGGCCGAACTGCCCAGCGTCGCGGCTGACGTCCAGCCCCAGTCGCTGCCCTTGGTCAGTCCGAGGACGAGCAGTGCGATGCCCGCCGAGAAGGCCACCGTCCCCACCGGATCGGGCAACCGCCGCCCACCGCCGCTGCGTTCGGGAAGCCCGCGCAGGCCGGCGACGATCAGCACGAGGCCCGCGGGCACGTTGATCAGGAAGACCGAGCGCCAGCCGAAGGCGTCGACCAGCACACCGCCCAGCGCGGGCCCGGCCGCGGTGGCCAGCGACCCCGCCGCGCCCCAGGCGCCGATCGCCGCCGCGAGCCCGGCGGGTGGGGTGGTGGCGAGCAGCAGGCCGAGCGCGGCCGGGATCATCCCCGCTGCCGCGGCCCCCTGCACGGCCCGGGCCGCGACCAGCCAGGACAGGCCGGGTGCGGCGGCGCACAGCGCCGAGGCGCAGGTGAAGAGGGTGAGGGAGAACAGGAAGACGCGCCTGCGGCCGAAGGCGTCGGCCAGGCGGCCGACCGGGGTCAGCAGTGCGGCGAAGAGCACCGCGTAGCTGCTCACCACCCAGGACAGGTCCGAGAGGCGGTCACCGGGGAAGCTCCTCGCCAGGTCGGGGAAGGCCACGTTGACCACGGTGGTGTCGAGGAAGGCGATGAAGGTGGCGCCCGCTGTCAGCAGTAGCACCAGGCCGGGGCGGAGGCCGCCCGCCGGATCCCGGACGCCGGCGGCGGGAGCCCGGCCGGGTGGGGCGGTGGAGGAGGGCGGGGGAGCGGACGGAGAGGGCGGTGAAGACGATGACGACATGGCCGTCCTGCCTTGTGGGAGACGGAACATACTGACGGTACGGAACATACATACCGTAGGTATGTCTATGTCAAGGCTCGCCTGTTGGCTACGCTGGGAGCGCAGTCCGAACGACAGGAGAGTGGGCCGTGGCAGCACCGCGCACAGCGACTGATGACGGCGCACGCCCGAGCGGCGGCCGCGCCGCGGCAACCGTCCGCGGAACCGCCGCCGCACCTTCGCGCGCCGCGACCGCGGGCGCCGCAGGACGCCGTCAGCGCGAACGCTCCGACGCCACGGTGGAGGACCTGCTCGCCGCGGCCCGCGCACTGTTCGCCGCCGACGGCTACGCGGCGACCTCGCTCGACGCCGTGTGCGACCGCGCCGGCGTCACCAAAGGCGCGCTCTACCACCACTTCTCCGGCAAGCAGCAGCTGTTCGCCGCCGTCTACGCGCGAGAGCAGGACCTGCTCAACGCCCGCATCTCCGCGGCCTACCGCGAGGTGGCCGACGATCCGTGGGAAGCGGTGTACGAGGGCAGCCGCGCCTACCTGGAAGCGTCGCTGGACCCCGGGGTCCAGCGCATCACCCTGCTCGACGCCCCCGGTGCGCTCGGCTGGGAGGCCATGCACGAACTGGGCGTCAACTGCCGTGAGCTGACCCTGCGTGGAGTGGAACGGGCCATCAGACGCGGGGCGATCGCGCCGCGCGCCGCCGAACCGCTGGCCTCCATGCTGTACGGCGGGCTCAGCGAGAGCGCCATGGCGGTCGTGCGCTCCGAGGACCCCGAGACTGCGCTGGCCGAGTCCCTGGCCGGACTCCGGCTGATGTTCGACGCCCTCGCAGGCAAGGACTGAGGCATGCCCGGCGCACCACGCCCGCACACGCCCCGGGCGATGCCGCCCGACGCAGCCCTGCGGCGCGCGCCGGTGCAACGGCGCAGCACCGAACGCCTGGCGCGGATCCTCGACGCCTGCGCGGCGGAGCTGGACGAAGGGGGTTACGAGCGGTTGAGCACGCGGGCGGTGGCGGCCCGGGCGGGCGTTCCCATCGGGTCGGTGTACCGGTTCTTCACCGACAAGCGGGCCATGACCGACGCGCTGGCGCACCGCAATCTCGACGAGTTCCTGGACCGGGCGGCCGCGCGTCTCGCCGAGCCCGGCACCGGCCCCGACTGGCGCACCGCGGTCGATGTCCTCGTCGACGAGTACACCGCCATGAAACGCACAGCGCCGGGATTCGCCCTGGTCGACTTCGGAGTGCCGGGCGAGACCAACGAGGATCTGGCCGATCGCCTGCCGGCCCTGCTGGGGGACCGGCTCACCGCCGATCCGGGCGACCCGAGGCTGCGCCTCGCCCTGGTCGTCGCGGTGGAAACGGCGGACGCCGCACTGCAGTTGGCGTTCCGGACCGATCCCGCGGGCGACGCTCGGGTGGTCGCCGAGACGAAGGCGCTGCTGCGGGCGTATCTGGCCACGGTCCTGGGCTGACGGCCGCGCACAGCGACGGAAAAGCCCGCGCAGGCCGTACCGGAACGCCGCCCGAGACGGTCTCAAGGAGTTATCCACAGGCGCCGTGCACGGACCGTCGCCGTGCCGGTACCGGCGGGTAATGTCGGATCCGACACGCGATCCAACGCCGTCGCCGTCCAGGGGAGTCACCGATGTCCCGTACCGCTCTGCGCATCTGCCCGCTCTGCGAGGCCACCTGCGGCCTCGAACTCACCATCGCCGAGAGCCGGGTCACCCATGCCCGCGGTGACGCCCTGGATGTCTTCAGCGCCGGGTTCATCTGTCCCAAGGGCGCCTCCTTCGGCCAGCTCGACGCGGATCCGGACCGCTTGCGGAAACCGCTGGTCCGGCGGGACGGACGGCTCGAAGAGGCCACCTGGGAGGAGGCGTTCGCCGCCGTCGCCGCCGGTATGGGCGCGGTCACCCAGGCGCACGGCGGTACGGCCGTGGGTGTCTTCCTCGGCAATCCCAATGTGCACACGGTCGCGGGCGGGCTCTACCCGGGACAGCTGATCGGCGCGCTGGGCACCCGCAGCGTGTTCACCGCCAGCACGCTCGACCAGATGCCCAAGCACGTCTCCTCGGGCCTGCTCTTCGGCGACCCCAACGCGATCCCGGTACCGGACCTCGACCGCACCGACCATCTGCTGCTGATCGGCGCCAACCCGTTGGTGTCCAACGGCAGTCTGGCGACCGCCGCCGACTTCCCGGGCAAGCTCAAGGCGCTGCGGCGGCGCGGCGGGCGGCTGGTGGTGGTCGACCCGCACCGCACCAGGACCGCTGCCGCCGCGGACCGGCATGTCGCCCCCCGGCCCGGTACCGACGCGGCGCTGCTCTTCGCACTGGTCCATGTCCTCTTCGCCGAGGGCCTGGCCGCCCCCGGCCCGGCCCTCACCTCACACCTCAGCGGAATGGCGGAGGTACGGGCGCTCGCGGCGGACTTCAGCCCGGAGACGGTCGCCTCCTACTGCGACGTGCCGGCCGACGAGATCCGGGTCTTGGCCCGTGAACTGGCCGCCGCCGAGAGGGCGGTGGTGTACGGGCGGCTCGGCAGCACGGCGGTGGAGTTCGGTACCCTGGCCAGCTGGCTGGTCGACGTGCTCAACGCGCTCACGGGCAATCTGGACCGACCCGGCGGGGCGATGTTCCCGCTGTCGGCGACCGCCCGGGCGCCTCGCCCCGCCGCGCCGGGCAAGGGGTTCCGGACCGGCCGCTGGCACAGCAGGGTGTCGGGCCGGCCCGAGGTCAAGAGCGAGCTGCCCGCGGCCGTGCTCGCGGAGGAGATCGACACGCCGGGAGAAGGCCGGCTGCGTGCCCTGGTCGTCGTCGCGGGCAACCCCGTCCTGTCCGCGCCGGACGGTGACCGGCTCGACCGGGCCCTGGCCGGGCTGGACTTCATGGTCAGCGTCGACCCGTACCTGAACGAGACCTCGCGGCACGCGCACGTCGTGTTGCCGCCGCCTCCGCCCGCGCAGAGCGCGCACTACGACTTCGCGTTCTCCACGCTCGCCGTGCGCAACACCGTGCGGTACAGCCCGCCCGCGGTTCCGCCGGCCGAGGGAGTCCTCGACGAGCCGGAGATCATGGCCCGGCTGATCCTCGGGGTGCTCGGACAGGGCGGACCGGACGCGGATCCGGCGCTGGTGGACGCCCAGGCGATCCGGCACCGCCTGGACCGGGAGACCGCGGACCCGCACTCGCCGGTCCACGGCCGGGACGCGGCCGAGCTCGAGGCCGCGCTGACCGGCGCCACGGGATACGAGCGCAGGCTGGACCTGATGCTGCGTCTCGGCCCGTACGGTGAGGGATTCGGGGCCGACCCGGACGGCCTCACTCTGGACGCGCTGCTGAGGCGTCCGCACGGGATCGACCTGGGCGCCCTGCGCTCGCGCATACCTGGTGTGCTGCGCACGCCCTCGGGCACCGTGGAGCTGGCGCCCGCGGCCGTCGCCGGGGATGTGCCGCGGCTGAGGGAGGCCGTCGCACGTGGTGGCGAGGGATCCGGGCTCGTTCTGATCGGGCGCCGCCACCTGCGCTCCAACAACAGCTGGATGCACAACGTCCCCTCCCTGACCGGCGGCAGCAACCGCTGCACCGTGCAGATCCACCCGGAGGACGCAGCCCGGCTGGGGCTGACCGACGGAGCACAGGCCCGGATCAAGGGCGACGGCGGTGAGATCACGGCACCGGTGGAGATCACCGACGCGCTGCGGCCGGGCGTGGCCAGCCTGCCGCACGGGTGGGGCCACGATCGCGAGGGGACCCGGCTGACGGCGGCGGCACGGGAGCCTGGGGTCAACGTCAACCAGTTGCTGGACGGCAGCCGGATCGACCCGCTGTCGGGCACCGCGGTGCTCAACGGCTTCCCCGTCCAGGTGGAGGCAGCCGGGTGACCAGCGCGCGGCGGTGGCCCCTGGTCACATAAAACTAACAGCGTTAGTTTGGGCTCGTGACGCAGAGCGGCGACGGTTCGGAGGGCAGCACGGTGGCGGACGGCACGGACAAGCAGCAGGTGGACGGCGCGCCCAGCGTCCACCAGGGCCGCGACGAGGTCTTCATCGGCGGCCGGTGGCGGCCGGCCGTGAGCGGGCAGCGGATCGACGTGGTCGACCCGGCGACCGAGCTGGTCATCGGCCAGGTGCCGGCCGGCGGCCCGCAGGACGTGGACGAGGCCGTCGCCGCGGCCCGGGCGGCGCTGCCCGCATGGGCAGCCACTCCGCCCGAGCGGCGTGCCGCGGTGCTGAGCGCCGCGCGTGACCTGATGGCCGCACGCCGGGAGGACGTCGCCGCCACGGTGGGGGCGGAGCTCGGCGCGCCGCCCCCGTTCGCCGCCGCCGTCCACACCGACCTGCCCACCGCGGTCATGGGCTCCTACGCGGCACTCGCCGCCGACCGCCCCTTCGAGGAGCGGATCGGCAACTCGCGGGTACTGCACGAACCGGTCGGCGTCGTCGGGGCCATCACGCCCTGGAACTACCCGCTGCACCAGATCGTCGCCAAGGTGGCCCCGGCGCTGGCGGCCGGTTGCACGGTGGTCCTCAAGCCCGCCGAGGACACCCCGCTGGTCGCCCAGCTCTTCGCCGGGATCCTGGACGAGGCGGGACTGCCGGCCGGGGTGTTCAACCTGGTCACCGGACTGGGACCGGTGGCCGGACAGGCGCTCGCCGAGCACCCGGGGGTGGACCTGGTGTCGTTCACCGGCTCCACGGCCGTGGGACGGCAGATAGGCGCGGCCGCCGGCGGCGCGGTCAAGCGGGTGGCCCTCGAACTGGGCGGAAAGTCCGCCAACGTGATCCTGCCGGGGGCGGACCTCGCCAAGGCCGTCAATGTGGGCGTGGCCAACGTCTTCGCCAATTCCGGCCAGACGTGCAGCGCCTGGACGCGGATGCTGGTCGACGACGCCCGTTACGACGAGGCCGTGGAGCTCGCCACGGCGGCGGCCGCCAAGTACCGGCCGGGCGACCGGATCGGGCCGCTGGTCAACGCCAAGCAGCGTGAACGGGTGCGCGGGTACATCCGCTCGGGGATCGAGGAGGGCGCCCGGGTCGCGGCCGGCGGGCCCGAGGAGCCCGAGGGCATACCGACCGGCTACTACGTGCGGCCCACCGTCTTCGCCGACGTGCGGCCGGAGATGACCATCGCGCAGGAGGAGATCTTCGGCCCGGTCGTCGTCCTCATCCGCTACCGGGACGAGGAGGACGCGCTGCGGATCGCCAACGGCACGGTCTACGGGCTGGCCGGGGCGGTGTGGGCGGCCGACGAGGACACCGCGGTCGCCTTCGCCCGGCGGATGGACACCGGCCAGGTGGACATCAACGGCGGACGGTTCAACCCCCTGGCGCCGTTCGGCGGCTACAAGCAGTCCGGAGTCGGCCGCGAGCTGGGTCCGCACGGCCTGTCCGAGTATCTGCAGACCAAGTCGCTGCAGTTCTGAGCCGGCCGCCGGTGTACCAGGGTTCGAACGGCCGACCCACCGCTCACGTCCCCGTCCCGTCGACCAGCCGATATGTCACCCGATACCGAGTCCAGGAGAGCCCGTGGTCCGCGCCGCCGTCCTGCCCGCCGTGAACGCCCCGCTGGCCGTCGCCGAGATCGAGTTGCCGGATCCCGGCCCCGGCCAGGTGCGGGTGCGTCTGGCCGCCGCCGGTGTCTGCCACTCCGACCTGTCGCTGTCCAACGGCACGCTGCGCCAGCCCGTGCCCGCGGTGCTGGGGCACGAGGGCGCCGGGACGGTGGTGGCGGTCGGCGAGGAGGTCGGTCATGTCGCGCCCGGCGACCGCGTGGTGCTGAACTGGGCGCCGGCGTGCGGCGAGTGCCACTTCTGCGGCCTGGGCGAGCCGTGGCTGTGCGCCAACTCGGGAGCCGCGGCCGCGGCCCCCTACGCCACGCTGGCGGGCGACGGATCGGCCCTCTACCCGGGCCTCGGGTCCGCCGTTTTCGCGGAGGAGACCGTGGTGCCGGCGCGGGCCGTGCTCCCGCTGCCCGACGGGGTGCCGCTGACCGACGCGGCCCTGCTCGGCTGCGCAGTCCTCACCGGATACGGCGCGGTTCACCACTCGGCGGCGGTGCGCCCCGGCGAGTCGGTGGCGGTCTACGGCGTCGGCGGGGTGGGGCTCGCGGTCCTGCAGTCCGCGCGCATCGCGGGTGCGGGGCGGATCGTCGCCGTCGATGTCTCTCCCGGCAAGGAGGAACTGGCGCTGGCGGCCGGCGCCACCGACTTCGTGGTGGCGGGCGACGACACGGCCAAGCAGGTCCGCAAGCTCACCGGAGGGCACGGCGCCGACGCCGCGATCGAGTGCGTGGGCCGGGCGGACACCATCAGGACAGCCTGGTCGTCCACCCGGCGCGGCGGCCGGACGACGGTGGTCGGCATCGGCGGCCAGGACCAGCAGGTGACTTTCACGGCGCTGGAACTCTTCTACTTCGGCCGGACGTTGTCGGGGTGCGTGTACGGCAACTGCGACCCAGCCCAGGACCTCCCCGTCCTTGCCGAACACGTACGTGCGGGCCGCCTCGATCTGTCCGCCATGGTCACCGACCGGATCGGCCTGGACGGCATTCCGGACGCGTTCGCGGCCATGTCGGCGGGACGGGGCGGCCGCGCGCTGGTCGTCTTCTGACCGGCGCCCGCTGACAGGCGGCCGCCGGGTCAGCCCGTCCCGGTGACTCCCGTCAGTCCCCGTCGACCATCGCCAGCCACCGGGCGTGCGCCCCGCCGAAGGGGCCGGTGCCCCCGGCCACGGCGGCCATCAGCCAGGCGGCGGAGTCCTGCGCGGACGTGATGACGTCCGCCGGGTAGCCGTAGCGCACCTGGTGCTCGGCGAACTCGTCCTCGTCGACGAGCAGCGGCTCCGCGGAACCGCGCTTGCGCAGCACGTCCAGATCGAGGTCGATCATGGAGACCGTCTCGCGCGAGGTCCAGTCCGGCGGCGTGGTGATGTCGCAGTAGATCTCGGTGGTGCGCGGCGCGGCGTTGAAGCACGCGGTCCACCAGGCGTCGCGCGGGATGAGGATGACATGCGCCTCGGGCAGCGGGACGTCGGGGCCGTGGCCCTTGCGCATCACGCTGTTGGCCGGCAGTCCCAGCCAGACGCCGTGCTCGTCCTCGCCGAGCCGCCGCATCCGCAGGTTCCAGTGCAGGCTGCCGTCGTACTTGTGGTAATCGACCTGGACGAGTCGGTCCGACCCGGCTTCCGCCCGTGACACCGGACGTCCGGCAGCGTCCGGGCTCTCCCGTTCGGCGGCCGCTTCCTTCTCCTGTTCGGTCGTCATGCGGCCATGGTGTCAGTCCCGGGCGGCCGCGAGCTTCCGATAATGCAGTTCCAGCCCGTCCACCAGGGCCCGCAGGCCGGTCTCGAACGCGGCGTTGTCCACGCGTTCCGGGTGGCGGGACAGCAGATGCGCCTGCCCGAGGTGCGGGTAGTCGGCCGGATCGTACGCCTCGGCGTCGCCGACGAAGCCGCCGGCGAAGGATCCCAGCGCGGACCCGGTGACGAAGAACCGCATCAGGGCGCCGATCCGGGTCGCCTGCGCCGCCGGCCAGCCGGCGCCGACCATGCCGCCGAAGACGGCGTCGGCCATCCGCAGACCGGCCGGCCGCAGGCCGGGCCCGACCGCGAGGAACGGCACGATGTGCGGGTGCGCGGCCAGGGCGGCCCGGTAGGAGCGGCCCCAGTCCAGCAGGGCGGTCCGCCAGTCCCGACCGTCGCTGAACATCGACAGGTCGACCTGCCGCACCACCAGGTCCGCCGCCGCGTCGAGGATCGCCTCCTTGGTGGCGAAGTGGTTGTAGAGCGAGGGGCCGCTGACCCCGAGCTCCGCGGCCAGCCGCCGGGTCGACAGCGCGTCCAGCCCCTCGGTGTCGATGAGCGCGAGCGCGGCCGTCACGATGCGGTCGCGGCTGAGCAGGGGCTTGCGGGGGCGGGCCATGCGGCACATAGTAGAGGCTGCCACCAGAAAACTAGCGGTGGTAGTTTCGAAGTCGTGGAAAGGCCCGGGTACCGCCGTGAACCTTGAGCTGTCCGAGGAACAGGCCGCCGTCAAGGCGCTCGCGCGGGACTTCACCGACCGCGAGATCGTCCCGAACGCCGTCGCCTGGGATCGCGCCGAGAGCGTCGACCGGGCGATCGTGAAGAAGCTCGGCGCACTCGGCTTCCTCGGCCTGACCATCGCCGAGGAGTACGGCGGCTCCGGAGGCGACCACCTGGCCTACTGCCTGGTCACCGAGGAACTCGGCCGCGGCGACTCGTCGGTGCGCGGGATCGTGTCCGTCTCGCTGGGACTTGTCGCCAAGTCGATAGCGCACTGGGGGAGCGAGGAGCAGAAGCGGGCCTGGCTGCCGCGGCTCACCTCCGGCGAAGCGGTCGGCTGCTTCGGGCTGACCGAGCCCGGCACCGGCTCGGACGCCGCCAACCTCACCACCCGCGCGGTCCGGGACGACGACGCGTACGTCCTCTCCGGCAGCAAGATGTTCATCACCAACGGGACCTGGGCCGACGTGGTCCTGCTCTTCGCCCGCACCGGCGGCCCCGGCCACCGCGGCGTCAGCGCCTTCCTCGTGCCCACGGACACGCCCGGCCTGACCCGGCGCGAGATCCACGGCAAGCTCGGACTGCGCGGCCAGGCCACGGCCGAACTCGTCCTCGACCAGGTCCGGGTGCCGGCGGGGACCATGGTCGGACCCGAGGGCAAGGGCTTCTCGGTCGCGATGTCCGCGCTCGCCAAGGGGCGGATGTCGGTCGCCGCGGGCTGCGTCGGGATCGCCCAGGCGTGCCTGGACGCGGCCGTGGAGTACGCGGGCCAGCGCGAGCAGTTCGGCACCCCGATCGCCGGCCGCCAGCTCGTCCAGGAACTGCTCGCCGACATCGCCGTGGACGTCGACGCCGCCCGGCTGCTCACCTGGCGGGTGGCCGACCTCATCGACCGCGGGCTGCCCTTCGCCACCGAATCCTCGGTCGCCAAGCTGTACGCGAGCGAGGCCGCGGTGCGCTGCGCCAACAACGCGCTGCAGGTCTTCGGCGGCTACGGCTACATCGATGAGTACCCGGCCGGCAAACTGCTGCGCGACGCACGGGTGATGACCCTGTACGAGGGCACCAGCCAGATCCACAAGCTGCTCATCGGCCGGGCGCTGACGGGGGTCTCGGCCTTCTGACGTTCCGGGCGGCCATCGATGGGCAGCCGCTCGACCCGATGCGCATGGGGCCCTGTGCGGGGGCCCTGCCCCGGCGAAAGCCACGAGATCCCGCAGCCCCGCAGCCCCGCAGCCCCGCGCCCCCGCGGCTCCGCCCGCGCTCGACGTGGCCCCGGCGTGAGCCCGCACCCCACTCGTCAGCCCACCGGCAACGGATGCCCGGGCGCCGGCGCCGCGGCGATGCGTGAGTCGACCTCCTGCGCGGTGTCGCCGTCCGGAGTGGCGGGCGTCTTGGTCATGGAGAGAGCGATCGACGGCCCGGTCGCGGGCAGGTACGCCTGCAGGTGCCGCGCGCGGTGGCCGCAGTGGGCGCGGCGGGGGAGGCTGTCGCGGGAAGGACGGCGGCGCGGCCGGGCGGACCGTGCCGAGGAGGGTCGCGGCGCACAACGGCGCCGCACGAGAACGCGTCACGCTGCACTGTGTGCGGACGGATCGGATGACGACGGACGCGAGGCCCTGCGTGCCCGGGAGCTGTCCGCCGGAGGGAGGAGCGCCCTCCCGGTCATCCCGTCCTGGCCCGCTGGGCCCGCGCGCCCCGCTCGTGTGCGACCGGGCCGTCCGCGCCCACTCCTCCGCGGCCACGCTGCCCGGGCCGCCCCGCCCAGGCCGGCCGCAGCGCGCCCTAAGCGACCACTCGGTATCTAAGCGCTTGCTCAGGTTCCCGGGTAGGGTGTGACCCTGTCAACCGAACGGTGGGAGGAGCACGCGATGACTGCGGAGGCGGCACCAGGCGAAGCCTGGGGCGACATCACCCCCGACGCCGCGAGGCGGCTGGTGACCGCCGCGGTGCAGGCGTTCGCCGAGCGCGGCTACCACGCCACCACCACGCGCGACATCGCGGGCCGGGCCGGTATGAGCCCCGCCGCGCTCTACATCCACTACAAGACCAAGGAAGAGCTGCTCTACCAGATCAGCAAGGTCGGCCACCAGCGCTCGCTGGCCATGCTCACCGAGGCGCGGGAGGCGGAGGGCACCGCCGCGGAACGGCTGGCCACCGCGGTGCGGGTGTTCGTCCGGTGGCACGCCGAGCACCACACCACCGGACGCGTGGTGCAGTACGAGCTGGGCGCGCTGGCGCCCGAGCACTACACCGAGATCGTGGACCTGCGGCGGCAGAGCGAGGACGCCATCCGGTCGATCATCGGGGACGGGGTGGCCGACGGCGAGTTCGACGTGCCGGACGTCTCCGGGACGACCCTGGCTGTGCTGTCGCTCTGCATCGACGTGGCCCGCTGGTTCAACCCGAACGGCCGCAGGACGCCCGACGAGGTCGGCGCGCTCTACGCCGACCTCGTGCTGCGGATGGTGCGGCAGACCGCGTGACCCGCGTAACCCGCGTGACCGACGTGACCCGCGTGAACCGTCGGACCGCCTGCCCCCTCGGAAGGCTCGACCCGTTTGAAGGCTCGACCCGGCTGGAGCGCCAGGCCCCGGCGCCCGGCCCCCCGGCCCGCGCCGCTCAGAGGTAGAAGCGGGCCACCGTCTCCGCGACGCACACCGGCTTGTCGCCGCCCTCGCGCTCGATCGTCACCCGGGTCACGAGCTGCACGCCGCCGCCAGCCTCGGTCAGCTCGGCGACCACGGCGGTCGCCCGGAGCCGCGAGCCCACCGGCACCGGCGCCGGGAAACGCACCTTGTTGACGCCGTAGTTGACGCCCATCCGGATGCCTTCGACGCGGAAGAGCTGCGGGGTCAGTGACGGGATCAGCGACAGCGTGAGGTAGCCGTGCGCGATGGTGGTGCCGAACGGACCCTGCGCCGCACGCTCGGGGTCGACGTGGATCCACTGGTGGTCACCGGTGGCCTCGGCGAACTGGTCGATCCGCTTCTGGTCGATCTCCAGCCAGTCGGTCCAGCCCAGCTGCTCGCCGACGGCGGCACGCAGCTCGTCGATCGAGGCGAAGACGCGGGGCTGGTGCGGCACGGCCTGCGGCATGGGGGCTCCTCCGGGTCAAAGGCTTTCCAAGCGCTTGCTCAGCGCGCGTGCCCAGCATGGTTTCCGGTGGCCTGGCGTGTCAACGCACGACCGCGGTGAAGCCCCCCACCGCACTAGCCGCGCCGCACTACCCCCACATCGCCGGATGCCGGTCCGCCCACGGCCGGGCCCGCTCCAGCTGGGCCGACAGCGAGATCAGTGTCGCCTCGTCGCCGTAGCGGCCGCCGAGCATGACCCCGATCGGCAAGCCCTCCGCGTTCCAGTGCAGCGGCACACTGACGGCGGGCTGGCCGGTCGCGTTGTACAGCGGTGTGAACGGCGTGAACTGCGCCAGGCCGTCGAACTCCGCCTCCGGGTCGGCGTCGTCGCGCAGGCCGCCGATCAGGGACGGGGGCTGCGCGAGCGTCGGGGAGAGGATCACGTCGTAGGTGCTGAGCAGCGCGTCGGCGACGAGCTGGCCGAGGGCGCGGAACCCGTAGAGCGCGTTCGCGAAACCGGGCCCGGTGACCCGGCCGCCCAGCCCGCGCAGGTGGCGGGTCAGCGGCATCAGCCGCTCCTCGTCCTGCGGGGCGACGGGCCACACCGTGGCCATCACCGCCCACACGGTGCTGAACGCGTCCCGCACCGAGTCGTCCACGGGCAGGGCGAGTTCGTCGACCTGGTGGCCGAGGTCACGCAGCAGCGCGGCCGCGCCGTCGTGTGCCGCCCGGCAGTCGGGGTGCAGCCGCACGCCCGGCACCGGTGGCTCGGGCAGCGCCACGACCTTCAGCGGGCCCGGCTCGCGCTCCGCGTACGCGGCGAAGGTCTCGCCGGGCGGCAGCGAGGGCGCGCCGTAGGGGCTGCCGGGCATCGGGCCGGCGAGCACGTCGAGCAGGGCCGCCGCGTCCGCGACCGTGCGGGCGATCGGGCCCGCGGTGCTCAGCCCGCTCACGTCGTGCTGCACCGGTCCCGAACTGACGCGGCCACGGCTGGGCTTGATGCCGAACAGCCCGCACACCGAGGAGGGGATGCGGATCGAGCCGCCGCCGTCGCTGCCCTGGGCCAGGGGTGCGAGGCCCGCCGCCACCGCGGCTCCCGCGCCGCCGCTCGACCCGCCCGCGGAGCGCTCCAGGTCCCAGGGGGTGCGGGCGGGCGGGGCCACCTGGTTCTCGGTGTAGGCGGGCAGGCCGAACTCGGGGGTGTTGGTCTTGCCCAGCAGTACCGTGCCGGCGGCCCGCATCCGGGTCACCACGTGGTCGTCGGTGTCCGGCACGTGGTCGGCGAAGGCCGCCGAGCCCAGGGTGCAGCGCACACCCGCCACGAAGTTGAGGTCCTTCACCGGGACCGGCACGCCGTGCAGCGGGGACAGCTCCCGCGCCCGGCCGTCGCGGCGGGCGGCGAGGGCCTGCGCCTCGGCCTCGGCGGCCTGCTTGCGCGCGATCTCCGGCGTGACGGTGACGAACGCGCCCAGCGACGCGTCGAGCCTGTCGATCCGCGCCAGGTAGTGCTCGGTGAGTTCGACCGGCGAGAGCGAGCCGTCCCTGATCGCCGCGCCCTGCTCCACCGCCGTCAGATCGTGCAACTCGCCCATGGTCGTCCCTTCGCCGCAGCACGCCCTCGCGTTGGGCGCGATCCTCGCACTACCCACGGGTAACCGCCAGCCCCCGGGGCGCGGCCGCCGCCCGGGCGTCGATCCGCGGGCGCAGCCCTGCCGGGCGGCCCACCTGGTCGAGTTTCGGCCCTTCCTCTCCGCCGGCCGCGCCACCGACCGGGCGCTGGGGAAAAGTTGACGTATGTTCATCTTCCGGGGTGGGTGTACCGGCGGTAACCTCCGCGCACCGGCATCCGGAAGGAGCAGACATGCCGCGACGGACCCCACGACGGATCGGCACGCTGAGAACGGTGACCGCCTCCGCCCTCCTGGCACTCGGCGCCACCCTGGTGGCCCCGATGCCACTGGCGGCCCACGCCGCCGACCCCACCACCGACTACTGCGCGAACCAGTGCGCGGACATCCTGCCCCCCGGTGAGAACGGGAACGCCACCCTCGCCGACATCCTGGCCAACAAGGTGCTGGGCACCCGCCCCGCGCACACCATGGACCAGCTCGGGCCCTACTCCTCGCTCGCCTCGGGCTACCCGAACCTCACCGACGCGACGATCACGAACTTCTTCAACAACTCCTCGTTCGGCGTGCCCGCCGCCCAGGTGGCCTCGGTGACCAGCCCGCGCTCGGACGTGACCATCACCCGGGACAAGGCCACCGGAGTCCCCCACATCAAGGGCACCACCCGCTCCGGGACCGAGTTCGGCGCGGGCTACGCGGCCGCGCAGGACCGGCTGTGGCTGATGGACCTGTTCCGGCACGTCGGCCGCGGCGAGCTGTCCTCGTTCGCGGGCGGCGCGGCCGCCAACCGCGGCCTGGAGCAGGAGTTCTGGCGGCAGGCCCCGTACACCGAGGCCGATCTGCAGTCGCAGGTCGACTGGCTGGCCACCCAGGGCGGCGCGCGCGGGCAGCAGGCGCTGGCCGACGCGCAGTCGTACATCGACGGCATCAACGCGTACATCACCGCGGCGAAGAACGGCCGCTACTTCCCGGGCGAGTACGTGCTCACCGGGCACGTCGACGCCATCACCAACGCCGGGACGATCGAGCCGTTCCAGCTCACCGACCTCATCGCGCTCGCGTCGGTGATCGGCGCGCTCTTCGGCACCGGCGGCGGGGGAGAGGTGGAGTCCGCGCTGTCGCTGCTGGCCTCCCAGCAGAAGTACGGGGTCGACCAGGGCACCCAGGTCTGGGAGTCCTTCCGGGAGCGCGACGACCCCGAGGCGATGCTGACCGTCCACGACGGCAGTTCCTTCCCGTACGCGGGCAAGCCGGCGAACCCCCAGGGCGAGGCGCTGCCCGACCCCGGCTCGGTGGTGCCGGAACCGCTGGTCTACGACGCGACCGGCGGCGCCACCCAGGCCACCACCAAGAGCCCGGGCGTGCTGCCGTCGAACCTGTTCTCCTCGCCGCGCAAGGGGATGTCCAACGCGCTGCTGGTCAGCGGCGCGCACACCGCCAGCGGCCACCCGATCGCCGTGTTCGGCCCGCAGACCGGCTACTTCGCGCCGCAGCTGCTGATGCTCCAGGAGCTGCAGGGCCCCGGGATCAGCGCCCGCGGCGCCTCGTTCGCCGGACTCGGCATGTACGTGGAACTCGGCCGGGGCCAGGACTACGCCTGGAGCGCCACCTCCGCCTCGCAGGACGTCACGGACACCTACGCGGTCGAGCTCTGCCAGGACTCCACGCACTACCTGTACCACGGCAGTTGCGTGCCCATGGAGAAGCTGGAGCGGACCAACTCCTGGTCGCCGACCACCGCGGACTCCACGCCCGCCGGCTCGTACCGGATGCAGGTGTGGCGGACCGCGTACGGACCGGTCGAGTACCGGGCCACGGTCGGCGGCAAGCCCGTCGCCTACACGCAGTTGCGCAGCTCCTACCGGCACGAGGCCGACTCCATCCTGGGCTTCCAGGAGCTGAACGACCCCGGCTTCGTCCATGACGCCGCCTCGTTCCAGCAGGCCGCGCAGAACATCAACTACACCTTCAACTGGTTCTACGCCGACTCCCGGCAGACCGCCTACTACAACAGCGGCACCAACCCGGTGCGGGCGCCGGGCGTCGACCCGTCGTTCCCGGTGTGGGCGCAGGCGGCCTATGACTGGCGCGGCTGGGACCCGGCCTACAACACCGCGGACTACACGCCGCCTTCGCAGCACCCCCAGTCGGTGAACCAGGACTACTACGTGAGCTGGAACAACAGGCAGGCCCGCGGCTACACCGCGGCCGGCTTCGGGGACGGCTCGGTGCACCGCGGCAACCTGCTCGACGCCCGGGTCAAGGCCCTTGTCCAGCAAGGGGCGGTGACCAGGTCCGCCCTGGTCAAGGCGATGGAGGACGCGGCGCTGACCGACCTGCGCGGCGAGGACGTGCTGCCCGACCTGCTCCAGGTCGTCAACAGCGCGCCCGTCACCGATCCCCAGGAGGCCACCGCCGTCCAGCAGTTGACGCAGTGGGCCCAGGACGGCACCAAGCGCCGCGAGACCTCGGCCGGTTCGCACACCTACGCCGACGCGACCGCGGTGCGGCTGATGGACGCCTGGTGGCCGCTGCTGATCCAGGGCGAGTTCGAGCCCGGGCTCGGCAGCGACCTGTACAGCGCGCTCACCGCCGACCTGACCGTCGACGAGTCGCCCTCCGCCGGGCACGGGCCGACCGGGTCGCACGCGGGCAGCTCGTTCCAGTACGGCTGGTGGTCCTACGCGGACAAGGACCTGCGCGCGGTGCTCGGCAAGCCCGTGCAGGGCGGCCTCGCCCGGACCTACTGCGGCGGCGGGCAGCTCTCCGCCTGCCGCGACATGCTGCTGTCCACCCTGAAGCAGGCCGCCGCGGTCCCCGCGAACACCGTGTACCCCGGTGACGACGGCGGCTGCTCGGCCGGCGACCAGTGGTGCGCCGACTCGATCGTCCAGCGGCCACTCGGCGGCGTCACCGACGACCGGATCAGCTGGCAGAACCGGCCCACCTTCCAGCAGGTCGTGGAGTTCCCCGCCCACCGCTGACCGGTCTCAGCGGCGGCGGGGCGCGCGGACCGGGTGCCCCGGACCTGCTCCGGCAGGATTCCTCCGGGCACCCGGGCCGTTGCGCGGTTGCTGTGCGGACCGAGGCGCCCGGCCCGCCGCCTCCGCGTCCGGCCCGGCACCCGGCCGGCCAGAGCGGCGGCCCGCGCGTCAGACCTTGGTCGCGCGCAGCACCAGCCGGGCCAGCTCCTCGTGGCAGATGTCGCTGTGGGCGCCGGACGGCGGTCCGCCTGCGCAGACCACGGCCGAGGCGTCGACGCTCACACAGCCGCCCCCGGGGAACGGGCCGGCCAGCGCGGCCGCCAGCGTCAGCACGGGCGTGCCGTCCAGCGACTGGAAGCCGTCGTGGCCCATGGCGCCCCAGCGGTCGCCGAAGCCCAGCAGCGACTCGTCCTCCCCGGCGATCCGCGAGGCCAGCGGATAGAAGACCGACAGGGCCTGGTCGTGGCTGGAGTGGCACGCCACGACGGGCCCGGTGACGCGCTGCTGCATGCCGTGCAGCGCGCCGCCCTTGGCGTCGAAGGGCAGCGGCCCGCTGAAGGTGTAGTGCGAGAACGCGCCCTGCAGCAGGGTCACCGAGGCCACCCGTACCCCCGGCGGCAGGCCGCGCAGCGCGAAGGACACCAGCCGGGCCCCGAAGCTGTGCCCGACCAGGTGCACCCGCACGCCTGGCGCGGCGGCGGCGAGCCCGCCCAGGAGAGGCCCGAGCCCCTGCTCGCCGACGGTCCCCGCCCGGCGCTTCATCGCGTAGTACGTCGCCTGCCGCAGCAGCTCCTTGGCGCCGTCCCACACCCGCCCGCCCAGACCGCCGAGGATCGTCTCGCCCTGGGCGGGCGCGACCGGGCAGCCCACCTGCGCGAGGGCGTCGGCGAGCACGTCGCACATCGCGGCCGGATCGCCGGCCAGCAACTGCGGCTCGATGCCCGCGGCGGCGGACGCCATGTCCTCGGCGAGGACGGAGGCCACCGCCGCCTGCGGTGCCACGCCGGTGAGCCGGCGGACCAGCCCGGCGAACTCCGCCAGCCGCTCGGGTTCTTCGGGCTGCTGGGCGAGCAGGTCCGCGATGCGGGCCACCACGTCCTCACTGCCGGGGAAGACGGCCGCCAGATCCGCCCGGGTGCGCGCGTCCAGGGCGGAGCCGCCGGCGGCGGGAGCGGCGGAAGGGGTGCCGCCGACGGCCGGGGCGGCGAGGGCGGGACCGCCGGCGGCCGGCGCGGCGAGGGCGGCGGCGTGCGGGAAGTCCGGGATCGGCTCGTCGCTGAACCGCATCGACGGCCAGTGCACGCCCACGTAGCCGAACCGGGCCTTCGGGGCGGCGGCCACCAGCCCGGGGAAGGGGGCGTAGAACCGGTCGTACAGCGCGTTGGCCGTGGACAGGTCGTTGTTCCAGCCGTGCGAGAAGACCACCAGGTCGGTCAGCCCGCGGGCGCCGGACAGCAGCGCGTCGCGCTGATGCGGGTCCGGATCGCCGCCGGCGTCGAAGGTCAGGTCCCAGTACGGCTGCACGCTCGTCACTTGTGTCACGCTGGTCGCGCTCACCCCGGCGTCCACGGCCACGGCTTCCCCCTCGAAACGTGCGGCGTTCCGCCCGGGAGCGCCGCTATTGTCCGCTGTGCGCCGCATCATCCTCATCGCACGGGAAACCGTCCATCCCTCGGGCGGGTGAATACGCAGCAGTTACGCACGGACGGCAGGGGCGTGCGGGCCGCGAGCCGCCGCCGGGGGCGCACCACGCGTCCCGGATGTGGCGCGGCGCAGCTTCCGGCCCTTCCGTGGATGTGACCGACCGCTTAGTATGCGAGCGTGGGCGGATCGGCCCGCGCATGCCGGAGCCGCATGCGGGGCCACGTCCGACCGGACACCGAGTCGAAGGAGACACGTCGTGGTCGTGGAAGCCCTGCGCGACGCCCGGGTGGTCGTCACCGGTGCGGGCGGCGGCATCGGAGCCGCGCTCGCCCGCCGCTTCGCCGCCGAGGGCGCCCGGGTCGTCGTCAACGACCTCGACGCCGACGCCGCCCGCAAGGTGGCCGACGAGATCGGCGCGGCGGTCGTCCCCGGTGACGCCTCCGGCATCGTGCCCGCGGCCCGCACCGCGCTCGGCGGCGGCATCGACGTCTTCTGCGCGAACGCCGGCGTCGGCACCGGCGGGGGTCCCGAGGCCGACGACGCCGCCTGGGAACTCGCCTGGGACGTCAATGTCATGGCCCACGTCCGCGCCGCCCGCGCCCTGCTGCCGGAATGGCTCGAGCGCGGTGAGGGCCGGTTCGTCTCGACCGTGTCCGCCGCGGGCCTGCTCACCATGATCGGCGCCGCGCCCTACTCCGTGACCAAGCACGGCGCCCTGGCCTTCGCCGAGTGGCTGTCCCTGACCTACCGGCACCGCGGTGTGCGGGTGCACGCGGTGTGCCCGCAGGGCGTGCGCACCGCGATGCTGCGGTCGGCGGGCGCGGCCGGCGAACTCGTGCTCGCCCCGGGCGCGATCGAACCGGAGGACGTGGCGCAGGCGGTGATGGACGGCATCGCCGAGGAGCGGTTCCTGATCCTCCCGCACCCCGAGGTCGCGGAGTACTACGCAGCCCGCGCCGCCGAGCCGGAGCGCTGGCTCGGCGGCATGAACAAGCTGCAGCGCGGCTTCGAAGCGCTGCAGACACGAGAGGGCGGGGCCGGCGCCGGGGCCGCCCCCGCGGCAGAGACCCAGGCGGCCCCCGAAGGAGGCCGGGCATGACCACGTACGCCGACCGGCCCTGGCTCAAGCACTTCACCGAGGAGCAGCAGCAGGACGTCGAGCATCCGCCGTCCGTGCTGCACGCCTTCCTCGCCGCCGCCGAGCGCATCCCGGACCACCCGGCGCTGCGCTACTTCGACGGGGTCCTCGGCTACGGCGAACTCGACGCCCTGTCCGACGGCCTGGCCCGGCACCTCGTCGCGCGCGGCTTCGCGCCCGGCGACCGGCTCGCGGTGATGCTGCAGAACGTGCCGCAGTTCGTCGTCGCGCTGCTCGCCGCCTGGCGGGCCGGGGGCGCCGTGATCCCGGTCAACCCCATGTACAAGCGGGGGGAGCTGGCGCACATCCTGCAGGACGCCGGGGCCGCGGCCATCGTGTGCTCGCGGGCCGCCTGGGAGGAGTACGTCCGGGAGACCGCGGCCGGCTCGCCGGTGCGGATCGCGCTGACGGCCTGCGAGTTCGACCTGCAGACCCGCGACGACCCGCGGGTGCTGACCGGCGCGCGCCGGCCGGCGAATGACGCGGCAGGTGGCGCGGCGGATGGCGCGGCGAAGGACGCGGCGGATGGCGCGGCCGACCGCGGCGGCGGTGCCGAGGACCTGCTGGCCGCCGCCCGGGCCGGCGGCCCGGCGTACGCCGCCGTGCTCCCCGCGGCGGACGACACCGCCCTGATCAGCTACACCTCGGGAACCAGCGGCCGGCCCAAGGGCGCGCTCAACACGCACGGCAACATCTCCTTCAACGCCCACCGCCAGGTGCGCGTCCAGGGCCTGGACGACGACGCGGTGGTCTTCGCGCTCGCGCCGCTCTTCCACATCACCGGCATGGTCTGCCAGCTCTCCGCGGCGCTGGCCGGGGGCCACACGCTGGCGCTGGCGTACCGCTTCGAGCCCGGTGTGGTGCTGGACGCGTTCCGCGAGCACCGCCCGGCCTACACCGTCGGCCCCTCCACCGCCTTCATGGCGCTGCTGGCCCGGCCGGACGCGGACGCCGCGGACTTCGCGTCGTTCCGGCTGATCTCCTCGGGCGGCGCGCCGCTGCCGCCGGCCGTCGTCGAGGCGTTCCGGGCCCGCACCGGCGGGCTGTACCTGGCCAACGGCTACGGACTCACCGAGTGCACCGCGCCGTGCGCGAGCGTCCCGCCGGGCAGCGAGGCCCCGGTCGATCCGGCCTCGGGCACCCTCGCGGTGGGCGTGCCCGGCCCGGGCACGATGGTCCGCATCCTGGACGACACCGGCGCCGAGGTGCCCTTCGGCACGGCGGGGGAGATCGCGGTCAGCGGGCCGATGGTCGTCCCCGGCTACTGGAACCGGCCCGAGGAGTCGCAGGCCGCGCTGCCGGGCGGTGAACTGCTCACCGGAGACGTCGGGTTCATGGACGAGGACGGCTGGCTGTACGTCGTCGACCGCAAGAAGGACATGATCAACGCGTCCGGCTTCAAGGTGTGGCCGCGCGAGGTCGAGGACGTGCTCTACACCCACCCCGGCGTCCGCGAGGCGGCGGTCGTCGGCGTCCCCGACGCCTACCGCGGCGAGACGGTCAAGGCGTACGTGAGCCTGCGGCCCGGCGCGAGCGCCGATCCGGCCGAGATCGTGGCGTACTGCAAGGAACGGCTGGCCGCGTACAAGTACCCGCGCGAGGTGGAGGTGCTCGGCGAACTGCCGAAGACCGCCACCGGCAAGATCCTGCGGCGGGAACTGAGGGCCACGGCCGGATAGGGTCCATACCGGTCGGAACGCCGGCGGGTACCGAGCCGGCGGGCGGGAAGAGAGGGCAGGTCATGGCACGCAACGCGACGAGTGCGGGCGGCGGCACGGGAACGGGCGCGGGCGCCGCGGTCCCCGAGCGGCTGCTCGCCGAGGCCACCCGGCTCTTCGCCGAACGCGGGTACGACCGCACCTCCGTCCAGGAGATCGTCGAGGCGGCGGGCGTCACCAAGGGCGCGCTCTACCACTACTTCGGCTCCAAGGACGATCTGCTCCACGAGATCTACGGACGGGTGCTGCGGCTGCAGACCGAGCGCCTGGACGCGATCGTCGCGCGGGACACCGACGTCCGGGGGCGGCTCGCCGAGGCCGCCGCGGACGTGGTGGTCACCAGCATCCAGAACCTGGACGACACCAAGATCTTCTTCCGTTCCATGCACCAGCTCAGCCCGGAGAAGCAGAAGGCGGTGCGGGCCGAACGCCGCCGCTACCACGAGACGTTCCGCTCGCTGATCGAGGAGGGCCAGCGCGACGGCCACTTCCGGCCGGAGCTGCGGCCCGATCTCGTCGTGGACTTCTTCTTCGGTTCGGTGCACCACCTCGGCACCTGGTACCGGGCGGACGGTCCGCTGTCGGCGGACCAGGTCGCCACCGAGTTCTCCGACCTGCTGCTGCACTCGGTGCAGCGGCCCTGACCCACCTGGGAGTCCCGACGTGAAGGCATGGCGCGTGCACGAGAACGGGGAGCCGCGCGAGGTGATGCGCCTCGACGAGATCCCCACCCCCGAGCCCGGCCCCGGCGAGGTGCTGCTGCGGGTCCGCGCCGCCAATGTGAACTTCCCCGACGCCATGCTGTGCCGCGGCGAGTACCAGGTCCGGCCGCCGCTGCCGTTCACGCCCGGTGTCGAGCTGTGCGGGGAGGTCGTCGCCCTGGGCGAGGGCGTCACCGGACCGGAGCCCGGGACCCGGGTGCTCGGGCCGGCGGCGCTGCCCGGCGGGGCGTTCGCCGAGTTCGCGGTCGTACCGGCCGCGGGCGTGTTCCCGGCGCCGGGGGCCCTGGACGACGCGGAGGCCGCGGCCCTGCACATCGGGTACCAGACGGGCTGGTTCGGGCTGCACCGCAGGGCCGCACTGCGCCCCGGCGAGACGCTGCTGGTGCACGCGGCGGCGGGCGGTGTGGGCAGTGCGGCCGTCCAGCTCGGCAAGGCCGCGGGGGCGACGGTGATCGGCGTCGTCGGCGGGTCCGAGAAGGTGAAGGCCGCGCAGGACCTCGGCGCGGACCTGGTGGTCGACCGGCACCGCGAGGACTTCGTGGCGATCGTGAAGGAGGCGACCTCCGGGCGCGGCGCGAACGTCGTGTACGACCCGGTGGGCGGCGACTCCTACACCCGGTCCACCAAGTGCATCGCCTTCGAGGGCCGGATCGTGGTGGTGGGCTTCACCAGCGGCACGATTCCCGCGCCCGGCCTCAACCACGCGCTGGTGAAGAACTACTCGGTCCTCGGGCTGCACTGGGGGCTGTACAACCGCCACGACCCGGTGGCCGTACACGCCGCCCACGAGGAGCTGAGCCGGCTGGCGGCGGAGGGGGTCGTGAAGCCGTTCGTCAGCGAGAGGTTGCCGCTATCCGGGGCGGGGGACGCCGTCCAGCGCGTCGCCGACGGCACGACCATGGGCCGCCTCACCATCACCCCCTGACCCCTCGCCAGGGTCCGCCCTACCCGGGCAGCGTTTCGCCCTGCTCGGGCAGCGGTTCGCTCTGTTCGGGCAGAGGGCAACCCTTCGGGGGCGCGGGGTCCCCCAGGCTTCGCCCGGGAGGTGCCCCCAACGCGAGCAACCGGTCACCGGCCGGTGGTTGGAGAACCGACGAAATGAGACTCCTGGGGTGACGGAACGCGAGGGCCGGCGCGGGCGCTCTGAGGTCAACACCTGCCGTCGGTTGGTCGTCGCCACAGGGGACTGATCCTCCGTGAGTGACGTGGGTCACATTCTGTGGGGTCGTGCAGTCGATCGTGGTGGCCGATCGTCAGTAGGGCGAGCACACACCAGGAGGAACGTATGAGTGCGTCGGCGGCCCGCAGGTGATACCTCGCTGGCGGGAGCGTGACCAGGTTGAGCGGATCGACTTCGGTGAGTTCGTGGCGTTGAGGTCGGGCGCGTTGTTCCGTACGGCTTTCTTGTTGACCGGTAGCCGGGAGGTGGCGGAGGACCTCGTCCAGGAGTCGCTGGAGAAGGCTTATCGGCGCTGGCAGCGGGTGTGTGCCACAGACTCGCCGGAGGCCTATTTGCGTCGGATGGTGGTGAACGCCGCCAACGACCGATGGCGTCGGCAGCGCCGCATCGGCGAGCGGATCGAGTTCGTCGATCAGGCCGCATCCGGCGACCCGTACGCGCTAATCGACCTGCGTGAGGACCTGGTCCGGGCCCTGCAGCTCCTGCCCATCGGTATGCGCACCGTGGTGGTCCTGCGCTACCTCCACGACATGGACGACCGACAGGTCGCCGAAATGCTGGGCGTCTCGCCGGGCACCGTGCAGTCACAGCTGTGCCGCGCGCTCGCCAAACTGCGCACCGCACAGGAGAGCCCAAGTCCGCCGAAGGACAGGCGGGGCGCACAACCCTCCGCCTCCTTCCACTCCTAAGGCACGTGACGACCGTGAACTTCCCCAGCCACCCCGACCACCGCGCAGGGCGCCGTGGCCCCCTGCCGGACACCGAAATCGAAAGGACACTGATCCAGGCGATGGACCACTACGGCCGCTCCACACCAGCACCATCCTTTGACTCCGGCGCCATACGACGCCGCACTCGCCGCCGCCGGGTCACCCTCGCACTCACCGCCTCCGCTGCGGTACTGGCCGCCGCCGCGGGGCTGGTCGCCACCCTCGACTCGTCGCCCTCGAAGCCGGCTGACGTAGCTGCAGCACCGATCTCCCACCAGGGATCACTGGCCCCCTCCGCCTCCCCGACCTCCGGATTCGCCCAGCCCGGGGCGTCTGCATCCGACGACCCCCGCAAGACCGTCACCGTGCCCGACCTGATCGGCATGAACCAGACGACAGCCACCCACGCGCTCGCCGCTGCCGGCCTGAACGTCTCCGTCGGCGCCATCACCGAGCCGTATTCCCCTGAGGCTTTCCGCTCCGAGCATCCAACCCACGCGGACCTGGTCGGCAAGAACGGACTGATCGCTCCGGGGACGATCACCCGAACCTCCCCAGTTGCAGGCACCCGTGCCGCGCCAGGCGACTACGTCACCATCCTCATCGTCCACGAATGAGGGCACCGGCCCACGTACGAGCCTCAACCGCCCACGGCCACTCTTGAACTCCCGGCCTTCGGACCGCCACCGCACCTCCGCCAAGGGCGTGACCGAACGCATCTACGCGGCCTGACCGGCCGAGAACCCAGTCAGCTCATCGAGGGAAACACGGCATTCCCTCCCGGGACCACACGTCCGCCAAGACCCACGTTTCGGCAGGTCAACACGTTCCGTCGGCAGCCCTGGTTCGGAACGGACCGAACAGCCCCTTTGGGGCGGCAGACGGAGTGCGACGCCGTCGTGGCTGGTCGCGCAGTTCCCCGCGCCCCTGATGGTGACCGTCGCCCGCACAGGGCGAACCCTCCGCCGGCAGAGGTGAACGCCCGCCCGGGGGAGGCGGACCGCCCGCCGGTAGAGGTGAACCGCCCCGGCCCCGGGCAGGGCGCATCCCCCCGCCCGGGAGGGCGAACCCCTGCCCGGGTGGAGGGCAACGTCGGAGGGTGCGGGCCGGCCGCTAGGCGTACTTGCGGAGCTCGCGCCGAGCGAGCGACCGCTTGTGCACCTCGTCCGGTCCGTCGGCCAGCCGCAGGGTCCGCGCCGCGGCCCACAGGTGCGCCAGCGGGAAGTCCTGGCTCACCCCGCCCGCCCCGTGCGCCTGGATCGCGCGGTCGACGATCCGCTGCACGGCCGCCGGCGTGGCGATCTTGATCGCCTGGATCTCGGTGTGCGCGCCCTGGTTCCCCACCGTGTCCATCAGCCACGCGGTCTTGAGCACCAGCAGCCGCAACTGTTCGATCTCCACGCGCGCTTCGGCGATCCACTCCTGGACCACGCCCTGCGCGGCCAGCGGCTTGCCGAACGCGGTGCGCCCGCTCACCCGGCGGCACATCAGCTCGAGGGCCCGCTCGGCCATGCCGATCAGCCGCATGCAGTGGTGGATGCGGCCCGGCCCGAGCCGGGCCTGGGCGATGGCGAAGCCGCCGCCCTCCTCGCCGACGAGGTTCTCCGCCGGAACCCGCACGTCGTGGAAGACCACCTCGGCGTGACCGCCGTGGTCGCCGTCGTCGTAGCCGAACACCCGCATGCCGCGCCGGACTTCGAGGCCCGGGGTGTCGCGGGGCACCAGGATCTGGCTCTGCTGGCGATGCCGCTCGGCGTCGGGATCGGTCTTGCCCATGACGATGAACACCGCGCACTTGGGGTTCATCGCTCCGGAGATGTACCACTTGCGGCCGTTGATGACGTACGCGTCGCCGTCCCGCACGATGCGGGTCGCGATGTTCGTCGCGTCGGAGGACGCCACGTCCGGCTCGGTCATGGCGAACGCCGACCGGATCTCGCCGGCCAGCAGCGGCTCCAGCCACTCCTTGCGCTGGGCGGGCGTGCCGAACTCGGCGAGCACCTCCATGTTCCCGGTGTCGGGGGCCGCGCAGTTGAGGGCGGGCGGCGCCAGGTGCGGGCTGCGGCCGGTGAGTTCGGCAAGCGGCGCGTACTGCAGGTTCGTCAGGCCGGCGCCGTGCTCACCGGGCAGGAAGAGGTTCCACAGGCCCTGCCGCCGGGCCTCGGCCTTGAGGTCCTCGACGACCGGAGGGGCGCCCCAGCGCTCGTCACCGGTGGCCTGCTCCCGCTGCTCGTCGAAGACGGGTTCGGCCGGGTAGACGTGCTCGTCGAGGAACGCGCGCAGCCGCTCCTGCAGTTCCAGCGTCCTGCTGTCGAATGCGAAGTCCATACGGGTCAGCCCTCCTGCGGGTGCGGCGGCCGGACGCCCTGGAGCCGGTCGAGGCCGCGCTCGATGAACACGGGGACGACGGCGCCGATCCGGTCGAAGCCGGCTCCGAGCGTCTGGCCGAGGGTCCACCGGTAGTGGATGCCCTCGAGGATCACGGCGAGCTTGAAGTACGCGAAAGCGGTGTACCAGTCGACGGCGGAGACGTCGCGGCCCGAGCGCCGGGCGTACCGTTCCACGACCTCCTCGGGCGTCGGGTGACCCGGCGCGCCGCCGGGCGTGGGCACCGGGAAGTCCGGGATGTCGTGCTGCTCGCCGTACATGACCAGCAGGCCGATGTCGGTGAGCGGGTCGCCGAGGGTGGACATCTCCCAGTCCAGGACGGCGGTCAGCCGGTCGGAGCCGTCGAACAGGACGTTGTCCAGGCGGTAGTCGCCGTGGACGACGGCCGGTGCGGGGGATACCGGGAGCTTGCGCCCGAGTGCGGCGTGCAGCTCGTCGATGCCCGGCAGATCGCGGCTGCGGGACGCGTCGAGCTGCTTGGCGAACCGCCGGAGCTGCCGGTCGAGGAAGCCCTCGGGCCGCCCGAAGCCGGCGAGGCCGACCTCGGCGGGGTCCACCGCGTGCAGGTCGACGAGGGTGTCGACCAGGGTGAGGGCGACGGCGCGAGTGCGGTCGGGACCGAGCGCCGCGAGCTGCGGCTCGGTGCGGTAGGGCGTCCCGGGCACGCACTCCATGACGTAGAAGGGAGCGCCGATCACCTCGGTGTCCTCGCACAGCAGGACGGTCTCCGGCACGGGCACCGGCGTGGGCGCCAGGGCGCTGATCACCCGGTGCTCGCGGGCCATGTCGTGCGCGGTGGCCAGCACATGGCCGAGCGGCGGACGCCGCACCACCCATTCCGTGGTGCCGTCGGTGACGCGGTAGGTGAGGTTGGACCGGCCCCCCTCGATGCGCTGGGCGCTCAGCTCACCGGACACCAGGCCGGGCCTTTCGAGGTCGAGGTGCTGCCGCAGCCGGCCCAGGTCCAGACCCCGCGGGGCGTCGGTATCACTCATGCGGGCAATCGTACCGACTGGTCGGTATGCCGTCCAGTTCCCCCGCGCCGGGCGCGCCCGGTCCGATGTGCGGGCGGTGGGGCCGGGTGGCCGGTGGGCCGGTCGCCCGAGGGGCCGGGCGGAGCCGGCCGGGTGACCTCGGGGAAGGCCGCGTTGACGGCCGCGGGCGGTCCCGCCTACCCTCAGTTTTATGGGTGAACAGTATTCACATATGCAGACGGCGCCGACGGATTCCGCGGTTCCGGGGACGGAAGCCGCCGCAGGGCCGCTCGCCGTCGCCGAGGTACGGCTCACTCCCATCCTGATCGCCGACCCGCCGCTGCTCAACACCCAGGGGGTCCACCAGCCCTACACCCCCCGGCTCATCATCGAGGTCGTCACCGCCGACGGGACCACCGGGGTCGGTGAGACCTACGGTGACACGCGGTACCTCGACCTGGCCGCACCGCTGGCCAAGGCCCTTCCCGGGCACGCGGTCAGCGACCTGAACGGCCTGTTCACCCTCGCCGAGCAGGTGTGCGGCGATCCCGCCGAGGTGTCGGACTCCGTCGACGTCGGCGGGCTGCGCGGCGTGCAGACCGCCGACAAGCTCCGGCTGTCGGTCATCTCCGGCTTCGAGGTGGCCTGCCTGGACGCCCTCGGCAAGGCGACCGGCCTGCCGGTGCACGCGCTGCTCGGCGGCAAGGTCCGCGACACCGTGGACTACAGCGCCTACCTCTTCTACCGCTACGCCGAGCACCCCCAGGGACAGGGCGAGGCCGACGACTGGGGGGCCGCCCTCGACCCCGCGGGCGTGGTCGCCCAGGCGCGCCGCTTCGCCGACCAGTACGGCTTCGGCTCGTTCAAGCTCAAGGGCGGGGTGTTCCCGCCCGAGCAGGAGATCGAGGCGATCCGCGCACTGGCCGCCGCGTTCCCCGGCCGCCCGCTGCGCCTGGACCCCAACGGCGCCTGGTCGGTGGAGACCTCGCTGACCGTCGCCCGTGAACTGGCCGACGTGCTGGAGTACCTGGAGGACCCGGCCAGCTCCACCGAGCGGATGGCCCAGGTCGCGGCCGGCACCGAGGTGCCGCTGGCCACCAACATGTGCGTGACCACCGTGCGGGAGATCGAGGAGGCCTTCCGCCGGGGCGCGGTGCAGGTTGTGCTCTCCGACCATCACTACTGGGGCGGTCTGCGCAGGACCCAGCAGCTCGCGGCGATCTGCCAGGCGTTCGGCGTGGGGCTGTCGATGCACTCCAACACCCACCTGGGCATCAGCCTCGCCGCCATGACGCACGTCGCGGCGACCGTGCCGAACCTCGACTACGCCTGCGACTCGCACTACCCGTGGCAGACCGAGGACGTCATCACCGAGCGGCATGTGTTCACCGGTGGCGCGCTCACCGTCTCCGACCGCCCCGGCCTCGGCGTCGAGCTGGACCGCGCCGCCCTCCACACGCTGCACCGGCGCTGGCTGGACGACGACGGCGCCATGCGCGACCGCGACGACGCGGCCGCCATGCGCAAGGCCGACCCGGACTGGCGGACCCCGGCGGTTCCGCGCTGGTGACGCCGTCCCGCGACCGCGAAGGGCGGGGCGCGACCGTACCTGACACGGTCGCGCCCCGCCCTTCGTGTATGCCCCGGGCCGCGCCCGGCGGCCCGGCGGCGTCACCCGGACGGTTCACATGATCAGCGACAGCAGCATCACGAAGCCGAGCGCCACCACGGAGATCACCGTCTCCATGACCGACCAGGTCTTCAGCGTCTGCGGGATGTCCATCCCGAAGTACTCCTTGACCAGCCAGAAGCCCGCATCGTTGACGTGCGAGAAGAACAGCGACCCGGCGCCGACGGCGAGCACCAGCAGCGCCGTGTGGGTGCTGGACAGGTGTGCGGCGAGCGGGGCGACCAGGCCGGAGGCCGAGATGATGGCCACCGTCGCCGAACCGGTGGCCACCCGGATCAGCACCGCGATCAGCCAGCCGAGCAGCAGCGCGGAGATGTGCCAGCCGTTCGACCAGTCCAGGATCATCTTGCCGACGCCGCAGTCGATCAGGGTCTGCTTGAAGCCGCCGCCGGCGCCGACGATCAGCAGGATGCCCGCGATCGGCATCAGCGAGGAGTCGACGGTCGCCGAGATGCGCTCCTTGCTGAAGCCGGCCGCCCGGCCCAGGGTGAACATGCCGACCACGACAGCCGCGAGGAGCGCGATCAGCGGGGTGCCGATCACGTCGAACACCCGGTAGGTCAGGGACGACTTGTCGTCCATGATGACGTCGACGAGCGCCTTGGAGAGCATCAGCACGACGGGCAGCAGCATCGTGGACACCGTGGCGACGAAGCTGGGTCGCCGCTCCAGCTCGTCCGAGGCCCGGGCCGGTGTCATGCGTTCCGGCGGGGCGACGTCCACCCAGCGGGAGGCGACCCGGCCGAACAGCGGGCCGGCGATCGCCAGCGTCGGCAGCGCGACGAGGACGCCGAGCGCCAGCGTGATGCCCAGATCGGCGTGGATCGCGTCGATCGCGGCCAGCGGTCCCGGGTGCGGCGGCACCAGGCCGTGCATCACCGACAGGCCGGCCAGGGCGGGTATGCCGATCCGGATCAGCGACTGGCCGCTGCGCTTGGCCACCAGCAGCACCACCGGGATCAGCAGCACGATGCCGACCTCGAAGAACAGCGGCAGGCCGATCAGGCCGGCGATCAGCGCCATCGCCCAGGGCAGCCGCTTCTCGCTGGTCCTGGCCAGGATGGTGTCCACGATCTGGTCGGCACCGCCCGAGTCCGCGAGCAGCTTGCCGAGGATGGCGCCGAGCGCGATCAGCGTGCCGACGCTCGCGACGGTCGCGCCCAGCCCGGTCGTGAAGCTGGTGACGGTGTCGGCGAGCGACGCGCCGGCCACCACGCCGAGCACCCCGGACCCGATGGTCAGGGCGAGAAAGGCGTGCATCTTCCAGCGCGTGATGAGCAGCACGATGACGGCGAAGCCGGCCAGTGCGGCGAGCGCGAGACGGGTGTTGCCCGCGTCGGCGATGGGGGGTGGGGTGGCGGCGGCCAGCAGCTCGACGCTGAGTGCGGACACGGTGTGCTCCAAGGGGACGGGGGCAGAGGGATGGGGGTGGGGGATGGGGGAACGAAGGGGTCGAAGGGGCTGAGCGGATGTCAGTCGGAGCCGGAACCCGAGCGGCAGGGCAGGGCGGCGAGCGCCCGTTCGGTGATCTGCTGCGGGCCGCCGGTGATGGGGATCACCGCGCCGGCCTCGTCGGCCTCGAGCGGTTCCAGCGCCTCGAACTGCGAGGCGAGCAGTCCCGACGGCATGAAGTGCTGCATACGGGCGGCCAGCCGGGAGGCGATCAGCTCCGGCGAGCCGTCCAGGTGGAGGAAGAACAGCCCGGGGGCGTCCGCGCGCAACCGGTCCCGGTAGCGGCGGCGCAGGGCCGAGCAGCTCACCACGCCGCCGCGGTCGCCGCGTTCGGCGATCCAGGCGGCGATGGCGTCGAGCCAGGGCGCCCGGTCGGTGTCGTCCAGCGGGTGACCGGCCGCCATCTTGGCGATGTTGGCGGCCGGGTGGAAGTCGTCGGCCTCGGCGTAGGGGACGCCGAGCCGCTCCGCCAGCAGGCCGCCGACGGTGGACTTGCCGGAACCGGAGACGCCCATGACCACGATCACGGGGAGCGGCGCGGGTGCGGCGGCCGTCATGCTTCCTACCTCTGCTGTCTGGATTGTCCTGTGTGCCCGATCTGGCGCATCCGGCGGATCCGGTAGATCTGCCGGATATGCCGGATTCAGGCTCGGGTTGAGCTCGTCAAGGAACCGCCGGCCGGAGGTCAGGTGGTCCCGTCCGGCGGTGTGGCGACCACTGAACACCCATAGGTACTACTTATTCAAGATGCTGTGACGCAAAAGTCATATGACTGTGCCGAGCCGATCGTCCGGCGGCGGCGCTCGGCCGGGCTCTACGCTTGGTCCATGCCTCAGCAGGAATCCCCGCGCGACCAGCGGGAGCGCGGTGAGGGCGGCGGTCTGCACTCCCGCGTGCTGGCCGAACTCGGCCCGGCCATCGCCTCGGGCGAGCACCCGCCCGGCACGGTGCTGCGCATCGACGATCTGGAGTCCCGCTACGGGGTCTCGCGCACGGTGGTCCGCGAGGCGGTGCGGGTGCTGGAGGCGATGCACCTGGTGGAGTCGCGCCGCAGGGTGGGCGTCACCGTGCTGCGCACCGAGGAGTGGAACGTCTTCGATCCGGCGGTCATCCGCTGGCGGCTGGCCGGCGCCGACCGCTCCCGTCAGCTCAAGTCGCTGACCACCCTGCGCACGGCGGTGGAACCCGTCGCGGCCGGGCTCGCCGCGGACGCGGCCACCCCCGGGCAGTGCCGTGAACTCACCGTGCTGGCCGCGGAGATGGCCGCCGCCGGGCGTGCGGCCGATCTGGACGCCTATCTGGTGCACGACATCGCGTTCCACCGGGTGGTGCTGGAGGCCTCCGGCAACGAGATGTTCGCCCGGCTCGGCGACGTGGTGGCCGAGGTGCTCACCGGCCGTACCGAGCACCATGTGATGTTCACCGCGCCGGACCCTGAGGCCGTCACCCTGCACGTGCGGGTCGCCGAGGCCGTCCGGGCCCGTGACGCGGTCGCCGCGGAGTCCCTGATGCGGGAGATCTGCGTCGGCGCCCTGCGGGAACTGGACATCCTGGCACCGTAGCCGCCGTAGCCGCCGTACGGCTCGTCGCCCCGTGCGCCGCGATGCGGCGGCCGCGCGTCAGCTCTCCAGCGTCGGCCGCATCTTCTCCACGAGGGCGTAGAGCGCGGTGCGTTCGGCCGGGTCGAGGGCGTCCAGCGCGCGGTGGATCGCGTGCATGCGGGCGCGGACGCGGCGGACCGTCTCCTGCCCCTCCGGGGTGGCGATCACGCGCTTGACGCGGCGGTCGTGCGGGTCGGCCTCGCGGCGGGCCAGGCCCTGGGCCTCCAGGCGGTCCACGATGCCGGTGACGTTCGACGCGTCACATCCCAGCAGTGCCGCCAACTCGCGCATGGGCAGCGGCCGGACGAGCTGGCCCAGCAGCTTGGCCTGCATCGAGGTGAGGCCCTCGTGGGCGGCGGCGGCCTGGAAGTCCCGCCACTGGGCGCCCGCGAGCACCGCCAGGGACTGCAGCAGGTCCTGTGTGGCGGGGGCGGAGGGCGTGGTCTCGGCCGCGGCGGTCATGGGTCCAGCGTACCCAGGAAGCTTCAGGCCATCAATCATTCGCTTGACGTCCTTAACTATTGAGGTCTACCGTCAGTCCGGTCATTTACTTGGCAACCTCAAGTATCCAGGACATGAAAGACCGAAGGACGTCGTCACCATGAGCTCCGCACCGCCGCCCGGCCCGGCATCCCCGGCCCCCACGCCACCGACCGCACCCGCGGCCTCCGGCGGACCGGGCGCCCGCGGCACGACGGCGACCGTCTTCGCCCTGAGCCTCGCCGCCATGGTCGTGTCGATGATGCAGACGATCGTCGTGCCGATCCTCGGCCTGATCCAGACGAGCCTGCACACCACGGCGGCCAACGCCAGCTGGGTCACCACCGCCACCCTGCTGTCCGCCGCCGTCTTCACCCCGCTGCTCGGCCGCTTCGGCGACCAGCACGGCAAGAAGCCCACCCTCATCGGCGTGCTCGTGGTGCTGATCGCCGGCACCGTGCTGGCCGCCACCACCCACTCGCTGCTCTGGCTGATCGTGGGCCGCGTCCTGCAGGGCGCCGCCACCGCGATCTTCCCGCTCGCCCTGTCGATCCTGCGCGAGGAGGTGGAGCCGCGGAAGCTGCCCGGCGCGATGGCCGTCGCCAGCGGCGCCTTCGCCTTCGGCAGCGGCATCGCCCTGGTCGCCACCGGCCTGCTCACCTCCGGCGCCCACCCCGACTACCGCAGTGCGTTCTGGCTGGCCACCGGTATGGCCGTGCTTGTGCTCGTCGCCGTGGTCACGCTGGTGCCCGCCACCCGGCACAAGACCGGCGGGCGCACCGACGTGCTGGGCACGCTCACCCTGGCCGCCACACTGGTGCTGCTCCTGCTGCCCATCACCCAGGGCCACGAGTGGGGCTGGTCGTCCGGCCGCACCATCGGCACCTTCGCCGGATCCGTGGTCATGGCCGCGGTGTGGGTGCTCGTCGAGCGCAAGGTCCGCGAACCGCTCGTGGACATGCGGATGTTCGTCCACCGGCCGGTGCTCTTCGCCAACCTGGCCGGCCTGCTCGTCGGCTTCGGCGCGTTCGTCCTGTTCATCGGCGTCTCCTACCTCGCGCAGATGCCGTCGGCGATCGTCGGCTACGGCTTCGACGCGAGCGTGCTGCGGGCCTCCGTGGAGTACCTGCTGCCCAGCACGCTGGTGTCGCTGATCGCCGCGCCCGTCGGCGGGCAGCTCGTCCGGCGGCACGGGCCCCGCGCGGTCCTGGTGCTGGCGGCGCTCGCGGGCGCGGCGGGCTTCGGCTGGCTGGTGGCCGACCACGGCCACAGCTTCTCGGTGATCGGCTCCGGCGCCCTGGTCGGCGTCGCCATCGCCTTCGGCTACGCCGCGATGCCCGCGATCATCGTCGGCAGCGTCCCGCACCACCAGACCGGCATCGCGAACGGCATCAACTCGATCTCCCGGTCCACCGGCAGCGCGATCGGCAGCGCTGTGGTCACCACCGTGCTCGCCTCGAAGACCGTCCCGCAGCTGCCGCCGGGCGTGCCGGCACTGCCCGCGCAGTCGCAGTACACGCTGAGCTTCGCCATCGCCGGGGTCGCGCTCGCGCTGGTCGCCGTGGTGGCCTGGCTGGGGCTGCGGCACATCCACGTGGCGCCGCACCACGCGCAGTCGGCGGCCGGCTCCGCGACGGGTTCCGCGGCCGGCGCGGACGCCGAGGCGACGGGCGAGGGCGCTTCCGCGAATCCGGGCGCGGCACCGGTCAGCCGCTGAACCGGCGGTGACCCGCGGGCGGGGCGGCGACCGGACGCCGGGCGGCGGCGCCCGCCCGGCGGGTCACCACACCACGGCCGCGCCGAACACCGCCAGCGCGACCATGCAGCCCGCCACCCCCACGGCCACCCGCGACGACAGCACGGGTGGCCGCGGCGCGCCCAGCCGCTGGATCCGCAGATGGGCCAGCACCAGGAAGGCCAGGAACGACAGCGCCGCCAGGCCCACCGCGGCCACCGAGAGGGCGGAGCCCCCGGAGCGCACGACCTGGCGCATCGCGATCACCGTGGTGACCGCACAGGTCAGCGTGGTGCGCCGCCATGCCAGACGGGTCCGTTCCGGCTGCAGCCCCGGATCGCGGTCCGTCTCGACCGGGTAGCGGCCGGCCGGCGCCACCGTCAGCCCGCCCAGCCGAAGAACACCACGGCCACCATGGCGATGGCGATGACGGCCACCAGCAGGGCGAGCGAGGCCGGGAAGCGGGACACCGGGAGGTTCGCGCCGCGGCGCATCGCCCGCTCGCAGCGCATCCAGTGGTTGACCGCCCGGAGGGTGCAGGCCACACCCGCCGCGAGCAGCGCGAGGGACAGCACGACCCGCACCCAGTGGGTGAGGTGATTGGTCAGGAACTGGTCGACCGCGAAGCCGCCGCCGATCAGCGCGAGCGCGGTCCGGATCCAGGCCAGGAACGTCCGCTCGTTGGCGAGCGAGAAACGGTAGTCCGGGGTGGTCCCCTCGTTCTGCACCCTGGCCGGTGCGAACCACAGCAGCACCGCGTCCCGGGCGCCGCGCAGCCTGCCGATATCGCTCACCCGACCACCCTAACCAGCGCCGGGACGGACCACGCGGCGGGCCGCCCCTACCGGTCGTAAGGGCGACTCGGGGGCCGGCGGCGCCGGTCAAGTACGGAGGGGAGATCACCGGCGGCAGGGGTGGGGCCCGGGGCCCGGGACGAGTATGAGCATGAGGGCCGGAACTCCAGGTATGCGTGGCAGCTCGCCGGCGCCGCGTGCCGGGCCGCGTACGGAGAGATGCCCTGCTGGTGGTCACGGACGATCAGCACCGCGAGCGTCGCCGCGCCGCCGAGGCCGAGCCCCCACGCCCAGGCGGCGGTCAGCCCCGGCACCCGCCGCTCGAACGCCTCGGTCCCTTCTTTCGGCGGCCGCGGCCGGTCACCGCGCCGGTCAGGCGGTTCGCCGTGCGAGGGCCGGGCGGATCAGCAGGGCGCCCGCGGCGCCGGTGAGACCGACCGCGGTCACCGACCACCACAGCGTGCCGGGACCGGCCGCCGCGTACAGGGCGGGACCCACGCCGAGGGCGAGGAAACGCGCCACCCCGCGCGCCCAGTTGAGGGCGGCCTGGTAGCGGGCGCGGGCGTCGTCCGGCGCCAGGTCGGCGACGACCGAGGTCGCGATGCCGCCCGCGCACACCTCTCCCGCGCTCCACACCAGGACCGTGAGCACGTACCCGCCAGTGGTGCGGGCGGTGCCGGTGAGACCGACGCCCGCGGCCACCAGCACCGAGGCCGCCGCCCAGACCCTCATCCGGTCGAAACGCAGCACCCAGGCATTGGTGACCGGCTGCAGCACCACGACGAGAGCCGCGTTGACGACCGCCACCAGGCCGTAGACGGTGGCCGGCAGGCCGTGGTCGCGGATGGCCAGCGGGACGGTGAACTCCGTCTGCGCGTACACGCATTCACCCGCCACCGACACCGTCACGAACGCCAGCAGCAGCCGGTCGCGCACGACCACGCCATAACCCCCGCCACCCGGCGCTCCCTTGACCCGGGCCGCCGGCGCCGTGCGCGGGAGCGCCACCGCCGCGACCACGGCGAAGCCCAGGCACGTCACCGCGTCCACCACGAACAGCAGCCAGAAGCCACGGTCGACGAGGAAGCCGCCGACGGCGCCCGCGGTGGCGGCGCCCAGGTTGATCGCCCAGTGGTAGAGGCCGAACGCCGCCTGGCGGCGCGCCGGGCCGGCCGAGTCGACGATGACGGCGGCGACGCCCGGCGCGTGCAGGGAGCCGGCCGCGCCCACCAGTGCGGCGGCCAGCGAGAGCGTGACCGGACCCGGCGAGCAGAACAGCAGGGCCTGGCTCGCCGGGGTGGCGACCATCCCGGCGAGGATCGCCTGCCGGCGGCCGAACCGGTCGGCGAACCACCCGCCGGCCACCGGCCCCACGAGACCGCCCGCTCCCAACGCGCCCAGCACGTACGGCGTCTGGCCGGGAGTGATGCCCCGGGAGCCCAGGTAGAACGCGAGGAACGGCACCACCATGGTGCCGACCCGGCTGATCACCGTGCCGGCGAACACCACCCAGAACGGCCCGGGCAGCCCGCCGAAGTGCCGGGCCGCGGCGGTGCGAAGCCGGCCGCGCGGGGGGGGGAGAGAGAGACCGGCATGCGGCGCGCCGGACCGGTCGAGGTCGGCGGTGGCCGGCTCGTGCGCGGCGGCGGCCGGCTCGTCAACGGCGGTGGCCGGCGGGATCGCGGGCAGGGCGGCGGAGACGGCCGGGGAGGGGCCGTCGGACGCGTCGCGGGAGGGCAGGACGGGTGCGCTCATGCGGGAATCGTGCGGCGGCCTTACCGGTTGACGGCATTGATTAAGGTACGGCTGAATCCGGGCGCCGCCCGGGACGCCCGCACGGGGTGCGGAGGGACGGGGGAGCGTCATGGCCGGAGACGTGCGGTTCGCCTTCTCGGCGACCGACATGGCACGCACCAGATTCGCGGTCTCCCCGCTGTGGGAGGTCGTGGCCAGCGTCCGCACCTTCCGGACGGCCGGCCGCCACTCCGTGCACCGCCATTGGCGTGAGCGGGTCGCACCGCGGCTGGCCGCCGCCGGGCTCGACGGCGGGCTGCTCACCGACCTCGTGCCGCCCGCGGGGTACACCCCCGACTTCATCACCCCGCCGCCGCTGCCCGGCGGCGGAGGTCTCGACGCCGAACTGCGGGAGCTGGCCGCCACCCCCGTCGAGGACGTCCGCCGCGAGCTGGAGGAGTACGGGCTGCGCGGCGAACGCGTCCGGCAGCTCTACGACGACCCCGTCGCCGGACTCGCCCGGCTGACCGCGGAGATCGCCGCGTACTGGGAGCTGGCGCTCGCGCCGTACTGGCCGCGGGTGCAGGCCGTGCTGGAGGCGGACGTCTTCCACCAGGCCCGGCGGCTGGCCACGGACGGCGCCGAGGCGGTCCTCGGGAGTCTGCACCCGAGTGTGCGGTGGAGCGCCGGGACGCTGACGGTGTCGCACACGTTCTGCGCGGCGGAGGCGAGACTGGCCGGCAAGGGGCTGGTGCTGGTGCCGTCGGTCTTCGCGTGGTCGTCGGTGGCCACGACGCTGGCGACGCCGGACACCAAGCAGCTGATCTACCCCAGCCGGGGATGGGGCTCGGTGTGGGAGGAGTCCCGGGCGGCCGTGCCCGAGGCGGTGGCGGCGGTGCTGGGGCGCACCCGGGCGCTGCTGCTGGCCGAGCTGCACGTGCCCGCGTCCACGAGTGAACTGGCCGGGCGGACCGGGCTGTCCGCCGGCGGGGTCAACCAGCACCTCACCGCGCTGCGCGATGCCGGGATCGTCTCGGCGCACCGGGTCGGGAGGTCGGTCCTCTACATGCGGACGGCGGTCGCGGAGTCGCTCCTGGCGGGTGCCTAGCCCGGGCCTGCCCGGAGGTGAGGGTTCGCGCCCCTCCCCCGGACCGACCGCTGAGGCCGTGTGTCAGCCACGGCGGTGGGCGAGCAGACGGTGGTAGGCCTCCAGTCCGTCGGGGACCCAGTCCCAGACGGGCAGCCGGGCGGCCAGTTCCTCGTCGGAGAGGAACGTGTGCCAGGCGACCTCCTCGGCCTGCGGCCGGACCGGCAGGTCACAGCGGACCTGGTACACCGCGGACCACCACCGCCCGAACTCCGCGTGCTCGAAGGCGAAGGCGAACAGCCGCTCGGGCTGCGGCAGTCCGCGCACGCCCAGCTCCTCCTCCGCCTCCCGCAGCGCCGCCGCGTCGTAGGACTCGCCGGCCCCCACCACCCCGCCGACGAACATGTCGTACAACGACGGGAAGACCAGCTTGCGCGCGGTGCGGCGGTGCACGAAGATCCGGTCCTCGGCGTCCCGCACCAGCACGAACGCGCAGCGGTGCCGCAGCCCGCGGGCGTACGCGTCGGCGCGCCGCGCCTGGCCCACCACGTTGTCGTCCTCGTCGACGATGTCGATGATCTCGTCAGCGGACAGGGGGGCGGAGGAGCCGTCGGCGCCGCTGGAGTCGCTCATGGGGCCATTGAAGCACCCGCCGAACACTTGCCGATCACCTGCCGACCGGCCGTTCCGGCCGCCCCGAGGGGGTCTTGCGCGCGGGCAGCACCGGCAAGATGATCGTCCAGGCCGGTGACCCGGAGGAGAAGTGACGGGAGAGTACGGTGACCGCACGCGCGACGTCCCGCCAGGCACCCCTGCGGGTCGCCAACTGCTCGGGCTACTACGGCGATCGCCTCTCCGCGGCCCGCGAGATGGTCGAGGGCGGCCCGATCGACGTGCTCACCGGCGACTATCTGGCCGAACTGACGATGCTGCTGCTGTGGAAGGCACGGCAGCGCGATCCGGAGAGCGGCTACGCGCTGTCCTTCCTCGCACAGATGCAGGACGTGCTCGGCACCTGCCTGGAACGCGGCATCAAGGTCGTGGTCAACGCGGGCGGCCTCAATCCGGCCGGGCTCGCCGCGAAGCTCCGTGAACTCGCCGCGCTCGGTGGCCTGCACCCGTCGGTCGCCCATGTCGAGGGCGACGACCTGCTCGCCCGGCTGCCCGAACTCCAGGCGCGCGGGCACGACTTCGCCCACCTGGCGACCGGCCTGCCGCTCGCCGGGTCCGGCGTGGAACCGCTCACCGCCAACGCCTACCTCGGCGGCTGGGGCATCGCCCAGGCCCTGCGGGCCGGCGCGGACGTGGTCGTCTGCGGCCGCGTCACCGACGCCTCGCTCGTCGTCGGCCCGGCCGCCTGGGCCTTCGACTGGGCCCAGGACGACTGGGACGCGCTCGCCGGAGCGGTCACCGCCGGCCACATCATCGAGTGCGGCACCCAGGCCACCGGCGGCAACTACTGCTTCTTCACCGAGATTCCCGACCCGGTGCACCCCGGCTTCCCCATCGCGGAGATCAACCCCGACGGGTCGAGCGTCATCACCAAGCACCCCGGCACCGGCGGCGCGGTCACCGTCGGCACGGTCACCGCCCAACTGCTGTACGAGATCGGCCACCCCGCCTATCTCAACGCCGACGTGGTGGCCCGGTTCGACACCGTGCGGCTCACCCAGCAGGGGCCCGACCGGGTGGCCGTGGGGCCGGTCACCGGCGAGCCCGCGCCCCTGGACCTCAAGGTGTGCGTCAACCACCGCGGCGGCCACCGCAACGCGGCGACGTTCGTCCTCACCGGCCTCGACCTGGACGCCAAGGCGGACTTCGCCGAGGCCGCGCTGCTGGACGCCACGGGCGGCCCCGCCGCGTTCGCCACCTACGACCTGCGGCGCGAGCACGGCGGCGAGGCCGACCGGCTCACCCTCACCGTCAAGGACCCGGACCCGCAGGTCGTCGGCCGGTCCTTCTTCGCCGCGGTCGCCGGCACCGCCCTCGCCGGCTATCCGGGCCTCTACCTGGAGCACGCCGCGCCCCGGCCCACCGAGTACGGCGTGTACTGGCCCGCGCTGATACCCGCCGCCGAGGTCCCGGCGGTGACCGTGCTGGAGGACGGCACCCGGCTGCCGGTGCCGCCCGCGCCCGCCGCGAGGCCGGCCCGCCCGCAGCAGGCCGACGCCGTGCCGCCGGTGCCGGTGCCGCCCGCCGGGCTGCGGCCGCAGTCCGCGCGCCCCGGCCGGGTCGACGGGTACGGCGCGGCGGGCCGCACCGTCCGGCTGCCGCTGGGCACCCTGATCGGGGCGCGCTCCGGCGACAAGGGCGGCGACGCCAACGTGGGTCTGTGGGCGCGCGACGACGACACCTGGCGCTGGCTGCGCGACCACCTCGACGTGGAGCGGCTGCGCACGCTGCTGCCGGAGACCGCGAAGCTGCCGGTCAGCCGGTACGAGCTGCCGCGCCTGCGGGCCGTCAACTTCGTGGTGCACGGCCTGCTCGGCGAGGGCGTCGCGGCGTCGACCCGGGCCGATCCGCAGGCCAAGGCGCTCGGTGAGCGGCTGCGCGGCTGCCTCGCCGACATCCCGGAGGACCTCATCGACCTCAGCGCGGCCGAGTTCACACGGGTGCCGGAGGGATGAGCCCGCCACGCCCGGACGGCGGCCGGGTGGACCCTCCGGCCGCGCCCGGCGGGGGCATCATCGGGGCATGAGCAATCTCGATGTGAAACCGTCGGCCACGGTGAGCGGCGGCCGCGGCGACGTCTCCGCAGCCCCCGTCCGCGAACTGCTCACCGCCCGCACCGTGCCCCTCGGCGAGAGCACGGTCGTCCGCCGCCTGCTGCCCAACCTGGGCCGGCGCATGGTCGGCGCCTGGTGTTTCGTCGACCACTACGGTCCCGACGACATCGCCCAGGAACCCGGGATGCAGGTGCCGCCGCACCCGCACATGGGCCTGCAGACCGTGAGCTGGCTGCACGAGGGCGAAGTGCTGCACCGCGACAGCCTCGGCAGCAAGCAGACCGTCCGCCCGCGCGAGCTGGGCCTGATGACCTCCGGCCGGGCCATCTCGCACTCCGAGGAGTCGCCCCGCGACCACGCCCGCTACCTGCACGGCGCACAGCTCTGGGTGGCGCTGCCGGACGCCCACCGGCAGACCGGGCCGGCCTTCGAGCACCACGCCCAGCTCCCCGAGGTCACCGGCGGGGGAGGCCTGCACGGCACCGTCATCCTCGGCGAACTCGACGGCGCGGCCTCGCCCGGCACCACCTACACCCCGATCGTCGGCGCCGACATCACCCTCGCCGAAGGCACCGCCGCCCGACTGCCGTTGCAGCGCGACTTCGAGTACGCGGTGCTGACCATGGCGGGCGAGCCGGAGGTCGACGGCGTGCGGCTGGCCCCCGGCTCGATGCTCTACCTCGGCTGCGGACGCAGTGCGCTGCCCCTCGACGCCACGGTCGAGAGCTCCCTGGTCCTGCTCGGCGGTGAGCCGTTCGAGGAGGAGATCATCATGTGGTGGAACTTCATCGGCCGTACCACCGAGGAGATCGCCGAGGCGCGCGCCGCCTGGCAGGCCGGTGAGCGCTTCGGCGAGGTGCACGGCTACGCGGGCAAGCGCCTGGACGCACCGGCCCTCCCCGCGACCCCGCTCAAGCCGCGCGGCCGCGTCCGCTGACCCGGCGCCGGCCGGTCACCTCCGACGCGGACAGCCGCCCGGCCGTGAGGTCCCGGTCAGGGCGTCGCCGTCGACCGTGACGGCGAAGGCGGGATTTCAGCCGCAGGGGCCTGGTGACGGACCGCCGCCAGGTCAGGCGGTTTCCGGCGGGGACGACGTCGCCGAGCGGCACGCACTCACCCGCCCCTCCGCGCCCCGGTGAAGACGCCGCGCCCGAACCCGGCCACGGCCTTGATCCTGCCGATCGGTGTGGAGACGGCCGGATCCCACGTGCCCGCCACGCACACGGTGGTGGCCTCCCCGGCGGGGTGCTCGGTGTCGGTGTGCTGCACGGTCTGGTGTTCGTCGGACATGGGCTTCTTCCTCGCGGGGCGAGGCACCCCGCCGCGGCGCGGTCAGGGGCCGGGGGTCGGGGGTCGGGGGTCGGGGGTCGGGGGGTCGGGGTCAGCTTGCGACGGGAAAACGCCAGGTCGCTCGGACGGCGGGACGGGCGCCGCCTGCTCTGTTCGGGCGAGCGGTGGGCCGCGTACCGCGCCGCCGGGGCCGCGGCCGGGTTTGCTGGAGGGGTGGCCGCCGCGGCGCGGCCACCCGCACGGGCCGCGCCCCGTGCGCGCGGCACGGAGAAGGGGTGGCCGGCGGTGAGTGAGGGAGGAAGCGGCGGAGCCCGGCGCGCCCGCGGCGGCACGGCCGGTTCCCGGGGTACGCACGCCCGCGGACGGGCGGCCGACCCCGCGGAGCGGGACGCCGCGCAGCGGGCCGGCGGCGCCGAGGACGCCGACGCAGGCGCCGCCCCCACCGGACCGCCTGCAGACCGCGGCGACGCCCCTGGCGATGCGGACGCCACCCACACGGCCGATTCCACGGCAGGCGGTGACGGCACCGACCCCCCGGCCGCCGGCGAGCCCCCGGGCGCCGACCCCCCGGCCGCCGACCCCCCGGCCGCCGCAGACCCCCCGGGTACCACCGACCCTCCGGGCGCCACCGGCTCCCCGGGCTCCGGCGACCCGATCGACTACGCCGCCCTCTTCGCGGCGGTCCCGGTCGCCTGCCTGGTCCTGGACCGACGGCTGCGGATCGTCGCCGTCAACGAGGCCTATCTCGCGGTCACCGGACGCGACCGTGAGGAACTGATCGGCCGCGCCTTCTTCGACGCCTACCCGTCCGACCCGGACGACCTGAGCGCGAACGGCGCCCACACGCAGCGCCGTTCGCTGGAGGCGGCCTTCGCCTCGGGCGAGCCGAGCCTGCTGATGCTGCACCGTTTCGCCATCCCGCGGGCCGACGCGTCCGGCCAGTTCGAGTCGCGCTGGTGGAACGTGGTGAACCAGCCGGTCACCGGACGCAGCGGCCGGGTGGAGCTGGTCATCCACAAGGTGGAGGACGTCACCGCCTTCGTGGACTCGGTGCGGCGCACCGAGCCCGCGGAGACGACGGCGGCCGAAGTGCCGCAGGTCGACGTGTTCAACCAGGCCAAGGAGCTGCAGCGGGCCAACGCCCGTCTGCTGGAGTCCACCGCCGCCATCAACGACACCGCCCTGGTCCTCCAGCAGGCGATGCTCGCCACGCCCGACCTGTCAGGGCACCCGGAGATCGCCGTGCGCTACCGGCCGGCGATGCAGGGCCTGAACGCCTGCGGCGACTGGTACGACGTGGTCGATCTGCCCGAGGGACGGCTGGTGCTGACGGTCGGTGACGTCGTGGGCCACGGTGTCGGCGCCGCCAGCGTCATGGGCATGCTGCGCAGCGCGCTGAACGCCGCCGTCCGCGTCGCCGACGGCCCCAGCGGCGCCCTGGAGGCCCTCGGGCTCTACTCCCGGGCCCACGACGGCGCGCTCGCCACGACCACCTTCGCCTGCCAGGTGTTTCCCGCCAGCCGGCTGCTGACCTACAGCAACGCGGGCCACCCGCCGCCCGTCCTGGTGCACGAGGACGGCTCGTACGAGTTCCTGGACCGGGCCACCGACCCGCCGCTGGGCGTGCGGGTCGAACACGTGCCGCGCCCGCAGGCCACCCTGGAGTACGCCTGCGGGGACCTGCTGGTGCTGTACACCGACGGCCTGGTCGAACGGCGCGGCGAGGACATCGACGTCGGCATCGGGCGGCTCACCGACGTGCTCTGCGAACTGCGCGCCGACCCGGTCCAGGAACTGGCCGACGCCCTGCTGGCGCGGCTGGCGGACCCGAGCGGCCAGCACGACGACATCTCCGTCCTGGCGGCCCGGTTGTGAGGAGGCGATCGACCAGGTGAGGGTGCACCGGAGGCCGGCGGGCGACGGGCCGGAGCGGCACCGCCGGCGCCGGCTGAGGCGCGACCGTCCGCAGGAGAAGCGGTCGGGGGAGCGGGTCGACCAGCTCTACCGCACCCTGCTGCGGCGTCGCAAGAATCCCCTCGGCCCGGAGGACGTGGCGGTCGCGGACCTCCCGAAGGTCCGGCTCGCGGTGGGCGCGGCGGCGCTCGGCAACACCATGGAGTGGTTCGACTTCGGCGTCTACGCCTACCTGGCCGGGACCCTCGGCAAGGTGTTCTTCCCGTCCGGCTCGTCCGGGACCCAGGTGGTGTCGACGTTCGCCACCTTCGCCGCCGCGTTCCTGGTCCGCCCGCTGGGCGGCCTGGTGTTCGGGCCGCTGGGCGACCGCATCGGGCGGCAGAAGGTGCTCGCGGTCACCATGATCATGATGGCGGCGAGCACCTTCGCGGTGGGCGTGCTCCCCTCGTACGCCGCGGTGGGGCTGCTCGCGCCGCTCCTGCTGCTGCTCTGCCGGCTGGTGCAGGGCTTCTCCACCGGTGGCGAGTACGCCGGCGCCACCACGTACATCGCCGAGTACGCGCCCGACCGGCGGCGCGGTTTCCTCGGGAGCTGGCTCGACTTCGGGACGTTCGTGGGCTATTCGCTCGGCTCCGGCCTGGTCACGGTGCTGACCGCGCTGGTGGGCGCCGACGGCCTGGAGCACTGGGCGTGGCGGATCCCGTTCCTCGTCGCCGGGCCGCTGGGCGTGGTCGGCCTCTACATGCGGCTGAAGCTGGAGGACACCCCCGCCTTCAAGGACGAGGTGGAGCAGGCCGCCCGCTCGTCGCCGGACGGCACCGCGGTGGAGGAGGCACGGCAGTCCGGTCGCGGCCGGCTGCGGGAGATCTTCACCGGCCACTGGGAGGCCATCCTCATCTGCATGGGCCTGGTGCTGCTCTACAACGTCACCAACTACATGGTGACCTCGTACCTCCCCACGTACATGACCTCGACCATCGGCATGGGGGACACCACGGCGCAGCTCCTGGTGCTGGCCACGATGCTGCTGGTGGTGCTGACCATCACGCTCGTCGGCCGCACCTCCGACCGCTGGGGGCGGCGCCCGGTCTTCATGACCGGCAGCATCGCCCTGATCGTGCTGGCGCTGCCGGCGTTCCTGCTGATCCGGCAGGGCGGGATCGCGCTGCCCGCGGCCGGCTGCGCCATCCTCGGACTGCTGCTGGTCACCTACGCGGGGACCTCCGCGGCGACGCTGCCGGCGCTCTTCCCGACGCCGATCCGCTACGGCGCGCTCTCCATCGCCTTCAACATCTCCGTCTCGCTCTTCGGCGGCACCACCCCGCTGGTCGCCTCCGCGCTGGTGGCGTCGACCGGCGACGACCTGGTCCCGGCGTACTACCTGATGGTGGCGGGTGTGGTCGGGTTCGTCTCGACGGTCTTCCTCTACGAGACGGCGGGGAAGCCGCTGGCCGGCTCGCGGGCGATGGTGGAGACGCCGGGACAGGCCCGGCGGCTGGTCGCCCGCAGCCGCACCGCGGCCGGGCGCCAGGCCCGCGACCTGTGGATCAAACTGCGTCACCGTCAGCAGTGAGCGGCCCGCCGCCGGGGCCGCCCGGACCGCCCGTGCGGCCGCGCGGCTCAGGCCGGCTCACGGGGTGAGGACGACCTTGCCGGCGACGGTGCCGGACTCGGCCAGGCGCAGGGCCTCGGCGGCCCGGGCGAGCGGAAGACGGGCGGCGATCTGCGCGGTCACGTCACCGCGCGACAGGGCCGCGAAGACCTGCGTCAGGTCGGCGCGCAGCCGCGCCCGGAAGCGGTCCCTGGCCAGCGCGCGCCCGGCCCACACGTTGAAGAAGTACGCGTGGCGGCCGTTGGGCAGCGCGTTCCACAGCCACACCCGGCCGAGCAGCTTGAGCACCGGCCACTGCTTCGAGCCCTGGTCGTCCCGGGTGGAGGCGGTGCCGTAGGACACGAGCGTCCCGCCCGGTGCCAGCAGGCGCCAGGAGTCGGCGATGCCGCGGCCGCCGATGTGGTCGAAGACGGCGTCCACGCCGCCGGGTGCGAGCGCGCGGACCCGGGCCGGGACGTCCTCGGTGCGGTAGTCGACGGGCACGGCCCCCTGGGCGCGCAGGGCGTCGTGGTGCCGGGCCGAGGCGGTGCCGATCACCTGCACGCCCGCGGAGCGGGCGAGCTGGACCAGGACCGAGCCGACGCCGCCGTTGGCGCCGTGCACCAGGACGGTCTGCCCGGCGCGGACACGGGCCTTGCGGTGCAGCATCTGCCAGGCGGTGACGCCGTTGAGGACCAGCGTCTCCGCCTCGGCCGCCGAGACCCCGTCGGGGACCTCGACGACGTCCGCCGCGTCCACCACCACATGCGTCGCCCAGCCGCCGACCTTGACCAGCGCGGCCACGCGGGTGCCGGCCAGACCCGGATCGGCGCCCGCACCCGTCGCCGCCACCGTGCCGACCAGGTCGTAGCCGGGCACGAACGGGAACGGCGGCTGGTCGTAGTAGCGGCCGCGGCGCATCTGCTGCTCGGCGAAGGAGACGCCGGTCGCCTCCATCCGGAGCAGGACCTGGCCGGATCCCGGCGCGGGGACGGATCCGTGCCGGATCCGCAGACCCTCCGGCTCCACCGTGCCCGGCAGGACGACCTCGACAAGTGCCTCGGTGCTCATGACGACCTCCGCTGTTCCGCGACCCGTTGGTTACTGACTATCGCCTTCGTTATGAGGTGTAACTCACATGGCGACGGGGAGTCAAGGCATTCAGTGATAGCCTCTCACTCACGCTTGATGCTGTAGCCGACGAGGTTCCGGGAAGGCGGTGACGGGCCCATGGCGGACAGCCCGCGCGAGCGGTACCGCACACAGGTGCGGGCCGAGATCAAGGAGCGCGCGTGGGAGCAGATCGCCACGGCGGGGGCGTCCGCGCTCTCCCTGAACGCGATCGCCAAGGCGATGGGCATGAGTGGGCCGGCGCTCTACCGGTACTTCGCCGGCCGCGACGAGCTCATCACCGAACTGATCGGTGACGCCTATCGCAGCCTGGCGGACGCCTTCCGCGCGACGGCCGACGAGTCAGGCGGTGCCGAGGAACGCGCGGCGGCACTGGCGCACACCCTGCGGCGCTGGTCCCTGAAGGACCCCCAGCGCTACCTGCTGATCTACGGCACGCCGGTCCCCGGCTACCACGCGCCGGACGACATCACCGCGATCGCCGCCGAGATCATGGCCGTGCTCCTGGAGGTCTGCGCCGGACTGCCCTACCCCGCACCGGCGGGACCGTTCGACGAGCACCTGGAGACCCACCGGCCCTGGGCGGAGGACCACCCGGCGCCCGCACCGGTCCTGCACCGGGCCCTGACCTTCTGGACCCGCCTGCACGGCCTGCTCTCCCTGGAGGTGGCCGGACACTTCACCGGCATGGGCTTCGACCCCGGCCTGCTGTTCGCCGCCGAGGTCGACGCCCTGCTGGCCGGCTGACGCGCGGCGCCGGCGTCACGCCCCGAGCAGGGCCAGGTCGAGACGGCGCAGGCGCTCCCGGTCGGCGATCACGTCGACGGCGCTGATCAGGCCGTCATTACCGAAGGTGAACGTCAGCACGACCGCCGCCCGGCCGTCGCGTGCCATGACCAGCCCGGCCCTGCCGTCGACCAGCGCGGCCTCGGTGGCGTGGGCGCGGACCGCCGAGGCGAACGCGCCCCGGGCCACGGTCGCGGCGCCGCGCAGGAACACCGGCGCCGGGGTGGGGCCGACGGCCGCGTCGGCGCGGAGCACCACCTCCGGATCGAGCAGGGTGAGCAGCGCGTCGAAGTCCCCGCGGCGGGCCGCCGCCAGATACGCCTCGACGGCCCGCCGCTGCCGGGCCAGGTCCTCGCCCGGAACCGCCGGCACGCCCCGCACCCGGCGCCGTGCCCGGCTGGCCAGCTGGCGGGCCGCGGCGGGCGAGCGGTCCAGCAGCGGGCCGATCTCGTCGAACGGCACGGCGAACATGTCGTGCAGGACGAACGCGACGCGCTCGGCCGGCGGGAGGGTGTCCAGCACCACCAACATCGCCAGGCCGACCGAGTCGGCGAGTTCGGCCTCGCGCTCCGGGTCGCCGCCGTCCTCCGCGGCGGCGACCGGATCGGCCGGACCGGCGTCCAGCGGGTCCTCGCGGCGCCGTTCGCGGGTGCGCAGCAGGTTCAGGCAGACCCGGGACACCACCGTCGTCAGCCACGCCGCGGGGTTCTCGACCCCCTCCGTCCCGGAGCGGTCGACCCGCAGCCACGCCTCCTGCAGGGCGTCGTCGGCCTCGCTCACCGAGCCGAGCATCCGGTGGGCCACGGCGGCGAGATGCGCCCGGTGCTGCTCGAACAGCCCGGCCGGCGACAGGAGATCGTCCACGCCGTCACATTCCCCTCCCGCGCGGTGTCAGGCAAGTGGCGGCGGATTTCCGCCGGTCAGCGAGACAGCGGAACGAACTGGGAGAGGCACCATGACGTCGACCATCCTGATCACCGGCGGTACCGGCACCCTCGGGCGGCAGGTCGTCCCGCTGCTGCGCGGCGCCGGCCGCGACCTGCGGGTGCTCAGCCGGGGCAGCCGCGAGCCCGGCGACGGCGTCGCCCACGTCACCGGTGACCTGCTCACGGGCGAGGGGGTCGAGGCGGCGGTGGCGGGCGCCGAGGTCGTCCTGCACCTGGCGGGCGGCGCCAAGGGCGACGACGTGGCCACGCGCACCCTGGCCGAGGCCGCGGCCCGGGCCGGTGTGCGGCACCTGGTGTACATCTCGGTGATCGGCGCCGACCGGGTCCCGCTCGCCTGGTTCCGCGCCAAGCTGGCCGCCGAGCAGGCGGTCGAAGGCTCCGGGGTGCCGTGGACGACACTGCGCGCCGCGCAGTTCCACGACCTCGTGCTGATGACGGTGGAGAAGATGGCCAAGCTCCCGGTGCTGCCCGTCCCCGGCGGCCTGCGCTTCGAGCCCGTCGACGCGGCGGACGTGGCCGGGCGGCTCGCCGGCCTGACGCTGGGGGACCCCGCCGGGCTGGTGCCGGACCTGGCCGGGCCGCGGGTGTACACGCTCGGTGAGCTGGCCGGCAGCTACCTCCGGGCCCGCGGCAGGCGCCGGTTGCGGGTTCCGGTGCGGATCCCGGGGAAGCCGGGGCGCGCCTACCGGGCGGGCGACAACCTGGCCGCCCAGGGCGCCGACACCGGCAGCCGCACCTGGGAGGAGTTCCTGGTCGAGCGCACCGCCGGCGGCAGGTGACGGCGGCCGGCCGTCAGGGCCGCGGGTGGTGGTGCGGCGGGGGAGGCGGCATCGTGTCGGTGCCCGGCGGGGTGTCGGGCCACACCAGCAGGACCGGACAGGGTGCGTGGTCCACGACGAAGCGGCTGTGCGGGCCCAGGCTGTGCGGGCCGAGCCTGCTGCGGTCGCCGTCGCGGGCCAGCACCAGCAGGTCGGCGCCCTCCGCCTCGGCGACCACCTCCCGCTCGATGCGGCCGGTGCGCTGCCGCCGGGTACAGGGCCGGCCCAGGCGCCCGGCGGCGTCCTGCAGCAGCCGCTCACCGAAGCCGACGGCCTCCTGCTCCAGCGAGGTGCCCGGGTCGCGGGCCGGGCGCCCGCCGCGGCCGAGCAGGCCGGCGAAGGCCGCGTGGGCGGCCGCGGGCACCTCCGGATCGGGCACGTGCAGCAGCACGATCTCGGCATCGTCCGGCGCGTGCGCCCGGGCGGTGTCGACACACGAGGGCCAGGTGCCCTCGACGATCCAGGCGACGACGCGCGTCATTCCGGTCTGCCTCCGATCAGCCGCCGATCACGGTGGACGACACCCACAGTGCCAGGACCGCCACGAGCAGGGTGGCAGGCACGGCGAGCAGGCCCAGCCGGGTGAACTCCCCGAGGTCCACGTCGGTTTCGTGCTCGCGGACGATACGCCGCCACAGCAGTGTCGCCAACGACCCGGCGTAGGTGAGATTCGGCCCGATGTTGACGCCGAGCAGCACGGCCAGCACCGCGGCCGAGCCGTTCGGCGCGGTCAGCGGCAGCAGGACCAGCACCGCCGGGAGGTTGTTGATCAGGTTGGCCAGCACGGCGGCCAGGCCCGCGATCGCCAGCAGGTCCGTCAACCCGGTGCCGCCCGGCACCAGATGGCCGAGTCCGGACCCCAGGCCGTTGTCCACCAGGGCCCGCACCACGATGCCCAGCGCCAGCACGAACGCCAGGAACGGGACGGACGCGGCGCGGACCAGCGCGACCGGCGTGGTCCTGCGCCGGATCAGCGCCCGCACGGCCAGCACCGCGGCCCCCGCGAACGCCGCCCAGGCGGGATTGACCCCCATGGTCGAGGCGACGGCGAACCCGGCGAGGGTGCAGCAGACCGTCACCAGGGCGAAGACCGGCGGCCGCGGCGCCGGTCCGGTGTGCTGCTGACGCGCCCCGACGCCCAGATCGGTGGCGAAGAACCGCCGCAGCACCACGTACTCGGTGCCGATCGCCAGCAGCCAGGGCAGCGCCATCAGGCCCGCGAACCGGGTGAACGTCAGCCCCGTGGCGTCCAGCGCCAGCAGGTTCGTCAGATTGGAGACGGGCAGCAGCAGGGACGCGGTGTTCGACAGGTGGGTGCAGGCGTAGACGTGCGGGCGGGGCCGGGCGCCGAGCCGGGCGGCCGTCGCGAACACCACCGGGGTCAGCAGCACGATCGTGGCGTCCAGGCTGAGGACCGCGGTGATCACCGAGGCGACCGCGAACACCTGCACCAGCAGGCGCCGCGGGCTGCCCGCGGCGCCACGCGCCATCCAGGCCCCGCAGGTGCTGAACAGGCCCTCCTCGTCGCACAGTTGGGCCAGCACCAGAACGGCCGCGAGAAAGCCGATGACCGGCCCGAGCTGCTCCGCCTCGGCGCGCGCGTGGGCGGGCGAGATCGCCCCGGTGGCCAGCACCACCACCGCCGCGGGCACCGCCACGACCGCCTCCGGCCAGCCGAACGGCCGCACCACGGCGAAAGCCAGCACCAGGAGCAGCAGGACGGCGGACAGGGCCTCTGCGGCTGTCGCGTTGAGCACGGATCCCCTTCGTCAGCACACGGTCGTCACTTGCCAGTTCCCTGCCCGCTCATGCAACCACCCGCACCGCGCGGCACCGGTACCGGACCTGCCCGCACGCGCCGCGCGGGACCCGGACGGCTGCGCGGCGCCCGTCCCCGCCGTCCCTCACACCCGGTTGGGCGGGACGCGGGTGCTGCCGGCCGGACCCGCGGTGCCGGGTGCCGCCGCCACCGGCGCCGCGAGCGGCCGGGCCAGGGCCACCACGCTCTCGTCCAGGCGCTGCAGATGGCGCAGGACGCGGAAGGTGACCGTCTGGGACGGCACCACCGCCGGACCCGATCCCTCCAGCATGGAGGCGATGCTGGGCCCGGTCTGGACCTCCGCCGGCTTCCCGTCCTGGTCGTCGGCGGCGGCCGTGGCGGCCTGCTTGCCCGGGCCCTTGCCGTCGTGCGTGCCGATGGTCTCGATGAGCACGTCGAGATTGTGCTCCAGCCGCAGGCCGACCGCCGCCAGCCGTGGATCGGCGGCCACGCTGCGGCTGAACGGGACGAGTTCGGCCGTCGCCGCCAGCGACCGCACGTGGTACGCGCAGGTCTCCAGCAGCGCCACCACGTACTGCGCGGTGCGGCGCCGGACCCGCAGCGGGGTGAAGGGGTGGGTGAGGGGCCCGGCCGAGCGGCGCAGGTCGTCCAGCGCGGTGTCCAGGTCGCGGGCCATGTCGACCAGGTCCACCGCGGGCCCGCCGCTGAGCTGCCCGACCGCCGCCGTCGCCACGTCCCGGAGCCTGGCCAGCACGGTCATCAGCTGCTGGTCGGTGCGCAGGCCCGTGCGGACCGGGAGGACCAGCACGGCCGCGATCACCCCGCAGGCGGTGCCCAGCGCCGTCTCCTCGATCCGCAGCACCAGCACCGAGGCGCTGTAGGTGTGCAGCAGCGTGTAGAGCAGGCCCAGCATCGCGGTGACGAAGAACGACATCAGCGCGTAGGAGATCGGCGCGGTGAAGAACATCAGGAAGATCAGCACCAGGACCAGCGCGAACGCCGTCCAGGTGTGCCGGCCGACCAGCCCGGCCAGCAGCACGCCCGCGACCACGCCGCCCATCGTGCCCACCAGCCGCCGGTACCCGCGGACCAGGATCTCGCCCGTGGAGGAGGTGTTGAGGAACACCACCCAGCAGGTCAGCACCGCCCAGTACCAGCGCTGCGTGGACAGGAACTCGCCGCCCGCGATGGCCAGCGCGGAGCCGGCCGCCACCTGCAGCGCCGCACGCGTGGTGCCGCGCCGAAGCCCCGTCGGCTCCTCGGCGACCGCGGCGTCGCCGATCAGCGACGCGTCCTCCGCCTCGATCTCCTCACGGGAGCGCGATGTCTCCGGACTGTCGTCGGAGGTGTCGCCCTCGTCGCCCAGCGCCAGCCGCAGTCCGAGCACGGACCGCGCTGCTTCGCCGATACCGCGGAACGCGTCCTGCACGGCGGTGGACCCGCGCGGCAGGTTCTCGTCGTCGCGGTAGCCCAGCAGCCGGTTGCGCACCTGCGCGACGCCCGCGCCGCGGCCGTCGGTCGCCAGCCGGGTGACCAGCAGCCGCAGCGCGCTCACCTCGGACCGCAGCAGGGCGAACACGTCGTCGTCCGCGCGCCGCACGATCGCCGGGAGGGGAACGTCGGGCAGGTGCAGGGTGAGCGTGTCGGCCCGCTCGTCACTGCGGGCGTTGATCAGCAGGATGCCCAGACGCTCCGCGGCGATCTCGGCCGCGGCGACCCGCCGCTGCAGCAGCTCCGCGGTCCGCTCCTCCTCGATGCCCTCCTCCATGCCGGCCTGGATCATCAGCGCGGTCTCGTGGAGGCGCGCGGTGTCCCGCCGTATGTCGGCGATGGCGTCCTCCCGCTCGTCCGCGTCGGCGTCGAGGAACGCGAGCTGCGAGCCGAAGAGCTGGGCGATACGGGCGCGGAACGCCTGCCGCAGCCGCGCCAGGGACTGCTCCGGGCGCGCCGGCACCAGCAGGAAGCGCAGCAGCGCGCTGGCCGCGAACGCGACGGCGACGGTCAGGCAGAGCTTCCCCAGGGTGGCGGGCGTGGCGTGCACGAACAACGACACGAAGTACACCTGGAAGCTGATCACCCCGAGCGCGGTGCCGCGTTCGCCGAAGCGGCGGGCGTAGGCCGCGCCGAAGATCAGCAGGATGAAGAAGATGTCGCCGACCACGATGTGCGGGTTGAGCAGCGCGCCGAGCGTCACCGACAGCAGCGCCGCCGGCAGGCCCAGCGCCAGGGTGACCGCCTGGTCCCGCACCGCCTTGTCGCGGATCGCGAACGTCGACACCATCGCGGTGATGGCCCCGGCCACCATCTGCGGCACCGGAACGCTCATCAGGGCCAGCGAGAGCAGCGTCAGCCCGATCGCCCCGACCGTCCGCAGCCCGGCCGTCAGCCGCAGCAGCCCCGGATCGGAGGCCGAATACCGGTCCCAGAACGCGGCGATACGCCGCCGTGCCGCGGTCGTGCCTCTCATCGTGCTGCGCGTTCCCTTGCTTCCGGACCCGGAATCAGCATCGCACGGACGTCCGTCCGTCCGGCGAAGGCCCCCGCCTCGGCCATCGGCGCGGCTCAGCGATGCGCCAGCGCGGTGACGCCCAGCTCGAAGAGCCCGTCGAGGAAGAGATCCACCCCGACGGCCGCGAGCAGCAGCCCGATGAGGCGGGCGAGCAGCTCGATGGCGGTGTGGTGGGTCCGCTGCAGCAGGCCGCCGAGGATGAGCACGCACAGCAGGTCGACGGCGATGACCGAGACGTACGCCCCCACCACCGTCGAACGCCAGCTCCACGCGTCCCGCTCGGCCGCCTCGATCAGCACGGCGGTCAGCGCCAGCGGGCTGACCACGTACGGCATGAGCAGCTCCCGGACGCCGCTGGTCAGGTCCGGGGTGTCCGTGTCGCCCTCCATGCCGCCGATGTGCAGGCCGAGCACCAGCCCGACGGCGTAGAGGAAGAAGATGATCCCGCCGGCCAGGGCGAGCGCGGCCGTCGAGATGTGGAACAGCTCCAGCAGCCACGGCGAGGCGAAACCGGCGACGACCCCCACCAGCACGGCCCCGGCCGACGAGATCAGCGCGATGGTCCGCAGCTGGTCACGCGAGTGGTGCTGCGCCAGGCTCGCGAAGGCGAGGAGCACCTTCGGCGGGCCGATCACCGAGAAGAAGGTGATGAACGCGGCGGAATAGGTGAGAGTGATCATACCGGGCATGATGGCCAGTGCCCGGGCCCCTGCCCCGTATTGACCCCGGGCCGCCGCCCCGCGCGCCCCTTCGTCTTCCGGGCTGCCCCCGGACCGCCGTCGCCGTCCTCCGCCCGGTGGGTGGTTGCTCGCGCCGCGGGGCAGCCCGGAAGCCGGGGGCGCGAGCCCGGCCGGGGGCGGCAAGGGACCGCGAGGGGCAGGGCAACCCCGGAAAAAAAGACCTATGCGTGGAAGCCGATGTGGACGTGGTCGTGATGGGTGGGGTCGGAGAAGAACTGGTTCGGGACCGTACCCCCGGACAACTGGACCGGCCCGCCGACGTTGTCGGCCCCCGCCGCGGCCGCCGCCCGCATGAACGCCGTGATCAGGGCCCGCGACGTCGCGGGATCGACGACGGGGTGCCCGTCGATGCGCCACACGTCGAACGCCCGCCCCAGCGGATGATCGCTGGGCCGATCCGTACCGAAGACGTCCAGCGGATGCCCGGACCGCACGACGCTGACGGACATCCGGTACGTACCTGCCAGCCGCAGCATCGCGTCCAGCACCTCCGTGTGCACCAGCCCGCTGCGGACGTCCGCCGCCGCCGCGGGCGGAAGCTGGATCCGCGCGTCGGCCAGCACCTTGCGCTGCGTGGCGTCGAGGGGCCGTGCGGGCCCCGGCCGCGCGGGGTGCAGCGCGGTGACCTCCCAGCCCGCCGATGTGCGTGACAGGCGGACGTCCACCGTGGTGCCGCCGTCGCTGATGGTCGACCCGGTCCTGGTGGTCTGGGAGCACACCACCAGGACGCTCGCCGAGTCGGAGAGGATGCCGCCGTACTGCGCGTCGATCACCCGCACCACCGCCGCGTCGGCGGGCGGGGTGAGCGAGCCCGTCTGCGTCGCCAGCATGGCCGCCCTCGCCGCCGGGATGCCGAGCGCCCGGGCCCGCGCCGCGCGGTCGGCCACACCGCCCTTCCCGGCCGGCCACGTGCCGAACGCCTCGACCAGCCGGACCGCGGCGACCTTGGCGGCGGGCTCGATCTCGCCGGGACCCGGCTGCCAGAGCACCGGGGCCGGCAGTGTCGGGACGGGACTGGCCGCGCCGGGCGGCTGCCCCTCGGGCGAGGTGGGGGCGTTGGTGGAGGACGACGCGGTGCCGCCGCCCGAGCACCTGGAGACCCCTGCGCCCGCGAGCCCTGCGCCGGCGAGCGCCGCCGCGAGCAGGACGGACCTGCGGCGCAGGGCGCCGGATGCACTGTCGTCGGCCGAGGGACGCCGGATCATGAACGGCTCCTGGAACGCGGGGGACTGCGGGCCTCGCCCAGTATCCGACGCCTCCCGCGGGGCCGCCCGCCGGCGGAGGCGGTCCGCCCAGGTACCACCCGCCCCGCGGACCGGCCGTTCCGGGCCGGGACCCGCCCGTCAGTGGGACGGGGCGATGGTGCCGGTGACCTCGCCGAGGCCGATGCGGGCGCCGGCCGGGCCGGGGGCCGAAGCGGTGATGGTCACCTCGTCGCCGTCCTCCAGGAAGGCGCGGGCCGTGCCGTCGCCGAGGTCGAGCGGGTCCTCGCCGTTCCAGGTGAGCTCGATCAGGGCGCCGCGGGTGTCCCGCTCCGGTCCGCTGATGGTGCCGGACGCGAAGAGGTCGCCGGTGCGCAGGCTCGCGCCGTTCACCGTCATGTGCGCCAGCATCTGCGCGTAGGTCCAGTACATGGCCGCGAAGGGGGGCCGGGAGACCAGCCGGCCGTTGAGCCGGACCTCCAGCGTGATGTCCAGGCCGTACGGCTGCGCGGCGCGGTCGTCGAGATAGGGGAGCGGTTCGGTGTCCCGGGCCGGGGGCTCGGTGCGGGCGTGGGCGAGGGCGTCCAGCGGCACCACCCACGGGGAGACCGACGTCGCGAACGACTTGCCGAGGAACGGGCCGAGCGGCACGTACTCCCACGCCTGCAGGTCGCGCGCCGACCAGTCGTTGACCAGGCACACCCCGAACACGTGCCGGTCCGCGTCGTGCAGCGCGACCCGGCTGCCCATCGGGGACGGCGTGCCGACCACGAACCCCAGCTCCGCCTCGATGTCGAGCCGGCGCGAGGGCCCGTAGTCCGGCGCCGGGTCCGCGGGTGCCTTGCGCTGCCCGCACGGCCGGACGACCGGTGTGCCGGACACCACGACCGTGCCCGAGCGGCCGTGGTAGCCGATCGGCAGGTGCTTCCAGTTCGGGGTGAGCGGTTCGGAGCCGGGCCGGAAGATCCGGCCGAGGTTCGACGCGTGGTGCTCGGAGGCGTAGAAGTCGACGTAGTCCGCGACCTCGAACGGCAGATGGAGCCGCACCTCGGCGCGGGGGATCATCGACGGCGCGACGGCCGCCCGGTGCTCCTGCTCGGTGAGCCAGCCGGTGATCGCGGTGCGCGCCTGCCGCCACGCCGGACGGCCGGCGGCCAGCAGCGGGTTGAGCGCCGGGGCCTCCAGGAGCCCGGCGAGCTCGCCCGCCACCCCGGTGGCCCGCGCGGCCGCGCCCACGTCCAGCACGTGGTCGCCGTAGGCGACGCCGAGCCGCCGCGGGCCGCCGGGCGTGCTGAACACGCCGTACGGCAGGTTGTCCGGCCCGAACAGGGAGCCCTCGGGTACGGCGAACGGGTTCACGGCGCTCACTGGATCTCCTTCGGTCGCCGGGGATCAGCGGAAACGCCCCGAGGGTACCGCCGGGACCGGTACGGAACGGGTTTGGAGGAGCCGGGCGTACAAACGTAGGGTTCGCCCAAGGTACGGGGGAGCAACGGAGAGAGCAGCAGCGGGATGACGGCGACCACACAGAACGTGCACGAGCTCGGGCCGGAGGAGCACCCCTTCACGGGTCTGACCGGGATCGGCGACGCGGACGTGCCCGGGATCGACCCGGCCCGGATGGAGATCTGCCTGTCCGTCCTGGCCGAACTCGACGACCTGCCGGTCGACCACCCCGACGCCATCGCCGTTCGGCGCGCCACGGCGGGCATCTACCGGATGGTGAAGCAGCGCCGCCGCCAGGAGCGCCGCGCCGCCAAGACCGCGCACGACAGGACGGTGACCGAGGCCACGGCGACCGGCGCCGCCGACCGCATCGACGACGAGACCCGCGGCCTGCAGCTCACCACCTCGGTGACCACGCAGATCGCCGGCATCCTGCAGCGCCCGCGGTCCTGCTACATCTGCAAGAGCCGCTACGTCGAGGTGGACGCCTTCTACCACCAGCTCTGCCAGCCGTGCGCCCAGGAGAACCGCGCCCGCCGCGACGCGCGCACCGACCTGAGCGGCCGCCACGCCCTGCTCACCGGCGGGCGCGCCAAGATCGGCATGTACATAGCCCTGCGGCTGCTGCGTGACGGCGCCCACACCACGATCACCACGCGCTTCCCGAACGACGCGGTCCGCCGCTTCAAGGCCATGCCGGACAGCGCCGACTGGATCCACCGCCTCAAGGTGGTCGGCATAGACCTGCGCGACCCCGCCCAGGTGGTCGCGCTCGCCGACTCCGTGGCCGCCGAAGGACCGCTGGACATCCTGATCAACAACGCGGCCCAGACGGTGCGCCGTTCGCCGCAGGCCTACAGCGAGCTGGTGGCCGCCGAGTCCGCGCCGCTGCCGGCCGGGGCCCTCCCCGCCCGCGAGATCTTCGGCGCCTTCGGCTCGGGCGCCCCCGCGGCCCCCGCGCTGCCCGCGCCGCGCCGCCACGGTCTCACCGCGCAGGACGTCACCGAGCTGGCCCTGGTGACCGGCTCGGCGACCATCGCCCGGATCGAGGCGGGCACCGCCATCGACGCGGGCGGCCTGGTACCCGACCTCGACGCCACCAACACCTGGGTGCAGACCGTCAGCGAGGTCGACCCGGTCGAGCTGCTCGAAGTGCAGCTGTGCAACGTGACCGCGCCGTTCGTACTGGTGAGCCGGCTGCGCCCGTCGATGGCCGCGTCCCCGGCGCGGCGCAAGTACGTGGTCAACGTCTCGGCCATGGAAGGTCAGTTCAGCCGGGGCTACAAGGGCGCGGGGCACCCGCACACGAACATGGCCAAGGCCGCGCTGAACATGCTGACCCGCACCAGCGCCCAGGAGATGCTGGAGACCGACGGCATCCTGATGACGGCCGTGGACACCGGCTGGATCACCGACGAGCGCCCGCACCCGGACAAGGTCCGGCTGGCCGCCGAGGGCTTCCACGCGCCGCTGGACCTCGTCGACGGCGCGGCGCGGGTCTACGACCCGATCGTGCGCGGCGAGCTCGGCGAGGACCTCTACGGCTGCTTCCTGAAGGACTACGCGCCCTCCGCCTGGTGACCGCCCGGGCTTCCGCCTGGTGACCGCCCGCCCCGCGGCCTGGTGACGCGCCGGCCCGCGGGACCTCAGGGTTGTGCGGGCGGCGCGGTGCTGTCGCGGACCACCAGCTCTCCGGCCACCTCCACCCGCGTCGTCTCCGGCCGCTGCCCGCCGAGGAGGCGCAGCACCATCCGGGCGGCGACCGCGGCCATCTCGGGCAGCGGGGTGCTGACCGTGGTGAGCCGCGGCGTCACCCAGTCGGCGAAGGGCAGGTCGTCGAAGCCGACCACGCTCACGTCCTGCGGCACCCGCAGGCCCAGGGCGGCGGCGGCCCGGTAGGTGCTGAGCGCCTGCTGGTCGCTGCCGGCGAAGATCGCGGTGGGCCGTTCGGGGAGCCGCAGCAGCTCCAGGGCGTGGTGGTAGGCGGGCTCGTGCCGGAAGTCGCCGTAGCGGACCAGTTCCCGGTCGAACGGCAGACCGCCCTCCTCCAGCGCCGAGCGGTAGCCGTCGACGCGGGCCCGGGAGGACAGCCGGTCCGGCGGCCCGCCGATCACCGCGATCCTGCGGTGGCCGAGCCGGATCAGATGGCGGGTGGCGGCCAGCCCGCCGGGCCAGTTGGTGGCTCCGACCCACGGCACCCCGGACGGCGGCTCCTCCACCGGCGCGATGAGCGCGTAGGGCACCCCGAGCCGGCGCAGTTCCGCGTGGTCGGACTCGCGGAGTTCGGGGACGACCAGGATCGCCCCGCGGGTCCTGCGGGTGGCCAGCGAGTCCAGCCAGCGCCCGGCCGACGGACCGCCGCGCTCGCGCGCCGCCGAGACCACGATGCCCATGCCGACGGCGTGCAGCGCCTCCTCCGCCCCGCGGATGAGCTCCACCGCCCACGGACCCTCCAGGTCCTTGATGACGAAGTCCAGCAGACCGCCCGGGGCGAGCGCGGTGGCGCCCGGCCGGGAGCGGGCGAGGTACCCGTGCTGCTCCAGCAGCCGCTGCACCTTCGCCCGGGTGCGGGAGGCCACGTCGGAGCGGTCGTGCAGCACCTTGGAGACGGTGGAGACCGACACCCCCGCCTGTCGGGCGATGTCGGCCAGCGTCCTGCCCGCTTCCGTCCCCGGTCCCCGCTCCATGCCTCTGCCCTCGCCTGCCGCGGAGCCCGCGCACCGCTGGTCCCCTGGTCCTGAGAGTATGGCGAACCCTCCGCGCGGGGGCGGCGGGCCGGCGCCGGGAGGACGGACACCGGTGTCCCCGCGCACCGTCGGCCCCTAGAGTCTCCCCGTCGGGGGGGAGCGGTGAGGTGACCGGGGGACGGGCGGACGGACGGGAACCGGCGGAACCGGCGGAACTCGCCGCGCTGGTCCGCCGTGCCCAGCGGGGGGACGCCCTGGCCACGGACGAACTGCTCGGCGTCCTGGCACCCTTCGTCGGGCGGATCTGCGGCCCGGTGGCCCTCCAGGACGCTGCGGACGCCGCGCACACTCCCTGTGTGACGGGAGTCACGCGGACGGTCACCGGCGGACGGTCACCGCGTCGTTCCCGCGCCGCAGGACAGGTGGGGCGGAGCGCCGCACGGTAACTTTGTGTCATGGAGGCGATGGGCTCTCCAGGGCGGTCCCGGATGTCGCGGGCGCTGCGGTCCCCGTGGGGGCGGCTCGCTGCACCGCTCGCCGTCGTCGCCGTCCTGCTGAGCGCGGACCTGGCCGGCGGGACCGCGATCCGGATCGGCGGCCTGATGATCGCGGTGCCCGCGCTGTGCGCGGTGTTCCTCGGGCCCGGCCAGATACTGGTCATCACGGTCGTGACCATGGTCTGCGTGGTGCTGGCGGCGCAGAACAACCACCAGTTCGACACGACGAACTTCCCGGTCGTGATGGCCACCGTCGTGCTGATCGGCGTGGGCGCCGTCGCCGGGTCCGCGCTGCGGGTCAGACGTGAGCGCCAGCTCGCCCAGGTCCGCTGGGTGGCCACCGCCGCCCAGCAGCTGCTGCTGCGCCCGCTGCCCGGCCGGCTCGGCCCGCTCACCCTGGCCTCGCTCTACATGGCGGCCGAGGAGGAGGCGGCCATCGGCGGCGACCTGTACGCGGCGACCGTGCTCGACAACGGCGACGCCCGGCTGATGGTCGGCGACGTCCAGGGCAAGGGCATGGCCGCCGTCGAGGTGGCGAACTTCCTGCTGGCCGGCTTCCGGCGGGCCGCCCGCCGCAGCGTCGACCTGCCGGACCTGCCCTGCTACCTGGACAAACGGCTGCGCGAGGACCTCGCCGACGCCGCGGAGAGCGCGCTGCCCGCTCCCGACGGGGTGCGGACCGCGCCACGCAGCGGGCCGCGCACGCTGGAGGGATTCGTCACCGCCGTGCTGGTCGACGTGGCCGCCGGGTGCACGCGGCTGCGGATCGCCAACTGCGGGCATCCGCCGCCGCTGCTGGTGCGCGACAGCACCGTGCGGCGACTGATGCCGGAGGTCCCCGCGCTCCCGCTCGGGCTCGGCGACATCGGCGAGGAGCGGCACGACGTGGACACCTATCCGATGGAGCCCGGCGACATCCTGCTGCTCTACACCGACGGCGTCACCGAGACCCGCGACGAGGGCGGTGTCTTCTACCCGCTCGCCGACCGGCTCTGCTCCTGGTCCGCCGACACCCCCGACGTGCTGCTGCGGCACCTGCACGACGACCTGCTCGCGTACGCGGCGGAGCAGCTGACCGACGACGTGGCGATGGTCGCGATCCAGCGCGCCGCCTGACCGCCGGCGGGCGACCGCGCGAGTCGGCGGCCGCACCCGTCAGGGGACGACGACCACCGGCCAGCGGCCGGCCTTGACCAGGCGGGTGCCGGTGGCGCCCCACAGGCGGTGACCCAGGGTGTGCGAGGCGCCCACCACGACCGTGTCGGCACGCCGCTCCTCGGCGACCTGCGCTATGCCGGCCACCGGGTCGCCGACCGGCAGGACCTCGTACTCCCAGCGCAGCGTCCGCGCCTCGGCCATGCAGCCCAGGCCCGCCGCCACCCGGCGCCGCAGCTCGCCCGCCGCCGACAGGTCAGTGCCGGCGAGCATCCAGGCGGCGCCGGCCAGCATGGCGACCGGGTGGGCGGGGAGCACGTGGACCAGGACGAGCAGCGCGTCCTGGCGGCGGGCCAGGCCCACGGCGTAGGCGACCGCGCGCCAGGAGGTGTCGGAACCGTCGAGTCCGGCGACGACGACCCGCGAGCCGTCGCCTCTGTGTGACAGGCTCACCTGCTGCCTACGGCTGCACGGCGTCGGACCCGGTGGCGCTGCCCGCCGTGGCCTCCTCCTTGTCGGCGAAGGCCGCGGCGGTGGTGCGCAGCGGGACCTCCTTGATCATCAGCGCGAGGACGAACGCCAGGACCAGGACGCCCGCGCCGACCAGGAAGGCCACGTTGATCGCGTCGGTGAAGCCGGTCTTGAACGGGTGGGCGAGCGCCGGGTCGAGCCGCTTGAGGAACGACGTGTCGTTGAGCGAGCCGGAGTTGCCGCCCGACGCCGCCGAGAGGATCTTCACCTGGTCCGGGTGCGCCTGCGCGGCCTGCTGGAACGCGGCGGTGCCGCGGGCCTCGGCGAAGGCCGAGCCGATCTTGCCGCCCACCACGGAGTAGACGATCGACAGGAAGACCGCGACGCCGAGCGTGCCGCCCATCTGGCGGAAGAAGGTCGCCGACGAGGTCGCCACGCCGATGTCCCGCGGCGGCACGGCGTTCTGCATCGCCAGCACCAGGGTCTGCATGTTCAGGCCCAGACCGGCGCCGACCACGAACATGGCCAGGTCGATGTAGAACAGGCTGCTGTCGGCGGACAGCTGCCACAGCATCAGCATGCCCGCGACCAGCAGCAGACAGCCGATCACCGGGAAGATCTTGTAGCGGCCGGTCTTCGAGGTGACCTGGCCGGACACCATCGAGAAGACCATGATCCCCAGCATCAGCGGCAGGGTCAGCAGACCCGCCTTGGTGGGCGAGTTGCCCTTGACGAGCTGCAGGTACAGCGGGATCAGCGTGATGCCGCCGAACATGCCGATACCGATGATCGCCGACTGCGCCGAGCCGACCGAGAACACGCCGTTGCGGAACAGCCGCATGGGCAGCAGAGCCTCGTCGCCCGCCTTGCGCTCGAAGACGAGGAAGAGGACGGTGCCGACGACGCCGATGCCGTAGCAGAGGAGCGAGGTCACGCTGCCCCAGCCCCACTCGCGGCCCTGCTCGGCCACGATCAGCAGCGGCACCAGCGCGATCATCAGCGCGACCGCGCCGGGGTAGTCGATGCGGTGCGGGCGGCGCTCCTGGTGGACGTGCAGCACCTTGGCCACCACGGCCATCGCAACGATGCCGATCGGCACGTTGATCAGGAAGATCCAGCGCCAGCCGTCGATGCCCAGGAGCTGGTCCTGGCCGGCCAGCGCACCGCCGATCACCGGCCCGAGCACGCTGGAGGTGGCGAACGTGGCCATGAAGTACCCCTGGTACCTGGCCCGTTCACGCGGCGGGATGATGTCGCCGATGATCGCCAGCGCCAGCGAGAACAGACCGCCCGCGCCGATGCCCTGGAACGCCCGGAAGGCGGCCAGCATGTACATCGAGGTGGAGAGCATGCACAGCGCCGAGCCGACGATGAACACCGCGATGGCGAAGAGGAAGAAGGGCTTGCGGCCGTACTGGTCGGACAGCTTGCCGTAGAGCGGGGTGGCGATGGTCGAGGTGATCAGGAAGGCCGTGGTCACCCACGCCTGCGCGGTGAGCCCGTTGAGGCTCTCACCTATGCGGTAGATCGCCGTCGAGACCACGGTCTGGTCGAGCGCCGCCAGGAACATGCCCAGCAGCAGTCCCGAGAGGATCACCATGATCTGGCGATGCGAATAACCCGTCGGTGGTGCCTTGTCGATGCCGGCCGGCGCGGCGTCTGCTGCAGCTGTCATGGAGCCGTGTCCTCCTGGTGCCCGGATGCGTCAGGCCCTCGCGGCCCTGCGCGGCCCGGGGCTTCTTACTTGCCCAGGGCAACGTCCAGGCCAAGATTACGCCAGGTAGGCAGAGCCGGACTCAAGTGCGCCTGGTGGGGGTCGCGATCGAGCCGTGCCGCGGACGTCCGGGCCGAGGAAAGGGACGACCCTGGGCTCCCCGAGGCGCCCGGGACGCGCGGACGAGCCCGCTTCCGACGTTGAAACATCGGATCTCCCTTCCTGTGGCCTTTCTTGCTGTTCGCTCCGAAAGGCAGACCAAAGGGCCACTTCCCGCGTCAACACTGCTCAACTGCCGCGCCATCCTGTGTGATCCTGTGTGATCGGCCGGGCATGTGCACAAGTCTTGACACCCTCGAACAGCCCCAGGAGCATCAGACATCGGATCTGTTGCTGTGCTGTGGCCATTTCTTGGTGGCCGTACCGCGCCCACGAACGGAGTTCCGCATGCCCGTGCCCGGAGCGACCCCGCCGTACCGGCCGTCCGACCGCGACACCCCCGGCAGCCACCCGGGCGGCGCCCACCAGGGGGAGGCAGCCGCCGACCGCGCCGGGCTCACGCGCCGGGCCGCGCTGCGCGGCGCCGGTTCGCTGGGCGCCCTGCTCGCGCTGTCCGCCCTGCCCGAGTTCACCGCGTCGGCCGCCGCCGCACCCGGCCCGGACCAACGCCCGCACGCGGCCCACCTGGTGCCCCAGGACCAGGCCGTCACCCTCTGGTACGGCACACCCGGCACCGAGCAGCTCATCATCGAGCAGGGCCTCCCGCTCGGCAACGGCCGGCTCGGCGCGCTGACCACCGGGGACCCCGCGCGGGACGCCTTCTACCTCACCGACGTCACCCTGTGGACCGGCGGCGCCAACGCCGTCCTCGGTTCGGACGGCCAGTTCCCGTACGACTCCACGGGGTTCGGCACCTTCGGGCTGCTGGCGAAGGCCTACCTCGACCTGCCCGCGCACACCGCGGACGCCGTCAGCGGCTACCGCCGGACGCTCGACCTCAGCAACGGCCTGGTGACGACCAGCTACCGGGTCGGCGGCGTCACCTACCACCGCGAGACGTACGCCAGCCACCCCGACGACGTGGTGGTCGTCCGGCTCACCCAGAGCGGCGGCGGCGCCTACACGGGATCGCTGTCGCTGAACGGCACCCGCGGCGAGACGTCCGCCGCCGAACCGGACGGCCGGGCCACCGCGTTCACGGCGACGCTCGCCAACGGCCTGCGCTACGCGGCCGTGGCGCGGGCCGTCGGCCGCGGCGGCGATGTCACGGTCTCCGGCGACACGGTGACCTTCACCGGCTGCCGCGAGGTGGTCCTCGTCCTCAGCGGCGGGACCAGCTACGCGCCGGACGCCGCGACGGGCTTCATGAACCCGGCCGCCGACCCGCTGGCCCTGTCCCGCGGCAAGGCCGCGGCGGCCGCCGGCGTGGCCGGTGCCGCCCTGCTGGCCACCCATGTCGCCGACTACCAGCGGCTGCAGCGGACCATGACCGTGGACCTCGGCACCTCCACCGACGCCCAGCGGGCCATGGACACCGCGGCCCGGCTCACCGCCCGTGCCACCCCCGGCGCGGCTGCCGACCCCGAACTCGAGGCTTCGTACCTGCAGTTCGGCCGGTACCTGCTGATCTGCGGATCACGCGGCAGTCTCCCGCTGAACCTCCAGGGCCTGTGGCTCGACCGCGACGACCCGGCGTGGATGGCGGACTACCACACCGACATCAACATCCAGATGAACTACTGGCTGCCCGACCGGGCCGGACTGCCGGACTGCTTCGACGCGTTCACCGACTACTGCCTGAGCCAGCTCCCGTCCTGGCAGGACGCGACGACCCGGCTGTTCCAGGACCCCCGCAACGGCTTCCGCAACACCTCGGGGACGGTGGCCGGCTGGACGGTCGCCATCTCCACCAACCCCTACGGCGGCAACGGCTGGTGGTGGCACCCGGCGGGCGGCGCGTGGCTGTCGAACGCGCTCTACGACCACTACGCCTACACCCAGGACGCCGCCCATCTCGCCAGGATCTACCCGCTGCTGAAGGGCGCCTGCCAGTTCTGGGAGGCGCGGCTGGTGACCACCACGGTCACCGACCCGGACACCGGCGCGACCCGGCAGGTCCTCGTCGACGACCACGACTGGTCGCCGGAGCAGGGACCCACCGACGCCATCGGCATCACCTACGCCCAGGAACTCGTCTGGCAGCTCTTCCGCAACTACCGGGAGGCGGCCGCCGTGCTGGGCCGGGACGCCGGATACGCCGGGGTGATCGGCGGCCTGCAGGACCGGCTCTACCTGCCGCGGGTCAGCGCCACGACCGGCTGGCTGGAGGAGTGGATGACCGACGCCAACCTCGGCGACACCACTCACCGCCATCTGTCGCCGCTGGCCGGCCTCTTCCCCGGCGACCGGATCAACCTCCAGGACTCGCCGCCGTCCCTGATCGCGGGCGCCACCGCGCTGCTGACCGCGCGCGGCATGATCAGCTACGGCTGGGGGAGTGCCTGGCGGGCGCTGTGCTGGGCACGCCTGAAGAACGCGGACAAGGCCTACCAGCTCGTGCTCGCGGTCCTGAAGCCGTCGGTCTCCCACAGCAACGGCACCGGGATCAACATGTTCGACATGTACCAGCTCGGCAGCGACAGTTCGACGTTCCAGATCGACGCCAACTTCGGCACGCCGTCGGCGATGGTGGAGATGCTGGTGCAGTCGCGGCCGGGCCGGATCGAGCTGCTGCCCGCGCTGCCGTCCGCCTGGGCGGCCTCGGGCAGCGTCACCGGCGTCGGCGCGCGCGGCGGGTTCAGCGTGGACCTGGCGTGGACCACCGGCCGGGTCACCCGGGTGACGGTGCGCGGCCGGGCCGGGACCACCACGACCGTGGTCGCCGGGGCGTGGAGCCGCGCGGTGACCGTCCCGGCCGGCGGATCGGTGACGTTCCACCCCGGTCGCGGCTGACCCGCCGCTTCCGGGCCGCTCCCGGCGGCCCTGCCCCGCCTGTCCTGCCCGTCCCTCCCGGCCGGGGCGTGGCGGGGCAGGGCTGTCACCACCCGGTCGTAGCATGCGGCCATGGCCGATCCGGAGTTCCCCGACGCCCTCGTCGAGCTGCAACGACGAAGCGACCAGGCATGGGCGGACGTCGAGGCGCACCGCCGCGACGTGGACGGCCGCCGCCATCGCGACGCGCAGTCCGAGGGCGCCGGGCCCGACCCGGCGCGGCCGTGGGCCGGGCCCGCCCTGCCGCCGTGGACGGAGACCGAGGACGCCCGGTACGAGGAGCTGATGGCCGCCGCCCGCACGGCGGGCGAGGAACTGCACCGTGCCCTGGCCGACTCGGGTCTCGGCGGCGGCGCCGAGGTGGTGCGGGGACTGCGCAAGGCGGCGGGACCCGAAGAGCCGGGCCCGCGCGAGTAGACAGCGCGGACCCGGCTCTCCGGGACGACCGACCAGGCGGGTTGCCCGGCGGG
>NZ_JAINZZ010000120.1 GCF_019890725.1 Actinacidiphila acidipaludis
GGAAATCCAGAGCGCCCTGGAAGCCCTCCCCGGCATCGCCCACGCCACGGTGATCGCCCGCGAGGACGCACCGGGCGACAAGCGGCTGGTGGCGTACGTCGTGCCGGTCGCCGGGGCCACGCCGGACACCGCGGACCTGCGCCGGGACCTGGGACAGGCGCTGCCGGACTACATGGTCCCGGCCGCCTTCGTCACCCTCGACCGCCTCCCGCTCACCGTCAACGGCAAACTCGACACCAAAGCCCTGCCCGCACCCCAGACGCAGGCAACCGGCACCGCCAGCCGCGGCCCCCGCACCCCGCAGGAAGAGATCCTGTGCAAGCTCTTCGCCGAGGTGCTGGACGCCAAGCGGGTCTCGATCGACGACAACTTCTTCGACCTGGGCGGGCACTCGCTGCTCGCGACCCGGCTGCTGCAGCGCGTGCAGGCGACGTTCGGCGTCGAACTGAGCATCCGCAGCCTCTTCGAGGCGCCCACACCCGCGGCGCTGTCCGAACACCTGCTCGACGACACCGAGCGCGGCGGCGCTCTCGACGTGCTGCTGCCGCTGAAGCCGTACGGGTCGCGGACGCCGGTGTTCTGCGTGCACCCGGCCGGCGGGATGAGCTGGTGCTACTCGGGGCTGATCCGTCATCTGGGCGAGGACTACCCGGTGTACGGCCTGCAGGCGCGCGGTCTGGACCGGCAGGAGGAGATCCCGGAGACCATCGCGCAGATGGCCGCCGACTACGTGGAGCAGATCCGCGCGGTGCAGCCGTCCGGCCCCTACCGCCTGGTGGGGTACTCGGCGGGCGGGGTGATCGCGCACGCGATGGCCACCCGGCTCCAGGAGACGGGCGAGCGGGTCGACCTGCTCGGCATCCTGGACACCTATCCCGGTCAGCGGATGCCGCCGATCGACGAGCAGGACGTGCTGGCGGACCTGCTCAACTGGGTCGGCTACGACCGCCGGTACCTCGGCAAGGCGCCGCTGACGCACGCCCGGGTCACCGAGGTCCTGCAGCGGCTCGGCAGCGCCATGGCGACGCTGGAGGAGCGGCACATCGCCGCCATCAGCCGCATCTACGCCAACAACGCCGAGATGTTCAACACCTACGCACCGGCCCGTTTCGAGGGCGACATCCTCCTGGTGGTGGCGACCCTCGACAAGATCGACATCTCCCCGAAGCCCGACACCTGGCGGCCCTACGTCGGCGGCCGGATCGAGACGCGGGAGGTCGACCGCAAGCACACCGACCTGATGAAGCCGGGACCGCTCGCCGAGATCGGCCGGATCCTGGCGCAGAAGCTGCAGGACATCGACGCTGACGCAGAGGAGAGTGCCTGATGCACGGGACCGAGACAGCCGGCGCCGGTCCGGCGCCGGGGGCGGCCGGGGACAGCACGGTCCTGCCGCGGGACGCGGAACCGCAGGCCGAGTTCTTCGCCTGGCTGACCCGGATGCGGGAGACCGAGCCGGTGAGCTTCGACCCCACGACCGGGCTGTGGTCGGTGTTCGGGCGGGACGAGGCCGTCCAGGTCATGACGCACCCCGAGACGTTCGTCAACGACCTCTCCTCGCTCACGCCGCCCCAGGAGGACTACGACGTCTTCTTCAAGGGGAACATCGCGGCCATGGACGAGCCGCGGCACCGGCAGTTCCGCCAGCTGGTCCAGAAGGTGTTCAGCGCCCGCTACATCGCCGGCCTCGAGGAGAAGCTGACCGGGATCGCGACCGGCCTGGTCGACGCGGTCACCGGGCAGCGGCGGTTCGACGTCGCCGAGTCGTTCGCCTTCCCCTTCCCGGTCACGGTGATCGCCGACATCCTCGGCGCCGAGCTGGAGGACGTCGACCGGTTCGCCGAGTGGGCGTCGCTGCTGCACGTCGGCAGCAACAGCCTGGACGGCCTCACCAACGCGGCCAAGCACCTGCGTTCGCTCAACGCCTACATCTTCGACCTGATCGCCAAGCGGCGGGCCGAGCCGCGGGACGACCTGATCAGTCTGCTGATCGCCGCCGAGCTGGAGGGGGACCGGCTGGCAGACGACGAGATCGTGGGCTTCGTCGGCGTCCTGCTGATGGGCGGCATCACCACCACGGCGGCGCTGATCAGCAACATCGTGCTCACCTTCGACCACCACCCCGAGGAGTGGGCCCGGGTGCGGGCCGACCGGACGCTGGTACCGAAGGCCATCGAGGAGATCGTCCGGATGCGCCCGTCGTTCAGCAGCTTCCTGCGGATGGTCGCGGAGGACACCGAGCTGGGCGGGGAGTACGTGCCCGGCGGCTCGATCATGAAGATCTGGGTGTCGTCGGCCAACCGGGACGGGGCGCACTGGCAGGACCCCGACCGCTTCGACATCGACCGCGACCCCAACCGGCACAACGGCTTCGGCCAGGGCATCCACTTCTGCATCGGCGCCCCGCTGGCCCGGCTGGAGGCCCGGATCGCGTTCGACCTGCTGCTGGACCGCTTCACCGAGCTGCGGGTGGACCGCGACCGCCCGATCACCTTCCTGGACACCAACGACATGCTCGGCGCGACGCGGCTCCCCGTCGTCGCGGTGCCGGCCTGATCGTCTCCCGGGGACGGCCCCGGCGCCGTCCCCGGGGCCCGGCCGCGGCCGGCACGCTCAGCGTCGCCGCTGTGGCAGGTCCATGCAACAGCCCTGGGAACGGCCGCGCAGTGCGGCGATGCTGACCGTGCCGGCCGCGTCGTGCCGGACACCAAGTGACGAGCGACCGAGGACGGCGGGTTCGTGAACGAGGAAGCGCGAGAGGACGCCCGGGCCGGCGGCACGCCCCATCTGCTGATCGAGAGTCAGGGCCCCTGGGCCGGGGGCGCGTGCGCCGGGTTCCTGCGCGACGCCCGCGACCTGGCCCTGCTGGGACACCCGGTGCAGCTGCTGCTGATCCAGGAGGGTGTCGGCGCCGCCGTCCGTGACGCGGACGGCGGCGCCCAGGAGGCCGCGCGGGCCGGGGTGGAGGTCCTGGTGGACGACTTCTCCCTGGCGCAGCGCGGCCTCCGCCCTTCCCGGCTGCTGCCGGACGCGCGGATCGTGGACATGGCCGAGGTGTCCACCCGTGTGCTCGACCCGGACGTGAGGGTGGTGTGGCACTGACATGCCGACGTCGGTTCCGCGCACGGACGTGCTGCTGACGGTGATGGGCGCGCCCTACGAGAGCGATCTGGTCACCAGCGCCCTGCGGCTGACGCAGGCGCTGCTGGACGGCGGGGCGACCGTGCAGGTGTGGGCCTGCGGCTACGCCACCATGCTGACGCAGACCGCCCTCGGCGACAGCAAGCCCCGCAACCTGGCCGCCTGGTCGACCCCGTACCCGTCGATGGCGGCGGTCGTGCAGGACATGCTGGCGGCCTTTCCCGACCGGCTGCACTGGTACGCGTGCCGCTTCTGCAGTGACGACCGGGGCGCCGCCGCGCACATCGGGCAGGTGCCGACCCGGGCGCCGGCGAAGTACGCCGAGCACGTGGCGGCCGCCGGCAAGACGCTGTACCTGGGGGTGATGTGACGGTGTCCGCGCCCCTCCCGTCCGGGAAGCCCGTGCCTTCCCAGCCTTCGGAACCGTCCCGGCCGCCCGAGCCGTCCCGGCCGTCCGAGCCGCCCGAGCCGTCCGTCCGTTCCTGCCGGTCCCTGGCGATCGTCGAACGCGCCTACCGCGGCGCGGTGGAGACCCAGTTCTCCGACGCGCTCTACTGCGCCTTCCTCTTCCACCGCCATCTCGGCGGCCTGGACGTGCTGCTGCGCGGCCCGGCCGTCGGGTACGCCGCGGCGGCCGCCCGGGCGCCCGAACTGCGCCTCGGCACAGCGGTGTTCAGCACGGTCACCGACCCGCGGAAGGGGCTGGACGTGCTGCTGGAGTCCGGCTCCGGGGTGTGGGTCGAGGAACCCGACCTGCTCGCCCACGGGCTGGACGGCGAGGACAGCCTGCTGCCCGGCGTACGGCGCGTGCCGGGCGGGGCGATGGCCGCGCGCTGGGCCGAGTACCGCGCCGTCTTCTACCTGTGATCCGCGGATCTGTTCCGGCCGGCTCGCCGGTCACAGCCCGTGGGCGTGTTCCCGCACGCGGCGGCGAGCCGATCGCGCCGGGCGTCTTCTACCGATGAGGAGTGAATCTGCTGTGAGCGCGATGGTGACCGCGGTACGCGGTGAGGAGCGCGGCGA
>NZ_JAINZZ010000121.1 GCF_019890725.1 Actinacidiphila acidipaludis
TCCCCGAGGGCACGTTCAACGCCCTCTTCGAGGCGCAGGCCGCCCGGACGCCGGGCAACACCGCGCTGGTGGACGGCGACGTCACGGTGTCGTACGCCGAGCTCAACGCCCGGGCCAACCGCCTGGCCCGGCATCTCGTCGCGCGCGGCATCGGACCGGAGCGGACGGTGGCGCTGGCACTGCCGCGCTCGGTGGACCACGTCACCGCGCTGCTCGCGGTGCTCAAGTCGGGGGCCGCGTTCCTGCCGATCGCGGCGGACCACCCGGCCGAGCGGATCGCCCACATGCTCCAGGACGCCCGCCCCGCGCTGATGATCGCCGCCGACGGTTTCTCCCCGGACGTGCCGGGCGACGCGGCGCCCGAACTCCTGGTGCTTGACGAGGCGTTGTGGGCCGGCCTGCCGGAGCACGACGTCACCGACGCCGAGCGGACCGCGGCGCTCACCGTGGACCACCCGGCGTACGTCATCTACACCTCCGGCTCGACCGGCACCCCCAAGGGCGTCGTCGTCACGCACCGCGGCCTGGCGAGCTTCGCCGCGACGCACGTGGCGCGGATGGGCATCGACGAGACCAGCCGCGTGATGCAGTGGGTCGCCGTCACCTTCGACCCGTCCGTGGGCGACGTCGCAATGACGCTGACCGCCGGGGCGAGCCTGGTGCTGTCCGCCGGTCCGCGGCAGCTCGTGGGCGAGGAACTGGCCGCGGTGGTCGCCGAGGCGGGCTGCACCCACCTCTCGCTGTCCGCGGCGGTCCTGGCCACGCTGCCGGACCCGGACACCTCCGGGCTGCGGACCGTGGTGGTCGGCGGCGAGACGCTGCCGGCCGAGCTGGTCGCCCGCTGGTCGCCCGGCCGCCGGATGATCAACGCCTACGGGCCGACGGAGGCCACCATCGCCGCGACGATGAGCGATCCGCTCTCGCCCGCGCCGACGGCACCGCCCATCGGCCGCCCGGTGTGGAACACCCGGGTCTACGTCCTGGACGCGGCGCTCGCCCCGGTTCCGCCCGGCACGCCGGGCGAGCTGTACATCGCGGGCGACGGACTGGCCCGCGGCTACCTCAACCGCCCGTCGCTGACGGCGGAACGCTTCGTCGCCAACCCCTTCGGCCCGGCCGGTGCCCGCATGTACCGCACCGGCGACATGGTCGCCTGGAACGCCGAGGGCGCGCTGGAGTTCCTCACCCGCACCGACGGCCAGGTCAAGATCCGCGGCTTCCGGGTGGAGCTCGGCGAGGTCGAGGCCGTCCTGACCGGGCACCCCGCCGTGGACCGGGCGGCCGTCGTCGCCCGCGACGACCCGCAGGGCCGCCGCCAACTCGTCGCCTACGCCGTCCCGGTGGACGGCGCCGGTGACGCGGCCGACCCGGCCGCGCTGCGCCGCCACATGAGCGAGACGCTGCCCGGCTACATGGTGCCGGCCGCCGTCGTCCTGCTGGACGCGCTGCCGCTGACCTTCAACGGCAAGCTCGACCGCAAGGCGCTGCCGGAGCCGGACTTCGCCGCCGGCTCGGTCCGCCGGGCGCCGCGCGACGCCCGCGAGGAGGTGCTGTGCGGGCTCTTCGCCGACGTGCTGGGCCTGCCCGGTATCGGGATCGACGACAGCTTCTTCGACATGGGCGGCCACTCGCTGCTCGTGGTGGACCTGGCCGCGCGCATCCGGACGGCCCTCGGCGCCGAGGTGACCATCCGCACGCTGTTCGACACGCCGACGGTCGCCGGTCTCGCCGCGCGGCTGGAGAGCGGTGGCGTCGACGGCGACGCCCTCGACGTCCTGCTGCCCATCCGGTCGGCCGGCTCCCTCCCGCCGCTGTTCTGCGTCCACCCGGGCATGGGCATCGGCTGGCCGTTCTCCGGGCTGCTGCGCGGCCTCGACGAGGACCGGCCGCTGTACGCCGTGCAGGCACGCGGGCTGCTCGACACCGCGGACCTGCCGGACACCGCGGAGGACCTGGTCACCGGCTACCTGGAACGGATCAGGTCGGTGCAGCCCGAGGGCCCGTACCACCTGCTGGGCTGGTCGTTCGGCGGCGCCGTCGCCCAGGCGCTGGCGGCCGAGCTCCAGGCGGCGGGCCAGGAGGTCGCGCTGCTGTGCCTGCTGGACGCCTACCCGCTGGACGTCAACCCGGCGGCGGAGAAGCCCGACTGGCAGAGGTTCCTGGCCGAACTGCTGGAGACGGCCGGCGGTACCGCCGCCGCACCCGGAGCGGAGGCCGCCCCGCCGCTCGACGCGGCCGACGTGATGGCGGCGCTGCGCGCCGCCGGCTCCCCGCTGGCGGCGCTGGACGCCGAGCGGCTGGAGAACGTCTACGCGGTCTACACCAACCTCATCCGGATCAGCGAGGACTTCGCGCCGGGCCGGTTCGGCGGCGACATGCTCTTCCTCCGCGCCGCCGGCTCGCCCCTCGGCATCGACCCGATGACGTGGCAGCGGTTCGTCGGCGGCCGGGTCGAGGTGCACGACGTGGCCTGCGGCCACGGAGAGATGACACAGCCGCACGCGGTCGACCAGTTCGCGCCGGTGCTGCGCACGAAGTTGAGGAGCACCGCCCGGTGACCCCGGAACCAACCGAGGAGACAAGCATGTCCGACACCGCGTCCGTCGCGGCCCCGGCGGCGGAGGCCCCGGCCGAGGTCCGGCTGCCGCTGACCGCCGCGCAGTCCGGCATGTGGTACGCGCAGCGCATGGCCCCGGACAGCCCGATCTACAACGGCGGGCAGTACCTGGAGATCCACGGCCCGGTCGACGAGGCGCTGTTCGACGCCGCGCTGCACCAGGTCGTCCGGGAGACCGACGCGCTGCGCACCCGGTTCGCCGAGCGGGCCGACGGCCTGTGGCAGATCGTCGACCCGGACCCGGAGTGGTCGCTGCGGGTCGTCGACCTCAGCGCCGAGGACGACCCGCAGGCCGCCGCCGAGTCCTGGATGTGGGACGACCTGGCCCGGCCGGTGGACCTCCTCGCCGGGCCGCTGTTCCTGTTCGCGCTCGTCAAGGCCGCCCCCGACCGGTACTTCTGGTACCTGCGCTGCCACCACATCGCCCTGGACGGCTTCAGCAGCGCGCTGGTGGCCCAGCGCGTCGCGGAGGTCCACTCGGCGCTGGCGGCCGGGACCGACGTCCCGCCGAACCCGTTCGGGCCGCTGGCCGCGCTCGTCGCGGAGGACACCGCGTACCGCGCCTCCGACCGCTTCGCCCTCGACGGCGCGTACTGGCGCGAGCACCTCGCCGACCGCCCCGAGCCGGTGAGCCTGTCCGGCACGCAGCCGTTCCTGCCGCGCCGGCTCACCCGCCGCAGCGCGCGGATCGGCCCGGAGACCGCCAAGGCCCTGCGCGCGGCGGCCGACGAGGCGGGCGTGCCCTTCCCGCCGGTCGTCACCGCCGTCTTCGCCGCGTACCTGCAGAGCCTGACCGGCGGCACGGAGGCCGTCGTGGGCCTGCCGGTCACCACCCGGCTGGGGCGGACGGCGCGGACCACGCCCGGCATGGTCTCCAACATGCTGCCGCTGCGGCTCTCCGTCCGCCCCGGCATGAGCCTGCGCGACCTGCTGGTCCACGTGTCGGGCGAGATGCGCCGCACGATGCGCCACCAGCGCTACCGGTACGAGGACGTCCGGCGCGACCTCGGGCTGCTGGGCGACGACCAGCGACTGGTCGGCCCGCACGTCAACATCATGATGTTCGGCGACGCGCTGCGCTTCGCGGGACACCGCAGCAGCGCGCACACCCTCAACCTCGGCCCGGTCGACGACCTGTCCGTCGTCGTGCACGAGCAGGGGGACGACGGCAGCCTGAGCATCGACTTCGAGGCCAATCCGGACCTGTACACCGGGTCCGAACTCGCGGGCCACCAGGAGCGGTTCCTCAACTTCGCGGACACGCTGGTGCGGGGTGGCATCGACGCCCCGGTGGGACGGGCGGAGCTCATGCTGCCCGCCGAGACCCGCCGGGCGCTCACCGAGTGGACCAACGAGGTGACGGCGGCGCCGTCCACCACG
>NZ_JAINZZ010000122.1 GCF_019890725.1 Actinacidiphila acidipaludis
GACGCCGAAAGGGACCTCACACCCATGTCGATCTCACAGCCGGACACCGGCACCGCACTCGGCCCCGACAAGGAGGAGCTGCGCACGACGGTGGCCGCGATCCTCGACATCGAGGCCGCCGACCTCACCGACAACGCCCACTTCATGGAGGACCTGGCGGTCGACTCCCTGATGGCGCTGGAGGTGGTGGTGGCGCTGGAGAAGACGTACGGCGTCAAGTTCACCGAGTCGGAGCTGCGGTCCGTCGTCTCCCTGCAACAGGCCTACGACCTGCTGGCGCAGAAGCTCCCGACGCCGTGACGGCGGCGCCGGCCGCGCACAGCGCGGTGAGCGACGTGACCGGCCCGGCGGGCGAGACGGCCGGGCCGGCCACCGGCGTGACCGGCCCGGTGCGGCAGATGGTCAGCCCGGTGCGCGGCGCGGTGCTGGTGGTGCGGCCCGGGAGTACCGACCCGGACGCGCCCCAGGCCCGTGCCGAGGTCCGCATCGACGCCTCGGAGCCGGTCTTCGAGGGCCACTACCCGGAATTCCCGATCTTTCCCGGGGTGTGCGTCGTCGAGTGCGTGCACCGATCGGCGCTGGCCACCGCGCCCAGCGGGGCGGACCTGACGCTCGCCGCGCTGGACTCGGCGCGCTTCGTGGGGGCGGTCTTCCCCGGTGACGTGCTCGGCATCGACATCACCTGGAAGGCCGTGGACGACCGGCTGCGGTGCGAGGCCGTGGCCTCCACCGGTCGGGGGACGGCCGCGAAGGTCCGCCTGAGCTACGCGGTGGGGGCGTCCGCGTGATCGACGCCGCCCAGATCAAGGGCTTCCTGCCGCACCGCTACCCGATGCTGCTGGTGGACCGGGTACTCGAACTCGTCCCCGGCGAGAGCCTGGTGGCGCTCAAGGCGGTCACCTGCAACGAGCCCTGGTACCAGGGGCTGGCCGAGGACGCCGCCGAGGAGCGGTTCTGCTATCCGCAGACGCTGCTGGTCGAGTCCTGGGGCCAGGCCGCGGGACTGCTGGCCGTCCAGCCCGGCACCGCCGCCGCGGGCCTGTCCGACCAGGTGATGCTGGCCGGCGCGATGTCGGGCGTGGAGTTCCTGCGCCCGGTCTATCCCGGCGACGTCCTGGAACACCGCGTCAAGGTGGTCCGGGCGCTGTCGGACGCCGTGATCTTCCAGGGCGAGAGCCTGGTCGGCTGGGAGGTCGTGATGCGGCTGTCCCACATGGTGATGGCGTTCCGCCCCGGCAACCGGGTGGCCGGCGCGGCGTGAGGCCGCGGCGGACCGCCGACGTCGATCGCCCCCAACCCTAGAGTCAGGAAGGCAGCACAGGCATGTCCCAGAACACGGAGGCCGGAGCAGCCACCAGGGTCGCCCTGGTCAGCGGAGGTTCGCGCGGGATCGGACGGGCGACCGCTCTGCGGCTGGCCGAGGACGGATTCCAGATCGCTTTCTGCTACCGCTCCGACGAGCAGGCCGCCAAGCAACTCGACACGGAGATAGCCCAGTTCGGCGTCCAGTGCCTCGCGGTGAAGGCGGACGTCGCGGACCGCGAGTCCGTCCGCGCGTTCGTCGCCGAGACCGAGGAGCGACTCGGCCCGATCGACGTCGCGGTGACCTCCGCCGGCATCACCCGTGACAACCCGCTGCTGCTGATGCAGGACGAGGACTGGGACCAGGTCGTCGGCACCAACCTCGGCGGGGTCTACAACGTCTGCCGCGCGGTCATCTTCGAGATGATGAAGCGCAAGAGCGGCTCCATCGTGAACATCTCGTCGGTGGCCGGGGTGTACGGCAACGCCACCCAGACCAACTACGCCGCCTCCAAGGCCGGCATCATCGGTTTCTCCCGCTCGCTGGCCAAGGAAGTGGGCCGGTACGGAATCCGGGCGAACGTCGTCGCCCCGGGATTCATCGAGACCGACATGACGGCCGACCTGAACGAGAAGGTCAGGAAGCAGGCCCTCACCTCCATTCCGCTGCGCCGTCTCGGGCGCGCGGAGGAAGTCGCCGACCTCGTGTCGTTCCTGGCCTCCGAGCGGAGTTCCTACATCACCGGCGCCGTTCTCCAGATCGACGGCGGCATCATCCTCTGACACTCCACCTTCGAACCGGAGTTTCCCCCATGGCAAAGACGAAGAAGCCGCCGCGCTGGTACTTCTCGCTGCGCAGCCCCTACTCGTGGTTCGCCTACCGCGAGTTGACCGAGCGGTACCCGGACGTCGCGGACGGCCTGGAATGGATTCCGTTCTGGGAACCGGACGACCTCACGCAGAAACTGCTGGACGAGGCCGACGTCGAACTCCCCATCGTGCCGATGTCCCGCGCGAAGAACTTCTACATCCTCCAGGACACCGCCCGGCTGTCCAAGGCCCGTGGCCTGAAGATGACCTGGCCGATCGACAAGGACCCCAACTGGGAGGTGTCCCACCTCGCCTATCTCGTCGCGGCCCGGGAGGGACACGGACGCGCGTTCGTCGAGCACACCTACCGGGCCCGCTGGGAGGAGTCCCGGGACATCACCAAGCGGGAGACCATCGCCGAGATCGCCGGGCAGATCGGGCTGAGCCCGCAGCTCCTCGCCGACGCCGCCGACGATCCCGCGGTGCGCGACGAGGGCGTGCAGTGCCTCATCTCCTCCTACAAGGACGGCCTGTTCGGGGTGCCGTTCTTCGTGCACGGACGGGACAAGTACTTCGGCGTCGACCGCCTCCGGCCTTATGTCGCGGCATTCCGCGGCCAGGACATCGAGGAAGTCGAGCGATCTTGGCAGGACTATGACGAGCTGCCCCGGTTCTCCGCGCCGGGAGGCGACACTGGGCACGCGGGCGGCTGCGGCTGACACAGCGACTGACGGCCTGACCTGCTCTTCTCCCTGAGTGACGCTCCGGCACAAACACGTCCGGCCAAGGCCATCAGAACTGTCAGCGAATTCATAGTGAGGCGTAAAGCTATGTCCGATGCGCAGGTGTCCGTGCCATCACCAGCCACC
>NZ_JAINZZ010000123.1 GCF_019890725.1 Actinacidiphila acidipaludis
GGAGATGCAGCAGGGCCTCCACCTTCCGGGCGAGCGCCCGAGCAGCGGCGAGGTACCGTTCCTGCAACTGCAGGGCCTGGGCGTGAACTCCAGATATCTGCGTCAGCAGTGGCTCGGGCGGTATCGAGGGCGCCGGGCGTTGTCCGGGAGGGGGTGGACTGGCCTCTGGTACCGGCTCAGGGGTCGCTCGCGGGCCGCTGCTCTGGCGCCGTCGCTGCTCGTCCAGTCCAGCGGCGTGCAACTCCAACGCGGCAGCCTCGGCCTGAAAGTCCTTGAGTTGCCCCGCCCACTGCGTCAGCAGTGCGCCATTGTCCTCGTATGAGGCACGGAGCTTGCCGATCACGACACGCTGAGCCGAGAGCTTGGTGCGAAAGGCGTCCGCTGCCTTCCCTCGCCAACGAGCCTGTATCGGGTCGCTGCTGTCCAGCTTGATGGCTATTTCGGTCATGAGGAATGCGGCGTCTTGCCATTCGCCGGCCAGCGCTGTCACGCCTTCGGGGTCGCCGGGGCAGGGATCGAACCCGAGAGTCGGATAGGGAATTCCCACGGTAGATCCCCCTTCACTGTGTCCGCGGCGAGTTGTGCGCGAGCCGCTGGTCGGTGTGGCGGAGGGTCGGTCCGACATGGTCGACCTCGTCGCGTCTGTCGCTGAGACGCTGGCCCACCTCGGTGACGTCGTCGTACCGGGTGCGGGTGTACGTCGTCTCCTCTTCCAGGAGAGGCGGTGCTCCCAGCGCTTCCAGATTCATGTGCTGCAAGGAGCGCCGCACGGCTCCAAGGTCGACAAGTGCCGTCACAAGGGCGGCGCTCAGTGACTGCATGTCGGCTTCGGTGACGGCCAGATCTGTCATGGTGGTCCCCCCGGGTGCTGCTGTGTTCAGCGATTCACGGTTTGTTGTTCGCGTACGTAGGCGTCCTGTGGAGCACCGAAGGTGCCGTCCGGAAGGGCGACTGGGGTGGGCTGGCCGGTGCCGGTCCAGGTGATCTTCCAGGTGACCGTGGCCTTGAGCCGGTACGGACCCCGGTTCTGGGTTGAGCGCAGGTAGGTCACCCCGCAGGGCGGGTTGTTGCCGTCGTCGCCCGTGACGTAAGGCGTCCCGACGTTCCCGTGGGCGTCCATCGGGCAGTCTCCCGAAGGCGGCGATAGGGTGGCGTCCTGAGTGCCGGGATCAATGTGTAGGCCGACGGGAGTGGCTGTGGTCGTGGCCTCGATGCCGAGCACCGGCACGAAGGCCCGCACGGAGACCGGATGGAACGTCGTCCGGTCCATCCACACCCAGGTAGGCACGTTCACGATCTGGGTGCCGGAGGGGTTGAAGCTTGCCTTGCCCTGCGGGATGCGGATCTGGGCGTAGGCGAGTTGGGCGAGGATCTCGGGCGTGACCGCGTTCTTGACGGGCGGTGGTGGGGCTCCGGTGTCCACCCAGAACGGCGGATCAGTGCAGTCGTCGGCACCGGGATCGGTGAGCCGGCTGTCGTCGTAGAAGGCCGTCCACCAGTAGCCCTTGCCCTGCTTGGCCAGGTTGAAATTGGTGTAGGGATGACCCTTGATGTAGCGGTTCCTGATCGCCTCGGCGTCTTCCATGCCGGTGTGGTTCGGGCTCCGGTCGTACCCCAGAAATTCCCGAGCGGCGCCTTCCGCGTCGTACTTGGGGGCGTACCAGCAGGCGGGTGGCGTCCAGTCTGACGCAGGGGTGACCGCGCCGGTCTCTCGCCCTTTGCCGTTCTTGGTCAAGTCGAACTGGATACCGGCCAGGGCTGAGATCTTTCCATGGCCGGCGTTCCCCAGGGTCTTCGGAGGCGGATCGGCCGGTGCCTGGTTACCGAATCCACCCAACCCACCGCTGGTGGGGGTGGCTGAGCTGGGTTCAATCGTCACAACGGAGACGGCGCCGAGCGCAGTCGCGGCGATGAGTAAGCGCTTCAGGGCTTGCATGCCTTCGCTCCTCGCTGCGAGACCAGGTTGACCGTCTGCCACACGCCGTCCGGGCTCTTTTCGAGACGTGTGTTGTACAGAACGTAGCTGGCCGTGTTCGAAGCTGAGCGATCGATCTTGCCTGACTTACGTGACTTCGGGTACGCCTTGCTCTCGTCGGAGCAGTAGACGACAACGGCCGAATTGTCATTGCGGATGGTGACCTTGCGGTGGAACCACCGGATCGTTCCGGTCCAGCTCGCGTCGCCGTTCACCCAGCCTTGGACGAATGTGGCCGCAGAGCCCAGAGCCAAGCCCTTGCTGTAGAAGGCCATAGCGGAGGTGTGGGCGTTGCCTTGGATGATCGCCGAGTAGATCGAATCCACCATCTGCTCGTTGTCGGCAAGTACGGCGTCCTTCTTGGGGTCGCCTGTGTGCTGGTCCTCAAAGACGTTCTTCGCATCCCCCGGGAAAGTGATCACCGGCCGGTTGACCGTCATCGTCGCGCTCGCCGAGGGGGATGCGCTCGTCGCTGTGGGAACAGGCTGCGTCGACGTGATCTTGTCTGACGACTTATCTCCGCCGCCCCCACCGCACGCAGTGAGCAGCATGACTGCCGCAGCGGTCAGCGCGGCAGCCGGCACCAGACTTCGTGTCACCGGAGAGTCCCCCTGTGTGGCCCAAGCGTCAACGTGAGGCGTGACGCCACTAGCGATGTGTTAGTGACTCCTCACTCTATGCGTTGCTCTGGAAGCCTCAGAAGCGGGTTTGCCCAACCGCAACTGGAGTCTCACACGGCGTACCCAAGAGGAAGTTGACCGGCACCCTGGCGGCGCACTGTCGCGCAGTCCCGTGGAAGGACGTGTAGGCGCCCCCGGTGTAGTCGCATCAAAGCGTCGAGCACAGGCTGACCCAGAATATTGCGGGCCGCAGCGCTCGTCCCGCACCTGCGTTCTCCCAGGTCGGCACAGCGGTCAGCCGTCCGTACCAGCCTGAGATCCGGGCTTAGTCTTTTCCGCCGATCGCCT
>NZ_JAINZZ010000124.1 GCF_019890725.1 Actinacidiphila acidipaludis
TGTGCCGGTGTCCTTCACCGTCACCGTCGCCTGGTACCCACCGGCCCAGGAACTCACCACGGCCATCGACGCCGAGCACGCGGCGCCGCCGGGCGGGGGAGTCGTTCCCCCCGTCGTCCCGCCGGTGGTGCCGCCGCTCGTGGTGCCGCCGGTGGTGCCGCCGGTCGTGCCGCCGCTCGTGGTGCCGCCGCCCGAGCCGTCGAGGCCGAAGAAGGCGACGGCCTGGGCGGCCATGCCGGTCTGCGGCAGGACGTGCCCGGCGCCCTGGACGCTGATCGCCTCGACGGGGGCCTGCGCGCCGGCCGAGCCGTAACGGGTGCGGGTCCAGGTGGACTGCGGGTGGTCGGTCGTCACCGGCGTCTGGCCGACGCCGAGGACGTTCGTCCACTGCTTGATCTCCTCGCCGAAGTTGGCGTAGTACAGCGTGGTGTCCGCCGTGCCGTGCCACAGCTGCACCCGCGGGCGCGGCCCGGAGTACCCGGGGTCGCCCGAGCGGGCCAGGTCGCCCCAGGCCTGCGGGGTCCTGGTGATCTGCCCGTCGGCGCAGGCGCTGTTCCAGCCCGATCCGTCGGTGGTCGCGAAGCAGCCGAACGGCACACCCATGAACGCGGCGCCGGCCTTGAAGACGTCCGGGTAGTCGCCGAGCAGGACGTTGGTCATCATCCCGCCCGAGGAGGCGCCGGTGACGTAGACGCGGGAGGCGTCGCCGCCGTAGTGCTGCTCGGTGTAGGTGACCATCGACATGATGCCGACCGGGTCGCTGCCGCCGCCGCGCACCAGGGCCTGCGGCGAGGAGACGTCGAAGCAGCTCCCGCTGCGGGTCGCGGAGGGGTAGACGACGACGAACCCGTACCGGTCGGCCAAGGAGGCGAACTCGGTTCCGGAGTAGAACGCCGGGCCGGAGCCGGTGCAGTAGTGGACCGCCACCAGGATCGCGGGGTGCGCCGGGGCGCTGTTCGGCACGTACACGTACATGCGCAGGTTGCTGGGGTTGGCGCCGAAGCCGGTGACTTCGGTGAGGGAGGCGGCCCGCGCGGTGCCCGCCGAGGTGGCGGTCAGCAGCAGCGCCGCGAGCAGGGGCGCCACCCCCATGACGAGGGCGGCCAGTAACCCGCGGAGGCTTCGCCTCCGGGTCGATCCAGGCATGGCAACGTGACCTTTCCGGGGTCCGCCGCCCCGGCCGGGGCTCCCCTCCCGGCCGGCGCGGTGTGTGGGGGGATGGACGATCGGCTCCCGCAAGGCGATGTCGAATCAGATCGAAAACTTTCGACATCATCGCGAATGTTTCGGGAACCGTAAGGTCAGTCGTGCCCGGAGTCAAGCGATTCCGACCGACGCGGGGTCTCGCGCAGGTCGGACGGCATCCCGTGAAATCCCGCTCGTAGCACGGTGACCGGGGCCCATGTGGGGGTTCGCATGTTTCTCATCGATTTCGGAAACGGGTCGTTGACGTACCGGGCGGGCACGGCCACACTCGACTGCGATCGACTCCCCGCCCGCCAGGCCGCACCGCGGCCGACTCCCCTGGCCGGCGGCACACTTCGCGCATGGTCCCCCCATGTCCGGCCGGTGGTGAACACACCGGCCTGATGACCGGAAGACGAGGTTGGAAGTGATTCCCGAATCCCCCCACTCCCGCGCCACCGACCGACGGGGCCTGAAGGTCCTGCTCGCAGCGGTGACCGCGGGCGCCACGGCCGTCGTCGGCCTGATGTCCCTGGCCGGCCCGGCCAGCGCGGCGAGCACCCTGGGCGCCGCCGCGGCCGCCCAGGGCCGCTACTTCGGCACCGCCGTCGCGGCGAGCCACCTGGGCGAGAGCGCCTACGCGTCCACGCTGGACACGGAGTTCAACGCCGTGACGCCGGAGAACGAGATGAAGTGGGACGCCACCGAGCCCTCCCGCAACAGCTTCAGCTTCTCCTCCGCCGACCAGATCGTCAGCCACGCGCAGAGCCACGGCATGAAGATCCGCGGCCACACTCTGGTCTGGTACTCCCAGCTCCCGAGCTGGGTGAGCGGGCTGGGCGCGTCCGATCTGCAGTCCGCGATGGACAACCACATCACCCAGCTCATGACCCACTACCAGGGCAAGATCTACGCCTGGGACGTGGTCAACGAGGCGTTCCAGGACGGTGGCAGCGGCGCCCGCCGCAGCTCGCCGTTCCAGGACAAGCTCGGCGACGGCTACATCGAGCACGCGTTCCGCACCGCGCGCGCCGCCGACCCCGGCGCCAAGCTCTGCTACAACGACTACAACATCGACGGCGTCAACGCGAAGAGCACCGCCGTCTACAACATGGTCAAGGACTTCAAGGCGCGCGGCGTCCCCATCGACTGCGTCGGTTTCCAGGGGCACTTCAACAGCGCCTCCCCGGTCCCGTCCGACTACCAGGCCAACCTCCAGCGCTTCGCCGACCTCGGCGTCGACGTCCAGATCACCGAGCTCGACGTGGCCGGCTCGGGCACCGCGCAGGCCAACAGCTACGCCACCGTCGTCCGTTCGTGCCTGGCCGTGACGCGCTGCACCGGCATCACGGTGTGGGGCATCACCGACAAGTACTCGTGGCGCAGCAGCGACACCCCGCTGCTCTTCGACTCCAACTACGCCAAGAAGCCCGCCTACGACGCGGTCCTCACCGCCCTCGGCGGGTCCGGCGGCACGAGCGGTGGGACGTCGAGCGGTACCTCCAGCGGGACGACCAACGGCGGGACGTCGAGCGGGACGAGCAGCGGCACGTCGAGCGGCACGACCAACGGCGGTACGTCGAGCGGTACCTCCAGCGGGACGACCAACGGCGGCTCCACGGGCGGCACGACGGGGGCGGCGTGCTCGGCCGCGCTGAGCGTGGTGAGTTCCTGGGCCGGTGGGTACCAGGCGACGGTGACGGTGAAGGACACCGGCACG
>NZ_JAINZZ010000125.1 GCF_019890725.1 Actinacidiphila acidipaludis
TCGGTGATGCGTTCGCGGAGGTGGATGAGGACGTCGGGGATGTTGATGGCGACGGGGCAGACGTCGTAGCAGGCGCCGCAGAGGGTGGAGGCGTAGGGGAGGGAGGTGTCGATGTCGGTGGTGGTGCCGCGTAGTTGGGGGGTGAGGATGGCGCCGATGGGGCCGGGGTAGGTGGAGCCGTAGGCGTGGCCGCCGGTGCGTTCGTAGACGGGGCAGACGTTGAGGCAGGCGGAGCAGCGGATGCAGCGGAGGGCTTGGCGTCCGGTGGGGTCGGTGAGGGTGTCGGTGCGGCCGTTGTCGAGCAGGACGAGGTGGAAGGTGTGGGGGCCGTCGTTGGTGGTGGTGCCGGTCCACAGGGTGGTGTAGGGGTTCATGCGTTCTGCGGTGGAGGAGCGGGGGAGGGTTTGGAGGAAGACTTCGAGGTCGCGCCAGGTGGGGATGATTTTTTCGATGCCGACGACGGAGATGAGGGTGTCGGGGAGGGTCAGGCACATGCGGCCGTTGCCTTCGGATTCCAGGACGACCATGGTGCCGGTTTCGGCGATCATGAAGTTGGCGCCGGAGATGGCGACTTTGGTGCGGAGGAATTTTTCGCGGAGGTGGAGGCGGGCGGCTTCGGCGAGGTCGGTGGGGTTGTCGGTGAGGTCGGTGGGGGCGGGTCGGCCCCAGTGGTGCATCTGGGTGGTGAAGATGTCGCGGATCTGGTCGCGGTTTTTGTGGATGGCGGGGACGAGGATGTGGGAGGGCTGGTCGTTGTCGAGTTGGACGATGAGTTCGGCGAGGTCGGTTTCGTAGGCGTGGATTCCGGCGGTTTCCAGGGCGTGGTTGAGGCCGATTTCCTGGGTGGTCATGGATTTGACCTTGACGACTTCGTTCTCGCCGGTGGCTTTGACCAGTTGGGTGACGATGTGGTTGGCGTCGTCGGCGTCCAGGGCCCAGTGGACGGTGCCGCCGGCTGCGGTGACGGCTGCTTCCAGTTGCAGGAGGTAGTGGTCGAGGTGGGCCAGGGTGTGGTCCTTGATCTGTTTGCCGGCTTCGCGCAGGTCGTTCCAGTCGGCGAGTTCGGCGACGGCGGTGGCGCGTTTGGCGCGGATGGTGTGGGTGGCGTGCCGCAGGTTCGCCCGTAGCTGGGTGTCGGCGACCGCGGCCTTGGCGGCCTGGGGGAAGGCGGGCATGCCCACGAAGGTTCCACCGCTCATCGGATCTCTCCTTGTGTCGCCGGGGCCGGTTCGTGCCGGGGGTGGGGCCAGGGGTAGGGGTGGTGCTCTGTGGCGGCGAGGATCTCGGCGATGTGGACGGGGTGCTGGGCCGATCCTTGGCGGGTCATCAGGCCGCTGATGTGCATCAGGCAGGAGTTGTCGGCGGCGCACAGTACGTCGGCGCCGGTGGTGGCGGCGTTGTGGACCTTGTCGCTGCCCATGGCGGTGGACACGTCGGGGTTCTTGACGGCGAAGGTGCCGCCGAAGCCGCAGCATTCCTCGGCGCCGGGCAACTCCCGCAGTTCCAGGCCGCGGACGGCCCGCAGCAGCCGGGTGGGGCGGTCACTCAGGCCGAGCATGCGCAGGCCGTGGCAGGTGGGGTGGTAGGTGACGGTGTGCGGGAAGTACGCCCCGACATCGGTCACTTCCAGGACGTCGACCAGGAACTCGGTGAGTTCGTAGGTCGGGGGCAGTGCGGCGACCGCGGTTTCGGGCAGGGCCTCAGGACGGCCTTCGGCGGCGGCCAGGCGGGCCATGCGCGGGTAGTGGTGGCGGACCATCGCCGCGCACGACCCGGACGGGGAGACGATCGCGTCGTACCCGGCGAACACCTCGGTGTAGCGGGCGGCCAGCGGCTCGGCCTGATGCCGGTAACCGGTGTTGTAGTGCGCCTGCCCGCAACACGACTGCGCGACGGGGAAATCGACCGCCACGCCCAGGCGTTCCAGCAGCCGCACCACCGCCTGCCCGGTCCGGGCATACACCAGATCATTCACACACGTCAGAAACAGAGCTACCCGCAT
>NZ_JAINZZ010000126.1 GCF_019890725.1 Actinacidiphila acidipaludis
AGAGTGACCGGCTGGTGTTCGACTACCTGAGCCGGGTCGGCGACCTGGCGCAGAGCGCCCTGCCCTCCTCCCAGCGCATGCAACTCGTGGCGCAGCTGCGCAACGACATCGACCGGCAGCGGGGCGGTACCGGCGGCGACAGCCCCGCGGCCGTCCGGCGCATCCTCGGCCGGATCGGTACGCCCGACGAGGTGGTGGAGGCGGCGGCCGGCTCGCCGGGGGACGGCCACGGGCGGGGGACGGGGTCCGGTGCGGGTGCCCGCCAGCGGTCCGGCACGGGCGGCGGCCCGGGTGCGCGGTCCGGTGGCGATTCCGGCGGCGGTGCGGGAACGGGCGCGGGCGGCGCCTCGGGTACGCGGTCCGGCGCCGGGCGGCGCGGTGCGAGGACGGGCGACGCGGACGGGCCCTACGCCGAGCGGGGGCCGCAGGTGCCGCGGGCCCGAGCGGAGAAGGACACCGACGCGCCGGGCCGGGACGGCGACGAGCCCGACTGGTGGCGGAAGAGCCCGCGCACCGGCACGCTGCGGGCCGGCGACGAGCTGGCGGGGCTGCCCGGCATGACCGGCGGTGTGTTCATCCCCGTCGACGACGAGGAACTGGCCGACGACGACCCGCCGGGCCGCCCGGCCCGGAGCGCCCGTCCGGTCGCCGCCGCGGACGCCGCCGCCGACGCCGAGGTGTACGAGGAGGCCGAGGACGCGCTGCCGGCCGCCCGCGCCCCGCGCCGCCTGCTGCCGGGCCTGCGCCGGGTGCGCTCCGGCTGGGGCAGCCCCAGCCTGCTGCTGGCGGCGCTGCTGCTGGTCGCCGGGGCGGCGCTGGGCTCGCTGATCCCGCTCGGCCTGGGCTGGCTGCTGGCCTACCTCTCCCGTGCCCTCTCGCGCCCGCAGGCGAAGTTCGCGGTGCTGGGGATCCCCGGCGCCGCGGCGGCCGGGCTGATCGTGTGGGTGTGGGGGCGCGACGTGGGCAAGTGGGGCGCGCCGATCGCCCAGGGCCAGGTGGGCCGGGCCTTCCAGGACTCCTACCCGGTGGCGATCCGGCTCGCGGCCGTCGGCACCGCGCTGTACCTGCTGTGGCGGAGCCGCAGGAGCGGGTGACGCCCGTCCCGGGGGCGGGCGGGCCGGGCTCCCTCGGAAAGTGTGGCCCGGCCACGGGCGTCCTGGGCGGGACTGGCCCGTGCGGAGGCCGGTACGGGTCGGCGAGAGCCCCCCGCGGGCCGGGGGAGTCAATTCCGCTTGACGCGCCGGGTGAGAATGGCTGCTGTGACCAACGACCTCGCTCCCGTGACCCCCGGCTCCGGCAAGCTGACCGTCGGGTTCGACCTCGACATGACGCTCATCGACTCCCGGCCCGGCATCAAGGCCGTCTACGACACGCTCGTCGCCGAGACCGGCGTGTTCATCGACACCGAGCTCGTGGTCACCCGCCTCGGGCCGCCGCTGGACGAGGAACTCGCCAACTGGTTCCCCGCCGAGCGGATCGCCGAGATGGCCGATCGGTACCGCGCCCTGTACCCCGACCACGCCATCGCCCCCACGCCCGCGATGCCGGGCGCGCTGGAAGCCGTCGCGGCGGTCCGGGCGGCCGGCGGCCGGCCCGTCGTCGTCACCGCGAAGTACGAGCCGAACGCGCGGATGCACCTGGACCACGTCGGCATCGACGCGGACCTGCGCGGCTGGCTGTGGGCGGAGGCCAAGGCCGAGGCCCTGATCGAGTGGGGCGCGAGCGTCTACGTCGGCGACCACGTCGGTGACGTGCGCGGCGCCCGCAAGGCCGGTGCGCTGTCCGTCGCGGTGGCGACCGGGCCGTGCGACGCCGAGCAGTTGCGGGAGGCCGGCGCCGACGTCGTCCTGGACGACCTCACGCAGTTCCCCGCCTGGCTCGCCGCCTACCGCTCGGCGGCCGCCTGACCCGTGCCCTGATCGGGCTCGGCCGCCTGGCGCTGGGCGACGGCGGCCCGCAGCAGGCCGCCCAGCGCGATGGCCAGGCCGACC
>NZ_JAINZZ010000128.1 GCF_019890725.1 Actinacidiphila acidipaludis
GCTGGCGTGAGCTTGAGGATCGTTGTGGCTGTGAAGTACGTGCCCGATGCGACGGGTGATCGTCATTTCGCGGGGGATCTGACGACGGATCGTGATGCGGTGGACGGTCTGCTGTCGGAGTTGGACGAGTACGCGGTGGAGCAGGCGTTGCAGATCGCGGAGGCGTCGGGGGACGCGGAGGTCACCGTGGTGACGGTGGGTCCGGAGGATGCGCGGGACGCGGTGCGCAAGGCGCTGTCGATGGGTGCGGACAAGGGTGTGCATGTGGAGGACGAGGGTCTGCATGGCACGGATGTGATGGGCACGTCGTTGGTGTTGGCCAGGGTGATCGAGCGTGTGGGGTTCGATCTGGTGGTCACGGGGATGGCGTCGACGGACGGGACGGCGGGTGTGGTGCCGGCGTTGCTGGCCGAGCGGCTGGGTGTGCCGCAGGTGACGTTGCTGTCGCAGGTGTCGGTGGCGGACGGGCGGGTGACCGGTCGGCGTGACGGGGATGCGGCCAGCGAGGAGTTGGTGGCGGATCTGCCGGCGGTGGTGTCGGTGACGGATCAGTCGGGTGAGGCGCGGTATCCGTCGTTCAAGGGGATCATGGCGGCGAAGAAGAAGCCGGTGGAGTCGCTGGATCTGGCGGATCTGGGGGTGGATGCCGGTGGTGTGGGGCTGGCGGGTGCGTGGACGGTGGTGCGGGAGGCGTCGGCGCGGCCTGCGCGCAGTGCGGGCACGATCGTGAAGGACGAGGGCGAGGGCGGTAAGCAGCTCGCGGAGTTCCTGGCGGCGCAGAAGTTCATCTGAGCGGTGCTGTGGCGGTGCCGGGCCGGTGGTGCCGGTGTCGCGTTGTGTCTTCCCCCCTTGGTGCGGTAGGAGTTCGATTCTGATGGCTGATGTTCTGGTTTTTGTCGATCATGTCGATGGTGTGGTGCGTAAGCCGACGCTGGAGTTGCTGACGATCGCGCGGCGGTTGGGTGATCCGGTGGCGGTGCTGCTGGGTGCCGGGTCGGGTGCGCGGCAGGCGGCGGGTGTGCTGGGTGAGCACGGTGCGGTGCGGGTGCTGGTGGCCGAGGCGGAGGAGTTCGGCCAGTACCTGGTGGTGCCGAAGGTCGACGCGTTGCAGGCCGCGGTGGGTGTGGTGGGTGAGCCGGCGGCGGTGCTGGTGGCGTCCTCGGGTGAGGGCAAGGAGATCGCGGCGCGGCTGGCGTTGCGGCTGGGTTCGGGTCTGATCACCGACGCGGTGGACGTGCAGGCCTCGGAGGAGGGGCCGGTGGCCACGCAGTCGGTGTTCGCGGCGGCGTTCACCACGACCTCGCGGGTGACCAGCGGGGTGCCGGTGATCACGGTCAAGCCGAACTCCGCGCCGGTGGAGCAGGCGGCCGCGGCCGGCACGGTGGAGGAGCTTTCGGTGTCGTTCGGGGAGCTGGCCACCGGCACGAAGGTGGTGGCGCGCACGCCGCGGCAGTCCACCGGGCGTCCGGAGCTGACCGAGGCGGCGATCGTGGTCTCCGGCGGCCGGGGTGTGGGGGGTGCGGAGAACTTCCCGCTGATCGAGGCGCTGGCCGACGCGCTGGGCGCGGCGGTCGGCGCGTCGCGGGCCGCGGTCGACGCGGGCTGGTACCCGCACAGCAACCAGGTCGGCCAGACCGGCAAGACCGTCTCCCCGCAGCTGTACATCGCCAACGGGATCTCCGGTGCGATCCAGCACCGGGCGGGCATGCAGACCTCCAAGACCATCGTCGCGGTCAACAAGGACCCCGAGGCCCCGATCTTCGACCTCGTCGACTACGGCGTCGTCGGCGACCTCTTCCAGGTCCTGCCCCAACTCACCGACGACATCACCACCCGCAAGAACTGACCCC
>NZ_JAINZZ010000129.1 GCF_019890725.1 Actinacidiphila acidipaludis
TGTAGCCCCAACGGGTGTACGGATGGGTAGGGGAGCGTCGTGTGCCGGGTGAAGCCGCCGCGTAAGCGAGTGGTGGATGGTTCACGAGTGAGAATGCAGGCATGAGTAGCGATACAAACGTGAGAAACGTTTGCGCCGATTGACTAAGGGTTCCTGGGTCAAGCTGATCTGCCCAGGGTAAGTCGGGACCTAAGGCGAGGCCGACAGGCGTAGTCGATGGACAACCGGTTGATATTCCGGTACCCGCTTTGAAACGCCCAGTATCGAATCCTCTGATGCTAAGCCCGTGAAGCCGCCGGCTGAGTCTTCGGACGAGGTCGGAGTGGTGGAGCCGGTGACCCGAGGTGGTAGTAGGTAAGTGATGGGGTGACGCAGGAAGGTAGTCCAGCCCGGGCGGTGGTTGTCCCGGGGTAAGGGTGTAGGACGTCAGGTAGGTAAATCCGCCTGGCACATAGTCTGAGACCTGATGCCGAGCCGATTGTGGTGAAGTGGATGATCCTATGCTGTCGAGAAAAGCCTCTAGCGAGTTTCATGGCGGCCCGTACCCTAAACCGACTCAGGTGGTCAGGTAGAGAATACCGAGGCGTTCGGGTGAACTATGGTTAAGGAACTCGGCAAAATGCCCCCGTAACTTCGGGAGAAGGGGGGCCACGCCTGGTGAGGGAACTTGCTTCCTGAGCTGGGGGTGGCCGCAGAGACCAGCGAGAAGCGACTGTTTACTAAAAACACAGGTCCGTGCGAAGCCGTAAGGCGATGTATACGGACTGACGCCTGCCCGGTGCTGGAACGTTAAGGGGACCGGTTAGTCATGATTCGTCGTGGCGAAGCTGAGAACTTAAGCGCCAGTAAACGGCGGTGGTAACTATAACCATCCTAAGGTAGCGAAATTCCTTGTCGGGTAAGTTCCGACCTGCACGAATGGCGTAACGACTTCTCGACTGTCTCAACCATAGGCCCGGTGAAATTGCACTACGAGTAAAGATGCTCGTTTCGCGCAGCAGGACGGAAAGACCCCGGGACCTTTACTATAGCTTGATATTGGTGTTCGGTTCGGCTTGTGTAGGATAGGTGGGAGACTGTGAAGTCCAAGCGCCAGCTTGGGTGGAGTCGTCGTTGAAATACCACTCTGGTCGTGCTGGATGTCTAACCTCGGTCCGTGATCCGGATCAGGGACAGTGTCTGGTGGGTAGTTTAACTGGGGCGGTTGCCTCCTAAAGGGTAACGGAGGCGCCCAAAGGTTCCCTCAGCCTGGTTGGCAATCAGGTGTTGAGTGTAAGTGCACAAGGGAGCTTGACTGTGAGACTGACGGGTCGAGCAGGTACGAAAGTAGGGACTAGTGATCCGGCGGTGGCTTGTGGAAGCGCCGTCGCTCAACGGATAAAAGGTACCCCGGGGATAACAGGCTGATCTTCCCCAAGAGTCCATATCGACGGGATGGTTTGGCACCTCGATGTCGGCTCGTCGCATCCTGGGGCTGGAGTCGGTCCCAAGGGTTGGGCTGTTCGCCCATTAAAGCGGTACGCGAGCTGGGTTTAGAACGTCGTGAGACAGTTCGGTCCCTATCCGCTGCGCGCGTTGGAGTCTTGAGAAGGGCTGTCCCTAGTACGAGAGGACCGGGACGGACGGACCTCTGGTGTGCCAGTTGTTCTGCCAAGGGCATGGCTGGTTGGCTACGTTCGGGAGGGATAACCGCTGAAAGCATCTAAGCGGGAAGCCTGCTTCGAGATGAGGACTCCCACCCACTTGATGGGGTAAGGCTCCCAGTAGACGACTGGGTTGATAGGCCGGATGTGGAAGCACCGTGAGGTGTGGAGCTGACCGGTACTAATAGGCCGAGGGCTTGTCCATAT
>NZ_JAINZZ010000013.1 GCF_019890725.1 Actinacidiphila acidipaludis
GGCTACACGTACTCGGCGACGAACTCCGGCCGGTACTGGCTCTGGTAGCGGTCCAGTGCTTGTTGGAGCATCGTGGCGCCGTACGGCACATGCTCGCCGAGCTGTGCCCACCCGACAAAGTGCAGGTGGTCCGGGATCTGGACCAAGCCGGTGATCGCATCCCAGAATGCATCCCAGTTCATGCCGTAGAAGCTGGGGAAGCGCAGAGTAACCGCCAGCAGGGCATGCAATTCGCGTTCGTCGCCGACTGCGCCGACATCGATCGTGATCACGCTCACGATCCTTGCAGATGGTGGACTCGGCCACGCCCGCGGCGACGCGAGACGGAAACCGCAAGATGGGCTCAATCTCGCCCTACTACGTTCCGTGGTTGCGTGCTCACACTCGAAGGCATGGGTGGTGGGCGCACCGAACAGCGGCACGTGTGTGAGGAATGCGGCGACCCGAGCCGGCCGGCGCAGGAGCGCGGGGTGGCGATACCGCTTGGGGTGGTGCGGTGCGATCCGTGTTGGGAGCGGCTGGCCAACGAGCTGGCGGAGATCGACGGAGTCACGGACCGCCCGACGCCTGAGCCGGATGCCGAAAGCACCAGGTGGATCGAGCCCGACAACGAGTGCCCACGGTGCGGCATGGAGGTGCGACCTGTGCGCACCAACTACGACCGTTGGGTGAACCTGGCCACCAGCCCGATGCGGGCCAAGGAGGTGCCCCGGCCGTACAGGTGGCGGGTGAGGACACTCACCGCTCGGCATTCCGCGTACCCGATCGGCGTGATCGCGGTGAAGGTCAGCGGGATCGAGCCGCTGCCCGACGACCCCGTGACGCCGGCCCACACCGTCGTCTGCGCGGACCCGGTCGCGATCGAAGAGGTACGACGAGCCCGGCTGGCCGAGGTGGAACGCCAATACCGATTGCCCCCATCCGTCGGGGAGTTCGAGGATGAGTAGCGGGTGTGCCCCGCGTGCCCGCTGTGTGCCCGTCTGACGGGCCAACAAGGGGGAACCACGGGGAACAGCGGGCCGGACGCCCCGAAGGCCCTGGACGGGGCCGTAAGAGGTCACCACGGGAGCACCGCACTGGTCTTCCAAACTAGGGTCCGGTGACGGGTGTTGGCTGACCAGCCCGGCCGAGCCGATGCTGGAGCATTGCGCCCCGCCGAACAGCAAGAGGAGCACGTCGCGCCGTGCTGCTCCTCTTGCTGTTCGGCGGGGCGTCGGACGCTTGAGCCGGACGTGAGCCAGGCGTGAGCCGGACGGATTTGATCGTTTACAACGCTCTGACCTGCACTGAGACGGGCTGAGCCGCTTGAGCCGCGATATTTTGAAAAGTAGCCTGCTTGGGAGTTCAGATGTCCAGGGCAGGGGCGGCCGTTGGAGCACCACCGCGGGTTGCTCTGGTGTAGGCCGATAGAGTTACGGCCATGTGGAGCATGGTTGGCCGCTTCGGCCGCCGGCCGCGCCAGGACCCTGCGCGTCCGGTGAGCCTCCAGAAACAGCCCGGGGGGCAGCCGCCTGCACTGCCAGCCAGCAACAGCGCCCAGCGCCTCTCCCGGCGGGAAAGGGCGGCGCGTGTTTTTAAGGGTCTCCGGGCGGCCTCTGCCAGCGTCCCTCCTCTGCTCTGGTTCGCCGTGACAGCGAGCACCCACCACGGTGGCGCGCGAATCCTCTCTGCTTGTGCGGCGACAATCCTTCTGACACTCGGGGTCATGGGCTTCGTTGAGCAGGTCCGTCCTGGCCCCAAGAGGCGCAAGTCAGGCGAGCGAGACGGCCTCAGCTAGTCCACCTATCCCTGCCTAGGAAGCTCCCGCCGACACGTGGCTGCACTCGGGCTCAGGCTGTGCCCGGGCCTTGCTGCCCCGTGCTGAAACGCCCCACGGACACCCCCGGGCCCGCTGTCGCGGTCCGGGCGCCACTGGTACGGCGGACTCGCGACCGAAGGGCGTCCGCCCGTGGGGCGTCCTTCTTGTCTTGCGTTTCAGGTGTGGGCTAGCAACGGGTGGCAGTACGCCCTCCGCGGGCCGTTTCGGGCGTTTAAGGGCGACCGTCGCAGTCGCTTTCATGCAGATAGCGATGGTTTCCCCGGTGGTGAGATCGCTAGCGGTAATCAGCGGACAGTCCGCTGTGCACGGAGAGACCACCCCGGTGTCCCGAAGGGGCCTCTCCGTGGGATCGGGCGGGAAAGCTAGTTATTCGTGCGTCGGTTTATCCAGTGCGCGTCAGGGGGCGGAGACCCAGTTCCAGCGCGTATAGTTGCCACTGTTCTCGTAGCAGTACGGCACAGTGTCGGTCGACGCATAGTGTCCGATGTAGCAGATGGGACTGCTGTTCCCGATCGGATAGCTGGAGCCAACAGCAGTGTTCTCGTAGATGTTGTACGGCAGTTCGGTGGTGCAGCTCACTGTCACTACATCATGGGGGATGTCGCCTGATTCCTTGGGTACGCCAAGGCATGTTGTGGCTAGTCCACTGAAGACGAGAGCCACGTGTCCCTGCGTCCGGCCCCATTTCTGGTAGGCGTTGCTTGAATCACAGGTGACCATTCTGACCAGCACCGGTTTTCCCGTTGTGCTGCCTTGGATGCATTTTCCGGTGGCCACGTTCTTAAGGAGGTACGAGTCGCTGGCGGCGGCAGGCTGCGCGCCCAGCATTACGGATGATCCGGCTAGCAGAGCCAAAGTCCCCAAAGCGGTCCCGAGGGCTCGTCTCATTTGTTTTTCCTCTCGCTCGTGTGTAGGGAAATTATCGTCCTCGATCGTGGACGCCGCCATCGGAATGTTCCATTCCGTGCTGCGATTTCTGCGATTTTCACCAAACCTTCACGAGAGTGGATTCGAAATGCCATTTTTACGCGAGATCATGATCTTTGTACCCTTGGTGCCACGTCGGTTATGGCAGCGCGAGCCCTGGACGCTGCGCACCACCCTTGCCGGGCGGCGAGCAAAGCGTGGAACTTGGCCCGGGGCCGGCGGCTCCCGGGGTTCGAACGCCATCGGTACGGCAGGGTGGCGACCGAAGGGCGTCCGCCGTAGGGCGGTCCTCCGTGTCTTGCGTTTCAGGTGGGGGCAGCGATGTCCGGGGGCGGCAGAACCCCCTCTGCGGGCCGCTTCGGGCATTCCTAGACCGGGGTGCTAGCTGCTAGCGTGCAGGTCAGGGGGCATTTGCGTCGCTAGCGGGGTCGCTAACGCTAGCGACGTGGGTCGCTAGCGTTAGCGACCCAGGAGGACTCGTGCTGGGCCGTCTGTGGGCCGTCAAAGGGTCGCCAGTGACGCCGAACAACGACCATCAACGACTGATCTTGAGGCGACACGCGGCAGGTCAACTCTGTTACGCCTGGGACCGGCAGGGATCCGATTACAGCCTGATCACGTGATGGCATCGGGAGGCTCTGTCGTCCCAGACGTGCCCTCCGGTCATGCCATCATCAGGATCTAGCTACGGTGTCGGAGACTTGGGAGGGCGCGTGGCGATGGCAGCCGGCCCACGCGACACCCCCCAGGGACGCGACACGGCGACCGGTTCGGGCACGTCCCGGGCGTCGCACGAGTCACACGAGCGCCACGCCTACCCGGACCCGCGTGTGCCGCGAGAGCCGGTCGACGCCAGGGATGCCGACGATCCCGCCGATCGGCCCGGCCCGGCCGCCGACCGGGCGGGCCGCACCGACCGGCACGGCCTCGACGAGCACGGCGGCGCCGCGGACCGGAACGGCTCAGGCGGCCTGGCCGGACCTGACGATCCGGTCCGGCCGCTCGAACCCCTGCCTCTGCTCGACGAGCTCGAACCGCTCGACTCCGCCGAGCCGTTGCCGTCCATGGAGGCGGGCCAGTCCTTCCGCGAGCTGCGCCCGGCCCGGCTGCTGCGCATCTGGCAGCTCGCACCGATCACGGCCCTCGCGGTCGGCGGATCGCTGATGTTCGCCTTCCCGCTGGCCTTCGAGTCGGGCGACGCCGGGCCCGTCGTCGCGATGCTCGGGCTGCTGCTGTGCCTCTGCGCGGCCGGCTGGGGTCTGATGGCCGCACGGCGCGCCGGGCAGACCTGGCCCGGACTGCCCCCGCGCGGTTCGGGCGCGCGCCCCGACTGGCGGTACGTCGCCGGGTACACCGTGGTGATCGCGCTCCTCGCCCTCCTGGCCGTCTGGCGCGTGGCCCGGCTGCGCTAGGGCCCACTCCGCGGCCCGGTACCCGCCGCCGGCCCGCTCGCGGAGGTTGTCCACAGGTCACCGGGCTATCCCGGCGGCCGACCCGCCCCGCCGCGTACGATCGACTCGTGACTGAAGCGCACCACGGCACCCCTGACGCGTCCTCCCCGCTGCCCTTCCTGAAGGGGCACGGCACCGAGAACGACTTCGTGATCGTCCCCGACCCGGACGGTCTGCTCGACCTGTCCGCTTCCGACGTGGCCCGGCTGTGCGACCGCCGCGCCGGCATCGGAGGCGACGGGGTGCTGCGCGTGGTCCGCTCGTCGGCTCACCCCGAGGCGGCAGCCCTGGCCGCCGAGGCCGAATGGTTCATGGACTACCGCAACAGCGACGGCAGCATCGCCGAGATGTGCGGCAACGGCGTACGGGTCTTCGCCCGCTACCTGCGGCACGCCGGACTGGCCGAGGCCGGCGATCTGGCCGTGGCCACCCGTGCAGGCGTGCGCCAGGTGCACATAGCCAAGGACGGCGACGGCGGGACGCCGGGCCCGGTCACGGTCCGGATGGGCCGCGCGGTGTTCCCGGGTGACCCGGTGACGGTGGCGGTCGGCGACCGAAGCTGGCCCGCCGTGCACGTCAGCATGGGCAACCCGCACGCCGTCGCGTTCGTGGACCACCTCGACGAGGCCGGCGCCCTGCTCGAAGCGCCCTCGGTGAGCCCGCAGTCGGCCTACCCCGACGGCACCAATGTGGAGTTCGTGGTGGACCGGGCCCCGCGCCACGTGGCCCTGCGCGTCCACGAGCGGGGCTCGGGCGAGACCCGCTCCTGCGGCACCGGCGCCTGCGCGGTGATGGTCGCCGCGGCCCGCCGCGACGGACTCGACCCCGCGGCCACGGGCAGCCAGGTGACCTACACCGTGGACGTTCCCGGCGGCCGCCTGGTCATCAGCGAGGACACCGACGGGATGATCGAGATGACCGGCCCGGCCGTGATCGTCGCGGAAGGCGTCATCGAGCGCGGCTGGCTCGCGGGCGGTCGCTGACCCCCCGGGGGGCCTCTCGCGTTCGCGCGGGCTTGCTCCGCCGGTCCGGGGCCGTTCACCGACGGCCCCCACCCACGGGTGGGTGGTCGGATCGGGACGTATGCGGGCATGATCCCCGTCCGGCTGTCCCTCGAACGGGTGATGGGAATCACTCTCGGCGAGAGCTCGACTGCCGCACGTGGTGGGCTCGATAGCATCAAGCACCGGCGCGGCCTCACCGGTCGTGGAGGGCTCCCGCAGCCGGTCCACGCTGCCGGAGGGCCGATGAGCGCACACAACGCGGTGGACGCGGAACCGACCGCGGGGGAACCGCGGCGCAGTCTGCGCCGCATCGATCTGCGCCGCCTCAGCCGCGTGGCACTTCTGGGCGCGGGCGGCGGCAGCCGGGTGACCGACGCCATCGAGCACCTGGTCAAGGTCCATCGCGGCCGCCACCCGGAAGCCGGGGCTCCCGCCGTCGAGCAGCTGCGCAAGGCGTATGTGCTGGCCGAGTCCTCGCACCGCGGCCAGATGCGCAAGAGCGGCGAGCCGTACATCACGCACCCGCTCGCCGTGACCCTGATCCTGGCCGAACTCGGTGCAGAAACGACCACTCTGACGGCGTCCCTGCTGCACGACACGGTCGAGGACACCGAGGTGACGCTCGATCAGGTCGAGCGCGAGTTCGGCGCCGAGGTGAGCTATCTCGTCGACGGCGTCACCAAGCTGGAGAAGGTGGACTACGGGGCCGCCGCGGAGCCGGAGACGTTCCGCAAGATGCTGGTCGCGACGGGCAACGACGTCCGGGTGATGTCGATCAAACTCGCCGACCGGCTGCACAACATGCGCACGCTGGGCGTGATGCGCCCGGACAAGCAGGCGCGGATCGCCAAGGTCACGCGTGATGTGCTGATCCCGCTCGCCGAACGGCTCGGGGTGCAGGCGCTCAAGAGCGAGCTCGAGGACCTGGTCTTCGCGATCCTCCATCCCGAGGAGTACGCCCGGACCCGCGCCATGATCGAGGAGAACGCCGCCCGGCCGGACCCGCTGGCCGGAATCGCCGAGGAACTCAGGGGAGTGCTGCGGGACGCCGGGATCACCGCCGAGGTCGCCATCCGGCCCCGCCACGCCGTCTCGGTCCACCGCCTGATGCTGAAACGTGGGGTCACCCGGCTCGGCGGCTGCGACTTCGGGCGCCTGCTGGTGGTGGTCAACGAGAACGCCGACTGTTACGCGGTCCTCGGCGAACTCCACACCTGCTTCATCCCGGTGATCGCCGAGTTCAAGGACTTCATCGCCGCGCCGAAGTTCAACCTGTACCAGTCGCTGCACACCGCGATCGCCGACCGCGAGGGGCGGATCGCCGAAGTGCTGGTGCGCACTCGGCGCATGCACCGCGTCGCCGAGGCCGGAGTCATCGCGCTCGGCGACCCGCACGCCGCCACCGAGGCCGCACAGGCCGCCGAACCCGAGCGCGCCGAGACCGCCACCGGTCACGGGGGCGGGCAGGGCGGCGGCTCCGCGAGCGACAGCCTGGGCGGTTCGGACCCGACCCGTCCCGGCTGGCTCGCCCGGCTGCTGGACTGGCAGCGCTCCGCCCCTGACCCCGACACCTTCTGGAGCGCCCTGCGCGACGACCTCGCCCAGGACCGCGAGATCACGGTGGTCACCGCGCAGGGCGAGGAGGCGTCCGGCACGCTGCGGCTGCCGGCCGGCGCGAGCTGCGTGGACGCCGCCTACGCCATGCACGGTGAGGCCGCCCACGCCTGCGTCGGCGCGCGGGTCAACGGCCGGCTCGCGCCGCTCGGCACCCGGCTGCGCGACGGCGACACCCTCCAGCTGCTCATGGACGACAGCGCCACCTCCGGGCCCGACCGCGACTGGCTGGAGCACGCCGCGACGCCCGGTGCGCGCATCGCCATCACTCGCTGGTTCAGCCAGCACCCGGTGGGTGAATCCCAGGACGCCCGGGAGGACGAGGCCCGGGCGATGCGGCCCGTGCCGGTCGCCGGGGCCGTGGTCGCCGCCGATCCCCTGGCGCTCACCGACCTGCCGGGCGCGGCCGTGCGACTGGCCCGCTGCTGTACGCCGGTGCCGCCGGACCACGTCATCGGGTTCGCCATCCGCGGCGGCACGGTCGCGGTGCACCGGGTGGAGTGCCCGTCAACCGGCCGGATGACCGCCGGCGGGCGGGCGCCGGTCCTGGTCCGCTGGCGCGAGGACCCGCCCGCGAGCGGCTACCGCGCCACTGTGCTCGCGGAGGCGCTCAGCCGGCCCCGGCTGCTCGCCGACCTCACCGAGGCCATCGCAGGAGAGGGCGTCGGCATCGTGTCGGCGGCCGTGGAGCCCCCGCAGGAGCACCGGGTCCGCCACACCTACACCGTGGAGCTGCCGGACGCCGACGCGCTGTCCGCGCTGATGCGGGCCATGCGGGCGGTGCCGGGCGTCTACGACGTGTACCGGGCGCAGCTCGCTGTCACCGGCGTGACCCGGTACTGAGCGCACGGTACCGACCCGTCCGGTTCCGCCGCTCCGGGTCCTGGGCGGTCCGTGCCCGGGCGCCCGCGTGACCACCGGGAATGCGACAGGCCGCCCCGGCGTTGTCACTGTCAGCGAGCCTTGCGCCTCCAGGTGCGGCTCGCGTTCGCGGACCGCCCGGGAAACCAGGTGACCGCTCCGGGAAGGCGTGCGACCATCGACAGTAACGGTGCGCAAGCGCGCCGCCCGACTCTGACCGAACGACCAAAGGATCCAATGACCTCCAATTCTTCATCCTCTTCGGACGACCGCCAGCGCCTCCCCGAGTCCTTTCGGGCCGACGCCCTGATGGAAGAGGAGGTCGCCTGGAGTCTTGAGATCGACGGTGAGCGGGACGGCGACCAGCTGGACCGCACGGACCGCGCCTCCCTGCGCCGGGTCGCCGGGCTCTCCACCGAGCTCGAGGACGTCACCGAGGTCGAGTACCGGCAGCTCCGCCTGGAGCGTGTGGTGCTCGTCGGCGTGTGGACCTCGGGGACCGCGGACGACGCCGAGAACTCCCTGGCCGAGCTGGCCGCCCTCGCCGAGACCGCGGGCGCCCTCGTCCTCGACGGTGTCGTCCAGCGCCGCGACAAGCCGGACCCGGCCACGTACATCGGCTCGGGCAAGGCCCAGGAGCTGCGTGACATCGTGCTGGAGACCGGTGCGGACACCGTGGTGTGCGACGGTGAGCTGAGCCCTGGCCAGCTCATCCACCTCGAGGACGTCGTCAAGGTCAAGGTGGTCGACCGGACCGCCCTGATCCTCGACATCTTCGCCCAGCACGCCAAGTCCCGTGAGGGCAAGGCACAGGTGTCGCTGGCACAGATGCAGTACATGCTGCCGAGGCTGCGCGGCTGGGGTCAGTCGCTGTCCCGGCAGATGGGTGGTGGTGGCTCCGGCTCCTCGGGCGGCGGTATGGCCACCCGTGGTCCCGGTGAGACCAAGATCGAGACCGACCGGCGGCGCATCCGCGAGAAGATGGCCAAGATGCGCCGGGAGATCGCGGAGATGAAGACCAGCCGCGACCTCAAGCGCCAGGAGCGCAAGCGTCACAAGGTGCCATCGGTGGCGATCGCCGGCTACACCAACGCGGGCAAGTCGTCGTTGCTCAACCGCCTGACCGGGGCGGGGGTGCTGGTGGAGAACGCCCTGTTCGCCACCCTGGACCCGACCGTGCGCCGGGCCGAGACGCCCAGCGGGCGGCTCTACACCCTGGCGGACACCGTCGGATTCGTCCGGCACCTGCCGCACCACCTGGTGGAGGCCTTCCGCTCCACGATGGAGGAGGTCGGTGACGCCGACCTGATCCTGCACGTGGTGGACGGGTCGCATCCGGTGCCGGAGGAGCAGCTCGCGGCGGTGCGCGAGGTGTTCCGTGACGTCGGCGCGCTCGACGTGCCGGAGATCGTCGTGGTGAACAAGGCGGACATCGCCGATCCGCTCGTGCTGCAGCGCCTGCTGCGCAACGAGAAGCACGCCGTCGCGGTCTCGGCCCGCAGTGGCATGGGGATCGACGAACTGCTGCGGATCATCGACGACGAACTCCCGCGGCCGGACGTCGAGGTGGAGGCACTCGTGCCGTACACCCACGGCGGTCTCGTGTCCCGTGTGCACGCCGGCGGCGAGGTGCTCTCCGAGGAGCACACCGGCGACGGCACGCTGCTGAAGGTGCGGGTGCACGAGGAACTGGCTGCCGAACTGGCGCCGTTCACCCTGGCCAGCCGTCACTGACACCGGGCTCGCGCCCGAAGCTCAGGTAAGGACCCGCCTCCTTGAGGCGGGTCCTTACCTGTGTGCCCCGCTGGGGCGCCTTCAGCGGAACTTGGCACTCACCCCGTCGAACACCTTCTTCGCCTCCGCGCCCAGCCGCGGTCCCGCGAGCCAGGTGGCGGTCACCGGACCGATCGAGGTGTTGCTGACCAGTGCCGTCTTGCCGTTCGGCATGGTCGCGAACCAGCCGCCGCCGGAGGCTCCACCGGTCATGGTGCAGCCGATGCGGTACTCGGTCGGCTCCTGCGCGTTGAGCGACAGCCGGCCCGGCCGGCCCGTGCAGGCGTACATCCGCTGACCGTCGTACGGCGGGGCGGCCGGGTAGCCCCAGGCGCCCATCACCGGGATCCGCGTCGCCGACGGGGCGTCGAACCAGACCGGCATCGCCGCGCCCACCGTCTCCTGGAGCGACTTGCCGCCCGCACCCTTCTCCGGCGCCACGTGAAGCACCGCGAAGTCGTACGGCGAACCGTTGCCGCCCTTCTCGGAGCCGTCGGCGATCCACTCGTCCGAGGTGCTCGCCCAGTCCGCCCAGAACACCCCGTACGGCGCGAGGGTGCCGCGGGTGGCGCCCTTCAGCGCGGCGGCGCTGCGGCCGCCGTCGTTGTAGGCCGGCACGAACGCGATGTTGCGGTACCAGCCGCCGTCCTTGCCCGCGTGGACGCAGTGGCCGGCCGTCCACACCAGGTTGGACTTGCCCGGGTGCGCGGGGTCCTGGACCACTGTCGCGGAGCAGACCATCGCCCCCTGGGGGCCGTCGAAGAACAGCTTCCCGACGCCTGCCGCGTTGCGGTGGTAGGGCGTGGTGACCTGGCGCGCGGGCACCGGCGAGGGCTCCGGATCGGTCTGGCCCCGGTCGGCCGGTATGTCGGCGGGGACCTGCTTGTCGCTCTGGTCCGCCTGCCGCATCCGGTCCTCGCTCCACAGGCCGTCGATGACAGGGTTGACGAAGTCCTTGGCCTTGCGCAGCCAGGTGGCGCGGTTCCAGTTGTGCCAGGCGCCGTCCTTGTACGCCTGCTCCCACTTCTTCAGGTCCTTCAGGCTGGTCGGGAACGACGTGGGGAGCCGCGGTGCCGGGGGAGTGGAGCGCGTGGTTCCGGCCGGCCCGGCGGACGGCCGGGCGTCCGACCCGCCGCCGGACGACGAGCCGCACGCGGTGGCCGTGCCGGCCAGGAGCACCGCGGCGGCCACGGCGGCCAAGGGCCTGCGTATGGATGGCATGAAGGTCTTCCCCCTGGGATCTCCACTCGGGCGGCGTCGCCCTGCTTCCGTCGGTGTCAGGGACGGCCGCCCACCCGTGACGGTTCCGTCCCGAAAGTCTTGACGACTGACCGTGATCGGTTCGTCACACCGTCGTTAGTACGGACGGGGGACCCATGTCGGAACGCCGATCCGGAGGAGAGAGCACGTGGCGGCCATTTCGAGCGCGCCTGGTCAACTGGCGGCGCCTGCCGACGACTTCGGTGCGGGAGAGGCGATCCTGCGCAGGCAGTCACAGCGCGAGTCCGCGGCCCGCGCCTATGCGCGGTCGCTGCCCGTGGTGCCGGTGCGCGCCCGTGGCATGACGGTGGAGGGCGCCGACGGCCGCCGCTATCTGGACTGCCTGTCGGGCGCCGGGACCCTCGCCCTCGGCCACAACCACCCGGTGGTCCTGGAAGCCGTCAGACAGGTCCTCGACTCCGGGGCGCCGCTGCACGTCCTGGACATGGCCACACCCCTCAAGGACGCGTTCACCACCGCTCTGTTCGAGACGCTGCCCCGCGAACTCGCCGAGCACGGCAGGATCCAGTTCTGCGGGCCGGCCGGCACGGACGCGGTGGAGGCGGCGATCAAGCTCGCCAGGACGGCCACCGGCCGCGGCGGACTGCTGGCGTTCTCCGGCGCATACCACGGCATGACCTCGGCCGCGCTGGCCGCGACCGGGGACACCGCCGTCCGCGCCAGCGTGGACGCGGACGCCCGGATCACCCGGCTGCCGTACCCGTATGACTACCGCTGCCCGTTCGGCACCGGCGGCGAGCGGGGCGCCGAACTGTCCGCGCGCTGGACCGCCCATCTGCTGGACGACCCCAAGGGCGGCGTGCAGCCGCCCGCCGCGATGCTGCTCGAACCCGTGCAGGGCGAGGGCGGCGTCATCCCACCGCCCGACTCGTGGATGCGGCGGATGCGCGAGATCACCGCGGCACGCGACATCCCGCTCATCGCCGACGAGGTGCAGACCGGCGTGGGCCGGACCGGCACCTTCTGGGCCGTGGAGCGCAGCGGCATCGTCCCTGACGTCATGGTGCTCTCCAAGGCCATCGGCGGGAGCCTGCCGCTCGCCGTGATCGTCTACCGCGAGGAACTCGACGTGTGGCGCCCGGGTGCGCACGCGGGCACGTTCCGCGGCAACCAGCTCGCGATGGCCGCGGGCACGGCCACCCTGCGGTACGTCCGCGAGAACGCCCTCCATGTGCGGGCCGAGACCGTCGGCACCCGCATGCTGTGCCGCCTGCGCGGACTGGCCGCGCATCACGCGTGCGTCGGCGACGTGCGCGGGCGCGGTCTGATGATCGGCGTCGAGCTCGTCGACGCCGAGGCGGAGCCGGACGAGTTCGGGGCCCTGCCCGCAGCCCCGCACCTTGCGGCGCGCGTCCAGCAGGAAGCCCTGCGTCGCGGTCTGATCATCGAACTCGGCGGCCGGCACGGCAGCGTCGTACGGCTGCTGCCGCCGCTCACCATCACCGACGAGCAGGCGCAGGCCGTGCTCGACCGGCTGGCCGAGGCCATCGAGGCGGCCGCGGTCGCCACGGCTCACACTCCGGCACGGGGAGGCACGGGGTGAGCCAGGCGACCGACCGGACCAGCCGTCCCACAGAACCAAGCAGGGGAGCCCCTGGCATGAGCACATCCGCAGCACCCTCCCGCACGAACGAACTCGGCCCGGTGGGGGGCTGCGTGGCGGAGCCCGCTCGGCAGCACCCCGGTTCCGAGGGCGAGCCCGCCGTTTCCGCGCAGCCGGTCCACATCCCGGCAAGGCCAGTGGCGGCGTCCGCAGCGGAGCCGGCGCGTCCGGCGCCCGGGACGACCGGTTCAGCCGATGCGGGCGCCGGGCCGGCGGCCGGGCCCGCCGGCGAGGATGCCCCCGCTGCCGACTCCGCCGGGACCGCCGCCACGGACGCGGACTTCGAAGGGGCGATCGCCGCCACGGACGCGGACTTCGAAGGGGCGACCGCCGCCACGGACGCCGACCCTGCCGGGAAGGCCACCGCCGCGTCCGCGTGGAGGGGCGCGACCGCCGCGTCCGCGGGCACGGACACCCCGAGGACGACCACCGCCGACTCCGCCACGACGGCCCCCGCCCCCGCCGACTCCGCCGCGCCGAGCGTTCCGCTCCAGCGCGCGAGCAACGCGGCACCGGTACCCGCCCCGCCGACCGGTCACCCCGTCCTGCGGGAAGCGGCGGCCGGCACCGGCCACGACCCCGGCCCCTTCGCCCTCGCCGACGCAGCCGGCACGGACGCCCTGCTGCGCTGCTGGGTACGCGAGACCGGTGTGGCGCGTCCGGACAACGGCGTGCTGCGCATCCCGCTGCCCGCCTCCGGCGCCGAGCTGCGGACCGCCGTGGACCACTGGTCGGCGACCGGGCAGCATCGCTTCGGACCCGCCTACCTCGGCGCGGCCGGGGCCAAGGGCCCCTCCGGACGGCCGCTGACCGCCGTCGAACTGGCCGCACTGCTGGCTCGGGAGGGGAGCGACTCGGGCGCCGATCCCGCCGAGGGCACCGACCTGGTCGCCCGCGTCGCCGACTCGGTGCGGCGGACCGCCGGGTTCCTGGCCGACCGGCGTGAGCGGCCCGGACCCGAGACGCCCGAACTGCCCTTCCTGGACTCGGAACAGGCGCTGGTCCTGGGACACGCACTGCACCCCACGCCCAAGGGACGCGAGGGCCTCTCGGAAGGCGAGAGCACCGCGTACTCGCCCGAACTCCGCGGCCGTTTCCCGCTCCACTGGCTGGGCGTCGACCGCAGGCTGCTCGCGACCGACTCCGCCTGGACCGAACGCGGCCGCGCCGTGGCGGCCGCCGACGTGCTCGCCGCTCTCGCCGGGCCGGGCCTGCGCCTCCCGGAGAACGTCGCGCCCCTGCCGCTCCACCCGTGGCAGGCCCGCGACATCCGCCACCGCCCGGCCGTAAAGGCCCTGTTCGACGCAGGGCTGCTACGTGACCTGGGACCGCTGGGCGAGCCCTGGCATCCCACGTCGTCGGTGCGCACGGTCTACCGTCCGGGCGCGGCCGCCATGCTCAAGCTGTCGCTCGGCCTGCGGATCACCAACTCCCGCCGGGAGAACCTCCGCAAGGAACTGGCGCGCGGCACCGAGGTGCACCGGCTGCTGCGCAGCGGGCTCGCCACGCAATGGCAGGCCGTCCACCCGGGCTTCGACATCGTCCGCGACCCCGCCTGGCTCGCCGTCGACGACCTCGACGGAGAGCCGGTGCGCGGGCTCGATGTCGTGCTCAGGCACAGCCCCTTCGGCGTCGGGGACCGGGCGCACTGCGTCGCGGGGCTCGTGTCGCCACGCCCGTGGCCCGGCGTCGCCGCGCCGGAGCTGCGCTCCCGGCTGGCGGCCGTCATGGGACGGCTCGCCGAGCGCACCCGGCGTCCCTGCGCGGCCGTGGCCGCCGAGTGGTTCCTGCGGTACCTCGAAGCGGTGGTCCGGCCGGTGCTGTGGCTGGACGGCCAGGCGGGCATCGCCCTGGAGGCGCATCAGCAGAACACGCTCGTGCTCCTGGACGCCGACGGCTGGCCCTGCGGCGGACGCTACCGGGACAACCAGGGCTACTACTTCCGCGAGTCGCACCGTGCCGCACTCGACCGCCGGCTGCCCGGGATCGGCTCCGCCAGCGACACGTTCGTGCCCGACGAGGTCGCGGACGAGCGGTTCGCCTACTACGTCGGCATCAACAACGTCTTCGGCCTGATCGGCGCCTTCGGTGCACAGGGCCTGGCGGACGAGGAACTGCTGCTCGCCGGGTTCCGCCGCTTCCTGGGCACCGCGACCGGACACGGCAGCAGCCTTCCGGAGCGGCTGCTGACCAGCACCCACCTGCGCAGCAAGGCCAATCTGCTGACCCGGCTGCAGGGCATGGACGAGCTGGTCGGCCCGGTCGACACCCAGTCGGTGTACGTCACGATTCCCAACCCGCTGGCCCGCTGAGCACGGACCGGCCAGGAGAGGAAGGAGACCCGTTGCCCCCCGCAGACTCCGGCACCGAGGACACGCTCGACCTGAAACTGCCCCCCGAGATCCTCGCCCTCTTCGCGACCGCGCCTGCCGGCGCCGAGGAGGACGCAAGCGGGAGCGTCCACATCGTCGATCCGGCCGACCACTCCGACCTGCTCGACCGGCTCGACGACTGGCCCCCCGCCGAGACGCCCGCCGGGCTCTTCCAGCTCGTCCCGGTCGCACGCGACCGGGACCTCGACCTGATCACCCGCTGGATGAACGATCCGGCGGTCGCCGAGTTCTGGGAGCTGGCCGGGGACGCGGACGTCACCGCCAAGCACCTGGAACCGCAGCTCGACGGCGACGGCCGCAGCGTTCCCTGCCTGGGCGTCCTGGACGGGGTGCCCATGAGCTACTGGGAGATCTACCGCGCCGACCTCGACCCGCTGGCCCGCTACTACCCGGCCAAACCGCAGGACACCGGAGTCCACCTGCTGATCGGCCAGGTCGGCGACCGGGCCCGGGGGCTGGGCGGGACGCTGCTGCGCGCGGTGTCCGACCTCGTCCTCGACAACCGCCCGGGCTGCTCGCGCGTCGTCGCCGAGCCCGACCTCCGCAACACCCCTTCCGTGTCGGCCTTCCTGACCGCCGGTTTCCGCTTCTGCCTCGAACTCGACCTCCCGGAGAAACGCGCCGCGCTGATGGTCCGCGACCGCGCGCTGCGTCACCGCCTCTGAGCCGCCGATCGCCGCGTCCCCGCCCCGTCCCGCCCTGTCCCCCTCCCGGTTTCCCCGACCGCCAGCCACCGTTCCCCGCGCAGGAGCCCACCGTGATCGCCCCGCCCCCGTACGACTCCGCCGCCTGGCGGCACGCGTCCCGACGCCTGCTGGCCAAGATGCTCGCCGAGTTCGCCTACGAGGAGGTGATCCTGCCCGAGCCGGACCCGGAGGCCGAGGACCCCGGGCGCGAGCACGCCGACGGGACGGCGCCGTACCGCATTCCGCTGGCCGAGGGCGTCACCTACCGCTTCCGCGCACGCCGCGGCGCGTACGGGAGCTGGCAGGTGGACCCCGCGACCATCACTCCGGCCACCGGCGACCCGCTGGACTTCCTCGCGCACGGGCACGCCTCCGTGCTGGGCCTGAGCGGGGACACCACCGGCCACCTGCTCAGGGAACTGCTGGCGACCCTCTGCGCCGACGTGCGGCTGGACAGCGGCGCGCTGACGGCCGCCGAACTGGCCGACCTGGACTACGCGGAACTGGAGGGGCACCAGACCGGCCACCCGTGGCTCGTGGCGAACAAGGGGCGTATCGGGTTCTCGGACACGGACGCCGCCCGTTGGGCGCCCGAGGCACGCCGGCAACACCGGCTGCCCTGGCTCGCCGTCCACCGTGATCTCGCCGAATACCGCGGCGTCTCCACCCTGGCCACCCCCGTGATCCTCTACGAGCAGGAACTCTCGCCCGACACGCTCGACACCTTCCGCCACGCCGTCGCCGACCTGGAACGCGACCCGGACGACTACCTGTTCCTCCCCGTCCACCCCTGGCAGTGGGACCAGGTCGTCGCCCCGCTGTTCGCGCCCGCGATCGCCGACGGATCCATCATCCACCTGACCACTGACAGCGACCTGAGGCTGCCCCAGCAGTCGATCCGCACCTTCCTCAACACCACCCGCCCCAACCGGCGGACGGTCAAACTGCCGCTGTCCGTCCTCAACACCCTCGTCTACCGCGGCCTGCCCACCGAGCGCACCCTCGCGGCGCCCGCCGTCACCGCGTGGGTGCACGGCCTGCGGGACCACGACCGATTCCTGCGGGACGAGGCGCGGGTGATCCTGCTCGGCGAGGTCGCCTCGGTCAGCGTCGCGCATCCCCAGTACGACTCGCTGCCGACCGTCCCCTACCAGTACCGCGAACTGCTCGGCTGCATCTGGCGCGAGCCCATCGGGCCGCACCTGGACCCCGGCGAGCGGGCTCGCACCCTCGCCTCCCTGCTGCACGTGGACCCGGACGGGCGGGCGTTCACCGCCGAACTCGTCGAGCGCTCGGGACTGGCGGCGCAGGTGTGGCTCCGCCACCTCTTCGCGGCCGTGCTGCCGCCGCTGCTGCATTTCCTGTACCGCTACGGCACCGTGTTCTCCCCGCACGGCGAGAACGCCATCGTGGTGTTCGACGAGAACGACGTTCCGGTGCGGCTCGCGGTCAAGGACTTCGTCGACGACATCAACGTCAGCGCTGAGCCGCTTCCCGAACTGCGCATCATGCCGACGGAGGTCCGCGAGGTTCTCCTCACCGAACCGCCTGAATTCCTCACGCAGTTCATCCATTCGGGGTTGTTCGTCGGTGTCCTGCGGTATCTCGCGCCGCTCTGCGAGCGTCAACTCGGAGTCGCGGAGAACGACTTCTGGATCCTCGCCCGCGAGGAGATCCTGCGTCACCAGGAGCGTTTTCCCGAACTCAAGGAACGCTTCGCGATGTTCGACCTGCTCACCCCGCGCATCGAGCGGTTGTGCCTGAACCGCAACCGTCTGCACCTCGACGGCTACCGCGACCGTGCCGAGCGCCCCCACGCCGCCGTCCACGGCACCGTTCCCAACCCGCTGCACATCCCCTGAGCGGGGCCGGCGGCCCCGATACGATCTCCCGCGGGGCCGGGTGACAAGCGCCCGGCTGTCCGGGTGCCGACTGCCGGGCGGCGGGTGCCGGCGAGGGAGAGGTACGGGGGCGGAATGCGTGGGGAAAGGGTGGCCGGGCCGTGCCCGGAATGCGGCACGACGGGTGCCCATCCCGGGCAACTGGTCTGCCAGGGCTGCTTCGTGCCCTTCGCCCTGATGCGGCCGGTGCGCGACGCGGCCGGGGACGAGGACGCCACCGACGCCCTGCCGCAGGTCGCTGAGGACGACGGGCGCACCCGGGTCATCCACCTCATACCCGGCGCCCTGCCGCGCACCGCGCAGACCCGCAGGGACGTCCCCAGCCAAGCCCTGCGCCTGCGGTTCCCCGGCGACGAGACGGTCACCGTCGAGCCCGGCGTGCGTATCCGCATCGGCCGCGACCCGCGCCTGTGCCCGGCGGTGCGGTTCCTCGCCTCGCGCGACAACCTGTCGCGGCTGCACGCCACCTTCGGGGTGGAGGCGGACGGATCCGCCTGGATCACCGATGAGGGATCCACCAACGGCACCTTCGTGCACGGCTACCGGCTCGCGCCCATGGAGCCCGCGGCCGTGCGGCCGGGCGACACGGTGCGGCTGGCCGCCGACGTCACGATCAAGGTGCTGCTCTGATTCCCGGACGCCGTCACCCCTGCGGCTCGGGCCTCTCCGCCGCATAGGAGGCGACGCACCGCGCCAGGGGATGGCCGGAACCCAGCGCGGCGGAGGTCTCCTCGGTCAGCTGCCGCAGACGCCGGACCACCGCCGCCTCGCCGTTCAGCCCCTGCAGAGCGCGGGCCCGGCCGAACTGAGCGGCGAAGGAGGCGGGTTCCCGGTCGGCGCCCTGACGCGAGATCTGCTGCAGCGCCTGCCAGTAGCGGCGGTCGGCCTCCGCGAACCTGCCTCCCCGCAGCAGTCCCTCGCCCTCCTCCAGCAGCGTCCACACCAGGTGCCGCGCGCCCTGGTCGAGGGCGGTCGGACTGCGCGGCACCGGCACCGCTGCCGCCGCCGCGGGGTGCGCCATGGCCCGCAGACGGGCAGCCACCTCGCCCGCGCTCGCGGGACGCTCCGCGGGGTCCTTCGCCAGCATCTCGTGCACCAGCCGGGCCAGGTCGCCAGGAACGTCCGGGCGGCGGTTCCCCAGCGGTTCAGGCGTCTCGTGGACGTGCAGATAGGCGTAGCCGACGTAGGTGGAGGAGGAGAACGGCGGCCCCTCGGCCAGCAGCGCGTACAGGACGCAGCCAACCGAGTACAGGTCGGACCGTCCCGTGACCTCATGGCCCCGCGCCTGCTCGGGGGAGAAGTACGCGGGGGAGCCCATGACGGCGTGCGGGTCGGTGTAGCGGGTCACCGTCGCGTCGCGCTGGGTGACCAGACCGAAGTCGAGGATCTTCACCACCCCGTCGGGCAGCAGCATGAGGTTCTCCGGCTTGATGTCCCGGTGGACCAGGCCGTGCTCGTGCGCGTGCTGCAGTCCGGCGCAGATCTGCGCGCCGTACGTCAGGACGTCGCCGACCGGCAGGCCGCCGCGCTCCAGCAGCACACGGCCGAAGTCCGTACCGCGCAGCAGCTCCATCACGATGAACGGGCGGCCGTCGTGATCACCCGCGTCGTGGACGGTGGCGACGTTGGGGTGGCTCAGCGCCGCGGCCGCCACGGCCTCGCGCCTGAACCTGCCCTGCCGTTCGCTGCGTTCACCCGCCGCCCACTCGTCGCGGAGGGTGAGCACCTTGACGGCGACCCGTCGCCCGAGACCCAGGTCCGAAGCCGCGTAGACCTGCCCGAAACCGCCGCCGCCGAGCGGCTCCTCCAGCCGGTACCGGCCGCTGAGGACCGCCCCCACCCCGATCGCGTCCGCCACGGCGTGCCCGTCCCCCCGATCCCGTCGTCCTCGGCAGGCCCGGCGCTCTGCCGCCCCCGCCCGTCCTGATGCCCGGCCGTCCGCAGCGTCATGCCCGCCGCGCGGTCAGCCCGCGCCGCCCCCGGGGCGGTCGTGTCCCGCCGGGAGACGCACCCCGAGCATGGTGGGAGCGGCCACGATGTCCTGCCGTGGACCGACCGTACCGTCCGTCGTGTCCTCGTCGAAGACGAACTGCCGTCCGCTGGGCAGCAGTTCGAGGCGCTCGTGCAGCACGACGGCGTCGCCGCGGCGCAGCGTCCAGGTCATCCCCCGGTGCAGCGGCACCAGTTCGTCCCCGGTGGGACGCCGGCACCGGATGCGGGTGCCGTTGGCACTGCGCTCGTCGACCACGGTCATCGCGCCCTCCTCGTAGGCGAGGACCACATGGGTGCGGCTGACCGACTCCACCGCCTGGTCGTCGACCCAGGCGCCCAGCGCGACGCCGCCCTCCGCGGGCGCCCGGCCCACGGCCAGCGGCTCGCCGGCCGTCACCATGAAGCGGCCCCGCACGATGCCGTCCATGACGACCTTCACCTGCGCGCGGCGCGGCAGCGGCCCGGTGTCCGTGAGCGGCACACCGTGCGTGGGACACAGCACCCGGTCCTTGCGCCGGCGCGGCAGCGCGGTGCTCGGCCGGTCGCCGCCGCCGAAGAGGGGACAGGTGGTCTCCGGGCAGCGCCAGTCCCGGCTGAGCACCTTCACATGGCCGTTCGGGGCCCAGCGCCGCAGCACGCCCGCCTCCAGGAGCAGGCCCTCCTCCTCCTTGCGGGAGACCTGCCACTCGGGCGGCACCGGCATGATCCGCGGGCGGACGCCCACCACGCCGTCCTCACCCAGGAACGGCCGCAGAAAGCGCTCGCGATCGCCCGGGATCCACGGGTAGGCGCGGTGGAAGTCCAGGAAGTTGTCGCCGCTGACGACCCGGAGTTCGAGGGTGTCGGCCAGCTCCAGGATCCGGTCGTCGGCCCGGGGCAGCACCTCCAGCAGCCCCTCGCGGAACCAGTCGTCCAGGCGCTCGCGCTCCTGTGGGGTCAGGCGGCCGTCGGTGAGCAGCGAGCGGTCGGTGATCGCGTAGACCTGTACCGCCGGGTCGCGGGCGAACTCCGCCAGGGCGTCCAGCAGTGCCTCGAAACGGGTCAGGTCGGCCGCTCTCCCGCCGCCGAGCGCCGGCTCCCTGACGACATTGGCCACGTCGACGACGTAGTCCGCGGCGGAGGCGTCAAGCGTCAACCGGCTCTCGCACTGCATATGACCAGAAGCTAGCACCGGCGGAGCGGACCGGTCCCGCGAATGATCGGCATCCCCGCCCGAGGGGGCCGGAACCGGTCCGGTCACGGACGCGGCACGTCACTGTCAGTGCCGCGCCGTAGGCTGGCCCCCCTATGGACGACTCATCCCGCCCCCTGTCGCCGGCAGAGGGACCACCCGCGCTCACCGACCTGCTGCACGCCGCCGTCACCGCCGTCGGCGGTGTCGAGCGGGAGGGCCAGGTCACCATGGCCAGAGCCGTGGAGACGGCCGTCGACGACCAGTCGCACCTGCTCGTCCAGGCCGGCACCGGCACCGGAAAGTCGCTCGGCTACCTGGTGCCGGCCCTCGCCCACGGTGAGCGGGTGGTGGTGGCCACCGCCACGCTCGCGCTGCAGCGCCAGCTCGTGGAGCGCGACCTGCCGCGCACGGTCCAGGCGCTGCGGCCGCTGCTGCGCCGGGAGCCGCAGTACGCCATGCTCAAGGGCCGGTCCAACTACCTGTGCCTGCACCGGCTCCACGAAGGAGTGCCGCAGGACGAGGAGGACGGCCTCTTCGACCCGTTCGAGGCGGCCGCGCCCACGAGCAAGCTCGGGCAGGACCTGCTGCGGCTGCGCGACTGGGCGGACGAGACGGAGACCGGCGACCGTGACGGCCTGACCCCCGGCGTCTCCGACCGCGCGTGGAGCCAGGTGTCCGTGACGTCCCGCGAGTGCCTGGGCGCCACCAAGTGCGCCTACGGCGCCGAGTGCTTCGCCGAGGCCGCCAGGGAGCGGGCCAAGCTCGCGGACGTCGTGGTCACCAACCACGCGCTGCTGGCCATCGACGCCATCGAGGGCGCCCCCGTGCTGCCCAGCCATGAGGTGCTGATCGTCGACGAGGCCCATGAGCTGGTCTCGCGCGTCACCGGCGTCGCCACGGGTGAGCTGTCCCCGATCGGCGTCAACCGCGCGGTCAAGCGCGCCGCCAAACTGGTGAACGAGAAGGCGGCGGACGCCCTCCAGAGTGCCGCGGAGGGCTTCGAGCGCCTGATGGAGCTCGCCCTTCCCGGACGGCTCGAGGAGATCCCCGAGGACCTCGCCTATGTGCTGGCCGCGCTGCGCGACGCCTGCCGCCAGGTGATCACCGCGATCGGCGACACCCGTGACAAGTCCCTGCAGGACGAGGACGCGGTCCGCAAGCAGGCCCTCGCCTCGGTCGAGCACATCCACGGGGTCGCCGAGCGCCTCGTCCAGGGCTCGGAGTACGACGTGGTGTGGTGCGAGCGGCACGACCGCTTCGGCGCCTCCCTCCGGGTCGCGCCGCTGAGCGTGTCCGGCCTGCTCCGCGAGAAGCTCTTCACCGAGCGGTCGGTGGTCCTGACCTCGGCGACGCTCAAGCTGGGCGGCGACTTCAACGGCGTGGCGGCATCGCTCGGCCTGGCGCCGGAGGGCACCGAGGGCGAGGACGTGCCGTCCTGGAAGGGCATCGACGTCGGCTCGCCGTTCGACTACCGCAAGCAGGGCATCCTCTACGTCGCCCGGCACCTGTCCCAGCCCGGGCGGGACAGCGGGCGCGAGGACATGCTCGACGAACTCGCCGAGCTGATCGGGGCGGCCGGCGGGCGCACCCTGGGGCTGTTCTCGTCCATGCGCGGCGCCCAGGCGGCCGCCGAGGCCATGCGCGGGCGTCTGGAGTACCCCGTGCTGCTGCAGGGCGAGGAGACCCTCGGCGAGCTGATCCGCACGTTCTCCCAGGACGCGCAGACCTGCCTGTTCGGGACGCTGTCCCTGTGGCAGGGCGTCGATGTGCCGGGTGTGAACTGCCAGTTGGTGGTCATGGACCGGATCCCGTTCCCGCGCCCGGACGATCCGCTGATGAGCGCCCGGCAGAAGTCCGTCGAGGAGCACGGCGGGAACGGCTTCATGGCCGTCGCGGCCACGCACGCCGCGCTGCTCATGGCCCAGGGCGCCGGCCGGCTGGTCCGTGCGAGCGGGGACCGCGGCGTGGTGGCGGTCCTGGACCCGCGGCTGGCCACGGCCCGCTACGGCAGCTTCCTGCGGGCCTCGATGCCGGAGTTCTGGTACACCACGGACCGCAACCAGGTGCGGAAGTCGCTCGCCGCGATCGACGCGGCCGCGAAGGTCATGGCGGAGGTCTGAGCGACAGCCTCTGAGGAGGTCTGAGGCGGAGGTCCGGGCGGTGGTCGCTGCGGAGGTCTGATGAGACGATCTCGGCCGAGGTCCGCACGACGGCCTCGGTGCAGGTCCGAGCGGAGGCCGCGAGGCGGGGCCCGGACATGGGAGGCCCCCGGGCATGGCAGGACCCCGGAACCGGCGCAGTGGTTCCGGGGCCCGGATGGGGTGGCCGGGTCGGCCGTGAGCCGTCAGACCCGGCGCAGCACGGCCACCACCTTGCCGAGGATGGTGGCCTCGTCACCGGGGATGGGCTGGTACGCCGAGTTGTGCGGCATCAGCCAGACATGGCCGTTGTCCCGCTTGAAGCGCTTGACCGTGGCCTCGCCGTCGAGCATGGCGGCCACGATGTCGCCGTTCTCGGCGACGGGCTGCCGCCGCACGGTGACCCAGTCGCCGTCGCAGATGGCCGCCTCGATCATCGAGTCACCGACGACTTTGAGGACGAACAGCTCGCCGTCGCCCACAAGCTGGCGGGGCAGCGGGAACACGTCCTCGACCGACTCCTCGGCGAGGATCGGGCCACCGGCGGCGATCCGGCCGACCAGCGGCACGTACGAGGCGGAGGGCTTGCCCGTGGTGTCCGTCGGCTGCGGCGACCCGGCGTCCGAGGCGCGGACCTCGTAGGCGCGCGGGCGGTGCGGGTCGCGCCGCAGGAAGCCCTTGCGCTCCAAGGCCATCAGCTGGTGCGCCACCGAGGAGGTGCTGGACAGGCCCACGGCCTGGCCGATCTCCCGCATGGACGGCGGATATCCGCGCCGCTGCACCGAGTCCCTGATCACGTCGATCACGCGCCGCTGCCGTTCGGTCAGGCCGGAGCTGTCCGCGCGAATACCGGGGGGCCGTCCGGGAAGCGCGCGTGCGGGCTTGGGGGCGTTCTCTTCGTTCATCACGTCCAACGGGCCGATTCGATCCGGGGAGCGGTCATGGGCGGTCATTGTGGCGGTCGCACTCTCTGCGGCGGTGGTCACGGCGGCCCCTTTCGAGATGTTCTCCACCGCATGGACTGCGGTCGGCCCGCTCGCGGCACGGGCAGTTAGTACAACGGTAGTGGGTTTCGAAAGGTTGCGCCAAACACACGTTCGAGTGAATTTGCATAAATCCGCTGACGTGATCAAGGTACCGGGTGTATTGATCGAATGGAAGTTCGATTCGGGATTCGCTGGATCCGGGTGCGCGGACGGCCGCCGGGCGCCCCGAGATCGCCCCCGCGGCCGTCTCGGAAACACCCCCTGCGGTCGCCTCCGGGGCACCCCTTGTGGCAGTCTGCCACCCGCCCTCCGCGACGCGCCCGGAATCGCCGTTGCTCACCCTGTGGGGTGTCCCGGAACCCCTCCGTGGTCGCGGCCGCACGGGCGACACGCGGGTGACACGCGAGTTCGCCAGGATGGTGAGCGGACACCAGATCTAGTGGTTGGATAGACCCCGGCCACCACAACTTGTGGTTCGCGTGGCTAGTATGGAGACCGTTCCGGCGGCCCGTGAGGGCCTGCGCGGGCGTCGTTGTCGTGCGCTCACCCCCGGGTGAGGAAGGGAGGGAGGAAGACATGCACTGCCCCTTCTGCCGACACCCCGACAGCCGCGTCGTGGACAGCCGCACCACCGACGACGGAGCCTCGATCCGTCGCCGGCGCCAGTGTCCCGACTGCGGCAGACGGTTCACGACCGTCGAGACCGCGTCCTTGATGGTGATCAAGCGCAGCGGCGTGACCGAACCCTTCAGCCGTGACAAGGTGATCGCCGGCGTGCGCAAGGCGTGCCAGGGCCGCCCCGTCACCGAGGACGCACTCGCCCAGCTCGGGCAGCGCGTCGAGGAGGCGGTCCGGGCCACCGGCAGCGCCGAGCTGTCGACCCACGACGTGGGGCTGGCCATACTCGGTCCGCTCCAGGACCTCGACCTGGTCGCCTATCTGCGCTTTGCCTCCGTGTACCGCGCTTTCGACTCGCTCGAGGACTTCGAGAGGGCCATCAGGGAGCTGCGCGAGCAGCTCCCACCCCAGACTCCTGGCGGGCTCGACGAGGACCTCGGAGTCCCCGCGTCCGCGGCCGCCGCCGACTGACCGGCGCGCGCAGGACCCGATTCAGCCGGAGCGCCCTGGGGGGTGCCGAGGCGGCAGACAACACCGTGTTGCGGGAAGAACCGCGCACATCAGGGCGTTTTCGCCCGTATAGGGAGGCGGAATGACAGAGACGACGAGCGGCCCGGCGCGCGGTTCCCGTACCAAGGGGGCGAAGGCGAGCAAGGGCCTGCGTATCGAGCGCATCCACACCACCCCCGGCGTACACCCGTACGACGAGGTGGTCTGGGAGCACCGTGACGTCGTCATGACCAACTGGCGCGACGGCTCGATCAACTTCGAGCAGCGTGGCGTCGAGTTCCCCGACTTCTGGTCGGTGAACGCGGTCAACATCGTTACCAGCAAGTACTTCCGCGGCGCGGTCGGCACCCCGCAGCGCGAGCAGAGCCTGAAGCAGCTCATCGACCGTGTCGTGCTCACCTACCGCAAGGCGGGCGAGGACCACGGCTACTTCTCCTCCCCGGCGGACGCCGAGATCTTCGAGCACGAGCTCACCTACGCGCTGCTGCACCAGGTGTTCAGCTTCAACTCGCCGGTCTGGTTCAACGTCGGCACCGCCCAGCCCCAGCAGGTGTCGGCCTGCTTCATCCTGTCCGTCGACGACTCCATGGAGTCCATCCTCGACTGGTACAAGGAAGAGGGCATGATCTTCAAGGGCGGTTCGGGCGCCGGCCTGAACCTCTCCCGGATCCGCTCCTCCAAGGAACTGCTCTCCTCCGGCGGCAACGCCTCCGGCCCGGTCTCCTTCATGCGCGGCGCCGACGCCTCCGCGGGCACCATCAAGTCGGGCGGCGCCACCCGCCGCGCCGCCAAGATGGTCGTGCTGGACGTCGACCACCCCGACGTCGAGGCGTTCATCGAGACCAAGGTCAAGGAGGAGGAGAAGATCCGCGCCCTCCGTGACGCGGGCTTCGACATGGACCTCGGCGGTGACGACATCACCTCCGTGCAGTACCAGAACGCCAACAACTCGGTCCGCGTCAACGACGAGTTCATGAAGGCGTACGAGTCCGGCTCGAACTTCGGCCTGCGCGCCCGCATGACCGGCGAGGTCATCGAAGAGGTCGACGCCAAGGCGCTGTTCCGCAAGCTCGCCGAGGCCGCCTGGGCCTGCGCCGACCCCGGCATCCAGTACGACGACACCATCAACCACTGGCACACCTCGCCGGAGACGGGCCGCATCACCGCCTCCAACCCCTGCAGCGAGTACATGCACCTGGACAACTCCAGCTGCAACCTGGCCTCCCTGAACCTGCTGAAGTTCCTCCGCCACGACGACGCGGGCAACCAGTCGTTCGACGCCGAGCGCTTCGCCAAGGTCGTCGAGCTCGTCATCACGGCGATGGACATCTCCATCTGCTTCGCCGACTTCCCGACCGAGAAGATCGGCGAGACCACCCGCGCCTTCCGTCAGCTGGGCATCGGCTACGCCAACCTCGGCGCCCTGCTGATGGCCACCGGCCACGCCTACGACTCGGACGGCGGCCGCGCTCTGGCCGGCGCCATCACGTCGCTGATGACCGGTACGTCCTACCGACGGTCGGCCGAACTCGCCGCCGTGGTCGGCCCGTACGAGGGGTACGCCCGCAACGCGGACGCCCACAAGCGGGTCATGAAGCAGCACTCCGACGCCAACGGCGCCGCCAAGCGCATGGACGACCTCGACACCCCGGTGTGGGCCGCGGCCACCGAGGCGTGGCAGGACGTCCTCCGCCTCGGCGAGAAGAACGGCTTCCGCAACGCGCAGGCCTCGGTGCTCGCACCGACCGGCACCATCGGCCTGATGATGGACTGCGACACCACCGGCGTCGAACCGGACCTGGCCCTGGTCAAGTTCAAGAAGCTCGTCGGCGGCGGCTCCATGCAGATCGTCAACAACACGGTGCCGACCGCCCTCAAGCGGCTCGGCTACCAGGAGGAGCAGATCGAGGCGATCGTCGCCCACATCGCCGAGCACGGCAATGTGGTCGACGCACCCGGCCTGCGCCAGGAGCACTACGAGGTCTTCGACTGCGCGATGGGCGAGCGGGCGATCTCCGCCATGGGCCACGTGCGGATGATGGCAGCGGCCCAGCCCTTCCTGTCCGGTGCCATCTCCAAGACGGTCAACCTGCCCGAGTCGGCGACCGTCGAAGAGGTCGAAGAGGTCTACTACGAGGGCTGGAAGCTCGGCCTGAAGGCCCTGGCGATCTACCGCGACAACTGCAAGGTCGGCCAGCCGCTGTCCGCAAAGAAGAAGGAAGCGGCGAAGACCGAAGCCGTCGCCGAGGCGCCCGCGGCGGTGGAGAAGGTCGTCGAGTACCGCCCGGTCCGCAAGCGCCTCCCCAAGGGCCGCCCGGGGATCACCACCTCCTTCACGGTCGGCGGTGCCGAGGGCTACATGACGGCCAACTCCTACCCCGACGACGGTCTGGGCGAGGTCTTCCTGAAGATGTCCAAGCAGGGCTCGACCCTCGCGGGCATGATGGACGCCTTCTCCATCGCCGTCTCGGTCGGTATGCAGTACGGCGTTCCGTTGGAGACCTACGTCTCGAAGTTCACCAACATGCGCTTCGAGCCGGCCGGTCTGACGGACGACCCGGACGTGCGGATGGCGCAGTCGATCGTCGACTACATCTTCCGACGCCTGGCGCTGGACTTCCTGCCCTTCGAGACCCGTTCCGCGCTGGGCATCCACTCCGCGGAGGAGCGGCAGCGGCACCTGGACACCGGCTCCTACGAGCCGGCCGAGGACGAGGTGGACGTCGAGGGCCTGGCCCAGTCGGCGCCGCGCGAGGTGGAGTCCCGCAAGCCGCTGTCGGTGGCCAAGCCCGCCGAGTCCGAGGTGGCTCCCGCTCCGGCGCCCAAGGAGGCGCACAACTCCACGGAGCTGCTGGAGATCCAGCTCGGTCTCAACGCCGACGCCCCGCTGTGCTTCTCCTGCGGCACGAAGATGCGGCGCGCCGGGAGCTGCTACCTGTGCGAGGGCTGCGGCTCGACCAGCGGCTGCAGCTGACGTCCGACGGATCGTTCACTGATCCGGACGTGATCAACCTCAGGTGATCACCGTCCGACCGGAAACGATCGGCATCTGTCCGCACCGAGGGTGCCGGCCCCGCAGGGGGCCGGCACCCTTCGTCGTTCGGGCGTGTGTCACGGCCGGACCGTGCGCCTCCGGGCCGGACCCGGGATCGGGCGCGGGCCGTGGCACGGCGCCAACGCCATTACGATGGCGCGGTGTTGGTGAAGTGGATACGGTGCGGCGTCCTGGATCGGCCGGGGTTCGAGCGCGGACAGCGCCGATGGGCGGCCCTTCGGGAGCAGCCCGGATTCCGGGGTCAGGGTGGTGGCTGGAGCAGGTCGCAGCCGGGCGTGGCGCATCTCTTCGCCTTCTGGGACGGGCGTCGGTCCTACGACGCCTTCATGGCCGGGCCGCACGACGGCATGGTCTCCGCGCAGCACGGGACTTTCGAGACGCTCGCGGTCCGGCTCTTCGAGCACCGGCTCGACGTCAAGGTCGGCTTCGAGCCGCTGTTCGGCGACGCCGACCTGCTGCGCGTGGCGCTGTGCAAGGTGCGCCCTGACCGCATCGACCACTTCACGCTCATGCAGCAGCGCGTCTGGAACCCCGCCATGGCCGGTTCGCCGGGCATGCTGCGCGGGGTCTTCGGCCAGGGGGACGCGTCCGACTTCCTGGTGCTGTCCATGTGGGACAGCGCCACGGAACACGGCAAGTACCGGGAAGGGGCGGTGTCCCGCCTGTCCGAGCGCGCGGAACTGGAGGACGACGTGGTGTCCGTGGCCGGGGACGTGGTGGACGTGGTTCCCGCGTGGACGGTTTGACGCGGAGCCTGTCGCGACGGTCGGCCCGGCCCTGGCGCCGGGCGCTTTCTGACGCTTGACCGGTCCTGGTGCCGGGCTGTTGCCGACGTCGGCGCGGGAGCGCCGTGCTCGGGAGGGTCAGCCGGACTCGGACACTCCGGGCAGCGGCCGCAGCAGGGTGGCCAGCGCGGCGCTGATCTGGTCGGCGAGTTCGTCGTCGACCGGGGCGTGGTGGCTGATCAGGCGGTACCACATCGTGCCGAAGGCGAAGTCGACGGCGAGGTCGAGCGGGACGCGTTCGGCCAGTTCACCGCGCTCCACGCCCCGGGCCAGGACGAGACGCAGGGCATGGCGCCGGGGGCCGATCACCGTTGCCTGCAGCCGGTGTGAGAGGTCCGGGTCGTGCTGGGCCTCGGCCATCAGGCCGACCAGCGCCTTGCCCGTGAGCCGGTTGGCGAGGGCGAAGGTGGCCGTCAGCAGCGTGCGCAGATCCTCCAGCGTGTCGCCGCTGTCGGGGTCCAGGTGCTCCGACGCGCGCAGCCGCAGGTCGCGCAGCGCGTCGATGAGGACGTCCTGCTTGGCGGGCCACCAGCGGTACACCGTCTGGCGTCCGACCCCCGCCGTCTCGGCGATGGCCTTCATGGTCAGCGCCTGGTAGCCGCCCTCCTGGCAGAGCTCCAGCGCCGCGTCCAGCACCGCACGCCGGGCGGTCTCGCTGCGTGGCCTGCCCCGAGCGGGTGAATCGTCCATGGGCTCACTTTACAGGACACGATGTCTCGCATATATTTAACGAGTCACGGTGTCCCGTAAAGGGGGGCCGGTGTCAGGTCGGCGTCGGTCGGTACAGAGGTACGACGCGCAACACGCGCAGACAGAGGGTGGGGAACGGACATGGATACGCAGCGGACGGCAGCGGCCGCGCCGGAGCAGGGAGAACGCCGGGCCGCGACGGAACGTGTGGTCATCATGGGTGGCACCTCGGGCATCGGCCTGGCCACCGCCGAACGCGAGCTGAGGGAAGGCCGCGAGGTGATCGTGACCGGCCGGGACAAGGGCCGGCTGGACGCCGCACTGGAGCGTCTGGGGGAGGGTGCCTCGGGTGCCTCCCTGGATGCCGGGGACGAGAACGCGGTGAAGGCCTTCTTCGAGTCGATCGGCCCGATCGACCACGTCGTGGTCGCCGTGACGGGCAACACGGCCGCGGGGCCGTTCGGCTCCCTTGCGCTGTCCGACCTGCGGGCGGCCACGGAGGGCAAGCTGATCGCGCAGGCCGCCACGGCGCAGGCCGCGCTGAAGAGGCTGCGGCCCGGTGGATCGCTCACCTTCGTCACCGCGGGGTCGTCCGGTGCTGCGATACCGGGGACGGCCGGCCTCGCGGCGGTCAACGCGGCCGTGGAGGCGATGGTCCCGGTCCTGGCGGTCGAGCTGGCGCCGACCCGGGTGAACGCCGTGTCCCCGGGCATCGTCGACACCCCGTGGTGGGACTGGCTGGACGCGGACGCCCGCCGTCGGACCTTCGATGCCTACGCCGAGGCGGCACCGGCCGGGCGGGTCGGACGCCCTGAGGACGTCGCGCAGGCGATCGGGTACCTCATCGCCAGCACCTTCACCACCGGTGTGGTGCTGCCGGTCGACGGGGGATCCCGGCTGCGGCCCGCCGGCCTCTGAACGGGCGCGGCCCGGTTCGGTGAAGGCGTCGGTGCTGGTCCCCGCCGCGCTCCCGGTCGAGCGTGGCAATAGGCTGACTCCCATGGGACGTCCTCGCCGCATCGTGCTCATCCGGCATGGCGAGTCCCAGGGCAACGCGGACGACACGATCTACGCACGAGTGCCGGACCACGCCCTGGAACTCACTGACCTGGGGATGCGGCAAGCGCGGCGCAGCGGCCAGGACCTCCGGAAGATCTTCGGCGAGGAGCGCGTCCAGGCGTTCGTGTCGCCCTATCGCCGCACCTGGGCGACCTTCCGGGCTCTCGGTCTCGATCCATGGCTCGTCCAGGCCCGCGAGGAGCCCAGGCTGCGCGAGCAGGACTGGGGCAACTGGCAGGACCTGGAGGACATCCAGCGGCAGCGCAAGGCCCGGGACGCCTACGGGCACTTCTTCTACCGCTTCGCCATGGGGGAGAGCGGAGCCGACGTCTACGACCGGGTCGGAGCCTTCCTGGAGACGCTCTACCGCGCTTTCGACAAGCCCGACTTCCCGCCGAACGTGCTGATCGTGACGCACGGGCTGACCATGCGCCTGTTCTGCATGCGGTGGTTCCACTGGACGGTCGAGGAGTTCGAGACGTTGTCCAACCCCTCCAACGGCGAGTCACGGACGCTCATCCAGGGCCGCGACGGCCGGTACTCGCTCGACCGGCCCTTCGAGCGCTGGGGCACCCCGGGGCCGCCCGGCGGGGGCTGTCTGTGAGACCGGCAGTCGCCCTGCCGGGAAGTGTCCGGAGGGACCGTCCATGGCACTCGGGCACTCGTTCGCGCCGAGTCATGACCTGAAACGGCCGGAGAACCCAGCAGCCAGGTGAGTTTGGGCACATGGAGATTGACCCGGATCACGTGCGATGTCAGAGTTTTCGCGCCATGACCGCGCACACCACCGACTCCGACCGGCTCGCCCGTGCCGTGTCCAGCCTCCAGGGGCTGGCCGTGGGCGACGCACTGGGATCCCAGTTCTTCGTCCCCGCCAACTACACCGCCCTCCAGATCGGCGAACTGCCGCCCGGGCCATGGCGATGGACCGACGACACGGAGATGGCGTGCTCGGTGCTGGCGATCCTGGCCCGGCACGGCCGCATCGACCAGGACGCCCTGGCGATGTCCTTCGCCGAGCACCATGACTTCGACCGGGGTTACGGGCCCGCCGTGAACCGCATGCTGCGCCAGATCCGCCAGGAAGGCGCCGACTGGCGCGAGCTGGCCGCCGCGCTGTTCAACGGCCAGGGCTCGTGGGGCAACGGCGCCGCGATGCGTATCGCCCCGCTGGGCGCCTGGTACGCGGGCGACCCGGTGCAGGCCACGCACCAGGCGGAGATCTCCGCGTACCCCACACACCAGCACCGTGAAGCCGTGGTCGGGGCGATGGCGGTCGCCGCGACCGCCGCCATCGCGGCCGATCCGGAGACCTGCCCGGAGGATCCGGCCGACCTGCTGGCATCCGTCCTCGAGCTGGTGCCGCGCAGCGCCGTGCACGCCGGTATCCGGCGGGCACGGGACATGCTCGACTACGGCGACGTCGGCACCGTTGCCGCCGTCCTCGGCTGCGGCCGGCGCACCACAGCCCATGACACCGTCCCGTTCGCCCTCTGGTCCGCGGCCCGCCATCTCGGCGACTACGAACGGGCCTTCTGGACCACGGCCCGTGCCGGCGGGGACATCGACACCACGTGCGCCATCGTCGGGGGGATCCTCGCGTCCTGTCCCGGCGGCGGACCGCCTGCCAGCTGGACCGAGCGGACCGAAAGCCTCCCCGATTGGGCCGTCCCGGCCTGATCGCCCGTCTCTCCGACCCTCCGGAGAGGCCGGTTTGCCGCAGAGTAGGCTGGAGCCGCCATGCCGTACGAACCACCCACTCACAGCGTCGAACGCTCGATGCGCGCCACCATGGGCGTCCGGACCGTTGCCGGTGTCGACGAAGTGGGACGCGGGGCCTGGGCCGGGCCGGTCACGGTGTGCGCGGCGATCACCGGTCTGCGCCGCCCGCCCGAGGGCCTGACCGACTCCAAGCTGATCACCCCCAAGCGCCGGACCGCACTGGCGGGGATACTGACCGGCTGGGTCACCTCCTACGCGCTCGGGCACGCCTCGAACGAGGAGATCGACGAGCTCGGTATGACCGCCGCCCTGCGACTGGCCGCCGGCCGTGCGCTGGACGCGCTGCCGGAACGCCCCGAGGCGGTGATCCTCGACGGCAAGCACAACTACCTCGGTGGCTCGTGGCGCGTGCGTACGGTGATCAAGGGTGACCAGTCCTGCGTCGCGGTGGCCGCCGCCTCTGTCATCGCCAAGGTGCACCGTGATGCGGCTATGGCCCAACTCGGCCTGGAATACGAGCCGTTCGCATTTCAGGAGAACGCCGGTTATCCGTCGCCCGTCCACCGGGCGGCCCTTGAGGAGTTCGGGCCGACCGGTCACCACCGCCTCTCATGGTCCTACCTGGACGCGATGCCCCGCTGGCAGCACCTGAAGAAGGTGCGCGAGGACATCGACACAGGGGAACAACTCGGTTTCGATTTCTGATCCAGGAGCCACCCCCCGCTGCGCATTCCGACCACGTTTGATAGACATCAACTCATGCCTCTCACCCCCGAGGAGCCTCAGATTCACGAGAGCGTCCCGGGTCCCCGCACTGCTCAGGCCGCCGGCCGAAGTGCGTCGACCCCCCGTCCTGTACCCGGCCCGCCGCGTCCCGCGGCGCCGCGATCCTCAGCCCCCCGACCTTCCGCGCCGCGTCCCGCGCCGCCGAGGGAGCCCGCTGCCGCAGGCGTCGGCTCCGGCCGTTCCGTTTCCGGCCGCAGCGCCGGCGTTACGGCTGCCACCCCGACCCCGGCCACCCCGGCAACTCCTGCTCCGGAGCAACGAGCCGCCGTCACCGCGCAGTCCACGGTGCCCAAGCAGCGTGAGGGCGGCAGTGGCGGCACCCAGATCCAGCTCATCCCCGCCCCGGCCGACGGCGCGATCGACGCCGCCGACGAGACGGTGGATCTGCTGCTGGACACCGGGCGCGCGCCCGGGGAGATCCTGGTGCTGACCTCCGGCGAGCGACACCCGTGGGCCGCCCACGAACTGACCTTCGGCGAGGAGTCCTACTGGGCCCAGTACGACGCCGCCGACGATGTCTTCTACGCGGACATCGCTGCCGACCGTGCGAAGGGCCGTCCGGTCGTCGTCGTCGCGGTCAACGGCGGGAATGACGAAACGATGCCTCAGGCACTGGCAGGCGCTCTCGAGCGGGCCGGTGCACTGCTGATCGTCTGCGGCGACCCGGCGCGGATCAACACGCTGCTCGGCGCGAACGCCTGACCGCTGCCCGTCACCGGGCGGCGGCCGCCCGGGGCAGCGGTTCCCGCGTCTCGCCGGGCAGCGCGGGCGCGTTGCCCGAATGCCGGGACCGCGGGTCCGAGTTGGGCGTCCGGCCCGTCCGGTTCTCGCCGATGACGTTCCAGCCCTCGCGGGTGAGCGTCACATAGGAACCGCAGCGCAGGCCGTGCAGGCCGCAGGCGTCGCGCAGCCCCCACATCCACGCCCCGTCCTCCGGGGTCCACCCGGACTCGCCGTCCCGGCAGACCATGAGGACCGCGGTCCGCACCGGGTGGCGCAGCCGCAGGTCGTGGGGGATGACCCGGCGGAGATGGGAGAGCAGGGCGTTCCGCCGCTCCCAGCCGTCGAGGACACCGAGCCGTCCGGAGAACGAGGCGCTCGCCCGCAGCCGTCCGTCCGGGTCGTACACCGCGACGACCGCGGTGGACGGGGAGGGCAGATGCCGGGCGTGCAGGTCCTTGATCACGTCACGCGGGTTGGCCAGCAGTGGGACGAAGACGTCGGCCCACTCCGCGGCCTCCAGGTTTCTCGTGGTGAGGGAGGAGGTGGCGGTGGACGACGCCGCAACGAAGCCTATGGTCACGGTCCTCCCTTCCACGGATACACCCGTTGGACCGGGCGCGGGCGCACTCCGGTCAGGGGGCTCCAAGAGCCGAACGGGGATCCGAGGCAATTCTTCCCTTCGCAACTCCGTGCGGCAACGGGCAATTGACCGACCGGACCGGTATGGACCTGTCCGCCGGATAGATCCCTTCCGGATACAGCTACGTGTCACCACCGGTCACCCCTGGACCGCCAGGACCAGCGGGAACACAGCCGTCGCTCCTGCCCGGCGCAGCATCCTGGCCGCGATGGCGAGCGTCCAGCCGGTGTCGGCGTAGTCGTCGACCAGCAGAACAGGCCCCGGGTCCGCCTGCAATGCCGCGACCAGGTCCGCGGGCAAGGTGAACGCGTCATGCAGTGTGCGCACGCGCTGCGCGCTGTTGCTGCGCGGCACGCCCCCAGGGCTCTCGCCGGGCGCGTACTCGATCCTGCCGAGGAGCGGCATACGTCCGACCTGGGCGAGCCGACTGCTCAGGGACTCGATCAGAACGCCGCGCCGCCGGGACGCCAGACTCACCACGCCGACCGGACGGCTCGGGGCGTCCGGCTCCCCGCTCGCCCAGCCACCCGGCCCCTTGGCCCAGTCGGCGAGCACCTGCACCATCGCGTCGACCGCCTCGGGCGGCACGGGCTGGTCGGCGGCTCCCTCCGTGAACAGTGGTCGCAGCCGGTTGCCCCAGCCGATGTCGGAGAGCCGGCCGAGAGCCCGGCCCGATTGGGACTGTTCGGCCGCGGCGATACGGCCCTTGAGAGCGACACCCATGGCGTCCAGGCCGGTGGGCCACATCTTGCGCGGCTCGATCTCCACACCGGGGCGGCCGAGCGCGGCCCGTGCGGCGTCCAGCGCCGCGGACGACACCTCCGGCGAGTAGCGGGCGCCGGCGCAGTTGTCGCAGCGGCCGCAGGGTGCCGCCTGCTCGTCGTCCAGTTGACGGCGCAGGAACTCCATCCGGCACTGGGTGGTGCCCGCATACTCGCGCATGGCCTCCTGTTCGGCCTCACGCTGCCGGGCCACCCAGGCATAGCGGTCGGTGTCGTAGGCCCACGGCTCGCCGGTCGCGGTCCAGCCGCCGCGGACCCTGCGCACCGCACCGTCCACGTCGAGGACCTTGAGCATGATCTCCAGGCGGGAGCGGCGCAGATCGACACGCGCCTCGAGAGCGGGTACCGACAGCGGCCGGTCGGCCGTCTCCAGGATCTCCAGCGTGCGTCGCACCTGTTCTTCCGGAGGGAAGGCGAGGGACGCGAAGTACCGCCAGATCGCGGCGTCCTCGGGCCCGGGGAGCAGCAGCACGTCGGCGTGGTCGACGCCGCGTCCCGCCCGTCCGACCTGCTGGTAGTACGCGATCGGTGACGAGGGCGAACCGACGTGGACGACGAAACCCAGGTCCGGCTTGTCGAACCCCATACCGAGCGCCGAAGTCGCCACCAGTGCCTTGACCCGGTTGGCCAGCAGATCCGCCTCGGCGGCCTGGCGATCGGCGTTCTCTGTCCGGCCCGAGTACGAGGCCACCGCATGACCGCGCTGCCGGAGGAACGCGGTGATCTCGTCGGCGGCCGCGACGGTGAGCGTGTAGATGATGCCGGAGCCCGGAAGGGACTCCAGATGGTCGGCGAGCCAGGCCAGCCGGTGCGCGGCGTCCGGCAGGCGCAGGACCCCCAGGGACAGGCTCTCCCGTTCCAGCGGTCCGCGCAGGACCAGGGCCCCTTCCCCCTCGCCGCCGCTCAGCCCCGTGCCGAGCTGCTCGGCGACGTCCGCCGTCACGCGTGCGTTGGCCGTCGCGGTGGTCGCCAGCACCGGCACGCCCGGTGGCAGATCCGCGAGCATGGTGCGCAGCCGCCGGTAGTCGGGACGGAAGTCGTGTCCCCAGTCCGAGATGCAGTGCGCCTCGTCGACCACCAGAAGGCCGGTGGTGGAAGCGAGTTTGGGCAGCACCTGATCACGGAAGTCCGGGTTGTTCAGCCGCTCCGGACTGACGAGCAGTACGTCGACCTCGCCGGCCCCCACCTCGGCCTGGATGCCCTCCCACTCCTCGGCGTTGGACGAATTGATCGTGTGCGCGCGGATGCCCGCGCGCGCCGCGGCCTCCACCTGGTTGCGCATGAGCGCCAGCAGCGGCGAGATGATCACGGTCGGTCCGGCGCCGCGGCCGCGCAGCAGGGCCGTCGCGACGAAGTACACGGCCGACTTCCCCCAGCCGGTGCGCTGCACCACGAGGGTTCTGCGGCCGTGCGCGACCAGCGCCTCGACGGCGCGCCACTGGTCCTCGCGCAGCCGCGCGGTGCCCTCTTCGGCGCCGACGAGTCGGCTCAGTACGGTGTCGGCCGCGCTGCGCAGCGCGGTGGTGTCCTCGGTCATGTCCCCCATGCAACCCGATCGCACCGACATTCCGCCAACGGCACGGGCCGAGCCTGTGGACAACGCGGAGTCCAGAGTTATCCACAGGCATTCGGGGGGTCTGGTGCGAAACGTGTGCAATGCGTCATCGTCGAGTCATGACTCAGAGCAACCGAATTCACCACGGAAAGTCACCGGACGCGTCCGAAGAAGTCAAGGTCACCTTGCGTGGCCCTGACGAACTCGCCGACGCCCTGCCGTACCTGATGGGCTTCCATCCCAACGACAGCATCGTGCTCGTCGCCCTGCACGGCGAGCACGGCCGGTTCGGCGGGCGGGTGCGTCTCGGCCTGCCGCACGACCCGGGCGAATGGCCCGAAGTAGCGGCGCACCTCGCAGGGTGCCTGGTCAGGAACAGCGCCCAGCGCGGTGCCCCGCCGGACGCCGTCGTCGCCTTCGTCTGCGAGGACCCGGATGACGGAGAGGGTGCGCCGGAGGTCATGGAGCGGTTGCGGCCCCTCGTCCAGCACCTGCGGCTGGCGTGCGGAGCACTGGAGGTGCCCGTCGTCGAGGCGCTGTGCGTGTCGGCGGGCCGGTGGTGGTCCTACGTGCGGCCGGAATCGGCGCCCTCGCCGAAAGAAGGGGACGCTCTGCCGCCGCCGGGCAGCACCACGATGGCGGCGACCGCCGCGTATCTGGGCCTGCCCTCACCTTCGTCCTTGCGGGACATCGAGTCGCGGCTGAAACCGAGGGAACCGCGCGATCGTGAACACGAGATCGCGCTCGACACCGCCTCCGCGGAACTCGTGCCGCGCATGCTCGCCGACGGCGACACCAGCGAGGACATCAGGAACCGCACCATCACGCTGGCCCGCGGCGCGATGGCGAAGCTCCGCAAGGCTCCCGTGATCAACGACCCGGCGCGCGCCGACCGGCGGGACGACAGGCTCCTCGCCGACGACGAGGCCGCGATGATCATCCTCGGGCTCCAGGACCGGGACACCCGCGACCGCGCGGCGGAGTGGATGGAACCGGCCCAGGCCGACGCGGCGCTCCGACTGTGGCGGGCGCTGGCCCGGCGGTGCGCCGGCACCTACGCCGAGCACGCGGCGGCGCCGCTGACCCTCGCCGGCTGGGTGGCGTGGTCGTCGGGGGACGAGGCCGAGGCCCGCGCCGCCCTCGGGCTGGCGCTGGACCTCGAACCCACCTACACCTTCGCCCGCTTGCTCCACCACGCGGTCAACGCAGGCATGGATCCCGAGCTCTTGCGCAGCTCCCTGCGACGGGAGCGCCGCCGCAGGGTCATCGCCGCCTCTAGAGCTCGCCGCGGACCAGCCGGATCAGCCGGTCGAGCACCTGGCCGCCACTCATCCGGAGGCCGTCGTGCTCGTACTCGTCGGTGACCCAGGTCCGCAGGCCCCGCACCGCCCGTGCGGTGGCGAGGGAGTCGGCGGTGTCGACATACATGTCGTCGTGGTAGACGGCCGACGCGACGGGGACCTCGTTGCGGGCCAGGCGTTCGGTGTCGTACAGGTCCGGCCACTGCTGGCGCTCGGCCAGCAGCTCCGCCGTCTCGCGCAGCGACTGAAGAGCTGGATCCGTGGCGAACATCCACGGGTGGATGGTCTCGCCGGTGAAGAGCACCGGCCGGCCGTCGGCCAGCGCGGCCCCGGCGTCGAACTGCGGGAACTCCGCCCGGACGCGTTCCGCCGCCCACCGGGTACCGGCCGGGGAGACGGAGAGCTGGCCGTAGATGGCCTCGTGCAGCACCGCGTACAGCGGGTTGGTGGCGAAGGACAGGTGCCCCTGCGCCTGGGAGAGGAAGGTGTCGGAGAGTTCGGGGCCGGCCGGGGTCGTGACGAAGGCGTCCTCGATCAGATAGTGCAGGGTGTGCGAGCCGTTGCCGGACCCGAGCATCAGGCCGAGCGCCTGGAAGGCCTCCGGGGTGAGCCGGCCGCCGTCCGGCAGGGTCACCTCCCGCGTGCTGAGGTGACGTACGATCTCGCGCACCGCGGCCACGTCCTCGGGGTATCGCGCGTAGTGGGCCAGGTTCTTGCGCTCGATCCGGGGATAAGCGGCGCGGTAGACGTCCTCCGCGCTGCTGTGCAGTCCCGCCAGACCGCCGGTGATCATGACCTCGCGCAGTGCCTCGGGTGCGAACGACAGATAGGTCAGGGAGCAGAACCCGCCGAAGCTCTGGCCGAGCACGCTCCAGCGGCCGTCCTCGCCCAGCAGCGCCCGGCGGATGACCTCGCAGTCCCGGACGATGGAGTCGGCCCGGAAGTGCGCGAGGTATCGAGCCTGGGCGGCGGCGTCACCGCGGGCCGGGAGGGTCTGGCGGGTGGCTGGCGTGGACCGCCCGGTACCCCGCTGGTCGAGGAGCAGGACGCGGTAGTCGTCCAGGGCGCGGGTCAGCCAGCTGTCCCGGCCCAGCGGCCGCGGGGAGCGCCCGCCCGGCCCGCCCTGCAGGTACAGCAGCCAGGGCAGATGCTCCCGCTCCTTGCCCGTCGCGACGACTTCTCGCGCGTACACCTCGATCTGCTCCCCGCCGGGGTCGGCGTGGTCCAGGGGGACGGTGAAGGTGTGGTCGGTGATGACGGTGCCGGGCTGGCGGTGGACGGCCATGGGTGGAGTCTCCGGAGGTACGCGAGGTGGTGCGAAGGGGCGCGGGAGCCGTAACTCCCGTGGTGGAACGGTAGACGGGAGGTGATCAGCCCGCTCGGCGGGGTGGGTGTCGCCGGACGGGCCGCGCCCGGTGGGGCACGGCGGGAAAATTCGGTCCGACCTGATCGCCAAGAGATGCGATCCTGCTGATTATCGTCAGGCAGACGACTAAGATCACGGGCATGTCGCCCTACGACCCGTCGGCCTTCCCGCCGTTTGCCGTCACCGTCGACCTGGTCGTGCTCACGGTGCGCCACCACGCACTGTGCGCGCTGTCCGTGCGGCGGGGTGAGCCGCCGTTTCAGGGCCGGTGGGCACTGCCCGGCGGGTTCGTGCGGACCGACGAGGACCTCTCGCAGGCTGCCGCGCGCGAGCTGGCGGAGGAGACCGGGCTGCGGGCTCAGAACGGCGCCCACCTGGAACAGCTGGCGACCTACGGCGACCCGCAGCGCGACCCGCGGATGAGGGTGGTAAGCGTCGCTCACCTGGTCCTGGCGCCCGATCTGCCCGCGCCCCGGGCCGGCGGCGACGCCCGCAGCGCCCGCTGGGCGCCCGTGGGCACCCTGCTCGGGGAGAACGGCCAGGACCACGGTGGGGACACGGCGCCGCTCGCCTTCGACCATGGTCAGATCCTGGCGGACGGCGTGGAGCGCGCCCGTTCCAAGATCGAGTACTCGTCGCTGGCCACGGCGTTCTGCCCGCCGGAGTTCACGGTGGGGGAGCTGCGCAGGGTCTACGAAGCGGTGTGGGGCGTCGCCCTCGACCCGCGGAACTTCCACCGCAAGGTCACCGGCACGGTCGGGTTCCTGGTGCCGACCGGAGGGACGACGACGCGTCAGGGTGGTCGGCCGGCTCAATTGTTCAGGGCCGGGGGAGCGACGCTGCTCAACCCGCCGATGCTGCGGCCGGAGGTCTGACGCCCGGCGGATTGTTGTCCGGTTTCCTTACTTTTGGGCGTTAAGGTGCTGGGGTGATCCAGGCCATCGGATTGACCAGCGTGTCCCGCCGAGACGCCCGGCCCGCGGTCGCCGACCTGTCGTTCGAGGTGCGGCGCGGCGAGGTGACGGGCCTCCTCGGACCTGCCGGTGCGGGCAAGTCCACGGTCCTCCGCCTGCTGCTGGGTGTGGAGGCGGGCCGCGGCGCCACCCTCGTCGACGGCCGTCCCCTGCAGGAACTGGCCAAGCCGGCCCAGGAGATCGGCGCCCTGATCGGCGACGTCCCGGCGCATCCGCGACGTTCGGCCCGTGGGCATCTGCGGATGCTCTGCCCGGCCTTCGGGGTGCCGCTGTCCCGTGCGGACGAGGTGCTCGACCTCGTCGGCCTCGAGCCGGTGGCCGACGAACTCGTCGGGACCTACTCGCTGGGCATGGACCGGCGGCTGGGCTTCGCCGTCGCGCTGCTGGCCAGCCCCCGCGCCCTGATCCTCGACGACCCCGCCCGCGAACTCCCTCCGACGGAAGCGGCATGGGTCCACGACCTGGCACGCCGCCACGCCGCCGCCGGGGGAGCGGTGCTGCTGGCCGGCCGGGACGCCCGCGCCCTCGCCCGCACCGCTGACCGCGTGATCGCGCTCGACCGGGGGCGGATCGCCGCCGACGAGCCGGCTGAGCACTTCGCCCGCTCCCGGATGCGTTCCTACGTGGCGGTGCGCTCCCCCTACGCCCAGCGGCTCGGCGAACTGCTGGCCCGGGAGGGCGCGGAGGTCGTACCCACCAGCGGCAGCCGGATCGCCGTCTACGGCGCCACCTCCGCGGTCATCGGTGAGACCGCCTACCGCAACGGCATCCTGCTCCACCAGCTCGCCGACCGCACCGCCGAGAGCCCGGCCCCGGAGGCGACCGAGACGGCGTCGGCGGACCCGGTCCCGGCGGAGAACGCCGAGCCGCGGCGCGACCGGCACCGCCGGTTCGTCGTGCGGCCGCCCCGGCCCCCGGCCCGCGTCGGGCACCGCGACGGTCCCGCCCGGCCCTTCGGCTACGAGGTGCGGCGCGGGTTCGGGGTCCGCACCCCCTGGATCGCCGCGGCAGTCGCACTGCTGTGCTCGGCGGTCGGCACCATTCTCATGGCCCGCTACGGCAGCACCCCGCGCACGCCGCTGCGCCTGCTCTCCGGCTGGTCGTCGGAACTCCCGCTTCCCGGCGCCGCGATCGGGGCCGGCGGGCTGGGCGCGCTCACCTACGGGCAGGAGTACCTCTACCCCGCGCTCGCCCCCGGATACGGGCCCGAACCCCGCAGCTCCCGGCTGCTGGCGGCCAAACTCGCGCTCAGCGGCGGCGCGGCCCTCGTCCTGGCCGCTCTCGCCGCCGTGGTGGACGTCGCCCTGCTGCACACCCCGATCGCCGGAAGCCACGCGGCCGGGGGACTCGGCTCGCCCGCCGTGCTCGGCGGCTGGGCCGCCCTGGCCGTCGGCTGCGCGTGGGCCGGGGTGCTCGCCGCCGCCGTCTTCCGCACGACCGCGCTCGGCGTGGCGGCCGTGCTCGCCGTGCCGCTGCTGGCCGTACCCGCCGCGCGGGCACTGCTCGGTGAGCAGACGGCCCGGGAACTCCTGGACGCCGGCGGTGCGTTGTGGTCGATCGTCGGCGGCGTCCCGCAGGGCGACGGCAGCGCGGTGGCCACCGCGCTGAAGTTCGTCAGCCAACCGTTCGTTCTGGCGCTGGGGTTGTCGCTGACCGCGCTCCTCGGTGCCTACACGGCCAGCGCGTTGCTCGGCCGGCGTCGCGCACGCCGCTCAACTCCCCTGCCCGAGAGCCCAAGTGCCCCGCTTACCAGCAAGAAGGGATGATTCCTCCGGAAAACCCCGTCAATGATCAGGTGATGAGCGCTCACCCTTTCGTGTGCTTTTCAGCAAAGCCCTCAAGGCCCGCATCCGCATGGCCGACAAAGGATGCGTGAGTACCCTTGCGCATTCCATGATGACCGCGGCCCGCTCCGCAGATTCCGGCATCGCCGGTCCGGGCGAGCTGGACCGCTATCCGTACGCCGATGCCCCCGGCACCGAACGACCCGGACCCGCGCCGTCCTGGGAGGGCGTGGAGCCGGACATGGGCCGGGCCGGCCGCCGGGCGGGCGGCAGTCGCGGCCGGGGACTGCACGGCCAACTCGTCCAGCAGCTCGGTCAGATGATCGTCTCCGGCGACCTCGGTGCCGACCGCCCGCTGGTGCCCGAGGAGATCGGCCAGCGCTTCGAGGTCTCGCGCACCGTGGTGCGCGAGTCGCTGCGCGTGCTGGAGGCCAAAGGTCTGGTCAGCGCCCGGCCCAACGTCGGCACCCGGGTCCGCCCGGTCAGTGACTGGAACCTGCTCGACCCCGACATCATCGAGTGGCGGGCGTTCGGGCCGCAGCGCGACGAACAGCGCCGCGAGCTCCAGGAGCTGCGCTGGACCATCGAGCCCCTGGCCGCCCGGCTCGCCGCCGGCCACGGCCGCGACGACATCCAGCAGCGGCTGTCCGACATGGCGGAGATCATGGCCCACGCCGCCGCCCAGGGCGACGCGCTCACCTGTGGCCGTGCCGACTCCGAGTTCCACACCCTGCTGCTCCAGGTCGCCGGCAACAAGATGCTGGAGCACCTGTCGGGCATCGTCTCGTCCGCCCTGCACGTCTCCGGCGGGACGGTCACCGGATGCGAGCGCACCGGGGACGCCGCCATCGGGCTGCACCATCGGATCGTCGACGCCCTCGCAGGAGGAGACGGGGCCACCGCCGAAGCCGCGATGCGCGAGCTGCTGGCCGTGCCCGCGGGCCGTCCGGCCGCCGGCGCCTCGGGCGCCCCGGACCACGTGGTCCCCGCGCCGCGCGAGCACTGATCGCGCCTTCCGGCCGCCGCGGGTCCCGGACCGTCGGGACCAGCGGCGGCCCCGCGCGTGGCAGATGCCCGGCTTTGCTGCAGATCGGTGCGATTTGGGGTGTGACTCGGGCCACGTAAGCTGGGCGTAACGCTTGGCGAGGCAGTGCGATGACTTAAGAGGTGGTGGCCGCGCGAGGCATACCCGGTGTCGGGATCGACGCTGAGTCGCGGTGCGGTACCACCCAGTCGTTCCCATCGTTCCGAGAGGTTGTTCGTGTCGGCCAGCACATCCCGTACGCTCCCGTCCGAGATCGCCGAATCCGAGTCTCTGATGGCGCTCATCGAGCAGGGTAAGGCCCAGGGCCAGATCGCCGGCGACGACGTGCGTCGGGCGTTCGAAGCGGACCAGATTCCGGCAACCCAGTGGAAGAACGTTCTGCGCAGCCTCAACCAGGTCCTCGACGAGGAGGGTGTGACGCTGATGGTGACTGCCGCTGAGGCGCCCAAGCGCACCCGGAAGAGCGTCGCAGCCAAGAGCCCGGCGAAGCGTACTGCCACCAGGACGGTCGCCACGAAGGCGGCCCCTGCCAAGAAGACCGTAGCGCCGACGGCCCCCGCCCCCGAGGCGGTGACCGAGGCCGAGACCACGGTGGAGCCATCGGTGGAGGCGGAAACCCCAGCCAAGAAGGCGCCCGCGAAGAAGACCGCCGCCAAGAAGACGGCTGCCAAGAAGGCCCCCGCGAAGAAGGTGGCGGCGAAGAAGACCGCCGCCGCTCCCGGCGAGGACGAGGCAGTCGAGGCGGAGGACCTGCTCGAGGACGCCGCGCCCGGTAAGGGCGGAGACGAGGACACGGAGAAGGCGGAGTCCGAGAGCTTTGTGCTCTCCGACGACGACGAGGACGACGCGCCTGCCCAGCAGGTCGCCGTCGCCGGCGCCACCGCCGACCCGGTCAAGGACTACCTGAAGCAGATCGGCAAGGTCCCGCTGCTCAACGCGGAGCAGGAGGTCGAGCTCGCCAAACGGATCGAGGCCGGCCTGTTCGCGGAGGACAAGCTCGCCGCGGCCGACAAGCTCGCCCCGAAGCTCAAGCGCGAGCTGGAGATCATCGCCGAGGACGGCCGCTGGGCCAAGAACCACCTGCTGGAGGCCAACCTCCGTCTCGTGGTCTCGCTGGCCAAGCGCTACACCGGCCGCGGCATGCTCTTCCTCGACCTGATCCAGGAGGGCAACCTGGGCCTGATCCGTGCGGTCGAGAAGTTCGACTACACCAAGGGCTTCAAGTTCTCCACGTACGCCACCTGGTGGATCCGGCAGGCGATCACCCGCGCCATGGCCGACCAGGCGCGCACCATCCGCATCCCCGTCCACATGGTCGAGGTCATCAACAAGCTGGCCCGCGTCCAGCGCCAGATGCTCCAGGACCTTGGCCGCGAGCCCACCCCGGAGGAGCTGGCCAAGGAACTCGACATGACCCCCGAAAAGGTCATCGAGGTCCAGAAGTACGGTCGCGAGCCCATCTCGCTCCACACCCCGCTGGGTGAGGACGGCGACAGCGAGTTCGGTGACCTGATCGAGGACTCCGAGGCGGTCGTGCCGGCCGACGCGGTGAGCTTCACGCTTCTGCAGGAGCAGCTCCACTCCGTCCTCGACACCCTGTCCGAGCGCGAGGCGGGCGTGGTCTCCATGCGGTTCGGCCTCACCGACGGCCAGCCCAAGACGCTGGACGAGATCGGCAAGGTCTACGGCGTGACCCGTGAGCGGATCCGCCAGATCGAGTCGAAGACCATGTCCAAGCTGCGCCACCCGTCGCGGTCCCAGGTCCTTCGCGACTACCTGGACTGATCTTCACAACAGCAGCGTGATCAGATGCCCGGCCGGGCCATCCGGCCGGGCATCCGCGCGTTCTGCGGATGCGGCCTCCGACCCTATCGGTGACTCTGGGTGTCCAGACAGATCCGCAAGGTCAGGAGGTCCTATGCGTTCCCTTTTCCGTGCCGTGCTGCGATCCCGAGCCGTGATCGCCGGGGTGGTGGCCGTGCTGCCGGCCCTGGCCATACCGCTGGCCGCCCCTGCCACCTCCGCCTCGGCGAACGAGGTCGTGGTGGGCGGCGCCCCGACCAGCACCGATCAGCAGCCCTGGGTGGTCGCCCTCGGCAGCCGGTCCCGTTTCGGCGCGAGCCGGTCCGGGCAGTTCTGCGGCGCCGTGGCCGTCGGACCGCGCACCGTCGTGACCGCGGCACACTGCTTCAGTACCGAAGCCCTCGGTGTCAGCGACTGGCACCAGCTGACCGACCTCCGTCTGATCGTCGGGCGGACCGACCTGACGAGCACCAGCGGCGAGGAGCTGCCGCTGGCCGACGTCTGGGTCAACCCCGCTTTCGACCCCACGACCAACGCGGGGGACGTCGCGGTGATCACCCTGGGGCACTCGCTGCCGAGCGGCGCGTCCATCCCGATGGCCCAGCCGTCGGACAGCGCCGACTACGCGCCCGGCACCCAGGCCCAGGTCTACGGCTGGGGTGACACGACCGGCCACGGCGACTACGCGACCTCGCTGCGTACCGCGCCGGTCACGATCTTCTCGGACACGACCTGTGAGAAGGCGTATCCGGGGGGTGGCGACGGCACCTACGAGTCGTCCACGATGCTGTGCGCCGGCGCGCAGGGCGGCGGCAAGGATGCCTGCCAGGGGGACAGCGGCGGGCCGCTGGTCGTGGCGGGCCGCCTGGTGGGGCTGGTCTCGTGGGGGAACGGCTGCGCGCTGGCGGACTACCCCGGTGTCTACACGCGGGTCTCCGCCGTGGCCTCGCTCGTCGCTCAGCACATGTGACGGCCAGTCAACCCACCGTGGCCGACTGCGACAGGACGACCCCAAAGAAATGAGCAGTGCGTGACGGCTTCATCGCTCACCGTCTCCGCACTGCTCGTTGGTCGTGATGATCGCAGGTGGTCTCAACCGGTTCGGAGAGACACCTGCGGGCGGACACCCCCTCAAGGGGTCCATCCGCCCGCGGGTCCGAACTCGTCGCTGGTGCGATGTGTCAGCGCTCGTCGTCTCCCGCCGAAGCCGGGGTCTCGGTGAGCCTGCCGGTCTCGTCCTGTATTTCCGCTGCGATCTTCTTGAGTTCGGGCCCGAACTTGCGGCCGTGGTGGGCGCAGAAAAGCAGCTCTCCGCCGCTGATGAGGACGACACGCAGGTAGGCCTGAGCGCCGCACCGGTCGCAGCGGTCGGCCGCCGTCAGCGGATTCGCGGGGGTCAGAACAGTAGTCACGTCGCCTCTTCTCTAGCTCGACGAGGGGTCGTACCAGGGTCAACATCCAACCAGGCCGAAAACGTTCCCGCTTCCGGCTTTTCCTTGGAACCGACTTCGGAGTGACTGGGCGTTACCGATGGACGGCGAAAAGGAGTCAGTTGCGTCGGATGTCGCGGTATGGAGCTGTTGTCCCACTTCGCCCCGGCTGGCTGTCGGGTTGTTGGAGAGGACGTGCCCGGAGCCTAAATGGTTCATGCCTCTTTGGGAACGTGACATGTGTATCACTCGTGCGAGTTATCGAACGCCTGCTCGATAAGAGCTAGTATGGGCATCCCGGAAACCGGGTCGTGGCGCAGGCTCCACGCCCGGCATCGGTACCCTCGTCACCGACATGGCCGTCGTCCGCCGACGAAAGCCGCGGTAGACGAACGTCACACCATCTGGAACGAGGAGCTGCCCGCGTGACCGCCGAGACATCCGTGCCGTCCTCCGCGCTGCTGGCCGGCGCGGATCGCGACGGTTCCAACTACACCGCGCGGCACCTGCTCGTCCTCGAAGGCCTCGAAGCCGTGCGCAAGCGCCCCGGTATGTACATCGGCTCGACCGACAGTCGCGGCCTGATGCACTGCGTGTGGGAGATCATCGACAACGCGGTCGACGAGGCGCTGGCCGGCCACGGCGACCGCATCGAGGTCGTCCTCCATGACGACGGCTCCGTCGAGGTGCGCGACCAGGGTCGCGGCATCCCGGTCGACGTCGAGCCGAAGACCGGTCTGTCCGGCGTCGAGGTCGTCATGACCAAGCTGCACGCCGGCGGCAAGTTCGGCGGCGGCTCCTACGCGGCCTCCGGTGGTCTGCACGGCGTCGGCGCGTCCGTCGTCAACGCCCTGTCCTCCCGGCTGGACGTCGAGGTGGACCGCGGCGGCCACACCCACGCCGTCAGCTTCCGGCGCGGCGTGCCCGGCATCTTCACCGAGTCCGGCCCCGACGCCCCGTTCGACCCCAGCGGCGGCCTCACCAAGATCAAGAAGGCGCCGCGCGGGCGCACCGGCACCCGCATCCGCTACTGGGCGGACCGCCAGATCTTCCTCAAGGACGCCAAGCTCTCGCTGGAGAACCTTCACCAGCGCGCGCGGCAGACCGCCTTCCTGGTGCCCGGCCTCACGATCGTCGTGCGCGACGAGCGCGGCATCGAGTCGGAGAAGCCCGTCGAGGAGGTCTTCCACTTCGACGGCGGCATCAGCGAGTTCTGCGAGTACCTCGCGCCCGACAAGCCGATCTGCGACGTGCTGCGCCTCAACGGCAGCGGCACCTTCAAGGAGACCGTGCCGGTCCTCGACGAACTGGGCCACATGACGCCCACCGAGGTCACCCGCGAACTCGGCGTCGACATCGCGCTGCGCTGGGGCACCGGCTACGACACCACCCTCCGCTCCTTCGTGAACATCATCGCCACGCCCAAGGGCGGTACCCATGTCGCGGGCTTCGAGCGGTCGGTGGCGCGCACCGTCAACGAAGTCCTGCGCGCCACCAAGCTGTTGCGCGTGGCGGAGGACGACATCGTCAAGGACGACGCGATGGAGGGCCTGACCGCCGTCGTCACCGTCCGCCTGGCCGAGCCGCAATTCGAGGGCCAGACCAAGGAGGTGCTCGGCACCTCCGCGGCCAACCGCATCGTGGCCGCGGTGGTCACCAAGGAGCTCAAGGAGTTCCTGACCTCCAACAGGCGCGACACCAAGGCCCAGGCACGCGCCGTGCTGGACAAGGCCGTTGCCGCCGCCCGCACCCGCATCGCCGCCCGCCAGCACAAGGAGGCCCAGCGCCGCAAGACCGCGCTGGAGACGTCCTCGCTGCCGGCCAAGCTAGCCGACTGCCGCAGCGACGACGTCGAGCGCAGTGAACTCTTCATCGTCGAGGGCGACTCGGCCCTCGGCACCGCCAAGCTCGCCCGCAACTCGGAGTTCCAGGCGCTGCTGCCGATCCGCGGCAAGATCCTCAACACGCAGAAGTCGTCCGTCTCCGACATGCTGAAGAACGCCGAGTGCGGCGCGATCATCCAGGTCATAGGAGCCGGGTCCGGGCGGACCTTCGACATCGACCAGGCGCGCTACGGCAAGGTCATCTTCCTCGCCGACGCCGACGTGGACGGCGCCCACATCCGGTGCCTGCTGCTCACCCTCTTCCAGCGCTACATGCGCCCCATGGTCGAGGAGGGCCGGGTCTTCTCCGCGGTGCCGCCCCTGCACCGGATCGAGCTCGTGCAGCCCAAAAAGGGCCAGGACAAGTACGTGTACACGTACTCGGACAACGAGCTGCACCAGACGCTGATGGACCTGCAGCGCCGCAACGTCCGCTACAAGGACAGCATCCAGCGGTACAAGGGCCTCGGAGAGATGGACGCCAACCAGCTGGCCGAGACCACGATGGACCCCCGCCACCGCACCCTGCGCCGCATCAACATCAGCGACCTGGAGGCCGCGGAGCAGGCGTTCGACCTCCTGATGGGAAACGAGGTCGCCCCGCGCAAGGAGTTCATCACCAACTCCGCCGGCACCCTGGACCGCTCCAAGATCGACGTCTGATCCGCCCCGACGGCTGAGCGGACCGCCCGGGCGAACCCGTGCGGTCCGCGACTGTGGCTGTCGGTGGCTGACCCATCGCCACGTGGGCATTGCACCTGTCTCATGGCCGAACGCTCTACGCCTTCTCCACGGCGTGGGTACTCTGGATCACATCGTTGACGCGGCCCGACGGGCTTCCGCTCCACATCGGTGGAGTCTCGAAGGACATGCCCCCACCCGCACGAGTTGTTTCGTGCTGCCTGGGGGATGTTCTTGCTGTTCCGTTCGTCGGCCAGGTCGGTTGCCGTCAAGGCCTCCGACAAGTCGCTCTTCCCGCATCTCGCCGAGCAGTTTGTCCATATGCGTGGTCATCATCCAAGCGCGTCGGAAAGCCGTTCATGGGAGCGCAGCATCCCCGAACTTGCCGCCGCGCTCACCGACGCGGGCCTCGGGGACGTGGAGGTCATGCTGGAGTACGCCCTGCCGCTGAACAGCAAACGGGCGGATGTGGTGCTCGCAGGTGTGCATCCGGTCAGTGGGCAGCCGTCGTACGTCATCGTCGAACTCAAGCAGTGGAGTCAGGCGAGCCCTCACGACGACGATCCGCAGCTCTGTCACATCGATGCCTATGCGCAGCCCGTGCTCAATCCGATCGAGCAGGTACGGCGCTACTGCGAATACCTGGTCAACTTCAACGGGGCCCTCGCCGGGCACCCGAAGCGACTGAGCGGCGTGGCTTACCTGCACAATGCCACCGAGTTCGGCGTCAGCGGTCTCCGCGAGGTGGAGGTCGACAACTGGGGGCAGTTGTTCACTGCCGACAGGCGCGGAGCCTTCCTCGACTACCTCCGTTCCAAGTTGAGCGACCGGCACCCAGGAGCACGGGCGGCCGACGAACTCCAGGCTGGACGCACGGTCCCCTCGAAGCAGCTGATGGCCGTAGCGGCTCAGGAGGTGCGCGACCGCGAGCAGTTCGTGCTGCTTGACGAGCAACAGGTCGCCTATCGCATGGTCCTCAACGCGGTCCGCAAGGCAAGGCGGTCCGACCACAAGGAAGCGTTGATCGTCACGGGTGGTCCCGGAACCGGCAAAAGCGTCATCGCTCTCTCGGTCCTCGGTGAGCTGTATCGCCAGGGCGTTCCGGCTCTGCATGCGACCGGTTCTCAGTCCTTCACGAAGACCATGCGTAAGGTGGCGGGCGCCCGGAAACGCGAGGTCCAGGACCTCTTCAAGTACTTCAACAGCTTCATGGTCGCCGAGAAGAACACGCTCGACGTCCTGATATGCGACGAGGCGCACCGCATCCGCGAGACGTCCGCCAATCGCTACACCTCCGCCGCCCAGCGGACAGGCCGACCGCAGATCGACGAACTCATCGACGTCGCTCGCGTTCCCGTTTTCCTCCTCGACGAGCATCAGGTGGTGCGCCCCGGTGAGATGGGCACGGTGGCCGAGATCGAGGAGGCGGCCGCTCGTAAGGGCATTGCCTGCCACGTCGTTCAATTGGACAGCCAGTTCCGCTGCGGGGGCAGCGACGCCTACCTGCGATGGGTGGTGCGGCTTCTCGGCCTCGAACCCGGAGGGCCGATTCTCTGGGAGCCCGACGACCGCATGCACCTGCGCATTGCTGACAGCCCGGAAGAGATGGAGGCTCTGCTCCAGAGTCGCCGGATCGAGTTCAGCGCCTCGGCTCGCATTTCGGCGGGCTACTGCTGGCCCTGGTCAGCAGAGCCCAAGCCCGGTGAACCGCTGCCTGCGGACGTGACGATCGGCAGCTGGGCCCGCCCCTGGAACCTCCGCGGCGACCGAGCCGTCTCCGGCGCTCCTCCGTCCGCCCTGTGGGCCACTGACCCGGCCGGATTCGGGCAGGTTGGCTGCGTGTACACGGCGCAGGGTTTCGAGTACGACTGGTCAGGCGTCATACTCGGCCCTGACCTGGTCTGGCGCTCGGATCGCTGGGTTACGGACCGCACGAAGTCCAAAGACCCGGTCTTCAAGAAGTCCACATCGGACTACGACGTCGACCGTCTGATCCGCAACACCTACAAGGTCCTGCTGACACGAGGCATGGTCGGCACGGTGGTGTACTCGACGGACCCGGAAAGTCAGGAGAAGCTGCGCGATTTGGTGCAGGCGCGGTAACGGGTCGCTGCCGCGAGTGCCCGGGGTCGAGCTGGACCCGTTCGAGTCCGCGCACCGTGAGGTGTGTCGCACCCCGGTGAGGCGCTGCTGACACGCGGGGAGGGGTGTGCGAAGCTGCCGATCGCGAGGGAGGGGCGTTGGGCGTGGGGCGGGAGCGTACGGCGGCGGGTGGGCGGCGGAACGGCACAGTCGGGGCTGCGCGCGTCGCACTGGCGGTGCTGGTCGTGGGCGGGGTGGCCCTCGGCGCCCTGCTGCTGCGCCCGGGCACGGGCCTGTTCGGCAAAGGCCGCGGCCCGCTCGGCGGCAGCCCCCTGCTCGTGGCGGGCCTCGCCCTGCTCTCCCTCCTCGGCGGCCTGGCGCTCCGTGAGAAGTACCTGAGCCACGTCGACCCCGGACAGGAACGCGACCCGGTCGAACAGCGGCTGGTGGACACCGTGAGCCGGGTCCTGATGGCCGCCCCCGTGGCCGTCCCCTTGCTCGCCCTGGCTCTGCACCGCTTCGGCGCGATCGGCGTAGGACATGGACACGTCCAGGCGCCGAAGCTCCAGGATCCCAGCCTGCGGCGGAACCAGGTGCGCAAACCGCACCCTGTCGACCACACCCGTCACCACGAATCCGCCCTGCACTTCGGGCTGCTGCGCATCCTGCTCGGCATCGGCATCGCCCTGCTCGTCCTCGCCGTCGTCATCGCCGGAGTCCACCTGTGGCGGCACCTGACCCGGCCCCCGGCCCCCGCGGAGCCGGCCACCTACGGGACGCTCGACGACGAGCAGGAACGCCTGGCCCAGGCCGTGGACTCCGGGCGCCGCGCCCTGTCGGACGCCGAGGACGCCCGCATGGCCGTCATCGCCTGCTACGTCGCCATGCAGGAGTCCCTCGCCGAATCCGGCGTGGCCCGGCATGCCTCGGACAGCCCGCAGGACCTGCTGGAGCGGGCCGTTCGCGACGGACTGCCCGCGCAGGCCGCGGCCGCCGAGCTCACCGCCCTGTTCCGCGAGGCCCGTTACTCCACCCACCCGATGAACAGCGCGCACCGCGACCGGGCCGCTGCCGCGCTCGCCGAGATCGCCGACGGCCTCGACGCGCGGGCCTCCGGGGCCGGCACCGTGGCGGGCGTCGCATGAGGGCGCCGAAACGCATCCGGGCCATCGTGGACTCGGTGCTGCAGGCACCGGGCTCGGTACGGCACTCCGTCGCCGTCCTCGCGGCCGTCGCCGTCGCGACCGAGGCGCTGCTCGCCCTGACGGACGGAGCCGTCGCCGCCGCCACCGGCTTCACGGTCATCGTCGCCCTCGCGCTGGCCCTCGCTCGCTATGCCGCGGGCGGCGGCGCCCAGGACAGCGGCTACCGCAGATCGGTGCGCCTGCTGGGCGGCCGGGCCCCCGCGCTCGGCGGCTGGCAGCACATCGTGGCCAAGACGCTCGGCGACGACAGCGAGGTGCACCTGCGGACCGTCATGCGGCCCCAGTTGCAGCGCCTCTTCGCCGCCCGGCTGGCCGAGCGGCACGGCGTCGAGCTGTTCCGCACCCCGCAACGTGCCCGGGTCCTGGTCGGCGCCGAACTCTGGCCGTGGATCGATCCCGAGGCCGGCGCTCCCCAGCCGGCGCTTCCCGAGCCCGTCCTGCGCGCCCTGCTCGACCGGCTGGAAACGCTGTGACCGGTCGCGGAGAGGCCCGCCGCACGGCACCGTCCCGAGCGGCCACGAACACGAGCCGCCGGCCCGCCACCTCCCGCACCCGGGCCCCGGGCACCTCCCGCACCCGGGCCCCGGGCACCTTCCGCACCCGGGCCCCGGGCACCTCCCGCGCATCCCGACACCCCGTGCCCGCATCCCGACACCCCGCCCACCCCGCCCCGTGAGGATCCGACCGTGACCAGCCCGCAGCCCACCCCCGACCACGACACCCTGACCCCGCGCCAGGCGGGCGAACGGGCCGCGGCCGTCCTCGACGAGATCCGCACGGCCGTGGTCGGCAAGGCGGAACCGCTGGCCCTGGTGATGCTCGGCATCCTGGCCGGCGGCCACGTCCTCATCGAGGACCTGCCGGGACTCGGGAAGACGCTGCTGGCCCGCTCGTTCGCCACCACCCTCGGGCTGGACTTCCGCCGCATCCAGTTCACCCCCGACCTGCTGCCCTCCGACGTCACCGGCGCCCCGTTCTACGACCAGCGCACCGCCGACATGGTCTTCCGGCCCGGCCCGGTCTTCACCCACCTGCTGCTCGCCGACGAGATCAACCGCACCCCGCCCAAGACCCAGGCCGCGCTGCTGGAGGCGATGGCCGAGGCGCAGGTCTCCATCGACGGGAGCACCCGGCCCCTGCCGGAACCCTTCGTGGTCGTCGCGACCGCCAACCCCGTCGAGTACGAGGGCACGTACACCCTGCCCGAGGCCCAGCTCGACCGGTTCCTGCTGCGGGTGCGGATGGGCTACCTGACGGCCGCTCAGGAGACCGGCATGCTGCGGGCACGTCTGGACCGGGCCGCCCCCGAGGCCGTGCTGCGCACGCTCAGCGGGCCGGGGGAGGTGCTGGCCATGCGCGCCGCCGTCGAGAGCGTGGAGGTGGACGACGATCTGCTGGAGTACGTCGTCGCACTGGTCGGCGCGACCCGCGAGCACCCGCACATCCAGGTCGGCGCCTCGCCGCGCGGCGGCCTGGCCCTGGTACAGCTCGCCCGTGCCCGCGCCGTGCTGGACCTGCGGGACTACGTGACGCCGGAGGACGTGAAGTCCGTCGCGGTGCCGGCGCTCGCCCACCGCGTCACCCTGAAGCCGGAGCTGTGGGTCCGGCAGATCGACGGCGACGACGTGATCCGCGAGATCGTGCAGAGCGTGCCGGCCCCGCAGACCCTGCCGCGCACACCGGTCGCCTCATGACGGAGGCGGTGCGGTCCCCGAAGACGGACGCCCGGGCGGCCGCCGCCGTCCGGCGGGCCCTGAACGGCCGGCAGGACGTGAGCGCCGAGCCCCCGGCACCGGCCCCGCCCGGCCGGCGTGCCGGTGAACGCGCCCTGCGCCTGGGCACGCTGGCCGTCGTGGCGCTGGTCGCCGCGCTGGTCACCGGCCATGCCTGGGTGCTGGCCCTCGCCGCCGGGCCGCTGGTGCTCCTCGCGCTGGCGCTGCCGGACGGAGCACCCCCGGACGCGGTGACGGCCGAGGCCCGGGTGGAGCCGCGGCGGTGCTTCGAGGGCGAGCAGGTGCGGGTGTCGATCGCGGTGGCCCACGACGGTGAGACCGGGCGTCTGGACCCCGGCGTCACGCTCGGCCACGGCGTCCGGCTCGACCACCTGGCCGTCGGGCCGCACCGCGTCGACCTCGTTCTGACGGCACAGCGCTGGGGCCGCTGGACGCTCGGCACGGTCGACGTCGACGTCTACGACACCGGCGGGCTGGCCCGGACCACCGTGCGGGCCGCCCTCGGGGAGATCGACGTCTTCCCGGTGCCCGAGCACGCCGGGCTGACGCCCATCCCGGTCCGGCTGCCGCAACGGCTGGGCGAGCACACGGCCGTGCAGCGCGGCGAGGGCGTCGAGGTCACCGGCGTGCACCCGTACGTGCGCGGCGAGCGGCAGCGGCGGATCCACTGGCCGGCCACCACCCGCCGCGGCAGCCTCCAGGTCCACCAGTTCGCGGCGGAGCGCACCGCCGACACCGTGGTGCTGCTGGACGTGCTGGCCGACGTGGTCGACCCGCTCACCGGCGCCTCCTCGCTGGACGAGACGTTCCGGGCCGCCGCCGGGCTGGTCCGCGCCTACCTGCGTACGCACGACCGGGTCGGCGTCGTGTCGGTCGGCGGCAGCACCCGCTGGCTTCAACCGGGCGGCGGGCAGGGGTACTTCTACCGCATCGTCGAGAGCGTGCTGGAGGTCCGCAAGGACCTCGCGTACCGCGCGGCGGGGCTCAGCCTGCTCCCACCGCCCGCGCTGCCCGAAGGGGCGCTGGTGTACGTCATCACCCCGCTGACCGACCAGCGGATCCTCGACGTCCTGCACCAGGTCCGCGGGCGGGCCAACCCGATGGTCGTGGTCGAGATCCCCAGTGGGGACCCGGTCGTGGAGCCCGGCGACACCGAGGGCGAACTCGCGCTGCGGCTGTGGCGTGCCGACCGCGACGCCATGCGCTTCGCGCTGGTGGAACGCGGCATCGCGGTCGTCGCCCACCGGCCGGGGGAGACGCTCGACCTCGCCCTCGCACCGCTCCTGCGCACCCGCATCCACGGGGGGACCCGATGACCACCGTCCCCAGCCGGCCGAGCTCCCGGTCCACCGACCCGCACGCCGCTCCGTCCCCGCCCGCCGCTCCGTCCAGCCGAGGTGCCCTGCTGGTCGCCCGCCTCACCTCCCGCCTCACCGACCGGCTGCTCGGAACGGCGCTGGCGCTGGCCGCCTGCGACCCGCCCGCGGCCGTGCACGCGCGCCTGCCGGTCAAGGCGCTGGTGATCGGGGTGGCCGCGGCCGCGTGGTGGGCGGCTCCGATGGTCGACGCGCGTCCGGTCCTCACCTCCATGCGCAGGAGGACCGTCCTGTGCCGCCGCCGGACGACCGTCCTGCCGGCCGCCGCCATCGTGCTCGCCGCCGTCACCGGGCCGCCGCTCTGGGCGGCCGCCTGCGTGGCCGCCCTGCTGCTCGCGTATGTGATCGTCACCGACGCGTGGACGGCCGGGGTGACCGCGCCGCCCGGGCAGCCGCGGGCGACCCCCGCGGTGGCGGCTGCCGGCGCCACCGCCGTCGTCCTGCTCGCCGCGCGGGCGCCGGTCGCGGGCAGTTCGTGGGCGCGGCTGCCCGCGGCCCTGGCCGTCGCGGCGGCCGTGGTGTGCCTGGCTCTGGCGCTGCGCGCCCGCAGGCGCCCACCCGGCTGACCGGCCGCTCACCCGGCTGACCGGGCCGACCGAGACCACGACCCGACCGTGGTGAGCCCGGACCGGCAGGGGCCGCACCCCGGCGGCCCGCGCACGACGGCCGGCCGGCCCCGCTCGCGGAAGCACCACTGCGACACGGCCGTCACACGACGGCCGGCCCCGCCGGCCGAACCGACGCGGACGCGGTGGTCGCGCGGGTTCGGACGGCGGGGCCGGCCGGGTGAGGTACCGGGTGGGGTCAGTGCTCGGCGAGCATCCCCGCGCGGAGCTTGGCGAGTATGCGGGACAGCAGCCGGGAGACGTGCATCTGGGAGCAGCCGATGGCCGCGCCGATCTCGGCCTGCGTCATCTCCTGGCCGAACCGCAGCTCCAGCAGCAGGCGCTCACGGTCGTCGAGCCGGTGCAGCATCGGCGCGAGGGTGTGGAAGTCCTCCAGCAGCTCCATCGCCGGGTCCTCGGCGCCGAGGGTGTCGGCGTAGGAGCGGCCGTCGTCGTCCTCGCCGTCGCCGGACGGCAGGTCGATCGAGTCGGCGGTGTAGCCGTTGGAGGCGATCAGGCCCTCGATCACCTCGTCCTCGGTGATCTTCAGGTGCGCGGCCAGCTCGCCGACGGTCGGCGGGGCGCCATGGGCGGCGGTGAGGTGGTCCCGGGCCTTGGCCAGTTCCACCCGCAGCTCCTGCAGCCGGCGCGGCACGTGCACGGCCCAGCTGGTGTCACGGAAGAACCGCTTCATCTCCCCGACGATGTAGGGGACGGCGAAGGTGGTGAACTCCACCTCGCGACTCAGGTCGAACCGGTCGATCGCCTTGATGAGGCCGATGGTGCCGACCTGGATGATGTCCTCCATCTCCTCCGGGCCGCGGCTGCGGAAGCGCCGGGCGGAGAAGTGGACGAGGGACATGTTCATCTCGATGAGGGTGTTGCGCGCGTAGGCGTGCTCGCGCGTGCCCTCCTCCAGGGTCTGCAGCCGGTCGAAGAAGAGCTTCGACAGGGCACGGGCGTCCTTGGGTGCCAGCTTGTCGGCGTGCTCGATCCACGGCAGCTCAGCCGTCTGCCCCTCCTGCCGCCGGTCGGACGTGACCTTCTCACTGGTGCTCACGGACATCTGCGTGGACATCGACGCCTTCCCCACCTCTGTTTCGCTTCACTGTCCAGCGCCGCCTGCCCACCTTCCCGGGATGTATGCGCGCCAATTTCGCCGCGTTCTCCGGGGTGTGACGGTTGGGGCGCACGTGGTCGGGAAACCCGTCCTTCATGAACATGTGGGACAAAAGGGACGACATGGTGGTGCACGAGCGGGAGCCGTTCAACGCCGAGCCGCCGCGGACGGGGCTGGCCGGACAGCTGCGGACGCCGCTGGACACGTTCTACAGCCGCAACCACGGGCCGATCCCCGACCCCGACCCCGACACCTGGCGGCTGGCCGTCGACGGTCTGGTCGAGCGGCCCCTGGACCTGTCCCTGGCGGACCTGCGCGAGCGCTTCCCCGCGACGGAGGTGACGGCCACGCTGCAGTGCGCCGGCAACCGCCGGACGGGACTGATCGAGGTCCGCGACATCCCCGGCGAGGCGGCCTGGGGATCCGGCGCCACCTCGACCGCCACCTTCGGCGGGGTCAGGCTCGCGGACCTGCTCGCCGCGGCCGGCCTGAAGGACGGCGCCGCGCACATCGCCTTCACCGGCATGGACGTCTCACCCCTGCCCGACCCGCCCGAGCGGTACGGCGGCTCCATCACCACCGGCAAGGCCCTGCGCCCCGAGGTGCTGCTGGCCTGGAGCATGAACGGACGGCCGCTCCCGCGCGTGCACGGCGCACCGCTGCGCGTCGTCGTCCCCGGCTGGATCGGCGCGCGCAGCGTCAAGTGGCTCACCCGCGTCACCGCGCGCGCCGCGCCGTCCGACAACTACTTCCAGGCCACCGCCTACCGCATCCTCCCGCCCGGGACGACCTCCGAGCAGGCAGGACCCGACGCCGGTATCTCCCTCGGGCCGATCGCGCTGAACTGCGACATCCTGCGCCCGGACGACGGGGCCCGGGTGCCGGCCGGTCAGACGTCCGTCTCCGGGTACGCCCTCGCCGGTGACGAGCGCACCGTGACCCGCGTCGACGTCTCCGCCGACGGCGGCGAGAGCTGGACCCAGGCCGTCCTGGACCCGCCGAGGGAACCCGGACTGTGGCAGTTGTGGCGCACCGTCCTCGACCTCCCGCCGGGCGAGGCCACGATCACCGCTCGCGCCTGGGACTCCACCGGCGCCCTCATGCCCGAATCCCCGCGCCACCTCTGGAATCCCAAGGGGTACGCGAACAACTCCTGGGCGAGGGTGCGGGTGACCGCGGAGGGGCACCACGCGACCCGCTGAACCCCCGGCCGCCGGGCGCCGGCCGGCGGCGCCAGCCGGGGGACGACGTCGCCGTTCTTCCGGTCGCGGAGGCGCGGGTGACCATGCCCGTGGCGCAGGGGCGTCCGGGTCCCCGCGGGAGGCTAGCGGTCGCTGCCGCGCACGGCCCAGCGGACGGCGTAGGCCGCGGGCCCGGCGACCAGGACCGCGGCGCCGGCCGCGACCGAGGCCGCGGGGAGGGCGAAGGCGAGGATCAGGCATCCGGCCAGGCCCACCACCGGGATCACCCGCGCCGGGCGGCCCTCCTCGGGGCCGAGCGTCCAGGCCGAGGCGTTCGCCACGGCGTAGTAGACGAGGACGCCGAAGGAGGAGAAGCCGATCGCGCCGCGGACGTCCGCGGTCGCGGCCACGACCGCGACGACGGCGCCGACGAGCAGTTCGGCCCTGTGCGGCACGCCGAAGCGCGGGTGCACGGCGGACAGCGCGTGCGGCAGGTTGTGGTCGCGGGCCATGGCCAGCGTGGTCCGTGAGACGCCGAGGATCAGCGCGAGCAGCGACCCCAGGGCGGCGACCGCCGCCCCGACGCGGACCACCGGCGCGAGGCCGCCGGCGCCCGCGGCCTTCACGGCGTCCGACAGGGGAGCGGTGCTGCCGGCGAGCGCGGCGGGGCCGAGCACGGCCAGGACCGCGACGGCCACGGCCGTGTACACGACCAGGGTGATGGCCAGCGCCACCGGGATCGCCCGCGGGATGGTCCGCCGGGGGTCGCGGACCTCCTCGCCGAGCGTGGCGATGCGGGCGTACCCGGCGAAGGCGAAGAACAGCAGCCCCGCCGCCTGCACCACGCCCCGCACGGTGGTGTCCGAGCCCACGTCGAGGTGTGAGCCCACGGCCTGTCCCGACGTCAGACAGGCGACCACGACCGCGGCGAGGACGGCCAGCACCACGGCGACGACGACGCGGGTGAGCCAGGCGGCCTTCCGCACGCCCGCGTAGTTCACGGCGGTGAGCGCCACCACGGCCGCGACCGCGACGGCGTGCTCCTGAGCGGGCCACACATAGGCTCCGACGGTCAGCGCCATCGCCGCGCACGAGGCGGTCTTGCCGACGACGAACGCCCATCCGGCCAGGTAGCCCCACAACGGCCCGAGGCGCTCGCGGCCGTAGACGTAGGTGCCGCCCGACTCCGGGTAGCGGGCGGCCAGCCGCGCCGAGGACGTGGCGTTGCAGTAGGCGACGACCGCCGCCAGGGCCAGTCCCAGCAGCAGGCCGGACCCGGCCGCGCGGGCGGCGGGCGCCATGGCGGCGAACACGCCCGCGCCGATCATCGAGCCCAGGCCGATCACCACGGCGTCGCCCACACCGAGACGCCGCTCGAGCCGTTCCGGCGCGGGGTGGTTCGTGGACGGTGTGCTCACAAGGAGGTCCGGGTGGTCTGGGTGCCGCTGGAGTCGGCGCTGCCTGCGGTACCGGCGGTGCTGTCGTCGGCGGAACGGGCGGTGCCAAAGGCAGCGCCCGCGACCGTCGCCGGAGCGCAGGTGAGCTCGGCGATCAGGGTCTCGACCCGGGCCCTGATCGCGTCCCGGATCGGCCGGACGGCCTCGATGCCCCGGCCGGCCGGATCGTCGAGCTGCCAGTCGAGGTAGCGCTTTCCGGGGTAGACCGGGCAGGTGTCGCCGCAGCCCAGGGTGACGCACACGTCGGACGCGCGGACCGCGTCGGCGGTCAGCGCCTTCGGCACCTCGGCGGAGATGTCGACGCCGACCTCCCGCATCGCCTCCACCGCCGCGGGGTTGACCTTCGCGGCGGGCGCGGAGCCGGCGGAACGGACCTCGGCGCGGTCACCGGCGAGGTGGGTGAGCCAGGCCGCCGCCATCTGGGAACGGCCCGCGTTGTGGACGCAGACGAACAGCACGGAGGGCTTCTCGGACACGGGCTCCGGTTCTCTCTGCTGGGCGGGGATCCGTTCGGCGGCGGTCTCCGCTCGGCGGTACGGGCACCACGCACCGGGTGGCGCTCGTGACGGCGCCTTTCCGCGTGAAAGTATCACCCCATGCTGACGTCAGTCGACGCTGATCTGTTGCGCGTGCTGGCCGATCCGCTCCGGCTGCGGATCGTCACCCTGCTCGCCCACGAGACGCTCTGCACCACGCATCTGGTCGACGAGACCGGCGCCCGGCAGACCAATCTGTCCAACCACCTCAAGGTGCTGCGCGAGGCCGGGCTGGTCGACGCCGAGCCGTGCGGCCGGTTCACGTACTACCGCCTGCGGCCCGAGGCGCTGGGGACGCTGGCCGGATCGCTCGCCGAACTGGCCTCCACGGCCCGGAAGACGGCGGACGGGCAGGTCAGGCGCGCCTGTTCGTGAGCGTGTTCGCCGGGATGAAGTCCCACGGGCGCGCGCCGACGTTCCTGCCATGACCGGGTACGAGCAGGTGCGTTCGGTCGCCGCCGCGCTCGCGGGTGACGCCGAGGGCGCAGACCGGGTCGAACTCACCCTGCCGGAAACGGGAGTCTGCGGCGGCTCCGGACCGTACGACGCCCCCGCCGCCGTGGCCGCGGGAGGCTGCTGCGCCCCGGCCCCGCAGCTCGTCCAGCTCGGCGCCGCCTCCGTCGCCCTCACCGAGACCCCGGCGAGCAGCCGCCCTGCGGCGGCTGCTGCGGGTGAATCCCCCCGGGCGGCTCAGCCGGCCGGGAGCTCGACGCCCTGGGGGTGGTGGAAGACGTTGCGCGGGTCGTACGCCTTCTTGACCTGCTGGAGCTTGGTGTAGTTGCCCTTGTAGTACAGCTCGTGCCACGGCACGTCCGAGGTGTTGTACACCGGGTCGCTCAGGTCGATGTCGCAGTAGTTGACGTAGCAGCCGTCGGTGACGTCGTTGATGACCGGGACGCCGCCGGTCGCCGCGTAGACGCTCTGGTAGAACTCGCGGATCCAGCCGAGCGAGGCGTCCTCGTCGGCCGGGTCGGTCCACCAGATCGACCATGCCGCCTTGTAGGCGGCCTCGCGGTGCGGAAAAGCGGTGGCGTCGGAGGCGACGGCGTTGACCATGCCGCCGAGCGAGCTCAACTGCACGTTGGCCGTCGTGTTGTTCAGGTCGTCCCGCGTCAACTGCTCGTAGAACGCGTCGATGTGGGCGTCCGGGAGTGCCGTGCGGTAGTACGCCGACTTGTTGTCGCTCCGGTTGCTCGGGTCGTTGAGTGTCGGGTTGGTGGTGCTGGCGTAGCGCGCGGCCTGGAACCACGGCAGCCGGCGCGGCTCGGCGAAGTCGGGCAGCGCCGCCATCTCACCCATGTGGGCGGTCATCGGCACATGGGCCACGTCCACGCCGTCCGTCACGAAGGTCAGGAAGTCGTCCAGGACCTTCTGCGGGTCCGGGATGGTCGCGTCGAGCTGGACGACCAGGCCGACGTAGCCGCTCGACTTGTGGTTCAGCCACAGCGCGCTGAAGAGGTGGTCGTTGATGCTGCCGGGCTTGAGGTACTTGGCGTGCCAGTCGCCCCAGTTCCGCACCAGCGCGGCGAAGCTCTCCTTGGTGAGCTCGGCCCACGGCCACGAGATGGCCTGCAGCAGCACCTCGGCCGGCGGCTGCGGGAGCAGCCGCGCCGGGTCGGTGCCGGTCGCGCCCGGGGCGCGGAACCAGAAGCGGGTGATGACGCCGAAGTTGCCGCCGCCGCCACCCGCGTGCGCCCACCACAGGTCCCGCGTGGGGTCGTTCGCCTCGCGCGTCGCCACATGGACGGTGGCCTGGCCGGCGGCCGTCACGCCCACCATCTCGACGCCGTAGAGATGGTCGATTACCAGGCCCAGCTGCCGGCACAGCAACCCCCAGCCGCCACCGCTGACATGGCCGCCCGCGCCGACCTGGAAGCAGATGCCCGCGGGGATGGTGACTCCCCAGGAGCGGTACATGCGCTCGTAGACGTTGAGCAGTTGGGAGCCGACCTCGACGCAGATCGCGTTCCTGGCGGCGTCGTAGTAGACGCGGTTCATCTTGCTCATGTCGAGGATGACGTCCACGTCGGAGTTGTAGACCCAGTCCTCGTGGCAGTGGCCGCCGCTGCGCACGGTCAGCCGCTTGCCGGCCTTCACGGCGCTCTGGACCAGCGCCTGGACCTGTGCGGTCGTCTCGGGGAGACAGACCTTCTCGGGCGTGCCCACCCAGCGCTGGTTGTAGCCGCGCACCAGGTCGGGGTAGCGCTTGTCGTTCGGGGTCACCACGGTGACGGGTTCCGCGGCGGTGTCGGTCGCGGTCGCGGAGTCGGCGGCCGCGGTGGCGGGTAAGGCCAGGCCCGCGCCGGTGAGTAACGCCGCGCCGCCGGCGGCCGCGCCTCCCGTGAGGAACTTCCGCCGGTGCATGCCGCTGGTGTGATCGGTGTTCGTCATCGTCCCAACCCCCTCGTGCTGGCGAGTCAACGTGGCAGCGGTTCCGGGCGGTCCGGCTTCCGGGCACGTCACGGCCCGTTCCGTACCCGCCCGGAACGTTCATGGCCCGGAGGGTGTCACAGCCCCGTGGCGTGAGGGTCGAACTCCGCTGGAGCCCGGCAGTCCCGTCCCGGCTGACGTCCGGCATGCGGCATGCGGCATGCGGCAGCCGGTGTGCGCCGGTGCGGAGGCGGTGGAGGCTGCGGAGGGGAGCTGTCGGCGGTACCGGCTAAGGTGCGCGGATGAGATTCGGACGTGGGCGGTTTCCGGCCGCCGTCGAGGACTTCGCAACGGCCGTACGGACCAGGGACGTCGAGGCGGCGGAAGCGGCCTTCGAACGGCTGACGGGCGGCTTCGGCAACGCGCGGGACGGCGAACTTGCGCGAGGCCGGACCGCGCCTCGCCGCCCTTCTCCCCGAAGTGCCGCCCGGCCCGCGGGCGATCGTGGCCGCGATGACCGGCGCCTGCGTCGAGCGCGGCGCGGACCCGGTGGCGTGCGCGCCCGATGTGCTGGCGAGCACCCGCGACGCCTTCGAGCAGGCCGCCGTCTTCTGCGAGCGGTGGGCGGCGGCCGACCGCGGAAAGCTGCCAGGACACGAGGGTGAGGGCCTGACCGGGGGCGACACCGAGCGGTTCGGCTTCGAGCCGGTCGTGGCCTGGCAGTCCCTGCCGCAGTTCGAGATGGCCTGCGTCGCGATGCTCAACTCCCCGCGCGCCCGTCGCGAGGTCCCCGGCCGGGAGGCGCTGCGGGCCGCGGTGGCCCGGGTCCAGGAGCTGTCCCGCGAGCAGTTCAAGTGCCTCGCCTACGCCCTCGCCGTCCTCGACGACGAGCCGGTCGTCGTCCTCGACCGGGCCACCGGCGCCGGCTTCGCCCTGCGCATCTCCGGCATAGGTGACAACTTCCAGCTGCACACGCTCCTCGCCGACGCCCTGATCGGCCGCGGTCTGATGGCCGGCGAGGCCCCCTCGGCGCAGGCGGTCGCCTGCTGTCGCGACCAGCCGGGGATGGTGGAGACCGTCGGTTCCTTCAATCTCGTGGGCGCCGACGGCGAGTGGATCTGGAACGAGGGCAACCCGGCGGACATCCCCGTCGTGGACGGCGTGCGGCTCGTGGTCCTCGATCCGCCGCCGTACCGGCGGGGCTGGGCGGCCGGCCGCTTCTTCCCCGGCATGACAGGCGAACTCGTCTACGAACGGGCCCTCGCGCCCGAGGAGTCGGCGGCCCTGCTCGCCCGGGTGGCCGCGCCCGTGCGCTGACGCCCCGGGGCCGGCCGGTCGCGGTGACCGCGGCGGCCGGCCCTTCGTCGTCGTGGACGCGGCGCCGGGATCAGTGCCCGGCGAGCAGCTCCAGGGTGTCGATCACCCGGTTGGAGAAGCCCCACTCGTTGTCGTACCAGGCGACCACCTTGATGTGGCGGCCGTCGACCCGGGTCAGGGCCGAGTCGAAGATCGACGACGCGGGGTTGCCGGTGATGTCGGACGACACCAGCTCGTCCTCGGAGTACTCCAGGACGCCGGCAAGCGGGCCCTCCGCGGCGGCGCGGTACGCGGCCAGCACCTCGTCGCGGGTGACGTCGCGGCTGACCGTCGTGTTGAGCTCGACGATCGAGCCGACCGGGACCGGTACGCGGATCGAGTCACCCGACAACTTGCCGTCCAGGTTCGGCAGCACCTTGCCGATCGCCTTCGCGGCGCCGGTGGTGGTCGGCGCGATGTTGACGGCCGCGGCGCGGGCCCGGCGGGCGTCGCGGTGCGGGCCGTCCTGCAGGTTCTGCTCCTGCGTGTAGGCGTGCACCGTCGTCATGAAGCCGTGCTCGATGCCGGCGAGTTCGTCCAGCACGGCGGCCAGCGGCGCCAGGGCGTTGGTCGTGCAGGAGGCGTTGGAGACGATGGTGTGGGTGGCCGGGTCGTACGCGTCGGTGTTGACGCCGAACGCGACCGTGACGTCGGCACCGTCGGACGGCGCGCTCACCAGCACCTTCTTCGCGCCCGCGGTCAGATGCGCGCCGGCCGCCTTGGCGGAGGTGAACCGGCCGGTCGACTCCAGCACGATCTCGACGCCGAGCTCGGCCCACGGCAGGTCCGCGGGGTCGCGCTCGGCGATGACCTTGATGCGGCGGCCGTCCACGACGAGGGTGTCCCCGTCGACGCTCACCGGACGGCCCAGGCGCCCCGCCGTGGAGTCGAAGGCCAGCAGCCGGGCGAGGGCGGTGGGTTCGGTGAGGTCGTTGACGGCCACGACCTCCAGGTCGCTGTCGCGTTCCAGCAGGGCGCGCAGCACGTTGCGTCCGATGCGGCCGAATCCGTTGATGGCGATGCGAGTCATGAATGTGTCCCTTCGGTGTCGCCACCAGATTCGCTCCTGGCGCCGGGCCGTGGCCGGGGCGTGAGCGCCATGGTTCGCAAGGATCCCGCCATGGGGAGCGTGGGCTGCGCGCGGGCCCGCGCGAGGGATGTGCCGGGCGCTGATCCGGGGCCTACTCGCCCTTGGTGAAGGTGCGCCGGTACTCGCTGGGCGTGGTGCCCAGGATCTGCTGGAAGTGCATCCGCAGGTTCGCGCCCGTGCCGAGGCCGACGTCGGCGGCGATCTGCTCGATGCTCCGCTCCGACCGTTCGAGGAGCTCACGGGCCAGGTCGACGCGGGCGCGCATCACCCACTGCATCGGGGTGTAGCCCGTGTCCTCGACGAAGCGGCGGGAGAAGGTGCGCGGCGAGACCGCCGCGTGCCGGGCCAGCACCTCCAGGGTGAGCGCCTCGCCGAGCCGGTGCAGGGCCCACTCGCGGGTCGCGGCGAACCGTTCGCCCAGCGGTTCCGGCACGCTGCGCGGCACGTACTGGGCCTGGCCGCCGCTGCGGTAGGGGGCAGCGACCAGGCGGCGGGCGGCGTGGTTGGAGGCGGCCACGCCGAGGTCGCCGCGCAGGATGTGCAGGCACAGATCGAGGCCGGAGGCGGCGCCGGCGGAGGTGAGCACACTGCCCTCGTCCACGAACAGCACGTTCTCGTCGACTCGCACGCGCGGGTGCCGGGCGGCGAGCGCGCGGGTGTAGTGCCAGTGCGTCGTGGCGCGCCTGCCGTCGAGCAGGCCGGTCGCCGCGAGGGCGAAGGCGCCCGTGGAGATGGCGGCGAGCCGCGCGCCGCGCGCGTGCGCCGCCACCAGCGCGTCGACGACGGCCGGCGGCGGGTCGTCGCGGTCGGGGAACCGGTAGCCGGGGATGAAGACGATGTCGGCCCAGGCCAGCGCGTCCAGGCCGTGGGCGACGTGGTACGACAGGCCGTCCCCGCCGGTCACCAGCCCGGGCTCGGCCCCGCACACCCGTACCTCGTAGGGCATGCTCGCGCGGGTGGTGAACACCTGAGCCGGGATGCCGACGTCGAGCGGTTTCGCGCCCTCCAGCACAAGGACGGCGGCGCGATGCAGGCGGGAGGGCGGCACGGGGTCGAGGGTACGCGGGCCCGGGGTGACCAGGGCTTTACGAGGGGCTGAGCGTCGGGGTCTTCGCCCGCATGGGCACGCCGCGCATGGCCTGGATCATCACCACGACGGCACCGGCGGTCACGCACTGGTCGGCGAGGTTGAACACGCCGGAGTGGCCGACCTGGATGAAGTCCAGCACGGCTCCGCGGCCGAGGCCGGGCGTGCGGAACAGGCGGTCGGTGAGGTTGCCGCCGGCGCCCGCGAAGATCAGGCCCAGACCGACCGCCCAGCCGGGGCGCTGCACCGTCGGCGCGACGCGGGCGACGAAGGCGAGCACGCCGATCGCCAGGAAGGTGAAGACGAGGGTGGCGTGGGGCGCGAAGGAGCCGGCCGCGCCGGAGTTGCGGAGCGCGGTGAAGGTCACGGTGCCGCCGAGCGCGTGCCTCGGGTCGTGACCCTCGATCGTGACGGCCGCGATCGCCTTGGTGCTCTGGTCCACCGCGAGCCCGGCCGCGGCGGTCGCCCACAGCAGATACGTCCGGCGCACTGAGCGCACCGCCCACCTCCCGATCGACACCCCGTCCCCAACGTCGAACGTACCCCGCGGTCGGCGAATTCCACGGGCCGGCCTGCGGTCGGCCTCCACCCTCGGGTGGAGACGAGGTTTCCACCTGTCGGTCAACCCGTGGCTTGATCCGCTGACCAGCGCGTTTGCCTAGATTTGAGGGCATCGCGGGGCTGACCCCCGTTGCAGGAGTCCGTGAACGAGCGCTTCGGAGGAGTCCGTCATGTCCGGTCTGGTCAATACCCTGGTGATCGTCGCGGTCATCGGTGTGGTGATCGCGCGCCAGCTCAGGCCGCGCCAGGTCTCCGCCGGCGGCCGGTGGTGGCTCGTCCCCGTGGTGCTGGTCGTGCTGGCCGTCCGCGACGGGGGGCTGGTGGACGGCGCCCATCGGGACACCTCGATCGCCCTGCTCGGGGCGGAGCTGGTGGTGGGCGCCGTCATGGGGATGGCCTGGGCCGGCACGACGAGGATGTGGACGGGTGAGGACGGCAGGGTCTGGGCCCAGGGCACCAGGCTGACGATCCTCGTGTGGGTGCTGGGCATCGCGATACGCGTCGGCCTCTACGCCGCGGCCGCCGCGATGGGCGTCCACCAGCACACCGGATCCCTGCTGCTGGCGGTGGCCGGGACCCTCCTGGTCCGCAGCGGAGTGCTCATGCTGCGCGCCCATCAGCGGCAGCCGTCGTACCCTGCGGTCTCATGACCAGTTGGACGTCCTGGCCGTCCCGGGAGGCGCTGTCCCGCGTCGGCCGTTCCCCGGCACGCCTCGGGTTCGGCCGCGGGGTCCGGGTCATCCTGGCGGGGGCGGCCGTATGGGGTGTCGCCGCCAAGGGCGGTCTCGGCGCGTGGGCGACCCTGGGCGCGGTGGCCGGGGTCCTCGCGGGGTTCGTCGCCGTGTGGGGGTACTTCCGGACCACGCTCCGGCACCTGCTGTGGCCCTCCGTCGGCCTGATGATCCTGCTGATGGGCGGGGGAGTGGTCGCCCACGCGGCCGGCGGGGACGTGGCGAGCCGCATTCTGTGGTGCGCGTGCACGGTCCTGGCCGTCCAGCGGCTGCCGCTGGCGGCCGCGGCCCCGATCGCGGCGGTGTCGATGGCCGGGTTCGGTCTGCTGAGCGGCGGGAGCAACTGGCTGGTCACCACGCTCACCGGTCTCGGGCTGGTGCTCGGCGGCTACACCATGCGGCTGGACGCCGAGGCACGCGGCACCACCCACCGGCTGCTCGAGCAGGAACGGGCGGCCCGGGCGGCGGAGGCCGAGTCGGCCACACTGGCCGAGCGCGCCAGGATCGCCCGGGAGATCCACGACGTCCTCGCGCACAGCCTGTCGGCGCAGACGGTGCACCTGGAGGCGACCCGGCTGCTCATCGAGCGGGGCGCGGACCGGGAGCTGGTGCTGGAACGGGTGACCGCCGCGCGGCGGATGGCTCGCGAGGGACTGGCCGAGACCCGGCAGGCGCTGTCGGCACTGCGCGGTGACATGGCGCCGGTGGAGGAGTTCCTGCGGGAGCTGGTCGCGCAGGAGGGCGCCCGGCTGGAGGTGCAGGGCGAGCCGCGCGGCTTGCCGCCCGAGGCGGGGCTGGCCGTGCGGAGGGTGGCGCAGGAGGCCATGACCAACGTGCGCAAGCACGCCCCGGGGGCCGCGGTGACGCTGCGGCTGGAGTACCGCCCGGAGGAGGTGGAACTGGAGTTCCGCGACTTCGGTGGAAAGACGCCTGTGGACAACTCCTTGGGGGCGTCCGGCGCGGGCTACGGTCTTCGGGGGATGCGGGAGCGCGCCGAACTGCTGGGAGGCGCGCTGGACGCCGGACCGGCGGAGGAGGGCTTCGTGGTGCGCTTGCGGGTGCCCGCATGACGCGGGTGGTGGTCGCGGACGACCAGACGGTCGTGCGCGAGGGAATCGTGATGCTGCTGGGGCTGCTGCCCGGCATCGAGGTGGTCGGGGCGGCGGCGGACGGGGAGGAGGCGGTGCGGCTGGTGGCCGAACAGCGGCCGGACGTCGTGCTGATGGATCTGCGGATGCCGCGGTGCGACGGGGTGGAGGCGACGCGGCGGATCCGCTCGGAGCACCCGGGGACGCAGGTGGTGGTACTCACCACATACGCGGACGACGACGACCTGTTCCCCGCGCTTCAGGCGGGGGCGCGCGGTTATCTGACCAAGGACGCGGGCGGCGACGAGATCGCCAAGGCCATCGCGGACGTGACGGCCGGCGGGGCCGGGCTGTCCCCGGCGGTGCAGAGCCGGGTCCTGGACGCCCTGTCCTCCGGGAGCCTGTCGGCCGGGCGGCGGGACGACGGCACGCCGCAGCAACTGCCCGACGGGTTGACGTCGCGCGAGGCGGAAGTGCTGGCCCTGGTGGCCGACGGACTGTCCAACGCCGAGATCGCCGCGCGGCTGCACGTCAGCATGGCCACGGTGAAGACCCACATCAACAATCTCTTCGCCAAGACGGGGGTGCGGGACCGCGCACAGGCCGTCGGGTACGCCTACCGGCACGGGATCACCTGATGGAATGAAGGATTCGACATGTTGGACCAGGATCTTCCCGCTCTGTCCATGATTGGGCGCATCGGCCGGCCGATGGAGCGAGGAGAGTCCGGTGAACGACGACAACGGGGGCGACGCGGGGCCGCTGCGGATGAACGACCCCTGGCACGATCCGTCCGGGGCCGGCGTGTGGATCCCCGAGCAGCAGGCGCCGACGCAGCGGGCGCCGATGCCGCAGGTGTCCGTGGGGCCGGCGCAGGCCGCGGGGCAGAGCGCGGTGGACGGCGGTGCCGTGCGGTACCTGGAGGTGCAGGGCAGTCCGGCGTTCCGTGAAGTGCGGGACCGCTACCGGCGGTTCGTCTTCCCGATGACGGCGGCGTTCCTCGGCTGGTACCTGCTGTACCTGGTCGCGGCGACCACCGCGCCGGGCCTGATGGCCCACAAGGTGGCCGGTGAGCTGAACGTGGCGATGGTCGCGGGACTGGCGCAGTTCGCGTCCACGTTCCTGCTGACCTGGGCGTACGCCCGGCACGCTCGGGTGCGGCGGGACCGCAGGGCGCTGGATCTGCGGTGGGCGCTGGCCACTGGCACCGGGCGGGGGCGGGCGCGTTGAACGGCGGCGGACCGTTCCTCGCGGTGGCGGCCGGCGACCGGCACGGGCTGGCGATCGTGCTGTTCACCCTGTTCGTGTCGGTGACGCTGGCCATCACGGCCTGGGCCGGGCGGCGGCGGAGTTCGTCGGTGGAGTTCTTCGCCGGGGGACGGCTGTTCACGCCGATGGAGAACGGCTTCGCGATCGCCGGCGACTACATGTCCGCCGCGTCCTTCCTCGGCATCTCCGGGCTCATCGCGCTCTTCGGCTACGACGGCCTGCTGTACTCGGTGGGCTTCCTGGTGGCCTGGCTGGTCGTGCTGATGCTGGTGGCCGAACTGGTCCGCAACTGCGGCCGGTACACCCTCGCCGACGTGCTGGCCGCGCGGATGCGGCGGCGGCCGGTGCGGATCGCCGCGGGCACCGCGTCGGTCACGGTCTCGATCCTCTACCTGGTGGCCCAGATGGTGGGGGCCGGCAGTCTGGTGGGTGTGCTGCTCGGCGGCAGCGACAGCAGAACGGCCCGCACCTGGACGGTGGTCGGGGTCGGCGCCCTGATGATGTTCTACGTGGCCTTCGGCGGCATGCGGGCCACCACGTGGATCCAGATCGTCAAGACCGTGCTGCTCATCGGCGGGACCGTCGCGCTCACCGTGCTCGTGCTGGTGCGCTTCCACGGCGACTTCGGGCGGCTGCTGCACACAGCGGCGGCCAACAGCGGGCACGGGGAGGCGTTCCTCGGTCCCGGCCTGAAGTACGGGGGGAGCTGGACCAGCCGGCTGGACTTCATCAGCCTCGGTCTGGCCCTGGTGCTGGGCACCGCGGGCCTGCCGCACATCCTGTCCCGCTTCTACACCGTGCCCACCGCGCGGTCCGCCCGCCGCTCGGTGGTGTGGGCGATCGGGCTGATCGGCGTGTTCTACCTGATGACGATCGTGCTCGGGTTCGGTGCGGCCGCGCTGGTCGGCTCGGCCAAGGTCCACGACTCCAACGCGGCCGGGAACACCGCGGTCCCGCTGCTGGCGGAAGTGCTCGGTGGCGGCTCGGGGACCACCGGCGGGGCGGTGCTCTTCGCGGTGGTCGGCGCGGTGGCGTTCGCGACGATCCTCGCGGTGGTCGCGGGCATCACCCTGGCCTCGTCGGCCTCCGTCGCCCACGACCTGTACGCGACCTGGCGCCGCCGCGGCCCCGACGCGCCGGGCGGACCGGCGGCGGCGCAAGGGGAGATGGAGCAGGGCGAGGTGCGGGTCGCGCGGTTCGCCGCGGTCGGTGTCGGCGCGGTCGCCATCGCGCTGAGCCTGCTGGCGCAGGACCAGAACGTGGCGTTCCTGGTCGGCCTGGCGTTCGCCGTCGCCGCGTCGGCGAACCTGCCCGCGCTGCTCTACTCGCTGTTCTGGCGCCGCTTCACCACCCGCGGCGCGGTCTGGTCGGTCTACGGCGGCCTGCTGCCGTCCCTGCTGCTGGTTGCGCTCTCGCCGGTGGTGTCCGGGCGGCCCGACGCCCTGCTGCCCGGCGTGGACTTCCACGTCTTCCCGCTGGAGAACCCGGGTCTGGTCTCCGTCCCGCTCGGCATCCTGGCCGGCTGGCTGGGCACCGTCACCTCGCGCGAGCCGGCCGACGACGCCGCCTACGCCGAGATGGAGGTGCGCTCCCTCACCGGGGCCGGCGCCGCCTGACCGATTCCCGGCCGACACCTGCGCCCCCACGGCTCAACGCGCACCCATCGTCAGGCCCCCCGAGCCCTTGCGAGCAGGCGCGCGCCGCGTCAGGCCGGCGCCGCCCACGCGTACAGGTGCTCCGGGCGGCCGGTGTCCCCGTACTTCAGGGAGAGCTGGACCCGGCCCGCCTGCTCCAGGTGCTTGAGGTAGCGCTGCGCGGTCGAGCGGCTCAGACCGGCCCGCTCCGCGACCTCGTGCGCCGACAGCGCGCCGCCGGCCTCCCGCAGCACGCGGCGGATCAGGTCGGCGGTGGGCGCGGAGTGTCCCTTGGGCAGGGCGGCGGGGGAGGCGGTCGCCGTGCGCAGCGCCCCGAAGATCCGGTCCACCTGCTCCTGGCCGGCCTCGCCGCCCGCGCCGCCGGCCACACCGTCGACCGTGCGCCGCAGCGCCGCGTACCCCTCGAGCTTGGCCCGCAGCCCGGCGAAGCCGAACGGCTTCACCAGGTACTGCAGCGCCCCGAGCCGCATCGCGGCCTGGACGGTCGCGACGTCCCGGGCCGCGGTCACCATGATCACGTCGGCGTGGTGGCCGAGCTGCCGCATCCGCCGGACCAGCGTCAGACCCGTCTCGTCCGGCAGGTAGTGGTCGAGCAGCACCAGGTCGATGCGGGTGCGTTCCAGGGTGGCCAGGGCGTGGGCCGCGGTGTGGGCGCGGGCGGCCACCCGGAAGCCGGGCACCTTGCCGACATAGGCCGAGTTGATCTCGGCCACCCGGAAGTCGTCGTCCACGACCAGGACCTCGATCATCGTGCGCCTCCCGGAGCAGCGGCGAACAGTTCGGCGGCGGACGGTCCCGCGGTGAACTCGGCGGAGGCCAGCGCCTCCGGCAGCACCACGGTGAACACCGCGCCGCCGCCCGCCCGTGCGCCGACGCGGGCAATGCCGCCGTACCGCTCCGCCAGCCGCCGCACCAGCGCCAGTCCGAGGCCGCGCCCGCGGTGCGCCGGGGCCTGCTTGGTGGTCCAGCCCTCGGTGAAGATCCGGTCCCGCAGGTCCGGCGGCACCCCGGGCCCGTCGTCGCTCACCCGCAGCACCAGCGTCTTCCGCTCGGCCCGCAGCTCCACCTCGACCGCGGAGGCGGCGGCGTCCAGCGCGTTGTCGATGAGGTTGCCCAGCACCGTCACCAGGTCCCGGGGGTCGACGACCCGATCCGGCAGCCAGGTGGCGGACGAGATCCGCAGGGCGACCCCGCGTTCGGCGGCGATCGCCGCCTTCCCGACCAGCAGCGCCGACAGCAGCGGCTCGTGCACCCGGTCGGCGACCTCCTCCGCCGAGGCCCGGTGGGTGTCGGCGACCTCGGCCACATACTCCGCGGCGGCGTCGTTGAGCCCGAGCTCCAGCAGGCCCAGCACCGTGTGCAGCCGGTTGGCGTGCTCGTGGTCCTGGGCGCGCAGCGCCTCCAGCAGGCCGTGGGTGGAGTCCAGCTCCCGGCCGAGCTGTTCCAGCTCCGTGCGGTCCCGCAGGGTGACCACGGCGCCTCCGTCCTCGGTCGGCATGCGGTTGGCGACCAGCACCCGGCCGCCGCTGACCGTGAGCAGGTCGGCGCCCTCCGCGCGGCCGGCCAGCACGTCGGTGGTGCGCCCCGGGGGCAGCAGTTCGTCCAGCGGACGTCCCGCCGCGTCGCCGCCGAGACCCAGCAAGCGCTGCGCCTCGTCGTTCACCAGCCGCACCCGGCCCTGCGGGTCGAGTGCGACCACCCCTTCGCGGATGCCGTGCAGCATGGCCTCGCGTTCGTCCAGCAGCGCCGAGATGTCCGCGAAGGCCAGCCCGTGGGTGGCCCGCTGCAGCCGCCGCGACGCCCACACCGCGGCGAGCACACCGACGGCCAGCGCCGCGCCGGCGTACAGCAGCAGCCCGGGCACCGAGGCCAGCAGCCGGTTGCGGACGCTGGTGTAGCCGATACCCACCGACACCGCGCCGACGATCCGCCCGGAGCGGTCCCGCAGCGGCACCTTGCCGCGCGCGCTGCGGCCCAGCGTGCCGCTGTCGATCTGCTTGACCTCCTTGCCGCTCAGCGCCTCCTTCGGGCTGGTGGACACGGGGTCCCCGATCCGGTCGGCGTCGGTGTGCGACCAGCGGGTGCCGTGCGTGTCCATCACCACGACGTAGAGGGCCTGGGTGCGCTTGCGGACCCGTTCGGCCTCGGCCTGCACCGGGTTGTTCCGGGTCGGCCGGGAGGACTCCAGCTCCTGGACCACGTCGGGGTCGGCCGCCACGGCCTGGGCGATGGCCAGCGCCCGGCTCTCGGCCTGGTCGTCGAGCTGGTGGCTGAGCGGCGCCAGGAACAGGCCGGTGGCCAGTGCGGTGACCCCCGCCGTGATCGCCAGCTGCATCAGCAGGACCTGCGCCGAGACACGGCGCGGCCACCTGATCCGCATGACGCTGCCCTCCGACTCCGGCCGTCCGTGCGGCCGGCTCTGCAGGCGCCGGCGGCCACGGCTCCGCGGCCGGGTCACCCGCCGCGCCCTGCCCGACGTGTGCTGTCACGGCCGTCCCGGCGCACCCCTGGCCCCGCGTGCGTCGACGTCCGTGTCGTCAACGCAACGTAAACGCTGACGCCGCGGAACGGCAGTCCCCGTGTCGCTTTCGTTGTCTCACGGCGAGCAAAACGAGCAGAACACCGCTCTGTGCGCAGAAGGGGCCCAGCGCTCACAAGGCTGTCGGCACCCGGTGTGACGCTCCTAACGTCCACCGCCATGACCAGCAACACGAGCCCCGCCATCGAGCTGCGGGGGGCGGGCAAGGCGTTCCGGACACCGTCCGGCGCCCTGCACACCGCCGTACGGGATCTGGACCTGACCGTGGAACGCGGTGAGTTCGTCGCGGTCGTCGGACCCACCGGATGCGGCAAGTCGACCACGCTGACCCTCGTCAGCGGCCTGGAGGAGCCCACCGAGGGCGAGGTCCTGGTGGGCGGCGAGCCGGTGGGCGGCATCGGCGGCAACGTCGGTTTCGTCTTCCAGCAGGATGCCGTCTTCCCCTGGCGCACGGTCCTGTCCAACGTCATGGCCGGACCGCGGTTCCGCGGCGTGGCCAAGGCCGAAGCACGGGAGCGGGCCCGCGACTGGCTGGCCCGGGTGGGCCTGTCCGCCTTCGAGGACCGCTACCCGCACCAGCTTTCCGGCGGCCAGCGCAAGCGCGTCGCCCTGGCGGCCACCTTCGTCAACGACCCGGGGATCCTGCTCATGGACGAGCCGTTCTCCGCGCTCGACGTGCAGACCCGGGCGCTGATGTCCGACCAGCTCCTCGACCTGTGGGCGGGTACCGGGTCCTCCGTCGTCTTCGTCACCCACGACCTGGAGGAGTCGATCGCGCTGGCCGACAAGGTCGTCGTGATGACCGCGGGGCCCGCCACCGTGAAGGAGGTCTTCACCATCGACCTGCCGCGTCCGCGCAAGGTCGAGGAGGTCCGCCTGGAGCCCCGGTTCGTCGAGATCTACCGCGAGATCTGGTCGTCGCTCGGCGAAGAGGTCCGCATCACCCGTGAGAGGGGTGCCGCTCATGCCGCCTGAGTCCGTGTCCCTGCCCGCCGCCGGCGCCCTGGCCAAGCCGTCCGACGCCGCCGAGCGCAGCAAGGCGCGCGCCCGTGCCGTCCGCAGGCGCGCCCTGCTCGTCAACGGCGCCCGGCTGCTGGTGCTGGTGCTCTTCCTCGGCCTGTGGGAGTGGTTCTCCCGGGCCGGCGTCATCGACAAGTTCAACTTCTCGATGCCCTCGGAGGTCTACGACCAGATCCGCACCTGGGTCATGCACGGCACCGCCCAGGGATCGCTGGCCGAACAGATCTGGGCCACCCTGCAGGAAGCCCTGTACGGCTGGGTGATCGGCGTCGCCGCCGGTGTGCTGCTGGGCATCGCCCTCGGCCGGGTGCGCTTCCTCGCCGACGTCTTCGGCCCCTATGTGAAGATCCTCAACGCGATGCCGCGCATCGTGCTCGCGCCGATCTTCCTCATCTGGTTCGGCCTGGGCCCGGCCTCCAAGGTCGCCTCGGCGGTCGTGCTGGTCTTCTTCCCGGTGTTCTTCAACGCCTTCCAGGGCGCCCGGGAGGTCGACCGCAACCTGGTCGCCAACGCCCGCATCCTCGGCGCGAGCAACCGCCAGGTCACCTTCCAGGTCGTCATCCCCTCGGCCACCTCGTGGATCTTCACCAGCCTGCACGTCAGCTTCGGCTTCGCGCTGATCGGCGCGATCGTCGGCGAGTACATCGGCGCCACCAAGGGCCTCGGGCTGATGGTCTCCACCGCCCAGGGCACCTTCAACTCGGCGGGTGTCTACGCGGCCATGGTGATCCTCGCCGTCGTCGCCCTCATCGCCGAGGGCCTGCTCACCTTCCTGGAGAAGCGGCTCTTCCGCTGGAAGCCCGCCGAGTCCGGCGCCCGCTGACCGCCCTTCTCCACCTCCCAGTCGCCCGGTTTCCCCTCCCGCACCGCCACCTCACAAGGACGTGACCCCATGCGTACCCGCAGCACGACGCTGATCGCCCTCGCCGGCGCGCTCGCCCTCACCACCCTCACCGCCTGCGCGAACGACGCCGCCACCGGCTCCGGTTCGGGCTCCGACAGCGGCGCGGCCGCCGACGCCGGCTCGAACGGCAACGCCGGCGCCGCCAAGGACGCGACCAAGGTGAAGATCATGGTCGGCGGCCTCGACAAGGTCATCTACCTGCCCGCCATGCTGTCCCAGCGCCTCGGCTACTTCAGCGCCGAAGGCCTCGACGTGACGCTGATGACCGAGCCCGCGGGCGTGGACGCCACCACCGCGCTGGTCTCCGGCGACGTCCAGGGCGCGGTCGGCTTCTACGACCACACCCTGGACCTGCAGACCAAGGGCAAGCACGTGGAGTCGGTCGTGCAGTTCGCCCAGGCCCCCGGCGAGGTCGAGGTGGTCTCCGGCAAGGCCGCCGGCGACATCACCTCCGCCAAGGACTTCAAGGGCAAGAAGCTCGGCGTGACGGGCCTCGGCTCCTCGACCGACTTCCTCACCAAGTACCTGGCGGTGCACAACGGCCTGAAGGTCAGCGACTTCACCCCGATCGCGGCCGGGGCCGGCCAGACCTTCATCGCCGCCATGCAGCAGGGCTCCATCCAGGCGGGCATGACCACCGACCCGACCGTGGCGCAGATCCTGGACAAGGGCGTCGGCAAGGTGCTCTACGACATGCGCACCCCCGACGGCTCCCGCCAGGCGCTGGGCGGCCTGTACCCGTCGTCCAGCCTGTACATGAACACCGCCTGGGTCGACAGCCACAAGGAGACCGTCCAGAAGCTGGCCAACGCGTTCGTGAAGACCCTCAAGTGGATGTCCACCCACACCCCGGAGGAGATCGCGGCGAAGATGCCCGCCGACTACGCGCAGGGCGGTGCCAAGCTGTACGCGCAGGCGATCAAGTCCACGCTGCCGATGTTCACCACGGACGGCGTGATGCCCGCGGACGGTCCGGCGACGGTGGAGAACGTACTGAAGGCGTTCAACCCGAACCTGCAGCACGCCACCGTGGACCTGGACAAGACCTACACCACGGAGTTCGTGAAGGCCGCCAAGTAGCGCTCGCGCCGGGCTCGTTCCGGGCTCATCGCGGCGCTCGATCCGGCGCTCGTTCCGGCGCTTGTTCCGGCCACCGCCACTCGTCCCGGCCGCCCGGAGCTCGTTGCCGCTACGCGGCCCCGGCCACCTGCTCGACGCTCGTGACGTCCAGCCGCGCAGGTGTGCCGAGGGCCGCGCCGCAGCTCTCCGGGCGGGGCGGCTGCGCGGCGGAGCGGGTGACGGCCACCTCCCAGACGCGGCCGTCGCGGTGGGTGACCGGCACCGTCCAGTGGTCCCCGCCGCGCGGCTCGGCCGGCCCGACGGCCAGCGCGTCCGCCCGCTCCTCCCCGGTCAGGCTGCGCACCGCGAGTTCGGCGGCCTGGCCGGGGCGTTCCCATGCCGAGCGGCCGCGGCAGCCCGCCAGGACCACCAGTCCGGAGGCGGCCGCCTCCAGGATGTCCTTGGCGTGGTGGCCGTTGACCCGGCCGTAGGCGTAGCCGTGCGGCAGCACCAGCATCGTGGGGGCGAACCGGTGGCCGCCGAGGTGGGTGACCTCCCACACGTCGTGGCCGCCGGAGCGGGTGAGCTCGTCGGCGAGCGGACGGCCGTACACCGCGCAGCACTGGTCGCGCCGCCCGTTGGTGCACACCAGGGCGATCGGCGGCCCGTCGTACGCCGTGCCGAAGCCGCCATGGCTGCCCGCGCCCAGGGCCGCGAAGTCCAGGGCGGTCAGCTCCGCGGGGTCCGCGAGCGAGGCCGTACGGATCCAGGGGTCGTCCGGGGCGGTGTGCGCGATGATCACCCGGCGACGGGCGGGACGGTGCAGGTCGGCGTGCCGGCCGGTGCGGCGGATCAGCGCCACGCGCACGCCGGTGCCGTCGGCCAGCCGCTCCAGGGCCCGGCCGACCTCGGGGTCCAGATGGCTGGACTTGAGGGCCTTGGCGCCCCACGGGCCCGCCTGCTCGATCAGCAGCCAGGTCCGGGCGACGGCCGCGGTGGCGGCGACGGGTTCGGCCAGGGCGGCGGACGCGCGGGCGCAGCTGATCTTTTCGCTCACCTGCGTGAGCCTAGTGCGGTTCGCCGGCACACCACGGATCGGCGGGGCGGGGCGCCCCCGCGGGGACGCCCCGCGACCGGGTCTAGACCGGGCCGGCGATGGCGGTGATGGGCTTGGCCAGAGGCACGCCGGAGCCGTCGCGGCGGGGGTCCTTCGGGGGCAGTTCGGCGGGCGCGCCGGTGGCGGTGGCCGCCCGGGCCGGGGCGGCGCCCGCCCACGCCTTCAGCAGGCCGTCTTCGCCGCGCAGGAACCGCTGGCAGCGCACGCCGCCGGTGGCCCGTCCCTTGCGGGGGTACTGCTCGAACGGGGTGAGCTTCGCGGTGCCCTCACCGGAGCCGTCCAGCGTGCCCTCGGTGCGGGCCACCGTGAACACCACCGCGTCCACCGCCGGGTCGACCGCGGTGAAGGAGATCACCTTGGCGCCCTCGCTCAGCTTGATGCCCGCCATGCCGCCCGCCGGCCGGCCCTGCGGCCGCACCTGGGACGCCTGGTAGCGCAGCAGCTGCGCGTCGTCGGTGATGAAGACCAGGTCCTCCTCGCCGGTGCGCAGCTCGACCGCGCCGACCACCGCGTCGCCCTCCTTGAGGCCGATCACCTCGAGGTCGTCCTTGTTGGCCGGGTAGTCCGGCACCACGCGCTTGACCACGCCCTGCTCGGTGCCGAGCGCCAGTCCCGGCGAGGACTCGTCGAGGGTGGTCAGGCACAGCGCCCGCTCGCCGTCGTGCAGCGACAGGAACTCCGCCAGCGGGGCGCCGCCGGCCAGCGTCGGCGGACCCGCGGTCTCGGGCAGGATCGGCAGGTCGATCACGGTGAGCCGCAGCAGCCGGCCCTCGGAGGTGACCACGCCGACGTCGGCGCGGGCGGTGGTCGGCACCGCGGACACGATCACGTCGTGCTTGGCCCGCTTGCCGTCGGCCGGCTCGTCGCCGGTGGCGGTGCGGGCGAGCAGGCCGGTGGAGGAGAGCAGCACGCGGCACGGGTCGTCGGCGACCTCCAGCGGCACCACGGCGGCCGGCGTCCCCGCCGACTCCAGCAGGACCGTGCGCCGCTCGGTGCCGTACTTCTTGGCCACGGCGGCCAGTTCGGCCGACACCAGCTTGCGCAGCTCGGCGTCGGACTCCAGGATCCGGGTCAGCTCCTCGATCTCGGCGTTCAGCCGGTCCCGCTCGGACTCCAGCTCGATGCGGTCGAAGCGGGTGAGGCGGCGCAGCGGCGTGTCGAGGATGTACTGCGTCTGCACGTCCGACAGGCCGAAGCGCTCCATCAGCCGCTCCTTGGCCTGCGCGGCGTTCTCGCTGGCGCGGATGATCGCGATGACCTCGTCGATGTCGACCAGCGCCACCAGCAGGCCGTCGACCAGGTGCAGGCGGTCGCGGCGCTTGGTGCGGCGGAACTCGCTGCGCCGGCGCACCACGGTGAAGCGGTGGTCGACGTAGACCTCCAGCAGCTCCTTGAGGCCGAGGGTCAGCGGCTGGCCGTCCACCAGGGCCACGTTGTTGATGCCGAAGGAGTCCTCCATCGGCGTCAGGCGGTAGAGCTGCTCCAGCACGGCCTCGGGATTGAAGCCGTTCTTGATCTCGATGACCAGGCGCAGGCCGTGGGCGCGGTCGGTCAGGTCCTTGACGTCGGCGATGCCCTGGAGCTTCTTCGCCCCGACCATGTCCTTGATCTTGGCGATCACCTTCTCGGGGCCGACGTTGAACGGCAGTTCGGTGACGACCAGGCCCTTGCGGCGGGCGGTGACGTCCTCGACCGAGACGGTGGCGCGGATCTTGAAGGTGCCGCGGCCGGACTCGTAGGCGTCCCTGATGCCCGACAGGCCGATGATCCGGCCGCCGGTGGGCAGGTCCGGGCCCGGCACGTGACGCATCAGCGCGTCGAGGTCGGCGTTGGGGTGGCGGATGAGGTGGCGGGCGGCGGCGATGACCTCGCCGAGGTTGTGCGGCGGCATGTTGGTGGCCATGCCGACGGCGATCCCGGAGGCGCCGTTGACCAGCAGGTTCGGGTAGGCCGCCGGCAGGACGGACGGCTCGCGTTCCTGGCCGTCGTAGTTGGGCGCGAAGTCGACCGTGTCCTCGTCGATCGACTCGACCATCAGCTGCGCCGGGCCGGACATCCGGGCCTCGGTGTACCGCATGGCGGCGGGCATGTCGTCGAGCGAACCGAAGTTGCCGTGGCCGTCGACGAGCGGCAGGCGCTGGGAGAACGGCTGCGCCATCCGCACCATCGCGTCGTAGATCGACGAGTCGCCGTGCGGGTGCAGCTTGCCCATCACCTCGCCCACGACACGGGCGCACTTGACGAAGCCGCGCTCGGGGCGCAGGCCCATCTCGTTCATCTGGTACACGATGCGGCGGTGCACCGGCTTCATGCCGTCGCGGGCGTCCGGCAGGGCGCGCGAGTAGATCACCGAGTAGGCGTACTCGAGGTACGAGCCCTGCATCTCGTCGACGACGTCGACGTCGAGGATGCGCTCCTCGAAGTCGTCGGGAGGCGGGGTCTTCGTCGTGCGGCGGGCCATCTCGGCGGCGCTCCTTCTTCCGATTGCCTTCCGGAACGGGTGTCCGGATCCTTCGGGGTGGACCGGTGGGCTGACGCGGACCATTGTGGACCGCACTACCGACAGCGCGTACGACGGCCCGTCCCGATCGAGGCCGTGCCGCCGTCCGCAGACCTCCAGGGTCTGTCGTGTGCGGGAACTTCGCGGATCCGCGGCACGCTTGCCTAGAGTGGCAGCACTCTACGCAGTCACGCAGCAGCGACCGGAAGGACAGCTTGCCCATGGGTCACACGGCCTCCCCGGAGGCACACTCCAGCGGCCTGACAGCCACCGAGCACCGCCTGGCGAACGGCATGCGGGTGGTGCTCTCCGAGGACCACCTCACCCCGGTCGCGGCCGTGTGCCTCTGGTACGACGTCGGTTCACGCCACGAGGTCAAGGGTCGCACCGGCCTGGCCCACCTCTTCGAGCACCTGATGTTCCAGGGCTCGGCGAGTGTGCGGGGCAACGGTCACTTCGAACTGGTCCAGGGCGCCGGCGGGTCGCTCAACGGCACCACGAGCTTCGAACGCACCAACTACTTCGAGACGATGCCGGCCCACCAGGTCGAACTGGCCCTGTGGCTGGAGGCCGACCGGATGGGCAGCCTGCTCACCGCGCTGGACCAGCAGAGCCTGGACAACCAGCGGGACGTGGTCAAGAACGAGCGCCGCCAGCGGTACGACAACGTGCCCTACGGCACCGCGTTCGAGCGCCTGACGGCCCTGGCCTACCCCGAGCCGCACCCGTACCACCACACGCCGATCGGCTCGATGGCCGACCTGGACGCGGCCTCGCTGGAGGACGCGCAGGCGTTCTTCCGCACGTACTACGCGCCCGGCAACGCGGTGCTGGCGGTCGTCGGCGACATCGACTCCGCGCAGACGCTGGCCTGGGTCGAGAAGTACTTCGGATCCATCCCCGCGCACGACGCCAAGCCGCAGCCGCGGGACGGCTCGCTGCCCGACGTGATGGGCGGGCAGCTGCGCGAGGTCGTCGAGGAGGACGTCCCCTCGCGCGCCCTCATGGCGGCCTACCGGCTGCCCGAGGACGGCACGCGTGCGGGTGACGCCGCGGACCTGGCCTTGACGGTGCTGGGCGGCGGCGAGTCCTCCCGGCTGCACAACCGCCTGGTGCGGCGCGACCGTACCGCGGTGACCGCCGGCTTCGGGCTGCTCCGGCTGGCCGGCGCGCCGTCGCTGGGCTGGCTGGACGTCAAGGCGTCCAGCGGGGTCGAACTGCCGGTCATCGAGGCCGCGGTCGACGAGGAGCTCGCCCGCTTCGCCGAGGAGGGCCCGACCGCCGAGGAGATGGAGCGGGCGCAGGCGCAGCTCGAACGCGAGTGGCTGGACCGGCTGGCGACGGTCGGCGGCCGCGCCGACGAACTGTGCCGGTTCGCCGTGCTGTTCGGCGACCCGCAGCTCGCGCTGACCGCGGTCGACCGGGTGCTGTCCGTCACCCCGGACGAGGTCAAGGCGGTCGCCGCCGCCCGGCTGCGCCCCGACAACCGGGCCGTCCTGGTCTACGAGCCGACCGGCGGCTCCGCCGAGGCCGAGGAGCAGGACACCGACGAGCCGGACATCGACGAGCAGGCCGTCGTCGAGGCCGGCGACATGACGCAGGGCGGCGCCGGCGAGAACGAGGAGGGTCAGCTGTGAGCGACGCACGCGAGGCCACCGGCGCGCGCATGGCGGCGTGCCCCGCAGGCTCATGCCGAGCGGGCGGAGAAGCGAACGAGGAGACGCTGTGAGTGAGGCTTCCGTCATGACGTTCCACCCGCAGCCGCAGGCCGGTGAGCCGCGGCCGTGGGCGTTCCCCGCACCGGAGCGCGGCACCCTGGGCAACGGGATCACGCTGCTCACCAGCCACCGTCCCGGCCAGCAGGTGATCGCGGTCGAGGTGCTGCTCGACGCGCCGCTGGACGCCGAGCCCGCCGGTCTCGACGGCGTCGGCACCATCATGGCCCGGGCGCTGTCCGAGGGCACCGACCAGCACACCGCCGAGGAGTTCGCGGCCGAGCTGGAGCGCTGCGGCGCCACGCTGGACGCCCACGCCGACCACCCCGGGGTGCGGGTCTCCCTGGAGGTGCCGGCCCGCCGGTTCGACCGCGCGCTGGAACTGCTGGCCGAGGCGCTGCGCAGCCCCGCGTTCCCCGAGGACGAGGTCAAGCGCCTGGTCGCCAACCGGCTCGACGAGATCCCGCACGAGCTGGCCAACCCCGCTCGGCGCGCGGCCATGGCGCTGTCCAAGGAGCTGTTCCCGGCCGAGCTGCGCTGCTCGCGGCCGCGGCAGGGTACCGAGGAGACCGTCCGGGCGATCGACGCCAAGGCGGTGCGCGCGTTCTACGACACCCATGTGCGGCCGTCCACGGCCACCGCGGTCGTCGTCGGCGACCTCACCGGGATCGACGCGGCGGCGCTGCTGGACGAGACGCTCGGCCAGTGGACCGGCGGCGCCGGTCAGGCCCGCCCGCGCCCGGTGATCACCGCCGACGACACCGCCCGCGTGGTGATCGTCGACCGGCCGGGCTCGGTGCAGACCCAGATGCTCATCGGCCGGACCGGTCCCGACCGGCAGGACCAGGTGTGGGCCGCGCAGGTCCTCGGCACATACTGCCTGGGCGGCACCCTGACGTCCCGCCTGGACCGCGTGCTGCGTGAGGAGAAGGGCTACACCTACGGCGTGCGCGCCTTCGCGCAGGTGCTGCTGTCGTCCGCCGACGGCACCGGCGCCGCGCTGCTGGCCATCAGCGGCTCGGTGGCCACCGAGGTGACGGGTCCCGCGCTCGCCGACACCTGGCAGGTCATCCGCACGCTCGCCGAGGGCGGCCTCACCGACGACGAACGCGACGTCGCCGTGCAGAACCTGGTGGGCGTGGCGCCGCTGCGCTACGAGACGGCGGCCGCGGTCGCCGGCACGCTGGCCGACCAGGTCGAGCAGCAGCTGCCGGACGACTTCCAGGCGCGCCTGTACGCACGGCTGGCCGCGACCGGCACCGTCGAGGCGACCGCCGCCGTGGTCAACGCCTTCCCGCTGGACCGGATGGTGGTGGTCCTGGTCGGTGACGCCGCGCAGATCGCCGAGCCGGTCCGCGAGCTGGGCATCGGCCCGGTGACCGTCGTGTCCTGACACCGACGCCTTCGCCGGCGCCTGCGGGCGCCGTGCGACCGTGTGGGGGAGCCCCGGTGCCGCCTTTCGGGTGGCGCCGGGGCTTCGTCCGTCCGGGCATGAAGTACCCAGGGTTCTATGTCCTGTTGTGACCGTTTTGGTGTGCCGCGAGGCGTGTGTGGCGTGCGCTACATATCGACTGATCTGCTTGGTGTTCTTCCGGCGGCCCGGATAGCGTCAACGCTCGTCCGTCCCGCAGGGGCGGCGCCGCCCGGCCGCGTCCGGGCCCACATCTGCACATCGCCGAGTCCCCGTCCTTGGGGAGCCGGGGACCCCCCTCCTGCCGCCGTGGCGGCCCGAGGTTCTCCCCCGGGGTGAATCGGGAGCTCTCGCCGCCAGCGGCGCGGGCGCCCGTAGGAGACCTTCCTGCTCCGAACCCGTCAGCTAACCCGGTAGGCGAGAAGGAAGGAAAGGAGCGACGCCTCCTATGGCGTTCCGCGTTCGCCCCGCCCTGCGCGGGAAGCACCGGCGTCGGCAGCCCGTGCGCACCGCCGCCACCCTGGCCGGTGTCGCCGTGATCGCCGGCGCCGGCGCGTTCGGTGCCAGTGCGATGGCCGGCCCGGACCACCACCACGCGGTCGCCACGGCGGCCGCGAAGAAGAACGTCCTGACCCAGGCCGCTTCGGTCACCGGCTCGCTGGCCAACAGCTTCTCCGCCCAGGCCGATGTCCAGCGCACCGTGGCCAACACCGCGCACGAGCAGGCGGACCAGGCCCGCGCGGAGGCCGCCGCCGAGGCCAAGGCGAAGGCAGCCAAGGCCGCCGCCGCCGCGAAGGCGAAGGCCAAGGCCGCCGCCGAGGCCAAGGCGAAGGCCGCCGCCGGTGCGAAGGCCCAGGCCAGGGCCGCCGCGGCCAAGGCCGCCGCCCAGGCGCAGAGCGCCCGCGCCACCCAGGCGCCCGTGACCGCCGCCCCCCAGGCCAAGGCCGCCGCGGACACCGGCTGGACCAAGCCGGTCGACGCCGCCATCGGCACGCCGTACCACCAGGCGGGCTCCAACTGGTCCAGCGGCTACCACACCGGCGTCGACTTCCTGGTGGACTCCGGCACCCCGGTGCACTCGGTCGCCGCGGGCGTGGTCGTCTCGGCCGGCGCGGACGGCGCCTACGGCAACGACGTGATCATCAAGCACGCCGACGGGATGTACACGCTCTACGGCCACCTGACCGAGCCGCTGGTGTCGGCCGGGCAGACGGTGACCGAGGGCCAGGAGATCGGCATCTCCGGCGCCACCGGCAACGTCACGGGCCCGCACCTGCACTTCGAGGTGCGCACCACCCCGGACTACGGCTCGGACGTCGACCCGATCGCGTACCTGGCCAAGCACGGCGTCACGGTCTGACGCCCACCACGCGTCCGCCAGGACGCCTCGCCCGGCCGCCGCGCCGGGCACCCCGCACGGCACGTCCGCCCACCGGTCGCGCCGGGCGCGAAGGCCCCGGCTCTGCCAGCCGGGGCCTTCGCGTGTCCGGACCACCCGTTCCGCCCGCGGCGCGGAAAATCCCGCAATTCACGTCCCGCTTTCCCGATTCCCGCCACTCTGGAATAGAGTCGCGGCACAATACGGGGGAGGGAACGGAGTTCTGCGATGCGGAATCGGATGTGAACGGGGCGGACGGCGCGGGACGGCGCGTTTCCGCCCATGTGGTGTGCGCGGCGATCCGTGACGACATCGTCGCCGGCTATTTCCCGCCGGGCGGCCGGCTGACCGAGGAACTGCTCGCCCGGCGCTACGGGGTCTCGCGGGTCCCGGTGCGCGAGGCGCTGCGCACGCTGGAGTCCGAGGGCTTCGTCCGCACGCGCCGGCACGCCGGGGCGTCGGTGGCCGAGCCGACCGAGCAGGAGGCCGCGGACCTGCTGGAGATGCGCCGTCTGCTGGAGCCGCTGGGCGCGGCCCGGGCCGCGCAGCGCCGCACCGAGGCTCATCTGAAGGTGCTGCGCGGGCTGGTCAGACTGGGTCAGGAGCGCGCGGAGCAGGGGCATGCGGCGGATCTGGCGTCACTGAACGGCTGGTTCCACGAGACGCTCGCCCAGGCCTCGGGCAGCCCGACGCTGGCGGCCCTGATCACCCAGCTCCGGCACAAGATCGCCTGGGTGTACGGCGACGACGGGACCGCGCGGGCCGGCGCGGCCTGGGGTGAGCACGCCGCCATCGTGGACGCGGTGGCCCGCGGGGACGCCGAGCGGGCCCGCGGGCTGGCGGCGCTCCACGCCGAGCGGGCGTCCGCCGTGAGAACCCTGAAACATCCCGTCAACGCGGCGCGGCGCCGCGCTTAACACGCCCGTCGTATACAAGAGAGAAGGCGGCGTGAAAAACCCGCCCTGGAACAGGGCCGCTTTCTCACGGAAAAGCGGGGCCGGGTGATCCATGGAGGATCACCCGGCCCCGCCGAATTCCGCTGCCCGATTTCGTCACGGGCGTGCGGGGAATTCCCTTGCCGAAACCGTCAGACGGTCTCGGGCAGTTCTTCCAGGCCCTCCGCGACCAGCTTGGCGAGCCGGTCCAGCGCGACCTCGGCGCCCTCGGCCTCGGAGGCCAGAACGACTTCCTCGCCGCCCTGGGCGCCCAGGCCCAGCACCGCCAGCATGGACGCGGCGTTGACCGGCGTGCCGTCGGCCTTGGCGATGGTGACGGGGACGCCCGCGGCCGTTGCCGCGCGGACGAAGATGGACGCCGGGCGGGCGTGGAGGCCCTCCGCCCAGCCGACGTTGACGCGGCGCTCAGCCATGGTGTTGCCCTTCGATCAGTGACAGTGGTTCGCAGTTGTCTAGACCAGTTAAACACGACCGGGGCAGTACCCGGGACCGGCGGTCGTACTGCCCCCAGCCTGCCCCCAACGCGTCTGCCGCGCGAGCAGGCCACGCCCGCTTACGCTGGGGGCCATGACGGAGCACCAGACGCAGCCGTACCCCGTCCACTGGGAGGCGGACGTCGTGCTGCGCGACGGCGGCATCGCCCACATCCGGCCGATCGGCCCGGACGACGCGGGACGGCTGGTCGGCTTCTACGAGAAGGTGTCCGACGAGTCGAAGTACTACCGCTTCTTCGCTCCGTACCCGCGGCTGTCCGACCGGGACGTGCACCGCTTCACGCACCACGACTACGTCGACCGGGTCGGCCTCGCCGCCACCGTCGGCGGCCAGTTCATCGCCACGGTCCGCTACGACCGGATCGACGAGAACGGCCGTTCGGGGCACCACGGCACCCGTGCGGAGGTCGCCTTCCTGGTCCAGGACGACCATCAGGGGCGCGGGGTGGCCTCCGCCCTGCTGGAGCACATCGCCGCCGTCGCCCGCGAACGCGGCATCCTGCACTTCACCGCCGAGGTGCTCCCGGCCAACCGCAAGATGGTCAAGGTCTTCACCGACGCCGGCTTCACCCAGCAGCGCAGCTTCGCCGACGGTGTGGTCCACCTCGACCTCGACCTGGAGCCCACCGACGAGTCGGTCCAGGTCATGCGGGCCCGCGAGCACCGTGCCGAGGCCCGTTCGGTGCAGCGGCTGCTGCGGCCCGCCTCGGTGGCCGTCGTCGGCACCGGGCGCCGGCCGGGCGGCGTCGGCCGCACCCTGCTGCGGAACATCACCGCCGGCGGCTTCACCGGCCGCCTGTACGCCGTCAACCACTCCTTCCCCGACGGCGGGACGGACCTCGACGGCGTGCCCGGGTACCGGTCGGTCGCCTCGATCGGCGAACCGGTGGACCTCGCGGTGATCGCGGTGCCCGCCGACCGGGTGCCCGAAGCCGTCGCCGACTGCGGCGAGGCCGGGGTGCGCGGGCTGGTCGTGGTCGCCGCCGGGTACTCCGAGAGCGGCGCCGAGGGCCGCGAGAAGCAGCGTGAGCTGGTTCGCCGGGCACGCAGCCACGGCATGCGTGTCATCGGGCCGAACGCGTTCGGCGTGCTCAACACCGCCGACGACATCCGTCTCAACGCCTCGCTGTCACCCGAGATGCCGCACCGCGGGCGCCTGGGGCTGTTCACCCAGTCCGGCTCCATCGGCATCGCCCTGCTGTCGGGGCTGCACCGCCGCGGCGCCGGGCCCTCGTCGTTCGTCTCGGCGGGCAACCGCGCCGACGTCTCCGGCAACGACCTGCTGCAGTTCTGGCAGGACGACCCGGAGACCGAGGCGGTGCTGATGTACCTGGAGTCCTTCGGCAACCCGCGCAAGTTCACCCGGATCGCCCGCCGCATCGCGGCCACCAAGCCGGTCGTGGTGGTCAAGGGCGCCCTGCACTCCGGCTCGGTGCCGGCGGGCCACGCGGTGCCCGACACCCGCATCCCCGACTCCACCGTCTCCGCCCTGTTCCGGCAGGCCGGCGTGATCAGGGTGGCCACCGTCACGGAACTGCTGGACGCCGGGCTGTTCCTCGCCCTGCAGCCGCTCCCGGCCGGCGACCGCGTGGCGGTGCTCGGCAACTCCGAGTCCATCGGGCTGCTCACCTACGACGCCGCGCTCTCCGCGGGGCTGCGGCCCGCGCCCCCGCTGGACCTGACCACCGCCGCCCGGCCCGAGGACTTCGCCGCGGCCCTGCGGAAGGCCCTGGCCGACCCCGGCAACGACGCCGTGGTCGTCACCGCCATCCCGCGGGTCGGCTCCGAGGACGCGGCCGACCCCGAGTCCGGCGACGACCCCGCGCTCGCCGAGGCCCTGCGCGCCGCCGCCGAGGGCGCGGCCAAACCGGTGGCCGTCGTCCACCTCGCCCTGGAGACCATGGCCGACCGGCTCGCCGCGGCCGGGCCGCCCGGCGCACGCATCCCCGCCTACTCCGCCCCCGACCGGCTCGTCGGCTCCCTGGCCGAGGCGACCGCCTACGCGATGTGGCGTGCCACCGCCGCGGAACCCGGCCGGGTCCCGCAGTTCGACGACGTCCAGGAGGCGGCCGCCGCCGAGGACGTACGGAGCCTGCTGACCCCCGCGGAGCCGGGCACCGCGCCCGCGCCGGGCGGGCGCACGCTGAACGACGCCGAGGCGGCCGGGCTGCTCGCCCGCTACGGCATCCATGTGCACCGGGCGCTGCCCGCGCCGGACCGGGAGGCCGCAGTCGCCGCCGCGCGGGCGCTCGGCTACCCCGTGGCGCTGAAGACCACCGCGCCGCACCTGCGGCACCGCGCCGACCTCGGCGGGGTCCGGCTGGACCTGGCCGACGAGCAGGACCTGCGGCGCGCCTACGACGAACTCACCGCGCGGCTCGGCGGTCCCGCGGAACTGCGGCCGGTGGTGCAGGCGATGGCGCCGCGCGGCGTCGACACGGTGGTGCGCGCCGGGGTCGACCCGGCGGCCGGCGCGGTGCTGTCCTTCGGGCTGGCCGGCGCGCCGTCGGAGCTGCTGGGGGACACCGCGCACCGGCTGGTCCCGGCGACCGACCGGGACGTGGCCGAACTCGTCCGCTCGATCAAGGCCGCACCCCTGCTGTTCGGCTGGCGCGGCGCGGAGCCGGTGGACACCGCGGCCCTGGAGGAACTGCTGCTGCGGGTGTCGATGCTCGCCGACGACCTGCCCGAGGTCGTCGGGGTGGACCTGGAACCGGTGGTGGTCGCCGCCCGCGGCCTCAGCGTGCTCGGCGCCACCGTCCGTCTCGCCCCGCCGCCGCCCCGCACCGACCTCGGTCCGCGCGCCCTGGCCTCGTACTGACGGCCTCGTACTGACGCCCGAAGGCGGCCCGCGGTGCGCGCGGTCCAGCACGAACGGCCGATAACGTCACACCGCGCGCATAGGATGGTGCACATGGCGAAGACCGGTACGACGACGCAGGGCCTGCGCACAGCCATCGAGCGCAGCGGCTACTACCCCACCCTGGTGGCGGAGGCCGTCGAGGCCGCGGTCGGCCGGGAGCCCGTGTCCTCGTACCTGGTGCACCAGGAGACCACCTTCGACGCCAACGAGGTGCGCCGCCACGTCACGGTGCTCGTCCTCACCGGCAGCCGGTTCATCGTCAGCCACACCGACGAGCAGGCGGCCGACGACACCTCGCCGAGCCCGTACGCCACCACCTCGACGGAGTCCGTCAAGCTCGGGCGGATCTCCTCGGTGGTGGTCAGCCGGGTCGTGGCCAACCCCGAGTCGTACACGCCGGGCACGCTGCCCCGCGAGGTGGTGCTGACCATCGGCTGGGGCGCGGTGGCCCGGCTCGACCTGGAGCCCGCCGCCTGCAGCGACCCCAACTGCGAGGCGGACCACGGCTACACCGGTTCCTCCACGGCCGACGACCTGTCGCTGCGGGTCAGCGAGGCGGGCGACGGCCCCGAGGCCGTCCGCCAGACGCTCGCCTTCGCGCAGGCCCTCTCCGAGGCGACGGCGGCCACGGACTGATGGCCTGATGATGGTCGGTCCCCTGCACGGCGTGGACGATCCCGCGCCGCTCGATCCCTTCACCGCGCCCGCGCCCCTGTACGGCTCCGGCGCGCTCTGCGACGTCATCCCCGCGGCTGTCGCCGGATTCCAGGTGCCCGGCATGCCGGCGACCGGACTCACGCTGGCGCCCGCCGACCGGGTGTGCGTCTTCCTCGTGGACGGCCTGGGCTGGGAGCTGATCCTGCGGCACCCCGACGAGGCGCCGTACCTCACCTCGCTGCTCCACGGATCGTGCGGCGGCACCGGGCGGCCGATCACCGCGGGCTTCCCCGCCACCACCGCGACCTCGCTGGCCTCTGTCGGCACCGGCCTGCCGCCCGGCGGGCACGGACTGGCCGGCTACACCGTGCTCGACCCCGGCACCGGGCAGCTGATGAACCAGCTGCGCTGGCAGCCGTGGACGGCCCCGGACGTCTGGCAGCCGCACCCCACCGTCTTCCGGCTCGCCGAGGCCGCGGGCATCGCCACCTGCCAGGTGACCTCGCCGACGTTCGAGCACACCCCGCTGACCAAGATCGCGCTCTCCGGCGGCACCTTCCTCGGCCGGCTCACCGGCGAGGAGCGGATGGACCTCGCCGCGGAGCGGCTGGCCGCCGCCGACCGCGCGCTGGTCTACACGTACTACAGCGAACTGGACGGCATGGGCCACCGGCACGGCGTGGACTCCGACGCCTGGCGCGGCCAGCTGATGATGGTCGACCGGCTGGTGCAGCGGCTCGCCGAGCAACTCCCGCCGCGCAGCGCGCTGTACGTCACCGCCGACCACGGCATGATCGACATCCCCTTCGACGAGGAGTCGCGGATCGACTTCGACGAGGACTGGGAGCTGCGGGCCGGCGTCTCCGTCCTCGGCGGCGAGGGCCGGGCCCGGCACGTCTACGCGGTGCCCGGCGCCGCCGCCGACGTGCTCACGGTGTGGCGCGAGGTGCTCGGCGACCGGATGTGGGTGGCCGGCCGGGAACAGGCCGTCGCCGCGGGGTGGTTCGGGCCGGCGCCGGAGGAGCGCGTGCTCGGCCGGATCGGCGACGTGGTGGCCGTCGCCCGCGACGACCTGGCGATCGTGGCCAACCGCACCGAGCCGGGGGAGTCCCGCATGGTCGGCCTGCACGGCTCGCTGGCCCCCGTCGAACAACTCGTGCCGCTGCTCGAAGTACGCTGCTAGCCGCTCTTCGCCCCCGTACGCCGCCGCCCGCCTCCCCGTCAGCTCCCGTCCGTCCTGCCGGCCCCGTCCGCTCCGTTCGCCGCCGTCCACCGAAAGGCCTGCGCTCCTTCCATGCCCGAGCTGGTTTTCTTCTCCGGAACGATGGACTGCGGCAAGTCGACGCTCGCCCTGCAGATCGTGCACAACCGCACCGCCCGCGGGCTGCAGTCGGTGATCTTCACCCGCAACGACCGGGCCGGGCAGGGCAAGCTCTCCTCCCGCCTCGGCCTGGTCACCGACGCGGTCGAGGTCACCGACGCGATGGACCTGTACGCGCATCTCGTCGGCCTGATCACCCGCGGCGGCCGGGTGGACTACGTGGTCGTCGACGAGGCCCAGTTCCTGGCCCCCGGACAGATAGACCAGCTCGCCCGCGCGGTGGACGAACTCGATCTGGACGTCTACGCGTTCGGCATCACCACCGACTTCCGCACCCGGCTCTTCCCCGGCTCCCAGCGGCTGATCGAGCTCGCCGACCGCGTCGAGGCCCTCCAGGTGGAGGCGCTGTGCTGGTGCGGGGCGCGGGCCACCCACAACGCCAGGACCATCGGCGGCGTCATGGTGGTGGAGGGCGCCCAGGTCGTCGTCGGTGACGTCGAGGGCGCCTCCGGTGAGGTCGGCTACGAGGTGCTGTGCCGCCGCCACCACAGCCGCCGGGCGACCCGGGCGACCGCGGGCGTGGGCGCCCTGAGCCCGGACGTGCTGCCCGTCCCGCTGCCCTGACGTCTTTCCCACGGGCGCCTTCGAGCCGGACTCGGGCAAGTCTCGGGCAAGCTGTACCCCGTCCGGGAACCGCCGGCCCGGGACCGCCGGGCCGCGCCGAGCGACACCGATGGGAGTGTGCAACGCCCGTGAGCGACATACCGAACCGCCGTGCGCTGGTGGTCCGCGGCGGCTGGGAGGGCCACGCCCCCGTGGCGATCACGGACCTCTTCCTGCCGTTCCTGCGGGACCACGGCTTCACCGTGCAGACCTCCGAGGACCTCGCGGTGTACGAGGACGCCGCACTGCTGGCCGCCACCGACCTCGTCGTGCAGTGCTGGTCCATGGGCGAGGTCACGCCCGCGCAGAGCCGCGGGCTGTCCGCCGCCGTGCGGGCCGGCACCGGCTTCGCCGGCTGGCACGGCGGCATCGTCGACGCCTTCCGCGGCGACCTGGACTACCAGCTCGTCACCGGCGGCCAGTTCCTCATGCACCCGCCCGGGTTCGTCGAGCACACCGTGCACCTGGCGCCCGGACGGGACACCCACCCGGTCGTGGGCGGCCTGCGGGACTTCCGGGTGCACACCGAGCAGTACTGGGTCGCCACCGACCCGGCCATCGACGTGCTCGCCACCACGACGTTCCCGGCGGGGGAGGAGCGCGAGGCGCCGGTCGTCATGCCGGCGGTCTGGACCCGCGGCCACGGGCGCGGGCGGGTCTTCGTCTCCACCATCGGCCACAAGGCCGACGACTTCGACGTGCCGGAAGTACGCGCCCTCACCGAACGGGGGCTGCTGTGGGCGGCTCGCTGACACCGCTGCGCGTCGGCATGGCCGGCACCGGGAGGATCAGCGGCCAGTACCTCGACACCCTGGCCCGCACGCCCGGTCTGCGGCTCACCGCGGTCACCGACCTCGACCCGGAGCGCGCCGCGCGGGCGGTGGCGGGCACCGGCGCCGCGGTCGCCGGCACGGTGGCCGCCCTGGTCGCGCGCGACGACGTCGACGCGGTGCTGAACCTGACCGTGCCCGCCGCGCACGCCGAGGTCGCGCTCGCGGCGATCGCCGCGGGCAAGCACGTCTACGGCGAGAAGCCGCTGGCCGCCACCCGCGAGGAGGCCGCAGCCGTGCTCGCCGCCGCGGCGGCCGCCGGGGTCCGGGTGGGCTGCGCCCCGGACACCGTGCTCGGCACCGGCACCCAGACCGCCCGCCGGGCCGTCGACGACGGACTCGTCGGGACCCCGCTGGCCGCGACCGCGTTCATGACCACCGCGGGCCACGAGCGCTGGCACCCCGACCCGGAGTTCTACTACCGGCCGGGCGGCGGGCCGCTGCTGGACATGGGCCCGTACTACCTGTCCGCACTGGTCCACCTGCTCGGACCGGTCACCGCGGTCACCGGCGCCGCGTCCGCACGGCGCGCCGAGCGGGTGATCGGCTCAGGACCCCGCGCCGGGCAGCGCTTCCCCGTCGCGGTGGACACCCATGTCACCGGGATCCTGCACCACGCCGGCGGCGCCCTGTCCACGCTGGTGATGAGCTTCGATGTGCACGCCGCGCGGCTGCCCCGGATCGAGGTGTACGGCACCGCGGGATCGCTGTCCGTCCCCGACCCCAACGGCTTCGACGGGCAGGTCGAGTGGTACCCCGCCGACCGGGAGCGGTGGGAGTCGCTGCCGGTCTCCGCCGGGTACCCCGGTGCCGGGCGCGGCACCGGCCTGGCCGACCTGGCCGCCGCGATCGCCGCCGGGACGCCGCACCGCGCGTCGGCCGAACTGGCCGCGCACGTGCTGGACGTGATGCTCGGTCTGCTGGACGCCGCACGGCAGGGCGTCACCCTGCCGATCGACGGCGGATGCCCGCGGCCGGCGCCGGTGGAGCTGCCGGAACCCGACGCGGCCAGCCGGTCCACCACGTCGCGCTGACCCTGCGGCCGCCGCCTCACCCGGCCGGACCGGCTGGGTGAACGGCGGCCGCCGGCCGGAGGTTTCGCCGCCATCGGTCGAAACCTCGGCACCAACTCCCGTCAGAGACCTTGACGTTGCCGGAAGAGAAGTCACAGACTCCCACACTGACAACGCAAGCCCCGGACTTTCTTCGGACTTGCACCTAAGTCCGCGGACGGACCGGGTCCCCTGCTCGATGACGACGGAGGCAGGATGGACAAGCGCACGCGTCGCCGCGGCTTACTCGCCGCGGCCTGCGCGCTGGCCTGTGCGGCCGTACTGGGCGCCAACGGCGGCGGCGCCGCCCTCGCGCAGTCGCCACGCGCCACGGCCGGCAGCACCCCGATCTACCGGGACACGCACTACTCGTTCGAGGAGCGCGCAGCGGACCTGGTGTCCCGGATGACGCTGCAGGAGAAGGTGCAGCAGCTCAGCACCAACAGCGGGCCGGCGATCCCGCGGCTCGGCGTCCAGCAGTACACCTACTGGAGCGAGGGGCAGCACGGCGTCAACAGCCTGGGCGCCGACCAGCACAACGGCGGGGTGCAGGGCGGCGTGCACGCCACCAGCTTCCCGACCAACTTCGCCTCGTCCATGTCCTGGGACCGCGACCTGATGTACCAGGAGAGCACCGCGATCTCGGACGAGGTGCGCGGCTTCGTCGACAAGTCGCTCTTCGACAAGGGCCAGAACAACCTCGGCCCGTCCGCCGACGACTACGGCTCCCTCACCTACTGGGCGCCCACCGTCAACCTGGACCGCGACCCGCGCTGGGGCCGCACCGACGAGGCGTTCGGCGAGGACCCGTACTTCGTGGGCCAGATGGCCGGGCAGTTCGTCGACGGCTACCAGGGCAACAACCAGGACGGCACCTCCCGGAACGGGTACCTGAAGGTCGCCGCGACCGCCAAGCACTACGCCCTCAACAACGTCGAGGACAACCGCACCGGCATCAGCTCGGACGCCACCGACACCGACCTGCGCGACTACTACACCGCGCAGTTCCGCAGCCTCATCGAGGACGCGCACGTGGCCGGCCTGATGACGTCCTACAACGCCATCAACGGCACCCCGTCGGTCTCCGACACCTACACCACCAACGAACTCGCCCAGCGCACCTACGGGTTCGACGGCTACATCACCTCCGACTGCGGCGCGGTCGGCACCAACTGGCGCCAGTTCCCGGGCGGTCACGACTGGGCCCCGCCCGGCTGGACCACCGACCACCAGGCCGACCCGACCTGGACCCGGACCGCCACCGGCACCACCCTGTCCGGGCAGGCGGGCGGCCAGGCGTACGCGCTGCGGGCCGGGACCGACCTCAACTGCACCGGTGACGAGGCCACCACCGCCAACATCACTGAGGCGATCAAGGCCGGCGCGCTCAGCGAAGGCGTCGTCGACACCGCGCTGGTGAAGGTCTTCACCGTCCGCATGGCCACCGGCGAGTTCGACCCGCCCGGTTCCGTCCCCTACACCTCCATCACCAAGGACCAGATCGAGAGCCCGGCCCACCAGGCCCTCGCCGCCAAGGTCGCGGACAACTCCCTGGTGCTGCTGAAGAACACCGCGCCCGCGTCGGCGAGTACGCCGCTGCTGCCCGCCGACCCGGCGACGACGAAGAAGGTCGTCATCCTCGGCGACCTGGCCGACACGGTCTCCCTGGGCCTGTACAGCGGCGAGCCCACCCACACCACCAGCGCGGTACAGGGCATCACCGCCGCGGTGAAGGCCGCCGACCCCGACGCCGACGTGGTGTTCGACGCCGCGGGCACCTCCGCCACCGCCACCGGCGCCGCGGTGCTCAGCGACCGGACGAAGGCCGACGTCCGCGACGCCGACCTGGTCGTGCTGTTCGCCGGCACCACCCTGGCCAACGGCGAGGAGGGCAACGACCGCGACAGCCTCGCCATGCCCGGCAACTACGACTCGCTGATCGACCAGACCGCCGCGCTCGGCAACCCCCGCCTGGCCCTGGTCGTCCAGTCCGACGGCCCGGTGAAGATCGACGACGAGCAGGGCAAGGTCGCCTCGGTCCTCTTCAGCGGCTACAACGGCCAGGCCCAGGGCACCGCCCTCGCCGACGTGCTCTTCGGCCGGCAGAACCCGTCCGGACACCTCAACTTCACCTGGTACAAGGACGACTCGCAGCTCCCGGACAAGCAGAACTACGGTCTGACCCCCGCCGCCACCGGCGGACTCGGCCGCACCTACCAGTACTTCACCGGCAGCCCGACCTATCCCTTCGGCTACGGCCTGAGCTACAGCACCTTCGCCTTCTCGAAGATCAAGGCCGACCACAAGACGACCACCCCGGACGGCTCGGTGAAGATCGGCTTCGACGTCACCAACACCGGCACCGTGGCGGGCGCCACCGTCGCCCAGCTCTACGCGGCCACCGCGTTCACCGTCCCCGGCGTCGACCTGCCCCGTGAACGGCTGGCCGGTTTCGCCAAGACACAGGTCCTGCAGCCGGGCCGGACCCAGCACATCGACATCACCGTCAAGGCCGCCGACCTCGCCTCCTGGGACGCCGCGCACTCCCGGCAGACCGTGTGGAACGGCGACTACCGGTTCCAGGTCGGCGGCGACTCCGCGCACATCGCCGGCACCGCCCCGGTCCGGATCACCGGCCACCTGACGCCGAAGGTGCGGTACGTCACCGTGCAGCCGGGGAAGGTCGTGTTCGACGCGGGGGACACCTTCAGCCTCACCGCGAAGAACCCGTGGATCAAGGACGACACCGATCCGGCCAAGGAGCAGCGCGACCGGTCCCTGACCGCCGACCACGTGGTCGAGGCCGTCGACAACGACCAGACGTTCGCCGACCTCGCCCACACCCCGGTCCGCTACACCAGCAGCAACCCGGCGGTGGCCACCGTCGCGCCCGACGGAACCGTGCACGCCGTCGCCGACGGCGTCGCGACCGTCTCGGCGACCGTGGGCGGCGTGACCGGCTCCGCGCCGATCGTGGTGCACAACTCCCTGACGCTGAAGGCCGTCCCGGTGGCCGAGGCCGGCACCACCCTGACCGCCGCCACCACCTACACCAACGGCGGTGCCGCGGTGGTGAGCGGCGTCTCCGTCGCGCTCGACGTCCCGGCCGGCTGGACCGCCTCGGCCACCACCCCGGCGTCGTTCCCCACCGTCGGCGCCGGGCAGACGGTGAGCACCACGTGGTCGGTGACGGTCCCGGCGGGCGCCGACCCGGCGTCCTTCACCCTGGACGCCACCGTCACCACCCCGGGCGGCGCCTTCACCGCACAGGCCCCGGTGACCGTGCCCTACGCCTCGCTGGCCGCGGCGTACGGCAACTCCGGTGTCAGCGACGACAGTACGCCGGGGACCGGCAACCTCGACGGCGGCGGCGCCAGCTTCTCCGCGCAGGCGCTGGCCGCGGCGGGCTGGACCGCGGGCGGTTCCACCGTGCACGACGGGATCTCCTTCCCCTGGCCGGCGACCGCGGGCACCGGGCAGCCGGACAACGCCGTCGCGGGCGGCCAGGCCGTCGAACTGGCCGGCAGCGGAAGCAAGCTGGGCTTCATCGGCACCAGCGACTTCGGTTCCTCCTCCGGCAGCGGCACCATCGTCTACACCGACGGCACGACCCAGACGTACGCGCTGGCCCTCGCCGACTGGTGGTCCGGCAGCGCGTCCCAGGGCAGCGACATCGCCGCCACCACGCCGTACCTCAACAACGGCGGCGGGCACCAGAACCAGACGGTGCACCTGTACGGCGCGACCGTCGGCCTGCTGCCCGGCAAGACCGTCGCGGCCGTCACCCTGCCGAACGTGAGCCAGGACGTGGCCAACGGGCAGCTCGCGATGCATGTGTTCGCCATGGCGATCGGCGGCTGACGCCAGGCCGCTGTCCCCGGGCGGTTCCGGCCGCCCGGGGACAGCGGCAGCCCGCGTGCGCCGCCGCCCGTCGGAGAGGGTGGGCCGCGGTGCCGACGAGCCGGACGTCATTCGTCCGGTGTCGAGCCGAACCCGTCGCGACGGAACGATTCAGCTCGCGGGATTGTGTCACAACGTCCCCATAAGTCACGGCCCTTGACGGGGGAGAGGGCCAGAGGGCACGGTGCGGGCAGACGGTACGCGACACAGGCACGGACTCCGGGGGTCATGATCGACACGCCAGTGAACCTGCGCGAGGTGGGACGGCTGAGGGTCCTGGAGGCCCTGCACGCCGCACCGCGCAGCAGCCGGCCCGAACTCGTCCGTGTGACGGGCCTGTCCCGGGCCACCGTCTCCTCACTGATCGCCGACCTCATCGCGGTCGGCCTGGTCACCGAGGACGAGGGCGCCGACGAGACCGAGCCCCGCCGCACCGGGCGGCCCGCGCAGTCCCTGTCGCTGGTGCCCAGCGCCGGGTACGCGATCGGCGCCGACATCGGCCATCAGCACGTCCGGGTCATCCTGTGCGACCTGTTCGGCGCCGTGCTGTGGGAGCACTGGGTCGCCAAGGAGGTCGACCGGGCGCCCGAGGAGACCCTCGATCTCGTCGCCGTGCTGGTCGGCCGCGCGCTGCAGGAGACCGGCGTCCCCCGGACCCGCGTGCTCGGCATCGGCGCGGGCATCGCCTCACCGGTGGAACTGGGCAGCGGGGCCCTCGGCGCCGAGGGGATCATGCCGGGCTGGGTCGGCCTGCGGCTCACCGACGAACTGCGCCGCCGCACCTCGCTGCCCGTCCGCGTCACCAACGACGCCAACGCCGGGGCGCTCGCCGAGCGCATGTACGGCGCCGGCCGGGACGCCGGCGACATGGTCTACGTCCGGCTGTCCGCCGGCATCGGCGCGGGCATCGTCAGCAACGGCCGGCTGCTGCTCGGCGCCCGCGGGCTGGCCGGCGAGATCGGCCACCTGCCGCTGACCGCGGACGGCCTGATCTGCCGCTGCGGCAACCGCGGCTGCCTGGAGACGGTGGCCAGCCCGGTCGCGATCGCCCGCCTACTGTCCGACAGCTGGGGCCACCCCGTGGCGCCGCGGGACCTGCCGGGGCTGATCCAGCAGCGCAACACCGGCGCGCTGCGGGCCGTGCGGGACGCCGGGGACGCGGTGGGGCGCGCGCTGTCCATGCTGGTCACGCTGCTCAACCCGCAACTGGTCGTGGTCGGCGGCGACCTGGCGAGCGCGGGCGAGGACATCCTGGAGCCGATGCGCGCGGGCGTCCGGCGGCACACGCTGCCGTCGGCGGGCGAAGGGGTGCGGATCGTCACCGGTGGACTGGGCGACGGCGCCGAAGTGCGCGGCGCCGCCGGCCTGGTGCTGGCCGACGCGCCCCAACTGCTCTCCGGGGCACCGGCGGTGGCGGCGGAACCGGCGTAACGGCAGAGCGGGAAACGGGGGTTCCGGGCAGGCGCGGGCGCCAGGCGCAGGCGGCTTCCCAGGTGCGGGCCCGGTGGGTGCGGGGGACAGGGCGTGCGGTGTCGGCGTGGGGGCGTACCGGGACGGCCTCAGTCCTCCGCCACGGACTCCCCGGCGGTGATCAGCGCGAAGGCCGCACCCTCCGGGTCGGCCACCGTCGCCATCCGGCCGTGGCGCGACGCGCAGGGCGGTTCCAGCACCCGGGCGCCCAGTTCCGCCGCACGGCCGGTCGCCGCGTCCGTGTCGGCCACCGCGAAGTACGTCATCCAGTGCGCGCCCCGGTCGCGCGGCAGGTCCCGGCCCACGCCCAGCACGCCGGCCGCCGCCTGCCCCGCGGCCCTGAGTACCATCCGGTCCACGCCGCTCTCGTCCGTCTGCTGCGCCTCGACGCCGAGCACCGCCTGGTAGAACTTCGCGACCAGGGACGAGTCCCGGGTCGTCAGCTCGCTCCAGGACACCGTCCCGGGCGCCCCGGTGACGTCCGCGCCCGGCAGCCGGCGCCCCTGCCAGATGCCGAACACCGCGCCCGACGGGTCGACGGCGATCGCCAGCCGCCCCTCGTCGTCCGCGTTCAGCGGGCCGATGCCGAGCGTGCCGCCGCACTCCCGCACCAGCTCGGCGGAGACGTCCACATCGTCGGAGGCGAACATCGTCGTCCACGACACCGGGCGGTGCGGTTCCGCCGCGCCCTCGCCGATACCGGCGATGCGCTGCCCGTCGCGCACCGCGATCATGTACGAGCCCAGTTGCCGCGGGCCGGGTACGAACTCCCAGCCGAAAAGGGCGCCGTAGAAGTCGAGCGCGCGATCCGCCCGGTGCGCCATCAGGCTGGCCCAGCAGGGAGTGCCGGGGGGACGCCGGCTCGGTACGTCGGTCATGCGAAGCGCACTCCTCGCGGGCGGTTCGGGCGAATGTGGTACCTCCGATGGTTCCACCACCTTCCGCCCGGAGCGCCCCGGCCGCGCCGCATTCATCCCCCTGGGGACGGGGAGCGGCCGAAACGGTACGCGTCCGGGCCGTGACGCGGTGTCTGCCCGGGCGGCCGGCACCCCGCGCGGGCGGCCACAATGGCCTCATGGAACCGATCATCTCCGCGGCCGGGCTGGCGGCCGAACTCGACGGCCCGGGCGAGCCGCCCGTCCTGATCGACGTGCGCTACAAGATGGGCGGGCCGCCCGGGCAGGGCGAGTACGCCAAGGGCCACATCGCCGGGGCCCGCTATGTCGACCTCGACGCCGAGCTCGCGGGCCCGCCCGGTGCCGGCGGACGCCACCCGCTGCCCGGCGTCGAGGTGTTCGGCGCGGCGATGCGCAGGGCGGGGGTCAGCGCCGGGCGCGACGTCGTGCTGTACGACGACGCGAACGGCTGGGGGCCGGCCCGCGCCTGGTGGCTGCTGCGGTGGGCCGGGCACGAGCGGGTCCGGGTGCTGGACGGCGGCCTTGCGGCGTGGCGGGCGGCAGGGCTGCCGCTGACCACCGAGGAACCGCCGCCGGGCGAGGGCGACTTCGTGCCGCGGCCGGGCAGGATGCCGGTCGTCGACGCGGACGGGGCGGCGGCGCTGGCGCGCCAGGGCGTGTTGCTCGACGCGCGGGCGGGGGAGCGGTACCGCGGCGAGGTCGAGCCGATCGACCCGGTCGCCGGGCACATCCCCGGGGCGGTCAGCGCGCCGACGACGGAGAACGTGGCGGCCGACGGCACGTTTCTGCCTGCGGCACGCCTGGCGGAGAGGTTCGCGGCGCTGGGCGCCACGGGGGAGGCCGAGGTCGGCGTCTACTGCGGGTCGGGCGTCTCGGCGGCCCACCAGATCCTCGCCATGGCCGTCGCCGGTGTGCCCGCGACCCTCTACCCCGGCTCCTGGAGTGAATGGACCGCCACGTCCACCCGCCCCGTCTCCACAGGCCCCACTCCGGGCTAGCTCCCCGAGCGGGGTTGCCTCCTCGCTGGGTGCCCTCTGCCATGGGAGCTGGCCCTGGTGGGGCGTGACCGTCCGGTCGGGGGCACCCCACGGGGGCGGGTGCCCTCTGCCATGGGAGCTGCCCCTGGTGGGGCGTGACCGTCCGGTCGGGGGCACCCCATGGGGGCGCGGGGTCCCCCAGGCTTCGCCCGGGAGGTGCCCCCAGCGCGCTCAGCCGGCCACCGGCGGGTAGTCCGGAGCGGACCGAACTGCCCCTTCGGGACGGTGACGGACTGCGGCACGCGTCGTGGCTGGTCGCGCAGTTCCCCGCGCCCCTTGGTAGGCGCCCTCTGCGAGGAGACGTGCCCCTGGTGGGCGTGACCGTCCGGTCGGGGGCACCCCATGAGGGCACCTCCCGGGCGGAGCCTGGGGAACCCGCGCCCCTTGGTAGGCGCCCTCTGCGAAGAGACGTGCCCTTGCGGGCGGGTGACGGGTGCGGGCTCGGGCCCGCATCACGAGGAGCGGGGCCGAGCCCGTACCGTTCTGCTCAGCGCAGCGTCATTCCTGCTTCTTGCGGCGGCTGCCGAAGACGATCTCGTCCCAGCTCGGGACGGTCGCGCGGCGGCCCGGGCGGACGCCGTCCGCCTCGGCCTGGCGGTCGGTGGTGCCGACGAGCCGGTCGCGGTGGCCCGCCACGGCCCGCGGCATGAGGATGTCCGCGTACGCGGACCCCGCGCTGGCGGCCGGGGCCGCCTCCTCCGCCTCCGCCTCCTCGGCCGGGACCTCGGCCGCCGGAGCGGTGTCCCCCGGGTTCGCGGGCGCGGCCGGCACGACCATGTCGCCCCGGAAGTTCGGCACCGCCTCCAGCAGGCTGGTGAGCGAGTCCCGCTCCTCCGTCTCGGTCCGCTCCTCGGCCCGCGCCTCGCGGTCCGGCCGCTCGGCGCGTTCCGGCCGCTCGGGCCGTTCCGTCTGGCGGTCCAGGGCGCGGTCCAGCGGACGGTCCCGGGGCAGCCGCGCGATCCTCGGCACGAACGGGAAGCTCGGCTCCTGCGCGGCCGCGCTCTGCACGGTCTCGCCGATCAGCGACCTGGCCTCGTCGTCGACCGCCTGCACCAGCCGGCGCGGCGGGTCGTAGGACCAGCTCGCCGAGTGCGGCTCACCGGCGACCCGGTAGACGAGCAGCACCTCCCAGGTGCCGTCGTCCCGGCGCCAGGAGTCCCAGAGCACGGTGTCCTTCTCCGCGCCGCGCAGCAGCAGCCGTTCGGCCACCGCCTCGCCGAGCTGCGGCCCGGTGCTCTCGCCCTGCCGCCGCACGGGGGTCTTCCTGGCGCGCTCGGCCATGAACGCACGTTCGGCGAGCACCGGTCCCTCGAAGCGGCGTACCCGCTCGACCGGGATCCCCGCGAGCTGGGCGACCTCCTCGGCGGAGGCACCGGCCCGTATCCGCGCCTGGATGTCACGCGGCCGCAGATGGCTCTCGACCTCGATCTCGATCTGGCCCAGCCGCGCACGGTCGTTGCGGACGGCGGCGCGCAGCCGCTCGTCGATGGGGAGCGTGTATTCCGTGCTGTCGGCAGCCTTGAGCACCAGTCGTGTGCCGTCGTTGCTGACGGCCACGACGCGCAGTTCGGGCACGGTTACCTCCCGGGTGGTGCCTGCCGACGTCACGTGCGTCGCTGCTCCCGTTGGACAGAGTGTGGCCTGCCCGGGTGCAGCGTGCCACAACCTTGCAGAGTTCCCCGGCGTGTCGCGGTTGGGCGGTGACACCCCGTCATGGGACTGTAGTCGATTGGCCACTCTGCGTGACCGATCGTGAGCGCCCCGGGACGGCGCCCCGGCCCCCCTTCCCGTACGGCCCGGGCAGCCGGACGGGCACCGTGAGCCAGGATTCGTCACGGTACTCCATTTGGGCCAGCGAGGGGCGGCTGCCGCGCCGCCGAATGTCCTGCACGGGGGCGGGAGTTGGGTGACGCGGGTCACGCGTGAGCCCCATGTGCGCCGGGCAAAAGCGGACGTACTCCTACGAACCCAGCACCCTCCGCAGGTAGTCGTTGGCGAAGAGCCGGTCCGGATCCAATCGGTCGCGCAGTTCGGTGAATTCACCGAACCGCGGATAGGCCGTCCGGAGGTATTCCGCGTCGCGGGTGTGCATCTTGCCCCAGTGGGGCCGCCCGCCGTGCGCGACCATGATCTTCTCCACCGCGGTGAAGTACTCCTGGAAGCGGCTGCCCCGGTACATGTGCACCGCCACGTACGCGCTGTCCCGCCCGGACGCCGTGGAGAGCGCGATGTCGTCGGCGGGCGCGACCCGCACCTCGACCGGGAAGCTGACCCGCAGCTCCGACCGCTCGACCATGGCCTTGAGTTCGCGGATCGCCTCCACCGCGGCCTCGCGCGGGAGCGCGTACTCCATCTCCACGAACCGCACCCGGCGCGGGCTGGTGAAGACCTTGTAAGGGATGTCGGTGTAGGTGCGGGCGGACAGCGCGCGGCTGGAGACCCTCGCGATGCCGGGGATCGCGGCCGGCACCGCGCGGCCGAGCGCACACGCGGCCTGGAAGACGCCGTTGGACAGCAGTTCGTCGTCGATCCAGCCGCGCACCGCGGGCACCGGCGCGGCCGGGCCCTGACTGCGGTTGTTCCGCTTGGTGTTGCAGCCGTCGGTGTGCGGGAACCAGTAGAACTCGAAGTGCTCGTTCTCCTCGACGAGCTGGTCGAACTCCGCCATCACCCGGTCGAACGGCATCGGTTCCTCACGGGCGTTCAGCAGGAACATCGGCTCCACGGCGAAGGTGATCGCGCTGAGCACGCCCAGCGCGCCGAGGCCGATCCGCCCGGCGGCGAAGACCTCCGGGTTCTCCTCGGCCGAACACGTGAGCACCGAACCGTCGGCCGTCACCAGCTCGAACGCGCGGATCTGCGCGGCGATGGAACCGGAGTCGCGGCCGGTGCCGTGCGTGCCGGTGCTGGTGGCGCCCGCCACGGTCTGCACCATGATGTCGCCCATGTTCGTCAGCGACAGGCCCTCCGCGGCGAGCACGGCGTTCAGCTGACGGAGCGGCACGCCCGCCTCGGCCGTGACGGTGCCCGCAGCCCGGTCGATGTCGCGTATCGCGGTGAGGGCCTCGGGACGCACCTGGACGCCCCCGGTGGCCGCCGCGGAGGTGAAGGAGTGCCCGGCGCCCACCGCCTTGACCGTCAGGCCCTCGGCGGCGGCCTTGCGGACCTCGGCGGCCAGTTCGTCCACGGAGGCGGGAGCGACGGTCCGGGCCGGTGTGGCGGTGACGTTGCCCGCCCAGTTACGCCACACCCTCGCGGCTGTCCCATTCGCCGTCCCGGCCGGCCCATCCGTTCGCGTCGCCCACGTCCTCGCCATGTCCGTGCGGCTCCTCCCGCTCCGGCGCCGGCCGCAGCCGGCGGTTCCCCAGGACCGCCACCCCCACGGCGACGACCGCCGCGGAGGCGGGTACCGCGAAGGCCGCGGAGGCGCCGTGGGCGTCGACCACCCGGCCCGCCAGCGAGGCCCCCGCCGCGACGCCGACGGCGAGTCCCGTGGAGATCCACGTGATGCCCTCGGTGAGCTGCGACCGCGGTACCAGCCGCTCCACCAGGCCCAACGCCGTCACCATCGTCGGTGCGATGGTCAGGCCCGAGAGGAACAGCGCACCGGCCAGGAACCACAAGTTCCCGACCAGTAGTGGCGGGATCATACTCACCGCCATCAGGGTGATGCCCAGCAGGAAGCGGCCCGCGGCCGAACCCTTGGGCCGCAGCAGTCCGAACACCAGCCCGGCCAGGCACGAGCCCGCCGCGTACGAGGCCAGGACGAGGCTGGCCAGCGCCTTGTGGCCGCGCTCGTCGGCGAACGCCACCGTGGCCACGTCGACGGCGCCGAAGACCGTGCCGGTGCCTACGTACACCCCGGCCATCACCGCCAGCGCCGGTGTACGCAGGGCGGAACCGCCGTGGTGCTGCCCGCGCGGGTGCGGCGCCGGTTCGGTGGCCCGCTGGGCGGTCAGCATCAGCACGCCGACGCCCAGGAACGCGGCCGCCAGCAGCGGCCCGGACTCGGCGAACCAGGCGGTGCACAGCCCGATCGAGAGGATCGGGCCGAGGATGAAGACGATCTCGTCGAGCACGGACTCGAACGAGAAGGCGGTGTGCAGCAGTTCGGGGGAGCCGTGGTGGATGGCCGACCAGCGGGCCCGGACCATCGCCCCCAGGCTCGGGGTGAGCCCCGCGCCCACGACACACACGAAGTACGTCCAGTCCGGGGCGTCCTCGCGCACCGCGACCAGCAGCGCGGCGACCGCGGCCACCGTCACCGCGCACACCGGGCGCAGCACCCGCCGCTGCCCGTAGCGGTCGACCAGCCGGGAGACCAGAGGGCCGCAGACGGCCGCCGCGAGCGCGAGGGTCGCCGACAGCGCGCCGGCCAGCCCGTACCGCCCGGTGACCTGGGAGATCATCGTGACGATGCCGATCCCGAGCATCGACAGCGGCATGCGGCCGACGAGACCCGCGACGGCGAAGGCGCGGGTTCCAGGAGCGGCGAAGATCGCCCGGTAGGGACTGCTCACAGGTGCTCCCCGGCGGCGTCGCCGCCGTCGCTCGGCGGACACCGGGGGTGACCGCGGTTCCGTAAGGGACATAGATGGTCCATACAGCTTACGAAGGGCGGCAAGTCCTTTTCCGGCCAGTCCCGGGCACGGCCCGCGCCGGACCGCGCCGCGGCGGATGGCAGGATCGGAGACATGTCCGATCAGCCAGACCAGTCCGCCCCGGCCGACCGCGCCGACGCCGCCCCCTACGACGCCCTGCTGCTGCTGTCCTTCGGCGGCCCCGAGGGACCCGACGACGTCGTCCCGTTCCTGGAGAACGTCACCCGCGGCCGCGGCATCCCCCGCGAACGGCTCAAGGAGGTCGGGCAGCACTACTTCCTGTTCGGCGGCGTCAGCCCGATCAACGAGCAGAACCGCGAGCTGCTCGCCGCGCTGCGCAAGGACTTCGCCGGCCACGGCCTCGACCTGCCGGTGTACTGGGGCAACCGCAACTGGGCGCCCTACCTCACCGACACCCTGCGGGAGATGAGCGAGGCCGGGCACCGCCGGATCCTGGTGCTGGCGACCAGCGCCTACGCCTCCTACTCCGGCTGCCGGCAGTACCGGGAGAACCTCGCCGCCTCGCTGGCCGTGCTCGCCGAGGAGGGCCGCGAGGTGCCGCGGGTGGACAAGCTGCGGCACTACTTCAACCACCCGGGCTTCGTCGAGCCGATGACCGACGCGGTGCTCACCGCGCTCGCCGAGCTGCCCGAGAAGGTCAGGGACGGCGCCCGGCTGGCGTTCACCACCCACTCCATCCCGACCGCCGCCGCCGACACCTCCGGCCCGGTGCCGGACCACGGCGACGGCGGCGCCTACGTCGCCCAGCACCTCGACACCGCGCGGGTGATCGCCGGCGCCCTGCGCGAGGCCACCGGCGTCGAGCGGCCGTGGGAGCTCGTCTACCAGTCGCGCAGCGGCGCCCCGCACATCCCCTGGCTGGAGCCGGACATCTGCGACCACCTGGAGGAGGTCCACGCGGCCGGGGTACCGGCGGTCGTGATGGTGCCGATCGGGTTCGTCTCCGACCACATGGAGGTCAAGTACGACCTCGACACCGAGGCCGCCGCGAAGGCCGAGGAGCTGGGCCTGCCGGTCGCCCGCGCCGCCACCGTCGGCGCGGACCCGCGCTTCGCCGCCGCCGTGCGCGACCTGGTACTGGAGCGGGCCGCCACCGAGCGCGGCCTGTCGCCGCGCAGGTGCGCGCTGGGCGCGCTCGGCCCGAGCCACGACGTCTGCCCCGCCGGCTGCTGCCCGGCCAGGAACCCGCTGCCGGCCGCGGCCGGCCAGGACTGACGCGACCGGGGAACCCGGAACCGGACACCAAGGAGCCACCACTGATGAGCACACCGGAGACCGGCGCCAGCGCCGACCTGCTGGACGAACTGCTGCACACCGCGTTGGACGCCGCCCGCCAGGCCGGCGACCTGCTGCGCGACGGCCGCCCCGCCGACCTCGGCGTGGCCGCCACCAAGACCAGCTCCATCGACGTCGTGACCGAGATGGACATCGCCGCCGAGAAGCTGATCACCTCGGTGATCGGCAAGGCCCGTCCCGAGGACGGCGTCCTCGGCGAGGAGGGCGCGAGCACCACCGGCACCAGCGGCGTCCGCTGGGTCGTCGACCCGCTCGACGGCACCGTGAACTACCTCTACGGCCTGCCGTCGTGGGCCGTCAGCATCGCCGCCGAGAAGGACGGCGAAACCCTGGTGGGCGTCGTGGTGGCGCCGATGCGCGGTGAGACCTGCCAGGCGGTGCTGGGGCGCGGCGCCCTGGTCAACGGCCGGCCCGCGCACTGCCGGCCCGCGCCGCAGATGGCCCACGCGCTCGTCGGCACCGGGTTCGGCTACATCGCCGAGCGGCGCGCCGCGCAGGCCGAGGTCGTCCGCACCCTGGTCCCGCAGGTCCGGGACATCCGGCGCGGCGGCTCGGCCGCCATCGACCTGTGCGACGTCGGCTGCGGGCGGCTCGACGCCTACTACGAGCGCGGCCTCAACCCGTGGGACCTGGCGGCCGGCGAGCTGTTCGCCCGCGAGGCGGGCGCGCTCACCGGCGGACGGCCGGGTGAACGGCCGTCCGGTGAGCTGACCGTCGCCGGCTCACCCGGGCTCTTCGAGCCGCTGCAGGCCCTGCTCGACGGGCTGGGCGCCTGGCACGACTGATCCCGCCCGCGACGAACCGCGACGGCCCAGCCGCCCGGCGGCGGGCATGCGAACGCCCCGGCACCGTCCTGGTGACCGGGGCGTGCGGCTTGGGGGTCGGCCCTCGTGGGTCAGGCGACCTTGGGCCGTACGTCCACGCCGTGCTCGGCGGCGAGGCGGCGGAGGTCTTCCAGCTCGCTCAGCTCCACATCGGCGAGGAAGTCGTCCCCCGTCTCCCGGGCCCGGCGAAGATCGGACTCCGTGGCGTTTATGCGCTGCAGGATTCCCGTAGTGAACGCGTCCATGGCGCCTCCTCGTCGTCTCCGTTGACACGGGGATGTGTCTGACCCAGGTGCCGCGCGATGGGAAACGCGTGGCAGGGCACGGTGGGTGGGTGTACAGCCGTCCTCCCCGTATGACTGACGGCGGAAACCTCCCCGACACGAAAGAAATTCCGTCCCGACGAAGGCCGTCCGGACGGGGGACGCCTGTTCAGTGCGCGTTCGGCCGGTGTTCGCGTTTCCGGCACGCGACCTCCACACACCTCGCACAGGTCTCGCCCGGTCTCTCCCTTACCGCCGGTTTACGGCCCCGCGGTGCAGGATGTGGAAAGGATCCCCACAGCTCACGGAAGGAAGTAGCGCCTTGCGCGTACTGGTCGTCGAGGACGAGCAACTGCTCGCGGACGCGGTTGCCACCGGCCTGCGCCGCGAGGCGATGGCCGTCGACGTCGTCTACGACGGCGGTGCCGCCCTGGAGCGGATCGGGGTCAACGACTACGACGTCGTCGTCCTCGACCGCGATCTGCCGGTCGTGCACGGCGACGAGGTGTGCCGGGAGGTCGTCGGCCTCGGGCTGCCCACCCGTGTGCTCATGCTCACCGCCGCCGGCGACGTCAGCGACCGGGTCGAGGGCCTGGAGCTCGGCGCCGACGACTACCTGCCGAAGCCCTTCGCCTTCACCGAGCTGACCGCCCGGGTGCGCGCCCTCGGGCGGCGCACCACCGCGCCGCTGCCGCCGGTCCTGGAACGCTCCGGCATCCGCCTCGACCCCAACCGCCGCGAGGTCTTCCGGGACGGCAAGGAGGTGCACCTCGCGCCCAAGGAGTTCGCGGTCCTCGAGGTGCTGATGCGCAGCGAGGGCGCCGTGGTCTCCGCCGAACAACTGCTGGAGAAGGCGTGGGACGAGAACACCGACCCCTTCACGAACGTGGTCCGGGTGACCGTCATGACGCTGCGCCGCAAGCTCGGCGAGCCCCCGGTGATCGTCACCGTGCCCGGCTCCGGCTACCGGATCTGATCGCCATGGCCACCCAGTACCCGGGACCCGGCACGTCCCCGTCCGCCCCCGCCGCCTCTCCGCCGCGGCCTTCCGTCCCGCCCCGCCCGCCGGGCGAGCCGCCCACGGCCGAGCACCCGCCGCCGCCGTGGCTGCGTCCGACCATCCGGATACGGCTCACCGTGCTGTACGGCGGGATGTTCCTGATCGCCGGCGTGATCCTGCTGTGGATCATCTATCTGCTGGCGGCGCAGGCGATCCACGAGGGCTCGAATCTGCCCTTCCAGATCACCGGCATCAACTACCCGCAGAACGGCTGCGTGGCCGACAACAACCACGGTGACCCGCTCACGGCCATCCAGACCTGCATGCAGCACCAGCGCGACGTCGCCCTCAACACGCTGCTCAAGCGCTCCCTGCTGGCCCTGATCGGCCTCGCGGTGGTCGCCTTCGCCTTCGGCTACGTGATGGCCGGCCGCGTCCTCGCGCCGCTCGGCCGCATCACCAGGACCGCCCGCGGCGTGGTCGGCTCCGACCTCAAGCGGCGCATCGAGCTGGACGGCCCGGACGACGAGCTGAAGGAGCTGGCCGACACCTTCGACGGCATGCTCGACCGGCTGGAGCGCTCCTTCGACGCGCAGCGCCGCTTCGTGGCCAACGCCTCGCACGAACTGCGCACCCCGCTGGCGATCAACCGCACCCTGCTGGAGGTGCAGCTCTCCGACCCGGAGGCCTCGTCCGAGCTGCGGCAGCTCGGCAAGACGCTGCTGTCGACCAACGAGCGCAGCGAGCAGCTCGTGGAGGGCCTGCTGCTGCTCGCCCGCAGCGAGAACGAGATCGTGGACCGCAAGCCCGTCGACATGGCCGAGGTGGCCTCCCAGGCCATCGAGCAGACGCGGGCCGAGGCCGACGGCCGGCACGTGGAGCTGCGCGAGAACCTGGTGCCCGCGGTCGTCCAGGGCAACGGCGTGCTGCTGGAGCGGATCGCCCTGAACCTCGTCCAGAACGCCGTGCGCTACAACGTCCCGCAGGACGGCTGGGTGGAGGTCACGACGTCCGTGGAGGGCGGCCAGGCGCTGCTGGTGGTGGTGAACAGCGGGCCGGTGGTCCCCGCCTACGAGATCGACAACCTCTTCGAGCCCTTCCGGCGGCTGCGGACCGAGCGCACCGGCAGCGACAAGGGCGTGGGGCTGGGTCTGTCGATCGCGCGGTCGGTGGCCCGGGCGCACGGCGGCGTGATCGCGGCCGAGCCGCGCGACGGCGGCGGTCTGGTGATGCGGGTCGTCATACCGGTGTGAGCACCGCGAGCACCCGTTCCGACCGGCGCTTTCGACGCGCCGGGCGCTGGTCCGCGTCCCCCGGTGGCCGCCACCGGGGGACAGGTCTGTCCAGACCTGTGAAACCTGTCACCCCGGTTGTGCGTCCTGGAGGGTGGCCGGACCGGACGGATGTTCGCTTTGAGAGTAATATCCGGATCCGTCCACGCGCGAGGGCGGCTGTGACGAATTGCACAGTCTCTCCGCGCAGCGTGTACGCTCGGTGATCGCCGGGCCTGGGGAATCGACCGGAAAATCCATGTTTCCCCAGGTCATGATCACGGGAAGTACACGTGAAGGCCTTCGCGGCGTACCACTTTCGGACCGTCGTGGAGCATGATCGGCCACCGGCGCAATCACCTCTTCGGGGGGCACGTCGGGTGTCGATTGAGTAACAGGGCTTGATGTGAGGCAAAATCTCCGCCTCGAGGCGGGCACAAGTCCGGCCTCCCGCGCGTTACGTGCGCTGGAGACACCGCAGACACCCACAGGGGGAGAGCGAAAATGGCTACGGATTACGACACCCCACGCAAGACCGACGATGACGTCAACGAGGACAGCATCGAGGAACTGAAGGCCCGGCGGAACGAGAAGTCCACCTCCGCGGTGGACGTCGACGAGTTCGACCAGGCCGAGTCCCTGGAGCTGCCCGGTGCCGACCTCTCCAACGAGGAGCTGTCGGTCCGCGTGCTGCCCCGCCAGGCGGACGAGTTCACCTGCATGAGCTGCTTCCTCGTCCACCACCGGAGCCAGCTGGCTTCGGAGAAGAACGGCAACCCGATCTGCCGCGACTGCGCGGCGTGACCCGCGGGTGCCCGTGACCGGCTCACCGGACAGCCGCGAGGGCGACGAGCGAGGCCGTGCGGCCTCGCTCGCGGCCACGACCGCTCGCGGTATCGGACGGGGAGTGTGGAGCGGCGCCCGCCGGTCCGGACGGATGGCCAGGACCGGCCTGGGGTCGGTCAGCGAGCGGCTCATCGACACCGCGCCGCGGATTCCGGTCCGCGACCTGGCGACGCTGCGCCGGCAGTTCCCGGGGCTCGGCCCCGAGGACATCGCGGACCGGCTGATCGCCTCGGCGGTCAAGGGCACGATGACGGTCGGCGCCGGTGTGGGCGCGGCCGCGATGCTGCCCAAGCCGCCGACGATGCCGGCCGAGCTGGCGACCGAGACGCTCGGCGTCGCGGCCATCGAGTACAAGCTCATCGCCGAGCTGCACGAGGTCTACGGCCTGCGCTTCACGGGCAACGCCCGGGAGCGCGCCACCGCCTATCTCTGGGCGTGGACCGAGCAGCGCGGCATCGACGTGCTGAGGCTGTCCACCGTCAACGTGGCGCTGGGCACCGGCATGAAGCGGCAGATGCGGCAGCGCCTGCTGCGGCGGACGATCCGCCACTCGCCGTCACTGACGCCGTTCATGATCGGCGCCGCCGTCGGCGCGACCATGAACCGCCGCGAGACCCGCAAACTCGCCGAGAAGGTGCGCCGCGACCTGCGCGCCGGCCAGCAGCCCTGGCCCGCACTGCCGCCCGGCGACCGGCCGGAACCCGACCTTCCCTGGACCTGACCGGCCTGAGGGCCCGAGGCATCCCGCGACAGGACCCCAGCCCCGCGAACAGCGGACCGGCCCGCTGACCGGCCCGGACCCCGTCGAGGCGCCTCGCCCGGCTCCCGCCTCCCCGAGTGCCCCGAAGGTCAGCGAGGGGCCTCCGATTCCGCTAGACGGCCGCCTGACCCCCGCTGGGGGCCGTCCTGACCGCCGCCAGCGCCTCCGCCAGCCGCTGCGGCGACCGCGTCGAGAGGTAGACGTACGGCGTGGGGTCCGCCGGATCGGTCACCTCCACCTTCAGCGCCGTCGGCACGTACGAGCGCATCAGCATGAACGCCCGAGGATCCGCCTTGTGCGACCGCCAGGCCACCGCCTCGGCCGGGTCCAGCACACGGGTCTCACCCAGCGCCTCCACCGGGATGCGGGCCTTGCCCGCCACCAGCGAACCGGCCACCACCCGGATCCGCGCCGAGCCGTACGAGCTGACCGCCGCACTGGCCAGGGCGGCGCCGCCGACCAGGCCGGCCAGCATCGCGAGCGGTCCGAAGGGGTACACGATCAGCGCCATCGCCACGCCCACGCCGAAGGCCATCAGCCACCAGGTACGCGGCGCGGTGAGGCGTTCGTCGTAGTCGCCGCCGGGGGAGGGCATCACACCAGACATGGCACAAGACTGCCATGCCCCGCCGGGTCATCTGCCGCGGAGGCGCGCCAGCGCACGGGTGACCCGCGGCGGAGCCGTGCGCAGTCCGGTGGCGAGCTGCTTGACGCGGTCGGACGCCGCGGTCGGGGCGACCGCGTCCAGCACCGCGGTGGACCGCGCGCCGCCGCCCACCAGATACCGCGGCAGCGGGCGCCGCGCGGTCAGCGCCTTGCGTACCGCCAGCGCGACCGGGCGCGGGCCCGGCAGGTTGCGCGCCCCGCGCAGCACCTCGCCCGCGGCGGCGTACTGCTCGGCGTAGGCCGAGGCGTGCTCGTCCGGCAGCAGCTCGGCGCCGGCCTCCCAGATGCCGGTGTCGCAGGATCCCGGCTCCACCAGGCTGACCTTCACCCCGAACGGCTCGGTCTCCATGCGCAGAGCATCGGTCACCGACTCCAGGCCGCGCTTGCTCGCGCAGTACCAGCCCAGCATCGGCAGCGAGACCCGGCCGGCGATCGACGACACGTTGACGATCCGGCCGGCCCGCCGCTCGCGCATCGCCGGCAGCACGAGCCGGGCGATCCGGGCCGGCGCCACCAGATTGGTCTCCAGCTGCTGCCGCACGAGTTCGTCGTCCACGTCCTCGACCGCGCCCGGCTGGGCGAACCCGGCGTTGTTGACCACCGCCCACGGGCCGCCGTCCGTCATACCGGCGATCCGGGTGAACGCCTGCACGCAGGAGGTCGGGTCGGCGACGTCCAGCAGCACCGTGCGGACCGCGGCCCCGGTGCTCGCCACCTGGTCGCGGAGGGTGCGCGCGCACTCCTCGCTGCGGACCGTGCCGATGACGTCGAAGCCGGTGTGGGCCAGCTCCAGCGCGATGGCCCGGCCGATGCCGCGGCCGGCTCCGGTGACGACGACGCTCCTGGGATTCATCCGGACTCCGGGGGTACGAGGACGAGGTGCGGGGGCCGGCGGGCGACGTCGCGCCCGCGCGCGGCACGTGCGGGACCACCCGCATCGGGTGCGACCCCGCAGTGCAACGGATGCCGGACGGGAAAGGATCCCGCAGGAGGGTAGGGTCTCGGGCGTGAGTGCAGCCACGACACCTCCGGGGAGCGGCAGGCCGGGCCTGACGCCGCCTCCCGACGCGACACCGCCCGTGCGGCACCCCGACGCCCCGGCGCCGGGAGAACTGCTGGGCGCCCACTACGACCAGTGCTTCGGCTGCGGCGAACAGCAGCCGCACGGGCTGCACCTGGCCGCCCGGGCCGGCGAGGGTGTCAGCGTCACCGCCGAGTTCACCGTGCAGCCCGCGCACCAGGGCGCGCCCGGGCTGGCGCACGGCGGGGTGCTCGTGTCCGCGCTCGACGAGACGCTGGGCTCGCTCAACTGGCTGCTGCGCGTCATCGCCGTCACCGGCCGGCTGGAGTCCGACTTCGTGCGGCCGGTGCCGGTCGGCGCCACCCTGCACCTGTCGGCGCGCTGCACCGCGGTCGCCGGCCGCAAGATCTACAGCTCGGCCGAGGGCCGGGTCGGCGGCCCCGACGGACCGGTCGCGGTCCGCGCCGACGCCCTGTTCATCGAGGTCAAGCTCGACCACTTCACCGCCAACGGCCGCCCCGAGGAGATCAGCGCGGCCATGGCCGACCCCGACCAGGTCAAGGTCGCCCGCGCCTTCGAGGTGAACCCGTGAGCGTCGACGTCCTGCTGCGCCGCCTCGACCCGTCCGTCCCCGTGCCGGCGTACGCGCACCCCGGGGACGCCGGCGTCGACCTGGTGACCACCGAGGCCGCGGAGCTCGCGCCCGGGGAGCGGGCCATGCTCCCCACCGGCATCGCGATCGCCCTGCCCGACGGTTACGCGGCCTTCGTGCACCCCCGCTCCGGCCTGGCCGCGCGCTGCGGAGTGGCGATGGTGAATGCCCCGGGAACGGTCGATGCCGGGTACCGTGGAGAGATCAAGGTGATCGTGGTCAATCTCGACCCCCGCGAGAGCGTCAGCTTCGAACGGGGCGACCGGATCGCCCAACTGGTCGTCCAGCAGGTCGAGCGGGTCCGCTTCCACGAAGTGGCGGAGCTGCCCGGTTCTGCCAGGGCCGCGGGGGGCTTCGGCTCCACGGGGGGTCACGCCGCGGTGGAGACGCCGTCGGCGGGCACGTCCAGCAACGGATACGCAGCGGTCGGCACCGACCGGGAAGGACAGTGACCGTGTTCCGTCGTCGCAAGGAGCGCGAAGACGCCATCGACGAGTTCGACGAGGCCCAGGCCCCGGACGAGTCGACCGAGGACGCCCGGGAGCCGGACCACTCCGGTGACGGTGAGGGGTCCCGGTACAACCTTCCGCCCGCCCCGCGCCCCGACGGGCCGTGGGATCTGAGCGAGGTGAAGGAGCCCGGCGAGGGCCGGGTGGACCTGGGCGGACTGTTCGTGCCCGGCGTCGAGGGCATGGAGCTGCGGGTCGAGGTGGCCGGCGAGTCCATCGTCGCGGCGACCGTGGTGCTGCGCGACAGCGCCGTCCAGCTGCAGGGGTTCGCCGCCCCGAAGTCCGAGGGCATCTGGGGCGAGGTGCGGGACGAGATCGCGTCCGGCATCACCCAGCAGGGCGGCATCGTCGACGAGGTCGAGGGTCCGCTCGGCTGGGAGCTGCGCGCCCAGGTCCCGGTGCAGCTGCCCGACGGCACCAACGGCGTGCAGCTCGTGCGCTTCGTCGGCTGCGACGGCCCGCGCTGGTTCCTGCGCGGTGTGATCTCCGGCCAGGGCGCGGTCCAGCCCCAGGCGGCGGGCGTGCTGGAGGCGGTCTTCCGCGACACCGTGGTGGTGCGCGGCGAGGCCCCGATGGCACCCCGCGACCCGATCGTCCTCAAGCTGCCGACCGACGCGCAGATGGTGCCGGACGGCGCCGCCCCCGAGCAGGGCGAGGGCTCGAAGTTCGGCGACGGGATCGACCCGATGCGCCGCGGCCCGGAGATCACCGAGCTGCACTGAGCCAGCACCCCCGTATGCAAGAGATGAGCATGTGCAAGAGATGAGCATGCGGACGCAAATCCGGCGGTAGTTCGCCTGAAACCGTTGCAGAGATCACCGGTCGCCGATACGTTCGGCGACCGGGTGATCTCTTTCGCCCGCGCGGACACGGGGGTTGGCGGGTACATGGGGGCAACAGGCATACGGCCGGGGGCCGTTGCCCGGCGCCGCCCGGCCGCCCCCTGCCGCCGTCCGCGGCGGCGCCCACCGAACAGCCCCCGGGTGCTCTTCGCCGACGAACCCACCGGCGAACTCGACACCGCCGGCGGAGAGGAGGTGTTCGCCGCGCTGCGCCGCGCCAACGAGGAACTGGGCGTCACGGTCCTGATCGTTACCCACGACCCGATGGTTTCCGGCCAGGTGAGGCGTACCGTACGGATACGCGACGGCCGCACCGCCACCGAGGTGCTGCGACCGTCCCAGGGCGCCGGGGAGGAGTACGCGGTGCTCGACCGGGTGGGGCGGCTCCAACTGCCCCGCGAGTACGCCGAGCGCTACGGTCTGCGCCGCCGGGTGCGGCTGACGGCGGAGCGCGATCACATCGGGGTCTGGCCCGACCGTGACGGGGACGGCACGGACGCGGGCCGGCAGGGGGAGGAAGAAGCATGAGCGAGCAGTCCAGCGGACACGCGGCCACCGCCGTCGCCGAAGGACCGCCCACCGGTGACATGGTCGTCGTCGAGGACCTGCACCGCACCTACGGCAGCGGCGAGACAGCCGTGCACGCCCTGCGCGGTGTGTCGTTCTCGGTGCCGCGCGGCGAGCTGGTCGCCCTCAAGGGGCGCTCCGGCTCCGGGAAGACCACCATCCTCAACCTCGTCGGCGGCCTGGACGCCGCCGACTCCGGCCGCATCACCCTCGACGGCACCGACCTGGCCGGGCTCGGCGACGACGACCTGCTGGCGCTGCGCCGCGACCGCATCGGCTTCGTCTTCCAGTCCTTCGGCCTGATCCCCATCCTCACCGCCGCCGAGAACGTGGGCGTGCCCATGCGGCTCCGCAAGGTGGCGCCGCGGGAGCGCGAGGAGCGCGTCGAGCTGCTGCTGTCCCTCGTCGGCCTGGCCGACCACGCCGCCCAGCGGCCCGGCGAACTGTCCGGCGGCCAGCAGCAGCGCGTGGCCATCGCCCGCGCCCTGGCCAACCGCCCGGTGCTGATCATCGCCGACGAGCCGACCGGGCAGCTCGACGCCGACACCGGCCTCGCGGTCATGGAGCTGCTCCGCGCGGTCGTGCGCAGCGAGGGCGTCACGGCGCTGGTGGCCACCCACGACGCCCAGCTGCTGGCCCTGGCCGACCGGGTGCTGGAACTGCGCGACGGGCGGATCGTCGCCGAGGAGTGACCGGCGCCGCACGGCGGTCGGACGACCGGCCGGCTGTCCTGCCGGGGCCTTCGGAGGCCCCGGCGCGAACCCATACGCGTTCTTGACGCCGGCCGGGCCCCGCGCCCGGCCCGCCGGCCCGGGCGGCCGCCTAGGATCGCACAACGTGTCCACGACCAGGCGGCAGTCCGTCCACCCCCGCGCGTACCGGGCCTCGCGAGCGCCCGGGCGCGGGAGGACGATTGAGCCATGAGACGCGGCACGCTGCGCATCCACCTCGGGGCGGCACCCGGGGTGGGCAAGACCTACGCGATGCTCGCCGAGGCGCACCGCCGGGTGGAGCGCGGCGGTGACGTGGTCGTCGGCTACGTCGAACACCACGCCAGGCCCCGCACCGAGGCTATGGCGGCCGGCCTCGAGGAGCTGCCGCGCCTGCGGTTCGAGCACCGCGGGAGCCCGCTGACCGAGATGGACGTCGACGCGGTGCTGCGCCGCGCGCCGCAGACCGTCCTGGTCGACGAACTCGCCCACACCAACGCCCCCGGCTCCCGCAACGCCAAGCGCTGGCAGGACGTCGAGGAGCTGCTGCGGGCCGGCATCGACGTGGTCTCCACCGTCGACATCCAGCACCTGGAGTCCCTCGGCGACGTCGTGGAGTCGATCACCGGCGTCCGGCAGCAGGAGACCGTGCCGGACGAGGTGGTGCGCCGCGCCGACCAGATCGAACTGGTCGACATGTCGCCCCAGGCGCTGCGCCGCCGTATGGCCCACGGCAACATCTACCCGCCCGACCGCGTCGACGCGGCGCTGTCCAACTGGTTCCGCCCCGGCAACCTGACCGCGCTGCGCGAGCTGGCGCTGCTGTGGACCGCCGACCGGGCCGACGAGTACCTGCAGCAGTACCGCGCCGACCACCGCATATCGGCCGCCTGGCAGGCCCGCGAGCGGATCGTCGTCGGCCTGACCGGCGGGCCCGAGGGCCGCACCCTGATCCGCCGGGCCGCCCGCATGGCCGCCAAGGCCTCCGGCAGCGAGATCCTGGCCGTCCACATCGTGCACGGTGAGGGCGCGGCGCCGGGCTCGGCGAAGGAGCTGGCGGTCCAGCGGACCCTGGTCGAGGATCTCGGGGGCACCTTCCACCACGTCGTCGGCGGCGACGTGCCCGGCGCCCTGCTGGACTTCGCCCGGGGCGTCGACGCCACCCAGATCGTCCTCGGCACCAGCCGCCGCAAGGCCTGGCAGTACGCCCTCGGGCCCGGGGTCGGTGCGACCGTCGCCCGCGAGTCCGACGACATCGACGTGCACATCGTCACCCACGAACAGGCCGCCAAGGGCCGCGGGCTGCCGGCCGCCCGCGGGGCGAGCCTCGGCCGGTCCCGGATCGTCGCCGGCTGGCTGACCGGCGTCGGCGGACCCGCGCTGCTCACCGTCGTGCTGAGTCAGTTCCACCCCGGCCCGGGCCAGGCCATCGACATGCTGCTGTTCCTGACCATGACGGTGGCCGCGGCCCTGGTCGGCGGCCTGCTGCCGGCGCTCGCCTCGGCGCTGCTCGGCTCCCTGCTGCTGAACTTCTTCTTCACCCCGCCCACTCACTCCTTCACCATCGCCCAACCCGAGAACATCGTGGCGATCGTGATCTTCGTGGTGGTGGGCGCGGCCGTCGCCTCCGTGGTCTACCTCGCCGCCCGCCGCACCCAGCAGGCGGCCAGACTCGCGGCCGAGGCCGAGATCCTCTCCCACCTCGCGGGCAGCGTGCTGCGCGGCGAGAGCTCACTGGAGGCCCTGCTGGCCCGGGTCCGGGAGACCTTCGCAATGGACTCCGCGGCGCTGCTGGAACGCACCGGCGAACGCGGTGCCTGGACGCGCGCCGCCGGCGTCGGCGGCCATCCGCCGTCGCGGCCCGAGGAGGCCGACGTGGAGGTCGCCGTCAGCGACCGGCTGACGCTGGCCCTGACAGGGCGGGTGCTGCCCGCCTCCGACCGCCGGGTGCTCTCCGCCTTCGCCGCGCAGGCCGCGGTGGTGCTCGACCGCGAGCGGCTGGCCGGTGAGGCGGCCCGGAGCAGGGAGCTGGCCGAGGGCAACCGGATCCGCACCGCGTTGCTCGCCGCCGTCTCCCACGACCTGCGCACCCCGCTCGCCGGCATCAAGGCGTCGGTGTCCAGCCTGCGCTCGGCGGACGTGGCCTGGTCGCCGGAAGACGAGGCGGAGCTGCTGGCGGGCATCGAGGACGGCGCCGACCGCCTGGACCACCTCGTCGGCAACCTCCTCGACATGTCCCGGCTCCAGACCGGCACCGTCACCCCGCTCATCCGCGTCGTCGACGTGGACGAGGTGGTGCCGATGGCGCTCGGCGGGGTGCCGAAGAACAGCGTGGCCCTCGACATCCCCGAGAGCCTGCCCATGGTCGCCGTCGACCCGGGCCTGCTGGAGCGCAGCGTCGCCAACATCGTCGAGAACGCCGTCAAGTACAGCCCGCCCGGCAGCAAGGTGCTGGTCGCGGCGAGCGCGCTCGGCGACCGGGTGGAGGTGCGGGTCGTCGACCGCGGGCCGGGCGTGCCCGAGAGCGCCCGGGAGCACATCTTCGAGCCCTTCCAGCGCTACGGCGACGCGCCCCGCGGCACCGGTGTGGGGCTCGGCCTCGCCGTCGCCCGCGGCTTCGCCGAGGCCGTCGGCGGCACGCTGCAGGCCGAGGACACTCCGGGCGGCGGACTCACCATGGTCCTGACCCTGCCCGCCGCCGCGGGCGTGCCCACCGCCGGCGCCCGCCAGGCCGGCGCGGACGGCACACCGGCGTTCGGACGGCCCGGATGACCGGAACCGCGCCGACGGCGCACACGGCGCAGCGGTCGGCGCACACGACAGAAGAGAGAACACGCATGCACCGGGTCCTCGTGGTCGACGACGAACCGCAGCTCGTCCGCGCGCTGGCCATCAACCTGCGGGCCCGCTCCTACGAGGTCGACGCGGCCCACGACGGCGCGGGCGCGCTGCGGGCGGTGGCCGCCCGCCAGCCCGACGTGGTGGTGCTGGACCTCGGCCTGCCCGACATGGACGGCGTGGAGGTCATCCGCGGGCTGCGCGGCTGGACGCGCGTGCCGATCATCGTGCTGTCGGCACGGCAGGCGTCCGGTGAGAAGGTCGAGGCGCTCGACGCCGGCGCCGACGACTACGTCACCAAGCCCTTCGGCATGGACGAGCTGCTCGCCCGCGTGCGCGCCGCGGTCCGCCGGTCCACCCCGGCCGGGGCCGAGGAGGGCGCCGCCGTCGTGGAGACCGAGACCTTCACCGTGGACCTGGCCGCGAAGAAGGTGAACCGCGGCGGCACCGACGTGCGCCTCACGCCCACCGAGTGGCACCTGCTGGAGGTGCTGGTGCGCAACCCCGGCCGGCTCGTCGGCCAGAAGCAGCTCCTCCAGGAGGTGTGGGGTCCGGCGTACGGCACCGAGAGCAACTACCTGCGGGTCTACATGGCCCAGCTGCGGCGCAAGCTGGAGGCCGACCCGGCCAGGCCCCGCCACTTCATCACCGAACCGGGCATGGGGTACCGCTTCGAGCCGTGACGACCGCCCCATCTGCGGTCTCTGGAACTGACCCGTACGGCCGGTACCCTTGGCGGCATGAGTGGTGCCACGCGATCCGATCGGCCGGCGGGCCGTTTCCGCCGCATGCTCGACCGCCTGTCCTCCACTCAGGAGGAACTGCTCTCGGAAGAGCTGCAGGAGGACACCCGGGCCACCGGCTGCACCCCGATCGGGGACTGTTCCGACCGCCAGATCGTCTCCGTGACCGGTACGCTGCGTACGGTCACGCTGCGTCCTCGGGCGGGCGTGCCCGCACTGGAAGCCGAGCTCTTCGACGGGTCCGCCGCGCTCGACGTGGTGTGGCTGGGCCGTCGCAGCATCGCCGGCATAGAACCCGGGCGCAGGATCATCGCGTCCGGCCGGGTCGCCATGAACCGGGGCCGTCCGGTGCTGTTCAACCCCAAGTACGAGCTGCGTCCGGTCGGACAGGAGTAACAGGTGACGTCGATCGACAACGGCGAGGCGGCCGCCGAGCCGTCGGCAGGTGCGCGCGCGCAGTCCGCGGACGGCGCCGGCACCGGCGCCTCCGGTCCGCACGGCTCCACCCAGGTCTCCGCGGAGGTGTCCGCCGAGGCGCGCGCCGTGACCGAGGCCGCCCTCTTCCAGGCGTTCGGCGGTGTCCGCGGCATGGTGGAGACCACCGTGCCCGGCCTGGTCTTCGTGGCCATCTACACCGTCAACCGCGACATCACGTCCTCGGCGATCGCCGCGCTGGCGCTGTCGGTGCTGATGGGCGTGACGCGGCTGGTCCAGCGGGACACCCTCAAGCACGCCTTCAGCGGGGTGTTCGGCGTCGCCTTCGGCGCGGTCTTCGCGATGATGTCGGGCAACGCCAAGAACTTCTATCTGCCCGGCATGCTCTACACCCTCGGTCTGGCGGTCGCCTACATCGTCTCGGCGATGGCCGGCTGGCCGCTGCTGGGCCTGATCCTCGGGCCGATCTTCAAGGAGAACCTCTCCTGGAAGAAGCGGAACCCGGGCCGGCTGCGCGCCTACACCAAGGCGAGCTGGGCATGGGGCCTGATCCTGCTGGCCAAGTCCGCGATCCTGTTCCCCCTGTACTGGTGGGGCAACGCCACCCAGCTCGGCTGGGTCAAGGTCGCCCTCGGCATCCCGCCGTTCCTGCTGTCGGTCTACCTCACCTGGATCTTCCTGGTGAAGGCACCGCCGCCGATCGACGTCATCGCCGAGATGGAGGCCGCGGAGAAGGCCGAAGAGGCCGAGAAGGCGGGCACGGCCGAACGGGAAGCGGCCGAGCAGGCTGAGCGCGGCAGAGGCTGAGCGCACCCCGAACGCCTGTGGGTCCCGGACCGTACGGTCCGGGACCCACACACGTTCCCGAGGGCGTCACTCCTTGGCGGAGGCCGCCCCGTCCTGCACCGACAGCAGGTCCTCGAGCTGCTCCTCGCGGTGCGGCGCGGCCACGAACAGCAGCTCGTCGCCGGCCTCCAGCGCGTCGTCCTTCGACGGCGTGAGCACGCGGTTGCCGCGGATGATGGTGACCAGCGAGGTGTCGGTCGGCCACTCCACGTCGCCGACGCGCGTGCCGACCAGCACGGCCTCCTCCGGCAGCGTCAGCTCCACGAGGTTGGCGTCGCCCTGGCTGAAGCGCAGCAGCCGGACCAGGTCGCCGACGCTCACCGCCTCCTCGACCAGCGCGGACATCAGGCGCGGTGTGGACACCGCCACGTCCACGCCCCACGACTCGTTGAACAGCCACTCGTTCTTCGGGTTGTTGACCCGGGCCACCACCCGCGGCACGCCGTACTCCGTCTTCGCGAGGAGCGACACCACCAGGTTGACCTTGTCGTCGCCGGTCGCGGCGATCACCACGTTGCAGCGCTGCAGCGCCGCCTCGTCCAGCGAGGTGATCTCGCAGGCGTCGGCGAGCAGCCACTCGGCCTGCGGCACCCGCTCCACGGAGATGGACGTCGGGTTCTTGTCGACGAGCAGCACCTCGTGCCCGTTCTCCAGCAGCTCCGCCGCGATCGACCGTCCGACCGCGCCGGCGCCGGCGATGGCCACTCTCATGAGTGCGCCTCCTCGGGACCCTTGGTGAACGCCGCCTCGACCTCGGCGACGGCGTCGGTCCGCATCATCACGTGCACGAGGTCGCCCTCCTGCAGGACCGTCTGCGACGTCGGCAGCATCGACTCGCCGAGCCGGGTGAGAAATGCCACACGTACCCCGGTCTCCTCCTGGAGCCTGCTCACCTTGTGCCCGATCCAGGCCGGCGAGGTGTGCACCTCGGCGAGCTGCACACCGCCGCTCGGGTCGCGCCACAGGGGCTCCGCGCCGGACGGCAGCAGCCGCCGCAGCATCTGGTCGGCCGTCCAGCGCACCGTGGCCACGGTGGGGATGCCCAGCCGCTGGTAGACCTCAGCACGCCTGGGGTCGTAGATCCGTGCCACCACGTTCTCGATGCCGAACATCTCCCGCGCCACCCGGGCCGCGATGATGTTGGAGTTGTCGCCGCTGCTGACGGCCGCGAAGGCGCCCGCCTCCTCGATACCGGCCTCACGCAGCGTGTCCTGGTCGAACCCGACTCCGGTCACCCGTCGCCCGCCGAACCCGGAGCCCAGGCGGCGGAAGGCCGTGGGGTCCTGGTCGACCACGGCGACCGAATGACCTTGCTGTTCGAGGGAGTGCGCGAGAGTGGAGCCCACCCTCCCGCATCCCATAATCACGACGTGCACGACCGTCCTTCCGGTGGCGATCACTTAACGAGTGCTGTTTCCGACTGTGCCGCTCAAGCGTCTCAGACCGCGCCCAAAGTACACACGCGCGGTGCGCCCCAGAAGGTTGCGTCTCAGCGAGCGCACAAGTTCGCCACAGCCGGTGGGGGAGAGGGGGGAGCACACGTATGGGCGATCCCTTAACATCGCGGGGTGTCCAAACTGACCGACCTGCCGAAACGGATCCTCATCGGGCGGGCCCTCCGCAGCGACAGGCTGGGGGAGACGCTGCTGCCGAAGCGGCTGGCGCTCCCCGTCTTCGCGTCCGACTCGCTGTCCTCGGTGGCCTACGCCCCGGGTGAGGTGCTGCTCGTCCTGTCGATCGCGGGCGGGGCGGCGTACCACTACAGCCCGTGGATCGTCGTCGCGGTCGCGGTGGTGATGTTCACCGTCGTGGCGTCCTACCGGCAGAACGTGCACGCCTACCCCTCGGGCGGCGGCGACTACGAGGTGGCGACCACCAACCTCGGCCCGCGGGCGGGGCTCACCGTCGCCAGCGCGCTGATGGTGGACTACGTCCTCACCGTCGCGGTGTCCATCGCCTCGGGTATCGAGAACCTCGGCTCGGCCGTGCCGTTCTTCGTCACCCACAAGGTGCTGGGCGCCGTCGCGGTCATCCTGCTGCTCATGGTGATGAACCTGCGCGGGGTGCGGGAGTCGGGCACGATCTTCGCGATCCCGACCTACGCCTTCGTCTTCGGCGTCTTCTGCATGATCGCCTGGGGCATCCTCCGGATCGCCACCGGGCACGACATGGCGGCGCCCACGGCACACCTCACCATCCACGCGGAGTCCTCCGGCCTCGGCGGCTTCGCCCTGGTCTTCCTGCTGCTGCGCGCCTTCTCCTCCGGATGCGCCGCGCTCACCGGCGTCGAGGCCATCAGCAACGGCGTGCCGGCCTTCCGCAAACCCAAGTCGAAGAACGCCGCGACCACGCTCGCCCTGATCGGCCTGCTGGCGGTCACGATGCTCCTGGGCATCATCGCGCTCGCGGTGAACACCAAGGTCCGGATGGCCGAGAACCCCGCCACCGACCTGCTCGACCACGGCAAGCCGGTCGGCGCCGGCTTCACCCAGAACCCGGTGATCGCCCAGGTCGCCGAGGCGGTCTTCGGACACAACTCGATCCCGTTCATCTTCCTGGCCACCGCCACCGCCCTGGTGCTGTTCCTGGCGGCCAACACCGCGTACAACGGCTTCCCGGTCCTCGGCTCGATCCTCGCCCAGGACCGCTACCTGCCCCGGCAGCTCCACACCCGCGGCGACCGGCTGGCCTTCTCCAACGGCATCGTGCTGCTCGCCGGTTTCGCGGCCATCCTCGTGGTGATCTACGGCGCCGACTCGACGCGGCTGATCCAGCTCTACATCGTCGGCGTGTTCGTCTCGTTCACCCTCAGCCAGACCGGCATGGTCCGCCACTGGAACCGCCACCTGCGCACCGAGACCGACCCGGCCAAGCGCCGCCACATGATCCGCTCGCGCGCGATCAACGCGTTCGGCGGCTTCCTGACCGGTCTGGTCCTGGTCATCGTGCTGCTCACCAAGTTCACCCACGGCGCGTGGGTCGCGGTGCTGGGCATGGTGATCTTCTACGCCACGATGACCGCGATCCGCCGGCACTACACGCGGGTCTCCGAGGAGATCGCCGCGGCCGACGAGCCCGGCGAGGACTACGTGCTGCCGTCGCGCGTGCACTCCATCGTGCTGGTCTCCAAGCTGCACAAGCCGACCCTGCGGGCCCTGTCGTACGCCAAGCTGATGCGCTCCGACAGCCTGGAGGCGCTCAGCATCAACGTCGACCCGCAGGACACCAGGACCCTGCAGAACGAGTGGCAGAACCGCGGCATCGACGTCCCGCTGAAGATCCTCGACTCGCCCTACCGCGAGATCACCCGGCCGGTCATCGACTACGTCAAGGGCCTGCGGCGCGACAGCCCGCGCGACGTGGTCAGCATCTACATCCCCGAGTACGTCGTCGGCCACTGGTACGAGCACCTGCTGCACAACCAGAGCGCGCTGCGGCTCAAGGGCCGCCTGCTGTTCACGCCGGGCGTCATGGTGACGTCGGTGCCGTGGCAGCTGGAGTCCTCGGAGGCGGCCAAGCTGCGGGCGCGGCGCCGTGCCGACTGGAGCGCGCCCGGTTCCATCCGCCGCGGGCCGGTGGGGCCGCCGCGGACGGCCGACCGCGAGCAGGTGACGCCGGGGGCGGGGGCCGGGTCGGGGCAGGTCTGAGGCTTCGCCCTGGGTGCCGGGTGCGGCCCGGGGCTCGGGCTCGGGGCTGTCCGCCCCGCCGGCTGCGCCCGGGTGCGACGGCGGCGCGGGGGCCGGGAGCGGGCACGTAGACTGGACGGCTGTGCCACGGGGAGCGGCAGCCCGTCGTCCCGTGCCCTCCGTCCGTCCCCGTCGCCCGTTTTCCGTCGCCCCGTGCCCGTCGTCCCGTTCCAGCCCAGGAGCAGCTCCGCCATGCAGACCGAACCCGCCCGCTCACTCGTCGGCCAGGAGTACGAGGTCGAGGTGGGGCCGGTCGCCCACGGCGGCCACTGCGTCGCACGGACCGAGAGCGGCCAGGTGCTGTTCGTCCGGCACACGCTGCCGGGGGAGCGGGTCGTCGCCCGGGTGACCGAGGGCGAGGAGGGCGCGCGGTTCCTGCGGGCCGACGCCGTCCGCGTGCTGACCGCCTCCAAGGACCGCGTCGAGGCTCCCTGCCCGTTCGCCGGGCCCGGACGCTGCGGCGGCTGCGACTGGCAGCACGCGGCGCCCGGCGCGCAGCGGCGGCTGAAGGCCGCGGTGGTCGCCGAGCAGCTCGCCCGGCTGGCCGGGTTGACGCCCGAGGAGGCCGGCTGGGACGGCACGGTGGCGCCGGCGCCCGGCGACAAGGTCGCCAAGGGCGAGGTGCCGGCGTGGCGGACGCGCGTGCAGTACGCGATCGATGCGGAGGGCCGGGCGGGCCTGCGCCGCCACCGTTCGCACGAGGTCGAGGTGATCGACCACTGCATGATCGCCGCGCCCGGGGTCAGCGAGCTCGGCGTCGAGGCACGGCAGTGGCCGCAGATGGCCTCCGTGGAGGCCATCGCCGCCACCGGCTCGAACGACCGGCAGGTGATCCTCACGCCGCGGCCCGGCGGGCGGCTGCCCATCGTCGAACTCGACCGGCCGGTGTCCGTGCAGCGGATCGGTGAGCGCGACCATGCCGTGCACCGGGTGCACGGCCGTCCCTTCGTGCGGGAGCGGGCGATCGACCGCACCTGGCGGGTCGGCGACGGCGGCTTCTGGCAGGTGCACCCGAAGGCGGCGGACCTGCTCGTCGAGGCCGTGATGCAGGGGCTGATGCCGCGCAAGGGCGACATGGCGCTGGACCTGTACTGCGGGGTCGGCCTGTTCGCCGGGGCGCTGGGGGAGCGGGTCGGGGAGCGCGGCGCGGTCCTCGGGATCGAGTCCTCGCGGCGGGCCGTGGAGGACGCCCAGCACAACCTCCAGGACCTGGAGCTGGTCCGCATCGAGCGCGGCAAGGTCGAGCAGGTGCTGCCGCGGACCGGGATCACCGAGGTGGACCTGATCGTCCTGGACCCGCCGCGGGCCGGCGCCGGCCACGCGACGGTGCGCCACCTCGCCACCCTCGGCGCCCGCCGCATCGCCTACGTGGCCTGCGACCCGGCCGCCCTGGCCCGCGACCTCGCGTGGTTCGCCGAGGAGGGCTACCACCCCACCACCCTCCGCGCCTTCGATCTCTTCCCGTTCACCCACCACGTGGAGTGCGTCGCCATCCTGGCCCCGAAGAAGCAGGCCGCCTGACCGGCGGTTCGTCGGTGGGGCGGCCGCCCAGGGTGGCCGTGAGCCCTGTCAGGGCCGACGGCCACCCTGGGCGGCCGCCCTCGCGAGGGGGCCGTCCACCGAGTCCACCATTCGAGGCACACCATCGTTGTGCCTCCCACGCTCCGTGTCCGCGAATCCGCACGATCCAACGGACACTTCGTCACCCCCACCACTGACGGAACAGGGCACCCTCATGCGCCACACACGTCCGGCGTTCGCTGTCGCCATGGCACTGCTGTGCCTCACGGGTCTGGGCACCACCGCCCGGGCCGCGAGCGACCCCGGCGACGGCACCGACGCCGGCCACTGCGTCATCGTCAACTTCGGAAGCGGCAACAACAACGCCTGCCACGACCTCATCAGCGGGAACAGCAACACGACCGGCACCGGTCACACCGTGGGTACGACGCTCGGCTCCGTGCAGTACAGCCAGGGCTTCCACATCACGAACATCGAGGGTGTGCACATCACCCTGGCGTCGGTGTCCGGCGGACCGTTCGAGGGCGCCGTGCCGGCGCTCGGCTCCGAGATCCCGGAGAACGGGTACCACGACTACGAGGTGCAGTTCCGGGCGGCCAGCGTGACCACGGCGAACGCCGTCTACAACGTCACCGGCTTCGAGGGCGCGTCGGGCCAGGTGACGTTCCTGATGCAGGTCGACGCCCTCGACTCGCCTTCCGTGACGTGCGACGTCAATGACAACCCCACCGGCCCGAAGCTGTCGGCGGTCCTCGGCTGCTACTCCACCGACGAGTTCAACAAGAACGCGGGCGTCATCGGCATCGCCTGATCCCCGTGCGGCCACGGGCCGGTCCCATCGGACGATCGGCCCATGGCCGTGGCGACCGGCCTCGACTCGGCCGAGCCGAGGCCCCGTTGGCGCCGGCTCCGAAGCTGGTGCCGGCTCCGAACCCCTTCAGGCGTGGGCGCCTGTGAGGGTCAGGAACTCGCTGCGGGAGCTGGGGTCGGTGCGCAGGCGGCCGAGCAGCGTCGAGGTCAGCGTGGTGCTGCCGGTGGCCTGGACGCCGCGCAGCGTCATGCAACTGTGCTCGGCCTGGATCACGACGCCGACGCCCTTGGGCTCGAGATGGGTCTGCAGCCACGTGGCGACCTGCGTGGTGAGCCGCTCCTGCACCTGCGGCCGGCAGGCGAAGTGCTCCAGGACGCGGGCGAGTTTGGACAGGCCCAGGATGCGCTGCCCGGGCAGGTAGCCGATGTGCGCGGTGCCGGTGAACGGCAGCAGGTGGTGCTCGCACACCGAGCGCAACGGGATGCCCCGGGCGAGCACCAACTCGTCGTAGCCCTCGTCGTTGGGGAACGTCGTCAGGTCGAACGGCCGCGGACTGAACATCTCCGCGTAGGCGCGGGCCATCCTCCCCGGAGTGCCGCGCAGGTTCTCCGACTCGGTGCTGATGCCCAGGGCGTCGAGGAACGCCGCCGCGGCGCGTTCCGCCCCGGCCAGGTCCAGGGCCGGGGGTTCGTGCACGACGCGCAGGGCGGGGGCGGCCGCTAGCGGTTCCACGGATACCGAGCTCATGGGGGACCTCCTCGTCGCGAACCTATTTCACTAACGATTGTTGGTGTTATTTTCATCAGGCGTCAAGGCCAGCCAGGAACTCATGCCTGGATGAGTATCACCAGCGCCTGTTGGCGTTACCGTGGAGACATGACTGCTGCGTCGGAGCCGGGCGCCCCGGGCGCCGTGCCGGGCACGGACGCCCCCGCGGGCGGGTACGCCGGGGCGGACGCGGAGGCGGGCCCGGACGTCGAGGCCGTCGCGGTCCTCGCCGACCCGGTCCGCCGCGGCCTCTACGGCTTCGTCCGCCGCGCGCGCCGCCCGGTGACCCGGGAGGAGGCGGCCGCCGACGCCGGGATATCGGCCAAGCTGGCCGCCTTCCACCTGGACAAGCTGGTCGCCGCCGGTCTGCTGCGGTCCGGCTACGGCACTCCCGGCGGGACGCCGCGGGTCGGCCGCCGGCCCAAGGTCTACGAACGGGCCGGCACCCACTTCCGCATCAGCATCCCGGAGCGCCGCCCCGACGTCCTCGCGGAGATCCTCGTCGACGCGGTGGCCGGCCAGGAACAAGGCGAGGACGCACGGGCCGCGGCCCTGCGCACGGCCCGTCTCCGCGGCGAGGAGATCGGCGCGGCGGTGCGGGCCGGCGGCGGCGCGGGACGGCTCGGTCCCGAACGGTCCGTGACGCTCACCCAGTCCGTACTGGAGCGCTACGGCTTCGAGCCCGACCGGCCCGCCCCGACCGAACTGCGCCTGCTCAACTGCCCGTTCCACCCCCTCGCCGCGCGCTCGCCGGAGCTCGTCTGCGGGATCAACCGCGCCTTCATGTGCGGGCTGCTGACCGGTCTGCGGACCGCCGGTGTCCGGGCCGTGCTCGCGCCGCACCCCGGCCGGTGCTGTGTGGAGGTCCGCGCGGAGACGCGTGCGGACCCCCGTGCCGCACCGACCGCCAACGAGTAGGAGAAGAGGAACGATGGCGCCACAGAAGCCGTTCGTGATCGTCGGAGGGGGCCTGGCCGGAGGGAAGGCCGCCCAGCACCTGCGTGAGGAGGGGTACGACGGACCGCTCGTCCTGCTCGGCGACGAGACCGAGCACCCGTACGAACGGCCGGCGCTGTCCAAGGGCTATCTGCTGGGCAAGGAGTCGAGGGACTCCGTTTTCGTGCATCCCGAGCAGTGGTACGCCGACCACGACGTCGACCTGCGCCTCGGCACCTCGGCCACCGCCATCGACCTCGCGGCCCACGAGGTGACGCTCGCCGGCGGCGGCCGGGTGGAGTTCGCCAAGCTGCTGCTGGCCACCGGCTCCACCCCGCGCCGGCTGCCGGTGCAGGGCGGCGACTTGGAGGGGGTGCTCACCCTGCGCCGCCTGGCCGACAGCGACCGGATCAAGCAGACCTACGCGTCCGTCGGGCGCGTCGTGGTGATCGGCGCCGGCTGGATCGGCCTGGAGACCGCGGCCGCGGCGCGCGCCGCGGGCGTCGAGGTCACCGTGCTGGAGATGGCCGAGCTGCCGCTCGTGCGCGTCCTGGGCCCCGAGGCCGCCCGCCACTTCGCCGACCTGCACACCGCGCACGGGGTGGACCTGCGCTGCGGCGTCCGCGTCTCCGAGGTGACCGGGAGCGGCGGCCGGGTGGACGGCGTCCGGCTGGACGACGGCACCCACATCCCCGCGGAGGCCGTCATCGCCGGACTCGGCGTCACCCCGAACACCGGGCTGGCGGTCGCGGCCGGCCTCCAGGTCGACGACGGCGTCCACGTCGACGCCCACCTGCGCTCCTCGCACCCCGACGTGTACGCCGCGGGTGACGTGGCGAGCGCGATGCACCCCCTGCTCGGCCGGCGCATCCGGGTCGAGCACTGGGCCAACGCGCTCAACCAGCCGCTGACGGCCGCCAGGGCGATGCTCGGCCAGGACGCCGCCTACGAGCGGCTGCCGTACTTCTTCACCGACCAGTACGACCTCGGCATGGAGTACACCGGCTACGTGCCGGCCGGGGGCTACGACCAGGTGGTGTTCCGCGGCGAGCCGGACGGCGGCGAGTACATCGCCTTCTGGCTCTCCGACGGCCGCGTGCTGGCGGGGATGAACGTCAACGTGTGGGACGTGACCGATCCCATCCGCGCCATCATCACCGCGGGGAAGCCGGTCGACACCGACCGGCTGGCGGACACCGACGTACCGCTCACCGACCTTGCGGGGGCGTCCACCTCGGACTGACCGCCGCACCCTGAAGGGCGTACGGGCGGAGCTACGACGGAGAGGGTCCCGCTCCCGGCCGGTCAGCGGCCGGCAGCGGGACCTCCGCTGTCGCCGCTGCGGTCGTCCGGGACGGCCAGCCACCCGCTGATCCCCGCGAGCGCGGTGGGGCCGTAGTCCTCGTCGACCCCGCGGGCCAGGTCGGCGACCGAGACGTCCCGCAGTGCCGCCCGCCACGCGGCCTCGGCCGAGGCCATCGCCCGGGTGATGGCGCACGGCCGGGTGCAGTCCTCCGGTGCGGCAGCCAGCGGGCCGCGCTGCCGGATCTCCGTGCAGACGAAGGCGGGCTGCGGCCCGTCGACGGCCGCCACGACCTCCAGGACGCTGAGCAGTTCGGGGGAGCGGGTGAGGACGTAGCCGCCCGCCTTGCCCTGGACCGAGTTCACCAGTCCCGCCCGCGACAGCGCCTGCAACTGCTTGGCCAGGTAGCTGCCCGAGACGTCGTGCAGCTCGGCCAGCCGCGCGGCGGGTACGGGGGCGGACGCGGTGGTCAGCACGACGCAGCAGTGCAGTGCCCACTCGACGCCGCCCGACAGTTTCGTGCGCGTACTCCGATGTCCGGCACACGGCGCTTGCCGCTGACCTGCTGCCGGGAGGCCCCGCAGCCGCCCGGACGGCGGGCGTGTCTGTCGCTTGATCCCGCTTCTCGACCGCGGCTGTTACCCAGGGCCCGGCGGCGGACGCGGCGGCGGCGTACGGCTGTTCGGGGTGGCGCAGGGGCTCCTGCCGGGCGAAACGCGATCCGGCGCGCCCGGACGCGGCGGTGCGTGCGTCCCACAGCCGAGAGTCACGGAGATGTCCGCGAACTGTAACAAGGGGTGTTTGCGTGGGGACGGCGGGTTTGTCCGAGTCACGGTGGTTTCCTCCTCGGCGCTCGTGCCGGGGAGGAGTACCACCGGCGCACCCTTCCCAAGGGGTGTGCCCTGTCTGAAAGGGGACAGGAGTGTCCCGTCTCGCTTCCCGTCTGGCTGCGACCACGATCGTCGCCGGTGCCGCGATCGCCGCAGCGGCGATGCCCGCCGCCGCCGCGGACCACGGCCGCAGCCACTACCCGGTGCGTTCCCAGGTCGTGCTGGGAGCCATCCAGTACGACAGCCCCGGGTTCGACAACCGTAGCAACACCTCGCTGAACGCGGAGTGGGTCACGGTCGTCAACGTCGGCCGGTACAGCGTGGACCTGTCGGGCTGGACCCTGTCCGGCGACGACCACCACGCCTACCGGTTCCACCACCTCCGGCTGGCCGGCCATGCCTCGGTGCGGGTCCACACCGGCATCGGTCACGACACCCGGACCGACGTCTACCAGGACCGTCGCACCTACGCGTGGGACAACGACGACACCGCGACGCTGCGCGACAGCTTCGGCCGCCTCGTCGACACCAAGTCCTGGGGTCACCGGGACCACCGTGGTGACCGCGACCGTGACCGCGACCACCGCGGCGGCTACCCCGTGGACCACCGGAACGACCACAAGGGTGACCACCGGGACCACAAGGGTGACGACCGCGACCACCGCGGCGACAACCGGGACCACCGTGGTGACGACCGGGACCACCGTGGTGACGACCGGGACCACCGTGGTGACGACCGCGGTGACCACAAGGGCGACCACCGCGGTGACAACCGGGGCGACAACCGCGGTGACAACCGGGGCGACAACCGTGGGGACCACAGGGGCGACGACCGCGGCGCCAGCCACGGCACGAACCTCGGTGACCACCACGGCAACACCCCGGGCAGCAACCACGGGGGCCGTGACCTTCGTGGCTGACCCGTCCCACCTGTGACGGGGCCTGGCCCGTCGCAGAGCCCCGCCACTCCTTTCCCCAGAGTGGCGGGGCTTTCCTTTCGCTGTTCCGCATCTGCGAGTGGCGACTGGCGAACCGCCTTGCATCTGCGGTGTGTTGCGGCGAGCTTCGTCGCATGTGCGTTTGCCTCGGGGGTCGGCGCGGGTAGTCCTCTGCCCGAGGAGGTGGGTGCCGTGGGATGGTCACTTGCCACGGCCGGCGAGTCGTCGGCCGGCCCGACGGCGGAGGTCGTGCTGTCGGGCGATCTGGCGCGGCCGGCCCGCCTGACCGTGGCGGAACTCCTCGTCTGGCGGCAGCACAGCGCGACGGTGGCTTTCGAGTGCGCCACCAGCGGCGTCCAGCAGCACACCTTCACCGGTCCGCTCCTGCACGACGTCCTCAGCGACGCCGGCCCGGGCTTCGACCCCGGGCGCCGCAAAGACCGGCTGCGGTTCCTCATCGCGGTCCGGGGCGTGGACGGCCACCGCGCCGTGCTGTCCTGGGCGGAGATCGACCCCGACTTCGGGCGAGCTCCGGTCCTGCTCGCCGTGACGCTCGACGGGAACCGGCTGGACCGCGCCGGACCCCAACTCGTCCTGCCCCAGGACCGCTGCGGGGCCCGCTACGTCAGCGGAATCCAGGCGATCCGGGTGGACGGCCGCTACACCGCGTGGGCCTGAAGGCCCCCGGCGCGAGCGGGCGAACGGGGGACGGCCGGGGCCCGCGGGGTGGGGCCCCGGCCTTCGCCTGACCCGCTCGGCCCCGGAGGCTGGGCGCCAGGACGGAAACGACGGCCAGAACGGCCAGGACGGCCGGGGCGCTTCGACCGGCGTCAGCCCAGGCGGCGGATCTCACCGCGGGTCCGGTAGAAGCCGCCGCGGGAGGCGGCGTGCAGCTCGGTGACGAGGTAGCGGACGCCCGGTGTGCGGATGTCCTTCGGGAACTGGACGTGCCACGCGGGGTCGTAGCCCGGCGAGACGACCCGGACGCGGGTGCGCGCGCCCTCCTGGTAGCACTCGACGACCACGCCGCCCGCCGCGGCCGCGCCCGCGTCCACGACCACGGTCTCCACCGCGCGGGCCGGCACCACACGCTCCCAGCCGGTGGCCTTGATGTCCGCGGTGTCGGGCAGCCGTCCGGCCCGCGCCTCGCGCACCGCGGTCTCGCCGGCGTCGATGCAGGCCAGCGAGCCGTCCGTGGTCACCAGGTACAGGCGCTCGTCGCGGTACTGCATCGAGTACGCGGAACCGCAGCCGGTGGCCAGCTTCCACAGCCGGGTGCCGTCCGCGGAGAAGCAGTACACCGACGAGTGGTTGTCGCCGGCGAAGACGTAACGGCCGTCCGGCGAGGTCGCGCAGGAGAACACCGCGGAGTCGCAGCGGTAGCGGGCCCGTTCCGCGCCGTCGGCCTTGGCGAGCCGGTGCACCCAGCCGCGTGAGGTGCCGGCGAACACCTCGTCCCGCTCCTGCCAGCCGAAGAGCACCTGGCCCTGGGTCGGCGTGGTCCAGCGCGGCGCGCCGTCCCGCGCGCCGTACATGGCCACGCCGTGGGAGTCGCCGTGGTAGACGCCCTCGTCGTCGCACCGGACCATCCAGGCGTGGGTGCCGTGGCCGGCCCGCCGCCACTGGAACTCGTCCTCGTGGTCGACCGTCGTCACCCCGCCGCGGGCGTCGGACACCCCGAGCACGCCGTCGTGGATGTCGAGCCAGTAGATGTCGACGTCGTCGGCTATCTCGTACGCCACGTGCGGGACCTTGCCGCTGAGGTCGTACACCCGGCCGTCGTCACAGCCCGCGTAGATCCAGAAGTCGTCGGCCACGATGCACTTCACGCCGTCCGGCAGGCCGAAGCGCGCGGTGACCCGGCCGCCGGGCGTGAGGGTGAAGACGTCACCGGCCTGGTTGCCGACCCACACCCGCTCGTCGTCGACGAAGATCCCGAACGCGGGCGAGCCGGAACGGAAACGCCAGAGCAGCGGGGCCTGTTCAGCGGTGGAGCGGCGGCTGACGATCTCCCGCCGGGTCACCGCACGCCGCTGGCGCACGCCGCGCACCGCGGGCGCGTACCCCTTGCGGACCTTGGCGCCGATCTTCTTCGCCGCCTCGGCCTCCGCCTGCTGCGCGGTGGCGTACGCCGTCGTCCTCGTCTGGCCCGGCTCGCCGATGCGGCCGAAGGTGATCGTCACCTCGGTGCCGTCACGCACCACCTCGTAGAACTTGTGCGAGCCATTTCCCTCCTCCGACAGCTCCAGATACGTCGTGGTCGGCGTGTTGACGGCGGCGGCAGTGGACATGGCTGTCCCCTTCACGGAGGGCGTGGGGTCGGGAGCCGTACGGGCCGAATGGCCCGTACGCAGTGGTCGTTGGCGACATCTGAGAACGTAGTCGCCGCCACTGACAGTCCCGCCGGTCCCGGCGGGAGCCCCTCCCGGACTCAGGCGTTGGCCGCCGCCCAGGGCGGCGCCGAGGACAGCGGCGCGTTCTGCGCTGTCGCGCGGGTCCACCCGCCGGCGTAGAGCTGGATCCCGCTGCTCTCCACGGTCGTTCCGTGCGTGGCGTCGCACGCGTGGCCGGCGCCGGTCGACGGATCGACCGAGGTGTAGACCTCGTAGCCGGCCCCACGGATCCGCCCTGGCTGTCACAACTCAGGGGCCCCGGAGGGGAATTACCGCCCCCCGGGGCCCCGCCGCGCCACGAGAGCCCTACAGTGCACGCATGGACTCCCCAGGCGCCCTGCGCGTCACGACGCCCGCCGAGCGGCATGAGCTCATCGGCCGGGCCCGCGAGACCGGCGAGAGCCGGCCGGTCCTCGTCCTGGACGACCTGGCCGGGAACGCGCTGCCCGGCCGGACGGCGGAGAGCTTCCCCGCCCGCCGCACGGCGGCGACGGACGGCGACCGGATCGCCGCCCGGGGTCCCGGCGCCGGGCGCGGCGGGTACGGTGAGCCGGACGTCTGGATCCGGCACCGGTCCGCCTGAGCGGACCGAGGCTCCCGGGCTGCCGCCCGGGTGGGGCGGAGAGACCATGGGACGTGCGCGCAGGATGCAGATATGGCCCGTCGCGGCCGCCGCGAAGCGGTGGCGCGCGTGGTGCGGTGACCTGGGGAAAGGAGGCCGCGTGGCGAGTACCTCCGACGGCCTGCGGGCCGTGGCCGACCCCGGGGGTGTGATCACGTCGGAGCCCGGCGGTCTGATGGACGTGCTGGGCGTCGCGGCGGTGGTGCTCGACGCCCGCGGCCGGATCGTGCTGTGGAGCCCGCAGGCCGAGCAGATCTTCGGCTGGACCGCCGAGGAGGCCCTGGGCCGTGAGGCGGCCGGGATGATGGTCGCCGAGGAGCACCTCGACATCGTCCTGTCGCTGTTCGAGAAGGTGATGACCGGCGGCGAGGCCTGGGCCGGGGTCTTCCCCATCCGCCACAAGGACGGCAGCACCCGTCCGGTGGAGTTCCGCAACGTCCGGCTGCAGGACGAGCGCGGCGACTTCTTCGCGCTGGGCCTGGCCACCGACGAGACCACCCTGCGCGACCTCGAACGCGACGTGGCCCTCACCGTCGGCCTGGTCTCCCACTCGCCGATCGGCCTGGCCGTGCTCGACGGCGACCTGAACTACGTGCTGGTCAATCCGGTCATGGAGGAGATCACCGGGGTTCCCGCCGCCGAGCATCTGGGACGCCCGGTCCGCGACGTGGTGCCGATGCTGGACACCGACGCCATCGAGGCCGACATGCGGCAGGTGCTCACCAGCGGCGAGCCGCTGCTGGACCGGATCCGCAGCGGCCGCACCGCCGCGGACCCGGACGTCGACCACACCTGGTCCGTGTCCTACTACCGCCTCGACGACCCCTCGGGCCGCGTCATCGGCGTGGCCATCTCCGTCGTCGACATATCCGACCAGTTCCGGGCGGCTTCCGAGGCGGCGGAGGCGCGCCGGCGGCTGGCGGTGATCGCCAACGCCTCGGTGCGCATCGGCACCACGCTCGACCTGGAACGCACGGCCCGCGAACTCGCCGACGTCGTGGTGACCGACCTCGCCGACGTGGCCGCGGTCGACGTCCTGGACTCCGTGCTGCGCGAGGACGACCCCGCCGTGCCCAGCCACGGCCCGGCCCGCTTCCGCGCCCTGGCGGTCGCCTCGTCGTATCACATGGAGGCCGTCGGCGCGGCCGACCCCGCGGGCGAGATCGCCTCCTACGCCGCCCACCGGCTGGTCACGCAGGCCACCCGCACCCGGCGCCCGATCCTCGTCGCCCGTGTCCTGCCGGGGGACCTGCGGCGCATCGCCCGCGACCCGGAGTCCGCCGCGGCCTGGGAGGAGGCCGGGCTGCACTCGTACCTGATCGTGCCGCTGATCGCCCGCGGCCAGGTCCTCGGCGTCCTGGACCTCGCGCGCACCCGCAACCCCAACCCGTTCACCGAGGACGACGCCGTGCTGGCGGGCGAACTCGCCGCGCGGGCGGCCGTCTGCATCGACAACGCGCGCTGGTACCAGCGGCAGCGCCACGCCGCGGTGGCCCTCCAGCGGCACCTGCTGCCGCAGCGCCCGCCGCAGCTGGCCGGGCTGGAGGTCGCCTACCGGTACCAGCCGGCCGGGACCGCGCAGGAGGCGGGCGGCGACTGGTTCGACACCATCCGGCTCGCCGGCGGCAAGACCGCGCTGGTGGTCGGCGACGTCATGGGCCACGGCATCAACGCCGCGGCCACCATGGGCCAGTTGCGCACCGTCACCCGCACCCTGGCCCGGCTCGACCTCGACCCGTCCGAGATACTCCACCACCTCGACGAGGCCACGCACGAGCTCGAGGAGATCATCGCGACCTGCGTCTACGCCGTGTACGACCCGCACCGCGCCCAGTGCCGCATCTCGCTGGCCGGCCATCCGCCGCCGGTGCTGGCCCACGCGCACCGGCCGCCGGTCCTGCTCGACCTCCCGGCCGGGGTGCCGCTCGGAGTGGGCGGGGTGCCGTTCACGACGACCACCGTGGACCTCGAGCCCGGTGACCGGCTGGTGCTGTACACCGACGGCCTCGTCGAGAGCCGCGGCCACCACCTGGAGGAACGGCTGCGGGCCCTGCTGGATCTGCTCACCCAGCCGCGCATCCCCCTGCAGGACACCTGTGACCGGCTGCTGTCGGCGCTTCCGCCGCCGGACCACCCGGACGACATCGCGCTGCTGATCGCCGAGGCGTGCTGACGCGGTCCTCCGCGCGTGTACTCAGGGTCACACATTGCCTCAGATGTCTCAGATGCCTCAGAGGGTGGTGTGCACCAGCCAGTCGTCGGCGCTGAAGGTGTCCCGGTCCGGGGCCGGGGCCACCGGCCTGACCTCGACGGTGTCCTCCAGCCGGATGTGCTCCGGCAGGGTTCCGAACCGTGCCCGGCGTGCCGCCGCGGCCTCGCGGTCCGCGAGCTTCTCGTGAGTCATCTCGTCCTCCTGTGGTCCCATGTCCCTGGCCCCCGGCCAGACACCGGTCAGACCGGTGATGACGGGTTCAGTCTCGCGTCCCGTTGCGTCACCTGTCAAGAGGGTGACGGCGTCTCCGGCTCGGTGGGGTGCGGCCCGGAACGGAGGCCGTGGCGTCCGAATCCCGCCAGCACCGGCGCGGGCGAGGGCCGACGCTGGGGGAGACCGACGCGGTACGGCCCGGACGCGGAAGGCCCAGGCGCCCGGCTCGACCGCACCGCACAGCGGAGGACCAGCACCATGACCACGACCGTCCGCCGGAACGCCGGCACCCTCGCCGCACGCGTGGCCGCCACCGACTGGGACGCCGTCGGCGCCGAACTCGACGCCCACGGCAGCGCGCTGACCGGCCCGCTGCTCACTGCCGGGGAGTGCCACGCGATCGCCGGCCTGTACGACGACGAGTCGCTCTTCCGCTCGACCGTGGACATGGCCCGCCACCGCTTCGGATCCGGCCGGTACCGGTACTTCACCCACGACCTGCCCGCGCCCGTCGCCGCTCTGCGCGCCGCGTTCTACCCGTTGCTGCTGCCCGTCGCCCGCACGTGGGCGGACCGGCTCGGCCGGCCCGCCCCGTGGCCGGACCGGCTCGACGAGTGGATCGCGATGTGCCACGAGGCCGGCCAGACGCGGTCGGCGCAGATCCTGCTGCGGTACGGCGCGGGGGACTGGAACGCCCTGCACCGCGACGTCTTCGGCGACATGGTCTTCCCGCTGCAGGTGGTCGTGGGACTCGACGCGCCCGGCGCGGACTTCACCGGCGGCGAGTTCCTGATGACCGAGCAGCGGCCCCGCGCCCAGTCGAGGGGGTCCGCCACCGTGCTGCCCCAGGGGCGCGGCCTGGTGTTCACCACCCGAGACCGCCCCGTGCGGTCGAGCCGAGGCTGGTCCACGGCGCCCATGCGGCACGGCGTCAGCACGGTGCGGTCGGGCCGCCGGCACACCCTCGGGCTGGTCTTCCACGACGCGGCGTGAGTGACCGCCCAGCCTTCCGCGCGAGCCGCCCGGAACAGCGTGCCGCTGAGTCCGATGGCCCGGGGCGGGGTGGTCCGGGCGGGCGCCCTGAACGGGATGGCCCGGGCCCGGGCGGCGGCCGGTGGTCAGCCGTGGCCGGTGTCGATCACGCAGAAGCGGTTGCCCTCGGTGTCCGCGAGGACCACGAAGTCCGGGTCCTCCGGGTAGAGGTCCCAGTCCACGCGGGTGGCGCCCAGGGAGAGCAGGCGCTCCACCTCCGCGGCCTGGTCCGCCGCGTCCCCGGCGTACAGGTCGAGGTGGACGCGTGGCCGCTCCTGCAGGGGCGTCTCGCTCAGGCCGAGGGAAACCTGCGGACCCGTCCCCGCGGCCGGGACCAGCACCACCCAGTCGTCGGTCATCTCCTCGCGCGGCACATATCCGAGGGCCGCCTGCCAGAACGCCGCCGCCCGGGCCACGTCCGCGACACCCACCACCACCGAACCGATGCTCAGCATCCACCCATCGTCGCACCGCCCACCGACAACCCCGCCGCGTTCCGCGTCCCGCATCCCGCGCGCCCGTGTTCTCGGTGAGCCGCCGACGCGCCACCGTCGTGACGACTGCGCCGTCCCGTTGCGCACTTCGCGGCGCGTAAGTGCTCAGCGCCCCGGCCCGGTGCCCGCCTGGCGTCCGGTGCGACATCGTGAGCGATGATGACGCATCGGTGCGCGATGTGTCATGAATGAGCAAGTCTCCGCAGGGCCAGTGCTCCGTGACCGGGTGCGCGATACTCTCGGCCTTCCGAGCGGGGAAGACGGGAAGTGGAGCGGCGATGGGGACGCACGAGCGGTGGACGCGGCTGCTGGAGATCCTGGGGGAGAAGGGCCGCATCCAGGTCGCCGAGGCGGCCGAACTGCTGGAGGTCTCCACGGCCACCGTCCGCCGCGACATGGAGGAGCTCGCCCGCCAGCAACTGCTGACCCGTACCCGCGGCGGGGCCGTGCTCAGCGGTGTCGCCTATGATCTGCCGCTGCGTTACAAGGCCGCCCGCCAGGCCGACGAGAAGCACCGCATCGCCAAGGCGGCGGCCGGCCTCGTCCCGCCGGGAGCGGTGGTCGGCGTCAACGGCGGGACGACCGCGTCGGACGTCGCCCGGGAGCTGGCGATCCGCGCCGACCTGGCCGACCGGGGCACCGCCACCGCCCTGACCATCGTCACCAACGCGATCAACATCGCGAACGAGCTGGCCGTCCGGCCGTATGTGAAGACCGTGGTCACCGGCGGTGTGGCACGGCCCAACTCCTACGAGCTGACCGGCCCGTTGGCCACCATGGTGCTGCAGGCGATCTCCCTGGACTACGCGATCATCGGCGTCAACGCGGTCGATCCGGTGTTCGGCGCGGCGACCCACGACGAGGGCGAGGCCAGCGCCAACCGGGCCATGGCCGAGCGCGCCGAGAAGGTCATCGTGGTCGCCGACTCCACCAAGCTCGGCAAGCGGGCGTTCGCCCAGGTCTGCGACATCGCCGCGATCGCCGTGCTGATCACCGACAAGGACGCGCCGGACGAGCTCGTCGAGCGGTTCACCGCGCAGGGCGTCGAGGTGACTTGCGTCTGACGGCCGCCGGCTGTTCCCCCCGCGTCTGACCCCTCCCCGCCGTTCCGATGGGCCGGCCCGACGTCCCTTGCCGCCCTCCTCCACGGCTCGGCCGGAATGTCACCGGCTCGCCGCTCGGCGCTGCCTGACGTCCCGGCAGCTCCGACGACTGCGCACTGCCTGTGTGGTGCTGCGTGTTTCTGCGTGTTGTGGCAACACTCTTGTCAGCTCTGCGCATTGCTGCCTAGATGGTCCTCGCAACGGTTCTGGATCAGCCGCGTGAGCGGCCCGACCGATCAGTGAGGTTGCCCCCGTGACATCACCCCTTGCCCGGCGGCTGCGCAGAGCCGCCGCCGGCTGTGGCTCGCTCGCCATCGCCGTCGCCGGGCTCGTGGCCGCCGCCCCCTCAGGGGCCGCGGCCACTCCCGCGACCGCCGCGCAGTACCCCAACTACGCGCCCACCCCGCCCATGGGATGGAACGACTGGTCGTACTACCAGTGCGACATCGACGAGAACACCATCCTCGGCAACGCGCGGGCCCTGGTGAGCAGCGGCCTCGCCGCCAAGGGCTACGACACGGTCACCACCGACGACTGCTGGATGGCGCACGCCCGCGACAGCTCGGGCAACCTCGTCTCCGACCCCGTGAAGTTCCCGCACGGCATGGACTGGGTCGGCGCCCAACTCCACTCGATGGGGCTGAAGTTCGGCATCTACGAGGACGCCGGCACGGCCACCTGCGGCGGCTACCCCGGCTCCCTCGGCCACTGGCAGCAGGACGCCGACCTGTTCGCGAAGTGGGGCGTCGACTACGTCAAGCTCGACGGCTGCAACGTGCCGACCAAGCCCGGCGAGACGGACGAGCAGAGCTACCACGACACCTATGCGGCGTGGAGCCAGGCGATGCTGAACACCGGCCGCCCGATGGTCTTCTCGGTCTCCGCGCCCGCCTACTTCGAGGACGGGCCCGACTGGGACAAGGTCATCGGCTGGTCCGCGCAGGTCGGCAACCTGTGGCGGGAGGGCGCGGACGTCGCCCTCGGCCAGGAGAGCGCCGCCGCCAAGTGGAGCTCCCTGAAGTACAACTACGGCTACAACGTGGGGCTGGCCGGCCTGCAGAGTCCCGGCCGGTGGAACGACCCGGACTTCCTGCTGGCCGGCGACTCGGGGCTGACCCGCGACGAGATCCAGAGCCAGATGTCGCTGTGGTCGGTGATGGCCGCCCCGCTGATCTCCAGCACCGACCTCACCCACCTGTCCGCCGACGCCCTGAGCGTCCTCGGCAACAGCGACGTCATCGCCGTCGACCAGGACCCCGAGGGACTCCAGGGCCGCCTCGTCCAGCAGGGCGACGGCTACGACGTGCTCTCCAAGCCGCTGGCCAACGGCGACCGCGCCGTCGCACTGTTCAACACGTCCGACTCCGCGCAGACCATCACCACCTCCGCGGCCACCGCGGGGTTCGGCCCCGGCTCGTCGTTCGTCCTGAAGGACCTGGTGGCCAAGCACGTCACCCGGACCACCGGCACCATCGCCGCCGACGTCCCGCCGCACGCCACCGTGCTCTACCGGGTCAGCCCCGGCGGTGACCGCTTCACCGCTCCCGCCACCACGATCACCTGGCACGACGTCAGCACCGCCGACCACCCCGGCACCTACACCCTGGGCCTGTCCGACCTCGGCCCGACCGGACTGTCCGACACCACGATCGCCCTGACCGCCCCCGCGGGCTGGACGGTCACCCCGTCCACGGTCCGTGTCAACCGGGTCGGGGCCGGGGAGACCGCCACCGCCAAGGTCACCGTCACGGCGCCCAGGGCGGCGCCCGGCACCACCGTCAGCACCGTCACCGCCACCGCGCGCTACGTCGCGGGAGCGGCCGGCGGCGACTCGGTCAGCGGCCCGCTGACCATCACCTCGGTGGTGCCGTACCCGACGCTCGCCGACGCGTTCAACAACGTGGGGGCGACGCTGGAGAGCGACACCGCGCCGGGCAACCTCGACGGCGGCGGCGACAGTTACTCCGCCGACGCGCTCGCCGCGGCCGGCGCCACCCCAGGCGCCACGATCACCGCCAACGGCCTGACGTTCACATGGCCGACGGCCGCGCCCGGCACCCCGGACAACGTGGCGACCGCCGGCGAGGCGATCGAACTGTCCGGTCAGGGAAGCGCGTTGGCCTTCCTCGGCACCGAGACCGGCTTCACCTCCGGCCAGGTCGTGGTGACCTATACCGACGGCACCACCAGCACCGGCACCCTCGGCTTCCCGAACTGGTGCTGCTCCACCACGACCGACTACGGCGCCAAGACCGCCCTGGCCATGGACCACCGCAACACCCAGGCCGGACCGGCCAACTACGGAGTCACCTATCGGGTGTTCTCCAACACCGTCCCGCTGACCGCCGGGAAGACCGTGCGCACGGTCACCCTGCCCAACCAGCCCGCGATCCACGTCTTCGCCCTCGCGGTCACACCGTAACGGGCCGCAAGTGGTGAACGGCGGGCCCCGCCGGCGTGATCCGCCGG